>NZ_JBBJCN010000001.1:0-1292863 GCF_037622515.1 Pedobacter superstes
GCTGCAGATTTGAAGGGTTGCTGGCGCTTCAATGGCGTTGTATTTGGCACCTTGTCAGAAAACAACCTTCCCCAAAGAGATACAACCTTAAAAATTAAAAGAAAGTAACCGAAGCCCGGGCGATGGCCCGAACAGAACGGCGGCTGAGCATATGGCCCCTCCAAACACAACACCAGGAATTTCTCATTTTCAAAACCCTTCGAATAAGTTCCTCGACTCCTGATTACCACATTAAGCCTATAAATCAATCCCTTAACAACAAAATTCCCTCACATAATTTGTCCTTTTCCTTTCATCTTAAGTGAAATCATTTTGCATTCCTTCTTTTAATGTCTTTATTTGCAAAAAAAGGTTCTTGAATGGCAAAAAATCTACTCATAGTTGAATCACCGGCAAAAGCAAAGACAATAGAAGGATATTTAGGCAAGGATTTCCTGGTAAAATCAAGCTATGGTCACATTCGTGATTTGGTAAAAACCGATGATGCAATTGATGTAAACAACAATTTCGACCAGAAGTATGAAGTTCCTGCCGATAAAAGAGCGGTAGTAAATGAACTGAAAAAACTTGCCAAAGAAGCCGAAATGGTCTGGTTAGCATCGGATGAGGACCGCGAGGGAGAAGCTATTTCATGGCACCTTTTTGAAACTTTGGGATTAAAAGAAGACAAAACAAAACGTATTGTATTTCATGAAATCACAAAACCTGCAATTTTAAAAGCAATAGATACTCCCCGAAAAATCGACTACAACCTGGTACACGCTCAACAAGCACGACGTGTTCTGGACCGCCTGGTAGGTTTTGAACTCTCTCCAGTTTTATGGAAAAAGGTTAAACCATCCCTGTCTGCAGGTCGTGTACAGTCTGTCGCGGTAAGATTAATAGTTGAACGTGAACGCGAGATCACGAATTTTAAAGGTGCTGCTGCCTATAAAATTATCGCCATTTTCTCTACAGGGAAAGCGAAAGAACTGTTCAGAGCAGAATTGCCTGAGCGCTATGACACTGAAGCCGAAGCAACAAAATTCTTAGAAGACTGTATTCCTGCCACTTATACCATATCAAGTTTAGAAACACGTCCTACTAAACGAAACCCCGCCCCTCCGTTCACAACGTCAACCTTACAACAGGAGGCAAGCAGAAAGTTAGGATTCTCGGTTTCAAGAACGATGACCGTAGCTCAGAAGCTTTACGAATCGGGAAAGATTACATATATGCGTACTGATTCGGTAAACTTATCAGAAACTGCTTTAAATGCCGCTGCAGCTGAAATAAATTCAGCTTATGGCACCAAATATCATCAGCAGAGAACATTTAAAACTAAATCTGCCGGAGCGCAGGAAGCTCACGAAGCCATACGTCCAACGTATTTCGAACAGCACACTATTAATGGAGATGCTTCAGAAACGCGACTGTATGAGTTAATCTGGAAACGTGCTATCGCTTCGCAAATGAGTGAAGCGCAGTTTGAGAAAACAACCGCGAAAATTGCCATTTCAACAAGAAAAGAAAATTTTGTGGCAAATGGTGAGGTGATGAAGTTTGATGGCTTCCTGAAGGTTTATATGGAGTCTACAGATGAAGAAACCGAGATCCACCTGGATGGCGAGGAAACTGACAATGCTATTCTGCCTCCTTTAAACAAGGGACAGCAATTACAGGCACAGGAAATTAAAGCTACAGAACGTTTCAGCAGGCCTCCTGCCAGGTATACTGAAGCCAGTCTGGTTAAAAAACTTGAAGAACTGGGAATTGGCCGTCCGTCTACTTATGCTCCAACAATTTCAACGATTCAAAATCGCGGGTATGTAGTTAAAGAAGACCGTGATGGAAAAACCAGGAATTTTTGCGTTTTCACACTCGCGGATGGCACCATAAAAAAAGAAACAAAATCTGAAATCACAGGAGCGGAAAAATCAAAGCTCTTCCCTACCGATATTGGTGCTGTTGTAAACGATTTCCTGGTACAACATTTTAAAGGCATCGTCGATTTCCACTTTACTGCTTCTGTAGAAAAGCAATTTGATGAAATTGCACAGGGCTTAAAAGAGTGGACCGAAATGATTAAATCGTTTTATAGTCCATTTCATCTGGAAGTGGAAAACACTCTTCAGCATGCTGACAGAGCCAGCGGAGAACGTTTATTGGGTATTGATCCTGCCAGCGGCAAAAACGTTTATACAAAAGTTGGGAAGTTTGGCCCGCTGGTGCAGATTGGTGAAATTGACAACGAAGAAAAACCAAGATACGCCAGCTTGCTTAAGTCTCAGTCTGTATCTTCTATTACCCTGGAAGAAGCCCTCGAATTATTTAAACTACCCTTAAAGCTGGCGGATTTTGAAGAAAAAGAGGTAATTATCGGCGTTGGCCGTTTCGGTCCCTATGTGAAATGGGGAGAAGCCTTTATTTCATTACCGAAGAATGAAGATCCTCTTTCTGTTACCCAGGAACGTGCAATTGAAATCATCAATGAAAAAATTGCAGTGGATGCTCCTGTGGCCGAATACCTGGGCCATCCTGTTACCAAGGGCAAAGGACGATTCGGACCCTTTATTAAATGGAAGGATCTGTTTATAAACATACCTGCGCGATTTAATTTTGATACCTTAAGTCAGCCCGAGATTGAGGAACTAATAGATAAAAAGCTCGAAAAAGAAGCCAACAGATTTATCCAAAGCTGGGAAACTGAAAAAATAGCGATTGAAAATGGCCGCTGGGGTCCCTTTATCCGTTTCGGAAAGCAAATGTTGAAACTCAGCAGAAATCCCGATACTAATCAGAAATATACTCCTGAGGAACTGGAGATATTATCGCTGGATGATGTAAAGAAACTAATTACCGAACAGATCCCTGACGCTTTTGAAACTAAAGCCAAAAACAAAAACAAAAAAGCTGCGGTTAAAAAGAAATAATCAGCTTTTTGAATTATAGGTTGGTAAACTATTTTAGTTTATGAAAAAAGATCTTCCTGAAAATATAGTTGAAGACATCGCCGTAGCTGTGGTACTTGACAATGCAACACCAGACAGTAAAGACTGGAACGTTTATCTTGTCAACCTCAAAGATGAGCCGATTGAAACAGTTTTAATCAGCTCTAAAGGTTATGGATTAAAAGACGGCGAAGAAGTTAAAACGTCTATCCTGCGTCATTCAATTGGTGATTTAGGCCCCAAGGATTTCGCAAAAATTGAGGCCATTGACGAGCAGGTATTCGGCTTGACCAACGAATACTGGCTTAGCTATTACATTGGTGGTCATATCTATGATAAAAAATTCATTTTCCTTCCGGAAAGTATTATTGAATCAAACTTTATCAGGATACCGGTTTTGAATAAGGTTGGTGTGATGATAGGATAAAAAAATTCCTTTTGCGAAATTTTATTAAATTCAAAAACTTATTTATGAATTTAATGCTGGAACACATAGACCTTACGCAATTACTGGTTCTCGATATCGAGACCGCCCCTCAATACCCAACCTTTGATGAAGTACCCGAAATATTCAAAGAACTTTGGGAGCAAAAAACCCTTTATCAGCGAAAAGAAGAAACCGCTTCTGAGTATTATCCGAGGGCAGGAATATGGGCTGAATTTGGCAAAATTATTTGTATTTCGGTTGGCATTTTCACAAAAGAAAATGGTATTTCCGGACTCAGAATTAAATCTTTTTTCGGCGATGATGAGTGTCATCTGCTTAGCGGATTCATCGCGCTTTTAAACAAGCAACCCAACACCTTAACTCTTTGTGCCCATAATGGAAAAGAATTCGACTTCCCGTATTTGTGCAGAAGAACCCTGGTAAATCAGCTTTGCATTCCCGAACAACTCCGCATCAGCGGCAAGAAACCATGGGAAATTCACCACCTTGACACAATGGACCTCTGGAAATTCGGCGATTATAAAAATTACACGTCTCTAAACCTGCTTGCCGCTATTTTTAATATACCCACACCAAAAGATGACATCAACGGAAGTGATGTTCACAGGGTCTATTGGAAAGACCACGACCTCAATCGTATAAAGACATATTGCGAAAAAGATGTGATCACAACAGCTCAGCTACTATTAAAATTCAAGGGTCTTCCAATAATTGATGATCAGCATATTTCAATGGTAGAATAAAGCAATTCTCGTAATATTCTGTTATACTTACAACCTACAAAAACTTATTGATGGCAAAAAAGAAATCCAACCATATAAAACTGGTCTTTACCCAGTTAATAAAAGACATCATTGAAAAAGGCGGAAATAAGCCTTTAAACTATAAGCAAATTTCTTCCAAACTTAATCTTCATGACGATGAGTCAAGACAAATAATTCTTGAAGTTTTAGAAGATGAAAGCTTTAAAGGAACATTCAAGGAAGTAGAAAAAGGCAAATATCAGCTCCGGGAACTTAAAACTTTTTTAACGGGTACAGTAGCTATAACAACAGATGGTTCGGGTTTTATCATCCCTGATGACGAGTTCGAAAAAGACATATATGTAGCGCCAAGAAAACTAAAAACCGCTTTGCATAACGATAAAGTAAAGGTTTACGTTTATGCAAAGTCCAACGGCAAACGGAAGGAAGGTGAAGTTGTAGAGATATTGGAGCGGGCCAAAATGGAGTTCACAGGAATTATAAAAGTGTCAGAACGCTTTGCATTTTTTATTCCTGATGATAAAAAAATGGTGCACGACATCTTTATTCCTTTACAGGATTTAAACGGCGCTCAACAAGGTGAAAAAGCTATTGCGAAAATCACCGACTGGCCCGAGGATGCAAAAAACCCAATCGGCATTATTACCCGGGTTTTAGGTAAACAAGGCGAGAATAACACAGAAATGAACGCCATACTTGCCGAGTATGGATTTCCTCTTCAATTCCCAGAAGAAGTTGAAAAAGAGGCAAATGAAATTTCGGAAGATATTAATGATGAGGAAATAAAGAAGAGAAGGGATTTCAGAAATATCCTCACATTTACTATAGATCCTTTTGACGCTAAAGATTTTGATGATGCTATTTCCTTTCAAACCTTAGAAAATGGCAACTTTGAAGTAGGCGTTCACATAGCCGATGTTTCCCATTATGTTTTGCCAGACTCAGCCCTTGATAAAGAAGCTTTTGAACGCGGAACATCTGTTTACCTGGTCGATCGGGTTATTCCGATGCTTCCTGAAAGATTATCTAACGGATTATGCTCGCTTCGTCCCAAAGAAGATAAACTTTGCTTTGCCGCTGTATTTGAACTTGACCACAACGCTCATGTAGTTAATCAATGGTTCGGAAAAACGGTAATACATTCAGACAGGCGCTTCTCTTACGAAGAAGCTCAGGAAATAATTGAAGGGAATTCTACTGAGCTTTACGAAGAAATAAAGACTCTTAATGGACTTGCTTATAAGCTTCGGGAAAGAAAGTTCAAAGAAGGCGCGATTAGCTTTGAAACCACTGAAGTAAAATTTCAGTTAGATGAAGACGGGAAACCAACGGGCGTGTATGTGAAAGAAAGAAAAGATGCCCACAAGCTGATCGAAGATTACATGCTTTTGGCTAACCGGAAAGTAGCCGAGTTTATCGCGACCAAAGGCAAGGGAAAGAATAAATTTACTTTTGTATATCGTGCCCACGACTCCCCAAAAGAAGAAGCATTGTTAAACTTCGCGAACTTTGCCATACGATTCGGGTATAAAATCAACACAAAAAACGATAAAGAGATTGCCCGTTCACTTAATCACTTAATGGATGATGTAGAAGGCAAAAAAGAACAGAACGTTTTAACTCAGCTGGCTATCCGTTCTATGGCAAAAGCCATCTATACTACTAAAAAGTCAAGTCACTACGGATTAGCATTCGACTTTTACACGCACTTCACCTCTCCTATTCGGCGGTACCCCGATGTAATGGTACATCGTTTACTGGAACATTATTTAGAAGGTGGTAAATCTGTAAGTGAAGAGGAATTTGAAAAAAAGTCTCTTCATACTTCTCAAATGGAGAAAAAAGCCGCAGATGCTGAGCGTGCTTCGATAAAATACAAACAGGCAGAGTATCTTGAAAATAATATAGGTGTCGAATTCGACGGACTTATCTCCGGAGTTACAGAATGGGGAATGTACGTTGAAATCATCGAGAATAAATGTGAAGGCATGATTCGCTTACGTGATATCTCTGATGATTTTTATGTTCTGGATGAAAAGAATTATTGTATCATCGGACAACGTAAAAAGAAGAAATACCAATTGGGTGACGAAGTAAAAATCCTGGTAAAGAAAGTAGATTTAGGTAAAAGACAAATTGATTTTACGTTGGTTATGAATGGCGCAAGCAAGGAGTGGGGATTTTAGAATATAAGATAGCCACAATGAACGATTTACAACTTGGAGAATTAGAATATTAAAATCGTGCTATTAAGTCTTTGGATCAGCGAATTAACCGCTGCCTCTTTCTTTAATCAGGTGTATAAAACGTTTTATAAATTAATTAGTCATTGGCAAGTTATGCAACTAACTTTGTGTCTATGCGCCTTAGTGGCAAATAAATTGTGCCTTTAAGGCGAAGCAAGTAACATCATGTACAACATTATCCAACTCCAGGATTTAGTCAATAAAGAAATAGCTGAAAAACAGTATTCAAATCAGCCTGCAGAATTATACGAGCCTATTCGGTATATAATGGCTTTGGGAGGAAAGCGGATGCGTCCCGCGCTGCTTCTCATGGCCTGCGACCTGTTTGAGGGCAGCATCATTAAAGCCTTAAAACCTGCGATAGGAATTGAAGTTTTCCACAACTTTACATTAATGCATGACGATATCATGGATAAAGCCCCCTTGCGTCGGGGCAGTGAAACCGTTCATGAAAAATGGAACGATAGTATTGCGATTCTGTCAGGGGATGTAATGCTGGTTGAAGCCTACCAATTAATGATGAAAGTGGATGATTCTATTCTTCGGGAAGTACTGAATATATTTTCTGAAACAGCGACAGGAGTTTGTGAAGGCCAACAAATTGACATGAACTTCGAATCCTTAGGAGAAGTAAGCATGAATGAATACCTGGAAATGATCCGGCTTAAAACAGCAGTCCTTCTTGCCGGGAGTTTAAAAATTGGCGCACTCATCGGCGAAGCCAAACCTGAAGAGGCAGATGCATTATACCACTTCGGCGAAAACCTTGGTCTGGCATTCCAGTTGCAGGATGACATCCTTGATGTTTACGGTGACCCTGAGAAGTTTGGTAAACAGGTAGGCGGCGACATTATTGCAAACAAAAAAACCTTTCTCTTAATTAAAGCGCTCGAATTAGCAGAGGACCTGGAAAAAGAAGAACTTAGTTTTTGGTTGAATGAAGAAAATCCGGAACCGGAAGTTAAAGTAAGCGCCGTAACAGAAATTTATAACAGACTGGGCGTACGGCAGCTTGCGGAGCATCAGATGAATACCTTTGCAGAAAAAGCATTATCGGCGCTTGAAAAAATTCCGGCCAACGGAGAAAAGAAGAAAGCATTGCGTGCATTTGCAGAGCAGTTACTGATAAGAGAGAATTAGGATCCGGCCATTCGCTGTGCCACTTCCCTTTTCATCTAAATGGCAAATCTAAATACAACAAAAAACCCTGCTAATATAATTAACAGGGTTTGAATTTTAAAAATCGAGGCAACCTCTTGATCTAAAAGTTCGCTTTGTCATTTCAAACGCAGTGAGAATTCTCTTGTTATAAGATTTGTCCTATCGTCTAAATTGCAAATCATCAAAACTAATAGTCAACAAAAAACCCTGCTAATATAAATTAACAGGGTTTTCTATGTTTTAAATTTATTCTTATTCAGCTGGTGCAGCTTCTGCTTCTGCAGTATCCGCTTCAGGTTTTGCTTTCTTAGGAGCAGCCTTTGCTTTTGGAGCAGCTTCAACCGGGGCAGCATCTTCTAAAACTGGAGCAGCTACAATTGGAGTTACCAATTCTGAAATATCTTCAAGATCCATTGGAAGAATAGAAACATAAGATTTATTATCAGCTTTCTTTCTGAAAACAACTGTTCCATGAGTTAAAGCAAATAAAGTATGGTCTTTCCCAATACCTACGTTTTTGTCAGGGTGATGTTTTGTTCCGCGCTGACGAACGATGATGTTACCAGCAATCGCTAACTGACCACCGAAAATTTTAATTCCCAGACGTTTGCTATGCGACTCTCTACCGTTTCTGGAACTACCGGCTCCTTTTTTGTGTGCCATTGTATTTTATATTTTAAATCGGGAAACCCAATTATGTTTAAACAATCTATTAAGCTTTGGTAAGCTTTTACCTTTTGCCTTTCAGCTTATCTTATAAAGAAATCCCAGTGATTTCGATTTTTGTGAATTGCTGACGGTGACCATTTCTCTTTTTGTAACCTTTTCTACGTTTCTTTTTGAAAACGATTACTTTATCACCTTTTAAATGAGACACGATTTTAGCAGAAACTTTAGCGCCTTTCAGTGCATCAGCACCTACTTTGAAATCACTACCATTAGCAGCTAACAATACATTGTCAAATTCAATACTAGCGCCCTCATCTCCTTGTAAACGGTGTACAAAAAGGTGCTGGTCTTTTGCAACTTTAAATTGCTGCCCGGCTATATTTACTATTGCGTACATTGTTATTTATTTTTTTAAATGAGGTGCAAATATAGGGATTATATTTTTTAAAGCAAATGCAAGATTTATTATTTTGAAAAGCTGCAATCTACCGGTTGGTGTGGTCTGGTCCTGCTTTTCGCTATAGTCCGGAAGTTTTTCCGGAGCTACGCTGCACTCAGGTTTAAACTGATTCTGCTTTCTTCGCAGGAGAGTAAAAGAAACGCAGACAGCGTTGGGAATACTGTCTGCGTTAAAAGTATAAGAGTTTGTCATTTCCTGCGTTGAAATGACTTTAAGCTTTTCTTATATTAATGACCAGAATGCCCGTCAGCACCATGTGCGTGACCATGAGCCAGTTCATCTTGTGTAGCTTCGCGTACACTTAATATCTGACCCTTAAAATGCAGATCCTGACCTGCCATAGGATGGTTTAAATCTACGGTAACGTTTTGATCTGTTACACCGACAACCTTAGCTCTGAACTGATTTCCCTGGTTATCCTGTAAAGGTAATACCGACCCAAGTTCTGGTTTATCCATACCTTCGAACATATCAGAACCAAGTTCAGCTACAGCGCTGGCATCTTTTTCGCCGTATGCATCCGCAGCAGGTAAATGGAAATCATAGTTTGCGCCCTGAGTAAGGCCGCTTAAGTTTTCTTCAAACTTCGGAAGCATCATTCCAACTCCGTATAGAAATACCAAAGGCTGCTCTTCAGTTGCCTTCTCTACAAATACTTCTTCGCCATTTTCTGTGGTGTACAAATCGTACGTAAGCGCCACAACGCTGTTTGGTTGAATGTTCATTACACTAAATTTTGTAAGGTATTTTTTATCCTTACGATTTATAAATAAAGCATTCCATGTTTTATGAAATACTCCTAATTAACGACTTGCTCTAAAGCTTCTTTAACATCTGTAACGGGCAACTGACAGGTTCTGTTTTTACAAACAAAAATTTTGGTTTCCCCTCCCCACTTATCCTGCAGCAAAGGTAATGTTCCTGAACTTCCACCCAAGAGAATTTTATTAGGAATGAAATTATTTTCAATTTCTCTTCTTTTTTGTTCTGCCTCCTCTCCCGTAATTGCGATTTCATTCAGGCCAAAAACTTCATTCATTAATAGAATAGCCCAGTTTGAGTAACCTGAAGGATAAGTCTTAATTTCCGGAAATATATTTTGAAGCATTTGCTTCGATTGCACCAAATACATCTCATCATCAAAAAAGTGACCTAGTTTTAGCAAAACATTCGCCATTACAGAGTTAGAAGCGGGTATTACATTATCCAGCAATTCAAACTTTCTTGCAATCAGTTCCTCAGCATGTTGCGAAGTATAGAACAGCATTCCTGTACCCGGATCATAGAAATTCTGAAGCGCGTACTCACATAGCTCACGGGCAGCAAGCAACCATTTTTCGTTGAATGTAGCCTCATATAAACTGATTAAGCCTTCAACCACCAATGCATAATCATCCAGAAACGCTACTCCCGGAAGCTCACTCTCCCTGTTTGATTTATAAATCCTGCTGAGACTTCCATTTTCCGCGACAAGATTTTTTAAAATAAATTCTGCATTTTCTATCGCCGTCGACAAAAATTCAGGTTCGTTAAATACCCGGTACGCATCAGCAAATCCTTTTAACATCATCCCATTCCAGGAAGCGAGAATTTTATTATCCAAACCCGGGCGGATACGTTTATCGCGATACGCAAACAGCTTCGCTTTTTGAAGATGTATCAAACTTCGGAATTCCAGTATTGAAACACCGGTATCTTTTGAAAATGCTTCGTCATCTTTTACCCGCCTCAATACATTGGTTGCTTCATCTTCCCAGTTTCCGCTTTCCGTAATATTGAAATACTTGCAGAATAAATCCGAATTACTACCCAGAACCTCCTCAATCTCTAGCTTTGTGAATGTATAAAACTTCCCTTCTACACCTTCACTGTCTGCATCCAAAGCCGAATAAAAACCTCCTTCCGGCGAAGTCATCTCACGCTTTACCCATGCCAGAGTTTCATATACCACGCTCTTATAAAGATCATCTGGTGAATACTGAAACGCCTCAGAATATAAGCTCACTAATTGTGCATTATCATAAAGCATTTTTTCGAAGTGAGGAACATGCCAGAACCCGTCCACAGAATATCGTGAAAAGCCACCTCCAATATGATCATAAATACCTCCCAACGCCATTTTCTCCAGGGTCAGTTTTGTTGCAACATGAGCCGCATCTTCTTTCAAATGATAGGCGTAACGCAAAATAAACTGCCAGTTATTGGGAAGTGGAAATTTCGGTGCACGGTTGTACCCGCCCTCGGCCATATCAAGAGTTTGCTTAAGCGGATTAAAAATATCTTCTATATCTTTTCTAGAGAAATCGATTTTTTCTTCAGATAAATTTAGTTTTTCGGACTGATGGATGCCTTTGGTTAGCTTTTCAGCATATTCTAATGCTTCATCAGGTTTTTCATCCCAGAGTTTGGCAAGGTTAAGAAGTAAGTTTTTCCAATTGTTCTTTCCGAAATAAGTACCTCCGTATATGGGCCGCTGATCAGGTAGGCAAATACAGTTTAAGGGCCAGCCACCCTGCCCCGTCATTAACTGAACTGCAGTCATATAAACCTGATCCACATCAGGACGCTCCTCTCGGTCTACTTTTATGCAAATAAAATACTGATTCATGATTTCGGCCACTTCTGCGTCTTCAAAGCTTTCATGCTCCATAACATGACACCAGTGACAGGCAGAATAACCTATACTTACCGCTATTAACTTATTCTCTTCTTTTGCTTTTCTCAATGCCTCAGCCCCCCATGGATACCAATCGACCGGGTTACCGGCATGTTGCAATAAATACGGAGAAGTTTCTTCTATTAGCCTGTTTGACATATCACAACAAAGTTAATGGTCTTAATATTATTTCTAACTCTTATCTTGTTTAAATTGTTGAGACATTAAACACAATTATATTCTGAGGAAACCTGCATAAGCTTACAGCCAAAAAAAAAGAGAAGCTCATGCAAGCTTCCCCGCCGTTAAGACCAATATATTGTAATGAAAATAACACATACCGATATCTACCGCTTCAGCATAAAAATGCGTCCGTTTTCAATCGCAACCGGAACAATGGATTTCGCTCAAAATGTTTTCATACGGGTCCATACAGACGCAGGCTTCTATGGAGTAGGTGAATGCTCTGCTTTCCCCATGATTGCGGGCGAAACTCAGGACACCTGCATGGCTATAGCGAAGAATTTCGGAGCACTCTGGAAAGGAAAGGATCCACTTGAAATTGAATCTCGCTTAAATGAATTAGACCAATTCATTGCCCATAACTCTACAATTAAAAGTGCATTTGATATGGCGCTTTATGATATCGCTTCTAAGTCACAAAACATTCCATTGTATCAGTTTCTTAAAGGAGAAAAAAGACCGGTTGAAACAGACATTACTATAGGTATAAATCCTGTTGAAGAAATGGTTTCTCAGGCGATTGATTTTAAAAACTCAGGAGCAAAAATATTAAAAGTAAAACTCGGAAAAAATGCGGAGGATGATATTTTAAGAGTCAGAAAAATTCGTGAGGCGGTTGGACCTCAGATACTTTTACGCATTGACGCAAACCAGGGATGGAGTTTTGAAGATGCTGCTAAAGCCCTTACAAATATGGCAGACTATACAGTTCAATTTTGCGAACAGCCAATGAGCGCATGTTATGATGATCTTTTACCTGCTTTAAAAGAAATTTCTCCTGTAAAAATAATGGCGGACGAAAGTTGTTTCAACCATCACGATGCCCGAAAACTGATCAATACAAAGTCTTGTGATTATATCAACATAAAATTTTCGAAAGCAGGCGGAATTGCAGAATCGTTAAAAATTTATAAAACAGCGCAGGAAGCTAACATTCCGTGTATGATTGGAGGTATGCTGGAAAGCAGGATCGCTCTGAGCGCAAAGTTGCATTTTGCCTACGCTTGTCCTGATATTCAATTTTACGATTTGGATACCTGCCTGCTTGGTCACCTTGAAGACCCCTGTGTTGGCGGGGTTAAATATAATGGCTACCTTTTAGATATTGATGAAACCGCGGGCATTGGATCAGATGCAAATCAGGAATTTTTAAAGAGGTGTGAAAAATTTACGGCTTAGTCAGAATCGTCTCCCAGATCAATTTCTCTTTGAAACTTCCTGTAATTTTATTTTACCAGCAAGGATTTAAACGCCGTACTATCCCCATTAAACACATTAAAATCAACAATATAACTTATACCATTCACCTTTGCCTTATCAGAATGCTGCCAAAAGTGCCATTTAGTTTTTTTATTAAGCATTAATTTTGGTTTATAATAGTGAGCTATCCATAAAGGGTAATCTTCAAAATGTCCCATAAGGTAATCTTTATAAAAGCTTAATCCTGTATAAATTATAGGCTTTACACCTGTTTTCTTTTCTATATGATCAACATACTCTTTTAGTTCCTCCCTCATTTTAGAAGGTGACGTGCCATTTAATTCCTCAATATCCACTACCGGAGGTAAATCTCCTTTCTCTACATCTACTGTTTGTAGAAAAAATTTGGCCTGCCATTTCCCCGACTTCTTTGGTCTGAAAAAATGATACGCACCACAGATAATTCCTGCCTTGGGTGCTTCACGCCAGTTTCGCTGAAAATACCGGTCAACCAGCATTACCCCTTCGGTAGCCTTTATAAATGCAAAACTCACTTTTACTTCGTCTTCATCCATCGCCTTAACTTTTTGCCAGTCTATTTTTCCCTGGTAATAAGATACGTCTATCCCATGAATAGTGTAATCCCTTGGAATACGAATATTATAACTTTCATAAGTTGGATAGCTGGGATCATCACCAATATTTTTAAGCCACCCCCATGTAGAAGATCCGGCTTCTAAAATGTATCCATAATAAAACGGCGATAATAAAATAAGCGCCAACCCGGCGAGAATAAATTTAACTTGTAGAGACAAGCCTTTTTTTGTTTTCTTCTTTACTGGTTTTCGTTTTCGTTTAACTGGCAATGCGATATTGATTAAAAAGACGATGCGTCGGACTAAAAATTCATACTGGTTATCATGGGTTCCAGAAACCTGGATACTTGAGCTCACTCATTAAGACTCCTCGCTCCCTCGAAATAAAAGGTTTATGAGGGGGAGTAAATCGTCATCACCAATTGAACTTTGTCTTCTTAGATGCCCTGTTATCTACTCAGATTTCAGCCTTGGTTTTACTGATACCTCTTCTCTAATAGTTCCCGATTAAAATGCAGGTGAATTACTAAATCTATTTACTTAGCTCTGCAAAATATTTATGAAATAAAGGAATTGTCTCTATGCCCTTTATATAATTGGCGATATCAAACTTTTCGTTAGGAGAATGGAGATTATCACTATCAAGTCCAAAACCCATTAATACTGTTTTAATTCCGAGTTCTTTTTCGAAAAGTGAAACAATTGGAATACTTCCACCGCCGCGGGTAGGAATAGGTTTTTTACCAAAAGATTCTTCTATGGCTTTTTCAGCGGCTTTAAATGCGATACTATCCGTAGGTGTCACAACCGGCTCTCCTCCATGATGAGGAGTAAATTTAACTTTAACATACCTGGGGGCAATTTTTTGAAAATGCTGTATAAACAATTGAGTGATTGTATCAGAATGCTGATTGGGAACCAGCCGCATAGAAATTTTAGCGCTTGCTTTTGATGGAAGCACAGTTTTCGCGCCTTCACCAATATATCCGCCCCAAATACCATTTACTTCTAAAGTAGGCCGTATACCTGTATGTTCCATTGTCGAATATCCCTGCTCACCCCAAAGTTCTTCGACACCAAGATCAGATTTATATTCCTCCTCGTTATAGGGAGCGGAGTTTAACAGCTTACGTTCATCTTCGCTTAAACTTTCAACATCATCATAAAAACCGGGAATAGTTATATGGTTGTTAGAATCGTGTAGGGAAGCGATCATTTGACAGAGAATGGTTGCAGGATTTGCGACCGCTCCTCCATAAACACCAGAATGTAAATCCCGGTTCGGACCTGTAACCTCAACTTCCAGATAAGATAAACCACGCAATCCTGTTTCCAGAGACGGGGCATCGAGACTTATCATAGCGGTATCAGATATTAGAACTACGTCGGCTTTAAGGCGTTCCTTATTTGATTTAACGAATTCTCCAAGGTTATCCGAACCAACCTCTTCCTCCCCTTCAATCATGAATTTAATGTTGCAGGGAAGCGAATCAGACTTCATCATCAGTTCAAATGCTTTGACATGCATATAAAACTGTCCTTTATCATCGCACGCGCCGCGTGCAAATATTTTACCATCCCGAATTACGGGCTCAAACGGAGGTGATTCCCATAATTCCAGCGGGTCCGGTGGCTGTACATCATAATGACCATAAACCAAAACCGTAGGTTTTGAGGGATCGATCATTTTCTCTCCATATACAATAGGATACCCTGCAGTTGGGCAAACTTCTACAGCTTCAGCACCAGCAGCCTTTAATTTTTCGGCTACGAAGTCTGCTGTTTTTAAAACATCATTTTTATATTTCGGATCTGCACTTACAGATGGAAAGCGCAGCAATTCAAAAAGTTCATCAAGGAAACGCTGCTTGTTTTCTTCAACATATTTTTTTATCTCTTGCATGTTTTCAGGTTTTCACAAATATAACCCTGATATGAAAACTTTGATTGCAAGATTAGAAATAATTAATCCCAGGAAGAAACGTCGCTTTTAATCGTACCTGAACCTGAGCTTTCCATAATTGTTTCAACTTTTTGAACCTGGCTCTTCTTTTTAGTAATACTGGCTAAAACAATGCCTACTGTGGTAATAGAAAATACAAAAAGCACTAATAAGATTTTTTTCATGTCTTTTTCTTTTAAAGTTTTTTATCGTTTTAATTAATCCATTCCAAGCATTACACTCGTTGCGCCGCCACCCATTGTTGCATTTTCAACTTTTACAGGTTTTACTTCTGATTCTTTTTTGCACGATACCATGCCGATTGCTGCTACTGCAAGTACTACTAAGATTTTTTTCATGTCTTTTTCTTTTAAGGTTTTTTATCGTTTTAATTAATCCATTCCAAGCATTACACTCGTTGCGCCACCACCCATTGTTGCATTTTCAACTTTTACAGGTTTTACTTCTGATTCTTTCTTGCACGATACCATGCCGATTGCTGCTACTGCAAGTACTACTAAGATTTTTTTCATGTTTTTTTCTTTTAAGTTTTTTCTATCGTTTTATTTAATCCATTCCAAGCATTACACTCGTTGCGCCGCCACCCATTGTTGCATTTTCAACTTTCACAGGTTTTACTTCTGATTCTTTTTTGCACGATACCATGCCGATTGCTGCTACTGCAAGTACTAATAAGATTTTTTTCATGTCTTTTTCTTTTAAAGTTTTTTATCGTTTTAATTAATCCATTCCTAGCATTACACTCGTTGCGCCACCACCCATTGTTGCATTTTCAACTTTCACAGGTTTTACTTCTGATTCTTTTTTGCACGATACCATGCCGATTGCTGCTACTGCAAGTACTATTACGATCTTTTTCATCTCTTGTTCTATAAAGTTTTTTACCTTTTTAATTAATCCATTCCAAGCATTACACTCGTTGCGCCACCACCCATTGTTGCATTTTCGACTTTTACAGGTTTTACTTCTGATTCTTTTTTGCACGATACCATGCCGATTGCTGCTACTGCAAGTACTAATAAGATTTTTTTCATGTCTTTTTCTTTTAAGGTTTTTTCGTTTTATTTAATCCATTCCAAGCATTACACTCGTTGCGCCGCCACCCATTGTTGCATTTTCAACTTTTACAGGTTTTACTTCTGATTCTTTTTTGCACGATACCATGCCGATTGCTGCTACTGCAAGTACTAATAAGATTTTTTTCATGTCTTTTTCTCTTAAAAATTAAATTTATTATAAATTGAAAATAAATGTAACATTTTGTCAGATATAAAAGTATAAAATATGCCTTCTCTTTCGTTCTAATAAATCATGAATCACCGGTGTTTAATTATTTATACTTTTTTAGTACTGCTTTCTTTCTCTTCCTTCTCTCAATCATACACGCTTAAAGATAGCTTAAGAGTTGATTCGCTTAATAAATCCGGTTATGATATCAGGCTTACAGATCCGGAAAGAACCCTTTTTTTAGGAAGGAAAGCCTTAGCCCTGGCCACGAAAACCGACTATATAAATGGAATTGCAGAGGCTTACCGGATTTTAGGTATTGGATATTCCTATTTAGGAAAAAATGATAAGGCCATCGCAAATTATCTTATCTCTCTTTCTCACTTTAAAGAAGCGAATAATTTAACCGGTGAAGCCAAAATCTATAATAACATAGGAAACCTTTACAAGGAAATTAATTATAATAAAGCTTTAGAATACTTTGTCAAAGCTTTAAACTCGGCAGAGCAATTGAAGATGCCTGATCTAATTGCAGCCTCTTATCTGAATATTGGTGTAATAAATTACAGAAAAAAAGATTACAGTGCTGCATTAAAACACTTTGAAAAAAGTCATAGTTTATTTTTGCAGCAAAACAACCTCGTAGGTACTACTCTTGCACTTCAAAATCAGGGCGTAATATATTACAGCATAAATAAAAAAGAAAAGGCGGAAAAACTACTGCTGGAAGCGAATAAAAAAGCTAAGGAAGCAGAACTAAACAGTGCAATTGCGAGTATAAACTTAACCTTGGTATCGATATATATTGATAAGAAGGATTATAAAAAAGCTGAATATTATTTAAATGAAGGAAAAGAATATGCCCTCATAGGTAAGTCCACAAAACTCCAGAGTGATTTACTTAAAACTTCTTATCAGCTCGAAAACAAACGCAATAATTACAGACAGGCCTTATTATATCTTCAGGAATTATACACTCAGGACAGTATAGAGTTACAGAACAATATGTCAAAGAAATTTGGCTTGTTTGAAGAGCAATCTAAATTTGCAGCCAGAGAGAAGGAAAGTGCGATAGAATTAGAAAAGGCGAAAACAAACAGAATAATTTTCGTTGCTGCAATAGCCATCTCCTCTTTGGCAGTTATTCTTATAATTATACTTGTCCTGAATCTAAAGAAGAAGGCCAAAACAAATAAGCTTCTTCAAATTCTTAATGAAGAAATATCCATTCAAAAAGAGAATCTCAATAAGGTAAATTATAATTTAGAGCAAATTATTGATGAACGGACAAAAGATCTTCAAATAAAAAACAGAAAACTTTCCGAATATTCTTCACACCTTTCTCATCAGATTCGCGGCCCGGTTGCGACTATGAAAGGTTTAATGATTCTTGAAAAAGAATCTTTAATCGACGATAAAGATTTCATTATTGAGATGAGTAAATGTGTAAACGAAGTGGATGACAGAATAATTAACATCAACGATGTGCTTCACAATTTATCTCAACCAGGCTTTATTCCGACATCTGTGGATAAAGAAAACAAATCCTGAACAAAAAATCCTTCGCATTTTTTTAATTTAGCCATTTGAAACCGGCATATGCTTCACGCTTTACAAATGCGAAATTATTAAGCTTATGCAAGCCCTGCCCTAAAAGCAGACGGGGTTTATTGCCGATAAAAAACAATTTTATATTATTGAAAACGGAACAGGTTTGGATTATTTAAAAGGGTTAAATCCTTCACAAAAAGACGCAGTAGAACAAACAAAAGGACCGGTAATGATTGTAGCGGGTGCCGGCTCGGGTAAAACACGTGTAATTACCTGCCGGGTGGCCCATCTCATAACAAAGGGAGTGGATCCGTTCAATATTCTTGTACTTACGTTTACTAATAAAGCAGCCAAAGAGATGCGCGAGCGGATTATGAAAGCTGTTGGTACAGAAGCTAAGAATATCTGGATGGGCACCTTTCACTCGGTCTTCGCAAAAATATTAAGGGTAGAAGCTAATAAAATAGGCTACCCAAATAATTTCACGATTTACGACACCGATGACAGCAAAAGCCTCTTACGCGCTATTCTGAAAGAACAGCAGTTAGATGATAAATTATATAACGCTAACTTTGTTTATAACAGGATTTCATCGGCAAAGAATAATCTGATTTCGCCGGCAGAATATCTAAAAAACGAACATATACAATCCGAGGACTTTTCTACAGGACGCGGAAGAATGGGAGAAATCTATCAGATTTATGCCGCCCGCTGCTTTAAAGCCGGAGCTATGGATTTTGATGATTTGTTGTTTAAAACGAATGTGCTGCTGAGGGAACATCCCGATGTCTTATATAAATACCAGAATAAGTTTAAATACTTAATGGTGGATGAGTATCAGGATACAAATTATTCGCAATACCTTATTGTAAAAAAACTTGCTGCTATAAATGAAAACATTTGTGTGGTAGGTGATGATGCCCAAAGCATTTATGCCTTCCGTGGTGCCAATATTCAAAACATTCTGAATTTCGAGAAAGATTATCCTGATTTAAAAGTGTTTAAACTGGAGCAGAATTATCGTTCTACGCAGAATATTGTAAACGCCGCAAACAGTATTATTGCTAATAATCAGAACCAGCTTAAAAAAACAGTTTTTTCCGAAAATGAAACTGGTGACAAAATTAAAATAGCCAGGGCATTCAGCGATAACGAAGAAGGAAAAATTATTGCTGAAGGAATTGCCCAGGAAAGAGCTGCTAAAGGTTATAATTTCAATGACTTCGCCATCCTGTATCGTACGAATGCTCAGTCGAGGGCCATGGAGGAAGCCTTGCGGAAGCTGAATATCCCGTATAAAATATATGGTGGACTATCCTTTTATCAGCGTAAGGAGATAAAAGACCTGATTGCCTATTTCCGATTAACATTTAATCCGAATGATGAGGAAGCCTTAAAACGTGTAATAAATTATCCAAGACGAGGTATAGGTGATACCACAATAGAGCGTATAATTATTGCAGCCGATAAAAACGACCTTACTTTGTGGGAGGTAATTATTGACGCAAATAAATACCTTGATGCCAGAAGCGCAACATCTGTGGGTAATTTTGGCACTATTATTCAAAGTTTTCAGGTTCTTGCAAAAACTCATTCAGCTTATGATTGTGCGCTTCATATAGCACAACACTCGGGATTGTTAAAAGATTTGTATGATGATAAATCTGTCGAAGGCTTAAATCGGTATGAAAACATACAGGAATTACTAAACGGAATAAAAGAATTTAGCGAACGGGAAGATATTGAAGAAAAAGGGCTGGATATTTTTATGCAGGATATTGCCCTTTTAACCAACGACGATAATGATAAAAACCCGAATGCAGATACAGTTTCACTGATGACCATTCACTCTGCAAAAGGATTGGAATTTAAAAATGTGTGTGTTGTAGGATTAGAAGAAAATCTATTTCCATCGCAAATGTCTTTGAATTCAAGGGCAGATTTAGAAGAGGAGCGTCGATTGTTTTATGTTGCTATTACCAGAGCGGAGAAAAAACTCACTATTTCTTACGCCACATCCCGCTATCGCTGGGGAACATTAACCAGTTGTGAGCCAAGCAGATTTATTGATGAAATCAATCCTCAATATTTAGAGCTCGACTTTAAGCCACAACAAAAAACAGAAAATCCGTTCTTTAATCAGGAAAAAAGTTCCTGGAGCAGTCAGTCGGGAGGTGATACATATTCGAAACCAAAACCAGCTACTGTACCAAAAACCACTTCCATATTGCCCAAAGCACATGTTCCCAGCGAGGGATTTAAAGTCTCCGATACTTCAAACCTTCAGGTAGGTATGGATGTTGAACACGAACGCTTTGGTTTTGGCAAGGTTTTGATCCTGGAGGGAAATAAACCTGATATAAAAGCAACAATATTTTTTAAAGAACTTGGACAGAAACAACTTTTACTTAAATTTGCAAAACTTCGTATAGTATCGTAGATTCCCGAACTTTATTGGAACAGCGATCCCGGCTGGGAATTTTCCCTCCAAAACAATAAAACAGACATGACATTTGATTACAATACATCAAGGAAAAAATTAATCCTTGCAGAATATGGCCGAAATGTTCAAAACATGGTTGCCTATATATGCACTTTGCCAACTAAAGATGAACGCAACAGACACGCACAGGTTGTTATAGATCTGATGGGTTTTTTAAACCCGCACTTACGTGATGTGGCCGATTTCAAACATAAACTATGGGATCATCTACATATCATTTCTGATTTTCAGATTGATGTTGATTCAAATTATCCTAAACCGGCACCGGATGCAATTCATTTTAAACCGGCCCCTCTGGCTTATCCGCAGCACCGGATCAAGTTTAAGCACTACGGTAAAACCGTAGAAGTAATGATAAAAAAGGCAAAAGCAATTGAAGAGCCGCAGCGAAGACAAGCTATGACACAGTCTATCGCAAATTTTATGAAAATGGCATATGTTACCTGGAATAAAGATACAGTGGCAGATGAAACCATAATCAGTGATTTAAAAGCATTATCTAACGGAGAGTTGGTTCTGGACGATAATTTCAATCTGCATAAAATTGAAGTCAGACCGAATGCTCCCGGGGTAAGACAAAAAACCAGCTCTGGAAGTGGCAATAGCACCAATAAGCCAAGGCAAAACACCAATAACGCTTCACGTAATCAAGGAAACCGTCCTAAAAACAACGGGAAACGATATTAAGTTTAAACCTTTTACATCTCTAATCCTTTTTAATCCATGAATGCATTCGAAATTCACGGCGGCAAACCGCTGAAGGGAGAAATTATCCCTCAGGGAGCCAAAAATGAGGCTTTACAAGTAATCGCCGCTGTTTTATTGACGCCAGAAAAAGTTACCATCAGCAATATCCCTGATATTGTTGACGTGAATAAATTAATCGCCCTTCTTGGAGATCTGGGTGTAAGTATTGAACGTATAAATAAAGACACTTATACTTTTGAGGCTAAAGACATCAATCTGGATTTGTTCCAGTCCCAGCAATTTAAGTCAAAGGGTGGAAGTCTGAGAGGTTCTATTATGATAGTAGGTCCCCTTCTGGCCCGCTTCGGAAGAGCTGCAATTCCAAAACCAGGTGGCGATAAAATTGGAAGAAGAAGGCTCGATACTCACTTTCTTGGCTTTGAAAAACTTGGAGCCAAATTTAACTACAATGCAGAAACCAGCTTTTTCAATGTAGATGCCACGAATTTAAAAGGCACGTATATTTTGCTGGATGAGGCCTCCGTAACCGGAACAGCAAATGTGGTTATGGCTGCAGTTTTAGCCAAAGGAACAACAACCCTCTATAACGCAGCATGCGAGCCTTACCTTCAGCAATTATGCAAAATGCTGAACAGGATGGGAGCTAAAATATCTGGAATAGGTTCCAATTTACTTACAATTGAAGGTGTTCAGGAATTAGGTGGTACAGAACACAGGCTCTTGCCAGACATGATTGAAATCGGTTCCTTTATCGGCTTAGCGGCGATGACAGAATCTGAAATCACCATAAAAGATGTTCGTTTTGAAGAATTGGGAATTATTCCAAACGTTTTTAGAAGACTGGGAATTAACTTTGAACTTCAAGGGGACGATATTTATATCCCTTCTCAATCTCATTATGAAATTGATACATTTATCGATGGTTCTATCCTTACAATAGCTGATGCTCCGTGGCCTGGCTTTACTCCTGATTTATTATCCATTATATTAGTTGTAGCTACACAGGCAAAAGGAAATGTAATGATTCATCAAAAGATGTTTGAAAGTCGCTTGTTCTTTGTAGATAAACTCATTGACATGGGTGCGCAAATTATTCTGTGCGACCCGCACAGAGCAACTGTGATGGGATTAAACAAACAAGTTAAACTTCGTGGTATTGAAATGACCTCGCCGGATATACGGGCCGGAGTATCTTTGTTAATTGCTGCTTTATCAGCCAGCGGCACATCTATTATTCATAGTATAGAACAAATAGAACGTGGGTATCAGGATATTGATATTCGTTTGAGAGCAATAGGCGCGGATATCAAGAGAATTGATGCCATGCCCAAATCACATTAACAGATAAGAATAAAAAGCCAAAAGCATTAAACTTTTGGCTTTTTCATTAAAATTATACGGAGATAGCGTTAATAATATCGAACTGAGTAATAATTTCCAGTTTATTAAATTCATCCACTACCATTACAGCGGTACTTTCCTTATTAATTAATGATGAAATTTTATCAATTGAGGTGTTTAAATCTACAATTGGGAAAGGTTCTGTCATAACTGAAGTGATAGGACTCGTCTTGATCGATGGATCTTCAAAAAGGCAGGAAAAAATATCATTCTCCGTTATCTTACCTATGATTTTTTGATTCTGAGTTACAGGAAGCTGAGATATATTTAACTCCTTCAGTGTGTTAATAGCTTCCATGATAGTTTTATCCGATTCTATAGTTACTATTTCCTGTCGCTCTCTCTTGCTAAGAATAGTTCTCGCGGTAACCTTTTCATCCTTTAAAAAGCCTCGTTCACGCAGCCAGTCCTCATTGTACATTTTTGCCAGATAGCGTGTACCGTGATCGTGAAAAATCACGACGACAACGTCCTTTTCCGTTAATTGCTCTTTCATTTGGAGCAATCCTGCAATAGCCGCACCTGAAGAATTCCCCGCAAAAATCCCTTCTTTCACAGCAATTTCACGCGTCATTAAAGCAGCATCCCTATCCGTTACTTTTTCGAAATGATCAATTACTGAAAAATCAACGTTTTGCGGCAAAAAGTCCTCTCCGATTCCTTCGGTTATATACGGATAGATTTCATTTTTATCAAATACACCAGTTTCTTTAAACTTTTTAAATACGGAACCATAGGTATCAATCCCCCAGCATTTAATATCCGGATTTTTCTCCTTCAAAAACTTCCCCGCTCCCGAAATGGTTCCTCCCGTTCCAACACCAACCACCAAATGGGTAATTTTTCCTTCCGTTTGCTCCCATATTTCAGGACCAGTTTGTTCGTAGTTTGCCTGGGTATTTGAAAGGTTATCGTATTGATTAGCCTTCCATGAATTTGGAATCTCTTTTTGCAGCCTGGTAGCTACTGAGTAATAAGAACGGGGATCATCTGGTTCTACGTTTGTAGGACAGACGATAACTTTAGCCCCAAACGCTCTTAAAGCATCAATCTTTTCCTTTGATTGCTTATCCGTGGTTGTAAAAATACATTTGTAGCCTTTAACGGCGGCAGCAATCGCCAAACCCATACCGGTATTACCGGAGGTCCCTTCAATTATAGTACCGCCTGGCTTAAGCTTCCCTTCCCTCTCCGCATCTAAGATCATCTTCAAGGCCATCCGGTCCTTGATAGAGTTACCCGGATTTGTAGTTTCAATTTTTGCCAAAACAGTAGCTTTAACGTCTTTTGTTATCCTGTTTAGTTTCACCAGCGGAGTATTGCCAATGGTTTCAAGAATATTAGTATACCACATGTTGTAAAAGTAGGAATAAGCTGTTAAAATTTCTCATTTTAACGCATGTACCGGTAAAGCGCATTCTGTTAAAATTTCAGATGCTTAACCGTGAGGCCGTTATTAATTAATTGTTTAAGTGATTCAATACCCACTTTAAGGTGTGTTTCCACATATTGTTCAGTAACTTTCGAGTCACTCTCCGAAGTTTTAACCCCTTCTGGTATCATAGGCTGATCTGAAACAAGCAATAGGGCACCTGTTGGTATTTTATTGGCAAAGCCTGTAGAAAATATTGTGGCTGTTTCCATATCTATAGCCATGGCGCGCAGCGTTTTTAAATACTTCTTAAAACGCTTGTCATGCTCCCAAACCCTTCTGTTAGTGGTATAAACAGTTCCTGTCCAATAATCTCTTGAATGATCACGAATGGTTGTTGAAATAGCTTTTTGCAGAGCAAAAGATGGCAGAGCCGGAACTTCAGGAGGGAAATAATCATTTGATGTACCTTCTCCCCTGATGGCAGCAATCGGAAGTATTAAATCTCCAATATTATTTTTCTTTTTAATGCCCCCGCATTTCCCGAGAAAGAGAACTGCTTTGGGATGAATTGTGGATAATAAATCCATCATTGTCGCTGCAAGCGGGCTACCCATTCCAAAATTAATAATTGTAATGCCGGAGGCCGAAACGCTTTGCATAGGTTTGTCGAGCCCCATAATAGGAGCATCATTATGCCACTCGGAAAATAGCTGTAAATACTTAGAAAAATTTGTTAGCAAAATAAAGTCAGTAAACTGATCAAGCGGACGGCCCGTATATCTGGGAAGCCAGTTTTTAACAATTTCTTCCTTAGTTTTCAGACCTTTCTTTACAGGAGACTCTACTTCCTTTACTTTTTTTGCAGTTTCAACGATTTCAGGATCTTGCTTTATATCTTTTTCTTCGTTCATAATTATCGAATATAAAACAAAAAACCCCGATAAATCGGGGTTTTTATTATGCTACTTTCAATTTTTTAATATCCGACTTTGCAAATTTATCCATAGCGTAATCGAGCGTGATATAGAGTTCCTTATCATGATGCTTCTCTGAAGGCATTTCAAACATGGCATCGATCATAATAGCCTCGCATATAGAACGTAAGCCTCTGGCACCCAATTTAAACTCCATTGCTTTATCTACAATAAATTCAAGAACTTCTTTTTCGAACTCTAACTTGACACCTTCATACTCAAATAATTTTGTGTACTGGCGGGTTAAGGAGTTTTTAGGTTCTGTAAGAATATTTAATAATGCAGACCTGTCAAGAGGATTTAAACTTGTAATTACCGGTAATCGTCCGATCAATTCAGGAATTAAACCAAAAGACCGCAAATCTTGTGGAGTTATATATTTATACAGATTTTTCAAATCTATATTAACATCCTCATTATTAACCTTGTATCCTACTGTTTGAGTTTTCAAACGGTTAGCTATTTTCTTCTCTATACCATCAAACGCACCACCGCATATAAACAGGATATTGTTTGTATTAACGGCAATCATTTTCTGATCAGGGTGTTTACGACCACCCTGAGGCGGTACGTTAACCATTGTTCCTTCAAGAATTTTTAGCAATGCCTGCTGAACACCTTCACCTGAAACGTCACGGGTGATCGAAGGGTTATCGCTTTTTCGGGCAATTTTATCCACCTCATCAATATAGACTATGCCACGTTCGGCAGCAGCCACATCATAATCCGCAGCCTGAAGAAGACGTGTCAGGATACTTTCAACATCCTCACCCACATATCCTGCTTCAGTTAATACCGTTGCGTCACAAATACAAAAAGGCACATGTAAAACTTTGGCGATGGTTTTAGCTAAAAGAGTTTTACCGGTTCCGGTCTCTCCTACCATGATGATATTTGATTTTTCAATCTCTATTTCATCCTTTTCGACCTTTTGATTAAGGCGTTTGTAGTGATTATAAACCGCAACTGAAAGAACTTTCTTTGCATCATCCTGGCCAATAACGTATTGATCCAAATGACTTTTAATTTCCATCGGCTTCATCAGCGTTAAAGCCGACTGAGCCGTTTTGTTTTTCCTGGTAGACAACTCCTCAGAAAGTATCTGATTAGCCTGGGCAACACATTTATCACAAATATGTGCATCCAGCCCTGCAATAAGCATCAGGGTGTCTTGTTTTCCGGAACCACAGAAAGAACATTTGATATCTTTACTCTTACTCATCACTCTTTCCCTCCACTTATACCAAGGACTTCATCAATCATTCCGAATTCCTTAGCTTCGCTTGCTATCATCCAATAATCCCTGTCTGAAGCTTTTTCAACCCATTCGTAAGACTGGCCTGAATGCTTTGAGATTATATCGTATAATTCTTTTTTCAGTTTAAGCATTTCCCTCAGGTTGATTTCCATATCTGAAGCAACACCCTGAGCTCCACCAGAAGGCTGATGAATCATCACCCTTGAATGTGGAAGTGCTGCTCTTTTACCTTCAGCACCCGCGCATAATAAAACGGCACCCATAGAAGCTGCCATTCCTGTGCAAATAGTCGCTACATCAGGAGTTATATACTGAATGGTATCATATATGCCTAAACCCGCATAAACAGAACCACCAGGAGAATTAATATAAATCTGAATATCCCGTTTGGTATCTGTTGATTGTAAAAACAACAACTGAGCCTGAATGATGTTTGCATTCTGATCATAAATGGCATCACCTAAAAATATAATACGATCCATCATCAGACGAGAAAAAACATCCATCTGGGCAACATTCAACTGACGTTCTTCTATGATATAAGGTGTCATTGATTTTGGATAGTTCGATTCTACCCGTCCAATAAACTTATCTACGTGCTGGCTACCAATTCGGTGATGCTTTACAGCATAGTTACGAAACTCATTTTTATCAATATTCATAGTCAATAGTTATACAGTTTTAACAGTGGAAAGTTTAATATAAGTTTCAATAAATTACATACAGAATGACATCAAATCACAAAACCACCACTAGTTCAACTCTATAAATTTATTATATTCTATTTCTTTTTTATCTAAAGTAACAACAGTTTTCAGGTATTCAAACACTTTTTGAGCTTTTACTTCCTCAAAAGTTCTGTTGGCATTTTCCTTGTTTTGCAAAAACTGAACGGTGTACTGAGTTAATTGTTCTTCGGGAAGTGCCTGAGGACTGTACATTCTGAATTGAGCATCTAACTTTTGTTTGGCCGACGCTAAAACATCTTCATATTTAATTTCAATTTGATTGTCCTTAATGATTTTGTTTTCTATCAGTGTCCATTTAAGATTGCGGGCAAAATCTCCATAACCACTTTCAAGCTCTTCGGCTGAGATATTTTGATTGGTTTCTTTTAACCAGCGTTTAAGAAATTCATCAGGCAGTTCTAACTGCACTTTTTCAAGTCCGAAATTAACCAGATCGTTTTGAAGCTTTTGATCAGCATTTTGTGCCATCATTCCTTCAAGTTCCTCTGTTATTTTAGCCTTAAACTCCTCTTCAGTGGTTACATTTCCCTCAGGGAAAATTTTATCAAAGAACTCCTGATTTAGGTCAGACTCTTCCAAACGATTTATATTGCTTACCGTTAGTCTGAAATTTGACTGTAAATCTTTTGCATCGCCTTCAGAAATATTAAGAAGTTTTGCAATTACTGTTTCATTATTATCGAAGGCCTTTTGTAAATCTAACACGACAACATCGCCGACCTTTAAACCCGTTAAAGATTTTTTGATTTCTTCATCTTTAACTAAATCTATCCTTACTGAAGCTGTATTTGACAATCCACCTTCAAAAACAGAGCCATCAGGAGATAACTGAACTAATTCTGAATATAAGACATCTTCGTCTGCCGAAACTTCAGGGTTTGTCATTTTGCCATAGCTCTTTCTCAAGTTTTTAGTTCTTGAATCAAGTGTTTCGGCATCAACCTTTATCTGATAATAGGGCAATTTGTTATCGGCAGAGAAATTTAATTCAAATTCAGGAGCTAATCCCAACTCATAATTAAATTCAAACTCATCATTATAATCCCAGTTGAATTCTTTGCCTTCCTCGACTTTAGGTAAAGGCTGACCCAAAACCTCAAGTTTATTTTCGTTTATATAACTACTGAGTGTATCGCTTAAGAGATTATTGATTTCATCTACAAGAATGCTTTTGCCATACATTCTTTTTATATGAGAAGATGGTACCATACCCGGACGAAATCCAGGTAATTTAGCCTTTTTAGCCTGAGTTTTGATTGCTTTTTCCACACGCTCACGGTAATCTTCCGGTTGGATTTTTACAGTAAGAACTGAATTAAGGTTGTTGATTTTCTCCTGAGTGATATTCATTATTGAAAATTATTACGTTCGTATCTATACAAAAATTCCCCCCGATTTCTCAGAGGGAATTTAGTGCGGAAGAAGGGACTCGAACCCCCACGCCGTGAAGCGCCAGATCCTAAGTCTGGTGCGGCTACCAATTACGCCACTTCCGCATTAGGATTTCAATAGGACTGCAAAAGTAAGGTTTCTGCTGACAATTCAAAACATTTTTTTCAGCTATTTCCTATTTTATTTCTATCACTAAGGATACCAGTTGTTTATATTTTTACAACACCCGAAATTCTTCTTTATACTGCTTAATCAGCTTTTCTATTTTATGATGGAGTATGGTCAAATCAAAAGGCTTGCTCACTATATCATTCACCCCAGCGTCATACGCCTGCTGCATTTCTTCTTCCAAAACAGCAGCGGAAAGAGAAATTATCGGAATATTATTTATTCCTTCAGGCATTTCTGAACGTATTCTGCGTGTAGCTTCAAATCCTCCCAAAACAGGCATATGGGTATCCATTAAAACAATGTCGAATGAATTGTATTTTAAGCTTTCAAGTGCGAGCTGCCCATTTTCAACAATAGTTACTTTAAGATTCCAGCTGTTTAGAATCTTGCAGATCATGAATTGATTAATCGCATTATCCTCTGCAACCAATACTGAAACATTGTCAAACTTTGCCAGATCTGCAGGATTTACACGATTTTCTTGTTTTTGATCGGATGCTACCTCATACCAGTTTGTAAATGAGAATGTACTGCCTTTTCCAAATTCGCTGGATACATCTAGTTGTCCTCCCTTTAATTGAACGAGTTTTTTAACAATTGACAGACCAAGACCAGTCCCTCCATACTTATGATCTGTATCTTCATCGGCCTGTTCGAAGGAATCAAAAATTTTATCAAGTTTATTTTCCTGGATACCTATACCCGAATCTATTACACTAAATCTTAATTTTATTTTGTTTTCTTCAGCTTCAAGTAAAGCTACTCTTAAAATTATAGATCCTGTATCTGTAAATTTTATAGCATTTGAAAGCAGATTCAGTAGTATTTGATTAAGCCTCATTGAATCGGCCATTATTAAATGCGGGATCTGATAGTCTATGTCTACACTAATATTTATACCCTTTTCTTCTGCTTTATATTTAAGTAAATCGATTACTGATTTGCTTAAATTGAGAATATTCGTCTCATTTCTGATGATTTTAAACTTGCCTGCATCAATCTTAGATATATCAAGAATATCATTTATAACACCCAGCAAGGCTTCTGAAGAAAGTTTTAACAGATCCAACATTCTGGACTGATCTTCATCAAGCTCAGTATTTTTTAATAAATGAGCCAGCCCGAGAATTCCATTTAAAGGAGTCCGGATTTCATGACTCATATTTGCGAGAAAACGTTCTTTAATCTTCTTTCCTTTTTCCGCCTGATCACGGGCTATAATTAATTCTTCCTGATATCGCTCTAACTCTATATTTTTATGTTTAATTTCCAGCTGTGTGCGAACAAGCGTTATTAAAGAATCGACTTTTGCAATTGTCAGATTCGGATCCAGGGGCTTATATAAATAATCGACTGCCCCGGCCGAAAGGCCTTTTACAGCATACTTTATTTCTGTCGAGATTGCAGTCACAAAAACCACCACAATATCCCGGGTTTTAGGATTACTTTTCAGGATATCAACTAATTCAAACCCATCCATTTCGGGCATCTGAACATCTATCAGTGCAATAGATATTTTATTTTGCCAGCACAACTTCAACGCTTCATTGGCAGATGTGGTTGTGATAATTTTAATATCATCGCGTTGTATAAGAGCTTCAAGAGCAATTATATTCTCGATCTTATCATCAACGATCAGGATGTTAACCATCTTCTTCATGATTTCGTTTGAATAGCAGGTGCAAGAGTTTCCATAAATGAAAATATTTCTTTGTTGGTTAATATTAAATCGGGCCTACATTTACGAAGGGCGGCCTCAGGCATAATACTTACCTCCGCATCGTCGGGGTTCTGAACTATGGTAAAGCCTCTCTTTTCGTGAACATAACAAATTCCGGAAGCACCATCGGCGTTTGCACCAGACAAAAGAATGGCGATGGTCCGATCTTCAAACACATCGGCTACACTTTGAAAAGTCACATCGATAGAGGGGCGAGAATACAAGACCGGTTCTGAGCAATCCAGAGTCAGGGTATGATCTGGCTCCACTAAAAGATGATAATTAGAAGGAGCAAAATAAACGGTCCCTTTTTTAAGCAGGTCTTTATCACATGCAACTTTTACCTTTACCTTTGATTTATTGTTCAGCAATTCTTCTATCGATGACTTATGTTTCCGGCTACGGTGAATTACCACTATAACAGGCAGTGGAAAATCCTTCGGCAACTTTAATATTAAGTCAAAAACCAGCTTAAATCCCCCTGCTGAGCACCCTATAACAAGCACCTTTGGCTTCTCATTAGTTTTAAATGTTATATCAGCCAATTTTTTGATAAATATTTTCCGTTCTGTCAATCATTCGAAATTTTTTTGCAAGCTCGGCATTTCTCAAGCTTTCTTTGGCACCCAGACATAAAAATCCAAGAGGACATAAACTTTCATAAAAAAGGTTAACAACTCTGTTTTGCAGTTCCAGATCAAAATAAATCATCACATTTCTGCAAGATATTAATTGAAACTCATTAAAAACCCGGTCAGAAACCAGGTTATGTACAGAAAATAAAATATTTTTCCTCAAATCGTTTACAATTGTTGCCGTTTCATATTTGGTTACATAATAATCAGAAAGTAAACCAGAAGCGCCGGTTGACATGTAATTTTCTGAATATTGTTTCATTACCTTTAAATCATAAATTCCTTTTTTAGCCGTATTCAGAACATTTCGATTTATATCGGTGCCATATAAAAAGGATCTGTTGTATAAGCCTGCCTGCTTAAGAAAAATAGCAAATGAAAACAACTCCTCTCCAGTGGAACACCCAGCATTCCATACTTTTATTCTCTGAAAAGACGATAAATAAGGCAGAACCTTCTCCCGGACCGCTTTAAAGAAGCTTGGGTCCCGAAACATCTCGGTTACATTAACTGTAATTTCTATTAAAAATTCTTCAAAAAATGCTGGATTATTAACTAATAAAGATTTTAACTCAAACAATGAAAAATGCTGCAGCTGCATAATCCTTGTTATACGTCTTTTTAATGAAGCTTTTGAATACCCGCTGAAATCGAAACCATGGATCTTATTAACCCATTCAATAATTTCTTCCACCTGTTCAAAAGATAATAAGTCAGCCACCATATCTTTCATTTCAGCTTAGCCAAACCCGCATAATTGAAAGAAGCTTATCCATATCAACAGGTTTTGAAACATAATCGTTGGCACCAGCTTCAATACATTTCTCCCGATCTGATTTCATTGCTTTAGCAGTAAGTGCAATAATGGGCAGCTTAACAAAGCGACTTTGCTTTCGGATAGCCAGCATGGCTTCATATCCGTCCATTTCAGGCATCATAATATCCATTAGAACGATATCCGTATCTGGAAACTCATCCAATTTTTTGAGGGCTTCAATACCGTTGTTAGCTATTTGAATATTTAAATCATACCCATGCAAGGCACTTGTAAGAGCAAAAATATTCCGCATATCATCGTCGACCAATAAAACAGACCGGTTCTTTAATGTCTTTTCTAATGTTGTAGTATTAGAAGCTTTTATCCGATTTTGATAAGCCCAGGATTTTGCCGGAGCAGGGTCATAGCATTGGATTTTATTCATAAACAAATTAACTTCATCCAGAACCCTGTCGTTAGATTTGTTGTTCTTTAAAACCATAACATCGGTATGCTTTAATACACGCGTCAGATTTTCTTTATCCATTTCCATAGCAGTATTAATTACTACCGGTATATTACTTAATCTTGGATCTGCTTTTATTTTTTCAAGAAGATCAAGACCTGAAATATCAGGTAACTTCAAATCCAGTATAATACAATCAAACAAGGAATCTTTTGACAAAATAGCTATCGTCTGCTCTCCACTAAAAGATTGCTCTACTTTAATATTTTTGGATTTTAGCTGAAGTGTCAGATTATCGCTTTGAATTTTCTGATCTTCGACCAGCAATACCCGTGTTAATTTGACATTGCCAGTTTCTTTAATTAACAGATCGAAGGCCGATTGCAATTTATTCTTTTCCACAGGTTTACGCAGAAAACCTAAGGCCCCTTCTTCTTTCGCCCTTGAATTTTTTTCGTCCTCTGCCGACATTAGGTGAACAGGTATAGCACGTGTATGATCGTCATCCTTTAATTCCTTTAAAACAGCCCATCCGTCAATGACAGGTAACATTATATCAAGAACAATAGCATCTGGCATATGTTTTTTTGCCATTTCAAAACCGGTATCTCCCTGATAGGCTATTAATGTCTTAAAACCCCTGTCTTCTGCATAATTTTTCAATATATCAGCAAAATATATATCATCCTCAATAATCAGTAAGGTATATTCCTTATCAGGATTTGCAAGTTTTAAAATTTCAGCATCCTGGGTCTCTTGTTCGGGAAAACTTACAGACATATCTGTCAGAGGAGATATTTTACCTGATGCAGAAAAATCTGTCTGTACATGATTAACCAAAGGAAGGTATAGCGTAAAAATACTTCCCTGATTAACAATACTTTCAACCTGGATTTCACCACCCAATAAATGAGAAAGCTGTCTGCTTATTGACAAACCTAATCCGGTGCCGCCATATTTACGACTGGTAGATCCATCAGCCTGTTGAAATGCTTCGAATATTGCTTTTTGTTTATTATCAGGAATACCTATGCCTGAGTCTTTTACACAAAAAGCCATAACAGTAATATCGTCTCCCGATAAATTATCGCTATAGTAGTTGTGACCGGTGTTTTCAATTCGAATTTCCAGGCTTACCCGTCCTGTTTCTGGTGTAAACTTAAACGCATTAGACAGTAGATTTTTGAGGATTTGCTCAAGGCGTAATCTGTCAGACTTGATCGTCGCAGGAACTTCGGGCGCTATATTAAATGTAAAATCAATGTTTTTCTTATTTGCTACTTCTTTAAACAGCAACTCTAAATCCACTCCTACTTCTTTTATTCCAACTTCTTCGATAGAAAGGTCAACTTTACCTGATTCAATTTTGGAAAGATCCAGGATGTCATTAATAAGGGTAAGGAGGTCGCTACCAGCATTATGAATTACGCCCGCATATTTTATCTGTTCTTCAGAAAGATTCAAAGGTTTGTTTTCCTTCAATATTTTGGCTAAAATCAGAATACTATTTAAAGGGGTACGCAATTCATGACTCATATTTGCCAGGAAGTCCGACTTGTACCTACTGCTTAATTCCAATTCTTCTGCTTTAAGACTAATCGCTTCTCTAGCCAACTCTATCGCCTTATTTTTTTCTTCCAGAAGCTGTGCTTTCTCTTCTATCTCGGCGTTCGTTTGTTTAAGCTCTTCCTGCTGTACTATCAATTCCTCTTCAGATGCCTGCAGTAACTGAGTTTTACGTATTAACTCCTCGTTTGTCGCTAAAAGTTCTTCATGCTGGGTTTCTAGCTCTTCTGCCTGTTGCTGGGTTTTTTCAACCAGTTCCTGCATCTGAACCCTCGCTTCAGCTGCATTAATACTGACACCGATACTATGAACTACTTTATCGAGAAAGGGTGCAGTATGTTCGGGTACTCCATTTAAAAAGGCCAGTTCGATAACACCTTTTAGCGTGTCCTGAAAAAAAATTGGTTGAATGAAAAGGGCTTGAGGTAAAGTTTCTCCTAGTCCGGAGCTAACCTTCGTGTAATTATCAGGAATATTATTGAATATTAAACCACTTTTTTCATTAACTGCCACACCAATCAACCCTTCGTCCAATTTTATTTTATGTTTTCCTTTTGTCTTTGAAAATCCATAGACCCCTCTTAAATGCAATTCCTGTAAATGTGAATCGACGGTATACATAACTCCAAGATCAGCCTGAACATATTTAGACATTTCACGAATAATACATTCGCAACGTTCATTGATGGTTTGCGCACCCCGCATGGCGGAATCCATCATTACAGCGCCTTGTAATAACCAGTTTTGCCTGGAATTCTCTCTTGAAACAAACTCAAGTTTTGTATTGGTTTCAAACATTTCAGCTTCTATTTTTTTCTGAGAGCTAAATATTCTCCGGATTAACGTGGATAAAAAAAGTATTAAACAAAGAATAATTGCAGAACCGCCTGCCACTATACCTATCGCCCGGTTTATTATTTTATCATTATTTGTTTTTTTATTTACGGATAGTTTTCCTTCCGTCTCATTTATCTTATGAAGATGCTGAAGCACTTTATCCATATAGAATTTGGACTTGCTGATTTTCAACATACCCGATGAAACTTTTATACCTTCTATATTATGCGACCTGATAATGTCAGACATTCCGGAAAGTTTCAGAGACGTATACAGATCTAAGGAATCTATATTTTTTAATTGCTCCGGATTATCCAAAACCAATTGTCTGAGTCTATTAAGACCTGGATTAATAAGCTTTACAGAATGTGTATATGCATCTAAAAAGTCCTGCCTTTCAGTGAGCACATACCCTCGGGAACTACTTTCTGCATTTAAAAGCTTTTGCTGGATTTGATTGCTTAAAAACAGCACTTCCTCCATATGAGCTATTTTATTCTCATTTTGTTGCAAACTATTTATGCTTATATAGAAAGAAACTCCCAGAATAAGCACACAAACGATAGTGGTTAAAAAACCATATAATACGAACTGTTTAAATTTGATACCTGGCATTGAGAGCAAAAAAAAGACGTGATATACTGAGTGTTACGGAATAAGCTTAAAATGGTTGCAAATCATTTTAACCACTATATCAACCAGTCCTTTCAATTAAAAATTTTAAAACCCTTTGTAAATGGGTGTGTTAAATTTCTAAATATCCAGATTATATAGAAAGGCTAACAACCTATTAAACTTAAAACCATGAAAAAACAAAATCTAACATCCAATGAAAGCAGCATTCAAGAGTCTGGCCTTAAAACTCTTTTTACTGATGAACTGAAAGATATCCTGTGGGCGGAGAAGCATTTATTGAAAGCGCTACCTAAAATGGCCAAAGGAGCTACTTCAGAAGAATTGCGTTCATCTATAGAAAAACATATTACCGAGACTCAAAACCAGATAACACGACTTGAGCAAGTTTTTGAAATGATGGGCCAAAAACCTACAGGTAAAAAATGTGATGCAATGGAAGGACTAGTAGAAGAAGGCAAAAGCATGTTGGAAGATACTGAAGATGGAAGCCTAACGCGTGATGCCGCCATTATTTCTGCATCTCAGAAAATCGAACATTACGAAATTGCTTCGTATGGTACTTTAAGAACATTAGCAAATACACTTGGCCTTTCAGAAGCTGCATCGCTGCTGGAGGAAACTTTACAGGAAGAAAAAAACACAGATGTCAAACTAACTCAAATAGCCGAAAGCTTTGTAAACCAGTCAGCTAAAGCAGAAAAAGAATAAAATAAAAGTTATGGAAAATAGAAATGATGATTTAATCGATAAAATCAAACATCTCCTTCACATCGCAAATGATGGTAAAGAAGGATATAAAACCGCGGCAGAAGACGCAGATTCCGCAGAGTTAAAAGCGATTTTTACCACCTACTCTATTCAGCGTTCTGAGTTTGAAATGGAGTTAAAAAGCTGCCTGCAACAGTTAGGCTCAAATTCCGACAATGAAAGCGGTGGCCCATTGGGGGCAATCCATCGTATTTGGATGGACATTAAAGCAGCCATCACCACCAATGATAACCATGCGATTTTAGATGCCTGCATTACAGGAGAAAAAGCAGCTATTGAAGCCTATGATAAGGCTCTGGCTGATTCTAATTTAACACCGGATATGAGAGAAACTTTAATGTCTCAACGTACCGAAATTAATGAGTGCCTGAAAAATGTTCAAAATCTTGAACAACAATACGCCTCATAAATTTTCTATGTCTCCGAAAACGAAAAGCCCTGAACAATTCTCAGGGCTTTTCCATTATAAAAGGCTTAAGTAAATTCATTATTACTTCCGAAGGTATTTGCAGCTTTTTCTATATTTTCGGCGATCATCATCAAATATGCATATTTATTATTGTCGTCTGTTTTCGTTTATAATTCTGTTACCCTTTTTTAGCCAGGCTCAGGATTTTAACCAGCAAAGTGCTTCCGAGATCAAACTCGCTTTACAAAAATTAAATAATACCGGCAGCGTATTGTATATAGCTGCTCACCCGGATGATGAAAACACGCGCCTATTAGCCTACTTAGCCAAAGAACGTAAAGTTCGAACTGGCTATCTTTCTATAACCCGCGGTGACGGAGGTCAAAACCTATTAGGCACAGAACAAGCAGAATTGTTAGGTGTAATCAGGACACAGGAATTACTGGCGGCTCGCAAAGTTGATGGGGCCGAGCAATTTTTTACGAGGGCTATTGATTTTGGATTTTCAAAAACTTCTGAAGAATCATTACGCTTATGGGGGAAAGAGCAAACCTTATCAGATGTTGTTTGGGTTATCAGAAATTTCAAACCCGATGTAATTATAACCAGGTTTCCTGAAGATGCAAGAGCCGGTCACGGCCAACATTCAGCTTCTGCTATTCTGGCCAATGAAGCCTTTCTGGCAGCTGCCGATCCTAAACGGTTTCCCGAACAGCTTGCCTATGTTAAGCCATGGCAGGCAAAACGAGTAATTTGGAATACATTTAATTTCAATGCTGCCAATAACACCACATCAGATGATCAATTAAAAATTAATGTAGGATTGTATAATCCGCTGTTAGGTAAAAGTTATGGAGAAATTGCGGCCCAAAGCAGAACTAACCATAAAAGTCAGGGGTTTGGAACTGCCAGCCAGCGGGGAGATCTCATTGAGTATTTTACTCATATCTCCGGAAGTAAAGCTGAGACTGACTTATTTGATGGAGTTGATCTGAGCTGGAAAAGGTTTAAGTACGGGAAGGAAATTTCTGATCTTCTAATTAAAACAGATATCGAATTCAATGAAACAGCGCCTTACGAATCTGTAGGTAATTTATTAAAAGTAAAACAACTGCTGGAAAAAACAGATACCAACGCAAAACTAAAGGATGTTGAAGCATTAATAGTGGCTTGCACCGGAATATGGATCGAGATTAATACCCCTGAGCCCCGGTACGCCTTAGGGGATTCGATTCCTGTAAGATTGCAGGCTATCGCAAGAGTTCCTCAAGATTTCAAGTATAAAATCACCCTTAGCGAGGTACTATCAAAACAAAACAACCTTCAGCTTCAGCCTAACAAATTCATATCTGTTTCAGGGAAAATCCTGTTTCCAAATCAGGAAGTAAGTCAGCCATACTGGCTCCAACAAAATCATAAGATTGGCTCTTATATAGTCCCAAATCAAATGGATATTGGTGATCCTGAAAATCAAGCTTCTTTAAGTGGAATCTTTACTATAAAAATCGGGAATGATGCTATTACATTCAGACAGCCGCTAGTTTATAAATTCACTGATCAGGTTCGGGGAGAAGTCTATCAGCCATTGGCAATTGCTCCCCCTGTAACAGCTACCTTATCTGGCGATGCTTATATTTTCTCAAATTCACACAAAAACATTGAAGTTGAATTACAAAGCTTTCGAGATAACGTTTCAGGAACTGTACAACTCCAGGTTCCTGATGGTTGGAAAGTTTCACCTCAAAGTATTCCCTTCAGTCTGGCAAAAAAAGGAAGCTTAGATACTAAAGAATTTACGCTTACCCCCGGTGGGACAATCACGAACGGGAATTTACTGGTAAACGTTAAGGTAAACGATAGAATTTACACGCAATCAATTAAAGAAATCAATTATGATCATATTCCTGCACAAACCCTGTTTCCGAAGGCTACGGCACGGCTTGAGAAATTAGACTTAAAAACATCAGGAAGAAGGATCGCGTACATCGCCGGGGCCGGAGATCTGATTGCAGAATCATTGAAACAAATTGGATATGATGTCACCTTACTTTCCTCTCAACAAGTAATAAACACCAATCTTTCCAACTTCGATGCGATAATAACAGGGGTGAGATTATACAATGTGGATCCGCAGATAAAGGCTGTCCAATCAAAATTATTTGAATATATATACAAGGGAGGAGTTATGTTATCTCAGTACAATGTCAATAACCCATTACAGGTTCAAAATATTGGCCCCTTCCCTTTTTCATTAAGCCGCGACAGGGTTGTAGATGAGGAAGCAAAAGTAACATTCTTAGCTCCTACACATAGAATATTAAACTACCCCAACAAAATAACTGAAAAAGATTTTGAGGGATGGGTACAAGAAAGAGGGCTATATTTTATTGCAAATGCAGATCAGGCTTATTTGCCAATTCTTAGCTTCAATGACACCGGTGAAACACCAAACAACGGGTCCTTGCTTGTAGCCGAATACGGGAAGGGTAAGTTTGTTTACACATCTTTAGCTTTTTTCAGACAATTACCAGCAGGGGTTCCGGGCGCGTACAGATTATTTGTTAATTTAATTTCTAAGTAAAACCAGCACCATAATGAAAAACAACTCTCCGGACTTACCACCCTTTGTTAAAAGCTGGAACCAGTTTTATCTTTTACTAATAGTCTGGTTAATTTTACTGATCACAGGTTTTTACTGCTTCTCCAGATATTTCGGATGAGTACAGTTGATTGGGGAGTTCTGATTTTAACGCTTGTTAGTATTGTAACCTACGGCATTTATAAAAGTCGTGGTACAAAAAACATTCAAGGTTTCTTACTTGGTAATCAATCTTTACCCTGGTACCATGTCTGTTTATCTGTAATGGCCACCCAGGCAAGCGCCATTACATTTTTATCCGCGCCGGGTCTGGCCTACTCTTCTGGTATGAGCTTTGTACAATTTTATTTCGGGTTACCCCTGGCAATGATTGTATTATGCATCACTTTTGTACCTATTTTTCACCGGCTTAAAGTATATACAGCTTACGAATATCTTGAACAGCGTTTTAATCTTAACACTCGCGTTCTAACTGCCTTTCTTTTTCTAATTCAACGAGGCTTATCCACCGGAATAACGATTTACGCTCCCTCCATCATTTTATCTACCATATTAAATATTGACACCACTTATACAACCATTTTTATTGGTGGTTTGGTTATTTGTTATACAGTTTATGGAGGAACAAAAGCAGTTTCTTATACCCAGTTACTTCAAATGAGTATAATTTTTTCTGGCTTGCTTGCAGCAGGAGTTATGGTTGTGCATCTGCTTCCTCAAGAGGTTGGTTTTATAGATGCAATAAAGATTGCAGGAAAAACAGGAAGAACCAATGCGATAGACTTTTCTTTTGACTGGAATAACCAATACACAGTATGGAGCGGAATAATTGGAGGGTTCTTTTTGCAGCTATCTTATTTTGGTACCGACCAGAGTCAGGTAGGAAGGTATTTAACCGGCTCGTCTGTTGGGCAGAGCCGGTTGGGTCTCTTAATGAATGGTCTGGTAAAGATCCCGATGCAATTTTTAATTTTATTAATCGGTGTTCTGGTATTTACCTTTTATCAGTACCAAAAGCCCCCACTGTTCTTTAATAAATATGAACTTAACAAATTAGAAAAGAGCAACTACTCTAAAGAATTGAATGAGATAAAGGTCCGTTATAATCAGGCCTTTAATGAAAAGCAAAAAGAATTAACAAAACTCAATACTGCTATAAATCTTAACCACTCCTCTGCCATTGATCACATACGGACAAATTTGACGCTAGCTGATGATAAAACAAAATCATTACGCCAGGAGCTAACATCGCTAATGCAGAAAAATGATCCTGATGCTGAAGTGAATGACAACAATTACATTTTTTTAAGTTTTGTAACACAGTATCTGCCAAAGGGTTTAGTAGGCCTCCTTATTGCTATAATTTTCCTTGCATCTATGGGCTCGACCGCAAGTGCTTTAAATTCCCTTGCATCAACAACTGTTGTGGATGTTTATAAGAGACTGATAAACAAAAATGCCTCAGACAAAAACTATCTTATAGCATCCCGCCTTTCGACAATTGGCTGGGGAATGGTTTGTATTGTTATGGCCCTGTATGCAAGTAAATTGGGTAATTTAATAGAAGCTGTGAACATATTAGGCTCTTACATCTATGGAACAATACTTGGTGTATTTCTGGTAGCCTTCTATGTTAAACACGTGGAAGGAAAGGCAGTTTTTTATGCAGCGATTTTTACGGAATTTGTTGTATGCATTTGTGGTTATCAAGAAATAGTGGCTTATTTATGGTTAAATGTAATAGGCTGCCTAACGGTTGTATTACTGTCTATTTTAATCCAAAGTTTGTGGACATCCTCGACAAGAAAGGCCGTTCTTAATTCATAAAAAGCACCTTTTTACGTTTGTTTTAATGATCCTTTTGTGTAAATTTATATACCTATTCCTTTACAATGTTAATATTTAATTGAACTAAATATTACAGTTATGGAACCTAAAATAAAGTCAGACAAAACTCTTAATGTTGAGAGTGAGCTTACCAATCAACCTGAGAATAAAAAAGAAGCAAAAAAAACAAAAAAGGAGGTGACGGGGGCCGCGTTACACGATTATGCGCCCAAGCACTCTACTCATGGTCGTTCAAATTCAAGGACTTTTGGAGTAGATCATGAGCCAGGCGCGATAAGCTAAGATCTTAAAAGGTCTCAGATCGATTTGAGGGCTTTTTTGCTTACCGGGCTTAAAGATTATAAACTGCTATTTTCAGGATTAAGAAGGAGCTTGAAATTCGTGTATGGAGGCTTTTTTGAAACCAAAACAACCAATCCTTTCTCTGCTCCACAGCTTTTGATCTTTATTGTATTTTAAATGAAGAGGATTTGAAGAGATGTAACAAATAAAAAACCGCTTCTATTATTCATAGAAACGGTTTGTAGTACACCCATCAGGATTCGAACCTGAGACCGACGGTTTAGAAAACCGTTGCTCTATCCAGCTGAGCTATGGGTGCCCTTAGTGGCTGCAAATATAGAAAAAGTTTAAGTTTCCCTGCAAAATTTTACATCTGTAATCAGATTATTTGTGTGTAAATTTATTTATCCGAGTCCAACTAATTAAGAATCATCCATATAAAACTCCTGGATATTAAAAGTTTTAAGAAATCTGAACAAGGTAAAACATGCTTACAAGAAAAAAATCCCTATCTTGCTTACCTTATTAATAAAAATAATTTGACATTCGAAGATTTTAAATTTAATGAAGAGCTTTATGAAGGGCTCTTAAGTATGGGCTATAAAGAACCTACTCCAATCCAGAAAATGGCGATTCCGGTGGTACAAACGGGAAGAGATCTTATAGCCTGCGCCCAAACCGGCACAGGTAAAACTGCTTCTTATCTATTACCGGTTTTAGATCTTATAAGTAAGACGGATAAAAAACATACGAGTACATTAATTCTGGCACCGACCCGCGAGCTAGCTCAGCAGATTGATCAGCAGGTTGAAGGCTTGGCTTATTATGTAAACATCAGTTCCGTAGCGGTTTTTGGGGGTGGCGATGGCTTTATTTACGAACAGCAACGCACTGCCATTCAACACAATGTTAATATTATAATAGCAACACCCGGAAGGCTTTTAGCGCATTTATCATCGGGGATTCTAAAACTTAATACAATAAATCATCTAATATTAGACGAGGCCGACAGGATGCTGGATATGGGCTTCATGGACGATATTATGAGGATCATAAGCCATCTCCCTAAACAACGTCAAACATTATTGTTCTCGGCTACAATGCCTAATCGAATTCGCTCTTTAGCAAATTCCATTCTGAACGATCCTGAACAAATTAATATTTCCATTTCTCAACCCGCAGCCGGGATTGACCAGCAGGTGTATAAATTGCACGACCATCAAAAAGTCCCTCTGATCCAGGAATTATTGAAAGGTAGCCAATATTCGAGTTCCATTATTTTTGCATCGACCAAAGAAAAAGTAAAATTGCTGTATAAGGCTTTAAAAACTATTGGAATCAAGGTAAAAGCTTTTCATTCTGATCTGGAGCAAAATGAGCGGGAAGATATTTTAAGGGCTTTTAAAAACCGGCAGTTACCTGTAATAATTGGAACCGACGCACTTTCGAGAGGAATTGATGTAGAAGGTATTGATCTTGTAGTTAATTATGATTGCCCATCAGATCCTGAAGATTATATACATAGAATCGGCCGCACAGCAAGGGCTGAAACAAAAGGCACTGCAATTACGTTTGTAAATGAACGCGACCAAGGAAAATTAAATAATATTCAGCAATTAATCGGCAGAGAAATTAATAGTATAATTCTTCCTGAACATTTAGGAGAAGCGCCTGAATTTAAGCCTTTAAATACAAGTGCTAAAAAGAAAGGTAAGTTTAAATCAAAATCCTGGAAATCAAAAAAATCTGCCAGCAGTTAATTGTTAACTATTCTATCAGCATTTTTTGGTACGCCTTTTGAGTATTTATATAATTGAAAGTCTTTTTAATTAAAGCTTTCTAAACCACACGATGAAAGTTTTAATTTATCTATTCGTATTTATTGCCCCCTGCCTTATTGCAAATGCATCAACCTTACCTGATAGTATTTCTAAGAGAGATAGCACCGCTTTGGCGGATAGCGTGGCTCTAGCAGACAGTGCCACACTTGTTAAAAACCAGGCCGATTCAATTACAAAAAAAGTAGTAACTCTTTTAGTGGAAGCTTGCGAAATTTCGGCAGAAAAACCTCTTGAAGCTTTAAAAAACTACCGTGCCGCTTTAAAAATTAATAAAGTTAAGGATGAGGTATGGGAGGCAAATATTAGATTAGCAATGGGTAAGATACTCGCTAAGGCTAAAAGTAAAGATGCGTTACCTCAATTATTAAAAGCAGATCTGTTATTTAAAAAGAAAGCCAATTTAGTCGGCAGAGCTAATACGCTTACAGAAATAGCAGCTATTTACGAATCGAAGGGACAGTTTACTGAAGCACTGAAAAATTATAATGAGCTGTATAAAATCCAACTAAAGGTTGGGGAAGCAGTTCTGGCTGGTAACATCGCGTCCCACTTAACTGACATTTTTCTAAAAAGCAAAAATTATACGGAAGCATTTAAATATGCGGATATGGCTAAAACGGCTTATTATAAAGTATGCCGTAAGGATAGCCTGGGATCAATATACTACAAAATTGCTTACATAAAAAAGAACACAAACAGCCCTAAACTTGCTGAATATTATATTCTTAATCAGGCATTATCCTATTACAGAGCATCTAATGACCTGGAAGGACGCTTAAAAAGTTTCGATTTCCTGGGCCATCTTTATCAGGATCAAAAACGTTATTCGGAAGCAAAGTGGTTTTATTTGCAAGCGAATAATCAATCTCGCCTGGCCAATGATACTGCCAGTATTATTACATCCTTAATAAATCTGGGTGTGATTAAAATTCTAATAGGAGATTTGGTTCTTGCGAAACAAGATATAGCCGAAGCTGAACTCATTATTCAAAATGACAGCACTTATGCTCCTTTAATGGAAAAAGCTAAAATAAAACACTCCTGGTTATTTAAAAAATTAACGGCAAAAACTTTAGCCTCAAATACTAAACTAAAAAGTCCGGCTGTAAAAACCCCAGTTAAAAAGGCTGCAACAGCGACAAAACCGACTTCGGCGGCAGTTTTAACTGATGCTGAAAAGAAAGAAAAGGAAATAATCCCTGCAAAGAAAATTAATTAATCAATTCCAATGTAAAAAAGCCCTGATAATCGAGCTTTTTTAACAACATAATATTCTAGCTAAACTTTCGTCACCTTAACAGCCTGCTGGCCTTTACGGCCTTCCTCTACTTCAAACTCAACATTGTCATTATCCCGAAGAGCGTTTACCCCTCCTTGAATGTCTTTAAAATGGACAAAGATTTCTTTACCGTCATCCTGAGTAATAAATCCATAGCCTTTTTCTGCATTAAACCATTTAACTGTTCCGGTTTTCATAAAATAATAAGAGTTACATTTTTAATTAAATAGCTTGGTTTTCTGAAAGATGGTTAATAAATTTTCATATTCTCCATACGTATAGTCAAATATAAATTTTCTTACCTGGAAATAAAACGTATTACTCTTCTTCTTTAAAATATACCTTGTAATAATTCATCGACTTATTATCGTCAAAACCCTTTTCTATCAGCTCTTTATTACCATGAATATAGATATGAAAGTTTTTATCAAGCTTCAATACGCTTTTAAAAACTTTAGCCTGCTTTTTAACGGCGGGCGAGGAAATATCAAAAGAATCGGCAATTTCAGTATCAAACTCCTTCTCATAATTCTGTTTGAAGTTCTTAAACGATTCGATTGCTACCGGATTACCAATAACTTCATTGGAAAACTCATCAATTTCAAAGCTTTCTTTCTCTTTAAAATATTTCATCGAACGATTCAATAAGTCTATTTTATCAGCTTTGTTCATTTCAAAATCGTCCTCCAGTTTATTGGTTACAAAGCTTTTATAAACACTTAAGGCGTTGTTGGTTTGATTAAAGCTATCATTCCGGATTTTTAGCTGCAAAAAATCATCCTTCCAATAAACTGCTTCCCCGGCCCTATTCGTTTGATCAACCACTAAAACCTTATACCCATCTTCTTTTTCGGAGTTAAATATTAAGCAACCTTTATCCAGTTTTTGAATATTTATTCCATCCTGCTCATACCCCATATTAAAGCCACTGTCTTCCGGATAAACTTTTAAATAAGTTTCCTTTGTTTCAGATTTAAAGATTCCAATTGCATCTAGAAGTTCACCTTCTATCTGAACGTTGTTAAAATACGCTACATAAATCTCCCCTGATTTTATTTTTGGATGATTGGTAATATCATACAGGTATTTAGTTATCTGCTGACTAACCTCATGAAATCTTCCCTTTTCTTTAAAAACTTCTGTTGAAAAATGAAACAGCTCATTTAAATTCATATCGCTTGAATGCATGAACCGATATACTTCGTTCACCTTTTCAAAAGGCTTTAAATAATACTGCATCAGCAAATCCGATAAAAATTCATCTTCGATCTGCAATGAATTATCCGATAGAACATAAAATTCATCCTGTATTTTGTTTCCCACACGGTGGATTGAAAGTTGGGCCAGTGATGCTTCGAAGAAAGTAACCATTATTATAAGAAGTTTAAAAACTATGAGGTCTGATGAGATTTTGGTAAAAAGTGCAAATATATTAAAGCACTTAATGCAGTGCCTGCAGAAATGAAAAAGAGCATGGGTACCCTTGAGATAACATCTTTAAATATCCAGCCGGCAAATAATGCACCGAGACCAATGCCTGCTTCTAAAGCGATATACATAGTGGCAACCGCCTTACCCCGAAATTCAGGATGACTCAAATCTGCTGTCCAGGCATTATTAGCCGGAGACAAAACCCCCGTTCCGGCGCCATACAAAACAGATGCGAAAAGCAGTGTGAAAACAGAATCAGCAACTCCAATTAATATTAAAGAGACACAGATAACTACAAGAGAAACTTTTATTACCACAACTCTTCCATATTTATCTGAGGATTTACCGGTAAAAAAGCGAATCAAAATTGAGGATATAGTGAAAGTCATAAAGAACAGCCCCTTGTTTGATATTCCTAAATGAGCGCTCCAATCTGGAATTAAAGTCAGTAAGGCTCCGTAACTCATATAAGACAGCAGTGTCACTACCGCAGAAGGAAAAACCCTCCATTCTATAATTTCCTTACGGGATATTTTTAGAAGCGAGAATGTAAAGGCTTGTTTATTCTTCACGGTTTCCTTCATATTAAACACTATTAAGATGGATAAGAGTGCTAAAACTGATGAAAAATAAAAAAGCACATCAATAGAATACACAGAAGTAATGGCACTGCCCATTGCCGGACCCACTGCCATGCCTGTGCTAAAAGATAATCCATGGAGACCCATTGCTTCACCCCAGCGGCCCGAAGGCACAATATCAGACACGTATGCTGATGTGGCGGTTGGCTTAAAACCTGTAGAAAACCCATGTATAAGTCGTAAAAATAAAAATCCAGAAACACTGCTAAGAAGAGGGTAAAGAACTCCGCAAACAACACAAACAATCGAACCTACCGCCATCACCGGAACTCGTCCAATAGTGTCAGTAAGTTTTCCGCTAAACAGACGTGAAATTCCCGCAGTTAAAGTAAATAATGCGATGATGAGCCCTTTGTATTCGGCTCCACCAAGAGCACTTAAATAAGCCGGCAATTCAGGAATCATCATATTAAAACTTGCTGAAAACAGCAAAGAGCTTATGCAGAGTAAGGAAAACTGAAGATTATAAATAGGATGTGTATGTTCTGCGGCCATTAAGGATTACAAAAGTAAGTTTAATTTGCAACAGAAAACATGCTATTGTTTGATTTAAGCTAATTGCAGAAACCGGGCCTAAAAGGGAATTTGTATATTTCATTTTGATTTAAAGAATAATTGCATGGAGGTAAAAAACGGAATCTGCGCAATTAAACTCCTTGCAAAAGAATTTACCCTCAGGAAATTGATTTATGCACCCATCTTCATAAACAAAACTTAGGGTTTATCCTACCTTCCCACATTTTTTTATTGTACTTTTACCTTCGAACCAATTTAGTTTTCGGTTCAAAAACAACACATAAACAACATGGGATCAGTAATAATTGGCACTGGAAGTTATCTACCTACAAAGAAAGTTTTAAATTCAGATTTTCTGGCACATCGATTTTTTGAGAAAGATGGGATCGAAATAACAAAGGATAACGAGGAAATTATTTCAAAATTTGTAGCTATTACAACTATAGAAGAACGCCTTTATGCATCCGACGATCTTGTTGCCTCTGATATGGGATTAATGGCTGCAGAGGAAGCGATTAAATCGTCTGGCATTGATCCGGAAACTTTAGATTATATTATTGTGGCTCAAAATTTCGGAGATATAAGTCCGGAAAAACTTTTACCAGACGTATTGCCAACCCTTGCAGCACGTATTAAACATAAACTTAAGATCAAAAATCCGGAATGTGTGGCCTATGATATTCCTTTTGGCTGCCCGGGATGGCTGCAAGGAGTAATTCAGGCAGATTATTATCTAAGATCGGGAGATGCCAAACGCATTTTAGTTATTGGAACAGAAACCCTTTCAAGAATAACTGATCCGCATGATCGCGATAGCATGATCTATGCAGACGGAGCAGGAGCAGTTATACTGGAATCACAAGACAACGATAGAGGTATACTAAGCCATAAAACCAGATCGGATACTTTTGAAGAAGCTTATTACCTGTACTCGGGCGGATCGAGCAATGCAGATTTTACCGATAATAACCTTTACATAAAAATGGATGGTCGGAAAATATATGAGTATGCACTCACAAATGTTCCTCTGGCAATCAAACAAACACTTGATAAAGCCGGACATGGACTAAAGGATGTTAAGAAAATCCTAATTCATCAGGCCAACGGAAAAATGGATGAAGCCATTCTAAAAAGGCTTTATAAATTATATAACGAAACTCAGATTTCGGAAGATATCATGCCAATGACCATTGCGAAACTTGGTAACAGCTCCGTAGCAACCCTCCCTACTCTTCTAGATTTAATCTTAAAAGGCGAGTTGGAAAATCATCAAATCGAGAAAGATGATATTATAGTTTTTGCGTCGGTAGGTGCGGGAATGAATATTAATGCTGTTGTATACCGATACTAAGTAAACAGCTATTAAATAAAATCTGTCATTTTGACAAGGTGAAGACTTTGGAACAGCCATTGATATGTGCTTGTCAAAGAATTCGAAATCTAAATACTATGCAAGAAAAAGGCACTATATCCATTCACACAGAGAACATCTTTCCTATTATTAAGAAGTTTTTATATTCCGATCATGAAATATTCCTTCGTGAGCTGGTTTCAAATGCGGTTGATGCTACACAAAAGCTTAAAAGATTATCATCATTAGGACAGTACCAGGGCGAACTTGGCGATTTAAAAGTTGAAGTTGCTTTTGATGAAGAAAAGAAAACCCTGACCATTTCTGACAAAGGTTTAGGAATGACAGCCGAAGAGATAAAAAAATATATCAACCAGATAGCATTTTCAGGCGCAACAGAATTTGTTGAAAAGTTTAAAGATGCCAAAGATGCCAATGAACTTATCGGAAAATTCGGTTTAGGTTTTTATTCTGCTTTCATGGTAGCGGAGCAGGTTGAAATCGAAACTTTATCTTTTCAGGAGGGCGCTGAGCCAGCCAGATGGATTTGCGATGGAAGCACAGAGTTTGAAATAACTGAAGGCAGTCGTACAGAAAGAGGAACAGATATTATCCTTCATATAAATGCAGATTCTGAAGAATTTTTAAGCAAACATAAACTTCAGGAAATACTTGATAAATATTGCCGTTTCTTGCCAGTTCCAATAAAATTTGGAACAAAAACAGAATCTGAACCAGATGGTGAAGATGAAGAAGGAAAACCTAAATACAAATCTGTTGAGGTTGATAATTTTATCAACAATACTAATCCGATCTGGACAAAAGCCCCTGCAGATTTAAAGGACGAGGATTATCTTAACTTTTATAAAGAACTTTACCCATTTTCTGAAGATCCGCTTTTCTGGATTCATTTAAATGTAGATTATCCGTTTAATCTTACCGGAGTACTATACTTCCCTAAAGTGAAAAACGATTTTGATTTTCAAAAAAATAAGATCAAGTTGTTTTCTCGTCAGGTATTTATTACGGATGAAGTTAAAGACATCGTTCCTGAGTTTTTAATGTTACTGCATGGCCTGATTGATTCTCCGGATATTCCTTTGAACGTTTCAAGAAGCTTCCTGCAGGCAGATAGCAGCGTAAAGAAAATCAACAGCTACATCACCAAAAAAGTTGCCGATAAATTAGCCGAACTGTTTAAAAAAGACCGTAAGGCATTTGAAGAAAAGTGGAATGATATCGGAATTTTTGTGAAGTACGGTATGATAAGCGAAGAGAAATTTTACGAGAAAGCCAAAGATTTCGCATTGCTTAAAAACACGAACAATGAGTACTTTACAATGGATGAATACAAAGAAAAAGTATCGCCATTACAAACAGAAAAAGAAGGCAACTTAGTTTATTTGTATACCATCGACTCTGCGAAGCAGCATTCATTCATTGAATCGGCCAATAAAAAGGGTTATGATGTTTTAGAGATGAACACTCCTATCGATAATCACTTTATAAATCAACTGGAGCAAAAATTAGAAAAAACCTCTTTGAAAAGGGTTGATGCCGATGTTGTTGATAAGCTGATAAAGAAAGATGATACTCCTCCTCATGTATTAACCGAAGAGGAAACTACCAAGGTAAAAGGCATTTTCGAAAAAGCAATCAATAAACCCAATATGAAGGTTGAAATTGAAAGCTTAAATCCTGAAGAATTTCCAGTTAGCGTAACTCAGGATGAGTTTATGCGAAGAATGAAGGATATGGCTCAAATGGGTGGCGGAATGAGCTTTTATGGTGCCTTGCCAGAAAACTACAAGGTTGCTGTAAATGCCAACCATGCACTTGTGAACCGAATTCTACAAACCGAAAATGAGGAAGAGCAGGGACAGCTTGCTAAACAGGCATTCGACTTAGCATTACTTTCACAAGGAATGCTTACCGGAGCGGACCTTACAGAGTTTGTAAAAAGAAGTGTTCAGTTGATATAATTCAGTCAATCACTAAAATACAAAAACCCGCTCAAAAGGCGGGTTTTTGTATTTTAAACTTTTAAGTAAGCTTACTGAATTACTCCGCAACCAATCCTTCCACCTGCATTACCGGTCGGCTGAGTTGTAAAGTCATCTGCCTTTTCATGAACCATTATCGCTTTTCCGACAACATCGTTTGTAGCGCCTGTTCCTACCGTCCAAAGATTTGTTTCCAGATTTAAAGTTCCTTTTCCAGTGGCATCTAATTGAACATTGCCTATGTCTCCTAAATGAAACTGTCCTTCTCCCCATTTACCATGGCTACTTTTTGTAGGGTTCCAGTGTCCATGAGCATCATTTCCCGCATTACCGCAGTCGCCATGTTCATGTATATGAACTGCAAGGATCTGACCTGCTTTTGATGGGAAATCAAGTTCCAGTTTCATATCGACTTCGTTTCCGTCTTGTACAAAACTGATCGTGCCATTACCGGGCATTTCTGGTTTTGTAGCAGATATTGCTGCTTTAGCCTGCTTTTTAGAAGTTTTCATACTTGCGCACGAATAGACAAAAATAGTAGCGCATACGGCTGTGAACGCTATCAGGCTATTAAGCTTTAAAATTTTCATAATTAAATATTTGAATGAATAACAGAGAAATGAAGATAATGTTAACGATTAAGAAAAAATTCAGCCTAACCGGTTCGTTTTAACGGATACTTATTTTGATTGTTAAATGTCCGCATAATAAACACATTTAAGCCTGATTTATCTTTAGAATAGTTGTGTGCTTTGGAGCGTGCTTCAACAATTGCTTCAGCAGCATTGGCTTTGCCCACACTATAAAAATATTTTGGGTTAGACCCATTTGGACTTGCTACACAAAAAACAGCACCATGACCTGTTACATCTGTTTCGAGCAAACTAAACCATTTACCTTCTTTTTCGGCAAGCTGTTTTAGAATTTTTGCCCCTCCGTCTTCCATATTAAAATTCTGGAGAATATCAGCCTTGTCTTCCCGCGCAAAAACATAAACCTGGGCAGAACACTGATTTGTAATGAAGAGAGCAAAAAAAGCAATTATTAGAAAAAAAGGTTTCATAACTTGTTTTTCGTATAGATATCAACTAAAAATAAGCAATTTTTCTAAATATATGTTAAGCAAGCAGCGATCTTACGAAAATTACCAAAGACTATTAGTGAATTCGAGCTTGATCTTGGCCTGAAAATTCTCTATGGTCTTAAATATTTCAATCAATGTAACCTGCTCAATTTTTGTAATGGTTCTCAGATCAATATAGTTATCGGGAAGATGTTTATCGTGAATTATCTGAACCGCCTGACTTTTCAATCGCATTCCCATTAAAAAGTAGTACGACTGAGATAGCTCATGAAAGGCGGTTTCTGAGAAAACCTCTTTTTCTTTTAATGCTTTAAGCCTCTCACCCGTGTTTACTTTAAATATCCTCTCCTTCAATGCATACACTCTGACTAAATCAACAATTGGAGTCATAGCTGTTTTTATATCAAAAACTTCCTGCTTTCCGACGGTTTGAGTGCGTATATTCTTAAAAAAGGTCAGCGGAGGCTCGTATTGAAGCGCATTTTTTGCCAGGATATAAAAAAGCTGACCCAATGGTTTTTGTAACTCTTTATCAAGAAAGGTATGCAATTCATCCATTATAGATTTTTCCCCATAAATATAACGGCAATCGAAAAAGGTAGAGAAGTTAACCGCTGTTTCAGGAACTGATTCGGCGATCCAACTGGTATAATTCCGTTTCCAATGTGATAATGAATGGGTCCATTTCGGATTCTTGGCCATCAGGTCTCCGGTACAAAAACTAAATCCTATATAATCAAGGCGTTCAGAAACAATTTCAGCAAATCGCAAGAAGTATTCTCGGACAAGTTCCCGGTGCTCATTAGCCTTATCCTCATAGATAATTGCATTATCCTGATCGGTTTTTAAGGTTTGCTCTTTGCGACCTTCACTCCCCAACACCATGAAAACAAATTTCGCAGGTGGCTTCCCTATTTCAGAAATTGTATTTTCAATAACTTTTATAGCAATCGTGTCTGCAATGGTAGTAATTAATTGGTTTACAATTTCAGCATGCACCCCCCTTCCAATTAATTGAGTTACAATTTGTGGGACCGTATTCCATTTCCTCTTTAACTCATCGGCAGATAAAGACTGTTTCACAGATTGAATAAACACCAACGGAGACTGCGCTAACTCGCTTAATAATTTATTTCTACTGATTGCACCAATAAAAACTCCTTTATTCTCTACTAATAAATAACGGGTTTTAGTTTGGAACATCATTAATACAGCTTCATAGACATATGCCTGCTGACTAATATAAACAATGGGATTATCCATTACAGAACTTACTTCATTAGATGGATTTGTTTGTTCTGCAATAACTTTATCTCTTAAGGTAATGTCGGTTACATAACCTACTATTTCCCCTGACGCGTCTTTAATAAACAAACAGCTTATTTTATGGGCTGCCATCTTCCGCGCAGCCTCATAAATAGGCATCGATACCGGACAAGATACTATTTCGCGGTGTTCTATACTTTCAATTTTGCGGGAATAAAACTGATCAGATGCTATATAACTATCTTCAAAAGAATTGGGGCGCTTAAAAAAATGAGCGAAATCATCATCAAGCATTCGCTTGCCGAATTCGCCTGTAAAATATTTAAAGAATTCATCATAGGCTTTGCACAGCGCTCTGAAATCTTTCCTTGGTAAAAAATATACAACGGTTCCTTTTTTTACTATTACTGTTTTTAACGAGCGTTTTCTGTTTAATAGCACAGAAATTCCTCCAAAACAGTAACCTTCGTGATGTCTCTCCAGCGAACGCTTGTTTTGGGAGCTATCATAAAAGAAAGATTCATACTCTCCCTTTACAATCAGATCAACACCTTTCATTTTGGTAACTTCCTGCTGATAGATTATTGTTTCCTTATTGTATTTAACAACTTCTAATAAATCAACCACTCCAATCAGTACATCCTCCGGCAATAAATTAAAGGGTTTTACTGTTTTTAAGAATTCTAGCCTTTGATTCATACCCACAAACTAAGCAAAATTGCCATTACCAGCACTACAAAAATTGATATCAGCCAGGGGAATTCTTTGCAAATCTTCGGTCCTTTAACCTCAGATTGCTGTAAATCAATCTTTTCATCTGTTATATCACCACGCTTTACAAGCTCAAAAAAACATTCTGCTGTGGCATTTGCGTCGGCCAAAGCATTGTGTTGATTCTCCAGTTTGGTGTCAAATAACATCGTATATAATTCGCCAAGGCGAAGGTGTCCGACAGATGGATCTCTCACATAAAATGAACTTGCCAGCATCGTACAAAAAGTCGGCAAATTATTGAAAGGGTTAGGAATAGCTGTCCGGTAAAAGTCTGCGGAGGCGACATGGTAATCAAACTCCATAAAATGACCTATAAGTAAAGGTTCATACTTCACTAAATCATCAGCAAAGAGCTGCATAACTATTTTTCGGCTTTCTCCATATCTATTGAGATAGTCCCTTGTTATGCCATGAATTTTTATCGCAGAAGGTTTAATCTGAACATCATTATCACGTATATAATGATTTTCTGTTTTTATTAAGGTTCCATCTTTTGCATAGACAATCCAGGAAATCTGAACCGCTGAGGGCCAGTTCGATGAATTTGAATAAGGAAGGTTCCACTTTTTGGGTAAGCCTGAGGCTTCAGTATCCAGAAATAATAAATAATCTCTCAAAAGGTTTAAACCGGCGGCCTATAAATCAGTAAATAATTACAAATATATAAACTAAGTGCTTTAAGAGAGATGTTTAACTAAGAAAGACAAAAAAATTATGATAAATAAGATTTCATAACCATTTCATGAGTCTCTGAAGTAAAATAAACGATAGGTTCTTCATCTTCATGTGAAGCCTCCATAGTAATCTTAGTTCCAAATTCATAAGGTTCTACAACCATAATTCTCTTTTTCTCGAAACGAGTTGGTTTATCATCAATCAAAACCGTAAAAAATTCACTCATGATAATTAAACCTTCTGAAGTAAAATATGTTTGGTTCCCCGCAATGCAATTTCGTTGAGAAATCGGGTGAAAAAATTCTTTTCGATTATACGAGTAACAAATTTCATCACTCTCTCCTCAATTATTCCCGGATCTGGAACAGAATATCTCTGCTCTCAAACGGAACCGATTAGATCATTCACTCGTCATATTTATACAAAACGTTTATCAAATATCGTTATCAAAAAACACTCAACACACACACAAATGAGAAAATTTTTATTAAGCCTGGCTTTCTTTGCAGCATTGGGAGCCAGTTCTGTGTACGCAGAATCTTACCCCGGTCGGGATAGAATAATTCGCAAATACGATGATAACCGTATTTACAGGGATGATCGCGGCGAATATCACTGGCAAGTAATTGTAAGAGAAGTATGGATTCCGGAACAGCGGACGGGTGGAATTTTTGGATCCAGAAGAATTCCGGGACATTATGAGCAGCGGGAGTATCGCTATAAAATTTATCATCATTCTAAACGTTATAATAGTGATCGCTATCAGAGAGAACGCTCAAAGAAGAAAGATTCTCGCTATGGCAATTCAAAAAGAGATGATGAATATCGCCGCGATAATGGTCGCTGGGACAGTCGCGATAAAAATGAACAAAGAGATACACGCCGGGAGAACGATCGGTGGGATGACTAAAGCGTTGTTTTTTTAAATTGTTTCCTTCCGGGCTAGACCCCGGAAGGTTTTTTTATATTCTGGGGATTGTAAAATTTTCATTCTTAGCAGAAAAACTATTGTCTATTCAATAGGGTCCTTAGTTTTGCAATCAAATCATAATTTTATAGTGAAGCCCTGGTTAACTAAATCAATCAAAAACATTTTCGTTTTTGTATTTCTCTTTGCTGTTCTTGAAAGAACGGGAGAAGATTTAGTTTCATTGATGAATTGGAAACAGAGCTTTAGCAATACCACCGAACTGTTTGATACTGAATCTACAGCGAAAGAATCCGAAAAAAACGAAGACAAAACGTTAAAGGAAGTTTGGATTTGCTCGATACATCAAACTTTGATGAAGCCTTTATCTCAAGACAATCTGAGTCAAAGATTTATAAAAAACATCAATACAGAACATCATTTTTACCCTTCTGTACCTACCCCTCCGCCAGATCTGAAATCTGCTTAATTTTATTATTTTTTGCGCCTTGTGCTGCATAAATCACAAAACCTAAACAGAAAAATTATGATCTTCAATATAAATTATTCTGCGTAATAGCAGTGTTCGTCCTTGTGTTTTTTTCAAATACTGCTAATGCTCAGAAGCATGGCAGCAAAAATTCTAGTCCCATAAATAACTCGCTTTCTTACGTAACACGTTTGGAACCTATCAGCTTTAACACCCCTGAAACTGATGGAAAAGCTAATATAATACCTTATGGATTCAATGCAGCAGAACTTCAAAAAGTTCTGCCACGGATAGTAAAAACTTGGTATAAATGGTTCCCGCAGGAAAAAACCAATTTAAAACAGTGGCAACCCAGGAAGTCGATTTAGAAAGCCTGATTCCCTTATTGGTTGGATCAATCAAAGAACAACAAGAAGAAATAATTAAACTTAAAGCTGAAATGCAATCATTAAAACTGCAGCCTAAGCAATAAAAATTCTGGAAAGAGTCAGTAAAAAAGTCCATTTCCATTCTGACATATCGAAATCCTTAAAAACCAGGATCACTCTGTAAAGTCAAATGGCAAATGGACTTTATGTTCAAATCTTATCGTCACAAAATCTAGTCCTCATAAAATTCGCTTAACGAGCCAAAATAACTTGAGTTCCAACCTTCAATAATATCTTCATAATCTTCATCAGGAATATTGGTATGCTTCAATTCAACCGATGTTCCATCTTTTAAAGGATGAAGTTTTATTGTAACTATAGAGGGCTCAGCCTGCTCACCGAAATACCATTGCTGAACAATTTTTCTGCCTTCTTCAAACTCAATATTTTTACCAACTATGCTTCCGTCCCAGAGAGAAAACTCTGATTCAGGCTCTGTAGACATTTCAGCTTCTTCACCTGTCCATAAATAAATTGTAGCCGGCACAGTAAGGGCCATATAAACTTCTTCGGGTGGAGCAGGCAGGGTGTAGTATTTTTTAAAATCTTTCATAAATTTTTAATTTTCCGGTTCGCCCGGATCATTTGAGAATAATCCATTTTTTGTGCCATCGCATTAATCATTTGAACAATCCGGCTTGCTCTTGTAGATTCTGTTTTGGCGCTGTTTATCCATTTAATAAAATAATCGCGGTGCGATTTAGCAAGGCTGTTAAAATATTCCAATGATTCAGGATCATCATTTAAGCATTCTAAAACTTCTTCCGGCGTTTGGATGGTAAACTCCTTATCCTCTTCCAGCTTAACCACCAGTATTGCGCCTTCAGATTTTCGGATACACTTTCTTATGCCGGCATTTAACGCCATAATAAAGTGCCCCTCTCCATTGGCAGTAAAGCAATTCCATCAAACTTATACAGATCCAAAAAGCCTTTGACCCTGAATGATTTTTTATTCCCGGGTTTTAACTGCTGTGCTATATCTTCCGGAACTTCAATATAAGTCCATCCTGATTTCTCGCCTTGCTCGCCAAATTTCAGAATAATAGCAGTATACTCAATCATTTTAATTACTCTTTCCAGATAATTACATCAGCGGGCTTTAAAGATTTCGAGCCAATTATAATTTTAGCATTTGAAGGTAAAGGAACGTCATATGCTTTTTCACCATAATTTACTCCCACCCAAAATCCATCGCGCCAATCGATAATTACTCCTTTAGGCAAATCTTTTATTGATATCCCGGCTTCCTTATACACCCGCTTCAAAACGGCTTTCTCCAGGGCACCGTCGTCTGTATCGGGACCAACATAGGTAACGGAGCCTTTCCCAACCTTTTTATGAATTACACCGGGCTTTCCTGAATAATATTGATTGGTATATGTTGCCCATATTTCAGTATTCTGATAGGGTTCCAGAATATCAGCCCAGTTGTTCCAGGTATAGGCTTCATTGCCGGCTTTGATAGTCCCTGTTCGGTTTTCTGGTAAATGATCATAGAAAGATACAGTCCCGTTAATAAGCGATTGTATAGGAGCAGTCCAGCTTGCCTCCCAAATTTTCCCTTCGCGGTCTTTCTGCCCGGTACGGGTGGTTAAGATCAAATGTCCGCCCTGATCAACATAATGCTTCCACCGGTTAACCAATTTTGTGTCTAACAATTGATAGGCCGGAGCAACTAAAACCGGATACTTATTGAAATCTTTATTCTCTGTAATAACATCCACCGGAGCACCAAACTCCTTAATAGCACCATAATAACGCATTAAATGCTTTAGATAATCCCATTGAAATGTTTGGGGTTGATTATCCTGTTCCCAGCGATTATCCGGACTATATAAAACTGCCGTTAAACGGGAGTTATGCTCAGCGGGTATCTTTGCGTTCGGATCATAATTATTTCTCAGAAGCTTTATTTCATTATTTACTTTAATATACTCCTGGCCACCAGTACTTGGTGTTATTCCATCAGGTCCGATTACTCCATAATGATATTGTTCTCCACCTGTTAAAGGTTGTTTGAATCTATAGTTACACACAAATTTATTGCCACCTGCAAAGGCATGCCATATCCACATCCGAACTGTACACGGCATAGTTTGAGAATTAAATTTTCCCCAATTAACCTGCCCGGGCTGTAACTCCATAACACCAGTTACTCCATTTATAGATCTGAACAAATCGTTTGAAAATGCAATACTGGTTGGAGATCCCATTCTAAAACCCTGATCGCCAATTCCCATATCAAAACCAGCCACAAGATACTTTGTATAGGTTACAAAATCCAGCTTCGACATACGGGTAGGATCGACAGGGGAATGTTCGGGCATAAGGTTTGTTGTAATCCACTGGTCTTTAGCTATATACTTACGTAATATTTCGGCCTGAAAATGCATAAAATCAGCTACTTCATCAGCTGAAAATCGTCTGAAATCTAATACCGCATGTGGATTGGGCTGGGCTATTAATTCTTTTGGATTGGGCGTGCGTATTTGTCCGAAATTATCGTATTTAATGCTCCAAAATACTGTTCCCCAGGTTTTATTTAAAGAATCAATGGACTTGTATTTATTCTTTAACCAGTTTTGAAAACTTACTCTTGCAGCGGTACTATGATCTATTTGTGAGTAATGCGAAGGTTCATTATCTAACTGCCAGCCCCATATACGTTTATCATTAGCATAATGCTTACCCAGTGCTTCAACCATTCTTGTAACGTATTTCCGGTAAACCTTACTCGACCATGAAATATGCTGGCGCGAACCATGTTGCATAGTTCGGCCTTCCTCGTTCACCATTAAAATTTCCGGGTGCTTTTGTGCAAGCCATGCGGGAGGGGTTGGCGAAGATGTACACATTACTACTTTAACTCCATTTTTATGTGCGATTTCTACCGCTTCGTCTAACCATTTAAAATCAAACACTCCATCTTTCGGTTCTATGAATGCCCATGCAAACTCGCCAAAATGCGTAAACTCAAAACCTGTTTCTGCAAGCTTTTTTAAATCACGTTCCCAATGAGACCTGGGCCATTGCTCAGGATAATAGTAAGAACCAATAGTCATTAACTCATTTTTATTAAAAAACCTTTCGGGATTCTGGGCATTTAGGGAACTAAAGGGTAACCAAACAATTAATGCAATAACAGAAATTGAGACTTTTTTTAACATAAATTTTAATTTTGGCTTTAAGAACCTTAAGAATATTCTCTTCGAAAATCATGATTTTTAAGCTAAGTTTGGGCATTCTTAGCAGAAATATTTCAATTAATGAATAAATTCTTAGCATACCTTAGAACAGAGACCTTTAGAAGAAACCTCATTATCGCTGTTATATCAGTTATAGCCTTTATTTTACTAATTTTTTTTAGTCTTCGGTATTATACCCGACACGGAGAAGGAGTTCCTGTACCCAAACTCCAGGGACTTACTGTTGAGGAAGCTGTAGAATTATTAGATGCACAGGGGTTGGAATATCATATTGATTCTGTTTATCAGATGGATAAGCCGCCCGGAATGGTAGTAGAACAGGATCCCGACCCAAACACAAATGTTAAACTAAACAGAACAATTTATCTTACTATAATAACCCGCACTGCGCCGGATGTTGGCTTTCCTGACATTTTCGAGAAAACTTTTTTAGAAGCCAGGGCGGTACTTAGTAATTACGGAATCAAAATAGGTGACACATCCTATATTTCAGATATCGCCCGCGACAGGGTACTTCAGGTTGAATTCAGGGGAAAACAGATTCGGCCGGGTGATGAAATACCTAAAGGTTCTGTTATCAGCCTGGTTCTGGGAGACGGAAAAGGCGCTAGTGAAGTTGATTTGCCGAATGTAATTGGACTCCTATTGAACGAGGCTATTTTTTCTTTAAAAGGCTCCTCCCTAAACCCTGGCATGATTACCTATGAAAATGCAACAGATTCTGCTACAGCCCGGGTAATTAAACAGTATCCTGCTTTAAGCGATTCTTTAACAAAAGTTAGTATTGGTTCAAGCGTTGATTTAATTCTATCTAATGAAACACCCGTTCAGTAACGATATTTCGGCAATTGAGTTAAAAGAAAAACTCTCCCAGGATGACTCTGTTCTATTAATTGATGTAAGAGAGCAACTGGAATTTCACACTTTTAATATTGGAGGCGAGAACATCCCTTTAGGAACTCTTCCTGAAATGATAGGCGAATTAGATTATCACAAAGATTATGAGATTGTCGTTATCTGTCAACGAGGTATAAGAAGTGAAACTGCAAGGCGTTTATTAGTTTCTGCAGGATATAAAAACGTAAAAAATCTGACAGGTGGATTGCTGGCCTACAGGAGAATTTCTATTTAAAAATATTATTAATGACTACTAAAAAATCAGACAAATTAAGTTTGAAGGCAAAGACCATTATTGCACTGGTAATAATTATTGTTATTGCCCTTGGAGTGACTGCGTTTTCTTATTATCTGAAATATTTTGGACCAAATGTTTCAAACAAAGAAGAGTATTTATATATCAGAGCAGGATCGAACTTTAATGATGTATACAATACAATAAAAGATAAAGAAATTGTAAAGGATACCCTTTCCTTTTATGAAGCAGCATTGGGCATGGATTACCCTCAGGTAATTAAACCCGGAAAATACCGTCTTAAAGGCGGTATGAGTAACAGACGCCTGATTAATATGTTAAAATCGGGAAGCCAGGAAGCTGTTCAGTTAAAATTGAAAAACCATCGACTGAAGCAAAATATGGCGGGGTATATTTCAACTCAGATTGAAGCAGATTCTGCTGCGATTATGAATTTACTTGATTCTGCTGCTTTTGTAAGCAAGTATGGCTTTACTACCGAAAATGTATATTCTGCGTTTATTCCCAACTCTTACGAAATTTATTGGAACACTTCTGCTGAACAGTTTTTTGAGAGAATGTATAAGGAATATCAAAAATTCTGGACCACTGCACGTAAAGCAAAAGCCAAAGAAATAGGACTTTCAGAAACAGAAGTCAGTACTCTTGCTGCTATAGTTGATGCAGAAGCGCTTAATGACAGTGAAATGCCAACCATAGCCGGCTTATACATGAACAGGTATAAAAGTGGTATCAAATTACAAGCAGACCCCACTGTAATCTATGCAAATCAGGATTTTTCAATAAGGCGGGTTTTAAACCGTCATCTTGTAAAAGATTCCCCTTATAACACCTACGTATATACAGGATTGCCTCCAGGGCCAATCATGATGCCAAGCATTAAGGCTATTGATGCTGTATTAAATTATGAAAAACATAAGTTCATTTATATGTGTGCTAAAGAAGATTTTTCTGGTTACCATAATTTCGCTGTAACTCAGGCCGAGCATCAGGCCAACGCCAGAAGATTTCAAAAGGCGCTCAATGAACGAAATATTAAAAAATAGATGTATAGCCACCAAACTAAAATAAGGGTACGGTATGGTGAAACCGACCAGATGGGCTACATGTATTATGGCAATTATGCCGAACTGTATGAAGTGGGCCGTGTAGAGATGCTCAGAAGTCTGGGCATGACCTATAAATCAATGGAAGAGGAAGGTATAATGATGCCTGTACTGGAAATGAGGTGTAAATACCTTAAACCCGCGTTATACGATGAAGAGTTAACAGTCAAGGTAATTCTTGAACGAATGCCCGGTGTGAAAATTCATTTTAAATATGAGTTTTTTAACGAAGCGAATACTTTAATACATGAGGGCGAAACTACATTGGCATTTGTGGATATGAATAGGAACCGGCCCTGTGTACCTCCTGTCGAATTTCAAAACCGTTTAAAGGCTTTTTTCACTAGCGAAATATGATTTGGCTGCATAAATTACTTTTAAAAACACGTCCGTACTCTTTATTAATGGACTGGACAAAAGTAGTTATTGTGCCCGGCTTCAGTCCCTTGCCTCTTTATACCGTCGGTACTTTTTTCTTCCAGGAAATCGGCAAAGATTCCTTATTAAATAAGGCATCGTCGCTTGCCTATAACTTTATGCTGGCAATTTTCCCTGGCATAATATTCGTATTTACTCTTATCCCTTATATACCGATTAATGGCTTCCAGGACCAGCTAATAAGTCTTTTGGCTCTTGTCCTTCCGTCGGAGGCATATCTTGCTGTTAAAAGTACCCTGGAGGAGATCATTAAGCAACAGAATGGTGGTTTACTATCTTTCGGTTTTTTTGCTGCACTTTTCTTCGCAACCAATGGCGTTATAAATCTGATGCAGGCATTTAACAAGTCATCTTTAATATTGGAGACAAGAGGTTGGGTTAAACAAAGAGGAGTTGCCATTGTCCTGACCATTGTAATGTTCCTGGCATTAATAATCGGCTTAACAATAATAACTGTAGGAAACTTCGCGGTTCAGTTTGCCGAACAGCAACTGGAGTTCAGAGATTCTTTCTGGCTCTATATGGCAGACTTTTTAAGATGGGTGATTTTGATTTCGGTATACTTTATTACTATTTCCATTTTGTATCGTTACGGCCCTTCTCATAGTAAAAAGTGGAAACTTTTCAGTCCCGGATCCTGGCTAGCAACCGTACTGGCTATTTTAACCTTTTGGGGTTTTGGTTACTATATCAATAACTTCGGAAATTACAATAAACTTTATGGTTCTATCGGAACCTTAATTGTAATCATGATCTGGCTTTACCTAAACTCGCTAATTATTCTTATTGGATTTGAATTAAATGCAAGTATTGACCTTTCTAAACGAAGCATCAAGATTGTAAAACCAAAGTTCAACACCTTTAAGGACGAGCCTGTACTTGAAAAACTGCACAAAAAGTAAATAGAAATAAAATTTATTCTCCTGTAATTCAAAGGGCTATCACAAATAGTCAAAAAAAAGAACATTCATAGTTGCAAATTTAACCGGAGTTTGTACTTTTGCCCTCGGAGAGTTGGCAGAGTGGTCGATTGCGGCAGTCTTGAAAACTGTTGACCTGTTAAAGGGTCCGCGGGTTCGAATCCCCCACTCTCCGCCACGTTTTTAATAATTAAGCCTTCTACATAACGTAGAGGGCTTTTTTTATAAACTAAAATATGAAACTAAGGAAATGAACTAATCCTTTACTGCTCCTCTTTGCCCGATTTGAAAGTGTGAGTTTCTGAATTGTTCTGTTACTGCGTGTTGGGCACATTCATTTCGATTTTACCGGCCCATTTTTTCTGAACAGATTTATCTAAAGTCCAATGAACAGCGTTAATAACAAGCCTTTGAAATCCTTCCTCATTAAAATCTTTCGGATGACCAAGTGTAGTCATAAACGTCTTTCCACCAGCAGCTGTTTTCCATGTCCATGCAACAGGATTATCAATAGCGGCTTTATCAGGATTTACTGGTTTGCCCATTAGCAGCGATGTGGACCCTTTTGACGGGTATTCGGGCAACACACGGTACAACCATGAGTCAGCATGGAAATGATTAGGTACACCGGTTAAAATTGGGTGTTTTGCCTGATCTGGAATAACCGAAACATCGGTGGTAGATTTATGACCATAATGTGTGTGGCCGCCTTTTCCCCATCCCGGAGGCGCTCCCAACGCAAACTCTCCAAAAGCATTCCATTTTTCAAGAGAGTGTCCTGCCGGATATTTAAATGCATGTGTAGTTGTTCTGAAGCCCATTACCGGCTTACCAGACTTTAAATAATTATCAATGTATTTAATCTGATCTTCAGGTAAGCGCCTCCAGCGCAAATAGAATACAGCTAAATCAGCATCTTTTAAAGCTTCCAGTCCTGGGATATTCTCTTCAGATGTGTGATCAGGAGAGGATTTCAGAACGATAGTGCGCATTCCGTAATTTCGTTCTAATTCCGCAGCGATAAGCGGCATTGTAACTTCACTCCTGTATTCGTGATCACCCGTCACAAATACTACAAGTGGCTTTTTTGATTTCTGCTTTTTATTCTGCCCGAAGGAATAGTAAGAGTGGGATAGCAATATGCTCACTATACTTAAATATATAATGCACTTAAGGTTTTTCATTGTGTGTCTACGATATGTGAGTTTATAAAAAAAGCTCCGCTTTAATCCATTAAAGGAATTTCAATAACAGGAAGCACAATGTACCGTAAAACGCGTTTAGTGAAAATGCTGCTGGCTTAAAACGTATCAGGCAACCGTTCCCATTTATTGGGAACGGTTGCCTCTTTTTTCAGAAACAAATGATACATAACTAATTGCTGATAATACCTCTGTCGCGATGTAAATACTCTTTTTTAATGGCTCCCAACCTAACGTGTCTGATATTGAGCAATTGGATTTTACATAAATTCTAGTTCATTTCTTTTAATAAAATATGTTGATAATCAATAAATTATAGAGACTTTAGAAATATTTCTCATAAACCTATATACATCCATCATTAGAAAAACAAATTCGACCTATCTATTATTATACAATAGATAGGTCGAACAGATTTCAAAACCTTTAAAGAGGGAGGCATTATGCTACGCAGTATTAAAAGTTTGATTGGTTTTACCATGGGTGCTACTGATGGTGAAATTGGTAAAGTAAAAGATTTCTACTTTGATGATCAAACATGGAAAATCCGCTATTTGGTATTAGAAACCGGCAACTGGCTTTTTGGCCGTAAGGTGCTTCTTTCTCCTGTATCTTTACAAACTCCAAATTGGGACGCTAAAATCTTTCCTGTGAACCTCACAAAAGACCAGATAAAACATAGTCCGGATATTGACGCAGATCAACCCATTAGCAGGGAACAGGAGGATGAGTTACACAGTCATTATGCCTGGCCTTATTACGAAGGTGCCGGAGTGGGCTTCATGACGACCGGAATGATTGGTGGCGTAGTGGCCCCTGGAATTCCATTTGAAGAAAGAATATCCGATGAGGTTCATCATCATGAAGATGAAAAACATCCTGTAAGAGAAAGACACCTGAGAAATGTCAAAAGACTTTCTGGTTACGACATCCATGCGACTGATGCTGTTCTCGGGGTAGTTGAGGACCTTATAGTTGACGATGGCAATTGGACTCTTCCAGGACTTGTAATTGAAGCAGGTAATTGGTACTCTGGCAATAAGATTCTCATTTCTACTAAACACGTACAAAAAATTGAATGGGAAGTATCCGAGGTTTATGTCGATTTAACTTCAGATGATTTAAAACATAGCCCTGAGTTTACTTACGACAAACCCATAAATGAAGATTTTATCCGAAAAACAGGTATTTAATATTTAATTCGATTTTTACCAGGAAACGCCCTACAAAAAGGGCGTTTCTTTCGTTTAATCTACCCTCAACTTTGGACCAATGCTTTATAGTACTTCTCAAGAAAGTGATTGATAATTAAAATCTCCGCTGATAACCCACAGCCAGGCTGCTCTGATTTCCAAAAGTATCTTTCAGAAATTCCTGGTTTAACCATGAAAAGTTAATAGAAACCACGTTAAATGTACTAAAGCAATGCACCAATCCTAAACTAAGGTTATTTGATTTCAAATTAAACAAAGGAGCACTACCGATATTCTCTCCCTGCCCTATTAAAACACTATTGGATGACTCATCAGGAGACAGGCCTGTAGCTGCCCCAAACTTCAGGTAATCATCTGCTCCACCAAAGTAATATCGAATATTAAAGCTGTAAGATTGTGATAAAGAACTTGCGTGTGGGGTTAAGTATGTCCTCAAGTTCAACCAGTAGTTTTTATAGTATTTACCCAGGGATGCCGTATAAACCCAGGTATCATCGCTGAATCGTAAAAATCTAAATCCTGCTTCAGCTTCAAAAGATGCCGGTAAATTTGCAAATAACGAAAAACCTGCCCGGTAATTTGGAAATATTCCATCTGCAGAATATCCACCGCTAACATAAGTGTAGAGTGCGGGAGAAATCCTTGGATAAGCATCCACTTCAAATTGCAGTCCGTTTGATTTAAATCTGTTGGCATAATTTACTCTTGCCGTTACCGAACCAACAGGGGTCTGCAGCCCATAATCTATGCTTGTTAAATGCCATGGATCATTAAATTGCTTGTCAAAAGCAACAAATTCATAATTGATTCCAATTTTATTTTTTGAGCTGTTAGCTTTAATCCTTTCCGACATTGCCCGGACTTCAGTATTCTTTGGGTCTCTTTTTAAAATCATCGACACTATCTGATCTGCCTCTTGATATTTATTCAAGCTATTTAAAATTTTTACTTTTAAAAGAAGAAGGTCTTTAGAATCCGAATGATGAATCAGGCCTGCGTTAACTAGCTCTAAGGCGTTAGTATGTTCATCATTCCAGTATTCCAGGCTGGCATATGCAAAACTGGCATCTTCGTTACCAGTTTCCTTCCGCAATACAGTTTCAAATTCAATTCTCGCGCTATCAGGTTTCCCGGACCAGGTATATAGTCGCCCAAGAAAGATTCGAAGATCATTATAATCCGGGCTCTTGATTAGCCCTTCCTTTGAAAAACTAATGGCGAGCGTATAATTCTTCTTCTCAAAAGCAGAATTCCTTGCCCGACGAAAAAGCTCATCACTGTCCTGAGCTTTTAGTGATGATCCAAAAAACACAAGGAATATAATGGTTGAAAACAAATAAGTAAATAGCTTGGGATTATTTTTAAGGGGCGGGAACATTTATCTGGAGCTGAGTAATTTATTACAAAGCTTCTATTACGTTAAACACAGATAAAAGTTATTAAGATTTATGGTTAAGGTTTATCATACAAAAGGCTTGAAATATTGACATTTCAAGCCTTTTATAATAGAAGTATTTTAGTTGTTAAGCTACAACTTTCTTTTCAACAGAATCTAATTCAAAAACAGCCAGTTGGTTTAACAAATTGTAATGCAATGTACCGAACAAATTAACAATGCCCGAAGTATTTTTACCCTGGATTAAAATTCGTTCCTTTAATATTTCAATGTGACTTAAGTCTTTCCGGGATAAGATTAGCTCTTCATCCTGAATTTTGATTTCAGACTGGTCCATTGAAAATTGTTTTAACATTTCTTTAAAGCTAAATCCATTTAATAATAACTCTGTTAATTTCATAAAATACCTCCTAAAGTTAATAGTGTTTCAAACACACTAAGTGAACGACCTGCTGTCAATGATAATTTAACAAATATTAAGCCAAATGCAATCGACAAAAATAATATGATACTAATATATATATTTTTTTATGAAAATTAGATAAAAAAAAGAATTTCATTGATAAAATCATTTTAATTACAATAAGATTATTTCTACAGTATCTGAAAATTCGTACACTAAGCATCCAAACTTCAGGACACTGTATTTAACTTAGTACAAAGTCAATTGAAAATGAAAAAACAGAGCGCCGGAATTTTGGCATTTAGAATAAACAAGCAAGTGGAAATTCTGCTTGTACACCCCGGAGGACCATTTTATAGAACAAAAGACGAAGGTGTGTGGTCCATCCCCAAAGGCGAATACAACAATGAGGTACCTCTCGATGTAGCGAAAAGAGAGTTTACGGAAGAAACTGGGAATACCATTAAGGATGAGGAATTTATGGAGTTAGGAAACGCCCAATTAAAAAGCGGTAAAAAAATCCTGGCATGGGCGGTATGTATAGATTTCGATACAACCTTTATATCCTCAAACACGTTCGAAATTGAATGGCCACCACGGTCCGGAAAAATGGAATCTTTTCCCGAGGTTGATAAGGCAGAATGGTTTTCTATACCAGATGCCCGAAAAAAAATCCACCCTGGACAGCATGTTTTTCTAGACAGGCTGGAGATTATTTTAAAGAGTAAATCCTGAGATTTTTTATTTCCTGCCTTGACTCAGTGGTTCTGAAACCGAAATAGCCTTCCTTCAGAGGCTTATCATCTTTAAAACTAAAATATTTCTCGTCATCAACATAAAATTCGTTGAGGCCATCTTTAACAACCAGGGTTATAAGATATTCTCTGTTCGGCATTAAGAGATGTTCTTTATCCAAATATTCCTGTAGTAATGGCTTTCTCCCATCTCCGTAATATTTTCGAAATCTGCTGGTTTTATTAGTATTTCCTCCCATACCGATATAATACATGCTTAGAGAATCATACTCTTCGAAAACACCGCTTCGGGTAAAAATGCGTGGATTTTTAGGATCTGTCGCCATCCAGAATTGATTAAAATCTGAAAGCCTGTCATTAACCCCTGAATCTACTTTTACTATTCGATTATACTGAAGGAGGTAGTTCCCCTTTAGCTTTTTATTTAACCAAACTGTAGCGCCGGCTGCAACATCGATATGAAGTTTATCATCGGCCGCATAAATTTTTGAATTTTATTAACAGGGGTCTCTATGATCCAATCATCCGATAAATTGTCAAAATCATTCTTGTAAAGCAACTTTTCAGTCTGATATCCCTTAATATTTCCCATCTGTACAGAGCATCCAGATAAGCTGCATAATAAAAAGAAGCCCAACAGTAATTTCATATTCACACAGATCTTCATTTTAGCTATCAATTTACGAAAATCAGCATTTACAGGTAGAATTATGAATAAAGTTAACTGGCCATTATAAAGTTCTCGTTACATAATTACTTTTAACGGTAGAAACAAAACATTTAGCAACACGGTTACAATACTGACAATATATTTGCAGTTATATACTTTTATTAATAACCGTAAAAAAAAACACATGAAAAAACTATTCACTTTGATTCTATTTGCAGCCATATTAGCAGGCAATTCTGCATCAGCACAAGTAGACAAAAGTAAAAGACCAAGCCCTCCGGCTAAAGTAAGCGAAACATTGAGCAACGGGACTATTATAACGATTGACTATAGTCAACCCTCTTTAAAGAACAGGACTATAGGAAAAGATATTGCTCCGTTTGGAAAGGTTTGGAGAACAGGGGCAAATGAAGCTACTGTTTTTGAGGTTAATAAAGATGTAACAATAGAAGGAAAAACTTTACCTGCGGGAAAATACAGTCTGTATACTATTCCGGGAGAAAAAGAATGGACTATCATTTTCAATAAAACATGGAACCAATGGGGTACTGTATATAAAGAAGAACTTGATCAGTTACGCGTCACTGTTAAACCAGAATCTACGGAATCTTTAAAAGAACAATTAACCTTCCTGATTTCAAAAAATGGTGAGGTTTCTATAGAATGGGGTAAAACAGAAGTAGAATTTGAAGTCAAATAATTTTAGAGGGCTTGGTTATACTAACTGAGCCCATTATTTATTATTTGTGATTTTTCTGCCTCCTTGATGGATGTCTTACCAGATAAACTTCCTTTTTCATCCTGAAAAGTAGAACTTTCCAGCTCACTCAATTCAATTTTTAAAGCTTCTATAGATATCTGAATCTCTCTCAGGGACAAATAAAGAGATATCAACAACAAAATCAAGCTCATGCCAAAAACGTATTCAGCAATCAACTGATTATTGTTAAATAATAATAGCATACAAATAACACACAGTGAAAAGCTGGCAATTCCACATGCCTGCATGTTTCTAATAAGATAAATTCTCTTGCGAAGATTTGAGATTTGCCCGATTAAATTAGGATTATGATTTTGAAGGTATTGAGTCTTTAAATTTCGTATCAAACTTGCAAGAGACATAAACCTGTTAGTATATGCAAGGAGCAGCAATGATATCGCCGGAAAAAGTATTGCGGGGGTTGTTATAGATAATTCCAATTTTCTAATTTTTAATATTTTCTTGTAATAAACCAGTATTAGCCTTCTGCTTCATAAAACCATTCTTCGGCCTGCTGGATTGCCAGTGCTATGGCTTCCTGTTCACTATAGATATTACTACCCATTAGCGTATTAAGTAATTCAATTGCCTTATCCCGGGTTCTTGGATTTAAAATTTCCATTTCTTTCGGAAAGTTTTCAGCGTTCCATTTCATTATTTGTTTGTTTACACTTTTATTGGCCAGAGAGATTTTTCATACGTGATTCTAAAATTGCTTATTTCTTTTTAGCCGTCATTACGATTACAATCCCGCCAACAATTAAAATACCGCCGAAGAACGGAGGCCAGTTTACGTATCTCTTTTTATCAACAGAAACTTCCAGGGGACCCGCATCAATAACTTTTTCCTTTTTTGTATAGGAAAAACCGGTCCATATCAGCATAATTACTCCGATAATTATTAAACTATACCCGAAATATTTGTTCATAGAAATTATTTTTTGTTTCGAATGGCCCTTTCTAATAAACAATATATGAAATTCATTTATGTATACCTGTATCTTTTTTATAAGGCTTTAAGGTTTTTTTTACCCATATTACAGAAAGAATTCAGTAGGGAAGAAATCATCTAACAAAGTCATGTTTTTATTGATCGACATTTCCCTTCTATTATATTCATATACCACTATGGCATGCTTATTGAACAAACACACTTAATGAATCTATCGCTTATCTTCAGCGGCACAACCAAAAATCTTTTTAATTAATATTAAATATAACATAATGATAATTCAATTTAACACAGACAATAACATTGAGGGAAGCGAAAGGCTGAATGCGTATTTTACAACTACCTTATCCGAAGCGTTAAGCAGGTTTAATAATCAGATAACAAGATTAGAAGTTCATCTAACAGATGAAAACGGCCATAAAGATGGAAAAAATGACCAACGTTGTGTAATTGAAGCCCGATTGGAAGGCTTGCAACCCATCGCAGTATCAAACACTGCCGATAATATAGAACAGGCAGTAAAAGGCGCAACAGATAAGCTTAAATCCTCCCTGGACAGTATTATGGGACGCCTGAAAAACCATTAATACCGGATGGCTCTCAGCCTGAATTATTTTTGAAATTATTTAACAAGCAGAATATTTAGAGGTTCTGCTTGTTTAATGTCTTTACCAGATTAAATACCTCCCAACTACTTTTCTTTAAATTTGAATCAGTTTTTTAGACTTATTATTATAAATAATTCTAAATCTTCATGATGGCTTCATGTTGGTAAAATAGTTTTGATTCTAATGGTGCATATACCCTACGAGCGAAAAGGCGATTTATCACCCTATTAATATCAGCATTTTATGCAAGCGAAAATTTTGATCATTGAAAATGATCCCGAAATATTATCTATAATGACTCTCATTCTTGAGGATCTTAATTACAAAGTAATAGGGCGCCTGAAAACCGAGGATATTGTTTTAGACCTTGAAATAATTAAGCCTGATTTAGTAATGCTGGATAATTTGCCAGCCGGAAATTCAGGAAGTGAGATTTGCAGAAAAATCAAATCAGATAAAAGCACAAGGCATATACCAGTTTTCTTAATATCTGCAGTTTCAAAATTAGAGGCTATTGCTAGAGAATGCTTTGCTGATGGTTTTATTGAAAAACCTTTTGATCTCTCCTATTTCGAGAAAACTGTTATTTCAGCAGTCGGAACTTAAGTTTTTGAGCAAAATTAGTTTTCTGGCATGAGTTTCAATAATTTCCCTGGCGCTTCCGTAACCACATAGATATATCCGTCCGGGCTTTGAGCCACGTGCCTTATTCTGGCCACATTATTCAACAATTTTTCTTCACCGGCATACCTGGTTCCCTCAAGCTTTAACCGATTTAAAAATCTGAAGGCAAGATTTGCAATTAATAAATCACCTTTCCATCCAGGATATTTATCGCTGGTAACTAATGCCATTCCACAGGGAGCAGGAGAAGGAACCCAGTATTTAACAGGGTTCTGAACCCCTTCCATCTCTGTTTTATCAGAAATTTTAGATCCGTCATAACCTATTCCATAAGTAACTAAGGGCCAGCCGTAATTTTTACCCTTTTCAATTAAATTAAGTTCATCGCCTCCCCGAGGACCATGCTCTACAGCCCAGAGCCTGTTTTTCTCCTTATCGAAAACCAGTCCTTGCGGGTTCCTATGGCCATAAGACCATATAGATGGTTTTGCTCCTGCTTGTTTTACGAATGGATTATCCTGAGGAACTCTTCCGTCATCAAACAGGCGATGTATTTTCCCATGATCATTACTTAGATCCTGAACTTTTCTATTTGTTCCTCTTTCTCCGGCAACCAGGTATAAATAGCCATCATTATCAAATACTATCCTGCTTCCAAAATGAATTCCTGCAGAAAGAACAGGATCTGCAACAAATATATCCTGCTTTTCAACGAACTGATTTCCTTCAAGTTTAGCACGCATAATGGCGGTAGACGCTCCTCCGTTTAAAGGTTTGGAATAAGCCAGATATATCCATCCATTATCCTGATATTTTGGATGAAGCTGAATATCCATCAGCCCGCCCTGCCCACGGTTAAAAACCTCAGGAACACCTGAGATTTTTTGCCCTGTATAAACATCATCTTTGAACACCAGTATTTCACCTCTTCGCTCGGTTATTAATAAACGTCCGTCTGGTAACCATGTCATCCCCCATGGATTCGTAAGATTAGAATATAGTGTATTGACTTTTATTCGAAGGCTGTCAGCTTTTAGAGCCGTTTCATTTACAGAATTCTCACTAACAGTATTATTTACCGATTTCTGATTACAGGAAAATAAGGAAAGCAAAGAGATTAAAAGAATATAAGTCATAGCTGCAGTTTAAAGCTTAACATTTATTAATGAAAATTGCTTTAAAAATCGCTGGAGGTGTCAGACCTATAACTCTTATAATTAGTCATTTATGAGATTAATACAATTCCATCTCTGGAATATCGCCGTCTATAATCAATTTCCCGGCTGTAGCATTTTTGATTTCATCCACTGAAACGCCTGGCGCCCTTTCTATAAGCTTAAATCCTCCTTCGGGCAAAACGTCCAATACTGCCAATTCTGTAACAATTTTTTTAACACAATGCACTCCGGTTAACGGCAAACTGCAAACACGCAAGAGCTTGCTTTGACCAGCTTTATTTACATGCTGCATGGCGACAATTATATTTTTTGCCGAAGCAACTAAATCCATTGCCCCTCCCATACCTTTCACTAATTTTCCGGGAATTTTCCAGTTTGCTATATCACCATTTTCGGATACTTCCATAGCCCCTAAAATTGTGAGATCAATTTTTTGTGCTCTGATCATTCCAAAACTCATGGCAGAGTCGAAAAATGCAGACCCCTTTAATGTTGTAATCGTTTGTTTGCCCGCATTTATTAAATCAGCATCTTCTTCACCCTCATATGGAAATGGCCCCATGCCCAGGAGCCCGTTTTCGGATTGTAATACCACATTCAATTCTTCAGGAATATAGTTAGCAACCAAAGTAGGAATACCAATACCTAAATTAACGTAAAACCCATCTTTGATTTCTTTTGCTATACGTTTTGCGATACCCTCTTTGTCCAGCATTTTTTATATCGTTTAACCTTTATACCTTTTTTCTTACTGTCCGTTGCTCGATACGTTTTTCATAATTTTTACCTTCAAAAATACGATGTACATAAACACCCGGTGTATGAATATGGTCCGGATCCAACTCGCCGGCAGGAACCAATTGCTCTACCTCAGCAATGGTGATTTTTCCAGCCATTGCCATTACAGGATTAAAGTTCCTGGCTGTCCCTTTGTAAATTAAATTCCCGGAAGTATCCCCTTTCCACGCTTTCACAATAGCAAAATCTGCATCAAATGCCATTTCCATCAGATACTCTTTACCATTAAAATTTCTGACCTCTTTACCTTCGCCAATTTCGGTACCAACACCTGCCGGGGTAAATATTGCAGGCATTCCATAACCCGCAGCCAAACAACGTGTAGCTAAGGTTCCCTGCGGAATAAGCTCGACATCCAACTCTCCTGTCAGCAACTGCCGTTCAAACTCCGCGTTTTCGCCAACATATGAAGCGATCATCTTCTTCAGCTGCTTCTGTTTCAGCATTAAGCCAATGCCAAAATCATCAACGCCAGCATTATTTGATATACATGTCAGATTAGTAATTCGCTTCCTTACAAGAGCTGCAATACAGTTTTCAGGGATACCGCAAAGGCCGAAACCTCCCAATAACAATGTCATCCCATCAACAATATCTGATATAGCAGCCTCGGCATCAGGAACTACCTTATTTATCATGGTTTATAAATTGAATTTACAATATAAACTAAATGTTCAAAATATTCGTTTAGAATAATTCTAAATAAGTATATTTGTACCTATGGAAACCACCTGCACTTCTAATTTAAATACCGATGAACGGATGGTTCCTACCGATCCTGAATTTGCAAAAGGCCTCTCAAGCTTTTTCTCTTGTTGCGACCATAAAAAATGTTGCAAGAAATATAAGAAAGGTAAACGATGCAAAAAATGTCCCGACAGGTAAAATCCTGGAAAACGTTTAATGATGAGGGTGCTTATAACACATTTCGGGCACTAACGTCCGTCTCCATCTAAAAGATTCCTAATCCTCCCAGTATACTTCCTTCTTCTTTCCTCGTGTTGGTTGCAAAAGACAAAATTCTCCCTGCAAGTCTGCTAATAGGCAGAGTTTGGATCCAAACCTTTCCGGGCCCCTGTAAAGTTGCAAAGAATACACCTTCACCTCCAAAAATTGTATTTCTTATTCCCCCGACAAATTGAATATCATAATTGATACCTTGTGTAAAAGCCACAATGCATCCGGTGTCGATTTTTAGAATTTCTCCCGCTAATAATTCCTTTTCTGTCACATGCCCGCCGGCATGTACAAAAGACATACCATCACCTTCAAGCTTTTGCATTATAAAGCCTTCACCGCCAAATAAACCTGCTCCAAGTTTTCTTTGAAACTCTATGCTGATACTCACCCCTTTTGCGGCACAAAGAAAGGAATCTTTTTGACAGGTGATTCTTCCTCCAAAGCGAGATAAATCGAGCGGAATAATTTTTCCAGGATAAGGTGATGCAAAACTAACTTTTTTCTTTCCCTGGGTCATATTTGTGAAGGCTGTCATAAATAGACTCTCACCGGTAAGTAAACGCTTTCCCGCGCTAAAAAGCTTTCCCATAAATCCCGATTGCTGGCTTCCATCACCAAAAATCGTTTGCATTTGTATTCCATCCTCCATCATCATGAAAGCTCCGGCTTCGGCTACGGCAGTTTCCTGATGATCAAGCTCTAATTCAACATACTGCATTTCTTCTCCATAAATGCGATAATCTATTTCGTGATTGCTGAGCATATATTTATCATTTTTGATTTTGATTATCAGATAAGCTAACTGTTACAAAAAACACGACACTAAATTGTTTGGATGTTTTATGATTCAAAACTGTTTTTAGTGAGTAGCCACCTTATTGCAGATTTCATCTAAAAAAGTATAAATTGCTTCCTTTTGCCACATGCCGGATTTAAAACAAGAATTACTTAAAAAATGCTTTGAATATGCAGAGGACCGAATAAAATCCTCAGAAAAAGCAATTTCATCAGCTAAAGAAGCATCACAGGATGATACTAAAAGCAGTGCGGGTGATAAGTACGAAACGACCCGTGAAATGATGCAACAGGAAATCAGCCGAAATGAATCTCAATTATATGAAGCCAGGAAATTAAAACATGCGTTAATGCAGGTTCAGGTTGAGAAGCAGTCGGATAGAATTCAAAATGGGAGCTTAATTTTTACCACTAATGGCAATTTTTTCATCTCGGTGAGTGCCGGACAATTTAAATTGGAAAACCAAACTTTCTTTGCGATCTCATCCGCTTCCCCTGTGGGGAAATTACTTATGGGATTAAGAAAAGGTGAAAGATTCAGCTTTAATGCAAAAGAATTTGAGATACTGGAAATTCAGTAACAAAAAAACCGCTGCTTTTTCAAGCAGCGGTTTTTATTTATTTAAAAAATAACTAGTGTTTAACTGTATCTATGGCAGCGTCAGCAGCAGAATCAACAGTATCAATTTGATTTTCTAAAGAATCTGTAGTTACATCAGCAGTAGAATCAATTGAATCAGTTGCAGTTTCTTCTGTTTTATTAGAGTTACAAGCAGAAACTGATAAAGTAATAGCTAAAGCTAAAAATCCGAATTTGAATAAATTTTTCATGTGAAATATTTTAATGTTGTTTAACCTTAATACCCAAGGCAGAGATAAGTAACCCTATTATTTGAAAATAATTAAAAAAAAAAATTAAACGGCGGGAAGCAGATCACAATACCAGAATCCTTTTGTTCCTGAAAGGCTCGAGCAAACAGCGTTCCCGTTTATTTCCAGTGGTTTATATAATTTTTCACCCCGATCAAACCGAATTGGTATTTTAAAGATCGGACCGTCAAAGCAAAAGGTATGAAACTCCCCATTTTCTCCGCAAGGATCGACGTTTTCGGGAAGATTCTTAACAAATTCCTTGTCAATTTCAGTTCCAACCATATCCTCGCCTAAATAATAATCATTTACACAGCAGGTAATTGTTTTAAAACCCAAATCAATAAAGCTTTCAATTAATGTAATGGTATCTTGTTTCCATAAGGGAAATACGGCTTTCATACCCACTTTAGCCAGGTTATCTTCTCTGTATTTGCGGAGGTCCTCAAGGAAAATATCTCCGAAAATAACATGGTTTATTCCCTCTTCTTTCATTTGGAGAAGAAGCTCTTCCATATTCTTTTCATACTCCTGATTACTTCCCTCGTAAACGTATACCTTCTTTAATTCAATACCTATAGAATCCGCCTGTTGCAGTAATAATTCCTCCTGCACACCGTGCATCGAAATTCTCTTCACATTTCCGTTAATCGTTGTTAAAAGATATTTTACGTCAAATTTACCGGCCTTTAAAACTTCGTAAAGACACAGAGAAGAATCTTTTCCACCGCTCCAGCAGAATATTGCTTTTTCCATCATTTTATCTTAAAAAAAATGGCGGATAAAATCCGCCATCAAATTTTTTATCTTACTGTATACTTAATTCCTGCATTGAAATTAAAACCACGGGTATTGTAACCTACCCACTCAGTATAATCTGTGTTAAGGATATTTTTAAAATCACCAAACAATGTTACTTTTCTTGAAGGTGATACCGAAATGTAAGTATCTATCAGAGTATAAGCTTTGTGTGTCATTATTGTCGCCGGATAATCTCTGAAATCCTGTTCCTTCCGACTCCCTGTGTATTTAGCGATTATTCCTAAGCTCATCTTTTGAACTGGCTGATAAGTCAAACTACCACCAAATTGGTTTTTAGGACGACGATATAAATCTTTTTGTTTCGTGTTTTCATCAATAGTCAGTTCCCCTTTTACAAATGAGTAAAACGAGTTAAAAGACAATTCAGCCATAGGCTTAATACTTAATTCGAGCTCTAGACCCTGATCATTTTGCTTTCTTCCATTCCTATATTGTCCATTAAAAGTCACCGGATCTGAATAAAAGTATATCGCATCATTATTTGTAATTCGCTGAAATGCAGTGGCATTGAAATTTAACACATTGGGTATTATATCCAAATCAAATCCAGCGTCATAAGTTTGAGTTACTTCTGGTTTAAGTTCAGTATTCCCATATTCAGAAAATAACTGATATAATGTAGGGGCCTTAAATGCTGAAGAAGCGTTTACAAATATTTTATACTTATTTGCAATTATATAAGACGGATTAATCGTGTAAGTAAAATTACCTCCATATCTGGAATGTTCATTGTATCTCCCTCCTAACTCAAAATGAAAACCTCCCAGGTTTTTTAAAAATACGGAAGTAAAAAAACTGCTTATTTCAGCATTTGCTAAAGACGAGGATAATGGACTCTCAGATGTATAACCAGGTGAATCATATAAACTATATTGATCAGAATTTGCTTTGCGGTAATTTACGCCGGAGTTCAATTCAAGAAAATTGGTTATTACATTATTCACGAACAAATCTGCCTGCCATATCCGGCCCTTATTATCAATTCGTTGAAGTGCTGAACCATCTTCCGAACTGTTAAAAAACTTATTTATAACGCTGTTACTGCTTAAGTTTAAAGTAATTCCACCCTTATTAAGTAAATACTTTCCGGTTACTCCACCAAAAAAATGTGTGCGTTTGTAGGTGTAATCCGCATCATCTACAAAAGATCCCCCATCTGACATGCCATTATTATTCGATAACTGAATATTTCCATTCACTGTAATTCTTTCTGAAATCTGTTGCTTTCCATTAAAATTCACAGCATGCTGATCAAACCCGTCTTTATCAAAATTTCCGGTTCCGACTGCATCTGTAGCAGAAGAAAACTCTTTTGATCCAGTATGTGAATAGTTAAAAGCTAATCCTGTTTTACCTGAAGTACCATTCAAACCAATTGCCTGTTTATTAGACTGATAACTTCCCGCAGAAAGTAAAACATTTGCATTAAACGCTTCCTTCGAAGGTTTTTTAGTGATAACGTTGATCACACCCGCCACAGCATCGCTTCCATAAAGTGTTGAATTTCCTCCTTTAAGTATTTCGACCCTTTCAATCTGGTCAATAGCAATGGATTTCAAATCATACTCATTAGAAATACTCTGAGCATCATTAACTGGAATTCCATCAATTAAAATAAGTGTATTACCTGCGGTAGCGCCTCTCAGGAATAAAGACGTAGCATTATTACTAAAAGCGTTATTTGCGCCCGAATAAGTTATCCCGGCGACGTTATTCAAAACTTCAGGTAAATTTCTACCCTGACTGCGTTCTAATTGCTCTGAAGTAATAATGCGTACAACCTTTCCAATTTCTGCTTTACGTTTTGGAGATCGTGTTGCGGTAACAACCACTTGCTCTAAAGAATTTGTTTTAAGTACGTTTCTTGTGGTGTCTTGTGCGAGAGCGCCTGAAGTAAAGAGCGCAAATTGAGCAAGCCCCAGGCCGACTGCAATTCTGATTGATTTTTTTTTCATTTGTTGTGAGTAAGGCCCACAGCAAACAGTTTTGAAGGGTATTAAATGATAAATACACGAAAAGTATTTTCATTCAAGCTTCATTCCCCGAAAGCTATGAAATTTTATGCTCAGGCAGGTCTTCTGACTTACTCCCGGTTATTCTGCCTTCCCATACGCTAAGCGGACAGTGGCTTTGAGATTGAATAACCGTTGCGGAGAATACAGCAGCGGGACTGTCCGGGATTCACACCCGGTTCCCTTTTCATCCGCCGGGGCGGAACCAAAAGCGCTGCAAAGGTAAAACAAGATTTTTGATTAGCAACACTTGGCCTGTCAATCAGTATCAATCCGTATCAATCTACGTTCTATTGCTCCCATTACAATCAGATACTGGGCAATTAGATAAGTAAGGAGGTAGATTGCCATCATAACTTTTTCGGTCTCGATAAAATTATAATAGCCTATTGATAAATCGGAAATAACAAAGGCAAAGCTGCCAGTCAATATTAATTTAAAACTTGATCTGTTAACCCTTCGATGACGATAGGCAGCTACTACAGTCATTAATGAGAGAGTAAAAAAGTATGCAATTACCGGATACTTAAAATCTATAAGGTTTTTTTCTGCGGTAAAATAAAAGCTAACAGTTGAAATAAGCAGTACAAGCAATAAAAAATTTCCGACCCGACGATTTTCATGAAGTTTTCTTCTAAAATCTTGAAAAAAAGCCAGTCCGTATAAGACATAACTGATTAGCGTTGCAATCATGGAAGACATCAGATAATATTCTGTTCCGGTTGAAAATAACAATTGAATATCCCCCGCCAGGGATAATACCAGACCTACAAAAATCAGCTTGTGGAAAATTTCATCTATTTTAGTTTTAATTAATAAATATAGAATCAAGGACATGCCGATTAAGGGCATAGCGAACATCCGAAGCATCTGGCTATCTGATGCCAAAGCATAGACGTTTAGTATAAGTATAATGAAGTAAAAAATATTAAAAGTATTATGCTTCCGAAACATCTTTAAATCAATTCATTTCCCAATGCATTTAACCAATCGTTAAACAAACGCGACTCAATATCAAGTGCTTGCTTAGCGTGAATTTCCCATTCCGGCGAAAACTCCTTCAACTGCTTAAGCATTTCTTCCAAATGACCTTCCTCTTCTAAAATGATAGATTTAACATTTACTTTACTTTTTGCGGCATCTAATGCTTCCTGGTAAACAGGATATAATTCATCAGCTCTGACTTCGATAGCATAAGTAACCAAAAGGTAGGCAGCAAACTTTAATTCATTGCCACTTAAACCTAAAGCGTTTTTTAAGTAACGGCTAACCTCTGTATCTAATTTATTGAGATATATACGACTTGATGCCGGAGCTAACAAATATTCGTAAGAATAAGTGGGACACAAGGTTTCGCCGATTTTACTAATTTGTTTCTTTAAATAATAAGCATGACGATGCTCTTCGGCGGCATGTTTTAAAATTATTAAAGTAACATTGGTTGAATGCTCGGAAGCAGAAATCTTTCTGGCCCCGGTATTTTCCATTAATGAAAGTGTATTTAAAAGCCTTGCGTGAAGCTCAGGCTTTGATATTATTCGTTGAAAAAGTGTACTCAGTTGCATATCAAAATAGTTCGAGAGCTATCTCTATTTTTGAATATATAAAATCCAGTTGTTGGTTTGTAATACAATACGGCGGCAAGATATAAATGATATTACCTAATGGCCGAAGAATAATTCCTTCCTTTAAAAAGAACAAATATAAATTATCCCTTAAACCGCTAAAGTAAGAGCTATTTTCTTCAGTTTCCCATTCCAGGGCCAAAATAGTTCCGGTTTGGCGAACGTTCTTTAATTTTTTATGGTTCTTTATTTTTAGTGCAAACGTAGAGTGCCTTTCAGCAATTCTCTGAAGATTATCGAGTGTTTCAGGCTGGAGTGTCAGCTCAAGGCTGGCAAGTGCTGCTGCGCAGGCAATAGGGTTTGCAGTAAACGAATGACCATGAAAGAAAGTCTTTAATTTATCATCAGATAAAAAAGCATCAAAGATTGCCTGGCTGCAAGAAGTTACACCTAAAGCCATAGTACCTCCGGTTAAACCTTTCGACAAACAAACTATATCAGGTTTATTCATAAGGAAATCTGAAGCGAAAATCTTTCCTGTCCTGCCAAATCCGGTCATTACTTCATCTGCAATCGTGAAGATATCATTCTCCTTGCAAAAGACCAGCAATTCATCCAGAAACTCCGCTTTATACATTAACATTCCAGCGGATCCCTGTACTAATGGTTCGTAAATAAAAGAAGAAATTTGAGATTTGAAGTTCGAAATCTGCGACTTAAGATATTCTATATTATCTGCGTTGGGAGTATCAATAAACTCCACGTCGAAAAGCAAGCTTTGAAAAGGTGCGGTAAATGCACTTCTTGCACTAACCGCCATAGCTCCAAAAGTGTCGCCGTGATAGGCATTTTTAAAGGCAAGTACTTTTTTACGCGGTACACCTTTATCATTCCAATATTGCAGGCACATTTTCAGAGCCACTTCAACTGCAGTTGAACCATTATCAGAGTAAAAAATTTTTGCCTGATTTTGGGGAAGTATTTTTAACAACCCTTCGGCTAGCTCAACTGCCGGTAAATGTGTAAAACCAGCAAAAATAGCGTGTTCGAGAGTATAAAGCTGTTCCGAAACTCTTTTTGCGATGTGCGGATGTGAATGTCCATGCAAATTTACCCACCACGAGGATACTGCGTCAACATACTTCTTTCCCTGTTCATCAAATAAATAAACCCCTTCTCCTCTTACAATGCCAATTGGGTCAGAGGCATGTTTCATCTGAGTATATGGATGCCAGATAACGGCCTTATCACGTTCGGCTAAGCTTTGTTCCACTTGTTTTTCAATAATTCTACAATACGTTGGTCGGTGGGAAAGGTAACATCACTTATTTCAAGGTCTGCTACATTCTTCCATCTGAAAGCCTGTCGGATATCTCCCTCGTCATCAAAGTCAAAAACAGCTTCTTTACATTGAATATTCAGATCAGACAATGGTTTCACTATGTAATATACACTGATTATCTGACTATCGTTAAAAGCTGATTTTACAAAAAAATCTGTAGTATAAAAGTGCTCTGTAATATCGACCTGGAGGTCACATTCTTCAATAAACTCGCGTTTTAATGCTTCAATTAAACCTTCGCCATATTCTAATCCTCCGCCAGGAAATTTACTAAATCGAACACCATACTCTTCTTCGTCGCTAATAAGAATCTGATTGGCTTCATTAATTAATAAGCCGTAAACTCTAACATTAAATTTATACATGCTTTAAATTGAAGGCAAAATTTAAAAGTAAAAAAAACAAAAATTCCCAGTTTCAATTATTCAAAATGTTTATGATTTCGTGTTACAATCCCTGGTGTCCAAATTATATCTTTCGTTTGTTCTTGAGATCGAACCGGACAATCAGCCATTCTGCAATAGTGACAACATTGCGGCAAACACGGATCTGAGTGAATAAAAAACTCTGTTCGCACATACCCTTTCTGATTAATCAGCGTATCAATCTGAGAAATTTCATCGTGTACCTTATTTAATTCATAATAATATGGTAAGGTAACATGACAATCGATGTGCAATTCGTTCCCGTAACTTTGGGTTCTGAGATTATGTACGTCAATCCATGCATCGTGCCGGTTTTCATTTAATATAGAAATAACCTGGTTAACAACATTTAAATCGGATTCATCCATCAACCCACCCACAGATCTTCTGACCAGAATATACCCATGATAAATAATGTACAAGCCCATAGAAATGGAGAGAATACTATCCAGAAAATAAATTCCTGTAAAGTGTATTACGAGCAAGCCTGTAACTAAGGCTGCGCTACTGTAGGCATCCGTCAATAAATGTCGGCCGTCGGCATATAAAACCAAAGAATTGGCGCTCTTGCTTTCCTTTATCAGTATTCTGCCCACAAAGAAATTAATTAGTCCTGTTACAGCAATTATTATAGATCCGTTAAACAGATTCTGAACTTCTGCGGGAACGAAGATGTTATAACCCGATTTTAGAATAATCAGTATACCCGCCACCAAAATCAATATTCCCTCAACAAACATGGAAAAAAACTCCACCTTTCCATGGCCATAAGGATGGTTCAAATCTTTTGGCTGCGCCGATAAATAAATACTATAAAATGCAAAAGCGCTGGCTAAAACATTAACAATACTTTCTGCCGCGTCGGTCAAAACAGCGTTTGACGATGTAATAAAATAAGCGGTGAACTTACCCAGCATGAGCAAAAAGCTTATAACCAGGGCAAATACGATGATTTTTTTTTGTCTTTCCACAGTGATCCTTGGGCGGCCAAATTTACTATTATGCCCTGTAAAAACGGGAAATTGCAGATAAAAGATATTTTTTATGTCTCAATCTGTAAAGGCTTCATATATTTGCGCTTATGAGTATCTTATCCAACCGAATAAACAATCTTGCCGAGTCTGCAACCATAAAAATGGCTAAACTCGGAAGAGAATTAGCAGCTAAAGGCGTTGATGTTATCAGCTTGAGCCTTGGAGAAACAGATTTCTTTACACCAGACTTTGTAAAGGATGCTGCAAAAAAAGCAATTGACGCAAATTATTCTTATTACACTCCGGTAGCAGGTATTCCTGACTTGAGAAAGGCCATTGCGGCAAAACTTAAACGGGAAAATAAAATTGATTATAATTTCGACCAAATTGTAGTTTCTACAGGTGCAAAACAAGCCTTGGCGAATACTATTATGGTTTTGATAAATCCAGGAGATGAAGTAATTATCCCTACTCCTTACTGGGTTTCTTATTCAGAACTTGTAAAGCTTGCTGAAGGTGAATCTGTATTTATCAATGCAACCATCGATACTGATTTTAAAATATCTCCGGAAGAATTAGAAGCGGCTATTACTCCCAAAACCAAGATGTTTATGTTTTCTTCGCCTAACAATCCGACAGGAACGGTTTACACCCGCGAAGAACTTGCTGCATTGGTTAAAGTTTTTGAAAAATATCCAAACATTTATATTATCTCTGACGAAATTTACGAACACATCAATTTTATCGGTGAACATAGCTCTATCGCAGAATTTCCGAGCATTAAAGACCGCGTAATTATTATTAACGGTTTATCTAAAGCTTACGCGATGACCGGCTGGCGTTTAGGCTTCTCTGCAAGCAATAAAGAAATTGCTGACGCATGTGATAAATTACAAAGCCAGGTAACGTCAGGCACTTGTTCAATTACACAACATGCAGGAGTAGCCGCATATCTTGGCAGTCTTGACAGTGTTAAAGAAATGCAAAAGGTTTTCTTAAAACGTCGCGATTTAGTTTACAACTTACTTAAAGACATTCCGGGATTAAAAGTAAATGTCCCCGCCGGAGCTTTTTATTTCTTCCCTGATGTTCGTTCTTTCTTCGGAAAAACTGCACCTGACGGAGCTATAATTGCGAACGGCGATGATTTAGCTTTATATCTTTTAAATACAGGGCATGTAGCTGTTGTAAGCGGTGATTCTTTTGGCGATCCTAACGGATTACGTATATCTTACGCTGCTGCGGAAGACAAATTAGTAGAAGCCATGTCAAGAATTAAATACGCTCTAGAACAGTTAAAAGATGCAAAAGCTGTTTCAGCAGTTTAATAATCTCTCAATATTAATCATTGGCGATGTCATGATGGACTCGTACCTCTGGGGAAATGTAGAACGCATTTCTCCGGAGGCACCTGTGCCTGTTATATCTGTACGTAAAAAAGAAAATCGTTTGGGTGGCGCCGCAAATGTTGCCCTTAATATTCAAGCTTTAGGCGCAAACCCTATTATTTGTGCTGTAGTAGGCACCGATAAAGAAGGCGATGATTTTATCAATATCCTAAAAGAAAAACAACTATCTACCTCAGGAATTCTTCAATTGGATAGCAGGCCAACAACGGTAAAAACCAGAGTTATTGGTCATCATCAGCAGATGCTTCGTATTGATGCTGAAGTGGATGAAGAAATTTCAAGGTATGATTCTGAGAGATTATTTTCTACAATTAAACTGCTATTAAATAATCAGCAGATCGATGCTATCGTTTTTGAAGATTACGATAAAGGTGTAATTTCCGAATTTCTTATTAAGGAAGTCGTAACTATTGCAAAAGCAAAAAACATAATAACAATAGTTGACCCTAAAAAACGTAATTTCTTAAAATATAAAGGCGTAACTCTTTTTAAACCCAATTTAAAAGAGTTGCGGGAGGGTTTGAAAACCGATGTGAATCCCGATAACAGAGAAGAACTTGAAGTTTCCGTTCAAACCTTACAGACTCTGCTTGAAGCAGATATGATAATGGTTACGCTTTCCGAACATGGGGTTTACATGCACTCAGGAAATGGAAAAAAGATCATTCCTGCACATATCAGAAATATTGCTGATGTCTCTGGTGCGGGAGATACTGTTATTGCCACCACCGCAGTTTGCCTGGCAGCGGGTTATGATGAATTCACAACAGCGTCCATCGCCAATCTTGCCGGAGGTTTGGTTTGTGAATCTGTTGGAGTTGTGCCAATTGATAAAAATGAATTGCTTAAAGAGATCCAATCCTTGTAGTTAATCAAAACCCTATTGTCCTGCAGGTTCAGGATAAAGAAAAACTTAAACAAAAGCCTTATTTAGAATAAAAATAACTAAATTTGCGCCCTGAAATTTTTATAATTTTTATATGAAGTTATCGCAATTTAAATTCAATTTACCCGACTCTTTAATAGCTCATGACCCTGCAGATCAGAGAGATGAGGCTCGCTTAATGGTACTTGACCGGAAAACCGGAGCTATAGAGCATAAGATATTTAAAGATATTTTGGGTTATTTTGATGATAAGGATGTGATGATTCTTAACAATACCAAAGTTTTTCCTGCACGTTTATATGGCAATAAAGAAAAGACCGGAGCTACTATTGAGGTGTTTTTATTACGTGAACTTAACAAAGAGTTACGTTTATGGGATGTTTTAGTTGATCCCGCCCGTAAAATTCGTGTTGGAAATAAACTTTACTTTGGTGATGATGATTTGTTAGTTGCTGAAGTTGTAGATAATACTACTTCACGCGGACGCACCATACGGTTCCTTTTTGATGGTTCCGAAGAAGAATTCCGTAGAAATATTGAAATTTTGGGCGAGACTCCTCTTCCTAAATATATTAAACGTAAAGCTACCGCTGAAGATAAAGAACGCTATCAAACAATTTTCGCAAAGAACGAAGGCGCGGTGGCTGCTCCTACAGCAGGTTTACATTTCAGTCGTGAGTTGATGAAACGCCTTGAGTTAAAAGGGGTTGAATTTGCCGAAGTAACTCTTCATGTTGGCTTAGGAACTTTCCGGGCGGTTGAAGTAGAAGATCTTACCAAACACAAAATGGATTCGGAGCAATTCATTATTGAGCAGAAAGCTGCTGATATAGTGAATAAAGCAATTGAAGATAAACGCCGTATTTGCGCAGTCGGAACTACAAGTATGCGGGCTATTGAGTCGGCAGTTTCAGCAAACCATACATTGAAACAGGCAAACGACTGGACAAGTAAGTTCATCTTCCCTCCTTACGATTTCAGTATTGCAAATAGTATGATAACCAATTTCCACACTCCTGAATCAACCTTATTGATGATGGTTAGTGCTTTTGGTGGCTATGAGCATGTTATGCATGCCTATGAAGTGGCTGTAAAAGAGAAATATCGCTTTTACAGTTACGGAGATGCCATGCTGATAATCTAGCAGATTTGAGATAGTAGATTTTGAGAGCTTATTTGATGTCTTAAAGCTAGAAGAAACTGGATAACGGTTCTCATATCTCAATAATAAATGAAATACTATGCGATAATAGTTGCCGGCGGTTTCGGCATCCGAATGAAATCGGATATACCCAAGCAATTTTTATTATTGAGGGGAAAGCCGGTTTTAATGCACACTATAGAAGCTTTCTACACATCTGATTTAAAACCAGAAATAATTCTGGTTTTAAATTCCGAATACTTTTCGCTCTGGTCAGAGCTAAAAACACTTCATAACTTTACTATACCTGTAACACTTGCAAATAACGGTCTGCAACGTTTTCATTCTGTAAAAAACGCTCTGGAAATCATAATAGAGGATTCTATAATTGCTGTGCATGATGCTGTAAGGCCAATTGTTTCAAATGAGCTGATTACACGGACATTTAAATTAGCAGAACAAAATGCCGCGGTTATCCCGGTTGTTATCTGTAAAGACTCGGTGAGAATCAAAGATGGCAATAACACCAAAGCATTAAACAGGGAAGATATATTGCTTGTTCAAACGCCACAGGTATTTCAATCCCGCTTGCTCAAACAAGCTTATATGCAAGATTACAATTCAAAATTTACTGATGACGCCTCAGTAGTCGAAAAAACGGGGGCGGAAATATTTACTACAGAAGGTGATTATAGAAACATTAAAATCACCTTTACCGAAGATTTGACGGTAGCCGAAATATACCTTCAAAACAAGACATAAAAAAAATCCGACTTTCGCCGGATTGAGTTTATTCTATCTTTAGAAACGCAAATTATACTGCTCCCCTTATTACACGAAGCAATACTGCAATAATTGCTATTACCAATAAAATGTGGATAATGCCACCTGTTGCGTAACCTCCAAAAAAGCTCACAGCCCAGATTATAATCAGGACAACTGCGATCAAATAAAGTAAATTTCCCATAGTATTATGTTTTGGTTTGATTGATTATTATTTATTAATTTTCAATATCTACACTAATAATACCAGTGAGGCTCTTTTTGTTTAAAATAATTGAAATAATATCTTGTAATAAAAAAGCCCTGTCACGGGACAAGGCTTTTTAATATTCATCTTCATTAAAGAAGAAATCGTCTTTAGTCGGATAATCGGGCCATATTTCCTCAATATTTTCATACGGCTCTCCGTCATCTTCCAGGGCCTGAAGATTCTCAATTACTTCTACAGGAGCTCCGGAACGTATACCATAATCAATTAATTCGTCTTTTGTTGCAGGCCATGGAGCGTCTTCCAGGTGTGATGCTAATTCTAATGTCCAGTACATATATCTCTAAGTTTAAGTTCTAAATTTTGTCGCAAAAGTATAATAATAATTATAAGAATTTAAAATATTTTTTTTTGAAATATTTATAAGCGCGGAATCCATATATTTTCCTCAATTCCGTCGTCAAAACCCAATTTCCGGGCTAATAAAAATAAAAAATCGCTTAATCTATTTAAATAAACAATAATTTTCTCATCTACGAAACTTTCTGAAGAAAGTTGCACTATAATTCGTTCAGCTCTTCTGCAAATACATCTGGCTATATGGCAACAGGATACTGTTGTCGATCCTCCTGGCAGAATGAAATGCTTCAAATCCGGTAACACAGCAGTCATCGAATCCATTTCATTCTCCAGCAGCTCAATGTCTTCTGGTTTTAAATCGGGCACTTTCATTTTAGATTTTTCCGGATCTGATGCCAGAACAGAACCAATAGTAAAAAGCCTGTCCTGTATTTCTTTCAAAATACTTTTATAGGCATCCGAAACAACCTGATCTCTGATTAAACCTATGTATGAATTTAATTCATCAACCGTACCATAACTCTCAATGCGAAGATGATATTTTGGAACTCTTACCCCTCCTATTAAAGAAGTAAACCCCTTATCACCGGTTTTAGTATAAATTTTCATCAATGGTATAATGTAGTGAAACCTCTTCTATTCTATTCTATGTGATTGTTGAAAAAAGATGGATTGTTAATATCCATAGCCATTTTTTTCTGATTAGTTTATACAGCTTTAAATTTAGAATTTTATATAAAAACATGCAACAATCAACTCCATACCCGTAATGGTGTTTTCCTCCGGGTTTAGATCCAAAACGGAAGCTTATCTGGCAGCCTGTTTCGCCCGAATTTTATACACTGCAAAGACTTTTTTAGCTCTGCCAACCCGAGAGACATTAATGAATCAGGGATAACCGAAACACCTTTTGAAAGAACATCCTTTAGGGTGTTATAAGTAAGAATAAAATCAATATGAAATCAGGGGTCCTGTATTATCCCTTATCAATCACTTTCGCAACCTTGAAATAAACGCCATCCTGTTGAGGAGCATTTTTTAAAGCCTGTTGGGGTGTAATTTCCCGATAAACTTCATCTTCCCTGAATACATTCTCTTCATCGGTCAGATAAATTAAAGGCTCTACCTCGCTGGTATCAAGCTCATTTAATTTTTCCATAAAATGTAAAATGTTATTCATGTCCTTTAATAATGACTGTTGCTCATTCTCATTAACGTCTAACCTGGCCAGATGTGCCATTTTTGCAATTGTTACGTTATCTATATTCATTATCTAGTTGTGAATGTATAATAGTAAAAATTTTATTCTTCAAATCCTCGGCGTCATCCAAAATCAGGCCTTTTGTTTCAACGGGCGGATGAATGCAAATATCGCAAATTCCCGGTCTTGTTCCATATTTTGATCCGTCATCCCACATTTTCTTCCAAACGTTAACCATACTTATCGGAATAATAGGAATTTGCTGTTCTATAGCTAATTTGAAAGGGCCATTTTTAAACTCGTGTAAAATCGGCGGATAATCATCGCCAATCTTGCCTTCGGGAAATATGACAAGACTGATACCTTGCTTTAAATACATTTCCCCTTTCTTAAACGCTCTAAACGATGACATTTTACTATCCCTGTTTAAAGGGATATCTATAGTTTTGAAAAAGAGTTTCAGCAAGTGGTTTTCCAGTAACTCATGCTTTCCCATAAAGGCAAAGTTTGATTTTACAGCCCTTGTTATTGCTGGTATATCAAGATTAGAGGTATGGTTTGCACAAATTATATACGTTTTAGACCAGTCAATGGGCAACTCAATTCTATATCTAAAAACAAATCCCACCATTACTGAGCTTAAATGCGCATAAACCCTGCGTAAGTGATTTAACACTTTGTACCTGGTAACTCTGCGGGAATAGTAAAAAAGAAACGGATAAAGCAGTATAAATGAAAAAACTACGCCTCCGTGGTACAACAATCTATGGCACTTTTTCAATATCAGCTTCATGGGGCCCAAAAATATAAAAAATCCTTACTTTCGCCCATGTATGGAAACTGTTGTAAGCGGTATTAGAAGTACCGGAAAATTACATTTAGGAAATTATTACGGAGCTGTTCAGAACTTCGTTAAAATGCAACATGAATATAACTGCTTTTTTTTTATTGCTGATTATCATTCGTTGACCACTCATCCAACCCCCGAAAATCTTCAGGCTAATGTGAAGCAGGTTTTAATAGAATATCTGGCTGCTGGTATCGATCCTGAAAAAGCTACAATTTACGTCCAGTCAGATGTTCCTTCCATAGCCGAATTATATCTGTACCTAAACATGAACGCCTATATGGGTGAACTCGAGAGAAGTACCTCTTTTAAAGAAAAAGTAAGGTCGAATCCCGACAACATTAATGCAGGCTTGCTAACCTACCCGGTGCTGATGGCTGCCGACATATTAATTCACAAAGCAACTAAAGTACCGGTAGGAAAAGATCAGGAACAACATCTTGAAATGGCCAGGACCTTCGGAAACCGCTTTAACCGGATGTATAACAGTGAGTATTTTCCAGAACCTTTTGCTTTTAACTTTACAGATAAACTGGTAAAAATTCCAGGCCTTGATGGTAAAGGAAAAATGGGTAAATCAGAAGGCGAAGGTAATGCTGTTTATCTTTCAGACAGTCCCGAAATTATACGTAAAAAAGTGATGCGCGCAGTGACAGACAGCGGACCGACAGAACAAAATTCTGAAAAACCCGAATCAATTCAGAACCTGTTTGATTTAATGAAAGTTGTATCTTCTGAGAGTATTTTAAATCACTTTGAGGATTTATATAATACCTGTCAAATCAGATACGGTGATTTTAAGAAACAACTTGCTGAAGATATAGTTACAGCAACTGAACCGGTTCGTGATAGAATTAACGACATTGCGGCTAACACTGCCTATTTACGTGAAGTATCAAGATATGGTGCAGAAAAAGCAAACCAAAGTGCTTTAAAAACTATAAAAGAAGTACGGGACATCATCGGATTCAAAAGTTTTTGATGATGAGTTTTTGGGATTTTAAGTTTTGACTTATACATTTATAGAATGCACATTGCTATTGTAGGAAATATAGGGGCCGGAAAAACAACCCTAACCGAATTGTTATCAAAACATCTTAACTGGGAGGCTCAATATGAAGCCATTGATAACAACCCTTATCTTGAAGATTTTTATAATGATATGAAGCGCTGGAGCTTTAATCTTCAGATTTATTTCCTTAACAGTCGTTTTCAACAAATAAGAGAGATAGAAGCAACAACTCATAATATTGTTCAAGACAGGACTATTTACGAGGATGCCTACATCTTTGCAGAAAACCTGCATGATATGGGATTGATGACTTCCAGGGATTATGAAAACTACATGGCGATATTTGATAATATGACCTCGTTTATTAAACCTCCCGATTTGCTGATTTATCTGAAAGCATCCGTTCCAACCTTAGTGAATAATATACAGCGCAGAGGTCGTGAATATGAGGCGGGCATTCGTTTAGATTATCTCTCTAAATTAAACGATAAATACCAGAAATGGATTAACAGTTATAAACAAGGAAAACTTCTGGTTCTTGATCAGGACAATTTAGACTTTGCTAATAAGCCGGAGGATTTAGGATCTATTATTGAAAAGGTTCAGAGAGAAACAAACGGACTGTTTTAATTAAGTGATCAGTTAACAGAAAATCAATTTTATAACCTAAATATTATAAACCAATATGCGTATTCTTGGAATCATACCCGCACGTTATGCATCTACCAGGTTTCCGGGGAAACCTTTGATAGATATTGACGGGAAAACAATGATACAGCGCGTATACGAGCAGGCACTTCAATCGAATATGCTAGATGAAGTGGTTGTAGCAACCGATGATGAACGGATACTATTGCATGTCAGATCTTTTGGAGGGCGGGCATTACTAACAGAATCGAACCATCAAAGCGGGACAGACCGATGCGCCGAAGTGGCTAACAAGCTTCCGGGCTTCGATGTACTGGTTAATATTCAAGGTGATGAGCCATTTATCAACCCTCAGCAAATTGATATTGTGTGCAAGTGCTTTGAATCTGAAACGACGGAACTTGCCACCCTGGTAAAAAAAATCAATACGCCTGAAGAGTTAAATAATCCTAACTCTCCCAAAGTAATTTTAAACTCTGATTCTGAAGCAATCTATTTTAGCAGAACGGCAATTCCTTATCTGCGTAATATCGAAGCATCAGAATGGCTAAACTCCTTTACTTTTTATAAACACATTGGCATTTACGGTTACAGAGCCGACACCCTCCAGGCTATTACAAAATTACAGGTCTCTACCCTCGAACAGGCTGAAGCTTTAGAGCAGCTTAGATGGATCGAAAATGGGTACAAAATTAAAGTAGCCGTCACTGATATAGAGAACCAGGCTATCGACACCCCTGAAGACCTAAAGAAAGTACTTTTGTCTTACCAAAATCCGGAAGCGGATAAAAACCATTAAATTTCGTGGTTTAAATGTACATTAATTTAGCTAACGCAAAAAGCCACTGAAAAGTGGCTTTGATAGTCAATAATCTATTTCCTTGAATAGAAATGATAGTTTTATTTTTTAAAGTATAAGTATCAATAATAAGATAATAATAATGATAGCTCCAACAGAAAGATAAACCCCACCGCCGGTAATAGCTCTGGCTTGTTCTTTCATCTCTCTAAGTTCTTTTCTTAATTCTTTACGCTCCTTACCAGATAGATCTGATTTATCCATTGCTCTGATCTCTTCAACCCTGCGTTGAATTTGTTGCAATTGAACTTGTTGCTGTTCTGTTACCTCTTTAGCAGGTGCTTTATCCGCAGCCACAGAAGTATTTACTGATAAACCCAGCATAATAACCGCTGTTAGGGTATAAATTAGTTTTTTCATAATTTAATATTTAAGTAATTCAATTGAGTAACATTTATTCTAACAAACTGTTTTGCTTAATAAGCAAAAAATGGCTTTAAAGACTTTAAATAGCGTAAATTTTTATTGAAAGCTAAAAATGAAATTTATCTTTGACCATGAATAAATCTCTAATTCTTATTCAGTGTAAAGATGAAGTAGGTCTTGTTGCATTAATAACCAGAGTTCTTGCTAATCATGACTTGAATATTACCGCTATGCGTGAGTTTGTTGATGAAACGGGAAATCGTTTTTTTGCCCGAATAGAAATTGCCGGCCAAATAGTTAACGAAACTAAACTTCATTCTGAACTATTAGAAGGATTACCAGACCAGGCACAACTAAGTATTAATCCCAAAACTGAAAAGCGGATCGCTGTGCTTGTTACTAAAGAATATCATTGTCTTGGCGACACCCTCGTGCGACATTTCTTTAATACCCTGGGGGCTCAAGTTTGCTGTGTTGCAGGAAATTACAATATACTTCAATCGTTCACAGAAAGGTTTGACATTCCCTTTCATTATATATCGCATGAAAACAGAACCAAAGAGGATTTTGAAAACGAATTAAAGCAAATATTAAATACATATACACTTGATTATCTCGTTCTGGCAAAATTCATGCGAATTTTATCGCCCGCGTTCGTAGAACACTTTGCCAACAAAATCATTAATATTCATCATTCATTTTTACCCGCATTTATTGGAGCCAGTCCTTACCGACAGGCATATGAGAGAGGTGTAAAATTGCTTGGAGCAACTGCACATTTTGTAACTAACGATCTGGATGAAGGACCAATAATAGTCCAGCAAACGATTCCTGTGAATCATACCTTTGGCACAGCTGAAATGGTTATAGCAGGTAAAGAAATAGAAAAATCAGTTTTAAGTAAGGCGATGAGGCTGGTATTTCAAGACCGGGTCTTTGTATCTGGCAACCGAACGATTATTTTTGAATAATTGAAAAAACAAGAAACATTATACTTCATAATAGATTATCCAATAAATTAATCGAAATGGATAATGATAATAACAACTCAAATTTAGTTCCCCAAAATACCAAAGGAGCAAAAACCGACACATCGTTTTCGGAAACTTATACAACTATTGAAGAAGCAATTTCAGGATATGAATCTGCCAAACAGAAATTGTTGGATATATCTAAATGGCATGATTATGCAGGTGAGGGAACTGCCGATTTTCAGCTTACAGACATTACCGGTAATATAGTTTACCGGAGTGCAACAGAAGGTGATTATTTTAAAATAGATATTCCAGGTCCTGGTTCAAAAACCGGTGAAGGTTATGATTGGGTTCAGATACAATCCATTATAGAAAAGACAGAAAATGATTGCCAATATATCTCAATCACTGTGCGTCCTGCTTCGAATCCGACTAATCAAAATGAGGATGTAGCTCATTTTTTCAAAGATGAGGCAAGTAGTACATTTATGATTCAAAGAACGGGATTAGTTGTAAGTGCCGAAGTTCATGGAAGAAATGAACAGGCTAATACAGATAGCCAAAACATCATTGATAAAGTTAGAAATATCATCGTAGCTGCCGGAGCTTTCCTTGGATTATCAGAAGTTCAGTGGAAATCATTAGTGAAAGGACTCCTATCTTCATAAAAATCATAAATCAAATTTCAATAAAAACAGAATATCGTTAAGGGTTTCACTAATATTAGTATTTGAATATCTTTGCCATCCGAATTACACTAACAAATGTCAAAAACTTTTTATAAACTTCCATTCTTTTTTCTGCTACTTATTTTAGGCTTATGCTTCCTCTTTCCTTCCATCCCCTTAGCAAACACTAATTATGAGGGCATCAGTTCTACAGATACCGCCTGGATGCTCACAGCGACCGCATTAGTTTTTATTATGACTCCAGGTCTCGCTTTCTTTTACGGAGGAATGGTGAATAAGAAAAATGTTATTTCTACCATGCTTCAAAGTTTTATATGTCTTGCTATAGTTACAGTCATATGGTTCGTATTTGGTTTTAGTCTGGTATTTGGAGATACTTTCGGTGGAATTATTGGAAATCCCGGAGATTTCTTTATGATGAAGGGAGTTATTGATGGTGCACCCTGGAAATTAGCTCCTACTATTCCACTGGCATTGTTTGCGATGTATCAGTTAAAATTTGCAATCATTACCCCGGCTTTAATCACCGGTGCTTTTGCAGAGCGAATACGGTTTATTTCTTATGTGCTTTTTATCTGCCTGTTTTTCATTTTCATATATGCACCGCTCGCTCATGCTACGTGGCATCCGGATGGAATACTTGCCAAGTTAGGTGTACTTGATTTTGCGGGAGGAACTGTTGTTCATATGTCTGCCGGATGGGCGGCGCTTGCCTCCGCACTTTATTTAAAACGTCGTAATGAGCCTAATCATAATCCCGCACGAATAACTTATGTATTATTAGGAACTGGCTTGTTATGGTTCGGATGGTTTGGCTTTAATGCCGGCTCGGCGTTTGGTTCCGGACGCCTTTCGGTAATTGCTTTAAGCACAACCATGGCTTCATCATCGGCAGCAGCTTTAGCATGGATATTTTTTGATGCATTTAAAGGCCGTAAGCCTTCGGCCATGGGCACATGTATAGGGGCTGTTGTAGGCCTTGTTGCCATTACTCCCGCAGCTGGTTTTGTTACTATTCCTCATTCACTTGCAATAGGCATTATTTCATCGCTTATTAGCAATATAATTGTTGAATGGCGTACAAGAACATCTATTGATGATACACTTGATGTATTTCCCTGCCATGGGGTAGGCGGAATGGTCGGCATGTTACTGACCGGCGTTTTTGCATCCAAAGCTATTAATCCGGATGTTGTAACAACAAATGGACTCATATTTGGAGAGTTCAGATTATTCGCCGTGCAAACGCTGGCCTTAATTTGCGTTTCAATTTTTGCATTTACAGGATCATGGTTACTTTTAAAAATAACAGATATGATTTCTCCGTTAAGGGTTTCTGAAGATGATGAACGTTTAGGTTTAGATATGAGCCAGCATGGCGAAAAATTATAATATACTTAAATCCTAAAACAGTATGCAGAAGCTTTATATAAAGAATATGGTTTGCAGGCGCTGTATTTCTGCGGTCGAAAATGAACTAAAAAAAAACGGATTGGAGGCAGTTCATATTCAACTAGGTGAAGTAATTCTGAAAAAAAATATTACTAAAGAACAAACCGTCAGTTTAAGTAATGACTTGAAGGCTCTGGGATTCGAATTACTCGACGATCAAAAGAAAAAAATCATTGAAAAGATCAAAAATATAATCATTACTCAGGTACACCACTCCGGATATAATGAAAAACATAAATTATCAGATGTTCTTTCCCAGCAATTGAATAAAGATTACTCTCAGTTAAGTAATCTGTTTTCTGAGGTTGAAGGTATTACTATTGAAAAATATCTAATCAATCAGCGCATTGAACGTGTTAAGGAAATGTTGATCTATGACGAATTAAGCCTAAGTGAAATTGCTTATGCAAATGGTTACAGCAGTGTTGCACACCTTTCTTCACAATTCAAAAAAGTAACGGGAATAACACCTAAGCATTTCAAACTTAATGGTATTAATCAGCGTAAAGATCTGGACAAACTTTAATCTATACGAAATCAGATTGCCTTTATTAACCTACAATTAAACGCATTTGAAATAAGCCATATTTGTTCAAACAATATTCGATATAAAAAAGTATTAAATATATTGAATTCATTCCAAAGCAGTTAAAGGTGGACTTTTATAAAAAGCCTTTTATTTTACTATTTAAAAAGGTTTTTGGAATTAAAATTGAGGTTATGCTGTCATGAGTTATCTATTAAGAATGTTTGTATGTTAAACTTATACCGGCAGTTAATTAGTATTAACCTCAATAATACCATTTTCGAAGAATTATCGGATGAATGGTTAGACAGATTATCATCAGATGTGCGGGGAGAATTAATTAGCGGTTTTTTTAATGCAGGTATATTAACAATTAACATGTCTGATTTTAACCGCAATGATTTTTACGATAATATTTTAAAAAAAAATTTCCCACATTATTGTGAAGTTTTGAGCACACTTCTCACACCTATATTGAAGAAATGTTTCCGAAGAATGTTTTTGGGCTTTAATGATAACCTAACAGAATATAAAGTGGTCTTGTTTATGGAGGGGCGTGAAGATGACCATTTGGAGGCTATAAAATATAATATAGAAATTTTTTAATAGTGAACATCGGCTCATATTAATAACGGGATAAACATATATGGTTCCCATTTAAATTTTGGAAATTATTTCTGTATTTCTTAAACCAACCAGATTATTGGGTTTGAGGTAATCAATTAACTATAATAGCTCATTCGCCAAATTAGCCAGCTCACTTCGCTCTCCTTTCTCCAGAGTAATGTGAGCATACAAGGGATGAGATTTAGCTTTATCAATTAAATACGACAATCCATTACTTTCAGAGTCAAGATAAGGGGTGTCAATTTGATAGATATCACCTGTAAATACAACTTTTGTACCCTGGCCTGCCCTGGAAATAATGGTCTTAACCTCGTGAGGTGTTAAGTTCTGTGCCTCATCCACGATGAAAAATACTTTAGTAACCGTTCTGCCACGAATAAATGCAAGCGGAGAAATGGCGATTTTTTCGTTATTAACCAATTCATCCAGTTTAGCCTGAATTTTGGGATCATCAGCAAACTGATCCCTGATAAACTTTAAATTATCCCAAATTGGGGTCATATAAGGATCGACCTTAGATTTTATATCACCTGGTAAAAAACCAATATCCTTATTACTCAATGGAACAATGGGCCGGGTAACTAAAATTTGCCGGTAGTCTCTTCTCTGTTCTAAGGCACATGCTAAGGCAAGCAGAGTTTTACCTGTACCTGCATTACCTTGTATAGTAATTAATTGAATATCAGGATTAAGTAAAGCATGCATTGCAAAAGCTTGCTCCGGATTAAGACTTGAGATTCTAAAAGCTTCCTGAGAGCCAATATTAATTAGTTTATCATCTTTTTTGCTATAAAAAGCCAAAAGATCCTTATACTTTTTACTCTTCAGAAATAAGAAATGATTTCCAGGGAAAGAATTGATTCCCAGTTTATCAATAGTTAAATTTCCGCGTTTAAACTCTGTGAGATGCTTCTCCGGAACATTTTCAAACAAGCTGCTACCTGTATATAATTGATCTAAATTTTTAATTTTACCGGTTTCATAATCTTCGGCATAAATATTTAATGCCTTTGCTTTTAATCGCAGGCAGATATCTTTAGAAACTAAAATGACTTTTTTTTCGGGATGCTGGTTTTGAAGAAATAGAGCAGCATTCAAAATTCTGTGATCAAACTTACCTGCACCAAAAATAGCTTCCGCATCTGCACCCTCAGATTTCTCATCGAGTACTATTTTAAATTTCCCGCGACTTGGACCTCCGATGGGAAGCCAATCGCTAACTAAATCATCATGAGAAATTTCATCAATTATCCTTATAAAGCTTCGTGCTTCGAAATTACGATTCTCGTTACCATTTTTGAAGTTATCAAGCTCTTCTAAAACCTGTACCGGAATAGCAACATCGTGTTCCTGAAAATTTCTAAAGGCTGCATGATCGTGTAAAATAACAGATGTATCTAATACGAATATTTTACCTTGAAGATTGCTTATCTTATTTCCCTGCATGAGGGCAATTTAAGAGAAAAATGTAAAAAAAGAAGGGTAAAAACCTTTAATAAAAAACGGGAATCTTTCTCTTGCAAGTTAGATTCCCGTTTCAACTTTATAAAATCATAATTCTATAAAGCCATCAAAACCCGTTTTTTTCAATCGCAAAATTCATTTTTCAATTGAATTTCACTTACTTTTCACTAATCATTCTTCGTAAAGAATTAAAAATTTCCAGTAATGTCTGTTAAAGCTTTCGCTCTTTCATAAGTAATAAGCCTAAGCTTTTTTCCTTATTTCAGACTATCAAAGTACGCTGTGTTTGATAGTATCTAATTTACGACTATCCGGAATTTCTGACAAGAATTATTATAGTTTTTTATTAACAGGTTATTAACATTTTGAGGAGGATTAGAACAATGATCTGGCAGAAATAATTAGAATTGTATGGACTCGCTCTTTACTAAATCTAATGCCTGAAGAATTTTCAAAATCAGAGTGTTTCTTTATTATTATTTTTTTAATTGTGTAGAAAGACCTAAAAGGAACATATTTTCCTTTAGGAGTATTCATATTCTTTTCAAAGCTTTTAACTTGCGATACCATGCAAAAAATAGACAAAAATCAAACTAAAGAAATAAGGAAATTCCTTTTTAGTCAGTACTTCTCTGACGGATTGCGGATTACATTCGGGGTTTTGTTGCCGTCATTAATTTTTGCGCAGATGGGTAACCTTGAAGCGGGGATTACTATTTCTCTGGGAGCCATTACAACAAGCATTCCCGACAATCCGGGTCCGGTTATTCATAAAAGAAATGCCATGCTTGCCTGCATAGCTTTTATGCTAATAGTGGCATTCATCACGGGATTTATCAACCAGTATGCTCTGTTGGTAACAATTGAAATATTTCTTCTGTGCTTTTTCTTCTCGATGCTCAATATTTATGGAAACAGGGCTTCATCTATCTCCACGGCCGTATTGATCATAATGATCTTAACCATTGACCGGAGTTTTAATATTTATTCTCTATTAGAATATGTGGGCTTTCTGGCTGCCGGAGGCATCTGGTACATGACATTGAGTTTGATGGTTTCACAGATACGCCCTTATCGTATAGCACAGCACACCCTTGGTGAGTGTGCCATTCGGGTAGGTGAATACCTTAGACTAAAGGCTGAATTTTATAATTTAAATCAGGACACAGATGAAAATTATAAAAAACTCATAGATCAGCAAATTATCGTTCATCAGCAGCAGGATACCGTTCGTGAAGTTTTATTCAAAGATAAAATGATCACAAAAAACCAAACGAACACAGCCCGCCTGCTTATCCTTATTTTCTCAGATCTGAATGATTTGTTTGAACATAGTATGGCAACTCATTATGATTATCAAACTATCCGTTCTGTTTATGGCTCATCCGGCGTTCTTAAAGGATTTTACAGCATCATACATAATTTAGGAAATGAACTTGAAAACTTAGGGATTGATATTAATGCGAATGAAAGACCACGGCCTTTATATGATTTCCAGCCACAATTAGAACAATTGAAAGCCAGCATAGATAAAGTTGATAACAACCTGGTTCTTAAGAAAATACTGGTTAACATGCGAAATATCATAAACCGCATACAGAATATTTACAGTTATTTTAAAGACAAAAAACTGGATGCAGTGGCAATGAATTCCGAAAAAGATTTAGGGAGATTTATATCCCATCAAAGTTTGGATATCAAGCTTTTCATAGAAAATCTAACATTCAGTTCTTCAATTTTCAGGCATTCCATTCGTGTAGCTATAGTATGTATTATAGGTTATCTGATATCGAAAATAAGCACAGGGGCACATAGTTACTGGATATTGCTTACCATACTAGTGATATTGAAACCAGCTTTCAGCTTAACGAAACAGCGCAATTACGAACGTTTGATCGGAACTTTTGTTGGAGGATTAGCAGGAGCCTTAATCATCCATTTTGTAAAAGATGAAGCCGCAAGATTCGCATTTCTTTTACTATTTATGATAGGTGCATACAGTTTCCAGCGTTTGAATTATGTAGTAAGTGTGTTGTTTATGACACCCTTTATCCTGATTATGTTCAGCTTTATCGGAATGGGTGATCTGAGTCTGGTTCGTGAAAGGATTATTGACACATTTATCGGATCATTTATAGCGTTGATTGCCAGTTATTTTATATTCCCATCCTGGGAATATCCGCAGCTAAAAAATCATATGCATAAATTATTGCTGGCAAACTATAATTACCTACAGGATGTTGCCGAAGGATTAACCGGAAAAGGATTTAATATTACAGAATATAAGCTCATTAGAAAAGAATTATACCTAAGCTCGGCAAATATGGCATCGGCCTTACAAAGAATGCTTTCTGAACCCAAAAACAAGCAAAAAAATGTGCGGGAAGTCAATAAGTTTATAGTCCTGAATCATATGCTTTCATCGTACATTGCTACCCTGGTTGCAACTATCAGACATGAAGAAAACCGCCAGGTGAATCCACTGCATATCAGGATTATCAGAAAGGCTCTTTACCAGCTTTATGAAGCTATATCTATCTTAAATGAAGGAGTAGAAGAAACAGAAGCCGCTGAAATACGTGTATCAGAACCTTTTATCAAAATAATAGAAGATAATATTGACAGCAAACTGATTGCTGAACAATTAGAATTTATAAATAAGGTATCCGGAGATTTATTGAGAATATGTGAAAAGATTGGAAAAGCAGATACTGATACAGCCTTAATTGATGTTTAAATAAGTCAACTGCTTCAAAATTAATTTTGTATCTCTTTCCAAACCTTCTCTATCCTGGCTTCCAGATCCTCCAGTCGTGTAAAGCCTTTCGCAATCATGTAAAAGTTATTATCGGCAGACTGAATAAATGCAGCAGGATAGCCTGAAACTTGCAATTGTTTGGCTAAAGCGAAATCATAATAGGCTGCTTGTTTAAATTCCTCTTCATGCATCTTATGAATAAATACGTCCGGATCAATTCCGAAGTTCACTGCCAGGTAGCGATACATATTCTCATCGTTAGGCTCTTTCCCATCAAAATTTATACAGTTTTGAATATCATGGGCAAAAAGAATAGCTTTAGCGGGATAATACGTTTTGAATACAGACAGAGCAATGGCGGGTTTTTCAGAATCGAGGATCATCTCCCCTTTTTCTACCTGCCTTAAAAAACCTTCCCCGAAAACAACCCCGGTTACTTCTTCTACTGTATGATAGGCTGTTTCAATATAAGGTGCGATTACACTTATGGGGCCGGTTCTTGGGCCCAGCATCATTCCACCACTAATCACCTCAAAATCAAAACGATACTCATAATTTTCATAAACCGCTTTTATAACAGGGCTAAATCCATAGCACCACCCGCAGAGAGCGTCGTAAACATAAATTATTTTTGGCTTCATATACCGGCTAAAAAGGCACAGAGAAAACTAAGGAAAACTATTTCATAATTGCCCACTAGCTGATAAAACACTCAACAGCAAAACTCTGACATCAAAATCAAGCTGTAACTTCATTGTGTTTGGAGGCCGGCCTGCCGTTTTTAAAAGCTTCGCGTGGTTTTAAGCCCAACAATTCAAACATCTGAATATCTTCGTTAAAAGCAGGGTTTGGCGTAGTTAATAATTTATCTCCGGCAAATATTGAATTCGCACCTGCCATAAAACAAAATGCCTGATCGGTTAAACTCATTTCAGTTCTTCCGGCAGACAGACGAACTACTGTTTTAGGCATAATGATCCTGGCAGTGGCAATCATTCGTATCATATCCCAAATAGGAACACGCGGCTGATTCTCCATAGGGGTTCCTTTTACAGGAACTAATGCATTAATTGGAACAGACTCCGGATGCCGGGCCATAGTAGATAAGGTTTTCAGCATAGAAACCCGGTCTTCTACTGTTTCTCCCAAACCGATTATACCACCACTACAAACGCTGATTTTCGCTTTGCGGACATTGTCAATGGTTTTCAGACGATCGTCAAAAGTCCTTGTAGTGATAATACGTTTATAATCGTCCTCAGATGTATCAAGGTTGTGGTTATAAGCATATAAGCCTGCATCTGCCAGCCTGTTTGCCTGAGATTCGGTAAGCATACCCAAAGTACAGCAAACTTCCATATCCAGGCTATTTACTGCCTTAACCATATCTATTACTTTATCAAAATCACGATTGTCGCGAACTTCCCGCCATGCGGCACCCATACATAAGCGTGAGGCACCTCCAGCTTTTGCTTTTTGTGCGGCGTCCGTAACCTGATCTAAAGACATTAAAGCCTGTACATCCACTCCTGTATTATACCTTGCTGCCTGAGGACAATAAGAGCAATCCTCGGAACAACCGCCTGTTTTAATCGATAATAAACTACTTATCTGAACTTCAGAATAATCCTTATTCTGTCGATGAATCGTTGCGGCTCGATATATTAAATCTAATAAGGGGCTATGATAAATTTCTGAAATTTCTTCCTTGGTCCAGTCGTGTCTGATCTCGGTCATATCAATATTTAATATCAGCAAATTTAAAAGAAATTTGGAGATTGAGAGAGGATTACGATGCTAAAGGGTTTTTAATTGTTTCTAAGGGAGAATTACAATAGCAGGTGACTGGCCAGGCCAAGTAAAAGAAGAAAGCCAAATACATCGGTAAATGTTGTAATAATTATAGATGAAGCTATTGCGGGATCAATACCTACGCGTTTTAAAAGAAGCGGAATTGAAGAGCCCGTAACTCCTGCGATTAACAGATTCCCTGTCATTGCCAGAAAAACGACAAGCCCCAGCAAAGGTTGCGCATCATAAAACAAGGCAAAAAGGAACACTATAAAACCTGTTACGGCACCGTTTATTAATCCTACAGTAAACTCTTTTAACACAGTTCTATAAGCCTGACTATCAGTCAGGTCGTTTAAGGAAATACGACGCACGGTAACAGCAAGAGCCTGAGTTGCAGCGTTCCCCCCCATTCCGGCAATCATGGTCATATAACCCGAAAGTATAACTATTTTGGCTATTGTTGGTTCGAAATATCTGATTACGGATACAGCAAGGAAGGCTGTTCCCAGGTTTAAAATCAGCCATGGAAGACGACTTTTTACGGCTTCTTTCCAGTTACCCGATAATTCCTCATCTTCAGATACCCCGGAAATTTTCAACATATCCTCGGTATTTTCTTCCTGCAAAACATCCATCACATCATCAAAAGTAATACGACCCAAGAGATGCATTTCATCATCAACTACAGGAATACTTGTGAGATTATATTGAGAAAGAAGTTTTGCAACTTCTTCCTGATCGGTATTAGCTTTTACAAAAACGAAATCATCCTTTACCAACTCGCGTATATGAACAGAATACTTTGATTTTATGATATCTTTAAGAGAAACTATTCCAACCAGGCAGTTAGAATTATCCACTACATTGATGGTATAAAACTCTTCCATCTCTTCAGACAGGCGAATAATTTCTTCAAGAGCTTCTTTTTTCGTCAGGCTGCTATTTACTTTTAGCACCTGTGTATTCATTAAGCCCCCGGCAGTATCTTCGTCGTAAGTAAGGAGAGTTCGAATGGAGGAGGCATCGTCCTTGTCAATCCCTTCAAGAATTTCATTCTGATGCTCTTCAGATAACAGACTGATAATGTCTGCGGCATCATCATAATCCATTTCTTCAACGATCTCTGTTCGCTTTTCGGGATGAAGACTATTAAGCAATTTTTCAGGATGTAATTCAACATCCATTTCAGAAATTACTTCTGTAGCAATCTCCAGAGGCAGGACGTTTATTATTCGCTCACGGGCATCCTGAGAAAGGTTATCAAAAAGAATTGCAATTTCTGAAGCATGATATTCTGATAATAAAGCAATTAGGGCTTCATCATCTGTTTCAAGTGCCAGTTTAACACGTTGAATATCGGTTTTATCAAGTTCAAATGACTGCATCGCTTGCTAAAGTACAAAAATGAGGCCTTTCCCAAGGTTTTTTAGGGAAGAAAAGGTATTTTAATATAGATTTAACAAATTGATAATTATCTGAACCAGCCTTTTCGCCAAAAAAACATTATTTGAAGTAAAGCTATTATGCCCATTCCTATGAGGGTATATAGATATCCATTTTCAGCATACAGTTCAGGCATGTTCTTGTGGAGAATTTTACCTGTTTCAGGATCGGAATATGAGAAATTCATGCCATAAACTCCGGCTATGAAGGTTAATGGAATAAATATAGACGACATAATAGTCAGGACCTTCATAACATCATTTGTTCTGTTGCTGAGAAAAGAAAGATGTAAATCAATTAAACTGTTGGTTATCTCTTTATAGCTTTCTACCAGATCAATAATTTGCATAGAATGGTCGTAAATATCCTTCAAAAACAGCTTAGTATGGTCGGTAATTAATGGCGATGAGCTTCTTAGCATATCATTTATTTTATCCCTTTCTGGCCAGGAAGCCCTGCGCACGGTTATAAAAGCCCGTTTAATTTGCTGTGCTTCAAAAGTTATGGATTTATCGGGTCTTCTATAAAGTCGTTCTTCAAGTGTATCCAGTTCATCGCCAAAGCGATTCATTAAGAAGAAATAATTATCAAGGATAATATCCATGAGGGAATACATAACATACGAGGTGCCGCTAATTCTGATATTTCCCTTCCCTTCTTTTAAACGTCCCCGTACCGGATCCATGCAATCTGTATAATGCTCCTGAAAGGTAAATAATACTTGTTTTGTCAGAATAAACGAAACCTGTTCATTATCGACCTGCATTTCATCATCCAGGGTTATCATTCTGCTGGTTGCAAATAAATAATCATCAAATTCTTCGAGCTTTGGGCGCTGATGAGTATGAATTATATCCTCAAGGACCAGAGCGCTGACTCCGAATCTGTCCTGGATGTTTTTCAATAACTGAGTATCGCCTAAGCCCTTTACATCCACCCAGTGTATTTCATCAGGATGTTCTTCCAGAATCTTTAAAAGATCATTAAACTCTTTTATTTCAGTTTGAAGAAAAAAACTTTTAGAAAAAGTATAAACACGGATTTTTGGTGGCAGCGCATCTTCACTAACTTTTAAAGATCCTGGAGTTGTGCCCGGAGGGGGCATGGTTCTTTTGGATTTTTTTATGGTGATTCTTCTGAACTTACGTGTTGCTTTGGAAATACTGTACACTTTTCGGGCCCTGGTTAAATAACAAATCTACTATACTTAGGTTAGGCATATAGCCATTTCTATCTTCAAAAACCTGAAAATAAGGTTTAGTTTGATAACTTGAAGGTATTTTAGGATGGATTGTATTTCTGAAGTCTTCTAAATCGGAATACCTTTTTTCATATGCCTGGTTAAAAGTATACTTAACATCCAGCTTCAATAATTTGAGTAACAAGTTAAATAGTCCCTCGTTGTAATCAAATAGAAAATCGTATCTCTTTTCATAAAAGGGTGCAAATTCGTTTTCATAAAACTCGAAAAATGCTGAGCTTCTATAAGATGTTTGCAAGCTTAACCAATGAAGGCGCTGCCAGTCGAAATCATAGCTGATCTTTACATCCCTTATTTGGGTATGAACTTTTTCACCTCTTAATACAGGCACGATAAGATCCAATTTACCGTTTGCCGAATGAATAGAGGCCCTGTTACGATAGGTTTGCTTGGGGAAGTGTTCAAACTGCTCAATAATTATCCGATCTGCGTGTTTTGAAAGTTCATGAAAATATTCAATCGGTGGCAGGTATAATAAGGGGAGTATTGCGCCTTTATGCATTGTATGTACTATGTTTGTAATCCGGTTGGCCGAAATTAAAATAAAAAGCCCACATGCAAACGGAGTTTTAAAAACAAGCCCCTCTAAAATAAACATTTAGTATAGAATGCAGATCTTCCCAAAAGTTTCGGTGGTAATTCTTAACTGGAACGGTAAATATTATCTGGAAAAATTTTTACCATCGTTACTAGGCTCAACATATCCTAACGTCGAGATTATAGTTGCTGACAATGCTTCTATTGATGATTCTGTGGATTTTATACATCAAAATTTTCCTCAGGTAAGGATTATTCTTAATAAAGAAAATCTTGGATTCGCTGGCGGATACAATGCTGCCCTGTCGCAGGTTAATGCAGATTACTATGTTCTTCTAAACTCTGATGTAGAAGTTACTGCAGGATGGATCGAACCAGTTATTGAACTGATGGAAAGCGACGAGATGATTGCTGTGGCCCAGCCTAAATTAAAAGACTGGAACGATAAGATCTTATTTGAATACGCCGGAGCTGCAGGTGGCTATATAGATAAATTCGGATATCCGTTTTGCAGAGGACGGATTTTTGATACGCTCGAAACGGATAAGGGGCAATATGAACTAGTTTCCGAAATATTCTGGGCGAGCGGGGCTGCTTTATTTATAAAAAGGGCTTGCTGGGAAAAAGTTTCTGGCCTAGACGCCGATTTTTTTGCGCATATGGAAGAAATTGACCTTTGCTGGAGGTTAAAGAATCTTGGCTACAAAATTATATATTGCCCGACATCTACTGTTTTTCATATAGGCGGCGGCACCCTTCAATCTGAAAATCCCTTTAAAACCTATTTAAATTTTAGAAATAACCTGGCCATGCTATTAAAGAACCTGGCACCAGGGAGCGTATTCTCCATTTTATTTATACGATTTTGGCTGGATTTTATATCCTTACTGAAACTCATATTTGAAGGGAAATTCCAGCACGCAAAAGCTATCAATAAAGCTCATGTCGCCTTTTTTAAGGACTTTTCTAAAAACAAAAAGAAAAGATTAAGCAATGGTTTGCACTTTAATTCGACAGGTATTTTTACAGGAAGTATTGTATGGGAATATTTTATTAAAAAACGAAAGTTATTTTCTCAACTCGGCATGAAGCCTGAAAAACTGTAAATTCCAGGGAAACGAATTTTAATACAATAGTCTGCTACCTTCCTATTCCAACAACCTCACCAATAATAATTATTGCCGGATGAGTAAGTTTAGCGGTTTCGGCCATTAAAGGTAAATCCTGAACTTTGCCGATTGCAGATTTTTGTTTAGCCAATGTGGCATGCTGAATTATGGCGGCAGGAATTTGACCCATACCTTCAGCAATGTAGGTCTGAGCAATTTCATGAACCTTCTTCATCCCCATATAAATAACAACCGTTGCATTACTTTGCATGGCAAGACGTAAATCTGAAGATAAACCGCCATCCTTTTTAGTTCCCGTAAGAACCCAGATGCCTTCGCTTATGTTTCGATGGGTAAGTGGTATATTATCAAATCCGGCTGCTTGCATACTTGTAATACCGGGAATATAATATGTGGCAATTCCGTGCTCTTTTGCATAGAGCACTTCTTCAAATCCTCTGCCAAAGATAAATGGATCACCTCCTTTCAGACGCACAACCATGCCTTTAGCAAAAGCTTTTTCTTTAATCATTTCATGAATAGTTTCCTGAGGCGTATATTCTCCATAAGGATGCTTACCTACATAAATTTTTTCACAATCTGCAGAAGTAAAGTTCAGCAATTCACTATTTGCAAGATTATCATATAACAGGACTTTACATTTCTGTAATACCTTAAGAGCCTTTACTGTAATTAACTCCGGATCGCCTGGCCCTGCTCCTACTACATACAACTCTGGTATTATTTTATCCTCTGGCATTTATTAATTTGGAAATCGCAGGAAAAATACAACAGATTTCTGATTTTTTAAGCTTGCATACAGATAAATCTTGGCAAAAAGATAATATTTACCGTGGTAAATGTAATAAAGTATTGAAAATGAAAATTTTAATCGCTCCTGATAAGTTTAAACATTCTCTAAACAGCTTTGAAGCTTGCACAGCCATTCAGAACGGATTAATGCAGGCATCAGAAAAATTTAAAATTAAAATTTTGCCACTGGCAGATGGCGGAGATGGTTTATCCGAAATCATTAACTATTACATACCCTCAAAGACACATTCTGTTAGGATTTCAGATCCCTTATTTCGAGCGGTAAAAAGCTCACTTCTGATTTCGGATGATGGCCAGACAGCTTTTATAGAAATGGCTAAAGCATCGGGCCTTCTATTATTAAACCCCGAGGAATATGATTGTATGAATACTTCAACTGTAGGTACCGGAGAATTAATTAAAGAAGCAATACTTCTAAATGTTAAAAAAATAGTTATTGGAATAGGCGGCAGCGCAACGAACGATTGCGGAACAGGCATGGCTACCGCTTTAGGCTATCGTTTTCTGGATAAAAATGGGAACGAATTAAAACCTACAGGAAAAAACTTGTTACTGATCGAACATATTAACAGCTCTGAGATTATTGATCTAAAAAATATAAAATTCGAAATCGCCTGCGATGTTAAAAATCCGCTAACAGGAAAAAATGGTGCTGCCAGGATTTACGCGAAGCAAAAGGGCGCAACAGAACTGGAGATTGAAGAACTTGAAGCGGGAATGATTCATTTCAATGAGATCATGAAAAAACATTTTGGCAAAGATATTAGCCGTATTGAAGGCTCGGGTGCAGCAGGCGGTTTGGCAGCAGGTTGTATTGCGTTCTTAAACACTAATTTAACCAGCGGCATTGATTTGGTTATGAATTTAAGCAATGCCGAATTCCATATAAACGAAGCTGACCTGGTGATAACCGGAGAAGGATCTATAGATGATCAAAGTTTAAACGGAAAAGTAATTTCCGGACTTGGTGAACTATGCAAAAAACTAAAAAAACCTTTAATTGCTTTTTGCGGGAAATTAAATTTAACAGGAGATCAAATGAGGCAGTTGAACATCAGCTCTGCGTATTCGATAAAGGGGGATGAAACTTCATTAGAAGAAGCCTGCAAAAATGCCTGGGATCTATTAAGTAATAAAGCTTATGAAACGGGCATTCAACTGATAAATCATCAATCGATTTCATAATTAACACTTCCTACAACAGGAATTCCTTTTTCAGTAATACCCTCAACTACTATCTTTATTTTGGATTTTATATCATCATTATAGAAATGAACAAACGCTTCTCCATCCTTATTCGTAGTAATAATAGGTTCCCAATGGAGGGTAGTTCTAAGGTCGCGAATGGTAGAATTTGAGTTATCGGGGTAAGCAGGTGAATAAAAAACTTTGTCCTGCGAATAACCAGTTACAGATGCATTCAGTACGCTTAGTTCCTCTCTGCCATAGGCTGAGGGCTTTAAGGTAAGATATATAAGGTATACGGGACCGGAAGAGGTAGAGTTGGAACCGTTTCCTATGCCAACCATCTGTTTAATCACGATCTTATTAATATCCTCTATATATAAATCGTAATAAAACAACTGATCAAAAGTATCCTCATTTCTGTCAATTATAAATTTAGGATAGTGCCCCCTGCCCTGAAAGTTAAAAATCACACCATTTCGATAAGAAGTATCCGGACTTGCACCCTCAACTTTAGTTAATAAAAAATGCCGTAAATTTCTATAGGCTCTCGCATCCTGTTCTGTAATAATAAAGCTTTTATCCTCATATCCGGAAGGAGTAAGCACCTGATCAAATAACTTAACGTTTGCTGTACCTTTAACAAGTACTTCTTTTAAAGTTATAGTATCTGCCAGTTTTGCTTCCTTTATCATAAACCCACGATGAATGAGGGCCTGTACTATTGAATCATTTAAAGTGTCTGAGGTTGAAAAATCAGACACGACAGGTAATGGTTCTGTGTAGAGAGAATCCAGTATGATCCATCCGCTCTTCTTTCCTTTTTTATCCACTGAAGTTAATCTTATCATGCTCGACTGGGGGATGAAAACGCGGTCAATATAAAACCGTCCTGAAGAATCTGTTACGGCAGTGAATAATTTATTTCCCAGCGCCTGACTGGCCATTAAGGTAATATTCATCCCCGGCATCGGAATATCGTTTTTAAGCTGCCGTACTCGTCCAGATACAGTAAAACCTTTTTCCGGGCTAAAAAAAGGCTTACCGCCCGATCCAGCATTGTTTTTCCAAACAAAATCTCTCCAGCCCTGAGTCATTAACAGTACATCCAACTGTTTATAGCGTTCCTTATTCGTTGGGTCCAAATACTTAGCAATAGAATCGATTTCTCCTTTTATTTCAGATTGAAGCATCAGGTAGGTTGCGATATTTTCTATTCCCTGAGGTATCAATTTACCATCAATTGCTGAGAATGATAAATTTGCTTTAAGTGGTTGATTATTAATGTCAGTTAATTTCAATCTTACATTAACTTTTTCCTTAGCACTGTATTCTTGTTTATCAGATTTAATTTCCAGTTTGTACTCATTACCGGGAATAAAAACCAATCGCTCTGCCTGCGGCTTAAATTTATTATCATAAACGGTTATGGTAACTATACCCGGAAGAAACTTGCTGTGAGGAATTTCTACCAACATCCGGGAATTTGTAACCTTCTTCTTTAAAACAAGCTTGCTCTCATTTTTCTGGCGACATACTATAAGTAAATCGGTGTCTTTTATTTGTGGAAATGTAATCTCGTTAGTACTGATAAATACTTTAAGAATGGAATCGGTATTTCTGACTGAAAAAGTAATTCCATTTGCTTGTGCTTTCGGTACAGGAATTTTAAATTTTTCGTCATTGGAAAAAGCACCCTGGGCAGTGTAGGTCAAGCCGGGCAAAGGCTTGAAAAACAACCGGCCAAAACCTGAACTATTGCATGAGATCTCAGCAATACTATCGCCTTGGGATGTAACGATTACCCCTTTGAGCGCTAAACCTTCTCCTTTCTCATTTTCAGATTTGAAGGCAACTACACTGGCTACGTTCTCAATCAAGGATCCTGCTTCCGGAAAAAACGTCAAGCGATTCTTTGACGTTGCATTTACAGGCAATACGGTTTGCTGAGGTTGGGAAACGGAAACCAAAGCGCTGGGCTTTTTCACTGGCTGTGTTTTAGAACTGCCATAAACATTGATAAGCTTTTGGAAAACGAAGCTATCTTCAAAATTCTTCATCCGGTTAGTATACGCTCTGATGCGATATTTTCCCGTTGGGACCGAATCCTTCAATGTAAAACTTCCTTTTCCATAACCATTATCAGTTCTTATGACTATCCGGCCGGAGATTTTGGCGTCAGGTGAAATAAGCTCTACATACAAATTATTACTTAGGTCAATAAATGTATTAGACCGGGCATCAACTATATATGCTTTAAACAAAATATCTTCACCGTCGGTATAATAATCTCTGTCTGTATGGAGGTAAACTTTTTCATAAATAACCCTATCACTGGTTTGAGCAAATAAACCAGGAGCAATTACCAATGATACTATCAGACAGAAAATATCCTTCACAATGAAAAATTTACCTTACTTCATAAATAAGATTCCCTGAAACCGGAATTCCTTTGTCATTTACACCTTCTACCACCACTCTTACTTTGGTTTTAGGATCTGCATTATAATAAGTAATAACAGCCTCTCCATTCTCCGCAGTTATCACAGAAGGTTGCCAATGAATGGTTGTTCTAACATCTTTCTTTGATGAAAGCTGGGTTTGAGGGTTTGCTGGTTCGTAAAACATTCGGGCCTGATAATAACCATTCACGTATGTATTCAATATACTTGGCTCTTTCTTTGAATATGCAGATGGCTTTAAAGTAAGGTAGATCAAAAAAACATCCGAAATTCCTGATAAAGTACTCATTGATGTCGTGGAATCGATTTGACTTTGAGACATTCCAACCATATGCCTTACAACCACCTTTTGAATGTCCTTCATCTGGAGATCGTAGTAATCCATACGATCAAATGCATCTTCTCTCCGGTCAATCATGAAAATCGGAAAATGCGGTTTTCCATTGGCCCTGAAAACCACTCCATTTCTGTCCATATTATCATCAGGACTTGCTCCGTTAACGTTTGTTATCAAATAATGTCGAAGGCTGTTGTAGTCCTTATCATCTTTATCTGTAATAGTAAAATTTTGATCCGGATATCCAAAAGAAGTTACCCGCTGACCAAATAAATCGACACTGTTTTTACTTTTAACAGCTACTTCGTTTAAGAGGATGGTATCAGACAAATCAAATTTTTTCATTTCATCGATTCTTGACGCCATCTCCTTTTTGAAGGCGGCAAGCTGTGCGGATTCAGGAGATTTTGACCCAAAGGGTTTTACAGGATAAGGTTTTGAATAAAGCGAATCTAAAAAAAGCATACCGGTTTTCCTTGCTTTACTATCAGCTGAAACCAATTTAATATTTTGATTTCCCTCCAAATTGATATTATCAAAATAATATTTTCCCGATTTATCGGTTGTTGTGCCTATTAATTTTTGTCCTTTCACTCCTGAAGCAAACAAAGTTACATTTGAACCCATCAATGGCGACTTACCGGACTTATCTCTTACTTGCCCCGATATTGTAAATCCTGTTTCGTTTAAATGACTTACAGTTAAAGTAGTGTCTTTGATGCGTTTCCATACAAAATCTCTCCAGCCTTGTGTCATAAGTAGCAAGTCTAATTGTTTAAAGCGTGAAGAATTTTTTGAATCAAAATAAGCCTGTGGATTCTCAATATTTCCGCGCAGTTCTGACTCGAGGTTAATATAAGAAACTATATTCCCTTCTGTTTCCGGGACAATACCTGCATCAACCACGGCTAATGACAAATTTGCCTTAATGGGCATATTTGCAACATTAGTTGTTTTGATTTTCAAAGTTACCCGCTCTTTAGATCGATATATGGTTTTATTAACAGTTAGTTCTACTTTATCATTAGCAAATCCCCGCTTAATAAATACCAGCCGTTCGCAGTGCGGTCGAAGCTGATCATCCGTAAGGGTAACCGAAGCAATGCCTTCCGGGAGATTTGTGTTCGGAATAATAACTTTTGTTATTAAAGACTGGAGATCAATTTTTTTACTGAAGTAAGGAATTCCTGCATGCCTGGCTTTAATTTCAAGCTCCTTACCTTTAAACCTATTGAGGGTCGCCTCATTCGTACTTATAACTACTGTAGTTTTTACAGAGTCCGGAATTAAATGCAGCGAAAATCCCTGGGATAGAAATTCAGGGATTGAGGAATTAAATGGTCGTTTATTTTCAAATTTAGCCTTAACCTGATATTTCTCACCTGCTTCAGGCTTCAGCATAAAGGACCCAAAACCATTATCTCCACTTTCAAAAACAGAAATAGTATCTCCTTTAGAAGATAAGATACTTCCACTAGCCTTTATTCCTTTACCCGATGCCGATTCAGCTTTAAATGCAATAACTCCGGTAACTCCTTCGATCATTGACCCTCCTTCAGGGAAAAACCGTATTGTTTCTTTAGCGAAGATTGCAGCAGACGCCGTTTCTGTTTTGGCAGACGTTTTTAAAGATTTTGTCGTAAGTCCCTCCAAACCACTCACAGTAATTTTCTTTTCAAAAATAAAGTTATCTCCAAAATTCAGCATCCATTTTGTATAGGCCCTTACTTTATAGATCCCCGGCGAAATTGAGTCGCCCAATTCAAAATCCCCTTTTCCCAGGCCATTATCAAGCCGAATAACTTTTCTTTCAGTAATTACCGCGTTTGGATCTATAAGTTCTACATATAAATTATTACTCGTAGATATAAGCTGGTTTCCCTGCGCATTTAAAAGATATGCTTTGAACCAAATATCTTCGCCGGCATAAAAAACGGCCCTGTCTAAATGCAAATAAACTTTTTCAAAAAACAGAGTTTGTTTTGCGGAAGCTGGAGCTGTTTGTGAGAATAAATTACCCGAAAAAAGTAAACCTAGGATAATAAGAAGTCTTGAGGACATAGATAGTATAGTAGATTATTTTAATTTTAGTATACCGGGAAACTGCTGTTTGGATATTAGCTTTAAAACACAAAGAAAATAGCCGTCCCATTTAAGTAATTGAAAACATAAAGGTGAAGAAAGTTTATGGATTGAAAAGTACATAATATTACTTTGATGAAAAACATATTCATACAACCGTTACACAATGTTTGATTTCACCTCACAGTTGAAACTCTTTATTAAAAATTTCGCCTCAATAATTTTCATTTGACGCTGTCATTCTTTTCAGAGGTACCGGACATGCCGGTATACACCTTTCCAAAGCATTACTATTCCACATGTTTAAATTGAAAAATGTAAATGCAGATTGGTTAAAGGTATATTCATTAGAAAGCACAAAGTCAGATAAGGGTAAAGTAATCTGAAGCCAAACACTTATCTGTTTTTTTTGGGTTTATCCATAAAACAAAAAATGGAATCATTAAGTGGTAAAAATGCCTTAGTAACCGGAGCCGGTAAAGGTATTGGAAAAGCAGTTGCTATTGCTCTTGCAAAAGAAGGAGTTAACGTTGCCCTGTTGGCAAGAACAGCATCTGACTTGCAATCCGTTGCAGACGAAGTAGAAAATGAAGGTGTTAAAGCTATTATTGTAGTAGCAGATATAGCCGATATAAAGTCTGTTAACAATGCGATTGAAAGTACTATTGAATCTCTGGGAGAGATTGACATTTTAATCAACAATGCAGGTATCGCAGCTTTTGGAACATTTCTGGAATTATCTCCGGAAGAATGGGAAAAAATAATCAGGGTAAATTTGTTTGGCGTATATTATGCAACCCGGGCTGTTTTACCCTCAATGATTGAAAGAAGAACGGGCGATATTGTCAATATTTCATCCACTGCAGGATTACGTGGAGCAGCGCAAACCAGCGCCTATAGCGCATCAAAATTTGCGTTAATCGGATTGAGTGAATCCTTAATGCAGGAAGTTAGAAAACATAACATACGAGTAACTACATTAACTCCCAGCACGGTTGCAACTCCTTTAGCATTTGATTTAAATCTTACAGATGGTAACCCCGAAAAAGTAATGCAACCCGAAGATTTTGCTGAAATGATAATTTCTCAATTAAAACTGAACCGTAGGGTTTTTATTAAAGAGGCTTCTATCTGGTCTACAAATCCTTAAGATCAGGACAATAATTGGAATCAAGGCTTCTGCTAATTATTAAAAAAACAGCTTCACTCTGCAAAGATCAGGGGGAAGCTATTTTCCATTAAGAATTTTAATTAATACTCAACCTTGAGAGCGAATTTATTGCAACGACGGGAAGTTCATATTTAAATCAGGCGTCTGAAAAGCAGAATATAGAGGCAAACTAAACCAAAACACACTTCCATTACCGATTTTGCTATTAGCACCTATAGCTCCGCCATGATTTTTTATGATCTCCTTACAGATATATAATCCCAGGCCTAAACCCTGTACGGTTTGTTTAGTTTCTGCTATTCTGTAAAAACGATCAAACAAAAAGGGTAATTTTTCTTCCGGTATACCCGGACCTGAATCCTTTACAAACACTTTGATATTTCCATCGTCTATTTCTGAACAAACCTCTATTGATTCTGTTGCCGCTGAATATTTGGCGGCATTGGATAAGAAATTATCTACTACCTGGTAAATTCTCGTCGCATCTGCATCTACATATACTTCAGGCATCTCACTCATTATTACCCTGTGCTGTGACTGCTGCGTTGTTTCATCAACCACATCTTTTATAAGTTGATTTAAGAGAAATGGGGCTTTATTTATTTCAAGCTTGCCGTTTTGAATTTTTGTAACATCCAATAAATCTTTAACTAAATTAGTTAAGCGGCTCACCTGTTTATTTGCATTAACAATAAAAGGGTGCATTTTATTAAGCTCACCAGACTCTTTTGCAAATCGCTCAAGAATCTGCAATGAAGCTTTCATACTTGTAATAGGTGTTTTTAATTCGTGAGAAGCTATACACATAAATTCAGTCTTTATAGTACTTTGTGCTATAACCTCTTTTCTTGATAATAAAAGTTGCTGGAACATATTCCGTGCAAACGCGCCGGCCGTCATCAATATAAAAAGTATAAAAAAAACATTGATAAAGATTAACCAGTTTGTAATAACCCGGGATACTTCTCCTAAAAGCATTGAAAAATTTTGCTGATTATAGGTTAACCTCCGGTTAATGGTATTTACATTCAGTATCATAGCCACCTTTACAGCAGGATCCAACTGCTTGCTTTTAAGATCATGAATGAAATTTCCCATTTTCTCCAACTCCTGAATATCATGATCAGCTGCTACCCATTCATTAGTTACTTTGCTGAAATATGGAAAGTTTTTAAAATTTTTAAAAAGCCAGATCAGGTTCGCAATATCGTCCGGATGATTTCGACCCTGTAAAACAGCCTTTCTTACTACCGAATCAGGTTTGCCGGTTTGTAAGGCTTCTTTAGCCACCCTTACTCCGATAGGTACAGAAATTTCTTCTTTAAATAACCTATAGGATGCCATATCTGAGGTTTGGATAAAATCGATGAGATATCTGGTGGCATTTTTCTGCGCCTTAGAAAACTCTGACTCACCATTAACATAAGCCCTAATTGATGATAGTATTTTGATCGAGTAATAGTTGAGTCCGATAATAATTGCCGAAGAAAAAATTATTATTGCCCCGATTTTATAAAAATAATTATGATAGAAATAGGTAAATGCCTTCATAGTGAAAAAGCTTAAAGTATACTTTTTAAAAAATATCTACCGGAGCCCTTTATACGTAAAACTGAATAGCCAGGTTTCTTATTATTTGGTTAGGCCTGCGATTAGTAGGCAGCACCGTCCTTATAAATCGTAAACTTAAATATACCTAAATATATACGAATACTCCATACACAAGTTAATCCATTATCCTAATCGGCTTTATCAAACTAACATGTGGTGTACAGGTTTCTGATGAATTTAAATGGTCCTCGGGGAATGAACTTTGACATGCCCTTCTCAATCCGCTACTGATTATGAATATAACAAACGGCTTACAGGCCTACTGACACAATGTCAAACATTTTTCATACATTAATAAAAATCAATACTTTACAAGATCTATATAAATAATACATTTACATGTGTCAGCTTATAATTAAAATATTGCCCGGGAGAGAATTTTGCAAATTTCATAAAAAAAGAAATAAGACCTCGGCAGACATTTTATTCCCCATTCAATAAAATAAATTGACAAACATTTGCCTGTCAGTTAATTACAAGAAAATTATTGGAATTTAAGGTCAAGCCTTATCTTTGCAACAGCTTTTTCTTAAGCTTTTGATGAAATTTTGGAGGTCAGATAAATCGATCCTTCCTATTATTGATAATTAACGTATTCCGATACCCACTGCATAATTTTTAACAGTTTGAAACTAATATTATTCAGCCTGATTTTTGGCCTTGCGACGATTGAAGTATCCGCAGATGTAATTAGTGTTATGGTAAACGGCCAGCATGAAATGATTCAAAAACAAACAATCAGAAGACTTTTATATGTTGTCGGTATTCCAGTTGAGCTCACCTTATTCATAGTGAATGTGTTAGTTTATAAGAAGACAGGTTTTATCCTGTTCTAGAAGGAACTATCCGTTCATTTCTAAATCTTATAAAAGATTTCTTGTTTATTTGGAAGGGGAGATAATATCGCTCAAGCAATTTGTTTCCTGCCTTTTATTTTTTAGTTTCAGAAATTCAGCTTACCCTTTGGTTAGATTTAAACTAATTACCCCCTTCTGAATGAAACCTCGTCCGTCAATTAGTGCAGTCATGGCCTATTGCATCCTGGCCGGACGGAACACTTAAATGACAGGCATCCAATTTATTCGGAAGATGGAAATACTGATAGATTGAAACTTAGGGTCGGAAGTTCAACAAACACTTTATCAAAACTTATTACGACAGAAAGCTCTGAACACTTTTTTGCAGATACAGGAACAACCGGCTGGTTTATCAAATATTCTAGCGTGCTATTTCAATTTTAACTTTCTTATTTTTAATCCTCTCATCTTTTATAGAACGCAGCACATTTTCAATTTGGTTTCGTTTAACCGCTGCGTAAGAAGTATGATCCAGCACCTCAATTAATCCCAGATCATCTTTCGCCAGTTTTCCTTTTTGAAGAAGCAAGCCAACTATATCAACTTTATTAATTTTATCCTTTTTGCCTGCAGCGATATAAACTGTCGCCCACTCAGCAGGTTTTGGGATAGTATTTTTAGTTGGTAATTCCTCAATTTCAGGTTTATCCTTCAGATAAGGGAGGCTTTCGTCTTCGGATAATATCAGATATGAGGTACCTTTGGCATGCATTCTGGCGGTTCTTCCGTTACGATGAAGGAAAGCCTGCTCGTTATGAGGAAGCTGATAGTGAATAACATATTCAATTTCCGGAATATCCAAGCCCCTTGAGGCCAAATCTGTGGTAATTAATAAATTATGGCTTCCATTTCTAAATTTTAAAACAGCCCGTTCCCTGTCTTCCTGTTCCATTCCACCGTGAAAAATATCATGGGTTAACCCTTTTTCATATAAAAGGTCACTAATTCGCTCCACCGCTTCGCGATGATTACAAAATACAAGGGTGGGCTTTCCCCCTATTTTGCAAATCAAAGAAAATAATGTTTCAAGTTTATCAGCCGCTTTAGATTGCACGGCCTTCAATTGCAGATCCTTAGCAGAAGTACTGATCATCAAGAAATTAATTTCAAGAGGATTTTTCACCCCTGTAAAATCAGGGATTTCCTGCATATGGGTAGCAGAAGTAAGTATTCGTTTTTTTAAATTGGGCAGGTTCTTGATAATAAAAGCCATATCATCCTGGAAGCCAAATTCAAGTGCTTTATCAAACTCATCAAGAACAAGCGTATTTACATGAGCGGTTTTAAAACTTTCATTACGAATATGAAAAGCAAGCCTGCCTGGAGTTCCGATCAGTATTGCCGGCGGCTGTGACAGGTTATTCTTTTCAATTTTAGTATTATGCCCCCCATAACAGCAATTTACCTTATATCCGGTTGCCATGTTTCTGAAAACCTGTTCAATTTGCAAAGCAAGCTCACGGGAAGGAACGATGACAAGCGCCTGAACACCAGAAACCTCATGTTCTAATGTACTTAAAACCGGCAGCAAAAAACCAAGTGTTTTTCCCGACCCTGTTGGTGATAACAGAACAATATCTCTATCCTTTGCGGCATTAAGTGAAACATGCTGCATCTCGTTAAGACTACTTATCTTTAGGTTATCCAGTGCCGTTTTAATCATTATATTTTTTATTAAAAGGCAAAGGTACGGCTAATACACTACCTTAAACGATTTATTCTGCTGTTCTCACATGTTTATTATCCGGATCGCCACATAGAGAATATCATTAAAACAATTTTCTCAGGACATACTTTTTCTTTTGTGTCTATTTTTGGCTTTAATCACTGTTTAAAAAGCAGATTGAAGATAAAATAGTTTATATTGTAAATAGTTTACAAAAATCATGATTTGGTACGAAGAAGAAATTAAACACCTTGAAAAACAGGGAAAAAATCTGAAATACCGTCCGGAGATGGCTTTTTACGGCAGCTCCACAATCAGATTATGGGAAACATTATATGAGGATTTCCAACCTTACAAACCTGTCAACCTGGGTTTTGGAGGCTCTACGCTTGCGTCATGCGTATGGTTTTTTGATCGGGTCTTCGCATCTTATCATCCTACTTCAATAATAATTTATGCCGGTGATAATGACCTTGGAGACGGAAGACATCCTGAGGAAGTGTTTATATATTTCCAGCAGCTGGTTGCTAAAATACAAGATCGTTATGGCGATATCCCGTGCTATTTCATTTCTATAAAACCTAGTTTTACCAGATGGAATATCATTGAAAGTTTAAAGTTCACCAACTTTCTAATCGAAAGTGAAATTACTAAAATGCATAATAACTGGAAGTATATCAACATTTTCCACAAAATGATTGATAAAAACGGTTATCCTAAAAAAGAATATCTTGATCACGATGATTTGCATTTAAACGCAGCAGGTTTTGAATTATGGAAGCAAATAATCCTGTCAAAAATTTCAGATCATAATTAAGTAGTACAGGTAGAAGATACCCGATGAACAGAGAATATCACAAATGGTATAGTCCTGCTCTTGAAAAAGACATGGAGCTTTTGGTTTTCGGCCATAGTGGAGCAACTGTACTATTTTTCCCTCCACGTACCGGTCGTTTTTACGAATATGAAGACTGGCATTTAATTGAAACGCTTGAACATAAGATTGAACAGGGTTTTTTACAGGTTTACTGCGTTGACAGTATAGATGCAGAAAGCTTTTATAATGAATACACTTTCCCCGATCAAAAAATGGCCAGGCATCTTCAGTACGAGCGATACATATTAAACGAAGTATTACCGTTAATACATTATAAAAATCCATGGTCATTTATGATAGCCGCCGGATGTAGCTTAGGGGCCTATCATGCTGTAAACTTTTCATTTAAATATCCTCAATATTTCAATAAAGTGGTGGCGATGAGCGGCAGGTATGATTTAACAAAAAAGCTGAGCTATTATAATGATTTACTGGAAGGTTACTGGGATGAAACTATTTACTTTAATATGCCCTCGCAGTACATTAACAATATTTCCGAACACGATTTATTGGCGTTAAGCAGGCTTGAAATCGTATTGGCGGTTGGTAATGATGACCCATTTTATGAAAACAATAAATCGCTAAGCGAAGAATTATCGGCTAAAGGTATAAACAACCGGCTTTTTGTCTGGAACGGAGTGGCTCATAACGCTAAATCCTGGAGAAAAATGCTCGATATTTATCTATAAAATAATTAAATGAATCCATCGAATCGCAGAACTAATGTACCCTATCCCTTGTAATCAGGTAAACTCTCCCCTCAGGGGATATGTTGCATCGCGTAAATCTCCCAGGGGATTTTCAAGCCATCTGTAAAATCTTCACATTTAATCCTCCTCTTCAAACTATTGACCCTGAGCTTGTTTTGAGCTCCTACATGAACTGTTTAATAATGCAGAAAAAGCAAAAAAAAGCAAAAACAATCCCGAATCAATAAAGTTATATTCAACTGTTTGAAACCGGCTACATATTTAACCCTCCTCTGAAGCCTATTCAATTTATTGTAACACTGTTTAAAAAGCTGAATACAGCAAAGGTAGACAACTGGCCACCGGGCCCGTTTATCGTATAATCAAAGCCATGAGTTGCCCAGGGAATTGATAGAAAATAATTTTTAACACCTTTTTCATTTAATTTACGCTGCAATCGTAAACTATGTTCGTAGGCCACCAAAACATCATTTTCACCATGAATTATTAATGTTGGAACAGAGGCCGCAGATACATAGTTAAGCGGAGAGCTGGCTGCATAATTATCAGGCACATCATGATATGTTCCTCCCAGATAATCTTCCATGACTTTCCGTGAATTCATTACCAGGGGGCTCGAGGGCACAGAATATCCCCAAACCATATCAGCAGGCCCATAAAAATCAATCACACCTTTTATTTCAGGTATTTTTAAAGTATATGCGGCTAATAAAGCGATTTGAGCTCCTGCAGACCTGCCCAATAAGACAAAATTTCCACTATCAATTTTAAGTTTATCAGCATGGTCTTTAAGATAACGGATTGCGGCCTTCACGTCATCAACTGGCAATGGGTTTTGATAGTCGGGTGCAAGTCGATAATTTATTGCAGCTACATGATAGCCCGAGGTGGCCAGGTAAGAATTCAATTCCGGCAATTGCTTATTATCCCCGCTTTTCCATGAACCTCCATGTATCACTATTACACATGGACGTTTACCAGCGTCCCTGGCCGGATAAAAGTCCAGCGTCAGAATTTTATCGGGATAGGCTATATAGGAAAGCTTTTTTGAAGGGATACTTGTATTATTAATACTGGTAAACATTCCTAAGAGATTAAACGGCGCTTTGTCCGTTTGCATATTGGTGCCGAACTCAGCGTAAATACCGGTTCTAAGATCTTTAGAAATAAAATATGCTTTTAGAACAGGACTCAAATACAGTATTAGCGCAATCACCCCTGTAATCGTACCAGCGAAACTATATCTATTGACCCCAAACCCAGAAAATAAAATAAGAATAGTAAAGCAGCAGAATAGCAATGAAAACTCTGTAACTGTAATTGCAATAAGCCATAAATGATAGGTTGGCGCTTTAAAAAGTGTCAGTAAAGAGAAAAAAAAGAGAATTATTAAAATAACTAATCTATACATATAAATGATGCTCCTCTATCAACAAGGAGATGATTCAAAAGTACAGCAAATAGGCAAAAAACATCTCTTAAAACAATAATTACACTTTTATAAATTGAAAATTTTAATTAAAAAAATAAGCCTTGAAAAGAAGAATGTTCGGAAAAAACAATATTCTATAAACTTTGTAATAGTGTTGTTATGAGTATATTTCCAGCAAAGGACCTACAAAAAAAGATAGTTTTAGTAGAAGATGAAGACGACGTCCGAGAAAGCATTAAAATACTTCTATTAGATGCGGGGTATGAGGTAAAAGACGCGCCTGATGCAGTAAATATTTTTGATATTTTAAAAGATTTTGAGCCTGATGTGATTCTGCTAGATCTATTTTTGGAACATGCCGATGGTAAAGAGATTTGCAAATCAATAAAACAAAATCCTTTGACCAGTCATATCCCGGTAATTGTGATATCAGGTTCTGCAGACATCTATAATACCATTATTGAATGTGGAGCAAATGATGTGGTATCAAAGCCATTTATTCCTGCAACATTATTAAGACGGATTGAAAGACAATTAATTAATGCAAGCTAGTTCAAAATGTTAGCAGATTCCCCCGCATTTAATCAGCATCCTATTCCACATTTCAATACACTAATAATCAGATGATTAACTTTAAAAACATTGATAAAACTGCATAATCAATGAACAACAGAGCTAATTTTATGTTATAACATATAAATTGGTTCAGCAATTTTTCTGATACATTATTATATACAATGGAATTATTAATAACATTAGAAATCGACAATCGTATTCAAAATATAAATGTAAAGCCTGCCCTTTACATGGATCTTCCGATTTGGGAGGTCAGTATGGATGATAAAATACACATTCTTAGAAAAACTGAGCACGGATGGGACCAGGGATCTGATGGAGGCCTCAAGGAAGATTTATTAAAAAAAATAGGTGAGGCAATAGACTGCTCCCCTGTTAAAGACGCCGGATAGAAATCACCATTTCATTAAGTCCATGACTCTCTTAAATTCATCGTTTAATTGTGCTTTGATCGTGATGTCTTTTTCGGTTAAGGGATGTTTAAATGAAAGTTCAGAAGCATGAAGTAGCATGGTAGTCATCTCCCATTTTTCTTTAAATAATTTATTTTGTTTATTGCAGCCATGGGGTCTGTCGCCAATAATAGGATGATTAACGTGGGCAAAATGTTTTCTTAACTGGTGCATACGACCAGTTTGAGGAGTGGCTTCGACCAGTGAATACCGTGAGGTTTGATGCGCACCTAAGGCAAGGCCGATTTCTGCCCTTTTCAACGTGCGGTATGAAGTGAAAGCTTCCTGTAAAACGCCATTCTCTTTCCTTAACGGATAATCAATATCCTCATTATCGGGTGTAAACCCGCGAACAATCGCCAGGTACTTTTTGGAAACTAAATTCTCCGCAAATAACTGATGCATTAAAATCTCCGCCTCCTTATTAAGAGCAAACAGTAAAATCCCTCCTGTCTTTCTGTCGAGTCTGTGCACCGGGTTAACCCAATGGTTTATTTGATCCCGTAACATTTGCAGAGCAAATTCCTGAGCATCCATGGCAATTGGCGAACGATGAACTAATAAACCATGAGGTTTATTGATTGCTATTAAGTTCTCATCGCGGAATAAAATTTCTAACATGAAGATTAAAAGGAACGAAGGTAAGCAAAACATAATAGCCACCTTTAAACTTAGTTGATGTTAGGACAATTTATTTTAAGTTTGAATTTCTGAAGATTATGAAAAAAATAAGATGGGGTATTCTTAGTACAGCCAAAATAGGACTGGAAAAAGTAATTCCGGCTATGCAAGCTGGTAAGAATTGTGAGATAACAGCTATCGCATCAAGAAATCCGGAATTCGCCAGGGCGGCCGCAGAACAATTAAATATCGAAAAGGCTTTTGGCTCTTACGAAGAACTACTTAGTGACCCGGCCATTGATGCGGTTTATATCCCTCTCCCCAATCACTTGCATGTACCCTGGACACTGAAAGCTTTAAAAGCCGGCAAACATGTGTTGTGTGAAAAACCCATTGCACTTAGTGCCGCCGAAGCTCAGCAATTACTTGATGCCACCAGGCAATATCCTCATTTAAAAGTGATGGAGGCCTTTATGTATCGTTTTCATCCACAGTGGCTGTTTGTTAAGAAATTGGTAGATGATGGAACTATTGGTTCTGTGCGTGCAATTCAGGCATTTTTCTCCTATTATAATACTGATTCCAATAATATTCGAAACAAAAAGGAACTGGGGGGAGGTAGCTTAATGGATATCGGATGTTATTGCATTTCTCAATCACGGTTTATTTTAGGCAAGGAACCGGTTTCTGTATTAGGTAATATTGAATATGATCCTCAAATGGAAATTGACTTTCTGGCATCCGCTATAATGGATTTCGGCATATGCAAATCTGTATTCACCTGTTCAACACAATTAACACCATCCCAAAGCTTCAGGATTTATGGCACCGAAGGAATAATTGAGATAGAAATTCCTGTAAATATTCCGCCTAATGAAAAGAGCCGGATTTGGTTACAGCGCAACCATAACAAAGAAGAGATATTATTTGAACCGTATAATCAGTATACTCTTCAGGCTGAGATATTTTCGAAGGCTATTTTGGATTACACTAATGTGCCAACCCCACTGGAAGATGGCGTAAATAACATGAAGGTTATCGAGGCCATAAAAAAAAGTAATGAAACAGGACAATCGGTTAAGATAATTTAGGAAGCGGATCCATCTTCGAGCATTTTTTTCATACCGGACAGAACCATATTCCAATTCTGTTTCATATGCTCGACCTGTTCTTCGTTTTCAATATTATCCTGAGTAATTGTTACCAGAGACCCGTTATTTTGCGGTTCTATTTCATATATAACATTAGCATAGTTTTCCGGCTTATCTTCTTTATTACTCATAGAGCTTAAATAAGTGGTATGCAACAACTTATCCGGTATCATTTTTACAATTTTTCCTTTATCCTGATAGGATTTTCCTTCCCATTCTCCGGAATAGGTAATACTGCTCCCTTCCCTCCAATCAGAAACTGTATTGGTTCCAAATAAGTACTGCTTAATCAGTTTGGGATCGGTTAAGGCTTGCCATACATTATGTACCGGCGCATGAATAGTGGTGCTTGTCTTAGCAACTAATTTTTTCATTCCATTTACTTTTAAAAAAATACAATATCCAAGCAGAAAAGGTTTCCCCTAAAATTTACCAGATAGAACATTATAACAAGGCATCAATAATTTTAGCCAGGTCTTTATCCTTTTGTGTGACGGTATTCCCGGCGCTATGGGTACTTAACTTTATACTAACCTTATTGTACACATTAGACCATTCCGGATGATGATCCATTTTTTCTGCAGCCAAAGCGACTTTAGTCATAAAAGCCCAGGCGTCTGAAAAATTTTTGAATTCAAATTCCCTAACCAGCTGATCATTTTTTTCTTTCCAATTCATAAGCATAAATTTAATTCCTCTTTAACTTTTTTCGATAAACCTTTGCAGACTAAATCATAAGAATGATCTATCATGCCGGTTAACTGTATATCACTTAAACGACCTGTCATACTAACAGTGTTCCAATGTATTTTACTCATATGATATCCCGGAACGATTTCTTCAAATTCTTCCCTCAAAGCTATTGCTCTTTCCGGATTGCATTTGGCATTAAAGCTTACCGGATTTTGCAAATTAGTTAGCAGAAACATCTTACCTCCTACCTTAAAAACAAGTGTATCTGTGTCAAAAGGAAAGGATTCTGTCACTCCTTTTTTATTAAGGCAATATTCACGAAGTTTTTCAATATCCATTAAACAATTAAAATCAGGTCAAAAATATTGGGAAACCTTTCAGAAAAGCTTCTTCTTTACTGAATCCATTAAACAAGAAAGTCCGCTAAAATGCGGACTTTCTTGTTTAAAATCTAGAATCTGATTAAACCGCGGTTTCTGTTTCTACAGAACCATTTACTTTAGTACGGACAGTATCAACTGCCTGATTTTTTAAATCATTAAGCTTGTCGATGCCTACTCGTGCTTTCTCGCGTACTGTACCACTTAATTCACCAACAGAATCGGCAATAGTACTTCTTGTTTGAGAACCTGCTGATGGAGCAAACAGAATACCCAAAATTCCTCCTACGGCTAAGCCAATAACCGCAGCTGCAAGAAGCTTACCCGTATCGTCGCTATGGCGCGAGTTTCTATGTGTAACATCTTTAAATAATGATTCTGCATCCTGTAATAATTCCTTGTAATTTTTCATAGCATTTTATTTTTGTGATGAATAAAGTATTGTGATAATTGAAAGTGTATGTGCTAATTCATTTGATATTTTACTTAACAGCCTAAATAAAGAATAGTTCTTAAAAATCTTAAATCATTTATTAATTAAAGGACTGCCTGAAAGCAACCAGAACATCCAGAAATATTTGTTTGTCTAAATCGACATGGGCAGGCCTGTCCGGCAAAAGAGGTTTGCTGTTTTTATATTTAACCGGAAAAAGTTTTATAAATTCCTTCTGGGATAATTCATCAGCTAACCATGAATATTTATTATAAATATCAATCAATCGCATTTCAAATAATCTTCCCCTGAACGGATCATGATTCATCTCAAATTTCATTTTGTAAAACTAATAACAGAAATAAATTCTAAAGAGTTTGTTAACAAATCGTAAATGGATTTTATTTTTGCAGCGGATGAGAAAACGATTAAAGAGACACGCCAGGAGAGCACGCTATATTTTTTACAAAGAAACATTAATAGATTTTAAAGAGCATTTCTGGACTTTCACCGGTTCATTTTTTGGTATTGGACTTATCGGCATTCTGAATACCTTTCAATGGAGCTCATCTGATAATCTGTTCCTGATAGGTTCTTTTGGAGCATCGTCAGTACTAATTTATGGAATGATCAACAGTCCGCTTGCCCAACCAAGAAATCTTGTAGGAGGACATATTATTTCCGCAATAATCGGTGTTACCATACATAAATTAATACCTAACGAGCTATGGTTATCTTCTGCTTTAGCGGTGTCTATTTCTATAGTGCTGATGCAAATAACCAAAACACTTCATCCTCCCGGAGGCGCCACAGCACTGATTGCAAACATCGGCTCGGCGAAAATTCAGAACCTGAGTTATATGTATGTGCTTAATCCGGTTTTAAGCGGGGTTATTATCCTGCTGATAATTGCTTTAATTTTCAACAACATAACCAGTCATAGAAATTATCCCGCTAATAAAGACTGGTTTCGGGTATGGAAGAGATATAAGAAGCCATGAGCTCTATTTACCATTGACCCGTAATAGCCTAAATTCCAGACACTTTGTAATTGTTTTGTCTTTTTTGGACTAAAAAGCATGCATAGAAAATAACATAAATCCTATTTCCCGCACAGTTTCCAAAGCATTCAGAAATCCGCTTTAGAGTACGCTGAGCATAAAAAAACAGGTTAAAAACGTAGGAGTTGCCCTCTTCTGAAAAGTGACCTATCGATAAAAATCCTCATAAGCCGTCCTGTTTTTTATTGAAATAAATAAAAATCCAGCCCGTTTAAGTCTTCAAACAATCAAATCAGACATATTGTATGCCGCAATATATTTGAAAATTTAAAGGATTTATTAAAAAAAACTTATGAAAAAATTTGAAGGTCTAAAAAAAGTCAACAGAAAAAAATTCTTTTACTATGCTTTAATCATTTCCATAAGCTATGGCATCGGTCATTATTTCTCTCCTGTTTCGGGGGTTAATGCTACAGAAGTAAATTCAAAAAAATTGAAAACTGAGGAATTTTCTGAAGAAGCTTTACTTTCATTTATGAGAGAATTAAGAATTAAGTATCCTGAGACTGTACTTGCGCAAGCAAGACTTGAAACCGGAAACTTTACATCAGATATCTTTAAAGAAAATCACAATTTGTTCGGAATGAAGGTTGCTGGCAAAAGACCTACTTCAGCTATTGGAGTACACAGAGGACACGCACAATATCGCGACTGGAAAGATTCGGTAGTTGATTATGCTTTATTTCAAAGTTATATTATAGCAAAACTGCCTAAAAACAATAGTGACGAATATAGAAATTACATTCAAAAGTTCTATTCAGAAACCTCTGATTATTTAACCAGAATAGACAGAACGATAGAGTTTGATAAATCAAAGATCGCTTTGGCTTACCAAATGAATAGCATTTTTTAAAAATATTATATCTTAAAAATAATAATGCCCGATAGCAAAATATCGGGCATTATTATTTTATAAACCTGTCAATTATCCTTGCAGATCACTGAATATCAACAGAGTACCAAAAAAGCTATCCCACCTACCATTAAAAAAAACTTTTCATCTTCTTATTTACTTTCATTATTAAAGACAATAACTTAATAATGAAGTCATGAAGAACACCGTCTTAATGCTTGCCACTGCGATGGTTTCAGCCGCAGTTTCTATTGGCGGATACAGGTATCTGGATAATAGTGAAAGGACTCCAGACCCTCTCCTCCCAGAACAAAACCTAAGCAACAAAATTAGTTTGATAAACTACAGCTCCGAAATGGCCTCGGCTCCCGCACCAGATTTCGTGCAGGCAGCTGCTTCAGTAACACCAGCAGTGGTTCATATAAAAACCACTTATGCCTCATCGAACGGCTCTCAAAACACTCTGGAAGAATTATTCGGCTCTCCACGGTCAAATACACCGGTCAGGGCATCCGGTTCGGGGGTTTTAATCTCAGCAGACGGCTATATTGTCACAAACAATCATGTCGTTGAAAATGCTTCTGCAATCGAGGTGGTGTTACCAGACAGAAGATCATTTACCGGGAGACTTATAGGCCGGGATCCGAGTACAGATCTTGCCCTAATAAAAGTAGAAGCCAGTAGCTTACCCGTTATCGCGCTAGGGAATTCTGACCAGGTTCAGGTGGGGGAATGGGTTCTTGCTGTGGGATATCCGTTATCGCTAAACTCTACTGTTACAGCCGGTATTATTAGCGCGAAAGGACGGAGCATCGGAATTTTGGATCAGCCGCGTCAGGGTAATCCTGCAGGAACGCCGGGTGCCAGTAATGCGATCGAATCCTTTATTCAAACTGATGCGGCAATAAATCCGGGCAACAGCGGGGGAGCTTTAGTAAATTCTACAGGACAGCTAATTGGAATAAACGCAGCCATTGCCTCTCAAACAGGAAGTTATGCAGGTTATGGCTTTGCAATTCCAATTAACCTGGCCCGCAAAATAATTAACGACCTTCGAAGCTTTGGAGAAGTCAGGCGAGGTTATCTTGGCGTTAGTTTTCCAGCTCCCGCCACAGAAGATGAATTATTACGCAAGCAGGGAATAAACCCCGGAGCAGTCAAGGGGGTTTACATTACTGCGGTTCAGAGTGGTAGTGCGGCAGCAGTAGCGGGATTAAAAGAAGGTGATATAATTCAAAGCATCGATGGCATAAGAGTTACCTCCTCTGCTGAATTTTCAGAGCGTATCGCCAGGCATCGGCCAGGTGATAAAGTGGATCTTTCTTATTTCAGAAATGGACGAACATCCAATACCAGCGTAACATTGAAAGGATTGGAGGCTACGGAAACAATCGCCAGAAATACTACAGGATCATCATTGCGCAGCAAACTTGGCGCTAGCTTTTCACCTTTACCCAACTCAGCAAAGCAATATTATAGTTTAAAATCAGGATTGGTGATAACTTCGGTAGAAAGAGATAGTTTTTTTGAACGATACGGTTTATCAAGAAACACCATAATTACCCAGGTTAACGGACGGCCAGTAAACAGCATAAATGATCTGGATGCTGCCCTGGCTACTTCTAAAAGCGGTATTGCCAGAATTGAAGGTATTACTCCGGATGGTATGCGTTTCTTACTTAACTTCCCATTAGGTGCCTAAATGCAAAAACCACCATCAGCCGTTTCGGGAGATGGTGGTTTTTATTATCAATTAATCTATCGATGGTCATTCAAGAACCAAACATATTTTTACTCGGCCGATACCTTTTCCTTCTTTTTGAAATATCCTCTGAGGAGGAAATTACTTTGCAAGGCCTTTAAATTTTCATCCAATTTCTGACTGCTTCCTTCAAGGTTTTGCATAATGCGCTTTAATTGCTCAGCAGTTTGCTGATCATTTAACAACATACCGGCTGCGTTGTCATTCTGGCTTAATTTTCCAGATGCTTTGTTAAGGTTTTCAGTTAATTCGGATGCAGATGCCGCTGCCTTTTGAAACTCATTTACTGAAGCCTGGAGCCTTGAAAATATTACTGTATCTGTAAGCATTTTGTTAGTTAAGCCACCTTTAGCGTTTAACGTTTGTCCAAATCTATTTAGTTCGGAAGCCATTTTATTAGCGGCAACTGTAGTGTTTTGCAGATTCGAAACAATGCTTTTAAAATTAAGTGCCAGTTCTTCATCCGATAATAAGGCTCCTGCAGCACCCTTCCCGGAAACAAGGTTGGATGACAGCGTTTTAAAATCTGTTGTTATGTCAACAAGGTTCCTGTTATTCACCTGCAGGGTTTTCATTATTTCGTCGGTGGATAAGGTTTTATTAACCCGGATTCTATCCCCCTCCTCGATAAAAGGAAATTTGGGGTTCCCCCCGGTAATCACAATAATTTTATTTCCAATTAATCCATCAGAACTAATACTCGCAGAGGCGTCTTTGTGAATATATTGATGAGCCTGTTCTTCAATATTCATAAATACCTGAACCTGCGAATTTCCATAAAACTGAATCTTCTTTATAGTTCCAATCTTAACGCCCGAGAACCATACGTTATCTCCTGATTTAAGCCCCTGAATATCATCAAAGACCACATTTACGGAGAAACTTTTTATAAAAGCTTTTTTCTGACTTCCAAGGGTAAAAACGCCTACAACAAAAATCACTAAACCTATAAGTATAAATATTCCTACCGTTATTTTTCGGCGGTTGTCTGTTACTTGCATAATAATTAATCAATAAAATTATAATCGTGAAAAGGCTTAACACGCTCATCGCTGGTATCAAAAACCTCATCAAATGTACCTTGACGTTCAAACTTACCCTCGAGCAACATGGCCATGCGGTTGCCCACCATTTTAGCACAGGTTAAATCGTGGGTAATTACAATAGAACTGGTGTGAAATCGCTCCTGCACTTCATTAATCAAATTATTAATTTCAATACAGGTGATTGGGTCCAATCCGGCAGTTGGTTCATCATATAGCATAATCTCGGGCTGCAAAATGAGAGTTCTGGCAATACCTATCCGTTTTCTTTGTCCGCCGGAAAGCTCCGATGGCATTTGATGTAAAGTTTGCAACAAACCAACAGCATCCAAAATCTCTTCAACAGTATGATTTATTTCCTTTCTTGTTAGCTTTCGCTGATTCCGTACCAGAGGAAATTCCAGATTCTCGCGAACAGTCATACTATCATAAAGGGCGCTGTTTTGAAAAGAAAACCCAACTTTCAAGCGTAATTCGAGCAGCTCTTTATAACTGATCGAATCAACATGCTTACCCAGAACCATTACCTCTCCGCTATCAGGTTTTAACAGACCTACAATGATTTTTATCAATACCGATTTGCCACTCCCCGACTTGCCCAAAACCACCAGGTTTTCTCCTTTATATAAATCGAGATCAACATCTTTTAACACATCGAGCGTCCCAAAGGATTTATTTAATCCTTTGATTTCAATTACCCGTTTTTTTGCAATATCCTCCCTTTGTTGCATATTATCTGAATAAAGAGAAAAACTGTACAGAGATTACTTCCTCTAAAAAAATCAGGAACATCCCGATAACCACCGCAGAGTTGGCTGCCTTACCCACTCCTTCTGTTCCTTTGGAGGAATTATATCCCTGATAGCACCCAACTATGCCAATGGTAAAGCCAAAAATAATTGCCTTAATAGTTGACGCCGTAATATCTAAAAACGTAATAGATTCCAATGAAGATTGAAAGAAGGCTTTAGCGCTGGTGCCTTCGCTTAAAGACACATTTAACAGGGCCCCGAACATCCCCACCAATGCTGTATAAAATGTCAGAATTGGAATTGTGATAGTCGAAGCTAATACCCTAGTAGATACCAGAAACTTGAACGGATTTGTTGCTGATACTTCCATCGCATCAATCTGTTCGGTTACCCGCATAGAACCCAGCTCTGCGCCGATACTTGAGCCTACCTTACCCGCAGCAATTAAGGCGGTTAATAAAGGCGCAAGTGTTCGCAGTAAAGCAATAGCCACTAAAGAGGGTAACCATGACGTTGCACCAAATTCTGCCAGAGATGGCCTTGATTGTTTTGTAAAAACCATGCCGGTAATTAAACCGGTGGTCGATATCAGCAACAATGATCTGTAACCTATATTATAGCATTGATTGATCAGCTCCCTGCCTTCATAAGGGGGTAAAAAACCTTCTTTAAAAAACCTTACTACAAATTGACCCACATCATAAAGAGTTAAAAACATCCGGCTAAGCTTACCAGGTTTTTTAACTTCATTCAGAGTGGCCGCCAATTCCTCACCTTTTTGTTTCATTAATTTTGTGCATGCTAAACGAGCCTAATATATGATACTTTGAAAGTATCAACCAATTAAAGAGTTAAATGTTAGACAGAATCAACAATCTTGGTTTTTTCCACCTCTTTAAAAGAAATGCGAAGCTATTAATTGTTAAGTAGTTTTTCATAGGTAAGATAAAATTGAATGAAGATTAGACCGTTCTTTGACGAAACAAAATAAAAACTCTGCCGTCCGTGTGATTTCACATGTTGGACCAGAGCACGAACCAATGAGTAAGTGAGGTATTTAACCTTAAAAATTCAGGTAAATCAATATTGACTGCTATTTAGTATATTAATAGCAGTCAAGCTTTGTAAACGAACACTGACATGATAACATCAGAAACAAATGATATCGACAAGTATATTTCCGGATTTCCGGCTGAAACTCAAATTCTTTTAAAACAGCTGAGGGCAACTATTAAAAGTTCTGCTCCCGAGGCCGAGGAAGTTATAAGTTACGCCATTCCAACATTTAAATTAAAAGGGAATCTGGTTCACTTTGCGGGCTACAAAAACCATATTGGGTTTTATCCGGGATCCTCCGGTATAGAGAAGTTCAAGCAGAAACTATCTGTATACAAGTCGGCGAAAGGGTCTGTTCAATTTCCGATTAGCGAACCGCTTCCAATTGAATTGATCAAAGAAATAGTAAAATTCAGGATGAAGGAAAATGAGGCAAAGGAACAAGAAAAACAAATGAAAAAAGGCCAATAAAGACCATACGTTTCTATAGGGACACCTTTAAGCTCCTGAAATAATTCGCCCTCAACTCTTTTATAATATAAAATACAATCAGACTTATAATGGCGGCAAAGTAACACCAAACAGAAACAAGATATCTGGAGAAAAACAATTTGGTTACCACTAAAGAAATTATAATGATCATACCCAGAACGTTCATTTTTTTAATACCGGATATAAAAGGAGGGACAACTGTTGGAAGTAAGTAAACCACAGAAGCTACCAGGCCTTTCTGATGAGGAAAATAACTATAATAAACGATATGATGCGAACTGATGCTCGCTTTAACAGAATAAAACAAAAGACTATACGTCACGTAGATTGAAACCGCTGCTCCGATTCCCAGGAGTATTAATAGTATCTTTTTTCTTAGAGGATTTTCTTCAAGAAAATAAATTGATAATGGAACAAGTGAGGGCCAGATAACCTGGGCAAAAAACATGAACACATATGTTGAAGGCTTTTCAAAGGCCGAATAATCAGAATTGGTAAGTGAAAGCCATACAAACCCTTCTGAAAGTTGCTGAATCGAGAACATTAATGGAATGACTGCAAAAGGAACCTGTGCCGCTCTGGATGTTTGTTTTATAGAAGCTACACCTCCGCCAAAAAGGGCTGTACTTGCAATAAAACTGGCACTTGCTGAAAAACACATAAATATCCTCCTTTATTTTAAATACCAGAAAATCCTGAATTTTCTGGTATTTATTTAAGCAACAAACCAAATCTATAGCTTTGGAAATTCAAAGAATCTATAAGCTATATTCTATTCGTTCAGGAAATTTTCTATTCCATTGATAAAGAGAAGGATTACAGTCATTATTAAGGACATTTATGGTCAGCCCGCAACTTGATACTTATCAGTTTACACTTTTGGATCAAATCATGTTCCCCAGCTTTTTTAGTGATTCTACCATGATATCCTCTTCAACATTTGAAAAATTTAAGCGCAAGGTTTGAGTATCCGGGTTCGAGGCATAAAAAGTATCGCCAGGAACAAAGATAATATCTTCTTTCAGCGCCCTCTGCAACAACTTTCTTGAGCTTAAACCCTTCGGCAAGGTAAGCCAGCAAAACATTCCCCCCATCGGCCGGGTACAGCTTACAGAAAAAGGGAAGTTATGATAAATCGCATCGAGCATCACTTTACATTGTTGTTTATACCTTTTTCTGATCCCCTCGATATGATTGTCGAGGTTGTATCTGCTTAAAAATTCATACAAAATGAATTGAGCTAAATTACCTGAATGCAGGTCGGTTGCTTGCTTTAAAATAATTGCTTTTTTAATTATTTCATGATTGGCGACCATCCAACCCAATCTTAATCCGGGGGCGATGATCTTGGAAAATGAGCCTATAAGTATAGTTTGATCTGGCAGATGAGAAAAAACCGGTGCTGATATTTCATCGTTGAAAGCAATTTCTCCATAAGGATCGTCTTCTATAAACAGAGTTCCGTGGCGGGCTAAAATCTCTGCTGTTTTCTTCCGCTTCTCGGCACTATAACTTATGCCTGTTGGGTTTTGAAAATTAGGGATACCATAAAAAAACTTAATATCATTTTTACATAATGTATTTTCAAGTTCATGTGTATTTATCCCATCATTCTCTAAATTCACTTCCATTATATTAGCCTGAAACATTGAAAAGCATTGTAATGCACCCAGATATCCGGGACGTTCCACAATAAGATTATCGCCGGGATTTATAAATAATTTACCAATCAGATCAAGTGCCTGCTGCGATCCGTTAGTGATTAAAATCTGTTCAGGAGATATTTCAAGATTAAAGCGTTGCCTGTATCTGTTCGAGATATATTCCCTTAAGGGAAAGTATCCTTCAGTTGCAGCGTATTGAAGAGCCTGCGTTCCATGGTGTTGAAACACCCTTAGTGCGCATTCCTCGAGCTCTTTTACCGGAAACAAGGATGGGCTGGGTAAACCACCCGCAAATGAAACGATATGAGGGTTGGAAGTTACTTTCAAGATTTCGCGAATAAATGATTGCGGAACATTTTGAACTCTTTGGGAGAAAGGAAATTGATGTGTTTCTGTTCTGTTCATATTGTAATAATCAGGTATAAAAAAAAGCCTCCCGGTTTTGGCGGGAGGCTGATGAATTCAGATTAAAAAAAACTCAAATCAATCTATCCCGACAGGCTGAACCTACCACGACCATCACAGAAATGACTGCAGATAAATTGATATATAGAGTGTTATTTTTCATTCAATATAATTGTCTTTCTAATGGAGATGAAGCTACCATGAACATAGTATTTAAGTTTGTGCCGGGTCTGCTCATAATAATCTCATTATAACTTTCAAACAAAAAAACCCGACCAAAATGGACGGGCTTTTTCAGTATATTTTATATAGAATTCCCGTCAATACAAAAGTACTGTGACCGCAATGACTGAAATTTTATATTGGTTTTGTTTCATGATGAATTCAAATATAGCTGATGAGCTTTAGAATAGCAAATTTTAATGCACGATTTCTAGTGTTGCACAGACGATGTCGTTTTCGCATCTATAAACTCCAGCAAATCCGCATTTAACTGTTCCTTATCTGTAATAAACAAACCATGGGGGGCATCTTCGTAAACAATATATTTAGCTTCACGGATTAAACGGGCTGCCTTATCACCGGTGGCTTCAATGGGAACAATTTTATCGCTATTTCCATGGATCACCAATGCAGGAACATTAATTGTATGCATTTCGGTTCTAAAATCTGTTTCTCCAAAGGCATGAACACATTCTACTGTAGCTATAGGCGAAGCCTGCATGGCCACCGATAAGTTCCAATCAAGCATGGCCTGGCTAACCTGATGACTTATTACACTTACACCGTAAAACATTTTCGAGAAACCTGTTAGAAAAGCCGGGCGATCCTCCTGAATATTCATAATCATTTCATGCAAGGTTTCCTGGGGTACGCCATCAGGATTATCATCGGTTTTTAAGGTGAAAGGAGCGATAGAAGATAGTAAAACTATTTTTGAAACTCTATTTCCACCATGGCGGCTAAAATAACGCACCACCTCTCCTCCTCCCATAGAAAATCCAACCAAAGTTACATTCTGCAAATCCAGTTGATCTAATACAGCCTTTAAGTCATCAGAAAAGGTGTCGTAATCATAGCCGCTAAAGGGTTTATCAGATTTACCAAAACCCCGGCGATCATAGGCAATGCATCGTAAACCCATTTCCGATAAAACGCGCATCTGGTGTTCCCACATCTGATGATCTAAGGGCCAACCATGAATAAAAACTACAGGGTTCCCGGTGCCCCAGTCTTCATAATATAAATTTACATCTGTTCCGTCAGGGTTTTTAGAGTTTATGAAATTCATTTCCGTTAATTAACTTGGATAAGTGCTAGATAATTAACTTCTTAAATGCTGGATTGTTTGTTCTTTCACCCCAATTTAACAGGTTGCAAGGATATTTAAAATTTCGACCAATTAAATAAAGGCGGAAGAATAACCCCGCTAAAAAAATGAATGGAAGATCGGAGAAATAATAAATACTAATCTTCAGAAAACACAATTGTAGTCGCGTTCCCTGCAAAAAATTAAAAGAAGTTTTTAAACCGCTTTTTTACTTTTAAAAATCTCTTGCTGAATAAATGGCTGACTTTTCAATCGTTCTCCTGTTGCTTTAAAAATGGCATTCGCCACCGCGCCACCTGTTGGTGGAAGTGCCGGTTCTCCCAGACCGGTTGGATCAATTCCATTATTTACAAAAAAGGTCTCAATTTCCGGAATCTCTCTCATCCGGATTAAACGGTATTTATTATAGTTACTCTGTTCGGGAGCGCCATCTTTAAAGGTTAAACTGCCATACATCGCATGACCCAAACCGTCAACAATTCCTCCCATAACTTGCTGGCGGGCGCCACTCATGTTAATTACCTCACCACAATCAATAGCTGCATAGATCTTCTGAACAACTGGCTTTCCTGCTTTCATAACCACATCAGCAACCTGAGCAACGTAAGATGCGTGTGAAAAATAAACACTAAAACCTTGTGAAACATTCTTTTTAATTCCCCATCCGGATTTTTCTGAAGCAAGTTTGATAACTCCGATCATACGGTCTATATCATAACGAACGGCACCTGCCGGTGAAGTTTTTGCTTTTTCAAGAAGCTCTAATCTGAACTGAATCGGATCTTTCTTTGCAGCCTCGGCAACTTCATCTAAAAATGCCTGTTCGGCATAACCGAGAAAATTTGTAATGGGTGCTCTCCAGGGAGCTGTAGTTACAGGCGATTTATGCTCTATGGAATCTATCAAAAGATTATCTACTGCTCCCGAAGGGAAATTATTTTCACGGGTAGGGTTTCCGGCATTAATTCCGGCTCCTCTTAGTTTATAGCCAATCATTTTACCCTGATCATCAAGGGCTGCTTCGAAGCGATAACGAACAGCGGGTCGGTAGCTTCCACCCGTCATATCGTCTTCCCGGGTCCAGATTACCTTTACAGGAGCTTTGATCATACTGGAAAGTTCAGCAGCCTCAAGAGCATAATCTGTCATCAGTCTCCGGCCAAAACCTCCACCTAAACGGGTTATTTCTACGGTGATTTTGTCCTCAGGAATACCTAATAATCTCGAAACGCCGGATCTGGCATTTCCAGGAGTTTGTGTAGGCCCGATCAGTTCCACCCCATCTGGCCGCACATGAGCAAAGAAGTTCATCGGTTCCATAGGGTTATGTGGCAGAAAAGGACATTGGTATTCACTTTTTACAATCTTGGCCGCATTTTTAAAAGCAGCATCCACGTCGCCTTCTTTTCTTCTGACCTGCACCTTTGAATCGTTTAACAACAGATCAGCAAATATTTTATCATGGTCGGCAGTACTCTCTAAATTACCATCCTTTTCATAATCAACTTTTAAAAGCTTTCTTGCTTTGTTGACTTGCCAGGTTGATTTCCCAACCACAGCCACATTATTTTTAAAGGTTACCACATCGATAATACCCGGCTGAGCCTTCGCCTCTTTAGCATCTACCGACTTCAATTTCATTCCGAAAGCGGCAGGTCGCTGAATCATGGCAATGAACATACCCTCGCGATAGAAATCCATCCCAAACAAGGGCTTTCCGGTTAAAATATCTTTATTGGCAACGTTTTTCACCGCTGTGCCAATCAGTTTAAAATCTTTGCGGTCTTTTAACTTTACCTCAGCAGGAACAGTAAGTTTTGAGGCATCTTCTGCAAGTTCACCAAAGCTTAACTTGTTCCCTGATTTGGAATGCACTATCATTCCATTGCTCGCTGCACATTCATCAACAGGCACATTCCATCGTTTGGCGCCTGCCTCGATAAGCATTTGCTTTGCGGTCGCTCCTGCCCTTCTGAGCCTTTTCCAGGAATGCGGAATCGCACCGCTTCCGCCTGTAACCTGACGCTCAAATTTTTTGGCATCAAACGCAGCCTGCACAACATTTACCTTTGTCCAGTCGGCCTCAAGCTCCTCTGCCACTACCATCGGAAATGAGGTCATTATATTTTGTCCCAACTCAGGATTAGGAGAGAATATGGTAATAATATTCGTGCTCGAAATAGACAGGTAACTATTAAACTCGGCGTTTCCGGCAGCCAGTGCGGCTTTAGAAATTACGGAAGGAACTTCTGCATTTACACTAAACCAGTCAAATCCGAGCATCAATCCACCACCGGCGGTTGCTGCCATTTTCAGGAAATCACGTCTGCTTGTTGATTTTGCCATGATTATATTTTATTACTAGCCAATGTAACTGCTTCTTTAATCCGATGATATGCTCCACACCGACAGATATTTCCATTCATAGCGGTATCAATCTGATCTGATGTTGGTTTCGGGTTAGTTTTTAAAAATGCCGCCGCCGTCATAATCTGTCCTGCCTGGCAATAACCACACTGTGGCACATCTATTTCATTCCAGGCCTGCTGTACAGGATGATCGCCATTGGCAGACAAGCCTTCAATAGTGACAACTTTTTGTGCACCTATTGCTGCAACAGGCAGTGTACAAGATTTCATAGCCTGGCCATTCACATGAACCGTACAGGCACCACATGCTCCTATTCCGCAACCATATTTGGTTCCCACCAAGCGCAGGTTATCGCGCAAAACCCACAATAAAGGTGTATCCGGTTCCGCATCTGCCTGGTAAGCGCGACCGTTAATCTGAAGCTTGTAAATGGCCATTGAGTAATTATTTTGGTAGCTAAATTAAAGAAAATGGTTCTTTGGTAAACGTAACGAATTCGTTAATGAAATAAAGGCAGAATGGGGTCTAATTTAATAAATTAACTAGTTGAACTCTGCTTTTTAAAACTCTGGTACTTCTGCTGGTAAAGAGTTTTAGCGGATGTTCCAAAGCTAAAATCAGGTAAATTACTGATGATTTTTAAAAAGTAGGGCAAGTATAAAACATCAGATGAAGGCGGCAGATCAAGAATATCCGACACTTTATCTTCAAGTAAGTAACGCATCAATTGCAAAGTATCTTTGGCGGATACTTTCTCTGGTGTAACACTATTAAAATAAGTCGTTAAGGCTTTGGTCAACTCCCGGCCCTGTAGTGAAGGTTTGAAATGTCTTTCGCGGATAGCGGATTCAAGAACATTAGCGGATTTGCCACTTTGGGGAATCAGATCTTCGTCCAGCCCTAAGAGAAAGCCTATTACGTTCCATAAATGAAGAAAGGAAAGCTGATCTTCATACGAAATACTCAAACCCAGTTTGCGCAGACCGCGTACAACAATTAGCGAAAAAGATAAATTGGTTCCGGCCATATCCTCCTGATTAACCGGGAAACCCAAATCATTATTCCATTGTCCGCTTTCTAATGTATAATAACGGGCAAGGGCATGGGTAAGTCTGATTTTCAGAATATTCGCAAAACCTTTACCATCCTCGTGAAAAGCATCGGGAGCCATCACATTCCAGATAAAATCTGCAGTATCCGAAAGACGTTTTCCGGCATCATTTGTTAATTTTTGCGACAGATATAAAACCATAGCGCCATCCGCTGCAGCATAACAGTATGGTAAGGATAATAATCCCAATAACTGCATCACTTTCTCAGCATGTCTAATAAAAAAGGAGGAGCCCTTTCGCATCAGTTTTTCATCTGCCCAGGCAGGCAAAACCATGCAGTTTTGAATGAATGATATCTGCCTGTAATCTGCAGGAAGTTGATTCAGTCCTGAATTCTGATCCAGCTGTTTTAACCAGGTATAGAAAAACAACCGGGAATCAGCATTGGAGAAACAATGGCGAATAAAAATTTCAGCCGCAGGATCACCTTTCAATCTTTTTTCTGAAAGAAATGAATCGGAAAATTGCTGAGAGTTGCTCATGGGACCATTTAATTTTCGATGAATCCTTTTTAAAACTTTCCAGGACAGAGGATCTACACCTCCAAATCTGCAGAATGAAAACGATAAGTATCCGTTCTCACAGTCGCATTTAAGTCATGAAGAATATTATACAAACCAAAGTTAGTACGATTGATATAAATAAAATGCTTTACGCCGCGGGCTTGCTTAAACTCGGGCATTTTTGAAATCATTTCGCCGTATCGGTAAATATTTTCAAAAAATTCCTTTTCACTAAAATCGAAAGTACTGCTGGTATACGGTTTGGCAAATAAGCCAATCATCTGCTTATACATCTCGTAATAAAATTCAACCTGTTTGGGAGAATCCTTTAACTGTATCATCTCCAATTCTCTGAAAGCCTGCAGCGTTTTTTCTTCATTATCAAAAAAGTTATTTTGAGTCAGAGAAAAGAAAGGATAATAAAAGTCGTCAGGTAATACTTTAATACATCCAAAATCAATTATGCCCAATTTACCTTCAGAAGTAATTAAAAAATTGCCCGGATGTGGATCTGCGTGTACCGCCCGTAACTCATGCTGCTGGAAATTGTAAAAATCCCATAAGGCCTGCCCTATTCGATTTCTGTCATCCTGTGACGGTTTAGTTTGCAAATATTCTTTCAAATGCATGCCTTCAAGCCAGTCCATAGTAATGGTGCGCTTACTCGAAAGTTCAGGATAATAGGTAGGAAAAACAATATTATCCAAACCAGAACAGGCCTCTGAAAATTCGATAGAACGTTTTACTTCCAATTCGTAATCCGTTTCTTCAAGCAACCGTTCCTCAACTTCACGCATATAAATATCGAGCTCCTTTTCGCTCATTCCCAATAAGCGGAAAGCAAAAGGTTTAATAAGCTTAAGATCAGAAGAAATAGAAACTCCGACGCCGGGATACTGAATTTTTACAGCGAGTTTTTTACCATTTAATTCTGCCTGATGCACTTGTCCGATTGAAGCTGCATTACTTGATTTTAAATTAAACTTATCGAAAACTTTTTCCGGAGGTTTTCCATAAAACTTACGAAACGTCTGTACAATAAGGGGGCCCGAAAGAGGCGGTGCATTGTATTGAGATTGCGAAAACTGACTTACGTAGGCTTTTGGCAGAATATTTTTATCCATACTTAACATTTGGGCAACCTTTAACGCACTACCTTTCAGTTTACTTAATGATTCATAAATATCAGCAGCATTATCTTCATTCAGTTCATCTTTGCTAAGGTTCGAATTAAACAGTTTTTTCGAATAATGTTTAACGTAATTACCCCCAATTTTGAAGCCGGTTTTTACAAATTGCGTAGAGCGCTCAACCTTACTGGTTGGTATACTGCTTTGTTCTGATACTTGTTTTTCGTCCATAATTAAAACGGCATTTTTATACCGGCATTCTTCGCCAGAAACTTTCCATATTCAAACAACTCATCAATGGGTGAACGCTGAAAAAGATTATAGGTAACATTAAGTCCTTTCTCTATCGCTTCATCTGTTTTTTCAAATCCTGCAGAGCTGTCTTTAAGCCAAAAATTGAGTACAAAAACAAACTGCATCCACAATGCATCTTTGTATTTATTTGCGAAAAACGGTCTGTCGATTAATTCTCCTGACTCGATACCTTCCTGAATAATTTGTACAGCAAAAGCTTCAAATTCCGCTTTTAATCCTACTAAAACCTTTCTGGTTCCAATTATCTTTTCAGAATGTTTTAAACTGAAAGAAGCAAAGCTGCGTTTACTTTTTAATAATTCAATAAAACTATAAAACAGGCTAAGCGCTTTTTCCCTTGAAGAATATTGATTCCATACTTCCTGGGCTTTCACTTCGGTTATGGTTGATACCATTAATCCCGCCCAAATCATTTCTTCAATGCTTTCAAACGAGCCGAAATGATTGTAAAACTCTTCTTCGGCAAGATCATTTTCTTTTGCGAAGATGTATACAGATTTAGGCTGCTCGCCATGAGTCAAAACGTATTGAATATAAGCTGCCTGAAGCTTCTCTTTGGTTTCCATATTAATTTTGAACGTTAGAAAAATAGTGAAATTGCATGTTGTGTATTCCCGACATTACACTTACGTTTTATTCTGATATGCAGATTTGACAAGAAGTTTTTGTCTTTTTTAAATATCGTTATTCATCTTACTATAATCGAATAACAGTCGTTAAAATCAGAAAAATGAGATATCTATGAAAAAACAAGTCTTCTTACCAAGCTTCCATGATCCATCTGTAAATTAGAATTATTAAGTTTGAACCATGTTGGATATACATACGATAAGTATTTTAGGCTGCGGCTGGTATGGCTTTGCTCTGGCCGAAAACCTGGTTAAGGCTGGGTATACTGTAAAAGGATCTTCAACATCTATTGATAAGTTTAAGAAACTGGAAGATGAGGGAATAAAACCCTATCAGGTGAAATTTGAATCTGATTCAGAAAGTTATCAGGATGATTTTTTTAAATCGGATTTACTGATCATAAGTATTCCGCCGAAACGCAGTTCTGGAGAAGCGGGACTATATCCTTCTAAGATACAACGAATCAAAGCAGCTATTCAAAAAGCAGGTGTGAAGCAAGTACTATTTATAAGCTCGACGGGTGTGTACGGCGACCATAACCAGGAGGTGGATGAGGATACAGAACCAAAGCCAGACAGTGAGTCGGGAAAAGCCATTTTAAGTGCTGAAAAGATTTTGAAAGATCAAAAGGACTTTGCTGTTACTATTCTTCGTTTCGGAGGGTTAATCGGGCCGGGAAGAGATCCGGCAAGGTTTTTTGCAGGCAAAAAGAATATCCCAAATGGAAAAGCCCCGGTTAATCTTATCCATCTGAAGGACTGCATTGGAGTAAGTAATGCTATAATTCAACGGAAAGCTTTCGGATATACATTTAACGCCTGCGCTGATACGCATCCTGAAAAAATGAAATTTTATACGCTGACTGCTCAAAAAAGCAGGCTTGAAATCCCCGAATTTATTGAGGAACTCAATGAATGGAAAATAGTGACCAGCCGCTATCTAGACAAGGTATTAGAGTATAAAACATCTTCTCTTTGACTGAGCAGATGAAAGATCCGCCCCCCTAGCTCAGATCCCGGTTATACTTTCCTTTATATTGCAAAGGCGACAAACCTGTAAATTTTTTAAAAGTAGTACGAAAAGCTTTATTATCTGTATACCCGACCTTATACATCACTTCGTTTACATTCTCGCGGGAGGATTCAAGGCTCATCTTAGCGGCTTCTATTTTCACCCTCTGAATATATTCTACGACCGTATTTGAAGTCGCTTTTTTAAATCTGCGTTCCAGGTTTCTCCGCCCCAGAGCAAACATAGATGCCAGCTGATCGACAGATATTTTCTCGTGGAAGTTCTGCTCTATAAAAGCCTGGGCCTTTTTCACCTCTTCATCTTCATGTCCTTTTTGTCCCTGAAATATCGTAAACGATAATTGATTGTCGCGTTCTACTTCGATGGCGAATACCTTAGCCGCAAGATTAGAAATCTCACGACCTGCGTATTTTTCTATCAAATATAAAATCAAGTTCAGGTAAGAAAAGGCCCCGCCGCTTGAATATATTCCCTTTTCGTCGGTAATAACTTTTTCGGTTACCAGGGTTACATCCGGAAACATATTTCTGAAAGCATTTTCTGCCATCCAGTGGGTAGCACATTTTCTTCCTGATAATAATCCGGTTGATGCCAGTAAAAAAGCACCAAGGCAGAGACTTGCAACTTCTGCACCTGACTTATAATGTTCAACAATCCATGGAATAAAGTCACGGTTATTCTCGATAGCCCCGGTAATCTCACCATCCAGAGCAGGGATAATGATCAGATCTGTTTTTTTCACATCACCTATGAGCAGATTTGCGTGAGCAGTAAATGACCCTCCGCTTAATGAAGTTTCTTTTGTCAGTCCCACTAATTGCACATCAAAAACGGGAGGAGCTCCCTTAGCTTTAAAAAACTCATTCACTTGTGAAAACAATTGGCGGGAACCTTCAAGACTGCCCAAAATAGCCCCTTTTGGAATCAGGATCGATATATGTTTCATCAGAATATAATTTATTTTTAATGGAGATGAAGCTATCATGAGCCTGCCCGAAAAACAGGCGGGCATATTTTTCACAGGTATTTATTTAGTAAGGTGTTCAAGAGAACGCTTCGCTAAGTTCATTTCTATTTGTGAGTGGTATGCTCATGATGGTTTCATTTAATAAAGGTAATGGATAGGCTAATCGCAAGCAAATTTCTAATTATATGATATAAAACGATTTACTTGTTTTTCGTAATCTTAACAGATGCACGGACTTTATAATTTAACAAGCTAAAAGAGGCAGCTTAAAAAAAACATTAAGTCGCACACCTATCTCAGTAACTTTTTTTCCCTTTTCCCGTAGAATTTGAACCCTTATTTATGATTTCAAACAGAATAAATATATCTTTTTTTAAAATTCCGTTAATTTATTTACTAGCAGGTTTATTGTGGATTTTAGTTGGAAATGAGCTCCTTTATAAATTAACAAGCGGCTTATCACGCGAGGCGCAGCTAAATTATCAAACATGGAAAGGGATTATTTTTATAGGTAGTACTACCATAATATTGATTCTGCTGCTTTATTATCAGCAAAAAAAACTCATCAACTCCGAAAAATATTATCGTTATCTTTTCGTCAACAACCCTAATCCCATGTGGGTATTTGATATCGAAACAAAAGAAATTATCAAAGTGAACGATGCCGCACTCGCAAAATATGGATATCAAAGGAGCGAGTTTCTCAATATGAACGTCTATGATATCCGGCCGCCGGAAGAACACGATTTACTGGATATAGCCATTGCAGAATATAAAGGAACGCACAGAACTTCAGGGAGATGGAGACACAGGAAAAAGTCCGGGGAAGAATTTAGCGTATCAATAATTTCAAATAAAGTTCGTTTTGGAAACCGAAATTGCATCATGGTTTTGGCAATTGATATTAGTGAAGCTGTAGAAAATGAAAGAAAACTTCAAAAAGCTATTTGCATTGAAAAGGAACTTAATAATGCGCTTGAAATCAATAACACCATTTTAGAAAAGGCATATCAGGAAAACCGGAGATTAGGTGATATTCTTGGGAAAATAAATAATATGGTGATCATTTTAGATAAAAATGGGTTAGTAACATGGGTTAATCAATCCTTTTTATTTTTCACAGGTTTTACTTTTGAAGAAATAGCTGGAAAATCTCCGTCTGAAATTTTATTCGGACCCAAATCGGATTTTTTAGTATTAAAAGAATTAGTCACCGCTATTCAGCAAGGCAAATTTTATACGGCTGACCTAGTGAATTACACTAAAGACAAAAGGGAATATTGGGTTGAAATAACAGTTTCACCCCTTTTTAATGAAAATGGGGAAGTTGACGGTATGATTTCTGTTGAAAATGTAATTACTGAACGAAAGGAAAAGGAAGAAAAAATCCAAAACCAAAACAGAGCTTTACGAGAAATAGCCTGGATAAGTTCTCATTGTTTCAGGCGCCCTGGAGCCTCGATACTTTCATTAACAGATATGCTTGAAACCGACGATGAGCAGGAAAGACTTGAGTATATAAATTTACTTAAAAGATCATCAGTTGAATTAGATGAAGCCACCCGTGAAATTTCAAAAAGAATCAATCATGTAGAAAATGCTTAGAGCGTTTCATCATGCCGGGGCTACAATTTATTATACCGCATAAACAATTGCGCACATGCCATAGCATCTGATAGGGCATCATGATGTTGAAGGTCGATACCATAGGTTCGGCAAAGCAGGTTTAACTTTTGTCCATACAATTTATACGTACAATGCGAATTAAAACCCGGAACCATCAACCGGTAGTAGGCTAAAGTCTGCTTTAAACAGCTTATATCAAAAGAACTATTATGTGCCACCAGATTTTGATTACAAATAAAGGGTTCGATCAGCGGCCATACCTGGTTAAAGGTCGGTGATGTCCGTGTCATCGCCGGAGTAATACCATGAACCTGGATATTATAATAGGAATAATAGTTATCGGGGGGTTTTACTAACAGCACTATTTTTTTCACAATCACTCCCTGTTCTACCCTGACCAAACCTACCTGACAAATACTGTTTCTTTTCCCCTGCGCCGTTTCAAAATCAATTGCCGTAAAGGTGTTCAATGTATTCATTTTTCTGGATCCGGTTTTATGTGTAAGCCTCAGATACCCGGGTACCGAAGTCCAGGCCAAGATAAACCAATTTATATTTGCAACAGAAATTAATTGGTAAATGATCGTTTTTTGAGACTAGTTCATCTTAGCCACTGTGCCTAAAGAAGGCGGATCAATATCAGCGAAGCACGAACTTTGATATTTGCACAAACATGATTTAACTACCGAAGCACCACTTTTGGGGTAGCTGTTGTGGACATCTGGCTTTCTTTAAAATTCTGTCAGTTCGTAGTTTGTGCTACGTCCGCCTTCTTGTTCTTGTTGCAAAATTCCTTTTTCTATTAAATCTTTTATATCACGCAAAGCTGTGTCAGGCGAACATTTGACTATCCTTGCCCACTTTGACGATTTTAATTTACCATCAAATCCATCTAATATTTTATTTACCATTATACGTTGACGATTATTTAAAGGAGTTTTCTCGTGTATTTTCCAAAATTCTACTTTACGTAAGATTTTTTGTAAAGTGGTCTCTGTTTCTAATAGAGCGTTTTTCAGGCATTTAAGAAACCAGTCTAACCATTCAGTAATGTCGCCACTGCTGTGTTGAACTTTTTGCAACACCTCATAATACTGTTTTCTCTCAGCAAGTATTTGACTAGACATACTATAGAATCGCTCCGGGCTATTTTCTGCCCGGGTAAGTAACAAATCTGTAATCGCCCTTGCTATTCTACCGTTACCATCGTCAAAAGGATGAATGATTATAAACCAAAAGTGGGCAATAGCTGCTTTCAAAACAGGGTCTAATTGAACTTCATGGTTAATCCAATTAAGAAATTTATCCATTTCAGCTTTCACCATCTGTGGGGCAACAGCTTCATAATGGATTTTTTCTTTCCCCATTGCTCCCGAAACTACCTGCATCTCACCCGTGCGATAACGTCCTACTTCTATTTTATACATACCGCTATATCCTGTCGGAAAAAGAGCAGATTGCCAGCCAAATAAGCGGTCATGTGTTAGTGGATTTAGATAGTTTTGGGTGGCATCAAGCATCATATCTACAACTCCTTCGACGTTTCTGTCAGCAGGAATTAGTCCTCCTACGTTTAATCCTAATCGCCTGGCAATAGAAGAACGAACTTGCTCATAGTTAAGCTGCTCACCTTCTATTTCCGAAGATTTTACTATGTCAAGTGTGAGCGTGGTAAGAGTAGCTTCTTCTTTTGTTGAAAAACCAAGAGTACTCATCTGTCCTGAGAGTTTTCCCTGCAAGTTGCGAACCTCACCAAATATGGCATTAATGGCAATATTACTCCAAGTAAAATTCGTCCAATCCTTATTTTGATAGATGTATTTTGCCACCGGTTTTAATTGTCTTGCGGCAAATATAAGGGTTAATCTCCGCAAAAATACGGCAAATGCAAGAATATCCTCCGCGACCGGAAGAATTATTGCAAACTCTCTTTACTGTAAATACTGTTATTGGCATCCTCAATAGTTATAAAAGTATAGGTATCCAGTATCTCTTCGAAAATATCGTCATCATCCCATACAGCAATTATATTCTTTTGAAGATTAAGCGTTAAGAATGCATTGATTGCAGCTAACCTTGCCGGCTCTACCGATGGAATGCCTGTATTAGACCTTCCAATCTGTACTGCTGTTGTTGTATCGTGTGAGATTAAGAATAATTGTTTCATGTGTAATTTAACCCATTATCGAAATTAACGACTGCATTTAATTTCCCTTCTGCTAAGCTAAACCTCAATTTTTTAAATGTGTTTTATGTTATAATTTAAAAAAAAACTCATAACTATTTCAAAAAAGCATTGTTATTTATCCATACCAATCTATGAAAATATGATGTTAGAAACATTAACAAACAAGGTAAACGAATCTTTAAAAGGATCCATCCTTGAACCTAAAAGCTTTGGAAATGTTAACACTACTGAACGCTTGCTATCAATAGCCGGAGGAACATTCCTTTTATATAAAGCCCTGAAACAAGTCTTCAGGCATCCTCTTATAGGCTTACAGGAAGCAGCAGTCAGCGGGGTTTTACTGTACCGCGGCGCAACAGGATTCTGTCCGGTGTATGATAGAATCGGGAAAGACAGCACCGATTTACAATCTATAAGTATTACCGAACGTTTTATTGTTGACAGGCCTCGTGAAGAAGTTTACAGCTTTTGGAGAAACCTGGAAAATCTTCCAAGATTTATGAAGCATCTTCATTCTGTAATTGAAATGGATGGCAAAAACTCAAAATGGAGTGCAAATATTCCGCACGATCTTTTGAAAATAAGCTGGAACGCAGAAATCACACGGGAAGAGCAAAACAGTTATATCGGCTGGCAATCAGTTGAAGGTTCTCTGATCGATAATGCTGGAAAAGTAGAATTCGCAGATGCCAAAAATGGATTAGGAACAGAATTAAACATCGAGATTAATTACTTCCCTCCGGCTGGAAACATTGGCCGGGGTATAGCGAAATTACTGAACGGGATTTTTGAAAAAATGGTTCGGGAAGATGTAACCAATTTTAAACACTATGTAGAGGGACAAGAATACCAAACGTATATCTCCTCTTCCCAGATAAACTCTTAAAAAAAGAGGATGTTCAAATTCGTGATCTGAACATCCTCTTTTTTTATTGCTTTCCAGAAAACGCTCTGAGCATCCAGGTATTTTTTTCCTTAAACTGCATAAAACGGTTAATCATATCATTGGTTCCGTCATCTCCGGCGGCTGAAGTGCTCTCCATTATTTCGCGTTCAATTTCAATAAGTGTGGAAAAATCGTCAAGCACTGCATTTACCAGGGCCATATCTTCTTTTCCAACCGTTTTTATTTCTTTTATTCGTGACGTGTTAATATATTCCTGATAGGTACTCATTGGCGATTTACCCAAGGTAAGAATACGTTCTGCCAGTTCATCAATAGATTCTATAGCATTGGTATATAATTCTTCAAATTTCACATGCAAAGTAAAAAAACTCTTTCCTTTAACGTTCCAATGGCAACCTCTTAATTTTTGATAATGGATATGGTAGTTGGCCAGTAATTCATTTAACTGATCAACAATTGGATTTACCTTTACTTCTTCAAGACCTATTTCTTCTGCTTTCATAATTTAATTTTTTCACTAAAATGTAATTGTTTTTTAACTGAGATGAAGCTATCATGAGTTTTTATTCATTGCGTTTGTGTGCAAACTCATGATGGCTTCATTAGAAACCAGCAATAGGTTTGAATGTTTTAGACCCCCTTCTTCCTTACAAAAACATTATAATTTTCCTGCTTCTCAATAGTGACCTCTTTTCCCTTTTCAATAAAGCCATCCAAGGCGACTGCATCGTAATAATTTCCCTCGATTTCAATTTTCCCCGACGGTCGCATATCCGTGCTGGCAACACCGGTTTTTTTCAGTAAATCTAATTTTTGTTTGCCGCTGACATATCCTAATCCCGAACGTTGTTCATCCTGTAAAACCAGGCGTTGAAAAGCAGCCGATTTTAATAAAGACCGGCCGAAAATTACGGATAATACGATAGACAGAATCATTGAGCCCAAAACCAAAACAAATGCACTGCTTACTTTTTCAGTACCTGTAATTGTAAAATCGAAAAAATCGTTCATAACTAAACTTAAGGCTAAACCTGCAATAACACATAATATTCCGAGTATTCCGGCAACACCAAAACCCGGAATCACAAACACTTCCAATGCTAAAAGCACTAATCCAATAATAAATAGACCAATTTCCCAATGCGCTGCCAGGCCTTCGGCATACAGGGGTGCAAAATAGAGCAAGGCAGCAACTACAGAAACCAGTAAGGGGAAACCAATTCCCGGACTCTGCATTTCGAAATAGATACCGCCCATAATCAATAAAATCAGCACACCGCTTATAGCCGGATTCATCAAAAATCCTATTAACCGGTCCATAGAACTTACAACATGCTGCTGTAATTCGTAATTGGAAATATTCTCGGCCTTCAGTACTTCCTCAATACTTGCGGCTTCTGCTTCACAATAACCAACTTTTATAGCTTCTTTACTCGTTAATGTAAGCACCTTCCCTTTTTCAATTATATTCGGAATGGCTATATCCGGATCCACAAAAGCTTCAGCGATTTTAGGATCGCGTCCTTTTGCTTCGGCTGTTGCACGCATTAAGCCCCGCATATACGACTGATATTTCTCGGGCATAATCTCACCCTGGGGGTTTACAACGCTGGCCGCACCAATCCCCGCACCGCTTTTCATATAAATTTTATCACAAGCCAATGCAATTAATGCTCCTGCTGAAGCTGCATTATTATCAATATATACAATGGTTTTTATGGGAGAGTTGAGCAACTTTGTACGTATAGAATCAGCATAATCCACCATTCCGCCATAGGTATTCATTCTTATTAACATTACAGAAGCTTTTGATTCTGCAGCGGCATCAAAAGCTCTTTTGGTTAAACGCCAAGCAGCAGGACCAATCTCCTCTTTCATATCGAAGGTATAAACCTTTGTTTTTTGCTGGGAATATGCTGGCGATTGAAAAAGAACTGCTAATACGAACAGACCTATAAACCTTAAATGATTTAAATATTGATTCATAAAATAGGTTAATTTTGAAAGATGTCTACAGTGGATAAATATACATTAAAACCATCGCTGAGCGAAACATTCAAATCAATAATCTGGAAGATTGAAACAGACGATACCGATTCAATTATCGCATTGGAAACAAGAAATCCGGCAGACCGCACCTCACATTTCTCTGCATATAACTTCGTTACAGGTGAATGTCTTTTCAAGGAAATAACAGTTGAAGATAGCTGGAACTGGGGCCTTGATAAGGTACATAAGGGAATTGTATTCCTTCATAGTTATGTTCACGAAAGCAACCCTGAGCATAAAGGTATCATCGCGATAAACGGGGAAGGAAATATAGCCTGGCAGCAGTTTAATAAAACTCTGTATGAGGTAACAAATAAGGGCTTACTGGTCTATAATCCAAAAATACAACCGAAAATCTTTGAACTGATATCAGCTTCCGACGGCTCTTCATGCCCCGAAAAAGAGCTAGAAGCAAAGCCTGTGGACAGAACTGTTATCGTCCCCGAAATTATAAGCGATGTTTCCTTTCTGAACCATCTGCTTCCGCAAAACTATATCGGACCGGTTTTTTACAAAGAGTATAATCATAAATCTATCCTGGTATATCACATAAAGTCAGGAAGTTTATTCAATCAGCAACTCGCTGTCTATCAGGGGGGGAATTTAATATTAGAAGATAATTTAGCCATGGATATACAGAAACTTAATCCCGAGGCGTTCTTTATCGACCGTGATCATATGTTCTGCATACGTAATAACAAAAAACAGTTTGTATCGTATTTAGTATAATTGCACGCTTATTTAACAAAAGGGACACACAACACATGCGATTTTTCTTTGCAATTTTTTGCGTGATATCACTATTTTCATCCAGCGCAATAGCCGCCAGTACCAGAGACTCTATAGGAGTTGAAAATCAAAACGGCACTCTCATCATCCTTCATAAAGTAGAAAGAAGAGAAACCTATTATTCCATCGGAAGATTATATAACATTTCTCCTCTAACGATTATTCAGATAAACAATAATGTTTCGCTTAAACCAGGAATAACAATAAAGGTACCTACCCAAAGGCATTTTAAAGCATCTTCGAAATCAGCAAAAAGCTCCTATGCAAATTCGAATGATGGCAATATTGTAGAATACAAAGTTGGACGAAAAGAGAATTTATATTCTATAGCAAAACGATTTAACACCACAGTTGAAGATATTAAACAGCTAAATAAATTGGGTGGCGATAATTTGTCTATCGGGCAGATTATAAAGGTGCGCCAGGGAAATCCGGGCAGTGCTCCGGCTGTTGCAGCTCCGATTCCTGAGCCTATAACCGAAACGGAACCTGAGCCTGAAAGACCTAAAATCCCTTCGGGTCGTTTAGGTGTATCCGAACGTTCTGAACGTGGGGTTGCAGTATGGATAGCTGATGACAACCTCGACGGTTCGAAAATGCTGGCCTTACACAGAACTGCTCCCGTAGGCACTGTAATTAAAGTAACCAATCCGATGACCGACCGGGTAACTTATGCAAAAGTAGTTGGAAAGTTCACTGAAAATGAGTCGACAAGGGACGTCATTATTGTTCTGACTAAAGCTACAGCAGATTTATTAGGCGCTTTAGACAAGCGGTTCCTGGTAACATTAGATTACGGTATGCCGAATGAATAAACCTTTTGTAATTGGAATTGCAGGCGGAAGCGGATCCGGAAAAACCTTTTTTCTGAATTGTTTTTTAACTCATTTTGATAAAAGCCAGGTTTGCCTTGTTTCACAAGACGATTATTACAAGCCAAAATCAGAACAACCCATTGATGAAAACGGATGGATAAATTTCGATCTTCCGCAGTGTATTGATGATCTTAAACTGTTTGATGATTTAAAGGCTTTAATATCTGGTGAAACAATACAAAAGAAAGAATATACCTTCAATGTCAATGAAGAAAAAGCCCGCACTTTAACTATACATTCCGCTCCTGTTATCCTTGTTGAGGGACTATTTATCTTTCATTTCAAAGAAATAGCTTCTCTTCTTGATATGCGTATTTTCATGGATGCTGAAGAAGAGATTACCCTAAACCGCAGACTTAAAAGAGATATTGCAAAACGCGGATACAGCCATGACATGATTCTGTACCAATGGGAAAATCATGTTTTACCAGCCTACAGATCTTATCTTTTACCCTATAAAGAAACAGCCCATAAACTGATAATGAATAATAGTCACGTTGCTGAGGATATTCTGGCTGTATCAAAGGAACTTACAAATGAACTTTTAAATAAGATCTTAATTGGTTCGAGTGATGACTTTCGACTAAATTCATCGGAGTAAGCCATTGTTAAACTATAAGGATTAGCTAATAAATCAAATGTGCTTTTACGCCGGCACGCAAAAGTGGTGATTCCGAACGGTCTATTTCACCCTTTATCTATAAAATACACTCACAAACTAACAGACCAATAAGGAAGTTATTGAATCGTACCGGTCATTTTGTTTTGTCGGGATGGCGGGATTCGAACCCACGACCTCCAGCACCCCATGCTGGCGCGATACCGGGCTACGCTACATCCCGAAGGTTATTATTTTGCAAATATAAATCCCGGAAAGGAATCTTACAAGAAGATCTGGTATCAAATGTATAATCTTTGGACACATTCTCAGGTAATCCTAAGCGGGTTCGAAACTTCCTATTAAATCAACCTGCGTTCACTTTTCCTTTATTTCGTTCAGCATCATCATGAAAGGTCCATGCCAGTACCCGGCTCGACTTTTGACCCTGAGACATGTTAATGGTCTGGACTGCGGCAGCATTTACTTTTTTTAATACCCGGTAACATCCTGACAGCGTTTCTTTCTTTGAAATCAGCGAAGTAAACCATAAGCTCGACTTACTAAACTGAACACTTTCTTCAATCATTCCGGATACAAACCGCTCCTCACCGCCTTGGCACCAGAGCTCATTATTCTGCCCGCCAAAATTAAGTTTAGATCCCGCTGCCGACTTTTCAAGGTTTTTCCATTTACGTTCCGTTCCGGCTGTTGCTTCTTTTAAAGAGGTATGAAACGGCGGATTACAGATCGTTAAATCAAAACTTTCTCCGGGTTTAATAAGTCCGCTAAAAATATGACGGGCGGAACTTTGTTTTCTGATCGTAATTAAATCTGATAAAGAATTCGCAGCTATAATATTTTGAGCAGAACGGATTGCCACAGGATCAATATCTGATCCCACAAAACTCCATCCGTACTCACGGGTTCCGATCAAAGGGTATATACAGTTTGCCCCTACCCCAATATCCAGCACTTTTACCATTTTACCCATCGGAATTGTGCCTTCATTTACAGAAGCCAGCAGATCTGCCATGTAATGAATATAATCAGCTCTTCCGGGAACAGGCGGACATAAATATCCTTCCGGAATATCCCAAAGCTTAATATTATAGAAATTGTATAACAAGGCTCTATTAAGCGTTTTTACTGCTTCGGGATTTTTAAAGTCAATAGAAAATTGCTGATATTCGTTTTCCGAAACATATTGAGATAAGTCGGAACAACTTTTTATCAGTTGAGGAAAATCGTACCTAAGCCTGTGCTTATTCCGCGGATGCAGATTTTCTTTTTCTTTTGGGATAGATTTTATATTGGCCGACATTTATAGGATCTCTGTAAATCATCTCAAATTTACTGATCATCTCTGGATTTCATTTTGAATACGCCTTTTTATTTCTAAACCTTTTTCATTTCCCGCTTTCGTCGAAAATATATATAACCTAATTATTCATTTCTCCGTTTACAGATCAAAAGCAGTTCTGATACTTAAAAGATCAGTTTTATAATCTGTTGATATGTCATGCCGATTAAACTTTATTTCAAATACTTACCCATAAGTTAATTCATTAAAGTTAACGCGGGTTCATTATTACTGAATGAAAAAACTTTTATTATATAGTCTTTTATTTTTATCAGGTGAAGTTTTTGCAAGTATTGAAACAATACCCGCCGGAGCATTTATTATCAATCTGGGAATCTCACCGCAAACCCAGGGAAATGGGCTGAAACCTTACGGAATGGTATATGATCTTTTACAGAACTTCAGTGTTCCGGTAAAATGGGTCATCAACCCTTTAAAAAGTAAGGATGGTATCGACTTTACTTATAATAATACGGCATATAGGTCCGGATCGTTTATTATTCTTGCTCAATACAGAACGACCGAGGTAAACCAGGCGATCGACACCTGGAAAATTAAAGGAGTGATCGGCGAAGACACCAATACCCAACTATCAGTTGATGTATTTGCTACATTAACCTATGCACCTAAATGGACAATTGATAAATTTAGCGGCACCTTGGTAAGCCCCTTCTTTGTAAACGCAGACATTCCGGCTTCGGCCTATGGAGGGGCCACTCAATCATCATGGAAAAACCCTTCGCAACTTACTCAATGTGATGATATTTTCATTTTACCTCATGCCGATCCGACCTGGACATCTCACCAAAACCTCTTAACCTGGAATAAAGATTTCAAAGGTGCTATATGGTCCGGATGCCATGCTGTAAGCGTTATGGAAAATATTGTAAGTCCTGATGGATTAAGCAAAATGAATTTCCTTACTACAAATGGCATGGTAAATTATTTTAGCCATGGTAACGGGACTTCACCTTTTAATTACAATTTTCCGGCTGATCCTGTAATGCAGTTTATAAATGAACTTGACGATGCGGCCATCACTGGTTCGGAATCCATTTACCTCCCGAAAGCAGGCGGATGGAGGCCCGGCGCAAAACTAAGCGTAGTTGACCCCGATCATTCTCAGGTTCCCGGACTCTCTCCGGGCCCGGCAGCGGTTGTAGCTTATGGTTATGGTTTTGATGATCCTAACAGAGGACTTGTTATGTACCAGGGCGGACATTTTCATAATGGAGGCTTTGGCGGGGGCTTTAATGGAACACCCTTTAACGGGGACCATGTAGCCTTGCAGAGAGCGTTTTTTAACTTCTCCTTTTTAGCGGTTGTTGACAGGCAAACAAAAAATGTTTCAGCCCAGCTAAGCGCAGCTCCTTCTATGTCGCCAGGTGCAAGTTATCCTGTAAGTTTTACCATTCCGGCTAATATTAATATCTCCGATTATGAGGTTCGCTGGGCAGCTTCTACAGGCACAATTGCTCCGGGAAGCGATGCCAAAAGTATCATATATACTCCGTCAACGGATCCTTCTGTCAGAATCGCCCTGATCACTTTATTTTTAAAAGATGCCTGCGGAAGAGAATTTTTCACCACGCAAAACATCCGAATCTCTGATGGGGATGATCAGCTTGTGGTTGCCAGGCTAATTTCTGCCAATGGGGATGGCAGGGGTCATGATTATCTTTATATAAAGAATATTGATCGTTATCCCGATAATGAAATCCAGATCTTTAACCGCTGGGGTATTAAGGTATTTGAGATGAAAAATTACGATAATACTATCCGCTCTTTTAAAGGAACGGCTAATCGCAAAGCAAATGCTGAGGAAGTGATTGAAGGTGTATATTATTACATTTTAAAGTATAAAGATGAGATGAATGAGGACAGACAATTGAAGGACTACTTTATACTAAAAAGATAATGAAGAACGTCCTTTTTATTTTAATCCAAACCCTGGCTTTAAATGTTTTTTCTCAGCAAAAAGCCATGTTTTCGCAATACATGTTTAATCCGCTGATCATCAATCCTGCTTATCCGGCAGTAGACGAATCCATGAATATCACCACTGTGGTGAGGCAGCAATGGGTAGGCTTTAATGGCGCACCGAATACCCAGACGATTTCAGTACATTCTCCACTTGGCTCTTCAAATACTTTTATGGGCTTTACTGCTTTCAGAGATCACATCGGTGAAGCACTTACAGAGACCGGAGCTTTTTTCACTCTTGCTCAACGATTAAAACTGAGCAACAAAACGTATCTCTCGTTTGGTGTTAATGGAGGGCTATCTCAATATTCAGAGACCTACAGTAGCATTGGCAGTTCCGTGGATATGCCTGATGATCCCACGTTTATGGACCAAAACGATACTCGTTTTAATTTCGGAGCGGGAATTATGCTTTTTTCAGACAAATTTTATGCGGGTTTATCATCCCCGTTTCTATATACTTTAGATGTTAATAATAACCATTCTCCGTTTTTCACACTTCAGAGCGGCTATATAATTAAAACCGGGGATGACCTGTTGATAAAACCAAACATACTTGGAAAATATATTTCAGGTTCACCGTTTCAGCTGGATCTTAACGTAAACTTTCTGCTAAAAGAAACAGTAGGCTTCGGAATATCTTACCGGTCAATGGATTCACTGGATTTTCTTGCAGAAATCTTTCTTTCCAGGAAAGTAAGTCTTGGCTACTCCTATGATTACAGTACTACAAGGCTAGCTCGTGCTCACAGTGGTTCTCATGAAATTATGCTCAATGTCCGACTTCCGGTCGCGGGTCATGGATTTACAGGCTGCTATTTCTGAGCCCATCCCCTTCATTGTTATCCGTTTAACGCTATAAATTAGCGAACATCATCAACCAACCTGAGCATACTCCGGTTCATTTACATCAGTATACGTGGCCAGACCCAATTCCTCTGCATATTTACAATTTTCCGGATGACCAGGTGAGAAGAAAACTGGCATATCAAATCCTAGCTGAATATAATATTGAGTGATAAAATTCTGAACAGGCAAGTTATTTGCAACTTGCTTAATACTTTCAGTCAGCATCCTTAATGGCTTCAAAACCAATTTTATATCATAGATTTCAAAATCATCATATAATGGAATCCAACGGCTTTGATTATCTATGCTTAACTGAATAGAATATTCTTTTACACCCGTCAGCACTCCCATCTGTTTCTCTGAATAACCGTCACGGGAAATTAAAACAACATTTTGACCGATATACCTGGTATATACTTTTAGTCTTTCTGAAATACTAAGATTCGTCATAACAATTGAATGACAACAAATATAATGCTAAATTTATTAGCATTATAAATTATTGCAAATTGTTACAAGCCTTTGCCAGCGTCCTTAACCGAAGCATTTTGGAGAAGAGACAAAGCTTCGGAAATCTCCTGGTACCTTTTTAAACATTTTTTATTTACCGGAGCTGCTTTAGGTTTGCCATAAAAAGAAATAAGATGACTCTTTAAGTGAGAAGTCATGTGCTCAAATTTTTCATCTTTTAACTTTAATAAATAAGCATCATAATTCTGATCGGCAATAAAATATTCACCTGGGGTTGTCTCTTTACCAGTATCTAATGTGCGGTTGGCTAAAGTTAAACGTTGCGAATGAAGGGTGTTTAGCGCTACTGAATAATGACTCAAAGAAGCTTCGAAGCTTTTTACAAATAATTGTTCGGTTTCGGGATTGAGCTGTTTAAACTTTGTTTTAGATAAAGGGCCTAGTTTGGGCATAATGGGAAGCAGAAAAGAAACTATTGTTGGAACAATACCAGCTTTCTCATGATCGCGACCGAACTCATGATAATAGGTCCTGTTTTTCATTCGGTAAGAGAAACTGCGGCTGGTTGCTTTGGGATCAATCTTTTTTATGTCTGATCGTTTATTCACCCAGGCGGCTTTCACAATGGTGGGCAACAAACTTTTAACACTCCACCTGAAGGCGCCAATTGCCACAGTCATACTACCGAAAATATCGTTCAGATCCAGACCATAGGTTCTAAAGAAGGCCCTTTCAATTACTTTTCTTGAGACGTTAAATCCGATAAAATCGTGATAAGCTTTTGAGGCATAATTCTCGCGGGCCGTTTGCATCACGTCGAACGCAAACTCCACCCGGGAGTGCGACTTTTTATGATCTGCATAGGTTACTACAGGGCCAAACTGCTCCTTAATTTTAGGATAAAGTAAGGGTACAGAAACATTCGTTGCTATAGAATGTCCGTAATTATCAGCCATATAATGCGCCAGAGCCCCCAAGGCGAAGGCGTATTCATTCAGGTCCCGGGCTTCCTCAATCAGTGCGACAGTAAAATCGCCGCTGCGTATATTATGCACTAAATTTGTAAACACCTTGCTCCCAAAAGGGTAATACCCAATGTCGGGAATAATGGATCCTCCATAAGCGTAGGAATGTGCTTCAAGTAGCTGTTCGGATGTAGAAGCGGGATATTTCTTAAGAAGCAAAGGCTCAATCGCAACCTTCCAGCTGGCGTCGATGATTGCTTCATGCGTAAGCACCGAATAGCCATTTGACTCTATAGGATAGTGCAGTAAAAATAAAAGAAGTATTAGAAGGAGCTTTTTACCAAGCATTTGTTTTCTCTTCAGTAATGAATAAATCATTCAATGACAATTAAATTTTAATAACCTGAAAGAGCGTTTTTGGGATAAGGTTTATTGGCTTGCGCAATATATAGTATAATATCAAAACTGGGGAATTAGTTTTGATTCTCATGGTTTATAGTTTTTAGTAAGCTCTATATACTCTGTAAAATCCTAATATTGATACCCATGGGCTACCTGAGTTTAATTAAGGCCGAGGGTATCTAACTTACAAAGTGCTCTGAGCGAAGGTACAGATCCATCATTCTCAATTTGCAGAACTTCACTTTCTTCAATTTCAAGAAATTGAGCAAACTCGGTTGTAGTACAACCTAAATTTCTTCTGATCGTCTTAAATATTATACTGAAATAGGTTTCCATAATTAAGAGATATAATTACAAGTACGGCATCTGAATTCAGATGGTTGCCCGACAAAAAATAATTGTGAGAAATTTTTCAATTATGAGATTTTTTTTCACATGTAGCATTTCGAATCAGCCTCCTGCAGAATCCCAATGAAAGTTTCTACCTCATTCTCCTTTTCGCGGAGATATCTCTTTTCCACACAATGCAAAAGCACAGGCCAATCGTTCGATATGACGGGAATTATGTTATGAGCATTTCCATAGGATGCTTTGAGTTTGAAAACGAAACCAACACCCCATTCGTCACCTCGAACGGCCTTATGCCGGGGATAGAGCAGAGAGAGGTCTCCTGCCGATGGAAGCGGCTGTCCTTGTCGGCAAAGGAGATATCTCTCTTCCGCACAAGGCAAAGCACAGGCCATTCGTTCGATACGACGGGAATTATGTTATGAGCATTTCCATAGGATGCTTTGAGTTTGAAAACGAAACCAACACCCCATTCGTCAACTCGAACGGCCTTATGCCGGGGATAGAGCAGAGAGAGGTCTCCTGCCGATGGAAGCAGCTGTCCTTTTCGGCAAAGGAGATATCTCTCTTCCGCACAAGGCAAAGCACACGTTTGCATAGGACGCTTTAGTTTGAAATTATTGTATAAAATATTTCAAGCAATCCTTTTTAGTTTAATCAAAAACCTTTAATTAAATTTCGGCCTAATATTTTTCTATGCCTGCACTTCATCTTATTAATTGGAATGTTAATGGCCTGCGCTCCATTACAAAAAAGGATTTTGTTAAAGACATACAAGCGATGAATCCAGATATGCTTTGTTTACAGGAAACGAAGGCAGGAAACGAGGATGTAAGATCTCTGTGTGAATTATTACCGGGTTATAAAGTATATGTCAACTCATCCAAGGCCCGCAAAGGTTATTCCGGTACAGCCATTCTTAGCAAAACCGAGCCTCTGCATGTTACCTTCGATATGAATATTGAAGAACATGATCAGGAAGGCAGGATTATAACCGCAGAGTATGACCAATTTTTTCTGGTAACGGTTTACTCGCCAAATTCCGGGGAGGGCTTAAAGCGTTTAGATTACCGTGAGAAATGGGATAGTGATTTCAAAACTTACATTGCTGGTCTCCAGTTAAAAAAACCAGTCATTTTAGGCGGAGATCTGAATGTAGCCCATAAGGAAATTGACATTTCCAGAGCTAAAGAAAACTACAATAAATCAGCAGGTTATACCCAACGCGAAATCGACGGATTTAATAACTTATTGAGTACAGGTTTTATCGACAGCTTCCGGCATTTTCATCCCGATGAGGTAAAATATACGTATTGGAATCAATTATTCAACGCCCGGGCCAGAAACAAAGGCTGGAGAATTGATTACTTCCTGGTAAGCGATTCATTAATTAGCCAGGTAAAAGAAGCGTCAATTTATAACGAATATCTGGGTTCAGATCATTGTCCGGTTGGGTTGATAATTGATATTGATTAGAAGAAAATGCTCGTGCGGGGAAATATGAAGTAAATCCAAATGTAACCGGCAAGAACCTGATGTTAAATTTGGTTAGAGATTAGCTTTAAATGAAAGTATACTCTAATTCATTACAGGTTCCCCAAAGAACTTACTCTTTTTTTCCGCGCTTGTAAATTATCAGCCCGTTTAAAAAGTTACGCAGGAGCTGATCTCCACAGGGTTTAAAATTAGGATGATCATCTTTACGAAATATCGCACCCAACTCTGTTTTACTAATCCTGAAATCTACCAGGCTTAAAACTTCTATAATATCATCATCCGTAAACTTTAAAGCTACCCGAAGTTTCTTCATGATGTCGTTATTGCTCATGCTTTTTTATTTAGATCTTATGATGAATTTGAATTTGCCGAATTTACACGATTAAGATGGTTTACACCTTATACATTCTGCGTGAAAAAATCTTTAATGCGTTTCTTATTTCCCACGATGTAAACTATATCATCGGGTTGAAACACCAGAGTTGATTCAGGATTTAAGATCCTCTGATCATTGCGTTCAATCCCGATAATCAGGCCACTGGTTATCTCCTTAATACCCGAATCCCTGATACTTTTATAACATACCTGTGATTGATGCAATACTTTTACCTTTTGCAGTTGCAGGTCCTTTTTAGAGAATTGTACATCTTCATTTACCTGACTTGATACTTCAAGATGCTTTTTAATTTGAGCAATCTGTTCATCCGAACCTATAACCGTTAGTTTATCGTTAGGAAAGAGTCTTTCATCTCTTACAGGTGTTGGTATTGCCAGGCGCCCTCTTTCGATAAGAGCAACGTTTACCCCATAGCGTTCCCGAAATGCCAGCTCATTTAATGTTTTACCGGCCAAACTAGATTCCGGAGATACCTCAAGTTCGGTAAGGTGGGCGTCCCAGGGTACAATATCGGAATATTGATTAGAGAGGTCCCTGGAATTCAGATTAACTAAAAAGCGTTTTTCAAGCTTTTCATAAAATACCTGTAATCGGTTGGAAAAGATTACGATCAATAGTCCAAGAAGAACTACAGCAATCAATACGGCATACCAGGTATGCATGATAAGATAGATAGCAAATCCGATAAAACATACCGCCAGTATTATTCTGAATATCTCAATAGCAATTAGTGGCCCCCTGTGAATGCGTCTTTTAAGCCACAAATGAGTATATGCATGTTTTTCAATTCGCCTTCCGGCAAGAGCCCATAAAAAAGGAGTCATCAAAAGAATAGAAAACAAGAGTGAAACCAGATCGGCGTTTAATTCTGAGCCACTGTACTTTACAATTTGAGGATGAATAAATTTTGTCGAAATAAAAATTATTGCAATGAGAATCACAGAATGGATGGTTAAATTCATTGCATAAGCTTTTAATAACATTTTCCAGTCATTACTGCTCGTAATTTTCTCTGTACTGGAACTATACTGCCCAATACCCCTTACCCATCGTTCGGGCATCTTTTTTTCTATATAATTATAAAATGGTTCTGAAAACCGGATAAGATAAGGAGTTGAAAATGTGGTAATTGCCGAAACTGCGACCGCAATTGGATATAAGAACTCACTGGTAACCTTAAGAGTTAAACCCAGGGTTGCTATTATAAAAGAGAACTCGCCTATCTGAGCAAGACTTAAGCCGGTTTGAACTGATGTTTTTAAGGTTTGTCCGGACAACAGAGCTCCCAAACCAGAACTAAGAAACTTTCCTAAAACAGTAACTGCTGTAATGATTAAAATAGAGTAAAAGTGCTCTCCCAATGTATAGGGATTAATGAGCATTCCTACAGATATGAAAAACACAGCCGCAAAAAGATCTTTAACCGATTTGGTCAGATGTTCTATTCTTTCTGCCTGGGGGGTCTCAGCCAATATCGACCCCATCACAAAGGCCCCTAATGCAGGAGAGAATCCAACTTTGGTCGCAAAAATCACCATTAATAAACATAGGGCCAGAGAAACAATCATTAGTGTTTCATCATTCATTAATTTCCGGGTCCTTTTTAAAAAAGTTGGGATAAGGAATATGCCCCCAAGAAACCAAAGTGTCAGAAAAAACAACAACTTAAATACTTCAGTCAGCATTTCGGTGCCGGCAAATTGCTGACTCACAGCCACCGTCGACAATAGTACCAGCAAGAGAATGGCAACCAGGTCTTCAACAATCAGCACCCCGAATACCAGACCGGCAAACTGTTTATGCTTCACCCCTAATTCTTCAAATGCACGAATGATGATAGTGGTAGACGAAATTGAAAGTATACCTCCTAAAAATATACTATCTATATGGCTCCATCCTATTATCCTGCCGGCGGCATATCCTGCAAAAAGCATAAAAATCACTTCCACGATCGCAGTGATAGATGCTGAGCCGCCGACCTTAACCAATTTCTTAAAACTGAACTCAAGGCCGAGGCTGAATAACAGGAAAATCACACCAATTTCAGCCCATACAGTAATACTTTGAGCATCAGCAATTGTTGGGACCAAGGAAAAATGGGGGCCCACTAAGAAACCCGCGAGGATATAACCCAGAACAAGGGGTTGCTTTATTCTCTTAAAAATTAATGTGGTAACTCCGGCAGCGGCAAGAATTAACCCTAAATCATATATCAATTGTGGTAAATGCACCATACGTTAACTAATCAATTTATTGATTAACAATTACTTAACTTTACAAATAAATTTTGTAAGTATACCCTGGGCTCTTATAACAAGCCCTTAATTTCCAGCAAAATAAACAGGCAATTACCAGTGAGAATGGAACGGGAACAAGAGCAGAGAAAGAGTTTCATTTTTTACACTCAAGGTGTTTCTAATGCAGTTTAAAATCGCGATGTAATTTGCTTGAAATTTTAAATGTATACTGGTTAAACATCCTGAAAAATAAGAATTTCCTGTTTCTTTCTTTGTTATAAAATGGATAAATGTATGGGAAAGAATTAAGGATTTTTTTTGATTGGGTTCCGATTTGGATACCTGGCTGGTATTTGCGCACTCTTTAAATGAATACGTTTTACCTGATTCAAGTATAGAACAGAAGGCAACGAAAAAACTTACAGAAATTATTAAAAACCAAGTGAACTTTAGTTTTCGCATTTTCAAAAATAGATATTTATTTCCAAAAATGCCCGTAACACATATTTAGCGTAGCGAAAAGCCATATTTTCCTGGCTTAGCTTATCTTATATTCAAACCACATCCTGCATTATGCGTTAGGTAATAATAAATATGAAAATTTTAGTAGTTGAAGATGAGCAAGCCATGATGGATAATATTGTATGCGCCCTAGAAAGCGAGCAATATCTGGTTGAAACTGCTGACACCTATGAATCTGCGATTCAAAAAGTAAATGATTATCAGTACGATTGCATACTTCTCGACATCTCACTACAGCATAAATATACAGGGCTTGACATATTAAAAGAACTTAAAAAGTTAAATAAAACTGAAGGAGTAATAATTGTATCAGCTAAAAATTCACTTGATGATAAATTAACCGGACTTAATCTTGGAGCCGACGATTACCTACCCAAACCCTTTCATATTTCTGAACTGCTGGCCCGGGTGAAGTCTGTTAACAGGCGAAGGAAGTTTATGGGAAATAATCGAATCAATGCAGGAAACCTCCAAATAGATACTGAACAAAGAATTGCTTTGGTGGATGATCTGCCTTTTTCAACAAATCGTAAGGAGTTTGAAGTTCTGTTATACCTGGTTACCAATAAAAACAGGCTGGTAAATAAATCTGCGCTTGCAGAATATGTGTGGGGCGACCATATAGACGGTGCTGATAACTTTGATTTTATTTATTCTCAAATTAAGAATCTCAGAAAGAAACTTAAAGAAGCAAAGGCCCTTGTAGATATCCAGGCAATTTATGGTGTAGGTTACAAGCTCTGTGCAGAATGAAGCTCCTCAATTACACTTCAGCATATTTCTCAATCATCCTTATGATTATAATCCCCATCTGGGCCGGATTATTCTACGTGGCGATGCTTGATGAGGTGTATGATAGCATGGATGATGGCCTGGATAACCAGAGATTGCTTATTATTTCTCAAGCCGGAAAAGATAGTACGGTTTTAAACAGAAGTAACTTCGAGGAAGGCAATTATTCCATTTCTGTGGTGAATGAAGCCAAAGCTAAAAATCATAAAGATATTTTCATTGATACCCTGATGTACATGCAGAATGAAAAGGATTTTGAGCCTGTAAGAATGCTGAAAACAGTTTTCATGAAAAACAATCGTTATTATCACATGAGGGTAATAACCTCTATGGTTGAAGAAGATGACTTGATTACAGAATTAACCCATGCCCTGCTTTGGCTGTATTTCGGTCTAATATTTACTATTATTATCCTTAATAACTCTCTGCTCAGAAATACATGGAGGCCCTTTTACCTGTTAATGAACCAGCTGCGGGCTTTTAAACTTAATGATGCTAAGCCTCTTAAGCTCTCGAAAACAAGGATTGATGAATTTAATATTATGCAAGATACCGTTCAAAGATTTCTGAGCAACAATATTGATAGCTACAATAATCAAAAACAATTCATAGAAAACGCTTCTCATGAACTACAAACGCCTCTTGCCATCGCCTTAAATAAACTTGAATTGCTTGCAGAAAACCCTGCTCTGAATGAGGATCAAGCGGAATTATTAGGATCCGCTTTGAATAATCTGGAAAGGCTTAAACGTTTAAATCAATCGCTGTTGCTGCTTTCAAAAATTGAGAACGATCAGTTTGATGGAAGTATTGAAATTTCTGTAAATGCCCTTGTAAAGAAACTTCTTGAGGATTTCAGCGACCAGGTCGACTTTTACAATTTAAAATTAGTTCTTACAGAATCAGGCGACTGCAAATGGATTATGAATCCTGATCTGGCAGACATACTGCTAAGCAACCTGATAAAAAACGCCATCAAACATAGCTCGGTTGGTGATAAAATATCTGTAATCATTAGCGAGAACAGGCTTGTAATTGAAAACGATGGCAATACTCCATTGGATGCGAAGGCTATTTTTCAACGTTTTTATAAAAGCAGCGCTTCTACGGAATCTACTGGCCTGGGATTATCAATTGCGAAGGCAGTTGCGGCTGTAAGTCATTTAAGCCTAAGCTATCACTATGATGAAAAACATGTTTTTATTTTAGAATCGGGAATTTAGTCTTCTATTCCCAATTGTTTCCAGAATTGTATTGCAATTTTGACTTATAATCTTGCGGAACATGAAAAATTTCACATTGCTAATAGTATTTACAGGCATTATCATGATCTCATGTAGCGGCAACATACCAGCTAGAGATGTTCCCTCAATAGTTTTAAACACATTTAAAACTAAGTTCCCAAAGGCTGCGGATGTTGAATGGAAAAACAGTGAAGCCCTGTATACTGCGGAATTTGAAATTGGAAACATAGATCATGCGGTTCAACTTAACAGCAAGGGTAACATAGTTATCTATAAGAAGGAAATAGGCAAATCGGAACTGCCCGGCGGGATAAAAGCGCTCTTAAGCAATAAGTTTAAAACTTATTTCACTGATGAGATTGAAGCGGTCCAAAGGGAAGGTTTGGCATACTACCAGATAGAACTTGAAAGCAATGGTAAGCCTGAAAAAAAACTGGTTCTTTCGGCCGATGGAAGGGAAAATCATTCCATTACCTATTGGGATTAATTATATAACATCATACACTAAAATTACAATCATGCGTACAGCACTTTATATCATAGGATTTATACTGTTATCTATTGGCATTGCCTTTACACTACGCTCTGTCGACAAGGATAAAACAGAATCTGAAATAAGCGATAAAAAAGACAAGAAGGATAAAAAGGATAAGAAAAAAGGAAAACAAGATGATGGCATAATATCAGAAGTGAAAATTATCGGAAAGCATGATGTTCCTTCCATTTTAAAGGAGATATCAGCTTTGACTTATCTTGATAATAATCGCTTTGCCTGCGTTCAGGATGAGCTGGGGAAAATATTTATTTATAATATAAACTCTTCAAAAATAGAAAAGGAAATTTCTTTTGCTGGAGCAGGAGATTATGAAGGTTTGGCAATAGCTGGTAAAACAGCTTATGTGCTGCGAGCAGACGGACAAATATTTGAAATAAAGAATTTCGATAGCTCTAATCCTTCAACCCGTATTTATAAAACACATTTAACGGCCGATCATAATACCGAAGGAATGTGCTTCGACAGCAAAAATAATCGCTTATTAATTGCGATTAAAGGTTCAGAACCGCAAAACGATGATTACAAAGGAATTTATGGATTTGATTTGTCGACCTTAAAAATGGATAAAAACCCTGTTTATAAAATCGATCTCAACAATCCTGCTTTCTCAGGTTTTAAATCAAAAAAACCAGGATCACAAATGCAGCCTGCTGCAATTGCCATCCATCCTATGACCGGCGATATTTATATAACAGAAGCTACGAAACCTAAATTATTAATCATGGATAATAAAGGAAATGTAAAAACTGTAAAACAGCTGAGCAGTAAAGACTTTAATCAGCCTGAGGGAATAAGCTTTGGCCCAGAGGGCCAGCTGTTCATTTCAAATGAAGGCAGCAAGGAGCCAGGTAATATTTTAGAGGTAGAAGACCTGTAAATAGTTTTTTGAGAACTTTCAATTTAAATTCTGCTGCCTGTTAGAATGCTCTTCATAGAAACGTCAGGATTAATAGAATGGGGTGGATTCCTCATCATAGTTTGCTTTGTTTTTGCAGAGACCGGCTTGCTGTTGGGCCTTATTGTACCGGGAGGAGAAACCTTGCTTTTTACTGCAGGCCTCCTGGTAAGCACCCGCACTTTACAGGTTGATATTTTCACGTTACTCTTCAGTATTATTTTAGCGGCAATAGCCGGAGATGTTTCCGGATTTTATATCGGGAAAAAATTCAAAAAAGTTCTTTATAAGAAGAAAGACACATGGTATTTCAAGGGAAAATACCTTTTCCTGGCCGAAAAATTCATTGAAAAACATAAGAAATCAGCACTGATCTTTGGCAAATTCTTGCCGGTTATCCGCCCCTTCAGTCCGGTAATTACGGGCACCACTCATATGCGCTTCTCGTCATTTTTACCGGTGTCTCTGGTAGCGGTTATTTTATATGTGGGTGCCTTTACCCTCACAGGATATTTATTGGGATCGCAATTCCCGGAAATTAAAAATTATCTGGGATACATTTTACCCCTAAGTATCCTCATAGCACTAATTCCAGTTATCATCCAGGTCCGGAAAAACCGATAAAAGGTTAATCTCTCTGTTTGTATAACAAATGATAATATTGTTTCATTAACCCAGCTTCATCCAGGGCAATACTGAAACTATCCCATTCGTCCTTTGTAAAGGCTAGACTAATTTCTTTAGAAGGAGTATGCAGCATGGCTCTGCCTTCTCCGTCCGGAAATGGGAAGGCGCATTCTTCAAAATCAAGTCCTTCAGTATACCTTTTAAATGAAAGAAATTGTACCGATGTAAAGTTTAATACTATGTTTTTATGCCAGATATAGAATGATTTACAGATTACACAATAGCTGATTTGGGTATTTCCATTAAAACTCACCACTCTTGTTTCACACATAGATTTCTATTTATTAATTTCACAACTGCCCAAAAGGAGATTTTCAGCTTTATTTATAGCAAATTCCCTTCGTTTTAAAATCGGCTTCAGAAGTATTCTTTCATTTAAATCTATTTCATCGGGCTTTAAACGTCCGGTATACTTTCTCTTTTTAGATTTTTTTCTTTTCCCCCACCAGATCAGGAATCCCGTTACCGGAAGGCTTGCAGAAATCAGGCTGGCCAGAAATGCCAGAATTTTGCCGGGCAAACCCAATATCGCGCCAACGTGGATATCATAATTCATTCTGCGAAGCTTATCCGCTGCACCTGCGTCGGCATACTTACCAAAGTACGGACCATCGGCTTTTAATACTTTCAAACTATGCTGATCGAAATAATGATAATCCATTTTATAATAGGTACCCTGATTATAATAAACTGATATTCCGATCGCATCAGCAGATTTTTTGGGAATACTAATAAACATTGCAGTACGGTTATTTCCATTCCCGGAAAGACTCATCCAGATTTTATCTATAGCAGTCATTTTAAACGGCACTGTAAGTGTGGTATCCGAAATGGGTTGTTTATACTCTGGTATACTTTTACCGCCTGAACTTAACCAGTATACCGATTTGCTGAACCATTGAAAGCTCCACACTAATCCGGTTAAAGAAATGATTAGCAGAAAAAGACAACTATAAAATCCCAGTACATTATGTGTATCATAATTCGCTCTTTTAAAACTTCCATTCCACTTAATTTTAAAGCTTTTATCTCTGATAGATCTTATCCATTTCCTTGGCCACCAAAGCACTATTCCGGAAAGAAGCATTATTACAAAAACCAGCACACTCACTCCTACTATCGGTCTCCCGATAGGATAAGGAAGCCACAATGCGCGGTGACCATTGAGGACAAATCTGAAAAAATCGGAATTACTACCTCTGCTAAGTGATTTTACTTTCAAAACAGCTCCATTATATGGATTTAAGTATACAACTTCGTACCTGTCACCCGCCTTCGCCTCTTTAACTTTGTTTCTTGAAAAGAAGCTTATTACTACAGCTTCATTAGCTCCATTATAGGTTAAGCTTCCCGCCTTCTTTCCTTTTACTACATTTTCTGCAATAGAACTTAGTTTAGAAGGTTCAAGGAACGGCCCTTTCTGGGATGAAATAAATCGCCAGGGTTCAATGATGTTTTTGATTTCCTTTTCAAATACATAAATACAACCTGTAATACTTACAATAAATACTATAATGCCGGAAGCAAGTCCGAGCCAGAGATGCAATAGCCCTGATATCTTTTTAACGGTCATAGATTTCGTTTGATTAAAAAAGCAGGGGTGTCCAAATAGGTAGAATTAGCGGACACCCTTTTGCTCATTGTTATGTGTTAAAATTTGTAAGCAACACTAAACCTGTAGTTTCTGGGTAACTCATAGATCCAGTAATAAAAAGAAGTATTTGACGGGTTTTGCGGAATGTTTCCCTGAGTGTATAAGGTTTTATCGAAGACATTATTCACTAATCCTGAAAACGTCATTTTTCCTTTCTGGTATGAAAGACCAGCATCGAAACGCAGGTAATCTGTAAAATTAGGTTCGGTGTAATTTGCACCGGCGAAACGGCCCGTCTGGTACTGTGCGCCGCCTGATATACCCAGTCCCTTAAATGCCGATCCTTGTCTTCGAAGTCTGTAGGATAACCAGCCGTTAGCAACGTTTTTAACTGTACCGCTTAAATAAGTTCCCGTTTTATTTACGGCTGTCGTACCCGGTTTCACCTGATCTTTAGTAACCTTAGGCTCGGTAAATGCGTAGTTAAGTGTGGCGTTTAAACCTGGAAGTATTTCCCCTGTGATATCAAATTCAATTCCCCGTGTCCTTACTTCACCAACCTGTACCTGCCAGTTTCCCGGCTGATGTTCCGGGTCAATATCGGCTGTTAATACATTCTCCTTGGTAATGGTGTATGCGCTAAGTCCGCTGATCAGCTTTCCGTTAAACCATTCTTTTTTAATTCCAAATTCCAAATTGCTCCCTCTTACAGGCTCAAAGGCATTGCCGAAATAATCTGCACCGGCTGTTGGCAAATAGGTTTGATCATATAATCCGTAAACTGAAGTTTGTTTATCAACAGAAAAACTGAGGCCTATTCTGGGAGTTATTACATTGTCTTTAATATCAGCGGCATTCGTTTTACCAAGACTTACGGAATTGGTAAAACGGCCTGCTAATGTCAATCGTAATCTTTCATCTAAAAAGCGTAGTTCATCTTGCAAATAAAGTCCGGTGTAAGATAAATCTGTGGCATAAGTATTAGAACCAGAGCGTTCCCTAAGGCTTCTTGAACGGTTCAAAACCGGAATATCTTCGAGGAGGATACCATATTGCGGATTATAAACATTAAACGGGATCAGGGTTTTAACACCTCCGATATATTGGTAAAGATTTAGCTGGTTTCCCCCGGCAGGACTCGAAAAATCTCCCCAGGTTTTAAGATGGCCCTTATCCACGCCAGCAAGTAAACGATGCACCAGAGAACCGGTATTAAATTCGCCTTTAAGAGAAATCTGGCCTATCATATTAATTGCCAGCTCCTCACTCATGTTCATGGCCCTGGTCATGTTGCCATTTGCTTCAACAGATCCGGGCCAGATACCACCACCCTGCAAAGAGTAATTTACGTATGCTACCTTGCCATCAAGCGACCAGTTATTATTTAATCTGTGATTCAGATATAAAAAGATATTATGGTCGTTGATTTTATAAGTAGGCGTTGAAGGATCACCATAAAAAAAGCTCCTTGGCACATCGCCCAACGCATTTCTGGAGAAAGAATATGTTCCTAAAGCCTGTGCTTCTACATGCTGATGTGTATATTCGGCTGTAACTGTAGTGTTGCTGTCGACCCTGTAACTCAGTACCGGTGCAATAAGGTATTTGTCTGCGAAATTGTATTTATTGTACATGTCTTTAGTTTGTCCCATCAGGTTCAAACGGTAAAGAAGTTTCTTATCGCTGCTGAGTTTTCCATCAAGATCGAGGGCCGCTCTGGTTGTATTATAACTTCCGGCGCTAATAGACGCTGATCCCTGACCTGTTCCTGTAGGTTTTTTGGTTACTATATTATAAAAACCACCTGGCTCGCCGTGTGCCATCATAAATCCCGCAGGACCCTTTACAAATTCAATCCGTTCCACTATAGACATGTCATCAGACATAGGTCCCCAGGGCATTTTCATGTTTATGCCGTTTCTAAAAGCGGGTATTGTTGAACCACGCATCTGAATGTTAGCATATTGTGCATCCCAGTGACCTGTCCGGGTTGCACCGCTTACATTCCGGGTTACGCCATCTACCATATCAAATACAAGCTGCTCGCCGATGAGCTCTCTTGTTACCACTTTAATATTTTGCGGAACCTCTAAAAGATCGGTTTGTAAGCGCAAAGAGCTTGAGACCTTATCAACTTTATACTTATTAGCTGAAGAAGTTATCGTTACCTCTTTCAATTGAGCTGCATTTTCTTCTATAGTAAAATCGACCACTATTTTTTTAGTACTTAAGTCGATTGAACGGCTCTGCGTTTTAAGTCCTATACCCGACAATTGAATAGTATAGGAGCCATACCTAACCCTGTTAATAGTATATATACCATCTTCATTTGACATAGTGGTCATTGTGGAACCCAATAAACCAATTGCAACATCAGCTGCAGGCTGGCCGTCTGATGTAGTGACCCGGCCGGTTATGCCCCCGTAAATCCCCGTGGTTTGAGCATAAGACATATTAAACGCTATCCATAAAATGAAAGTAGAAATAATGCGATACATGTTAGTTTAGATTAAAATTATTTGATTGAAGTTCTTAAACGATAATTAGAATACTTTAAATGGCGCCTGTATTACCCGCAATTCATGATTACTGGCAACCAGGTCTTATGAACTTATTTTAAAATCTCGAGGCTGTAAGTTGCCCCTTTCCATATTGCTTCATAATTTTTTCCATTATGCTGCCCCGTAGTTTTTTTATAATCCGTTATTTCAAGGACATACTTTCCCGGCCATAAAGGAGTGAATTCAGCTGTTCCATCTGTTCCGGTTACTATCTCCCTTGACCATCCTGAAGGAGAAAAAACAGATATTTTTTGCCCTGTCCCTATGCCATCTCCTATAAATGCTTTAATTTTAACTGGTACATTTACTTTATTTACCAGATCCGTCTGAGGAAAAAGCCTTAGTTCATTAGTATTTGACGAGGTTTGAATATTTCCTGAAACTCTTCCAACCCGCACAGTAGCGCTCGCCATAAAGACATATCTGGTGGTTCCTCCCAGCTCCCTGGCATCATGGCTTACAAGTAAAGTATACACACCATCTGTGGCCGGGGTAAAGCTGGCCAGAGCATAATTTGGCATTAAGCTTGTTTTCAGCTGAACTTTCTGTTTATCCGGACCGATGAGCCACAAGCTGCAATCCTTTACATCCGAATACCACTTTGAAATTTCCTCCCTTTCATTACCGGAATATTCCCCGTAATATAATTTCACCTCCTGTGTTTGGCCGGCCTCCCCGGAATAATAAGTTTCAATCCATAGTGCATGAGCAAAAAGCGTATGCACGCTCGTAATAAACAATAGCAATAAAAATGTAGCTTTAAATTTCATCTCTTATTTAGACTAATTAAAAATAATTATGCAAATTTGCTGCTTTTAGAACAGTGCTGTCAACGGCATAGGGATTAAAACATACGCAGAACGGATTTTAATGCAGGTAACTATTACTGACTCTATCGGCCATGGAGCTATCTTTCAAAAGGAGTATCCAACTGATTTCATTTCAGAAAGAGGAATGGAGGAAACGAAAGGAATTTTCAGATTCAGCACCGGAAGAATAAACTTTCTTGAGACCTGGTTCGAGGGTATACGAATCCTGCTTGCTGATATCATTTCTGATAACCGCGGCATTTTTTCATATACCATGGACGAACCTGTTTATATAATGCTTTTCTGCCAGCAAGGAAATCTAAGCTTTAAATTATCCGGATTAAGTAAGGAGATCACTCTGGAGGCACAGCAGAGTGCGTTTATTCATATTCCTGCAGGTACCGTAAAAATAAAATCGTTTCATAAAACAAGGATAACTTGCATCCAGCTAACTAAAAAATGTTATGAGCGTCTGCTCCCAATCGGAAATCACGATTCACGGACAAATGAAATAAGCTTGATTTCTCCTTCAATAGAACTGATCCTCGATTCGATGAGTGAATGCAGGTATTCTATAGAAATGAAACGGATCTTCCTGGAAGCAAAAGTCCTGGAACTGTTATTATTCCAGGTTAAGCAAAGAAAAGTCACCTTCAGCAGCCGGTATCTCAGAAAGCACGATTTTGAAAAAATACAATACGCTCAGTCTCTGATCGAAGAAAATATTCGTACCCCCTGTTCATTAATTGAGCTGGCACACAAAGCCGGCCTCAACGATTTTAAATTAAAAAAAGGGTTTAAAGAGTTGTTAGGTACCACAGTTTTCAGCTATTTAAATGATCTGCGTATGAAAAAAGCGTGGGTGATGCTAACAAAAGAAAAGAGGTCGGTAAATGACGTATCGTATGAAATTGGATATAAAAACCCTCATCATTTTACTACAGCATTTAAAAAGAAGTTTGGCATGTTGCCAAGTCATTTAAATAAGTAAATGAAGTAGGTTTGCAAATATATTAATGCCGATATCTGTAAATCAGAGTGTTAGTGCTCAATAAGTTTATGTTTATTAATCACTATTTCCACAGCGCTAGCTTCATTGAAGGCAAATAATCAACAAAAAAAGTGTACAGAAACATTCTAAAGGGGGATAAACGCGGTTGCATCAATTTCTATTAAAAAATCGGGGTTAGCCAGGCCTGACACAATAAGAACAGAAATAGCCGGCGGATTGAAAGCACTCATATGTCTTTTGAAGATCTGAAAGGCTCCGTATGAATTCTGTCCCTGAACAATATAAATAGACAGTTTTACAATATTTTCAAAGGTCGCATCGCAGGCGGTAAGTGCAGTTAGAATGTTTTCCATCACCTGCTCGGTCTGAAGATGGATGTCGCCTTTTCCAATAATCCTCCCCTTTACATCTACGGCGTTCTGACCACCAATATAAATAGTCTTACCGTTTCCCTGAGTCGTCACAACTTGCGTAAATGCAGGATTTTTTAAGAGTCCTTCCGGATTGATGTGTTTTATACTCTCATTCATAATGTTTGATTTTATAGACCAATATTGCTCTTATCCTGTTGCGAATGATATAATTCAAAGCAAATAAATTTAATTGTATAAATATTCCCCCTTAATTGAAGAGGAATACTAAGTTTACCTGATTTTTTTAATACATACCATGATTATTGAACCAAAAATACGAGGATTTATCTGTTTAACCTCTCATCCCAAAGGATGCGAACAAAATGTAACCAATCAAATAAATTATATAAAGGAAAAAGGATTAATTGACGGACCTAAGAAAGTATTAGTGATAGGATCTTCAACAGGATTTGGACTGGCATCCAGAATCACCAGTGCTTTTGGATCAAATGCCTCAACTATCGGGGTGTTTTTTGAAAAACCCGCCACCCAGGGAAAGCCCGGTTCGCCGGGTTGGTATAATAATGCAGCTTTTGAAACTAAAGCTCAGGAAGCAGGATTATATGCAAAAAGTATTAATGGCGATGCATTTTCTAACGAGATTAAAGCAAAAACACTTGATCTGATAAAAAAAGATTTAGGGAAGGTTGACATGGTGATATACAGTCTGGCTTCCCCCCGCAGAACCAATCCGAAAACAGGTATTACGCATACTTCGGTTTTAAAACCAGTTGGCGATACATTTACCAATAAAACTGTAGATTTTCATACAGGCATTATTTCTGATATTTCGATTGAGCCTGCTAATGAAGATGAAATAAAGAATACTGTAGCGGTTATGGGCGGAAATGACTGGGCACAATGGATGGAAGAATTGAAGAATGCAGATCTGTTATCTCAGGGTGCTGTAACTGTTGCCTATTCCTACATAGGACCTGCCGTAACCGAACCGGTTTATAGAAAAGGAACAATTGGTAAAGCAAAAGAAGATCTGGAAAATACGGCTAACTCTTTAAACGATATGCTAAAGGAAATAAATGGAAAAGCCTATATTTCGGTTAATAAAGCATTGGTAACACAGGCCAGTTCTGCTATTCCTGTTATTCCATTATATATCTCTTTATTATATAAAGTGATGAAGGAAAAAGGGATTCATGAGGGATGTATAGAGCAAATTCAGCGCTTATTCAGTCAACGTCTGTATACAAATGGTGACGTTCCCCTGGATGCACACGGAAGGATACGTGTTGATGACTGGGAAATGCGGGAAGATATACAAACTATAGTATCTGATTTATGGAAAAATGCCACCACAGAAAACCTGCCCCACGTTGGCGACCTGGAGGGATATAGAAAGGATTTCATGAATTTATTTGGATTTAACGTGGAGGGCATTGACTATAAAGAAGTTGTTAATGAAGTGGTTAATTCTCCCGGACTGGTATAAACCAGGCACCTCGCAAAACCGGATGACGTTTTTAATGCATGCCTCCCTGCGAAACAGGGTTAAGGGCATGCCTTTTTTTATAATATTGCCAAAGACCTTTTCCATTTATCTATAACTTCCTGGTCTTAATCTTTTCCAAAGCTTCTTTATATTTGACTGAATAACGTTTATTAGTCTCTGCAAGCTTCATTGCTTTCAACTCCATTTGTTCCGCCTCATAATAGAATTCCAAACGGTAAAGCAGATGGGCTAGTGTGTCATAAAATTCTGGTTTAGGGTCAAGCTTTATTGATGTCTGACTCCATGATAAGGCTTTAGATAACAACTCCTTATTCTTCGAAGAAGTATAAATAATCCAGGCAGCATTGTTTAATTCCATGGGTGCCCTGGTAATTAATCCCGCATTTGCACTTTTTATCACTAATTTACCAATCTCCGGATCAAAAAGAGGAGGCTTCTCTAAATCTTCTACCGCGAGTTCTTTTCTTAATTCAGGGTATAATCTTCTGTATTTCTGCAGCGTGTCTATGGTTACTTTAGAGAAATTTCTATCAGTAAAATAGATTAACCTATTCACTAACTGTGATGTATCCTTTATCGCTGTGTAAAACCGTATTAGCTCTTTATCATAAATATATTGTGAATAATTATAATCTTTATTTGACCATAAATTACGCAAGTATTCAGCAGCCTGTTGAGCCAGTTTAGCATCCTTTCTCTTCACCGCTTCGCCAAACGTATTAAGCGAAGTACGCCTGTTTATTTCCGATCTTTCCTTAAGTGGAAAACTTGCCCAGGCACTATCCCTGATACCTTTTTTTGAAGTAACGATAGTATACAACGGACTACCGTAAATCAAACCGGTGTGCAAAAGAAAAGCAGTAACGGGAATTGTATTTATACTTTTCAATGTAAGCTGCTGAGCATATTCCTGAACCAGCCAGTGGTTAAAATAAATCCCTAACGTTTCCCTTTCGGCAATAAAGGCTTTTAGAAAAGCCGTATCACGAACTCCTTTTTTATACTCTTTTTCATACCAGGCAACCGACCGGTCGCTCTTAAACTTTACCTGAGCTAAACTTAAACTTGTTAATAAACTTTCGGCGTTTCTGAAATTGGGAAAGAACCTATAAAACAACTCACCTTCCCCATTCAGAAACAGCAATACAGGTGTACGTTCAACCGGATATTTCTTTTTAATATATGCATATACAGTATCGCCGGCAGCAGGTATAAAATTTATAAAATTTTTGTTTAAAACATCTGTAATACGTTTTTCTTTTCTGATGTTAATAAAACCCACCGGAACGGGTATTTCCGCAGACGGGATCATCAACAAACAAAGGGGCTTATTTTCATTTTGTGCCCTTGTTAAAGCTGATTTCAGGTCCCCTCTCTCCGAATTTAAGGATTGGGCGCCAGCCGTCTTGCAAAGCAGAATGGCCAGTATAAGATGTAAAAGGAATTTCATACGCATTTTAAGTTTGCATCAAACTTATCATTTTTAACACAAAAGAAAAAAAAGAAAGCCCATCCTCAAAGCTGTGCTTAAAGTAAAATTTTACATACCAAAAGAATTTCTATTTTTGAGTGCCTTATCGCAAAATGGAATATAAACCGGGATTACACATCTTAGCTGAGTTTAGCACAGAAAATTATGATCTGCTGTATTCCTCCAAGCCCTGTCGTGAGCTGTTCTGCAATTTAATTTCTTCATTTGGTCTTTCCAAAGTAGGAGAAGTTTATCACGATTTTGAGAGCGGAGGCTTTACGGCAGTTGTATGTCTTACCGAATCACATCTCTCTATCCACACATGGCCGGAGTTTAAGTTGGCAACATTTGATATTTTCTTATCAAACTATCAGAAAGATAACTCAGACAAAGTAAAAGCGATTTACGGCGAAGTGCTAAGTTTTTTTGAAGGTACCGAGAAACAGAAAACTGAAGTAACTCGTTAGGATGGCTACAGTAAATCAGTTATCTTTTCCTACACCAGAAACTTTCGGGTGTCCGACCTGCGGAGAGAATATTACTCTTTATGACCCTGATGGAAGTGAGTTTTGCATTTGCGTGGCTTGTCAATCCTATATCCGCTTTATTTCCCAAAATACACCAAAAGCACAAAAGAAGATAAAACCAGTAATAGCTAAGCCCATTATCCCTTTAGGTACTGAAGGTACTTTGAAGGAGCATAAGTTTAAGCTTATAGCTTATTTGGAAAAAGAGGAAAAAGAAACTGCCTATACGTGGAAAGAATATCTTTTATATAATTATGAGAAGGGATATGCAACACTAGCCGAATTTGGCGGACATTGGAATTTTATCGTGGATAAAAATTGGGAGCCATCTCTCGAAAAAGCCTACAGTGATTCAACATCAGCTACTCATCAGAATATTGAATACCGGGTTTTTAATAAATATACCCCCGTTACAACGGCGCTTATTGGCGAGTTGGATTGGGATGTTCTGCTCGATAGCCCTAAAACCAACGAATATATCGCTCCTCCTTTCATATTAACCAGAGAAAGCGATAGTCCGGGCAGTAAAACTGTTCAATACTTCTGGGGTGAATATACTGAGCCTGAAGAGATTGCAAATGGGTTCGGACTGGATGTAAATTCATTTCCCGCAAAAGAAGGAATCGGCGCAAACCAACCGTCCAGGCATTCAGTGAGTTTCGATACTCTGGCGAAATACACCATGCTTGCGATATTTTTCATGATGTTAATGCACTTTATAATAAAAATTATAAAGCCGGAAAAAGACCTTATAAATAGTGATTACAATATTATGTTTGACCTGGGTCCTTCTCATGTTGACTCCACAGGATCGCTTAGCTGGGGACCAGGAACATATGAGTTTAAACCGTTTTTGACTCCCTCCTTTGAGCAAAAAGATGGAAATGTACCTCTTGAAATTGAAGTTGGTTCTAATGTTGATAACAATTGGATGGAAGCCACAGTCATTCTGGTAAATGACCGAACAAATGAAACCTGGGAAGTAACAAAGGGTGCCGAATATTACCATGGTTATGAAGGTGGTGAACGCTGGACGGAGGGTTCCAAAAAAGCCTCAATTATACTTTCCGAGATACCGGAAGGAAAGTATCATTTAAATATTTTCCCCGCTTCTGGCGACCCGAGTCAAACATTTCTGCATATTCGGGTCACTTCAAACGTCACCTTATGGAGGAATATTTTCTTAGCGATATTCATACTAAGCCTCTACCCTCTTTATTGCTGGTACACGATGAGAAACTTTGAAAAACAACGCTGGATGAACAGCGATCATTCACCTTATGAATCCGAATAATATGAGCAGACCGGTAAAAATTTACATCGCTTTCATGATTTTAGTTATAGGATCCTACAGCTATGCGACGTGGAACGGAATGACTTACTGGGAGGATAAAGCAGAAAGAAATACACAATTTAACAACCATAGCCGCGGCCATTCAGGCTACGTCGGAAGATTTTACCATAAATAAAATAATATGAGCCTGCACGAATTAATCAATTACAAGTACCTTGTGGCATCAGTAGTTTACTCTGTACTTGGTATTCTGATCCTGGTAATCGCTTTTTGGATCATCGAAAGGATCACTCCCGAAAACATGTGGAAGGAGATTGTTGACAAGCAGAATATTGCGCTTGCAATAGTGTGTGCTGCCTTTATGATTGCAGTGGCTATAATCATAAGCTCTGCAATTCACAGTTAGAATATGAATAAAAAGCTTCCCGCACTCCTACTGCTTTCCGTATTTGTGGTGGCAACGTGCGGGCTAATCTACGAACTGATTGCGGGTACACTTGCCAGCTACCTTCTTGGCGATTCCGTCACCCAATTTTCTACCATCATTGGGGTTTATCTTTTCTCAATGGGTATAGGCAGCTGGCTGTCTAAGTACTTTGAAAAAAATATCCTTTCGTGGTTTATTCAAATTGAGATCCTGGTGGGAATTGTTGGAGGCACAAGCTCAACCTTACTGTTCTTACTATTTGAGAATATCGCTTCTTTCAGGATCTTGCTTTACGGCTTAGTCTCTCTTACCGGGATCTTAGTAGGACTCGAAATTCCTTTATTAATGCGAATCCTTCAAAACCGCTATGAATTTAAAGATCTGGTTTCTAAAGTTTTTACCTTCGATTACATTGGCGCCTTGCTTGCCTCACTAATCTTTCCTCTGTTTCTCATCCCCTATCTTGGCCTTGTTAAAACGGCTTATCTTTTCGGAATATTAAATGTCGCTGTTGCCTTGATTGTCTGTGTCAATTTCAAAAAAGATATACCTGCTGCAAAATATTTACAATCTGCTTCAATTATAAGTATGCTGGCGCTTGTGCTGGGATTCGTATACGCCGAAACGATCACAAGCTTTTCAGAAAGCATGAGCTATAGCGATACTATAATTTACTCTAAAAGCACACCTTATCAACGAATCATTCTTACTAAGCGTGGAAAAATCCTGCGCTTGTTTCTTAACGGAAATCTTCAATTTAGTTCTGATGATGAATACCGTTATCATGAGGCTTTAGTTCATCCTGGCTTAAGCTCTTTACCCGCGGCAAAACATATATTAGTGAGGGTGGAGGAGATGGGCTGGCAGTACGTGAGATTCTCAAATATCCAGAAATAGAAACGATTACCCTTGTCGATCTTGATAAAGGCATGACTTCGCTTTTTCAGAAAAACAGCATGCTTCTGTCTCTCAATAATAAATCATTACTATCATCAAAAGTTAAAGTGATTAATGCTGATGCATTTTCATGGGTCAGGGAACAGAAAAAAAAGTTCGATTTTATAGTAGTTGATTTTCCCGACCCTTCGAATTATTCTGTAGGAAAATTATACTCCAATTCATTCTACAAGCTGATAAAGGAACTATTAGCTCCAGAAGGAATAATAGTCGTACAGTCTACGTCGCCCTATGTTGCGCCTAAATCTTTTTGGACGGTGAACAAGACATTGGAGTCGGTAGGCTTACATACTGTTCCTTATCATAATTATGTACCCTCTTTTGGAGAATGGGGATATATTATGGCAATGAAAAAACCGTACTACAAAAAACCTGCAAAGTTTGCTGCCGGACTAAAATATATCAGCAGGGAAAGCCTGGATCAAATGTTTTATTTCCCCAAGGATATGGCAAAACGGGAAACGGAAGTAAATAAGCTGAACAACCAGGTGCTGGTAAAGTATTTCGAAGATGAGTGGGCAGAGGTTCTTTAATAAACAGAATGTATTAAAAAGTATTAACAGAAGAAGCTTCCTGCTGCGGGCCGGACTTTTAAGTTCCGGCATTATGCTGGGTGCATGCCTTAAGAAATTAAAGCCGGGAAATCCTGAGTATTCGCATATTAAAGGAAGTTTAAAAGGTCCCGATTCGAAAGCTGGCCATATCTTAAGAGATAAAATCGTCTTACCCACACCTTCATCTGCAAGGAACGTTAAAACGCTTATCATAGGGGGCGGAATTTCAGGCTTATCCGCTGCACGCTGGTTAAAGAAAAATGGACATCATGATTTCGAATTGCTTGAGCTAGAAGATTATATTGGCGGCAACTCTTCTTTCAGAAAAAATAAAACATCCTCTTATCCTTTAGGTGCCCACTATATCACCTTGGCTAATAACCATGATAAAGAGCTGATTGATTTTCTGGAGGAAAGTGATATTATAACTCATTATGAAGGCGAGCTTCCTTTTTATAATGAATATACTTTATGCTTTGACCCTGAAGAAAGGCTTTTAATAAACGGTCAATGGCAGGAAAGTTTAATCCCTGAGTTTGGAGTATCCGAAAAAGATAAAAAAGAAATAAAATCCTTTCTTAAACTAACTGAAGAATTAAAAGCGGCAAAAGGAAATGATGGAAAATATGCTTTTGATATTCCATTAGCTAACAGTTCATCCGATCCTCAATACAGGAACCTCGATAAGATCTCTTTTAAAAACTACTTAAAGGAAAAGGGATTTACCTCCGAATACTTATTATGGTACCTGGAATATTGCACCAAGGACGATTACGGACAGAAATTGCATGCTGTATCTGCATGGGCAGGCTTACACTATTTTTCAGCAAGAAAAGGCAAAGCTTCTAATGCAGAAAGCAACGCCGTAATTACCTGGCCCGAAGGCAATGGCCGTCTGATGAAATATCTCGCTGATCAGGTTAAAGGCCATATCAAATCATCTTCCTTGACTTACAGTATTACAGAAACTTCTGAAGGAAGGCTTGTTGTGAATGTTTTCGATCTGAAAAAGGGAGCTTCTTATACGATATTAGCAGATAAAATTATACTCGCATCGCCACAATACGTAAATAACAAATTACTTCGAGGATGGAAGCGCGACGGGATTGATTCTTTGGATTTCAATTATGCCCCATGGATAATCGCTAATATCACTGTTAAAGCATTGCCCGATAATAAAGGGACGCGCTTATGCTGGGATAATGTGGCTTATAATACTGCCTCAGTAGGCTATATTAACGCTACTCAACAAAGTCTCAAGACTTCAGAGGAAAAAAAGGTTCTGACTTATTATCTTCCTTTGTGCGACCACGATACAAGAGTTTCCAGGTTAGCTGCATATGCGCGTACATACGAGCAATGGCTTGACATCATTATTCCGGAAATGGAACACATGCACCCAAACATCACCGAAAATATAGAAGAGGTTGAGCTTTGGGTATGGGGTCACGGAATGATCAGCCCCGCTCCGGGGTTTATATGGGGACAAAGCCGACAAAATGCGTTGAAACCGATCGGTAATAAATTATTCTTTGCACATACGGATTTGAGTGGTATTTCTATTTTCGAAGAAGCTTTTCACCATGGTATCAGGGCAGCAAACGAAGTTTTAGCATCTTATGAAACGGATCAAAGCCTTTAAACAGCCCTGGATTAATTCGGCGTTCTCGGATAGTGTCTTTATTCTGATGCCCCCTTTCCTTGCGCTTTTCATAGTTGCTTTATTTCCGCAGCAATTTAAGGAGTCGGAGGAAATGCCATTAATATACTGGCTAGTCCTGATTGTTTTTATTGATGTGGCTCATGTTTACAGCACACTGTACCGAACTTACTTTAATCCATCAGAGTATAAAGAGAAGCAATCTCTGTTAATTTCCATTCCCGTTCTCTGTTATGTAACGGGAGTTATCTTTTATACTATCGACGCATTTCTGTTCTGGAGAATTTTAGCGTATCTAGCCGTGTTTCATTTCATCAGGCAACAGTATGGATTTATGCGGCTTTATTCCCGGTTAGAATATAAAACACGCCTGTATTCCCTAATCAATTCTTTAACCATTTATTCATCTACCCTGTATCCGCTATTATACTGGCATTTAAATCCTCACCGTAATTTCAACTGGCTTATCGAAGGAGATTTCTGGCAGTACAAATCTCAGTTCCTATCAGACATGGGTTTGGTAATGTATCTGGCGGTTTTGGGTATGTATCTCCTGAAAGAGGCCTATTTATACCATATTTCAAAAGAAGTAAATATACCCCGTAATTTGTTAGTTCTCGGAACAGCGCTATCCTGGTTTTTTGGAATTGTCTACTTCAACGGCGATCTGGCTTTTACTACATTAAATGTTATATCACATGGTATACCATACATGGCATTGATCTGGTTTTTTGAAAAGAACAAAATTCAAAATAATCAGAAGATGACAAGCTCATTTCTGAAGGTTTCTTTTGGGAAATATGACATTGTTATATTTATTCTTATCCTTTCTGTATTTGCCTACTTTGAAGAGGGATTATGGGATGGATTAATATGGAAAGAACATTCCACGATATTTCGCCCCTTTGCTTTTCTTCCACAAATTGAAGAGAAGAAATTGCTCTCCTTACTGGTTCCCTTGCTTGCTTTGCCACAGGCAACACATTATGTACTCGATGCGTTTATTTGGGGAAGGCGGAATACAAAGAGCATTACAAATTAGTTATACTTCAACGAAATGTATACTTCTTAGTTCTTTATTATATGTATTTTTATAATCGATACCAGAGCTAATCATGAAAATACCACTTCTTATTTATGTGCCCGTAATATTGTTTTTCATTGCTGCCTGCGGTGGAGAAAAGAACAAAAAGACCAGCCAGAGTGACAATGATTCTGTCGCAATAAAACCCGAATGTTATATTGCAGTCTTCCAGAAAGATACGGCGTATCTGAACATTAAGCGTCTTGAGAGTGCAAAAATCGAAGGAAATCTTCTAATCCAGTACTGGAACAATCCTAAAAATGAAGGTAAAATTGCAGGCCGAATCAATGGAGATACCTTGTTTGCTGATTATACATACACTGTTGGAACTTATAAGGAAATGATTAAAAACCCCCTCGCATTTCTGCTGAAGAATGACAGTCTGATTCTCGGTGTGGGCGAGATCGAAACGAAGATGGGCAGGTCTTATTTTAAACCGGGAGTGCCCATAAGTTTTGACCGGGGACGGTTCAGGTTCATCAAGACCGAGTGCAGTGATTAATCCTGATATCATGCAACCGGAGATATTTGCCAAAAAGGAATCGCGAGCTTGTTGTAATGATGCCTGTCTGTGATTAAAGCGCGAAAACATGTTTTCTCATTTTTCGTTTTTGTCTCATTCAAAAACAGAACATCATTTGTCGCATATCCCCCCTTCAATAGTTGATTTTACTATCATATTTGTGAAGAAATAGTTATATCAAAGTGGAGCAGCTACCACGTAAAAAACGGGCGAACCGAAAAGCCAAACGAGTAGGCATCAAGCAAAAATATTTTTTATGGCAGAAAACAAAGTTTCATTGCACAGAGTAATTAAAGCTTCTCCTGAAAAGGTATATCGTGCCTTCACCGAAGCCCTGGCCATCGCCTCATGGTTGCCGCCCTATGGTTTTCTTTGTACCGTACATGAGATGAACCTGAAGGTTGGCGGAACCTTTAAAATGTCTTTTCAAAATTTTACCACCGGCAACAGCCACTCATTTGGCGGGGAATATGTAGAGCTAAAACCCAATGAGTTTCTGAAATACACAGATAAATTTGACGACCCTAACCTGCCGGATGTTATGACCACTTCCGTTTGGATTCAAAAAACATCTGTAGGCACCGAACTGAAAGTACTGCAGGAAGGCATCCCGGCTGTTATACCTGTAGAAATGTGTTATCTCGGCTGGCAGGAATCGCTGGAAAAGCTCATCAAGCTGGTGGAGCCTGAAATACCGGATGCCTGAGTTAGCGTCATGCTGAGCCTGTCGAAGCATAGAGCCTGTCGAAGCATAGAGCCTGTCGAAGCATAGAGCCTGTCGAAGCATCCCCCCTTTGTTGGTGCCCCCACCAACATATCTGCTTCTCCTCCGTTGTTGATGTTTATACCTAAGGGAATATATTATTTTAATGATATGAACACCGTATGAACGGGCATTTTGTGTGGGTTAACCTTTCTCTCCCTCGGGGTGAGATGCCGTAAGGCAGAGAGGGTTTGCGCTTTACATGATTTTTCCTCCATTCAATTCATGGGGGTTTTGTTGGTGATTACACCAACAAAGGGAAAACTCTGTATGGATAGGCGTCTTGTGTGGGTTTGCCTTTCTCTCCCTCGGGGAGAGATGCCGTAAGGCAGAGAGGGTTTGCACTTTACAGGATTTTTCCTCTATTCAATTCATGGGCGTTTTGTTAGTGCGGACACCAACAAAGCGAATTGGTGTCCCCACCATAGCCGTTAACTCTGTATGAATGGGCATCTTGTGTGGGTTTGCCTTTCTCTCCCTCGGGGAGAGATGCCGTAAGGCAGAGAGGGTTTGCACTTTACAGGATTTTTCCTCTATTCAATTCATGGGCGTTTTGTTAGTGAGGACACCAACAAAGGGAAAGAACGTTTGTCATCTCGACGACAGGAGAGATCCCTGGCAATACGACTGACAAAGCGCTTTAAGATTATTTGGTGAGGACAGGGGCGTCTTGTGTGGGTTAACCTTTCTCTCCCTCGGGGAGAGATGCCGTAAGGCAGAGAGGGTTTGCACTTTACATATTTTTCATCCATTCAATTCATGGGCGTTTTGTTGGGGAGGACACCAACAAAGGGAAAGAACGTTTGTCATCTCGACGACAGGAGAGATCCCAGGCAATACGACTGACAATGCGCTTTAAGATTATTTGGTGAGCACAGGGGCGTCTTGTGTGGGTTAACCTTTCTCTCCCTCGGGGAGAGATGCCGTAAGGCAGAGAGGGTTTGCACTTTACATATTTTTCATCCATTCAATTCATGGGCGTTTTGCTGGGGGACACCAACAAAGGGAAAACTCTGTATGAATAGGCGTCTTGTGTGGGTTGGCCTTTCTCTCCCTCCGGGAGAGATGCCGTAGGCAGAGAGGGTTTGCGCTTTACAGGATTTTTCATCCATTCAATTCATGGGCGTTTTGTTGGGGAGGACACCAACAAAGGGAAAAATGAAATAGTTTGCCCCCTAGCTTTTTCGGGCTAAATTAGCCTTGCCAATCAACTGATTTTGGAACTATCGCTTATTCGTTTTACTTTCATGGTTAATGATCGAATCAGATAAAACTTTTACCACCGCTTAGCATAACCCGGGCTTCATTCCAATTAACATATTATGACCTGTACAGAAATTTTCAGCAAGACATTCGTAACCAGATTGGTTTATTTTTCCGCTAGTCTTATACTATTGACCGGCAGTAATCTTCCCGGGGCTTCAGCGCAATCTGCGTCCGGGAAAGAGCAGGTATTAGCTCCGCGACCCGCGGCCGGTATTTATCCCGCAACCAATGCGGATGACAACTTGAATTTTGTGTCGATTTTTGATGGTAAAACGCTAAATGGCTGGGATGGCGATACAACATTCTGGCGGGCAGAAAATGGTGTTATTATTGGAGAAACAACAGCTGACAAAGTTGTAAAGCTGAATAATTTTTTGATCTGGAGAGGTGCCAGGGTTAAAGACTTTGAGCTAAAAGTAGATTTCAAGATAAATGGAACCAATAGTGGTATACAGTTTAGAAGTACTGAGATGCCCGAACTGGGTAAATGGGTTCTTAAAGGATATCAGGCCGATATTGAGTTTACCAATGGCTATACAGGTAATATACACGAAGAACGCGGACGCAGCGGACACGTGGTATTATCCCGTCGAGGTGAAGTGACCAGAGCGGTAGAGGGGCCGGCATTTAAAACTGTAGCTACCATTGCAGATCCTACTCTATTAAAGGGGGTAATTAATATAGGCGGATGGAATCAGTATCATATCATAGCCCGCGGGCCTGTAATTTTGCAAATTATAAACGGCCAGTTAATAAGCGTGCTACTCGATGAGGATTCGAAGAACTTTACTGCCGAAGGTGTCATCGGTTTTCAAATGCATACAGGCAGGCCTTTTAAAATAGAATACCGTAATATCCTTTACAAAGCACTTTAATTTTCTATTCCCATGGGCGTCATGCTGAGCTTGTCGAAGCATGAGCCTGTCGAAGCATGAGCCCGTCCAAGCATGAGCCCCAGCTAAGATAATCATGTCCTGAGTGGCCCGCGTCGCGTCATGCTGAGCCTGTAGCGTCATGCTGAGCTTGTCGAAGCATAGAGCCTGTCGAAGCATAGAGCCTGTCGAAGCATAGAGCCTGTCGAAGCATAGAGCCTGTCGAAGCATAAAGCCCGTCGAAGCATAGAGCGGCAGCTAAGATAATCGTCTCCTAAGCCCCGAGTAGCGTCATGCTGTCCAAACTGCTCAAACCTGAACTGCTGAACGAACCAAACACCCAGCATCATTACCTGGTAACTGATCTCTGGGTAAACTGGCATCTCTCTTGCTTAATAGTTTTATACTAGTATTTAAAAACATGGAAATGCATTTCACACCCAATCCTGAGGAAGCTGAAGGATTGAAGAAAAACAACGGGCAAGAGAGCCCCGGTCAAAACGTCGACGTGGACGAGAGCAGCGAAGCTTTACAGGAAGAAGATACTGAAGGTACCTCGGGCACGGAAGCTCCTAACGAGGAACTTTAGAAAAACCGACAACATAAGCGATAAGGGGTATTTAGCTAAATTATTGCTAAATACCTCTTTTTAGCTCTGCAGGTCAAACCTTTGGGTTTACTAAACAAAGAAAAATGTAGTCCTGAGTCTTCATAATGATTCCGCTGGTCTATCATTTCATTCGTACCTCCTGCCATCCTAATATCAAATTTCATCCGGGGCAGCAGCAACAAGCTGTCTCATTCCTTAAATTTGTGTAGAATGAAAAAAATTGGATTTCTATCGTTCGGACACTGGTCCGACCATCCGGCATATAAAACCCGTACAGCTGCAGATACCTTGCTTCAGTCTATAGACCTGGCTGTAGCAGCAGAGCAGCTCGGTTTAGATGGCGCCTATTTTCGCGTACACCATTTTGCAGCGCAATTGGCATCGCCATTTCCCTTGCTTTCGGCCATTGGCGCTAAAACAAGCAAAATAGAGATTGGAACCGGCGTAATCGATATGCGCTATGAAAATCCGCTGTATATGGTGGAAGATGCAGGTGCCGCCGATCTGATTTCAGGGGGGCGTTTACAATTAGGAATCAGCAGGGGCTCGCCCGAACAAGTCATCGAGGGCTGGCGCTATTTTGGGTACGAACCTGCCGAGGGTGAAACCGACGCAGATATGGGACGCAAAAAGGCTTTAGAGTTTTTAGATAAATTAAAAGGTGTCGGATTTGCCGAGCCTAATCCCTACCCCATGTTTCCTAATCCGCCGGGCTTGCTACGCTTAGAGCCCCACTCGGAAGGATTGCGCGATCGTATCTGGTGGGGTGCTGCATCTAATGCTACAGCTGTTTGGGCGGCCGAACAGGGAATGCACCTGCAAAGCTCTACCTTAAAGTTTGATGAAGGCGGCAAGCCTTTCCATATGCAGCAGGCAGAACAAATCCGCATATTTAAAGAAGCGTGGAAAAAAGCAGGACACCAGCGCGAGCCAAGGGTGTCTGTGAGCCGGTCTATTTTTGCACTGGTAACAAATGAAGACAGGCAGTACTTCGGCGGGCAAGGTAAAGGGGCAGATACTTTCGGCTACATAGAGCGTGATAAACGCGCTGTCTTTGGAAGGAGCTATGCAGCGGAGCCCGATAAACTGATTGAAGAACTGGCCGGGGATGAAGTTATACAGGAAGCAGATACCATACTTTTGACAATCCCCAATACCCTGGGCGTTGATTACAATGTGCATGTATTGTCGTCAATTCTGGACCATGTAGCTCCCGGATTAGGGTGGCGGTAGGATTGGAAAATATAGAAGGACTGACAAGAACAGTGAGGCCTCCTCGCCCTTTAGCGGATCGGATGATCTTATAGCCTTTGTCGCTTGCAGATCAGCCATTTTCAAACAGGGCGTTTTGTCATCTCGACGAAGGAGAGATCTTAAAGCAATATGCCAGCAAATCGGCTAAGATCCTTCCTTGGGTCGGGATGACAAAGCGGATTAGCCTGCATTGTGCCAAATGTCATCCCTATTCCCCTTTGTTGATGTCTCCACAAACAATCCTCTGTTCTGGTTCGGAATGAATTTGAGACATCCGCTTGCAAGCCTAAGGTTAAGCTTTAACTTTACATTAAAATTAAACATGCCCGCCTGCCCTTACATTTTTTCTTTAAGCAGACCTGACAGCGTTGAAGACAACCTGAGAGCGTTATTTTCGGTTGCAGGCCACATATCACCTTTGCAAGGTTCCACCATCGGAGGAATACAGACGACCATATACATCACCAGGAAAGCAACAAAGACCAAGGAAAAACTACTGAATGAGCTTAACTCCTTAGGCGTTTACTCAGACATCAGATTGGTTGAATTGAGCGGTTCTATGATTGCATCTGCCTTGTCAGACTTGCGGGATTTGTATCGGAAAGCCCGATATGATGCAAGCCGGCTGAGCGACGATGAACTAAGGGCGTATGTTTCGGATTTATTACAGCACCGGTACCGCTATTACCTGGCATCGAACCTGAACTCGAACAAGCAAGGTTTTGAGTTATCACTGGAACCTGTTCCAACAGAACACCAAATAAGTGATGAACAGCGGAAACTATTGCTTGAAGAAGAACAAAATGAATCGTTTCCGGAATTGATAAGCGAAACAATTATTTGTTATTCGACACCCATTGAAGATGAGGAGCCTCCCCCTCCCCCGGACTGGCAGATGGAGTAAGGAGTTCTATTGGTTCGGGAAAACACCCCAGGGAAGTAGAGATCTTAAAGCAATATGCCAGCAAATCGGCTAAGATCCCTCCTTGGGTCGGGATCACAAAGCGGATTATTAACGAAGGCTTTGCTTTTATCCTAGATAAAGATTCTCTGCTACTTTATCCCTTTTAAATCAATGGGGTTGTGAATTGAAGAATTTTACATAAAATTATCGCCACGGTTATTAGGGGATCGTTTTCCGCCGCCCTTACCACCTTGGCCGTTACTTTTTCCGCCTCGGGAATCTGATCCTAAAGGTAATCGAACGCCTAATTGCAATATGGAATGAGCGGGAACGAGGTTTGTGCCGGTGACGCCCGTTTGTGTATTACTCGTATTCCCCGATGGAATTGCAAAACCTGCTTCGGCAAATATCAGGGGCGAGCCTATCCTAAATTGAGTACCCAAATTGAGATTAAATGTAAGTCCGTTTAATTTCTCATTCTGTGTAGTTGTTGCTGCGCTGGATACTGCTTTATACTCGCCAAGTACGTAGCTTATACCAAGAGGAAAATACAGACTGAAATTATTATCGTATCCGCCTATGAGATGAAATATGCCGAATAAGTTACCGGATATAAATGAGCTGGTTTGCTCATAACTGCCAGCGCCGTAGTCTATGGTTTGCTTAACAGGCAGACTATAGGCGACGCCGAGAGCTACAGCCTTCTTTCTGGAAATATTGTATGCACCCCGTAGCTGTATGCCCGGCGTGGCGTTGCCAATATCGCTTCCATAGTTTGAGTAAGTAGCGCCTGCGCTTAAATTAATTTGTGCGTTCGATGAAAAAGTGAACGTGCCTAATACGGCCAGAGCAAGTAACGTTTTCTTCATAAAATTCTCCCAAGATATATAAATTCAACTGATTTATTAAGAATAAATAAAGGTCCCTGCACTGAGTCTGTTATTCATTATATCCTTTCTTTTATCGGCTCCATGCCTTGGTTCGTATCTCCACGAACCAATTTATTATTTTCTGTATCGTGCGGACACGACCCAGGACAGTAGAGAGGTTATTGTTGCTTGCGGTTTCATCGGAAACAGAAGCAATGAAAACGCCCCCACCCTTCTCGTCACCTCGAACGGAGTGAGAGGTCTCCGCGGAATGGAAAAGAAGCCAGAGTTTGGTGCATTTTTAAACAGGCGTTTTGTCATCTCGACGAAGTAGAGATCTTAAAGCAATATGCCAGCAAATCGGCTAAGATCCCTCCTTGGGTCGGGATGACAAAGCGGATTAGCCGAACTGTCTGTAGAGTTAAGCGCAGCGTCTCTACAGATACACAAATAAACAGGAGTCTCCGACTCTATAATAATTTCTATTTTAAAGTCAGGCATTAACAAAGGCTTTGCTTGAAAATTTAAGCTTGCCCCTGATCATACCGCGCCCGACGACATTATTCGGCGTGATTAAAAGCCTCACTGAAACCAAACTCAATAGCTATTTTTCCCACTATATGAACAATATTTAAAGCTTAGCTATAATTGTCCTAAAAAATTCATAATTTATCGTGTGCAATGCGAGATCTGCGACTCCGACACAAAATATTCTAATAGTTAAATAGGCTATAGTAATTTACAGGTTATAGCTAAAATTTTTTAAATTTAGGTGATGAGTGAAGACCCATATAAACAGCTGTTTTATAGCAGTCCTGTCCCAATGTATATATTTGATGACAAGACCTTTGACTTTTATGCGGTTAACGAGGCTGCAATTCACCAATATGGGTATACGGAAAAGGAATTTCTCAACAAAAAGGCTACCGATATCAGGCCCTCTGAGGAGATAGACTCTTTCTACAAGGCTAATATGAATGTGCCTGAAAAGTATACTGATTTTGGGCGCTGGCGTCACATAAAGAAAAATGGTGAAGTCTTTTATGTTCATATTTATACCCAAAACACAGAGTTTAAAGGAAAAAAGGTCAGGTTAGTTTTAGCTGTTGATATTGATACATCTGTCAGAACGGAATTAGAGCTTAAAAAGAAGAATCAGGAAATAACCAGTATTCTCGAAAGTATCACAGACGGGTTCTATGCCGTAAACAGGAACTGGGAGGTGACTTATTTTAACAAAACAGCCGAAAGGGTTTTGGGCTGTACCAGGGAAGAGATTATCGGCAAAAATCTTTGGGACTTCTTCCCGAATTCAAGAAATGGAAGGTTTTATGCCGAATATGAGAGGGCAATGAACCAGGGAACCAGTGTTCACTTTGAAGAATACTACTCCCCGCGTGGCCTATGGGGGGCTATGCGTGTTTACCCCACACAGGACGGTATCGCCGTCTATTTTGTGGACGTGACCGAGCAGAAGAAAACACAGGAAAAGATAGCCCGCGATGAGGAGAACCTCCGGGCCATCATCAACAATACCTCAGACCTGATCTGGTCGATAGATCAGAACTATGACTTTATTTCGGCCAACAATGCGTTTTGGCAACGGCTGGAATTAAAAACGGGCCGAAGTACTTCGAAGCTTATTCCCGGAGATTTTGATAGTGAAACGCTGGATGAGTGGGATGCCTATTACAAGCGCAGTTTCTCCGGGGAAACATTCAAAATCGTCCGTAGCAATACTATTGGGGGCAAAGTGTTATTTGAAGAGATCAGCTTCAATCCTATAGTTGATAACAAAACCCGCCAGGTTGTTGGTGTCAGTTGTTTTGCACGTGACATTACAAAACAAGTCTTATATACGCAAATGATTGAAAAGCAAAACGCGCAGTTAAAACAAATTGCCTGGATACAGTCTCATGAATTAAGATCACCCGTTGCAAGTATTCTTGGTCTTGTTCAACTTCTTAACATGATAGACCTTGCTGATCCCATTAATCTGGAAATGTTATCCTTGATAGAAGCGGAGACAACAAAATTGGATGGAATCGTAAGGAAGATAACTGAGCAAACTATTACCGTTAAGGATATCGAAATTGATTTTAAAAGAACCAATTCAGGAGCATAAACGCTTTGGTATCATGCCTTTTTTTTTTCGCAGAGTCTCCTTTTTCAAGGACTCTGCGATGCTGCAGATTTGTTAAATCAATATCCTATTTTCTGTGTCGTGCGGACACTAACCAGGGCAATAGAAAAACTATTATCAAGAATGTACAATTGTAAACCCATTACAGGACAATAAAGAACCAGTAAACGTATAACAGGATTATTCTAAAACCTGTAATCTTATTTTAGGACGATACAGCTAAAGCGCTTTGCGCGCGACAGCCTTTCTCTCCCTCTGGGTGAGATGCCGAAGGCAGAGAGGGTAGCAGACTCTGCTGGAATAGCATTTTTTTTCGCAGAGTCTCCTTTTTCAGGGACTCTGCGATGCTGCAGATTTGTTAAATCAATATCCTGCAAACCAGGCAGGTAATAACAGGAAAGATCCTTTCTCACCCAAGTACAAAAATAGGGCGTTTTGTCGTCTCGACGAAGGAAAGATCTTAAAGCAATATGCCAGCAAATCGGCTAAGTCCCTCTTTGAAGCGGATTAGCCTGCATTGCGCCAAATGTCATCTTTTTTTTGCGAGTCTCCTTTTTCAGGGACTCTGCGATGCTGCAGATTTGTTAAATCAATATCCTATTTTCTGTTTCGTGCGGACACTAACCAGGGCAATAGAAAAACTATTATCAAGAATGTACAATTGTAAACCCATTACAGGACAATAAAGAACCAGTAAACGTATTACAGGATTATTCTAAAACCTGTAATCTTATTTTAGGACGATACAGCTAAAGCGCTTTGTGCGCGACAGCCTTTCTCTCCCTCTGGGAGAGATGCCCAAGGCAGAGAGGGTAGCAAACTCTGCTGGAATAGCAATCTTATTGTTCTTTGTTTTTCGCAGTGTCTCCTTTTTCAGGGACTCTGCGCTGCTACAGATTTGTTAAATCAATAGGCTGCAAACCAGGCAGGTAATGATAGGAAAGATCCTTTCTCACCCAGGCTACAAAAATAGGGCGTTTTGTCCTCTCGACGAAGGAGAGATCTTAAAGCAATATGCCAGCATTGCGCCAAATGTCATCTTCGCCTTTTTTTTTTCGCAGTGTCTCCTTTTTCAGGGACTCTGCGATGCTGCAGATTTGTTAAATCAATATCCTATTTTCTGTTTCGTGCGGACACTAACCCGGGCAATAGAAAAACTATTATCAAGAATGTACAATTGTAAACCCATTACAGGACAATAAAGAACCAGTAAACGTATTACAGGATTATTCTAAAACCTGTAATCTTATTTTAGGACGATACAGCTAAAGCGCTTTGTGCGCGACAGCCTTTCTCTCCCTCTGGGAGAGATGCCCAAGGCAGAGAGGGTAGCAAACTCTGCTGGAATAGCAATCTTATTGTTCTTTGTTTTTCGCAGTGTCTCCTTTTTCAGGGACTCTGCGCTGCTGCAGATTTGTTAAATCAATATCCTGCAAACCAGGCAGGTAATAACAGGAAAGATCCTTTCTCACCCAAGTACAAAAATAGGGCGTTTTGTCCTCTCGACGAAGGAGAGATCTTAAAGCAATATGCCAGCAAATCGGCTAAGATCCCTCCTTGGGTCGGGATGACAAAGCGGATTAGCCTGCAAGCAAATAAAATCTGATAATATAGTATACTTATAGGTCAAATTCCGATACATTACATCAGCCCGCTAAAACTTATCTTTAGGTTTTATTTAATATCGATTTTAAACCAAACGGAAGGATCGCTTATCTTAGGTCGAGACTTCATTCCTTAATGCTGCATTATGAAAAGACTCCCGATACTATTTTTACTCAGTATTTGTATGGGACCGGTATTCGCTCAGAAACCTGTACCAGTTAAACCTAGAGTTCTTATCAGCACAGATATCGGTGGTTCTGATCCGGATGATAATCAGTCTATGGCTCACCTCCTTATGTATAGTGACAAGTTCGACCTCGAAGGTCTTGTATCTTCGCCTTCATATGGCAGTGGCAGTAAGAAAGAAATCCTGCGAATGATCAGCCTTTATGAAAAAGACTTGCCAAAATTGCAGCGCCATCAAAAAAATTATCCTCCGGCAGAGTATTTACGTTCGATAAGCAAACAGGGCAGACAGGGCAACGCTCCCTACAAGGGCTATACGAGTGCTACTGAGGGTTCGGACTGGATCATTAAATGCGCTAAAAAGCCGGGGTCGCAGCCTCTCTGGATCTTAGCCTGGGGTGGACTGGAAGATTTAGCTCAGGCTTTGCACGACGCGCCTGAAATCCAAAATAAAATACGTGTGTACTGGATAGGCGGTCCGAATAAAAAGTGGAGTGCCAATAGTTACGCTTATGTAGCGGCGAATTTCCCTAAGCTTTGGTTTATAGAAGTTAACTCATCTTACTACGGATTCTTTTCAAACAACAGCGTTCTGGATAGCGTAAAAAGTTCTGACTACTACACAAAACACATTAATGACGCAGGGTATTTAGGTAAAGATTTCAAAAATTATTACAACGGAGAAGTGAAAATGGGAGACACTCCTTCACTTCTTTACATGATGGACGGCAACCCCAATCAACCAGGTCGGGAAAGCTGGGGAGGCAGTTTTGAAAAGACTAATTATAGCCCGAGAGTTGTTTTTAATCGCAGCACAGACATGAAAGACACTGTTGCCTTCTGTTCGCTCGTGGAATTCCACTTTAAAGGACCTGCAATAAATATACCTTCAGATTCGGTTTGTTTCTGGATGATAACTCCTTACAAAAGCGGAGAACAAAAATGGCCGGGTTATTATTTGGGGAACGGGAATTACAGTATCAAGTACGCACCCAAGCAGGCAGAGGTATTAAACTATTTCTTTAAATCTGACATCCCTGGCTTTGCACCCGGGGAAGGTAAACTTGTGGTAAGCAATCAATGGCCCGGTAAACGAAATCCAACCGATTATAAATTAGGAAGTAACTGGTATACTGACAAAGCTGACAAAAGCTTGTATGATGGAAAAATACAGGGAGGGAAAACCATATCTAAATGGAGGAAAGACGTTTTGTCTGATTGGGCAAAGCGTTGGGGATGGCTGAAAGAATAGGATATTGATTACACCTTAACTTATTTACGGGCCATTTCTCTAGCTTTTGTAATCCTTCCATAAATTACTATTTAAAGCAATACCCTAAGGATGCTCCCGCCCAGGCTATCGTGCCTTTAGAATGGCCTCCATAAACTGGCGTTAAGGCTAACCTGAATAAGGGGCCCTCTCTTAAAGCCTGGTAACGATACCCGATATTAAGAAATCCAAAAGCTTTGAACTTATCATTGGGTGCATTACTAAACGTAAATTGAGGAGTAATACCCACACCTGTTTCAAATCCGCTTCTTCGAGCACCAACTATATAGTTGATGTTTAATGGAACTGAGGTAAATCTATCAGCTATATTTTGATCTGTACCAATGTAATCACCAGCACCTATACCGACTCTAAAGCCCAAACCATCATTATGATTTTTTTTCAATCGCATATCAAAATTACCTGAAGCTAATCCGCCATTACCGAGTACTTCTAAAAAAATGGATTTTTTAAATCGTGAAGTTGTGCTTTCTATTGCCTTTACTTTATTTTCAAGTGATCGATCCTCATTTAAATAGACTTTCTTTTTTTTAAGTGAAAAACTGTATCTCACATCTAACCCCACATACGAAGATCTGGGACTGTATTCACCTTCGTAATCATTATTGTACATCCGAACAAATAACTTCCCCTCTCCGACAGGCTCAATGTTCAAGTTTTTAACTAATCGAAAAGTCATAGCACTCTGATCTTTAAAAACTCTTCTAATTCCTATTCCTAATGGTATATCAAGGTGCAACCTATTCTTAATGGGAGGGATGGTAATAAGATAATCAGGTGGCCCGGCATTTGGATCATCAAAATCATAAGGTGCACTTCTATTAAAAGCGTAGCCAATGCCGCTTTCTTCGTTATTGTGGTAGAAGAATTTTTTAGTTAATCCGGTAATAACTTCTAGCTGAACGTTACTGATAGATTTCCGATACACCACCTGAGCTGAGATACTGTTATACATATAATTTTCAAAATTGTCAGCAAAAGCGATTTGCCCTTCACCCTTCATAGTACCAAATGCATTTCGGGGAGCGCTAAAATTATAGTTATAATCAATTACTCCTATTCCGGCGCCTAATTGAACTCCGAAATTAAACTTCGGAAACATTTTTATATAATCCAAGCCTGCGTCAAATGAAACACGTCGATCTCCGACAATTCTGGCAGGAGAAGGGTTAACGACCTTAGAGCGGGAATTAATAGTTGGAGTGAACCTAATTCCGAGTTCCTGACTGGATGCCGAAAGATTGGTAACAAACAAAAAAAAAAGGGTTGTCCGAAAAATGCCATTCATTATTCTAAGGGTATTTCTAATAGAACCAAATCATCAATCAGTCGCTCTTTCTTCCCAGTCATTGAAGTCTTCAATAAGGTATCAATTTTTATTGAATTGATCTAGGCCCCTCACTTTGACCAGGCTTTCATCAATAAACATTTTAAACGCAAGCAAAACTGCTCTGTCAAGGGTTCTCTAAAATATCTGTCACTGTTTTATTGCTGATTTGTTCAGCTAATCCGATAAGGAGTCCTTCCGTCCCGCGAATGTAGCAGAGCCGATACATGTTTTCATACTGAACTACCTCGCCAACGAGTTCTGCACCATGCTTGGTAAGTCTGGAAACTAATTCGTCAATGTTGTCAACGTTAAACATGATACGCAGGTAGCCTAGTGAGTTAACCGGAGCAGTCCTGTGATCTGATATAGTAGCTGGGCTAAGAAATCGTGAAAGTTCAAGCCGGCTGTGTCCATCGGGGCTAACCATCATAGCAATTTCTACTGACTGATTTCCAAGTCCGGTTACTCGTCCTGCCCATTCACCTTCAACCATGGCCCGTCCTTCAAGTTTCAGTCCTATCTCTTCGAAAAAAGCAATGGCCTTGTCGAGAGATTCTACAACGATGCCGACATTGTGCATTTGGAGCAATTTACTTTTTGTCATAATGTAATGTCTTTAATTAGGTTCATTTAACGAAGTTTCTGTAGGGCCCGCAAGCCAGCACTAATGTAATAGAAAGCATTGAAATAATAAATCAGGTCGACCGTAATTACAACATGTCTGTGTTATAGTCCTTAAATGAAAACAAAATATGCTTTTCAGGTGCAGGTGGAATATTAAAACTTGGCAAAAAGCATATAAAAAAACCGCCTTTATACCATGCGGGCGGTTTTTTGCTTATTTTAACAGATGCTTATTTTGTGATTTTTTGTGCGATTATTTGCCGATACAAAACTTAGAAAATATATTCTCCAGCAAATCATCAGTTGTAACGGCCCCTGTTATTTCTCCTAAATAATGCAGCGCCTGTTTAATATCCATGGCCAGAAAGTCTGATGTAACCGGGTTATCAATTCCATAAAGCACGCGTTCTAATGCTTCCTGAGTTTTTTGCAGAGCTTCTACATGGCGAATATTAGTAACCAGCACATCATCTGTACTTAAATTATGCAGGTTAACTTTACGCAGTACCTCATGTTTTAGCTCATCAATACCTATTTTGCTTTTAGCGGAGATAAAGTTTGGATTAAGGTGACTAAGCTCAAATTGTTCCTGCGGACCGATCAGATCGGATTTATTTACAACGGCAACAAATGGAATATGAAGAACAGCTAATTCTTCCAGCTGCATCTGTATTTCCTGAAGCTTTTGAGCCGGATCAACCATGTAGATAATTAGTTTGGCCTGACGCATCTTTTCGTGTGTCCGCTCCACCCCTTTTGCTTCAATAATATCTTCAGTATGACGCAAACCTGCAGTATCTATAAAGCGGAAATTAATTCCTCCGAGGGTTATTTCATCTTCAATAGTATCACGGGTGGTACCGGCTATTTCAGAAACAATGGCACGTTCTTCATTTAATAATGCGTTTAAGAGGGTTGATTTTCCAACATTGGGTATTCCGGCGATTACTACAGGAACGCCGTTTTTTATCACATTTCCCTGCTCAAACGACTGGATCAAACGATACAGAACGCGGTTGATCTCCAGGATGAGTTGCTTTAGCTGGTCGCGGTTAGCAAATTCAACATCTTCTTCAGAAAAATCGAGCTCCAGTTCTATCATCGATGCGAAGTGAATGAGCTGATCACGCAAAGTCTTCAATTCGTTAGAAAATCCGCCTCGCATTTGCTGTAGGGCAACCTGGTGAGAAGCTTTTGAAGTTGACGCGATCAGATCGGCAACTGCTTCTGCCTGGGAAAGATCCAGTCCGCCGTTTAGAAAAGCACGCAGGGTAAACTCGCCCGGTTTGGCGGCACGTGCCCCTTTACGTATAAAGAGTTTTATAATACTTTCTATGATATACGGCGAGCCGTGAGTAGATATCTCAACTACATTTTCTTTAGTATAAGATTGAGGCGCAACAAATAATGAAACCAATACTTCATCAAGCACAGTTTCTCCGTCGCGGATGGTTCCGAAATGAATAGTATGAGAAGCCTGCCTGCTTAAATCTTTGCCTTTAAAAACCTCCTGGGTTAATTCGATTGCCCGCGGACCTGAAAGCCGTATGACAGCAATGGCACCGCTTCCTGCGGGGGTGGCAAGAGCTATTATAGTATCGGTTTGATAAAGGCTGGTATGTGTACTTGCTTGCTCCATGATAATGCAAAGGTCGATATATTATTTTGATGATAAAATTCTATTCCACTATGCTATCGGGCTCCGCACTAATCAGGTTTAATTACAAAACATTAAAACTGCTAATTAGTTAACAGTATAATTCCCCAATAAATACGGGATTGACGACCACAAGGGTATAACAAAAAAGATCAGAATATGCGAACTGCCATATACATCATAATATTTATATTTTTATCTATAGGAATAGCCTTTACTATAAAGAACATGAATAGGTCAAAGCTTTTTTCAGGAAAGAAAAACGATGAAGAAAAGAAGGAAAAAAAGAAGAAAGACAAAGACGACAAAGAAGGCGCGGATTTAGTTATTCTTGAAAAATGGGATCTTCCTGAAAACCTGAAAGAAATATCCGCCTTATCATTTATCGATAACGATCGCTTTGCCTGTATTCAGGACGAAAAAGGAAAGATTTTTATATACAATACGAAAACAAATAAAATAGAAAAAGAGATTCCTTTCGGGGATGATGGTGATTATGAAGGCCTGGCATTAGCGGGTCAGGACGCGTTTGTACTACAGGCAGATGGTGTAATCTTCCAGGTTAAAAATTACACCAGCGCTAAACCGCTTATAATCGAGCACAAAACTCACTTAACATCTGAGCAGGATCCTGAAGCGATGTGTTATGACAGCAAAAACAACCGGCTCTTAGTAGCTATAAAAGATTCGGAACCGGAGCATGATGATTATAAAGGAATTTACGCCTTTAACTTAACAGAATTAAAAATGGAAGAAGCTCCCGTTTTTAAGATTAATCTGAATGATCAGATTTTTGAAAAAGTAAAGGAAAAGAAAAAGGGATCTGCTATGCAGCCATCTGATATTGCCATCCATCCAAAAACCGGTGACATTTACATAACAGAAGGTACTAAACCAAAACTTTTAATCCTGGATAGTAAGGGCAATGCCAAAAAGCTTTTTCAATTAAAGAGTTCAGATTTTAACCAGCCCGAAGGTATAAGTTTTAGTCCTGAGGGCGATCTGTACATCTCCAATGAGGGCGGCAAAGAACCTGGGAATATTTTGAAGGTGCAAGGATTGCAGGTAAACTAAGGCACTCCAATTACCCTGCCCTCATTCCTGCAGGCAGGAATCTTAATACTGAGCAAAATAACGGGATACCGGTATAATGCATAACGATTGCCGATCAGGTCGGCAATGACGATAATCGATCAAATTACCACCCCCGTCATTCCTGCGCAGGCAGGAATCTTAATGCTTGGCAAAATAACGGGTTACCGGTATAATTCATTACGATTGCCGATCGGGTCGGCAATGACGATAATCGATCAAATTACCACCCCCGTCATTCCTGCGCAGGCAGGAATCTTAATGCTTGGCAAAATAACGGGTTACCGGTATAATTCATTACGATTGCCGATCAGGTCGGCAATGACGATACTCGATCAAATTACCACCCCCGTCATTCCTGCGCAGGCCCGCCTGAACGGAACAAAATAACGGGCTACCGGTATAATTCATTACGATTGCCGATCAGGTCGGCAATGACGATACTCGATCAAATTACCACCCCCGTCATTCCTGCGCAGGCAGGAATCTTAATGCTTGGCAAAATAACGCGTTACCGGTATAATTCATTACGATTGCCGATCAGGTCGGCAATGACGATACTCGATCAATTACCACCCCCGTCATTCCTGCGCAGGCCCGCCTGAACGGAACGCCCGCCTGACCGAACGGGCAGGGGCAGGCAGGAATCTTAATGCTTGACAAAATAACGGGTTACCGGTATAATTCATTACGATTGCCGATCAGGTCGGCAATGACGATACTCGATCAAATTACCACCCCCCGTCATTTCTGCGCCGGCCCGCCTGAACGGAACAAAATAACGGGTTACCGGTATAATTCATTACGATTGCCGATCAGGTCGGCAATGACGATACTCGATCAAATTACCACCCCCGTCATTCCTGCGCAGGCAGGAATCTTAATGCTTGGCAAAATAACGGGTTACCGGTATAATTAGTTACCTTTTTTTATTTTTGATTATGGAAAGAGGTGGCTGCATATACATTATGGCTAATGTATTTAACACTGTTTTATACATCGGTGTAACCTCAGATCTGTTCTCAAGAATAACTGATCACAAGAATAAGAAGTATCCTGATTCTTTTACTGCTAAATACAATTGCAATAAATTAGTTTACTATGAAATGTTCCCAAGCATTGAAGAAGCAATTGGCAAGGAGAAGCAATTGAAAAAGTGGAAGAGAGAATGGAAAGATAAATTGATCCAGGATGCAAATCCAGGTGGTTGGATTTGTTTATTGATGAGTTGTGATACTCGATCAATTACCCCCCCCCGTCATTCCTGCGCAAGGCCCGCCTGAACGGAACGCCCGCCTGACCGAACGGGCAGGGGCAGGCAGGAATCCTAATGCTGAGCAAAATAATCTGGTATGGCGCATTACGATTGCCGATCAGGTCGGCAATGACGATACTCGATCAATTACCACCCCGTCATTCCTGCGCGGCAGGAATTCTTTCACAGGCACTATATTATTCCCAACTCCGAAAACAAATGCCTGCTGTGAACCAGCTTTAAAGAACCTTCGGTTAAACATTCCTGTTTTTTTTCACAATAAGCACTTATTGATAAACAGGCTTGTGTCTTCAGCATAAACGTTTGGCGAAGCTCATCTTTTCCCCAGTCAAAATCCTTATCCAGCGACAGAAGCAGGTAATCACCGATAATTTCATGCAAATGAAGCACCTCAGTGGTATAAAGTATTTTGATTCTGTGCCGACTTTCATCTTCTATACATGAGTTCAGCAGCTGTAAGTCAGCAATCTTAAAAGGTATAGGGTTTCCAAGATGATCACTCAGGTTCGGAATTTTTTTATTCAGCGATTCCAATAAGTGAGAAGCGGCGGACGTAAGTTTAAAATGAAGGGAATTAGCCCTTCCGTCTTTTTCAACGATCTCACTAAAGGTTAAGTACTTATTATCTCTGTTGTATACTTCAGATTTTGAGATAAATGCCTCATAAGAACAATTAAAAATAGCTTTCTCAAAAGTTCCTTCCGAAGCAGAGTCAATTAGTTGCTGATACGTAAGTTTAATTAATTTAGACATGGCAATCCAATAGCTTTAATACTTTATCTGTCGCCTGCAAAAGCTAAGAACAAAATATTTCCATAAATCTATACCCGAATTATGAAGCCATGATGAAGAAACCGGATTATTTGAAAAATTAAAGAATTTACAGATTACAGCAACAAAGTATCTATGCGGTGAGCATGTACCATACCATCACAGGGCGACCATCCGAAAATCGTAAACCGGCCATCCTGAGAAGCTACCAGTGCGATAGCATCCCTTTGATCAAATACAAACTGTGCTGCAGAAAGATGCCTGGTGCCTCCTACCTGTGTGGGATGGAGCACGAGATTTTCATCACCTACAATTGGTTCTGTAAGCATTAATTCTTCGATATGTGTACTCTTTTCAGACCTTTGAATCTTCGATCCGAATGCGAGCAGTTCATAATGATCATTAATTATTGTGGCTCCATCAATGGCTGTTAATCCCGCAACACTGTCTACCTCGCGGTTAAGCTCTACCTGCCACGAACTTTGTTCTCTGAGGAAAGCTTCCTGTCTGGTTAATTCAGCAAGTCTGGAAAAGGCGGGAATTACCGGATAGGAAATAGGATGTACAATGGAGTCGCGCCAGGTTTCATTAACAGAAGGGACAACCAAAAGCGTTCCTCCGCGGCCATGCCCCCTCATAGAGGTTGCCAGCTGAATCAGCACATTTACAGAATCGTTCCATGAAGTATTGGAATCAAAGCCCAGTAAAGAGCTTAAAAGCGCCGGACAATCGGGAAGTATACCGCTTTGCTCATCAACTACTTTTATTTCATCCCCTTTAAGGATGGCTACATTCACAAACTTACCAAATCCATGAAAGCGGCGGTGCTTTACCACCAGCAAGCCTGGTTCTACCATTTCGAGTACAAAACAAAATGCAGGAAGCTTACGGGTGGTGCCCCAGGCATATAAACCGGATTCATCCTGCCAAACGCCGAGATGTATCCCTGCCCTTTCTATTCCTGGTGCCAGCTTTGTAAGTACCTTGGGTTTAAGTCGAAGCCGTTTTTCAAACATCAATGGCTGACCGGCTCTTTCGGGTGGAAGATAGGCTAAAGAAATCCTGGGCGAGTGTCCCTCTTCTTTGCGCAAGCTGGTCCAGAAACCGGCATCAATTATTGCTTCAATCGTTTCAGATGATGGTTCGGGGGCCAGGTCCTGTTCCCCGGCAATCCTTGCATCGGCAATATGCTGAATAAAATGCTGCGCTATAGTGCCCGAAATTAAAGTTGCTGCTCTATATGTTGAATCAGAAAAAATGCCTGAAGATTGCTTGCTCATTGAGAAATATAATAATGTATTAGAATTAAGAATTCCGCCGGAATACCTGATCAAGTAAAACTAACAGATTTCCTTTTCCGTTTTTTCGGATTAAAGTAAATTAATGAATATATTGATATAAGTACTATCGTAATATAGTCACAAAACCCGAATATGGCTTTGGCTTATTAGGTGTAGTGATAACATAATAATAGGTTCCGGAGCTTAATATATCGCCCTGCCAGCTCCCATCCCATGGCTCGAAATAACCTCTTGAAGTAAATACAGGAACCCCGTAGCGTGTAAATATATTTATTGTTGCTGAAGGGAAGCTTTCAAGATACTTAATAACCCAAAAATCGTTAACGCCGTCTCCGTTAGGGGTAAAAGTATTTGGTATAGTTACTTCGTCCACTATTTTAACCCTCAGGTTATCCGTCAATACACAACCCTCTTCAGAAGTTATAGTCACTGTATAAAGTGTTTCAGTATCCGGCGAAGCAACAGGATTTTTCACATCATCACGGTCCAATCCTGCAGATGGTGACCACTTATATTTCAGGTTATTACCATCTGCCATAATCGACAGGGTAGTTTGTCCCCCTCTTAAAATAGTTTTATCAGGGCCGGCTTCCAGTATCGGTGCAAACACGGTCACCTTTTGGCTAAAAACGTTACTCTTACATCCAAAACTGTTCACAACCTGGAGTTTCACCATATAACTTCCCGTTTTAGGAAAAGTATGGTTTGGATGCTGTTCGGCAGATGTAGTTCCATCGCCAAAATCCCATAACCACTGGCTTATGCTGCCCGTTGAAGTAGTTGATGCATCTGAAAAGATAATAGCGTTTGACGTACAGCTAACTTCTGATAAAATGAAGCTTGCTAAAGGCAATGGTCTTATAGAAAGAGTTTGCTCACTCACATCGCTGAAGCACCCGGTTCCATTATCTACTGCCAGCTTAACTGTAAAATCTCCGCTGGTCAGAAACTTATGTTTCGGATTCTTAAGGGTTGATGTAGTTCCGTCACCAAAGTCCCATAACCAGGTGATTACCGGCTTATCCGGCCTGTAAGGATTGCTGGTATCTGTAAAGAGCACTGAATCTAAGGCGCAAGTACCCGAGAAAGTATAACTTGCAGTCGGAGGATCATATACTTCAAAAATAAATTCTATTAGCTGCTCTTCCTGGTAGCAGATATTAGAACTGAGATATTTTGCAAGAACTTTAATATTTCGTGTACCTGCAATTTCAAAAACCCGGGTCCGGGGATAAAAATATTCATAATAGGTTTTGTTGTTGCGAATAACCATAGTTGAAACCGGGTTAACGTCAACAAGATCGGGTTCTGAGGGATCGAAACTCCAGGTAAGTTTTGAAGCCTGTGCAGGCAGTACAAGCTTAAAGTCAAAATCCTCTTTTGTGCAGGCATTTAACAACTCTTCCCTGGTATCTTTTCTGACGGCATAGAGAGTTTGACCAGAGGCCAGACTGGTTCCCGCAGAATAACCGTATGATTCGTGATCACCAAAGCCATAAGCTATGGCATTAAAACCATCCTGCGCAGAGAGTGTAAAATCTCTGGTGCCAAAATCATTCAGGTTTAATTGAAGATAGGAATATTCGGGAGCTGAAGAAATCCTCTTAAATGGGTCAGGGGAAGGAGAGCCGTTTATTCTGAAAGAGGATGCGGCAGAAGTTTTTATTAAAATATTTAAATATTGTTCATCAATATTTTCCTTGTCGGAAGAGTAAACTGTAATTTGCTTTATATTATATTCTATAGGATTTAGAATAACCATATCAGGGTCGCTTACCCCATCGCTCCCTGCACAGGCCTGTGATATGGCATATTGGGCCACTGCCACAGGTTTATTACTTGATATAATACCGGCTGTAGTCGAAGGAACTGCCTGGTAAGAATTCGGATAAAATTCTCCCGAATTTAATGTGGCCACGGTAGTTCCGTTAACCTTAACTATCGTGCCGTCATCCTTAGCTAAAACCCTAAAGATACTACCACGGGTTCTGGTTTGCTCACCTGATGCACTTTCAGAACTAAACGGCACAAATCCGTATGTTGTTCCCCAGCTCTCTACAGGATAATTTTGCTGATATAGCGGATCTGAAGAATTTCCCGGACAATTAAGCGCTCCTATAATACTATTCGTACTTCCGGAGAAAACCGCAAAACGTTTGCAAGCGGAAGTGACAGGATCTGCAACTATTTCTGTCCCCGTGGGATCATCTTTGCTTAAGTATTGATATACATCACCTACATTTTTAAGTTGAATGGTATTAATAACTGTACCGTTCCTCTTTAATAAAACTGTTGTATTGGGTTCAGTTGCGATAACCGAAATAAAATTAGCTCCGTCATCCTGGTTAAAAGTATTATCATAATTCATACTAAAATATTGCTGCCCCATGGCCTCAATAGGCAATATAAGAGAAGCTGCGGAGCGGGCGCCGGCAAAAATATGTCCGTATACCACAACTTTCGGCTTACCAGGATCAACCAGCACATGTATGGCCCGGTTAGCCAAAACCAGGTTACTTTCTGATTCATCAATATAAGCCTGACTCCTGTCTATTACAATTTCTGAAACGGTATTAGAAAGAATAGTGAATCTTTGCGAAAAGTTGCCGACAGTGACAACACCCGAAGAGGCTTGTTTGGATGTTATGAAAATAGAATAAGCTGCGAGTCTTGCTTGTCCGTTTTGTCCATTAGCCCTTGAAGGCACATGGGTCGGAAAAACCGCAAAAAATTCGGTTCCTTCATTTGAAATACTCTGAGCGGAAGAAGATTGAGAATTAAGCAATAAAAGGCCTAAAAAGTTTATTAATAAAAAACTTTTCAGGATTAAAACACGGCTGGCATATTTAAAGTAATTATTCACCACTTTACTCAATCTGTAATTACAACAACACTCAGCAGGTGCTAAGGGTTTCTCAACCCAAAAAACATGAATTACTGAATAGGTTATACAATAAAACCAACAAAAAAGATTTCCTGAATTTACTGAATTATTCTGTTTTATCCCTACTCATTTCCGGGTTATAATTTAAGCCTGGGGTAAGCCAGTATAGCAGGATGACCCTGGAGAAGCGATAATTAAACGGAGAAAGAATGAAAACCACCGGAAAAATCACCATAACATAAAGTAATGGGTCGGTGACATTCCCTGTAATAAGATAGGTTAACATCCCCGCAATAAGCATTTCAATAACATTCATACCATAACTGACGAACATTGCGACGTAAAAATATCCTGGTTCGCGTTCAAACTTTACTCCGCAATGGGGACAATGGTCATTCATTTTTTGAAGCTTAAATCCATACATGGGTGTAGTAAACATATCACCTCTTCTGCATCTGGGACACTTCGCCTGTAATGCCGCCGGCAATTCGGAAGGCACTAATTTATACTTCTTAACTTCTGATGATTTCATGGTTCTAATTAGAAATGTCTTGATTAAATCATGTTTTAATCAAATGACACCGGGATACAAAAGTAATTAACCTTATTGGGATAGAATCTCCCTCCCATAAAATAGAACCGATATAAATTACACTTCCATTAATGAATAAATCTTAAATATCTCCCGGGCAAAAGATTTCATTTTATATTTGAAAATTATTTTATCTTCTCTGAATGGACGATTTTATAGCTGCCAGATCTCAAATGGCCCTTTCCCTGGGTTTTCATATCATATTCTCCTGTATAGGCATGGTAATGCCTTTTTTTATGGCAGTTGCCCATTATTACTGGCTTAAAACTAATAAACCGGTATATAAAAACATAACCAAAGCATGGAGCAAGGGCGTGGCCATTTTTTTTGCTACGGGAGCTGTTTCTGGCACTGTACTTTCCTTTGAACTGGGCTTATTATGGCCCGAATTCATGAAACACGCCGGACCAATTTTTGGAATGCCTTTTTCTTTGGAAGGAACAGCCTTTTTTATAGAAGCAATTGCCCTGGGTTTCTTTCTTTACGGCTGGGACCGGTTTAATCCCTGGTTCCATTGGTTTACCGGAGTTGTAGTGGGCGTCAGCGGACTTGTATCGGGCATACTGGTGGTCGCAGCCAATGCCTGGATGAACAGTCCCGCAGGCTTTGATTTTGTAAATGGCGAATATCTGAATATCGATCCTATAAAAGCCATGTTTAACGATGCCTGGTTCAGCCAGGCGCTGCACATGTCTGTAGCAGCCTTCGTTGCCACAGGTTTTGCGGTTGCCGGAGTACATGCACTTATGATTTTAAAAGGAAGTAATGTCGATTTCCATAGAAAATCATTTAAAATTGCGGCTGCGTTTGCAACCTTTGCAGCAGTTTTACAACCCCTTAGCGGAGATATTTCGGCTAAAGATGTGGCACAAAGGCAACCTGCGAAACTCGCCGCTATGGAGGCGCACTTTAAAACCGAAAAAAATGCTTCGTTAATTATTGGAGGTATCCCCAATACAAAAGAAAAAAAGGTGGATTATGCCGTCAAAATTCCCGGGGCTTTGAGCTTCCTGGCTCATGGCGATTTTGAATCGGAAGTTAAAGGCCTCGACAGCATTCCCGAAGAAAATCACCCGCCTGTTGCCATTACTCATTATGCTTTTCAGATTATGGTAGGTTTAGGAATGATCATGCTGATGATCTCTATCTTATATTTTATCACCTTATGGAAAAAACGAAGCTGGCAAGATAAAAGATGGCTCCTTAAATTTTTTGTCGCCGCTACCCCCATGGGATTTATTGCGGTTGAAGCAGGCTGGACGGTTACAGAAGTGGGGCGGCAACCCTGGATTATTCACGGTGTTATGCGCACTGCAGATGCAGTTACCCCGATGCCCGGAATCGCTTATTCTTTTTATTTATTTTCAGCGGTTTACCTTTCCTTATCGCTTATAGTGATTTTCATGCTTTACCGGCAAATAAGCATGGTCGGCAAAATTTACGACACTCCGGATTCAGACCAAAATTTTTAACCTATGTTATACGTAGTAATCATTTTTCTTTGGACAGCTATTCTGCTTTATCTCTTAATGGGTGGCGCAGATTTCGGAGCTGGAATTATAGAACTTTTCACATCAGAAAAAAACCGGAACAAGACCCGGAAAACAATGTATCGTGCCATCGGCCCGATATGGGAAGCCAATCATATGTGGTTGATTATAACCATCGTTATTCTCTTTGTCGGCTTCCCGGAGATATATACAACAATGTCAATTCATCTGCACATTCCCCTGATTATTATGTTACTGGGAATTATTGCCAGGGGAACAGCCTTTACTTTCAGACATTATGACGCTGTAGTGGATGATATGCAGCACGTTTACAATAAAATTTTTGTTTACTCGAGCTTCATCACACCACTTTTTTTAGGGATAATCGGCGGAAGCGCGGTATCGGGCCAGATAGATACAGAAGCAACTACGTTTCTTTCTGCATACATCTTCAGCTGGTTAAACTGGTTTTCTATAACTGTTGGTCTGTTCACAGTATCTATTTGCGGCTTCCTCGCTGCTGTTTTTATTATTGGAGAAACTGATACAGAATTAGATAAACACCGTTATATGCGAAAAGCACGTTTCATGAATATCGCTGCTTTTATCTGCGGTGCGCTGGTTTTTATCGCTGCCAATTATGAAGGTATTCCCTTAATAGAGTGGGTATTTGGAAATTCTATTGGCATTACTGCCATTGCACTGGCCTCTGTATCATTAATTGTATTCTGGTCCTTTTTAGCGAAAGGCAAAACACGCGTTTTACGTATACTAGCCGGGTTTCAGGTGAGCATGATTTTGCTGACAACGACGTACAGACATTTCCCAAATATTGTGATCCTTAAAAATGGCGGGTATCTATCATTGCTCGAGCATCGGGGTCACGATAAAACAATAGAGGCCCTGGGAATGGCTTTACTGATTGGCAGCGTATTTATTCTGCCAGCCCTGGGTTATTTAATTTATAGTTTTCAGAAAAAAGCGGCATACAGCATTACAGAAAAGCATTAGCATTTTCGTTAGCGGTATGAGAATGAGGAGAGAGAGCTCTCCTCACCTAACAAACTTTAACCACTTCCATATTCAACAACTTTCCCAGCTTTTGAATTTTGGAGCTGATATGCCCCAAACCAACCGCACAATGATGTGCAGGACCATGAATATTCCAGTTATTTACAAACTTTCGGGCTCCAATAGAAAACTTATACCTGCTGTTGGTATTGCCTATTTCTAGTATCGGCCCAGCCACCGACTCCCCCTCGGCAACCAATAGAATGAATTTACCATCGGCCGTTTGAACAACTGATAATAAGGTTACCGGGCCATTTTTTACCGACATCTCCACCGAAAGCCCCCGCCCCACTTTACCATGAAAAACCCTGAGCGGTTTTACTTTCGTCTTCCCTTCAGCTATCGCGATATGCCCCGGTCCGTCGTGTCCCATTAAAACCACATCATCATTAAAGTCCATGGCATAATATTCAGTAAAAGAGCCTCCTGCACCAAAGCTGTCCATAATTTTCATTGCCTGGGCATTTTTAATCTCGTACTCTCCGGCAACAGGGATTCCATTAGCCGTTAATAGAGAATTACCCAGTATAATTGAACTAATGGTATCTTCATTATCAAAATTACCAGTGCCTTTATAATAATAAGCCATCGAACCCAGCTTGTAGATCTCAACCAGGCGGTCAAGTGCAACTGATGTTCTTGCGGCCCTTTGCAATTCCTCTTCAGAACTATCAGGCTCAACATCGAATATCTCATAAAACAACTTTACCCGATCAACAATTTCCTCATCCTTGACCTGCTTCCGCAGATCTGCCAGCTCATCGACTTCAATGATCTCTATGTGCCCTCCAAAATAGGAGTACTGTTGAGTCAGATCCGAATAAATATCCAGCATACCACTGTAATAATGCCCCATACAGCCCATTCTGTTATGGAACATGATATCAGCCACTTTAGCAGCTTCAAGCCATTCAGTAACTTCTGTCCAGCATTCGGGATCATCATGCAGCATTCCCGTAATCTGATGGAATTTAATACCGGTCCTGTTAAATACATTAGCAATTTCGGGCACCGGGCAGGCAGAACAAAAAGCCAGCCACTCCCCAGTCATTTTGGTACGATCGTTCATGCTGTTAAAAGCCTTATAATCGATGGCTGATTCCGGTGCCAGATTCAGAATAATTACCGGAACCTTTGCACGCTGAACAACAGGTAAAACTGTAGAGGATAAAGCATAGGTAGTTACATGCAAGAAGATTATATCCACATCTTCCTGCCTGAATTTATGTGCGGCTTCAAAAGCTTTGTCGACGGTATCAATTAAACCAAGGTTAATTACCTGGGGGTGGATTGCAGATAACTTATTATTTACCTCATTCAGGTATCCCTCGAGCCGGGCTTTTAAACCTTCAAACTGATCCCAGTAAGCATCAAGACCAATTCCAAAAAGACCGACTTTTAAAGATGATTGCGACATAAAATTAGTATGTTAGTTTATAGTGGATATACAAATCTATCGGTTGAATATCCCTGCCAAATAGATTTTTTGATATTTTACATGCACTTTTTGATACAATAGGATTTTGGAAAATTTTTACAGATACCTCCCGGTAAGTAAAGAAGATGAACAATGGGGACTGCATATCCTGAATACGGGATATACTCATATTGAGAATTCAACCTTCTATCCTTCAAAAAAACACCCCTATCCCTACTTTTTTAACTGCAATACAGGCAGGGTACTTCAGGAATACCAGTTAATTTATATTACACGTGGTGAAGGATTTTTCGAATCGGCTGCCGCCGGTAAAAAAGCGATTCAGGCCGGAGATGCGATTCTTCTGTTTCCGGGCGACAGGCATAGTTATAAACCCAATGAAAAAACGGGATGGGACGAGTACTGGATAGGCTTCAACGGAAATATTATTGACAATCAGGTAAGTAACCGCTTCTTTAAACCTGATGATCCGGTTTTCAGACTTGGCCTGCAGTATGAAATAATAGCGCTTTTTGAATCGATCATCGAACAAACAAAACAAGAAAAACCTGCCTATCAGCAAATTATTTCAGGCATGCTTCTTCATTTATTAGGCAGTGTCTATTCCCGGAAAAAGCAAAGTTCCCTTTCCGAAGATAATGAGGTTATCCATGTGGTAAACAAGGCAATGGTACTTTTCAGACAGAATATCACCGAACAGATTTCGCCGGAAATTGTGGCCCGTCAACTAGGAATAGGTTATTCGTTGTTCAGGAAGCTATTTAAAAACCATACCGGACTGGCTCCAGGCCAATACTTAATTCAATTGCGCATAGAAAAAGCGAAGCAGATGCTTACCGGCTCTTCAAAACCAGTTAAAGAGATAGCTTATGAATTAAGCTTCGATTCAGGCCTGTATTTTTCAAAAGTTTTCAGGCAAAAAACAGGGCTTTCTCCTCAGCAGTTTCGTAAACAGGGAACTTAAAACTAAAAACTCAACAACCTTTCTGGGTATCTGATGGCATAATTGTGCACCAGATTGCGGATATAATCATTTGAAGGATAAGGCTGTATAACGTTTTTCAATTCAGTGATATCGTCAACAGGGGTGTTTTTTAAAATATACCCCATACCCTGAAGATGCCCCTGTTCCATCAGAATTACGCTGTGCTCCTCCTCGGTTCTGCCTTCATCTAGTAATGCGAATGAGGGTAGGTCGGATCTTAGTTTTGCAATTGCCTGTTGCACCCTGATGTTATATAAAACTCTGCTTTCGGTTCCCTTACAGGCTCCTTTACAGGGTTTATTATCAATCCCTATACAATCATCCTGATTTCTTTGAATAAAGCATAATTTAGGACAAAGCTCAAACTCGTCCATTAATTGCCGCAATAAGCTGTGTCCCTCAAATAATTGATTGAAACTGTAAATCGGAGTTGATCCCTTACGTTTTTTATCAATTAAAAGGCGATGATACCCTCTCTGGTCTTCATACATAAACAACCCGTATGCCTGCTCAAAGCGTTTCAATGCACGGTTATTTTCCGGCCACAGGCGTTTAATTTCTGTGGCTTCAAGAATAAATGCCATTAATTCTGTACCGCATTCCTGGAAGTTTATCGAATGGATCTCACGCATAAAATCCTGCCTCTGCTTGTTGGCACTATTTCCGGTAAAATGAGAGCTAACGCGTTTCTTAAGGTTTTTCGCTTTACCCACATATACAACCTTCCCTTTTTGATTATAGAAATAATAAACTCCCGGCGTATTTGGTATTTTATCAAATTCTGCACGGGACAAATTTGGAGGTAAAAGCTGCTCTTTTGAGTTTCTGTTTAACGATTGCTTTATATGTCCGTCTTTATCATTTTGCAGAATCATGGAAAACAGGATAGCTGTAGCTTCTGCATCTCCTCCTGCCCTATGGTGATTGGTAAGCTCAACTTGTAGCTGCTTGCACAATTTCCCCAGGCTGTAGGATAATAAACCCGGAAATACCTTTCTGCTTAAACGCACTGTACACAGTTTTTTTGTTTGCAGTTCATAGCCGCAAGCCGACAGGTGGTATTTTAAAAAGGAATAATCAAAATTAACATTATGGGCAATGAAAATCTTATCATGAAGTAAACTGAAAACTTCGGTTGCCACTTCAGAAAACAGCGGCGCATTTGCTACCATTTCATTGCTGATACCGGTAAGGGCGGAAATATAAATCGGAATATGCTTTTGTGGATTTATTAAGGTTTCATATTTCCGGGTAACTTTATTACCATCATGTAAAACAATAGCTATTTCAGTTATCCCGTTTGCCGAAGCATGCCCCCCCGTGGTTTCAATATCAACTATTGCATACATACTACAAACTTATAAATTATACTAACATATTTAGCATAATTTATAAACAATTAATACTTATCTCAAATTTAACAAATCACCGTTTATGTAATAGTTCCTGCTTATTGATTAAACGAACGTCAATTAGCTTTTTTAATTAATATATTGCTGATATTTTATGGCAAAATACGAATCAAGGCTGGATGTCCCCTCCCGAAAAAAGTTTTTTTATACAATAAACGACAAGTTACGCGACTACCTTTTAAAGTATAACCGTGAAACAAAACTACCTGTTCAATATTCTGATTTGCTACGATTTAACACAAGTGTACCCCTTCTTGATAAAAACGGGAACGATACACTGTGGCAAACAGTGTACTATGACCAGTCTGAAATGAGTGAACTATTTCCCGGGCTCTCTTATATTTATGCATTGATGAATGCTTCGGGCGATACGGAAGTGATGGATCACCTGCAAATCGCACAAATCGACTATTGCACATTCGGAAATTCAAAGCCTTTCAGAATCAGGGTTATTAATAGATTTAATGATAACTACGACTATTTCTATGTTAAAGTTGCTGATGCATCCCGCGTTTACGGACTTGAGCTGGAACATATTTTATCTCCCAACCGCATCAGTTATTTAACTGATGAAAACACTCTTATTGAGGAGCATATTTCGGGTTTACCCGGAGATGTTTTTATTAAACAACGGTTAAACACTTCTAAATTTAATCAGATCCGTATCTGCAAAGAATTTGTAAAGTTTAATGAACGGTGTTTTATCCGCTTATTAGGCGACATGCGATCTTACAATTATGTAGTTCACATTACTCCGGATATTGAAGGCAACCAATACCGTTTACGTGCCATAGATTTCGATCAGCAATCATATGAAGGCCGCCGGCAATTTTATCTTCCGCATTATTTTAAAGAAAACTATCAGTTAGTAAAACTGGGTATCCAGCATATGGATAAAAAAACAATGCGTCAATATCTTGAGGAAGAACGAAGCCTGATCAACAACCGGGTAAAGCTGGTGCATTACCGTCTCTACGACCTGCTGGAGGTAATGAAGAAAGATGAAATCTCTCCGAGCAGTAAAGTTGCTCAACTGGCATCCGACTTAAGTGATTTCCATAAAGACCCTTCATTTAAATTATGCAAAACAATGGGCGAGATTGTGGAAGAGCAGCTAAATCTTAACCTTTCGGCAAAACTGAAGCTCTGATCACTGGTGAGAACGGAATCTAAGTTTTCAGGATCAGACATTTGATTGCAATCTTCATCTGAATTTTTTCATTCTTATTTGGACTAATTATAAACAATGCGTAAGTTTGTGACACAGAGTTTTAGATGAAACAGAATAATTGCGTTGAAATAATCGAAATTTTTAGAACAGAATGTGGATCTGTTTCGCAATGTAATAAGACAAATTCTTACATTTTAGAATATGCCGGAGTAGCCTCTTCTTTTAAGGCGAGTAACTTTCTAGATTTTATAAAACGGGTTAATAATGTCAATTTAGAAGAAATGATCTTTTCTTCGTCAAGTGTTACAGATGTAACTGTTCTGATGCCTCCCTATTCTGACCGTTGTTTTGTTCTTACTTTAACGGATGTTCTGAATTTAAAAAATTTACTCTCCGGCGCTAAATTTACCCTTCATTTGCACAGTGTAGTTTGCGAATGCCTTAGACCTCAGCTATTTCGTATTTAGATTAAATCTTTATTAGATTTAGCATCTTACTTTTTCAATTAATTGTTGTTAAAATCGTAAATTAGCGATAACAACAAAATTAATCATGAAAGATCTTCTCAGATTAAGGACTTCTCTTTCAGAAGAAATTGAAAACCTTTTAAACGAACAAATAAAAAACGAAGCATATTCATCTGCGGTTTATTTATCCATGGCATCTTATTGCAATCGCAACGGATACGATAATAGCGCGGGCCGCCTGGAAAAACAATCAAATGAAGAGCGTGTGCACATGCTTAAGATTTTCAAATATGTAAATGATTTAGGAGGCAGAGCAATTTCTCCCGAAATCACCAATGTTCCTCAGGAATTTGAATCATTTCGCGGAGTTTTTGAATTAGCGCTTCAGCAGGAAATAAAAGTCACCGGTCAGTTAAATCGTATAGCAGATCAGTGTATGAGATTAAAAGATTATACAACTTTTGACTTTATTCAGTGGTTCTTAAAAGAACAAATTGAAGAGGAATATATTGCCCGCAGAATTCTTGAGCTATTTGATGTCATTGGTGAAGAAGGAACAGGCCGCTGGCAAATTGATAAACATATCCCTCAGGTAATTTACGGTGATGTTCCCGGAGAAGAATAACAGACCTGATCTTTACGGTATTAAATGCGATCTGCTAATCACAGGTCGCATTTTGTTTTTATGAATATTTTAGAAACTTTTTTGAATTGAAACCCTTTATTAATTAAGTAAATCTAAATCTGATAAATATGACAAACAATTCAAAATTGCCTGCTTTATTACTTGCAGGATTAGCAATAGGTGCAGCCGCATATTACTTTTTCGGTACTGAAGAAGGAAAAAAAACAACTGATTCTTTAGCAGAATCGCTTAAAGATATCAGCGAATCTTTGAAAGACAAAGCAAATGAAACCATAGCAAATGTTAAGGATAAGGTAAATAGCATTTAATTCCTGTAATTTTCGTGTAAAAGACCGGATTTATCCGGTCTTTTTTTTGCGATAGCAAGTCGTAGTGCTGTTTAAAAATTTATTTTTGGGGAACCACATTCATGCTTGTTGCTTTAACAATTATCAGGTATTCAAAATTTAAGATCCCGTTCGCTTTTTTGGCGATGGCAATTCATCGCATACCTTTGATGTTTACCAAACAGTGCAGCTTTTGGAAACTGCTCGGAAGCGGTAAAAACGGAACTTTTGACAAGCAAGCCGATCTGGAGCAATGGGCGCTCCTTACCGTTTGGGATACAGAGAAAGATTTCAATTACTTCTTAAAAAAGTCCTTCATTTCTTCATGGTGGAGCATTTTAGCTTCAGAAACTTATACAATTCTTTGTGAACCGCTTATAAGTCATGGACTATGGGATGGAAAAGAACCCTTTGGAAATGCACAAAACCATAGCTATAATGGGCCGATAGCAGTTTTAACACGGGCCACCATCCGGTTTAAACGTTTAAAAAACTTTTGGTCGAGCGTAGATAAAGTAGCCGGATTAATGCTTCAGTCTAAAGGATACATTACGTCCTTTGGCATCGGTGAAGCTCCATATTACAGACAAGCTACATTTTCTGTCTGGGATTCTCCGGATGATGTAAAAGCATTTGCTTATCACTCCTCAGAACACAAAGAGATTATTAAAAGAACCAGGGAAGAAAACTGGTACAGCGAAGAGTTATTTGCCAGATTTAAACCAATCGCTAGTTTTGGCACATTAAAAGGTGTTAACCCTTTAGAGAAGATATTTAAGCATACCAATGAGAGTAGTAGCAGAATTACCAAGACCGGATTGTAAAATCACCATATTTTCTATGAATATGAAATACCTGGTGAAGTTTGAGCAGGGAATACTTGAACAAACGTATAAACTTTCAGAAATGGATTTGATTGACGGAGTAAACAGCGTTTTTGAAATTATTGATGAAGAATTTATTGCTACAGTAGTTTCTCGTTTTAAAATGATGGGGCAGGATTTCAAAGCGGCTTATCAGCGTCACGAATATTAACTATCTTTGTAATCACAGGCTGTTCTATCGCAACGATTTATTTCGGTGAGGAAAGTCCGGGCAACACAGAGCATCTCGCTTCCTAACGGGAAGGATTCCGGTAACAGAAGACGGAAAGTGCCACAGAAAATAAACTACTCTGGTGCAAACCGGAGAAAAGGTGAAAACGTGAGGTAAGAGCTCACGGCTTTGTATGGCGACATGCATTGCGGTAAACCCCGGGAGTTGAAAGGCCAAATAAGTCCCGATCCAGGAGTTGCTCGCTCCTTAAAGGTGCAAATCTTTTGTCGGGATGGGTAGGCCGTTAGAGTGTGCCAGCAATGGTACAAGCAGATAAATGATAGAAACCGTTTACGGTACAGAACCCGGCTTATATGCCTGTGAAACTTATTTGCTCTTCCCCGAAAAGGAAGAGCATTTTTTGTTTATAATCTGACTTTAATTATGGCTTTTGCAAGGGAGCACCGGTCTTTCTCTGCCTCCGGGTGAGATGCCGAAGGCAGAGAGGGAACTGTCCTCCTCTGGCGGAGGTGCCGTCATTTAAGAAAGTTTGTTACAGAAAGTTCTGATTAAAGCGTCATAAAGCTTAAGCACTTTGTGCGGGACAGCCTTTCTCTCCCTCTGGGAGAGATGCCGGAGGCAGAGAGGGTAGTAGGGATCACGAAATTTCCGATGCCTAAAATGAAACCATAGAATCTTTTCTGCAGTAGTGGATTTATTTCTTAAGTATCTTCGGAATTCTTTAGGTTTAGGTTATATGAATTGAATGTAGGAAAAATCTTGTAAAGCGTAAACCCTCTCTGCCTTGCGGCATCTCTCCCTGGGGGAGAGAAAGGCCAATACACACAAAGCGACTTAATCTGCGTGACACTCTATTTCAACAGGTTCGAAAAAAAAATCATCCTAAGTTAATGGCTATGGTGTCCGCACCAACACCTTTCAAATCCTTAACCTAATGGCGTCCCCCTCACCTTGAGGAGAGGGAATGCATTCATTAACTTTAAGTGATTTAACAAAAAAATAGTAATCGAAGTCCCGTTTACACCCAAAATTTTAATGTTTTTTACTTTAACTGTCATTTAAAAAACTGTATTAATTTGTATACAAAAAGCAAACAATTATGTTGACCTTGCGTTTGAAAGCTTAAGATCATTATGGCAAAAATTTTAATTGTTGACGACGAACGCGCTATACGCAATACGCTGCGTGAGATACTTGAGTATGAAGATTATGAAGTTGAAGATGTAGATAATGGAATAGACGGGCTCGAGCGCATTAAAAAAGACGACTTCGACTTAGTTCTCTGCGACATCAAAATGAATAAGATGGACGGCATGGAAGTGCTTACAGAAGCTCTTGCCGTAAAACCGGACATCCCGTTTATTATGATTTCAGGCCATGGAACCATCGAAACGGCAGTTGAAGCCTCTAAAAAAGGAGCTTATGATTTTATTTCAAAACCACCCGACCTTAACAGATTATTAATTACCGTAAGAAATGCTCTGGAAAGAGGAAATCTTGTAACTGAAACCAAAGTATTAAAACGGAAAGTCAGTAAGGTTAGAGTAATGCTGGGAAATTCACCGGCGATATCTAAAATTAAAGATACTATTGACAGGGTCGCTCCTACAGATGCAAGGGTTTTAATAACCGGCGCAAACGGTAGTGGTAAAGAATTGGTAGCACGCTGGCTTCATGAAAAATCTCACCGCTCTAACGGTCCTATTATCGAAGTAAATTGCGCCGCAATACCTTCTGAATTAATAGAGAGTGAATTGTTCGGTCACGAAAAAGGATCCTTTACTTCAGCAGTTAAACAACGTATAGGTAAATTTGAACAGGCAAACGGAGGGACTTTATTTCTGGATGAAATTGGCGATATGAGCCTTTCTGCCCAGGCAAAAGTTTTACGTGCCCTGCAGGAAAATAAAATCACCCGCGTAGGCGGAGAAAAAGAAATTGATGTAGATGTTCGTGTTGTTGCGGCTACAAACAAGGATCTGTTAAAGGAAATCGAACTTGGAAATTTCCGTATGGACTTGTTCCATCGCCTAAGCGTAATTCTTATTCATGTTCCTTCTCTTGCAGAACGTAATGACGACATTCCGCTTATAGCTGAAAGCTTTTGTGAAGAGATCTGCAACGAGTACGGTATGCCCACGAAAAAATTTAGTGAAGGTGCTATCGAAACACTCAAAGCGCTTCCGTGGACAGGCAATATCCGTGAGCTGCGAAACATGGTTGAGAGGCTGATCATTCTGAGTGATAAAGTTATTACAGACAGTGATGTTCGTACCTTTGCAAATCCTTCTGCAGTACAGCCCGTTAGTCATGCTACCGGTACCACTCCTGCTACTCAGGGACAGACTTCAACAAACTATGACCAGTTTGGCAGCTTTCAGGAATATAAAGATTATGCCGAAAAAGAATATATCAAATATAAGCTCGAAAAAAACAACTGGAATGTCTCTAAAACCGCCGATGACATTGATATTCAGAGAAGTCATCTCTACAGCAAGATAGAAAAGTACGGATTAAAAAGACATGAGCAATAATCAATTACAGTCTCAGAAACATTCGCTTTTTGAGACTGCAATGTTTTTTATATAGGCTTTATTAGAGTGTTTTTATAAAAAGCATTGAATTCGTTTTCGAACTTATAAAAACCTCCATAGCTAAATTCTATTGCGTCTACTGGGGTTTGTCCCTCCTGCATGAATAAAAGCATCCTTTTTAATATACTGGGATTCTTCTTTATTAAGAAATAAATCATAGCATAAGATATAGAATACAGATTTGAGCGCTTATCCAGATCTCTCCATTCACTGTCATCTGCATTCATTAAATCCTTTAAACGAAGAGGTGATTTAATCACCATATCTCTCACTGCCTTAATTCTGTGAGGATCTGCGGAAAATGAAACTTTGTCATCGTCAATAAGCATGGTACCACAGAATTCGGCGATGCCCTCATTGAGCCATCTGGGAGGACTCTTTAGATTATGCCTTAGCAAGCAATGGCTCATTTCATGAATCACCGTACTCAGGAACACAGTGTTTTTCAACACAAAACTTTGGTCAAGCCGGGGTGCATAAAATCCATATGTTTTATGCAATCCTGAGGCTTTGTTTTGAATTTCCTTATAGTCCGCAGCTGAGAGAATAGATACTCTGATTACTAAACTATCGTTACCGAGCGTATTAAAAAAGTTATTATACAGATCCTTCTCAAATCTTGCTATCTTTTCAATTTTATCATGATCACTTTGTGAAATCCGGCAGTTAATTTTTTCTATCTGAATAATTTGAGAATAAGTACTGAGGTGCACCAGAGAAAAAAGCAATAGAAAAATTACCTGTATTTTAATTTTCATATAATTAGAGGAGGAGCGCTAATCTACTAAACACAATTAACATTCACTCAATAGCTCATCCACCAGTTTAGGCACTACTGTTCCGGCATTATCATTAATAACTCTTAAATTATTTATATTTCTGATATAGGCAGTATTGGGGTCAATAATTATCTTCTGCGAAGAATAAGGCACGTAATCAATCAAACTCGCAGCAGGGTAAACTGCCAGAGAAGTTCCAATGATTAAAAAGATATCAGCACCGGAGGCAATTTGCATTGCCATATCAAACATCGGAACTGCTTCTCCAAACCATACAACATGAGGCCGGAGTTGCGATCCCAATTCACATATCTCACCCATTTTTAATTCCCATCCTTCTATATCATAAACCAGGTCGGCATTTATACTCGACTGTGACTTGGTAATGATACCGTGTAAATGCAGCACATTCGACGAGCCGGCACGTTCATGGAGATCATCTACATTTTGAGTGATAATGCTTACATCATATTTATCTTCAAGACGTATTAAGCCCAAATGTGCAGCGTTGGGTTTAGATTCCAATACACTTTTTCGTCGCATATTGTAAAAATCCTGAACCAAAACAGGGTTTCGTTGCCAGGCTTCTGGTGTTGCTACATCGTAAATATCATACCCTTCCCAAAGGCCGTCAGAATCCCGGAATGTTTTCAGGCCACTTTCAGCAGATATACCTGCGCCTGTTAGTATGATAAGTTTAGGTTTCATAAATAATAAACGGTTTACTTCTATAATTCGCATCAACAATTATTTATGTTTTTGTGTTTATTTAAAATGGAAGAAAAAGAACAATTGGGAAAATCATCCAGAAAACATGAGGCTTTTTATGTTGAAGCAGCTATTGATGAGAGAGGCCCGCAAAATCTTAAAATTGTTCCGTCATATCACCAGTATTTAGTTTACGAAGATGATGTTATGCTTAGTTGTATACAGTTAAACGATGACAATGAGTGGGAACAAATTGATGGATCATTTACCAGCGGAGCCGTTTTGGTGGTTGGACATGAAATAATGCGTGTCAAAGCCCGATAAAAAAATATTTAATTAATATCTGTTTTATTTTTTAAATATCTTGCTGCATGAAAACTAATCAATCTGGCAGAAGATCCTTTTTAACGACAGTTGCCCTTGGCGGTTTAGCAAGTTTAACTATTCCCGAAATAGCTTTTGCTGCATTAGCCGATCAAAAATCAAAAAAAATATCTCTGAAAAACAATGATATAATTTTGTTTCAGGGGGATTCCATTACCGATGCAGGTCGTGTGAGAACCGAAACAGCAGCAAATTCTCAAAAAGCAATGGGCGGAGGTTATTCCTTCCTTGCAGCAGCAGAACTACTTAACACCAATCCAGGGAAAAATCTTAAAATTTACAACCGGGGTATTAGCGGGAATAAGGTTTATCAGTTAGCAGAACGCTGGGATACTGATGCTATTAGTTTGAATCCAGATATTATCAGTATCCTTATTGGGGTTAATGATTACTGGCACCTCCTGAAAAGCGGATATAAAGGGACGCTAGAAATTTACAGGAACGATTTTCGCTCATTACTTCAGCGAACTAAAAAAAAGCTTCCTGATGTTAAACTTATCATCGGCGAACCGTTCGCAATTTTAGGGTCTGCTGTTGATAACAAGTGGTTCCCGGCTTTTGGCGAATATCAAAATGCTGCAGAACAATTAGCAACAGAATTTGATGCAGCTTTTATACCTTACCAAAAAGTATTTGATAAAGCATTACAAACAGCACCAGGATCATACTGGGCTCCGGATGGAGTTCATCCAAGTATTGCAGGAGCAGAATTAATGGCTCAGGCATGGCTGGAAGTGATTAAAGGATAATCCTGAGACACTCAGTCTCTTCACCGAGGGCAATTCTAAGTTTAGCGGTTGGTGGAGACACCATACCGTTAACCTAAGAATATTATTCATTGAATAACATTACTTTCTATTAATAACAGAAATGGTTTAGCACCTGACCTCCGCTGGCGGAAGTGCCTTCAATTAAGAAAGTTTGTTCCGGTAAGTTCTGATTAAAGCGTCATAAAGCTAAAGCGCTTTGTGGGAGACAGCTTTTCTCTCCCTCTGGGAGAGATGCCGGAGGCAGGGTAACAGACTCTGCTGGAATAGCAATCTTATTGTTCTTTGTTGATTTGAACCTTTAATTTCCCGATCCTTTATCCATTCCAATGCAGCCTCAGTATAATCAATTACAGAGACATTATCAATTCTAACTACACTGTAGCCTTTGGAGTTTAGCACCTGATTACGAAAGTGATCATAGTTTAACTGTCCCTGGTTATCATGCACACTCCCATCCAATCGATTATAAGCTTTAATTCGTCGATATAGAAATCTACCACAAAATTTTCAATAGTATGCTGCCGTCGGATTTTCAAATCCAGAAATTTCCAATTCCTGAAATGAAACCATAAAATCTTTCTGCAGCTTGGATTCCTTTCTTAAGTATCTTCGGAATTCTTTAGGTTTAGGTTCTATGAATTGAATCTAGGAAAAATTCTGTAAAGCGCAAACCCTCTCTGCCTTACGGCATCTCTCCCCGAGGGAGAGAAAGGCCAACCCACACAAAATGCCCTCGCATATTCCTCCCCTTTCCTTCCTCCAAACGAGTCCTTCGGACAGTCGGAGATCACTAAGAAACCTGCCTCTATTTTTGTATATTTCAGCGAGTATGAAATAAGACCATTCTTATGTTAACGGCTATGGTGGGAACACCAACCCCGTCGACACAGTTAAACGATTGGAGGGAAAACCGAGTGTTGGCGTCTCCTCCAACTCATCAAAACCTTAACTTTGAGGTTTGCAAAGCACATTTTACAGCCTGAAACGCGGGCCTTTAGGTTCATGCAAACTCCCAGGCACTCTGATAAGCGTTTTTTTTCTCTGCGTAAGCGATAAAATCAGCATAAAATGCCAGGCGTGAAAGTGTGGCGCTGTCGCCAATCACTACGAGTTTCTTACGGGCCCTGGTCATTGCCACGTTCATGCGCCTTATATCTGCCAGAAAGCCAATATTTCCTTCGGTATTACTTCGGGTCATACTGATATATACAACATCCCGCTCCTGCCCCTGAAAACTATCAATGGTGTTGACTGAAATCTTATCGCTGTGCTGTTGCAAATCGGGCGACTGAAGTAACATATCTCTGAGCACATTGATCTGCTCTTTATAAGGGGAGATTATGGCGATGGTAGGGAAAGAAGTGCCGGGCTTTAACTTCAGGTCTTCTACGTATTGACTGAGATGTTTAATTAAAAAAACTCCTTCATCAGGGTTAGTGGTACTGGTACCTTCCAATTTTTCGTCAAATCCACAACCAGCAGTATCAATAAAACTCAATGGCACATCTTCTGAGAATACCAGATGCTGTGCAACGCTGGCATGAGCCAGTAACTTGTCCTGATAAAATACGCTGGATGAATACCCCATTATGTCAGCATGCATCCGGTATTGTTCCTGAAGAAGACCTACGGCTTCCGGATGCAGACTGACGCACTTTTCGAGCAATGTAGTACTTAAACCCTTCCTGGCGGCTTCATCCGATTTAATGGTAGGTGATAGCTGAAAATGATCGCCGGCAAGAATTAGTTTTTGAGCCTTTAATATTGGAATCCAGCAGGCAGGTTCAAGTGCCTGCCCTGCTTCATCAATAACCAGGGTATGATAATTCAGATTGCGTACCGTATAATGGTTAGAACCTACCAGTGTGGCGGTAATAACCTGTGCCCTCGCCAAAAGATCCTCCTGAATGTATTGTTCTGTATTACCCACTTCTTTCATGATCTTATGCGCCTCATCAAACAAAGCTTTCCTCTGCTCACGCTCAGACCGGCCAAAGTTTCGTTTATACTTATGAGCCATGTTACGGTACTCATTCGCCTGCTTTTTTAAGGCACGAATTTCTTTCATGCTGCTATGTTCAGACATTTTACTATCAAGCGTAAGCGACATTAATTTATCCGAAACGCGGGCGGGATTCCCGACACGCAGCACATTTAATCCTTCGTCGGCAAGCTTTTCTGTAAGCAAATCCACTGCCGTATTGCTTGGCGCAACAACAAGTATTTGCTTTCCTTCTTTCTTAATTAAGGCTTTAATTGCCTGCACCAGGGTAGTTGTTTTACCGGTTCCCGGCGGGCCATGTATAATTGCGAGTTCTTGCGCAGCCAAAATATTGTTGAGGGCTTCCTGTTGTGAGGCATTTAGCGCAGGAACATTAAACGCTGGCATATCGTTTTGAAAAGAAGCTTTGATTTCGCCCGTCAGAACTTTAATAAGCTGACCGTCTTTTGGGCTTATGCTGCGCTTTTCAGCTTCTTTAAGAGCATATTGCATTTCATCATAGCTGTTATTATCAAACAGAAGCTCAATACCAAGTTTGCCATCGCTGGCCCAATCCGGAAGTTCCTCAGTTTTCAATGTAATTTTAAGCCTGCTGCCTCCCTGGAAAGTGATGATCCCTTCTACCCTGTCATTCTTAGGATCGTGATTTGAGAAAAGAACGGCAGAAGAACCAAAACGTAACTGGTGCGTTACGTCCTGGTGTGTGGTGCGTTCGACCTCAACACTTAAATAATCTCCCCGGCCCATCTCTGTATTGCGAATCGCGATAGGATACCATGTAAGACCGGCACTGCGGCGATCTGAAATGGAAGTGGATTGCGTTAGCTGCTGATATAAACGGAGATCCGTTTCGCGTTCGGTTTTTAATAAGGACAGGAGGGCTTGAAAGTATGACGACAAGTTTTTGATTTTAATTTAGCGGCAAAGGTATCAGGTTAAATAAATAATCCATTCCTGATTTCTTTTATTTATTTGAGTGCAAGCTGATAAGCTTTAATAGCATTGATAAACGCATCAGCTATTTGCTGATAATTATTTCTATCAGTAAGAAATGCCAGATCTTCCTGATTAGTTAAAAATCCCAGCTCTATCAAAATTGCCGCTGTCCTGTTTTGATTTAAAACAGCCAGCGACTTTTGCTTTACAAACCGACAATTTATTCCCCGAAGTCCGGTTAATTGTTCTTTGAACTTTCCGGCCAAAAGCTGATTCTTATTCATCAACACCGTATCGCCATCCGTGCTTTTACCTGTATATATTTCCATCCCTTTTATCATTGACCGCACACTCGGACCAATGGTATCGGCTACACTATTAGCATGAAGGGATATAAACACATCTCCTTTGATCATGGCTCTCTCCCCAAGCGGAACAAACTCATCAGTATTCCGGGTCATAACTACTTCAAATCCACTTTTTTCGAGATGGCTTCTGATTTCTTTGGCAATCGTGAGAACAATATTTTTCTCGTAAACGCCGCCTGACCTGGTAACGCTATCCCTTCCTCCGTGTCCGGGATCAAGAACGATGCGAAAAGGAGTATTAATCAGGGACGATTCATTTCGAAGACTTTGCGAAAAAACTTTCTGTCCCGAGCCACAGATAAAAATTCCTGTTAAGACTGCGAATAAAGTGATCAATAGTTTTCGAAAATTCAGCATGCTTTTTTTAGGGCTTTACTAATCTCTCAAACGTATGTTTTCCTGAACCTATATTATCAATGAATAAATAATTTCCATTTTCTGCCGCATTTATTTCCACCCCGTCAACCTTAAGTTTTGCTCCCTCCGTTCCGCTTTTAGGAACATAAACTTTGGCCTTCACATTAGCAGGCATTATTAAAGTCATTAAAAAACGTTTATTATCCCGGTTCCAATCCAGTTTAATATCCCCCTTATCACTTGGGAAAGTTCCGTTTGCCTGGCTTAATTTCCCTTCAAAATCAAGTGGTCTGATCTCTATAAGCTCGTGCTGAGGCTTAAGTGATTTCAGCCCCAAAATGTACTGCTGAATTCCAAACAGGCCTATAGCTCCCCATGGGTGAGACATGCTCTCATTATGCTTATCCGCATCCCATGATTCCCAGGTCACTGTTCCTCCGGCGGCAACGGTTTTTGCCCATCCATCCCAGGTAGAATTCGTATAAAGTTCCAGTAAATGAGCTGCTTCTCCTGCCTCTCCGATAGCTTGGGGTAAATAACGTATGGTAACCATCCCCACACTCATTTTACGTTCTTTTATAGCATCAATTACGGTCTTTTTATTTTTCTCAGGGACGATGCCGATTGCTAAAGGGAACATATTAGCATGCTGAGATACATGCGCGCTTTGTGACTGGTCTGCTTTTAGTCCGTCGATGTAAACGCCCTGTTGATTTATCAGACGCGAATTCATAGAACTTTTCATTGCTTCGGCTTTAGAGCGGTACAGTTCTTTGTCTGCTGAATTGCCAAGAACATCAGCAATTTTAGAAATGATATCAAAATCTAAATAAGCAAGGGCATCTACCACAGTTCTTGATTCTACCGACATGTCATAACCATAGCGCATTTGCGTTGGCCAGTCAATAATTCCGTACTGGTAAGCTCCTCCCCCTCCGGCAAGTTTGTGTATTAAGCCGGTAGCTGGATTTTTATATGTATCTACATATTCGGCTACTTTTCTAAGTTTCCTGTAATTTGCTTTTAAGAATTCGGCATTTCCGGTTTGCATGAAATAATCCCATACCCAAACCAGGTAAGCTTGTGTATAATCCGGAATATCCCTTTTTCCGTCGACATTAGGATAAACGGCATTTAACCTCCCGTCTGGCCAGTATTGATCCTGGGAATCAAGAAATTCCAATAGTATGCGCTGGTTAAGACTCCGCTCTCCCATTGTGCTCATCGCTGGCGGGCCCTGGTAACCGCCATCACCAAGAAATGCGCCCTTCTCCCGGGTGGGTGTATCTACAAAACCTTCGTGTGCTCCTGCTATAAGAGAATGTATCATGAGATCCCACACCCTGTTAAGCATCGGGTTAGACGAACTGAATTGTGCCCGCGAAGGCTCAAGTTCAAAATGTCTGCTGATAAAGCGTACGTTATCCACATTTAACGCATTAGGAGAATGATCTACCTGGATATATCGGTAAGCCAGATAATTCATAGGATTGAAAACCGCCTTATTTCCGTTTAAAATAAAATAATAGGCAAGATTGGTGCTTTGATTTCCACGGTTCGCGGATGCGGTACCATCCTCGTTCAATATATAAGCGCCTCGTATGGTTACAGTGTCTCCAGACTTTCCACCGGCAAAGTTAATTTTCGGCATACCGGCATAAATCTTTCCCAGATCAATTAGGTACCTGCCTTTTCCCAGGCTTTTAACTGAAACCGGTTTAACTTCATTTTCAATTATCCTGGTTAAATCAGGTTGAAGCTCACCCGTCCATGGTGCAACAGGTGGCGCCCCGATCTCAATAGCCTGACTCCATGCCGAATCATCGTAACCTGTTTGATTCCAGTTGGCAATCATTTTACGCGAATCCATAAAATCAATATACCCGTTCCCTTCACCATTCCTTCGTGGCTGCGGGGTGATCCATGTTTCAACTTTTGTTTGTTTCCAGGTATTATCCGTTCCGATAGTTATGCTGCTTCCATCGGTGTACTCAATAATTGTTTTCATTAAAAACCCTCTGCTTCCGGTTGCACGACCTTGTCCTCCGCCGTACCAATGCGTAAAGCTTGCAAGTGTATTTCTTCCTGGTTTTAAAGCAGGGGTAATATCAAATGCCTGATAGTATGCGTACTGAGGATAATGGTTGGATGAGGCTTTAGCAATAAATTTCCCGTTGGTAAACAGTTCGTAATTGTGTGAAACAGCCGCATAGGCAATAGCACGTTTTACTTTTTTATCCAGGTTAAAGGATTTACGATAATAAGTATAATCGTCGGCGTCGTTACTGGTACGTTTTATCCATTTTGACCCGCTCCAGTCTGCAGATGTGAAGAGCCCAGTATTGAACATCGAAGGGGATGAATAAGGGCTAACGTTACCATCCTTGTCCCATGTGCGTACTTTCCAGTAATATGCATGGGCTGATAACAGGCTTTTGCCACCAAAGTAAATGTAATTCTGTATTCCTGAAGCGGTCTTCCCGCTGTCCCATATATCGCCTTTATTTGAATTAAGATTATTAGGGCTGGAGGCAACAATAACCTGGTAAGCGGTCTGTACCTCATTATTATCCGCATCGTTTATATACCAGCCGAAATAGGGATTGCTGTCGGTGCCAACCGGATTCACTTTATCGCAGCTACGTAAATTAGATGGTGCCTTCGGCGCAGCAGCGTTTACCAGAAAAGGAAGTGTGCCCACAAATAGACAGACTACGTTCATCTTTAAAACAAAAGAGAAAGATAATTTCATTGTGTCAGAAGATTAAGATTGGTTACAGCGGCTAAAATAGTACTTTAAGCTTATCCGTTCCAGGTGGTGCCGACATTGAGTGCTGTAACTTTTTAAGTACAAGAACTTCCCGGGCGGATATCCCGGGTACAAAAAGAGAAGAGTCTGCCTCAAAAGGCCATTTCATTCTGAATTAACTTTATCAGCTATGTAACTGTCCAGACTTTTGAGACAGACTCTGTAATCAAAGCCTCGTAAAAGATTTTTTATTGTTTCGTAAAATCATTGCCGTGGCTACGACCGCAGAAGTCATTAATGTTCCCACAGCTATTTTTTTAACAAACTCTTTCCTGTTATATTTCCATTCTGCCTTCCATCCGCGTTCGGCAAAAATATTGGGGATATAGCCTCTTTTAAGATCATCAAATATCCCTTCAAATACGTTGATTCGGTCGGCCAGTATTAAGGGTAACCAATGGCCATAACTTGACTCACTATACTTAAAAGCATATCGTCGGATTTTGCCGCTCAACCCTTTAGGTGGCGATGATGTGCCAAAAACCGCTGTCAGGTTGGAACGCTCATTTGAATGGAGAACCTCAACGGTTACCGCTTGCTGTGCAGGCCGCTCCCAGCTGTATCCGTCATGTTCTTCGTTGGTACGTTTCTTAATGGGATACGTCGGGTCGTTCTGAGGATTGGCATCAGATCCCCAACCTTTTATATCCGGATGATCTGTACCTCTTGTACTTCTGAAATCTATTTTATTTTCCATAACAATAAGTTTATATTCTGGCTGATGGTGGAATTAGAACTGTCTTTATACAATTGTCGCGTTTGGCAGAGAAAATATGATATCCTTCTGCCACCTCTTCCAAAGGAATTCTATGCGTGATAATTTCTTTTGGATTCAGATGTCCATTTCTGATATGCTCAATCAATCTTGGCACAAGGCGCTTAACGGAAGCCTGGTTGGCACGAATAGTTATGCCTTTATTTACCACATTTCCAATGGGGATCAATGTATCAATAGGTCCGTAAACGCCAACAATTGATACTATTCCTCCTTTTTTAACAGAATTGATAGCCCAATGCAAAGCGGTTGCTGATCCGCCCTGAAGCAGCATTTTTCTTCCGGTAATAGTTTGCATAGAATCTCCGGCGGCTTCTGCACCCACCGCATCAATACAAACATCAGCACCTAACGAATCTGTAGTCTTTTTTATAAACACAACCGGATCTTCAAGAGACTTAAAATTATAAGCTTCACATTTTGCAAACTTACGGACAAAGTCAAGGCGGTAATCAAGATGGTCTATCACGATTACCCGGCCGGCTCCAAACAGCCAGGCGCACTTGGCTGCCATAATTCCTATAGGCCCGGCACCAAAAACTACAACGGTGTCTCCGGTTTGTATGCCACCCATTTCGGCGGCCTGATACCCCGTTGGAACCACATCGGTTAATAAAACAGCATCATCCTGATCCATCCATTCCGGTATTATGGTTGGCCCCACATCGGCGTAAGGAACGCGTACGTATTCCGCCTGTCCCCCGTCATATCCACCTGCAGTGTGTGAATACCCGAAAATTCCGCCTACAGCCGTAGCCTGAGGATTTGATTCGTGGCAGTTGCCATAAAGCTCCTGTTTGCAAAAGGCGCATTTGCCGCATGCAATGTTAAAAGGCACCATCACATTATCGCCTACTTTTAACTTTTCTACAGAAGGCCCGATTTCTTCAACCACCCCAACAAATTCGTGACCGAAGGTCATACCGACACGTGTATCCGGTACAAGTCCATGATATAAATGAAGATCCGAACCGCAGATACAGGATCGGGTAACCCGCACAATCGCGTCATTGGGATGAAGGATCTTCGGGTAAGGTTTTTGGTCGATGCGCACTCTGAAAGGTCCGCGAAAGTTCATAGCTAGCATAAAAATTCCTTTCTTTTAAATGAGACATGTTTTCGTTAATAGATTATATCGAATATTAATGTTGCAAAAGATTGAAAGTTTTAAAAAAAGCAGAATAGAAACCAGGAGCTAGGATATTCTACTTTATAGAAAAAATATTTTGGAATAATCGTTTATTATAGTTTACTTTGAAATTCAAAGTTCTTTTAAATGAAAGAAAAAGATATTTACTCGGAGCTGAGTTCAATCAGAAATCTGATGGAGCGCTCTACCAAATTTATTTCCTTAAGCGGCCTTTCCGGCATTATGGCTGGAGTGTATGCGCTCATTGGTGCATTCTTAGGTTATAAAACAGTTTACCATGAGAATAGCGGACTGCGCTACAGGGAATATTTTATTAGTGATGATACAGTTTTATGGAAACTCGCGATTATCGCCATCGCAGTGCTAATTTTATCATTAGTAACAGGAGTTCTGCTTACTATTCGTCAGGCACGAAAAAAAGGAGAAAATTTCTGGAACCCGGTGAGTAAGCGCCTATTGATTAACCTGTCTATCCCTTTAATTACAGGAGGTCTATTTATTTTAATCCTTTTATATAGAGGCGACTATGGAATTATAGCATCAGCCTGTCTGGTATTTTACGGCCTGGCTCTGGTATCCGGAAGCCAATATACTTTTACAGATGTAAAATGGCTTGGCTTATGCGAAATCGTATTGGGATTACTAGCAGCCTTGCTACCGGGATTTGGCATTGTGTTCTGGGTGATCGGCTTTGGCTTACTGCATATACTTTACGGATCTATCATGCATTTTAAATATAATCAGTGAAGATATCATTAGACCAGTTCGATAAAGCATTTGAAAACCGGATACGCCTGCAAATTATGAGCGTGCTGGTTGCTAATGACACCTATGATTTTAATTCACTGAAAGAGCTGCTGAATGTGACTGATGGTAACCTTGCCTCTCATTTGAAAGCCCTGGAAAAAGAGGAATATATTATAGTAAATAAAAGTTTTATAGAACGAAAGCCGAATACCCGTTACTCGGCTTCAAAAACAGGTCGTGAGGCTTTTAAAAAGCACCTTGAAGCATTAGAAAATTTAATCAAGCAACAGAAACAATAATATTTTTTTATCTATCAACTTTGTAATTCAAAGCACTTTTAAACATTACAATTATGAATATTCAAATCAAAACAGAAAATGATGGATTTAAATCATGGTTCGGAGAATCAGTTTTAATCAAACTAATCCTTATCGGGATTTTAACTCTTTTATTGCTTATCCCCTTCAGCTGGATACAAGACCTCATAAGAGAACGTCAGGAGCGGCAAGTTGAGGTTATAAAAGAAATATCTGATAAATGGTCGGGAAGCCAGGTATTGGAGGGGCCTGTAATGGTTCTTCCCTACAAAACGCTTGTTAAACAGAAGGATACAACTGGTAAAATTTCCTATAAAGACCTTGTAACTAATATTTACATTTTACCTGAAACACTAAATATCATAAGCACGGTTGAGCCAGAAATACTACATCGGGGCATATTTGATGCTGTAGTGTATAATACCAAAATCCGGGTAAATGGAAGGTTTAGTCCTCTCGAATTAAAAAAATCCGGAATTGATCCGAAAATGATTCTGTGGGACAAAGTAAAATTAGATATAGGCTTAAGTGATTTAAAAGGCCTAAAAAACAATCCTGTTATTAAATTAGGGAACACCTCTTACCCTGTTGAACCAGATTTTACATCGCTCAACCTGTTTAAAAATAACTTAATAATCCTTCCTGATTTAAGTACTCAACAGAGTACCGCCCATAATTTCAGTTTCGACCTGGATCTTCGCGGTAGCAGTGAACTGAATTTCATGCATCTGGGCAAAACCACGACCGTGAAAATTGACGGAAAGTGGGACAATCCAAGCTTTACAGGACGTTATTTACCTGAGGATAGAAAAATCACAAAAAATCGCTTCACCGCAACCTGGAAAATGCCATATTTTAACAGGCCTTTTCCTCAACAATGGGTTGAAGAAAACGCTGTTATGCACACCCCTGCTGCTTTAAATACAAAAAATAGCGAAGCTACTTTTGGTGTGAAATTTATCTTACCTGTAGATCAATATCAAAAAACTATGCGCTCCGCAAAATATGCGATATTAATAATCCTTTTAACTTTTATATCACTATTCTTCACCGAACTTTTGAACAAACGCAAAGTTCACCTTCTTCAATATGTGCTTATCGGAGCAGCTATGAGCATTTATTATACTTTGCTTCTTTCTTTCAGCGAACAAGTTGGATTCAATGCGGCCTATCTTATTGCTTCAGTGGCAACGGTAGTCCTTGTAGGCATTTTTATGGGATCTCTGTTAAAGAATAAAAAAACGGCATTGATCTTTTCCGGGATCCTGAGTGTTTTTTACTGTTTCATATTTGTGATTATCCAATTACAAGATCTGGCTCTCCTTTTTGGAAGTGTGGGATTATTTATAATAGTTGCTGTAATGATGTATTTATCTGCAAAAATAGATTTAAACAAAAAACCTGCTGATGTACCGGGTTAACATTATTGTTTTACAAGCGGTTAATCTTTTGGAAAGAAAAATATAAGGAGGCATTGGGCGAGATACAGGCTACCCGCTTTGTCATTCCCACGATAGGAGGACCTCGAAGAAGCATTTGAGACCTTAAAAAAACAACAAGATCCAAATAATCTTAAAGCGCTTTGTCATGCATATTGCCCAGGATCTCTCCTGCCGTCGAGATGACAAAACGCTTTATTTAAAAATTAAACATATTGTTATAAGAAGATGAAATAGTTCAGAATGACGAGGACAACCTCCCATTCATCTTTTCCTGATATAATATTAATTAAATAGTGTATGCTGAGTTTTAAATTAAACTATTTCATAGCTTCAAATCTATTATTTCTCACAGAAGTATGTATTGCCGTCTTCGCCCACGATCAAATTATCGGGCCGTATTTCGGCGATCTTTTAGTAGTGATTCTGCTATATTGCCTGGTTAAAAGTTTCCTTGATTTGCCTGCAACGATTACAGCTCTTACAGTTCTTCTCTTTTCTTACATGCTCGAAACTTTGCAGTATTTCAACATTGTTCAGCTTCTCGGATTAGGGAACTCCGGAATTGCCAATATCATTATTGGAAATTACTTTGCATGGCTGGATATTCTGGCATACACATTGGGAATTATACTGGTACTTGCGATTGAAAATTTATGGCCTTCAAAAAAGTATAATCATGGCGAGATCAGAAATACTGAGAGGGTTAGATACTTTATTTGAACACGCTGGATACTAAGCAATAAAAAATGGCTGATTTTGTAAGCAAAGATTCAATAGTCCGCAGGATTTGGGGAAAGGGTGATACTATTCTCTTCATCTTTGCCGGAGCTTCTGCCGAATTCGCATTAAACAAGGCGGTGGACTGGCTGTACTATACCGGCAGACTTCCCGCAGATCCTCTGGGAAGATTATTTTCTACAGTATCTTATGCAAGGCTAATAGTTTTTTCCGAATATGATGAAGCTGTTTATGCTATTGATAAAATCACTTCGATTCATAAAGATGTTGAAAATAAGCGGGGCTCAGAAATACCAGACTGGGCCTATCGGGATGTTCTCTTTATGTTAATTGATTATTCTATCAGATCTTTTGAAGCATTGGAAAGAAAGCTTACACAGGATGAAAAAACTGAAATTTTCGATGTATTCAACCGCATCGGCCTAAGAATGGGACTAAAAGGCTTACCTGATAATTATAATGACTGGCTGATTATGCGTAGCGAACATATTCAAAGCAATCTTAGTCGTAGTAATTTCACAGGCGATCTGTATAAACAGTACCGGCGTCATCTTGGATGGATCAGATATCAGTTATTGAAGCAGGCGCAAATTCTGGTTGTTCCGCAAATAGTAAACTCTATGTTATCGTTAGGCAGTATTCCCTTACTGGATCCGGTGTTAAAATTGTATAAGCTTGCAAGGATTTTCAAATTAGAAGAATACCTTAAAAACACCATTCTACCCTCAGAATACAAAAAGCAAATCGCCGATCTGGATATAAAGGATTAATATTTAAGCAGAAATCAATCTACTTAACATCCCGGAGCTTAGTAGGTTTAGATTCCTAAATGATAAAGAAACAACATTGCGATAATACAGATGAATCAAGCGAAAAACGATTGACCGAATAAATTAAACGTTAGTACTTTATTGCCGCTAATGACTTACGTTTTCCGGTTCTGCTTTTTATTGCTGCAATGATGGGAGGAACCGTTGTGACTACAGTAATAATTAAAATTACAACACTGAAATTTTCTTTAATTATAGGGATGTTTCCGATAAAATATCCAAGAAAAAGTAAGCTCAGAACCCATAATAAAGCACCCAAAACATTATATAAAGAGAACATTCTAAACCTCATTTGCCCCACCCCTGCAACAAAAGGCACAAATGTTCGCAGAACCGGAAAAAACCGACTGAATATCACTGCCTTACCACCATGTTTCCTAAAGAAAACCTTGGTTTTTATATAATATTCCAGCTTCAATACTTTATTTTCCGGTTTAAAAATCTTTGACCCGCAAAATCCTCCGATAGTATAATTTAAAAAATTGCCTGATACCGCAGCAATGAATAAAATCAATGCGAGCAGATAAATATTTAAGCCGGTTCCACCAGCTGCCACTAGTGCCCCTGATGCAAAAAGTAATGGATCTCCGGGTAAAAACGGAGTAACCACCAGCCCGGTTTCAGCAAAAATTATTAAGAAAAGAATGAGGTAGGTCCATACACGATAATTTTTAACAATCTCGCTTAGGTGGGTATCTATGTGAAGCAAAAAATCCAAAAGTCCTGTAATAAATTCCATAATAAATAATAAATGTGCAAAATAGAATATCCAATTCAAACTTACCGGGCAGAATTTGTAAAATGACTAACCAGTGTTTGTCTTCTCAAGCTCTGCTCCTCTCATTCAGAACCTTAGCAACAAAAGAAAATTGACCCTTTAAATCAATCAGGCAACTCTATAGCTACCGGATTCGTACCTGCTAAAAACTATGATTATGAAACCTATGTTAAAAACACGTTTTGTCGCTGTTATAACAACGGCAATACTTTTACTGGTATTAAGTTCTTCATGTAAAAAAGACAAAAACCCGGTAGTTGATCAGACCAAGAAAGTTACTGTTCAACTTTCCGGATCGCAGGAAGTTCCGTCAAATAACAGTACCGGAACAGGCACGGCCCAAATAACATTTGATCCTGTCTCAAAAATCATTACCTATAATATGAGCTGGCAGCTTGGATCAACGACGGCAACTACTACTAATATGCATTTTCATGGCGCGGAAAACGGTTCAGACCTAATAAGTTCCGGGGTAGTAATTGGTATTACCGGTTTTACAACCGCCAGTTCCGGCACCATATCCGGCTCGACACGTGCACTTACCGACGTAGAAGTAAATCAATTACTTGCAGGTAAATGGTATTTGAACATTCATAGCTCAACTATTCAAGCGGGAGAACTGAGGGGTAATATTAAGTTTTAGGGTCCCGAATTGCAGCGTCTCTGGCATAGGCGCTGCTTTTTTTATTTTAATAATCCAAAAGCATCTGTAATAAAACTTGTCTGAATTAGTCCATAAAACATTATTGGTTCATACCTGATATGCTATGGCCAAACAAAGGAATATGAATTATCAGAAGTGGGAGATGGATTATTTTAAATTTGGAAAATAGGTTTTATCAGAAACAACCCTGATAATCTTATCCAATTCATGTGCAGAAACTAATAAATGACTTAGCAATTCGCCGTTATCGGAATTTGGAATAGATGGGTCTTGAATTAAGGTAATTAGTCCCATGAGCCTTGCCAGAGGTTCTCTTACCATATGCGATTGCATAAAGGCAATCTCTCGCAGTTTCTTGTTTTGATCTTCTATGGTTTTAATGTATCCTGACCGCTCTGTAACGTCTCTGAAATAAACAGATAGTCCATTTAACGAGGGATAGGCACTTACATCCAACCAGATATTTAATGTTTCATAATATGCTTCAAAATGCTGCGCCTTATTCTCTTCAACTGCTTTATAGTAAAACACATAAAAAGGTGTATCTACTGCATCGGCATACACTTCCCATAAAACTTTACCTGCAATTTCATTTTTGGACCGCCCTAATATTTTCTCTGCCTGATTATTCCAATAAGTTACCACCCAGTTTTTATCTACTGTAAAGAAGGCATCATCAATACTTTCCAGGATAATCTTTTTTTCTTCATATTGAAGGGCAAGGTCTTTGTTGGCGATGACTAACTCCGCTGCCCGGTTTTCTTTCTCCTGGTTTTGAAATACTAATTCTTTGTTAGCGATGATTAACTCCGCTGCCCGGTTTTCTTTCTCCTGGTTTTGAAATACTAATTCTTTGTTGGCGATGACTAATTCCGCTGCCCGGTTTTCTTTCTCCTGGTTTTGAAATACTAATTCTTTGTTAGCGATGATTAACTCCGCTGCCCGGTTTTCTTTCTCCTCGCGTAGAAGCAGAAGTTCCTTTTCAGCATTGATTAACTCATCCGATTTGATTCTTTTATCCATGTTTCATTTTCAATAGGAATGTTTCATTCTTGGAAAAAGTAAGAGCTATTTAATTAGCTTCAGCGAGAATAGTCTTTTAGAATTAAGACCTTATGTCACCTTATAGATGTCTGTACCTTTTATTATTTTTCAGCCTACTCAATCGTTGCTGATATCCTTTCATATTTTATCTTTTATAATTATCATCCCGGGCTTTTCGATATTAGAAAGGTACGTAAAAAGCAAATTATGTTTACATTAATACGTAAGCAAACCCAATAAAAAAATTACTGTTTTTCATAAGGCGATAACTATTTAATAACATCTCCGTATCTCATTTAACCATAAAACTCCCTTTCAGAGCTCTTTCAGCTCCCCTACTACTTTCGCCATGGTTGCCTTTGCATCACCAAATAGCATCAGGCAATTCGGATAACCAAACAACTCATTCTCAATACCTGCATAACCCGCGTTCATACTTCTTTTTGAAACTATAACGGTACGTGCTTTATCAACATTTAATACAGGCATCCCAAAAATCGGGCTTTGAGGATTATTCCTTGCCGCAGGGTTAACCACATCATTAGCCCCTATAATTAAAGCGATATCGGTATTGGCGAACTCCTCATTTATACTGTCCATTTCGATAAGCTTATCATAAGGAATATTGGCCTCCGCGAGAAGCACGTTCATATGTCCCGGCATCCGCCCGGCCACAGGGTGAATTGCAAATTTTACAGAAATGTTCTTCTTCTCCAAAAGGTCTGTAAGTTCCCTTACCACATGCTGAGCCTGAGCGACTGCCATGCCGTATCCGGGAACAATGATAACTGATGATGCGGAATCAAAAAGCATTGCGGTTTCTTCAACCCCCACTTCCTTAACAATTATATCTTCATCTGTACCCGATGATGTGCCAGCAGTTTGACCAAAGCCCCCCAATAATACATTGGTTAAGGAGCGGTTCATTGCCTTACACATGATCTGTGTTAAAATGATCCCGGATGTACCGACCAATGCGCCGGCTATAATAAGGACCTGATTATTTAGAATAAATCCCGTTGCACAAGCCGCGATACCTGAGTAGGAATTAAGAAGAGATATAACCACCGGCATATCCGCCCCGCCGATAGGAATTACAACCAGTATTCCAAGAAGTAAGCCAAGGAATAAAATCACAAGCATCCAGACTTCTGTATTGGGGTTCCGAACAATCAGCCCAGATATCGCTATAATAATTACCAGAATCAGCGCATTGATAAGATGCTGACCCTTAAATGTAATTGCTCTGCCATTTATCAATCCTTTCAGTTTACTAAAGGCGACCATAGATCCTGTAAAAGTTACCGCCCCAATAATCACACTCAGCACAACCGTTATCGCAACGATAGTATCCAGAGTTAATGCTGAATCATTTGCCTGGCGCCAATATTCGGATGTTGCAACCAGAACTGACGCTGCCCCTCCAAAACCATTTAAAATGGCGACCATCTCAGGCATTTGAGTCATTTCAACCTTACGGGCAACCAAAGTACCAACTGCGGATCCAATAATAATGGTGATGAATATTTCATAAAAACTTAAGACCTGCTTATCCAGCAGGGTTACTAATACGGCAATAAGCATTGCAACAGCACTAAGCATATTTCCACGGCGTGCGGTGGAGGTTCTGCCCAGCATTTTAATGCCTATAATAAACAGAATGGAGGCAATTAAGTACGCAATCTTTATTATTAAGTCTTTATCCATGAATTATTTTTTCTTTTTAAACATCCTCAGCATTCTATCGGTAACTACATAGCCTCCTACCACATTTAATGTAGCAAGAAACAAGGCTGCTATACCCATAACTTTACTTATAGAACCATCTGCGGAACCGGAGGCAATTATAGCTCCCACTATAGTTATTCCGGAGATAGCATTTGATCCTGACATCAAAGGTGTATGTAAGGTTGGAGGAATTTTGGCAATAAGCTCAAAGCCAACGAAACTGGCCAATACCAGTACGTAAAGCAACACTATTAAGGTCTCTGCATTCATATTTTATTTTTATTTAAAATTTCCTGTGTGAACTGATGCACGACTTTTCCCTGATGGGTAATAAGCGATCCTTTGGTTATCTCTTCTTCCATTTCCCATTTAAAACCATCTTTATTAGCCAGATGTAATAAGAGTGTGCTTATATTCACAGCATACAATTCGCTTGCGTTTACAGAAACCATCGACGGCAGATTTACCAGCCCGATGATGGTAACGCCATACTTCACCACAGTTCTGTTAAATTCACTAATAGAGCAATTTCCACCACTCTCAACTGCCATATCGACAATTACGGAGCCTGGTTTCATACTTTTGACCATTTCTTCATTAACTAAAACTGGAGCCTTTTTACCAATTACCAAGGCAGTGGTAATTACGATATCAGCCTCAGCAATATGTTTAGCAATTAATTCCTTTTGTTTTTGAAGATATGCTGCAGATACTTCTTTAGCATAGCCTCCTTCAGTTTGAACACCTTCAGCCTGTACCTCTACAAAGCGCCCGCCCAGAGATTCCACCTGTTCTTTTGTTTCGGCACGAACATCTGTAACTTCAACTACGGCACCAAGGCGTTTTGCCGTGGCCAAAGCTTGCAAACCGGCAACACCGGCACCAAAAATGAGCACCCTGGCAGGAGTAATAGTACCTGCGGCCGTCATCATCAAAGGGAAGATTTTGCCCAGGGCATTCGCTCCCAAAAGCACGGATTTATAGCCTGCCAGATTAGCTTGTGAACTTAAAGCATCCATTTTTTGCGCCCGTGAGATACGCGGGACCGAATCCATCGCAAATGTGGAAATATTCTTTTTCAGGCACGCTTCAACAAGCTCAGGAATTGTATAAGCATACATAAAGGAAATAATTACGGCACCCTCTTTTAACAGCAATACCTCATCAACATGTGGCGTGTTAACTTGAAGCAGAATATCTGTGCCGGATAATGCCTGAACCTTATCTGTAAAAACTGTTGCCCCTGCCACTTCGAATACCGAATCATAAAATCCACTTGCCATACCGGCGCCGGTTTCTATGCTGCATTCAAAGCCTGCTTTAACGAGCAATTTTACAACTGTTGGAGTTAGTGCGACCCTGTTTTCGGGTTCCTTTCGCTCTTTAAGTACGATTATTTTCAAGATAGTATCAGATTTAAATTCTATTGTAATTAAAAATTTCTTTAAACTGACGGGGACACTTTATTTTCCAGTGTATAAACACCCAAAATTTCAATAGCTGTTTTTCTAAGGTAGAATGAAAATAAGATTAAAAAATGATTTATAAGGTAAATCATTTAAATGTATGTCAAGATCTTTTAAATAAAAGAAGATATACCTCGCAAACACTGAAAAAGCTACTCAGAGCAGGCAGGTTTTTCTTTTCGTCCAGACCTGTAATCTCAGTATGTCAACCGAAAATTAAGATAAGTATTTTCAAACGGGTATTTTCTCTAAAGAGAAATATGGTTTATGTTAGGTAAGAAGCTGAACAAAATTCTTTAATGTGATCAGATTTCTGAGAGCTTCACCCATGGTATTGTTAAAATACACAAAAACTTCTTTGCCCTCACTTTGCCAGTCAAAAATATATCCGGCATATTCGGATAAAAATTCATCCGGATAGCTTCCTCTGTAACCGCCATTTGGTCCATGGAATCTAATATAAAGGAAATCAGCTGTTTCAATGAGTGGTGTTGCAGAGGCCGGCAAATCCTGAAAAACCAAAGCCGCATGATGATGAATAAGCATATCATAGATATCGTCTTCATACCATGAGCGGTGACGAAACTCTACCGCTACTTTCCATTGATGATCAGGATCTGATTGCCTGATACTAAAGAGAAGATTTTCCAGCTGATGTATTTCTGTAATGGTAAAGCTTGGGGGAAACTGAACTAAAAGACACCCTTTCTTAGTGTCAACATTTGAAATAATCTGAATGAAATGATTTAAATCTTCTTGTTTAAAGCCCGATCCTTTAGTATGAGTAATTTCTTTCCAGAGCTTAAAAGTGAACTTAAAATTATGAGGAACGCTTTCGGCCCACTTTCGCATGGTTGAAGCCATCGGAACTTTATAAAAAGAACTATTAATCTCAATACTATTAAACAACGACGCATAATACGTCAACCGGCTCTTATCCTGAAATTCTGCAGGAAATGACCGTTTAGGAATCAAAGTGGCTAAGCCACTGGTACCTGTATATAATGAGCCTGAAGATATAGGGTTCATTTATTAATAAGCTAAGACGGGCAGGTTTTTAATTAATTTATCCCGGCGTCATTTTTATTAATAAACCAATTCTGTTTATGTTTTAAAATTATCCTGTCGAACCGAACGACAGAAAGAAAAAAATATCCTTTTATTCTACATTTAGAAAATCGGGCGGAACAGCAATTTTGTATTTTCTTGCGGCCCGGGCATTATAGACCCGAATCCTTGTTTTAACAATTTCCCATTTTAAATCATCAGTATTACCAGTTTTTAAAAACCGGGCAGCCTGTATCCCTGACTGATACCCCCATTTATAAATATCAGCGCCAAATGCGACAAGTGCGCCGCGCCTGACAAGCCCGGACTCGCTGGTAAAAATGGGAACACCTTTTTGGTTACAATTTTTCAATATAGTTTCAAATGCTGCAAATACTGAATTGTCAGGATTGGCGAAAAAAGCATCAATATTCTTACTTAACAGCGATTGAGTCACTAATTGAGCATCGCCCGAGCTGTTTAAAGGAAGCGCTTCGATTTGAATGTTTAATGTTTGGGCAAGGGATTTAATTCGCGCTAAAGCATCAACCGATTGGGGTTCCGATTGATTGTAGATCATCCCAACCACTAGTTTATTGCCTTTAGGTTTTAGCAGTTTAGGTATGAAGGAGAATGATGTATCTATATACGATAACTCCTCTGCCACACCGTACAAATTAGCAGGCTCCTTTCCCATATTATCAATTACTTTCATCCGCTCCGGCGTTGGAGACACCATCATAAAAACAGGTATATCTTTTGACCTTTGCAAGGCAGTGATTGTTGAAAGAGTTGTACAGGTAGCCATCAAATCAACGTTTTCGGAAATAAAGTAATTTACGATCTGGGTTAAAGTCGGAATATCCCCCTGAGCATTGCGGTAAATAATTTTAACCGTTTTATCTTTTTCAGAAAATCCATTTTTCGCAAGTGCATCAGTAAAACCGGCGCGAGCCTGCGCTATTGTGGCATCTTCAAAAGCGTCTACAAATCCAACTTCCGGAATAGAGCTTTTCTGCTGGTTACAACCATAAACAAACAGAATTACCAGACATGCAGCGAGAAACTTTCCTATTTTGAATCGCATCTATTTTAATTATAATGCACCAGAATTGTCAATTGAGCCGTCATTTCCTGATCAATCGATAAAATGATATAAGAAAACTGTTTCAGCTATAAATGCTGGTTTTTTTTGATCCTTAATTTCCAGTTCGGCCCCAATAGTTGCCTTTGTTACACCGCGTAGATTTATAATGTTCGATAGCTTAACTTTCAGACGAACTTCGCTATTAACTACAACGGCTTGTGCGAATCTGAGGTTTTCTATCCCATAATTAATCTCCATTTTAAGATTTTGGATATTAATAACCTGCTTCCATAAGTATGGGATGAGAGACAAGGTGAGATAACCATGGGCTATCGTGGCATGAAAGGGGCTTTCAGTTTCGGCTCTTTTAGTATCTGTATGTATCCATTGATGATCCAGAGTCGCATCAGAAAACATATTTATTTGTTCCTGAGTGATGGTGTGCCAATTGGAAACTCCAATTTCCTTTCCAAGGTGCTCCGCAAATTCCTGGTGACTTCTGATTATTAACATTTCTATGTCGTGCTTTAATTATGAATGCATATTAAACATAATTCTTTAAGATCATAAAACTTAAATTAATAATCTTTGGAAAGCTGCCAGCGCGTTTCGAAATAAAGAGCTGAAATGATTTGACACATAGCAGCTTTGATCTAAAAAGGGATAAGATCTAAAAAAAGTAATCGATGGCTTAAGAAAGCACATCAATTACCCGATTGTCCATAAAATAAAACTTTTTTTTGCTGGTGTAATTACCGCAGCTGCTTAGAGATTTTGTGTTTATTTACAAAGTATACCTACTTAAAATCTGATATATTTCATTTACTCCTTCACAGTCCTTAAATTCTTTTTTGATCGGCAATGCCTCATCCTTCAACCAGATTCTGAGTTCAGAGTCCTTATCCATAGCATCCATCCCTTCTTTGGAGAACTTCCTGATACTTGAATACGGGATAGTCATATATTCTAATTTATTTCCCTTCCCGTAAGTAATGAGCAGCAATCGTTTATTGGTTAGAATAAATTTGTCTCTGTTTACTTTGTATGCTTTTTCCACATATTCATCGTCAATCAAAATAAACCCATACTCAAGTGAAATCTGCTTCAATGACACTTCTGCAGGATGACTTAAAAAACCATTAAAAAGTCCCATAAATAGATGTTTAGTAAAACTTAAAATAATCACTTTCCCCAATCAGTTAAACTAAAGCGCTTATAGACACAAGTTTACACACCTAAGATGAAGGCAACATGAAGATTTTCAATTATTTCAATGTATACGCATTCATCAACAAAAAAGATTTACTTATTAATTATTGGTAACAGGTCTACAATAAGTTTTATAACAGGTAAGCTTAAGTCTTGTTAGCATAAAAATTAATTGGTGAAGAACATTGTCATGCTGAAGACCGGAAAACATGTTTTTTTATAAGAGGTTAAAAAACCTAGCCAGGTTCGGAAGAATCATCAGAGAATTTTCCGCCGTGTTGTCCGTTTATATAATCTTAAAAAGATCGATTATTATCATGAAAATTTTCGTATATTCTTAACATCATTATGAAAAGTTTAAGCTCAAAACTATATAAAAACGATTTTGTATCCGCTTTCAAAGGCGATGAAAGCGGTGATAGACAACCAAGGCAAACTCCCGATGTCTTTTATAGTAAATCAATACCGACACCGGTAAAACAGCCTGTATTACTAGCATGGTCGGAAGATCTGGCAGAAGAAACCGGCATACAAAAACCGGCTGATCAAAATGATATATCTATCCTTGGCGGAAACCTGATTACTCCCAGCATGTATCCTTATGCCGCCAGATACGGCGGGCATCAGTTTGGCAACTGGGCGGGGCAGCTTGGCGACGGAAGAGCAATAACCTTAGGCGAATGGGAAAATAATGGAAAATCGTGGGAATTACAGTTAAAGGGCGCCGGACCAACCGCCTATTCACGCAGGGCGGATGGCAGGGCTGTTTTACGATCTTCTGTACGGGAATACCTGATGAGTGAAGCTATGTTTTACCTCGGAGTACCCACGACAAGAGCCTTAAGCCTGGTGTTAACTGGTGACCAGGTTGTCAGAGACATGTTTTACAATGGCAACCCAGAATATGAACCAGGAGCTATTGTAATGAGGGTCGCCCCGAGTTTCATGCGATTCGGAAATTTTGAATTTTTCACGTCTAAAGGCGAGATTTCAAACCTTAAAAACTTAACCGACTGGACCATTGAGCGGTTTTATCCGCACATTACCGGTGAAGACAAAATTCTTACATGGTTGAAAGAAGTTGTTGACAAAACAGCCTCTATGATAGTAGAATGGTTGAGAGTTGGATTCGTTCACGGAGTGATGAATACAGATAATATGTCGATTCTCGGACTCACTATCGATTATGGGCCTTATTCATTTCTTGACGATTACGATCCCGGATTTACTCCCAATACAACCGATTTACCTGGAAGAAGATATGCTTTTGGCCAGCAGGCCTCTATTGCTTACTGGAACCTCGGATGCCTTGCCAACGCCATCGCGCCTCTGATTGATGACAAAGATAAATTAAGGGAAGCAATAGAAAATTATGAAGATATTTTCTGGATTAAATATTATACAATGATGGGTAAAAAACTTGGTCTGGATATGGTGAACGATCAGGACATAGCTTTAATTGACAGCTTCGAAAATGCACTGACTGCGATAAAGCCAGACATGACTATATTTTATCAGTTGTTAGCTGACATCTCCCTTGATTTTGAAACCGAAGAATATATATTTAACCATTTTAAATACAGTTTTTACAAAGAACCCACTCCGGCAGAATTAAAAATACTTTCTGATTTAATTGAAATTTACTCAAAGCGAATAAAATTAAACAAGTGCAGCCGTGAAGAATCACGGGAAATGATGAAAAACAACAATCCCCGTTTTATTTTAAGAAATTATTTACTGCATGAGGCTATAGAAGAATTGGAACGCGGGGAAACACAATTATTCTTACAGTTACAGCAAGCTATCAAAGAACCATATTCTGATAAATTTGATAACTTCTTTCAAAAAAGACCCGATTGGGCGAATGAAAAAGCCGGTTGTTCTATGCTTTCCTGCAGCTCATAAAGCATATTGCTATAAACGAGAAAAGCACCAGTATTCTGGTGCCTTCTCGTTTCATAAGTAGATGAAAAAAAGATATATATGGAACAGTAAGCCGACAGTGTGTATCTCAGCTGATACTGTGTTATATTCTTTTTACACCCATGCAGATACTATGCCAATTTTCACAAAAACTGACGGACAGGCAAAATCTCAAAATATGGAAGACTATACTTCAAGAATGATCTTGCCTGTGTGAATACCGGATTCCATTAATTGATGGGCCTTAGCAGCTTCATAAAGAGGAAAAACTTTATATACTACCGGCTTTACCTTAGCCTCTTCTATTTTAGGCCAAACATGGGCAAGAACTTCAGAAGCCAATGCCGACTTAAACAACAAGTCCCTGGATCTCAGAGTACTACCTGTAATATTCAGTCTTTTTTGCATTATATTAAATACATTTCCCTGCAATTCTTTCGTCTTAGCATTAATTAATATCAGCCGCCCCTCCGGCCGCATTATATTGATTTCTTTGGTAATATAATCCCCTCCAATCATATCAAGAATTACATCCATACCAATGCTTTGGAGGTCCTTTTCAAAATCATGAGTTTTATAATTAATACATCGAGTTGCACCAAAATCAGTACAAGCATGGCATTTTTCATCGCTGCCTGCAGTCGAAAAAACATGCGCCCCGAATACTTTAGCAAGCTGAATAGCCATAACTCCTATCCCGCTTGTGCCACCATGTACTAAAAAATTTTCATCTGACTTTAATTGTCCCCTTTGAAAGACATTGTGCCATACAGTGAACGCAGCTTCAGGTAATGAAGCTGCCTGTATAAAACTCAGTCCTTTGGGAATTGGCAAACAGGAACCAGAATCAGCCACAACATATTCAGCGTAACCGCCTCCGCTTAGTAAAGCACATACACTCTCTCCAACTTTCCATTGTGTTACCTCTGTGCCACACTGTTCAATAATACCGGATACTTCAACTCCAGGGATATCTGCCGGAGCACCTGGAGGTGCAGGATAAAACCCTCTCCTCTGCGCTATGTCCAGACGATTTAATCCGGCTGCTTTTACACGAATCAGAACTTCATTCAAACCCGGGGCAGGTGGTCTTATTTCTACCAGCTTCAATACTTCCGGATTGCCCGGCTGTGATATGATGATTGCTTTCATAATTAACAATTCAGATGTCGGGTAAATTTGGCAAAAAATCTTTCAATCCGGCAGGAAGCAAAAAAGCCTCTCATTTAATAAAGAAGGAAAATAGAAAATTTTGTACATCCGTATTTATTTCCGCTTTACCCTTTTCGGTATATCAGCTATCGGGCAAAAATGGGCCGCCATATCAGCAGCAAGGAAATTAAAAATATCAGGTGCTTTAAAAACCAAAAACCGTGTTAATCTTGATATTCTATTTAGTCCCGAAAAAAAATGGATTTCAAGTCTGGCTGTCATAGCACACCTTCTGGGATAAAATAGCAAGGCTTATTCCTTCATAGATATTATTTACTGCCTGGCGACTGAATATTGATCTTTGACTCTCCGGGTGTTTTCATTCCTTCACCCAAATAAAAGCTGGTATGGGGAGGCTGGTTATAACTTACATTTTGCCACGCAACCCCTAAGCGGTACTGAGGATCATGCATTAACGTACACAATCTATAATCTGTTGGTATTGTTGTAGTATAAATACGAAGCTCTTTGTTATCAGTTGTGCGCCATATAACTTCTTCTCTCCAGTCTCCTAATAAATCGGCGCTCAGCGCCGGGGTAGCCTTCGTACCGTTATTCGAAACGCAGCCCTCCGCGGTTAACAGATTTATGGTCTTTTCATTTTTCCAATCCCATTTATCAATACGATTATTATCCAGAAGTTCGCGCGTAAGGTCAGCATCCCACCAAACTAAAAAGTTCTGAGAAGAGGGTACATTCTCAGTTATAGTTTTCCCATGCACGTCACGCAGCCCCCCGGGACCACCCCAATTTTCAAACCCGGGATGCCCCGGATCAATATCTGCTGCTACCCCCCTGCCGACATCAACTCCGGGCGATTGGCTCCATAGAATTTTGCCTGTCCGTGCATCGAACATAGCCACGCCGGGAGTTTTAAAAACCAGTGTTTTTTCCTCGCTTTCATGAATTCCAAAGACTTCCTGTCCGGGATTTGAAGGATCCATGTCCGACAAATGTATTGCGTCTCCATGACGAAGCCCGGTTGTATAAAGTCCTGTACCATTATCATCTACCGTCATCGCTCCAACGCAGATCTCATCTTTACCATCGTTATCTACATCGGCTACAGAAAGATTGTGATTAGCCATGCCTGAATAAGGATTATCCTTGTCTTTTGAATCAAAGATCCATCTCTGACTCAGCTTCCCGTTTCTGAAATCCCATGCAGAAAGCACCGTACGCCCATACCACCCTCTTACCATCACCGCGCTAGGCAATTTGCCATCCAGATAAGCAACACAAGCCGTAAAACGATCAGGGCGACCACCTGTTACATCATTTCCGCCGTTACCTCCTATTCCTCCCCATCCATCTAAAGGGTAACGTGAAGGGGTATAAACAGTGGTAGCCAATGCTGCGCCGGTTAAGCCGTCGAAAACAGTAATATATTCAGGACCATCCACAATTTTACCATAAAAAGGACTATTAGTTGCTGAAAGATTGCGCCAATCTTTATTGGAATCTCCAATTACTTTCCCCTTACCATCGATGGTTCCGTCGGCGGTTTTACAGATGAGTTCAGCTTTACCGTCACCATTAAAATCGTAAACTAAAAACTGTGTATATGCAGCTCCTGACCTGATATTCTTTCCGAGATCAATACGCCACAATAGTTTTCCCTTCAAAGTATATGCATCCAGAATTTGATTCCCTGTAACTCCCGTTTGCGGCGGATTTTTAGAATTCGAAGGGTCCCATTTTAATATTATTTCATAATTACCATCACCATCTAAATCGCCGACACTAACATCATTCGCACTATAGGAAAACTTCTGACCATTAATTTCTCCTCCTTCAGGCTGCTGAACAGCGATTGCAAGATATGGCAGTATCGCTGAATAAGGCTGTAGTGTAAATGATTTACCTGCGGATAATTCTTTTCCATTTTGTACAGGCTTAATGCTATACGTATTACTCTGAGACAGATCCGCCCCCGCATCCATATAGTTGGTCCCTTTTCCTAAAACCGACCGGTTGAGCTTAACCGGTACCTGATTTCCCGTTACACGATAAATATTAAAACCCGTTTCCTGGTGTTCATTAGCCAGTAATCGCCAGCTAATAAAAACCGTATTTGAATCTTTTCTAACTGCAATCAGCCCTCTGTCAAGGTATTCCATTTTCCGCTGAGAAAATGCCGTATTACAGACCAGAAACGATGTAAAAAACAACAGGATAGCAACCTTTTTTTTCATCAGAATATATTTGTCTTTTAATGGCTATGAAGTCCGCCTGGCTTCGTTCGGACAGGCTATCATGAGCACGTTCATTGCTGTCAGTGAGCGGTATCCCCGCCTGTTTTTCGGCCAGGCTCATGATGGTTTCATCTGGACCATACGCTGCAAACTACTTATTCTCAACAAAATGAATTGTAATTTTCTTGAAACAAGCCATGGTTTAATAATAAAAAGTAAAAAGCAGGTAAGCCTTATGAGATATTTCATATCTATCTGCCAACATCGAAGCCTTTGCGATTCAATTGCACAAGACACATCCTTGTTTTTGTGCTGAAATCCAATTTTTAAATAAAATAATGTTTTGATTGTCAGCAAGCTACTTACATTAAAACTATTTGTTGATAAGATATTTTTATAATTGGTTCAAATAGTTAAATTTGCAACGCAAAAAGAAATTTTAGCAGCGCTCATAGCTCAGTTGGTTAGAGTAGAAGACTCATAATCTTTTGGTCCCTGGTTCGAGCCCAGGTGGGCGCACGAAAAATAGATTACCTAGCCTGTAAATACTTGATTTACAGGCTTTTTTGCTTTTATTCTCCGCTACCATTCTCACTAAGACCAAAAGACTGTTGATCTTCACCTCTATTGAATTATTGCATTCATTATTGCCTGAATATCAATAATTTACACGATCAATAGGATATGATTTTTGTCTGTTTTATCTTATACGAATGGCGTTCCGGAATTCAAAGCGTCTCAAATACGTAACAGGATTCAGGTTGATTAAGGTCTTTTTGTCCCGCCGCCGGAGCAGCACCAGTTTCAAATCTGTAGACTATGGCCACTTGAAGCAATGCGGGCCGGGTTTGCAACCTTCAGATTTATGGGAGGGCTCCCGGGCTCCGTTATCATTATTGCTAATCGTTCAAATTGTCTACTGCGTTCATCACCTCTGAAAGTGCCTTTTCGGGCTATTATCTAAGCAGAAAAGCTGGAGAAATCAAACTCGCGGCACTTGCAACCTCTTACTCATTATTCATAATAGGTTGCGGCAGTTTTTCGGGAGCCATCCATTATCAAACAAAGCTCTAATCAATTTCAAAGCTGCGTTTTACTTCGCATTAAGCTCGGGTTTGGCAATATTTATAATCCGCAAGCTGGTGATTCCGCACTTGCTTAATATCACTGTTTCAGTAGGATCTGCCAGCCTGTCTGAAAAGAGTCTTACAATGATCGCTTTTGCCGTATTGATCATTATAGTATCCAGACAAATGATCACTAAAACGCCCCAGGTTGAAAGTACTGTCGAGCAATTAACTTCTAATTCCTTATCTGTTAAACTTCTTGCTTATGGTTTTCTCACGGGGTGTGTTTCTGGCTTATTAGGTACAGGCGGAGGTTTTTTAATAATTCCTGCGTTATTTTTGTTCTTCAAACTACCTATAAAAAAAGCTGTGGGAACTTCATTATTAATTATTTCAGTAAATTCTTTAATCGGTTTTGCTACCGACCTGGGGCATTTTAATCTGAATCTGATTTTTCTGTGCAAAGTCTCCCTATTAACTATTTCGGGAGTTTTTATTGGGCATTTTTCAGGAAAATATATTAACGGTTATCAATTAAAAAGAGGATTCGGATATCTCGCATTTGGTATTGGGCTGTTCATTCTGTTTAGTGAGCTTGCGAAATTATGATTCCAAGTATTTAGATAAAACATAAAATTTAAGCCACTGGACCAAAAAAACTTGCCAATAGATTTTATTGTCAGATTATACCCATCACTACCGCTCCTATACCGTGAAATACCGCTTGCATCGACGGAAAGCTCATTAAGGTTGCTCCCAATAATCTATATGAACAAAACCAATATAAATTCTTAATTGAACAGCCAAACTACCTGGAGCTAACTGGGCAAGAGCTAAACCTTCTTTATATTCTTCTTCTGTAAGCCATTTTTTATTTTCCACCACCATTGTTCTTTAAAAGCCTAATCCAAATTGAAAAGCAGCAGTAAATGTTGCGGGGTTATCGTTGCCAAATCGTACAGGGAAAGGTAATGCTACAAAATAATTGCTGTGTTTATTCTTTCTAACTACTTTATTTAAAATCGGAGTAAAGCCATATCTGCCAGAGGTTTCGAATGCAGCACGACCAACAAACGTATAACCTTTCCCTAATGCAGCAAGAATTCCGGGATGAAATACGATGTTGGTCATTTTACTAACTCCGTTTTCTGCTCTTATGAATGGAACAGCCTCAAAGGAAAAACCAAACCTGGGACTTTTCCAGATATTAATCCCTGTAGGCATACCTACAATATAACTTTCGTCAAAATTCGCATGTGTGCCATTACTACTAAAAGTAACAATAGGATGAATAATGCCAACATAACCAGCTATACTGGGATATATTTGAACAGGAGTTTGAGCCGGCTGTGGCAATGGTGTTTGACCATAAATACTGAAGGAAGAAACATTCAAAAAAGAAATCAATAATCCAATAAATAAAATTCTCATTTTAAGACCTAGTAAGCTTGAATAAAAGTCCACAATTTTACCAGGATATAATTTAGATAAATAGAATGGAATTAACTTTTGGTATCCTTTTTACTATTTGCCAGATTTTTCTTGTATTCCGATGGACTTTTGCCTGTATGTTTTTTAAATATCCTGGTAAAATGGCTTTGATCAGAGAAGCCAGTCAAGTATGCTATTTCAGATAGAGGGCGTTTTGATTCGATAAGATCTATAGCTTTTTCAATTCTCAGCTTTCTGATATAATCGCCAAAGGACAAATTATCAAAATACTTAGAAAATTCTCTTGATAGGTATGCAGGATGCACGTTGAGTTCCTGGGAAAGGTCTTTCAGACTAAGGCTTAAATTGGTGTCAATTTGATCCTGAATCATTTCCTTAAGCTCAACTGCCCAATCAGGATTTTTTTTCTTCGTATCCTTTTGCTCTTTGATGTATTTATTAAAGACCTCAATCAACAGATGTTCTATGGGGTTTTGCGTGTGTCTTTCCTTTTTAAGATGCTTTGCCCAGCTATATAATGCATCATAGATAACCATGCCTTTTTCCAATAATTCGGAATCATCAGAAGTGTTATATGCAAGCCCCGCTGAAATAGCCCACAAACCTGAAGCCTGGGAAGCAAGGTGGTGTGCATCGGTATCCGCACCTCTTACTATCGTAGCCATGAAAAATAATGCAGGGTCTTTCAGATTGTGTTTTTTCAGGAAGTAATCAAAAGTACATTTGTCTTCATAGTGGGTATATTCGACGTCAGGAATATCAAATGGGATTGCATTCAGTTCTTTAGCCTTCGCAATTACATCATTAAAAGGAACATAAATTATTTCAGCTTCCTGATCTATAAATCGCTGAATAAGCCAAGGGCAAGCAATTCGATCTATCTTAGGACGTTCTCTAGTAATCCACTTCATTGGAGCTCTTTTAACACAAAAATATGAATGCTGTCCCAAAATCAGCTTAATTATTAAAACACGATAATTTTATGATGACAATCTTGGGGATAATGAGGTTAAGGAACTTCAATGTCTTTATGCTATACTAATCAGGCTTGATGTATTTTTGTTCCCCACCATCATCATGTCGAGGTGGACCACTGTTAAAAATGCTCCGGAATAGCAGCCCTCTTTATCTTAATACAATTCAATACAGGACTGGCAGGACATTATCGTCACTAAATAAAATAGATAACAAATTTAGGCTTTGTGTACCCATCGTAAAGAGTCTTGAATAGCCTGCATTAACAAAATATGGATTATCTCCCTCTGATTTAAACCCTTGTAAATGTGAGTTGTTATCAACCAACACCAATGGGTTTTGGTTGAGCCCCCATCTGCTATTAGGATCCTTATTTTATAATAAGTAAGCAAACTTAGTGTAGGACACTAAGTTTGCTTTTTGATTTTTTTTTGAAAAATGTACAGTTTGATTTATAATGCCTTAATTCGGGGATATCCTTTAACTTTCTCCTGGTTATAAAGCAGTAATCATAAAGCTTATACAAAAAAATGCGTTAAGCTTTATTATAGCAACCCATTAAGGAATTCCTATTTTTTTATTAATAGCTTCATAACCTCAACAGTATTAGCTGACTGCACTTTTACAAGATATACACCCGGAGCAAAAGCAGATGTATTTACGTCTATCACTACCCCTCCGTTGGTTCTTTTTTTATATACTACTTTAGAGTCAGTTGTATAAATGCTTAATTCGACTTTCTCATCTGCCCTACCTATTATCCTGATATTTACAGAATTAACAGCTGGATTGGGGTAAATTAGCTGAGCAGAAACCTCTTCGGCTGGTGTAAAACCAACCATATCTAAAGTGTTTGCCTGTTCTGCCGACATTACACCAGGAATTGATGAAACCCCGGCAATAGAAAACTGCTGGTTTAAACCACCAGCATAAGTATACTGCTTAACCGGAGTTTCGTTAGCAGTTCCCGAACCATACACATCCAGAGATTTACCACTATTTCTGTTTACAATTTTAAAGTAGCCGGTACCAACACTGGTAATACTCCAATCCTGGCTGGGAATATCTAATGGAGACCATTGGTGAATTTCCGCTCCATCTAATGTACTAGCCCCAACCACATCCATGGCTTTTTCGCTGTGTAAAGCAATCAATTTATAAAATCCGTTACCGGGTGCGTCTATTCGCCATTTTTGGTTCTGAGCGCCGAGGTAATCATATTGATAGACAATGGTTCCGTCGGCTATTAACTGCTGTTTAACATCAAGAGCTTTTGAACTATGACGAGCCAGAACTTTATAGGTTCCTCCAGCGGTTACTCCTGCTGGAAGCGTGATGGTATAGCTTGCAGTTGAAACAGGTGAATCTACCATTCCGGCTTTTGAAGAATAGGTTTTAATTGTACAACTGCTTGAGATAGTAAACGGCCCAGTATACGTTGGAGAAATGGAAGTTGGAGTACTGCCATCTGTTGTATAACGGATTATTGCACCAGAGGTGGATGAGCTTAGGGTGATTGCAACCGGCGCTGTAAATGAGCTACCCGACACAGGGTTAAAGCCCGGAGCGGCGCAAGTAGACATAGCTGCACCTGTTTCTGCAACAACCATGGACCAGTATTTTAATGATGGCAAACTGAAGTTAACCACACCGTTAGACTGAGTGAAAGTAATCGTCTGTGGCTGTCCCTGATTAAAATCCGGTGATGCTACCCACATGCGTGTAATTGGGGTTGTATAGGGGAAATTTAAAGCAAGGTTGCTAATTATAGTTGGCACAGGCTGTACCTGGTTATCATCTCTCCAGTTAAGCGTTTGTGCATTCGAATAATTAAGCACATGAAAAACCTGGCTGCTGTCCCATTGCGTACCTGCAGTTGCAACTTTGCCTTGTACTGGCGGCCAATAACGCACATTGGTACCACCGGAAAGGGTAACATTATTAAATGTTCTGCCATCTCTTAAGATATTTTCATAAGCTACCGAGAAATCATAATACGCTAATAAATCTTTCTCTAAGGTTGCAGACATCTGCAAATTATTGTTGGGAAAATACTCATTGCCAAGCATGTGCTCGCCAAGCTCAATATGAGCTCCGCCAAAAGCGAAAATTACAGCATCGGCCATTAATACACTGGCGGGGTTAAATAAGCCGGGATTACCAGATTTACCTTTATTTACATAAGCGGCTAAAACCGTATTTACGTTTTTATACCCATTATTTTGCTGAATAACATTCCCAAGACTGTAATATTCTTCATTTCCGGTCCATAATTCTGAATAAGTAAAATCAACCGGAGACTGACCGATCTGCTGCTGGCCGTATTGATTTACAGCATTCATTACCAAAGATTTGCCGGGCTGTGCGGTTTTGGCCGAGCTTAAAAAATCATCAAATGTCTGGTCTGGATAAATTTGTGTGCCATTGTAGTTGTAAACCGTTCCAAAATCCCCTAACTGATCTGTGTGGTATCCGTCAAAATTGAGATTTGTGGCATTATATACTTCGTTATGCGCAGCATTTAAAAAACTCTGCCAATTGGTGTTTCCCGGATCATAAACGTTAATTGAACTTGTTTCCCATGATGCCGGTAAACCTGTATGGGCGTATTGATTAGTATGGGTATTATCGCGAAATAGCCCCCAGGTATCACTAACTCCGGTTGCTCCGGGATAAGCCCCGTAAAGCAGGTTATAAAACATAGCTTTCATTCCCTTATTATGTGCCCTGTCAATATATCCCTTTACCGAATTGAAATAACTTGGGCGATTTGCCAAATCATTCCATTGCGCAGATGGATTTGATGCTGTTCCGGCTAGTGGATCCTGATGCGTATCCATCCAATCATAGAATTGCAATCCATTAATCTGATAGCGCGTAAGCTTATTGATTACAACATCCATATCTCCATCTGTCAGATTCCCAAATTTTGATAAGAAGCCATAGCGTGGAAACTTAGTCCAGTTTGAAGATACGTCTAAGCCTATTGTGGAGAAATCTAAAACTGTATTTCCGTTTTTAAGCTCTGCTTTAACGAGATATCCCTTATAATCAGCATTGGGGGTTACCCAAGCCCATGTTGAACTGGTGCCACTAATTGTTTTCGACTGTGTGGAAATTGCAGTATTGTACTGATAATAGGTTATTTTAAGAGTACGATTAGAAACTGATTGTTTTAAATTTATAGTAAAATTTACCACCGACCCGGGGCTGTAAACAGCTTTATCTTTATCAATACCACTTATGTAATCGCCTATTGCAGCCATGGCATTTCCAGGAAGGATAAAGGCAGCTGAAAAATAGAGTAACGCTATCAGAATATACCGTAAAGAACAACGGGAATTAGTTTTTAAAACTTTGCCCTGTAATAAAGGAGCTTCAGAGATTGTAAAAAATTGGTTCATAATAAATGGGGTTTATAATTTGTATCTAATTAATTGAAAATCTAATCCCCGCATTTATAATTTTCATATTGCAGGGAGGAGGATTTAAATAGCTATAAAATGCTATTTGACTAAAAAAGAGTTAAAAAAGGGATATTGACCACTAAAGCATTCAGGCGTACCCGAACCTTAACAACTTTTCTCATATTATTTGAATTGGTTTTTTTATGAGATTTCAATATTCTTTGGATGAATATTGCAACCCGGTTAGTTTTAAACTAATTTGAGTTTTTAAGTTTAGAAGAGGCAATCGGTGGGAATCAATATAGATTCAAAACGTATCAAAACCACTGAAATACACACAACAGATATCAGGAACATAAAAACAAAAAAGGCAGACACGAACATCCTTGTTCGCATCTGCCTTTGCATTTAGTTAAAATATAATATCCGTATCTACAATTTTTCGATCCCCTTACTTTGAATTTTATCAGCTTCCACAATACTTATTGCATATCCGCCACCCGGGGCAACACCCTGGGACAGTTTCGATTTATTGTTTACCAGAACCTTACGAATAATATAGGCCTGTGGGTTTGTTTTATAATGAGCATCTTTCGCATCGGCATATATGGTGGCGATATAGGTTTTACCTGCGTCTAAAAAGTCAAATGACATTTTAGAAGTACGTGAATTCACCCCGCCTACACTTCCTACAAACCATTTGCCGGTACCTTTTGCCTTGCGGGCAACAGTAATATATTCTCCCGGTTCAGCTTCCAGGTATTTGCTGTCATCCCAATCCACGGCAACATCTTTAATAAACTGGAAAGCATCTGCAAATCTGTTATAATTTTCAGGGAGGTCTGCCGCCATTTGTAAAGGACTGTACATGGTTAAATATAAAGCCAGTTGATTAGCCAGCGTACTATTTACGTGCGAAGTATTACCCGGATTTAGTTTACTGATATTCATTTCGAAAATACCAGGGGTATAATCCATCGGACCACCAATTAAGCGGGTAAATGGAAGCACAGTTACATGGTTTGGTTTTGAGCCGCCAAAAGCCTGGTATTCTGTGCCACGTGCTGATTCATTACCTATCAGATTGGGATATGTGCGGGCAATACCGGTTGGCCTTATTGCTTCATGTGCGTTTACCATAACTTTATAATCAGCAGCTTTTTCAATGGCATATTGATAATGATTCACGATCCACTGGCTATAATGATTCTCACCGCGAGGAAGAATGGGCCCAACATATCCACTTTTCACGGCATCATAGCCATTATCCTTCATAAACTGGTAAGCTTTATCCATATGCCGCTCATAGTTACGTACCGAGCCTGATGTTTCATGATGCATAATCATTTTTACACCTTTTGATTTTGCATAATCTCTTACCTCCTGAACATTAAAATCGGGGTAAGGCGTAACGAAATCAAATACATAATCTTTAGAATTTCCAAACCAGTCTTCCCAGCCCACATTCCATCCCTCTACAAGTACTGCATTAAAACCATGTTCAGCGGCGAAGTCAATATGCTTTTTAACGTTGGCTGTTGTAGCGCCATGCTTCCCATTTGGTTTGGCTTTTCTATAATCGGTCACTCCTAAATGAACAGCCGGATATTCATCCGTATAAGCCCATGAACTTTTTCCGGTAATCATTTCCCACCAAACACCTACATATTTCACTGGCTTTATCCATGATGTATCCTCTATTTTACAAGGTTCATTTAAGTTATAAGTCATCTTCGAAGCCAGGATTTCCCGTGCATCATCACTTACTATTACTGTTCGCCATGGTGTGATCGACGGAACCTGCATATATCCTTTATCACCTCTTGCGTCAGGAGTTAACCACGATTCAAACACCATATTTTTATCGTCAAGGTTTAAATGCATACATGAATAATCAATCAGAGCAGCTTCATGCAGATTAATATATAAACCATTATCAGTCTTCATCATTAATGATGTTTGAACCCCTGTTGGAGAGAAAGACGTTTGTGACAAATTATCGGTTATGGATTTAGTCATTAAGCCTCTTATCTCCGACAGACGGGATTGGATATAATCGTATTCCTGGGTGTCATAGTCGCCCGGAATCCAGAAGGCTGTGTGATTGCCGGCCATAGCAAATTGTGTCCTTTCTTCTTTGATCACAAAATAAGTCAGGTTTTTTTGCGAAGGGAACTCATATCGAAAACCAAGTCCATCATCAAACAATCGAAATCGAATGATCAGTTGACGGTTAGTTTCCTTTTGATTGAGTGTAACTGCCAATTCATTATAGTTATTGCGAATGGCTTTTACTTCTCCCCACACCGGTTTCCAGGTTTCATTAAAAGATGATGTTTTGGAATCTATGCGTGTAAAATCATTCAGAAGAGATTTTTTATCATTCTTTAACTCGAAACCCAGTTTACTAGGTTTCACTACGTCTTTCCCTTTGTAGGTAAGACTGTAAACAGGTGTTCCATCGTTTTGCAATGAGAACTCCATTTTAAATTCCCCATTGGGGGATTGTATTTTTTGTGCATGAGCTAAAGCCGGAAAACTAAGCCACATGAAGGCAATTAATATATACTTGTTCATTTTTGAATATTTTTCTATAAAAAAGAGGATCAACGATTAATCTGAATTTCGCAAGCTGTCCCAGTATCAGGGACTTTCACATAAATAATCTCTGCTTTTTCATCCCAGCTCCATGATGAAGTTTTGAAATCAGAATCAACACTACTTACTAACTTTTCCGTTTTAACACCCTTCAATCTGGTTGAATTAACCGTAAGTGTTCTAGGTTTAAAAGAGGAATGAATTTTCAAAATGTAATTCCTTCCACCCTGGGGTTTATATCCTTTTGCTTCCCTTGCATTTACTTTTATCATTAAACCGTCTTTAGTGGTTTGAGCGCTAAATCTGGTTCGGCTGTAAATATCTTTTTCATAATCTCTGCTTTCGCCGTCATCTTCATATAAAGTAAAAGCAGCTTCCTTATTTAAAGCAGCAGGAAAAATCTCAAGACTAAGCGGATAAGAGGATTTTTCATGAATATACTGCATCACAGGCATGGTCGGAATGATTGAGCCCTTCTTAACAAAAAGAGGAATTACACTTAAAGGTGCATCAACCTTAATCCATTGTCCGCCTTTGTAAACAGTCTTACCGTCATTGAAATTTATCCATTCTCCTTCAGGAAGATAAACATCTTTGGTGACCGCTCCTTTTTCTACAACGGGAGCTACTAGCAACTCTTTGCCAAAAAGAAATTGCGCATTCAATTTATAGGTTTCTAAATCATTGGGGTATTCAAGCAGAAGCGCACGCATAAGAGGAATACCACTCTCATGTGCTTCGCGGGCATAGGTATAGATATAAGGGAATAGTTTGTACTTGAGTTGAATAGCCTCACGGGAGAGATTTTCAGCTTCTGTACCAAAGGCCCATGGTTCGGATGCGTTTCCTCCCTCGTGATGAGCCCGGCTCAGGGGGTTAAATACACCAAACTGCATCCAGCGAATGTAGAGTTCAGCCATGGCAGAAGGTTCTTTAATCTCACCACAATAACCCGAGATATCGCAGGCCCAGAATGGAATTAATCCCATGCCCGCAGACAGGCTTACTGGAATTTGATTAGCAAACTGAGTCCATCCTTCGACTACGTTATTCCCATTTCCAGAATCACCGGACCAACCAAAAGTATAACGCTGTAATCCGGCATAAGCAGCCCTCGTCATTTGAAATATGCGCTTATTCGGATTATGCTTGTTAAATTGTTCGGTTACCACTTTATCCCAGGTTAAACCGTACACATTATGGATTTCATCATGCTTTCCCAGGTGATGCTTCATATTCAGCCTGTCGGTAGCATCTTCATTGCTCCATGCAGGTTCACCCATATCTGTCCAAAACCCTTTCACGCCATCATTTAAAGGTTTTTGCTGGTAGCTACCCCACCAATCTGCAACAGCCGGCTTTGTAAAATCCACGACTCCGCAGTTTCCTCCCCAGGGCCAGGGCATGTCATACGATTTCCCGGTTCGAATATCTGTAGCAAAAAACTTTAATGAATCTGCCTCTTTCCATTGCACTTTGTTTGCCTGCGATATAACAGGATCCTGAGAAATAATCATTTTATAACCCATTTTACTAAGGTCATGAACCATTTGCTTAGGGTTAGTATAGTTATTCTTTTTCCAGTTAAAATCTTGCAATCCTTCTACCCAACCAATATCCTGGTAAATAATATCACAGGGAATCTGCCTTTTTCTAAATTCATCCGCAGTATTGCGGGCCAGAGTCTCACGGGTATAATCACCTCTGCATTGAGAAAAGCCGAAGGCCCACTTTGGAGGCATAATGGGCTTTCCTGTTAGCTGAGTATAGTTCTGAATGATTTGTTTATAGTCGTTACCAAAAATGAAATAGTAGATCATTTCACCGCCAGGCGCTTCAAAAGAATAATAATCGTTTGATTCTGTCCCGAATTTAAATTCTGATTTATACGTATTATCAAAGAAAACACCATACCGGTAACTGCTCATAAAAAAAGGAATGCTTTTGTAAAGCGGATCATCATTTACACCATAGCAGGGGTTATCGCTGTTCCACATTTTGTAGCTTCTTCCTCTCCTGTTTATAGGACCCGCTTTTTCTCCTAAACCGAAAAATTGCTCGTCCGAACGAAGAGTTTTGTATGCTGTGATGCGATTATTCTCTTTCACGAAGCCTCTTTCATTAAAATCGCTGAAAAGCAGCTTTTGATATTTGTCGAAAACTTGAAGCTTGAAAGGGATCTTATTTACGCGGATACGGAGCTGATCGGTAAAGATCTCATACGCTGCAGCTTCATCATTTAAGTTAATATTTCCCACATCGCTCAGCTTCTCATTTACTACGGCAAACGATTCGTTATTCCGCTTAAAATTCCCGTCGGCCGATACCCATACTTTAAGTACCTGCCCGCTGCATAACTGTAATAGCACCTTGACCTTATTCTCACAATTAAATACCACCTGATTACCAGTGATTTTATACGAGGAACAATTGCCTAAGGTCTGCGGTTGAGTCTTGTTCGTCTGCCCAAAAAGTTGAACAGACAGAAGTAAAAATATTGCTATTATATTTCCTTTCATGAGATGAGTTTACTATTGAAGAGGGAAAGCTAAATAGCCGTCCCCCTCCAAGCTTTAATCAATTAGTTTATTTTAATTATTCGCACATAATCAAGCATAGCCTGATTGATATCACCATTCATATTCTCATTAGACAACTCGTAAGTTAAGGCCAGTCTATGTAATCCTTTTTCAAGTTTAACTTTCCGGGCATTACTGAAACCCCAGTTTGACCATTCCCCTTTTCCCCTTTGTGGAAAAACAAGAGTTCCAACTACAGAGTTATTGATGGATAAAGTCCGGAAAGCACATTTATTTTCTGTGTTTGTAGGGCCATTACCATTGGCGTATCTGAAATCAATTGCATAAAATCCGGATTCCGTAACAGTGAAATTTATTGAAAGAGATTTATTTTTCCCGGTCGTGATTTCCGCAAAACCATTTCCTGAGAACCCTTTATAAGGAAGTTCGGCCTTTGCCACAATGTCTTCTATTTCAATAGCCTGGATCAAAGCTTTGGGATACACATCCAAAGGCTCACTTGCGAAAGACAACACACCCTTTGGGTCAATCGCTATTACCTGGTATTCTCCGGGATCAGGCGCTGGGAATTCTGTTTGTTTGGTTTTAGCATGAGGCGCCCCATTCCTGACGATTGCATATTCGACAGCACCTTCCACTTTATCCCATGACAACAAGTGGGTTGAGTAGTTTACAGCAGGAGCAGTTACTGAAGTATAATCAGGAAGGAGGTTAACTTTAGCTTTTTCTAAATCATTATTAGCAAGAATAATTTTCAGCGAATGCTTTCCAGTTAAACTGGAAGGAACTTCTGCATTTGCCAAAGGTTTTCCATCCAGAGTGATTGACTTAATTACATTTCCAAAACCCATCATCTCAATATCCAGTATAGAGTTGCGGTATTTGAAATTTTTAAGATTCCGGTTTCCATCAAACGCCTTTGGGACGAATGGAGTGAATATTAAACTGTTTGCCTTAAAATCCATTCCAAAAAACACTTTATAAATCATACTTATATTTCCCGAAAGGCTCCAAAGCATATTGCTAGAGTTGATCTGGGTTCCGGCAAAATCCCCACTGCTGGCTACAAAATTCTCCTTGTTGGTTAAGAATAGAGCAGCAGGACGGTAAATCGCACTGATGCTTTGAATTAAAGATTCTTCATTGCCAATTTTTGCAGCTGCTAATGCCCAATAGGATTGTACAAAAGGCCAAACTGCATTGTTATGGTAAGGAGGAATATTTGGAATTTGCGGATAAATACATGGGATACCAAAAGCATTCACCGGAGTATTGGCAACAACTTGCTTTGCTCTTTCCGCGTCAGCGATATTAAAAATTACTGCAAGCGCTTCACCTAATGCCTCCGATCTCGGAGAAAGCATTTTGTATTTTCTGCCATATAAAAACTGTCCGTAATACCCTTTTTCGGGCATCCATAAATAGTTGTTAATACCTGCTTTAATCCTGCCTGCAACTTTTAAATATTTCTCTGCAGAGTTTTTATCTCCCAGGAGTTTGGCCATCTCCGCTAAAACCGTATTAGTTTGGAAATGTACAGCGCTTGTTCCTAAACATTCCGACTCATAAATATCTGCTGATTGCATCCATTTCGGATAGGTTTGTTCCCGCCAGTCGAGAAATGATGACTCACCTTTAACAAGCCCGGTTTCTTCATCAAAAACAATTTTCAAATCATCATCCACCGAATTCTTAATAATTGCATAAGCTTTTCTAAGCCAGTCATGATTACCGGTGGTTTTATAAACTTCCCAGGCGGCAACCGCCCATATCATTCTGTCGGATGAAACCGGGTAAGAACCACCTGTTCCGGTATCCTGAATCACACGGTTGTTCTTTACTTTTCGTAAAAGACTATATTCTGCGACCTTAGGCTGTAAGGTCGCCATAGAAAGAATTATGCTGTAGCTGATATCTCTGGTCCACACACCAGCCCACTCCTTCCCGGTTCTGAAGGTACTATCCGGCTCGACTGCATTCTGCATTTCTTCCAGCGCCATATTATATAAAGCGTCTGCCAAAGGATAAGTGGATTTGTATTGCGGAAATGCAGAAACATCTTTAGATAATTTCCATGAAGATGCTGTTGACTTTTGTTCTTCCTGTTTGTTTAAAACAAGAGTTACTGAGTAAATTCCATCCCCATCTAAATCTTTGAGTTCTAAAGCAGGGTTGTTTACAAGATTGTCAAAATCCCAGATTAAAGGGCTTATACCTCCGGCCACATAAACCGATTTAAAGTCTTCTTTATATATTCTGTTTCCATTGAAGGCGGTATAAAAACCTTTCGTTCTAAACGCATCCAATACTTCTCTCATATCCAACCGGATTGTAACACGGGTATCAGGTTTTAGAAAAACATTAGCCGGAACTGCAGTTTTGTCTGTATAAAGCTGTCCGAATTTTATTACCGGACTTATAAATTCGCCACCCTCGGGTATAATAGTAAGCTGGTGATCTTTGCCAGAAACCATTTCATTATCTTTCCCATTAATACTGAATTTAAAAGATAAAGCAGGACTTTTGAATAAGTTAACCGGACTTTTATAATTAGAGAAAAGTTCAGTAGAAGATAAGGCTTTTGCACTGAACTCACCCTGTTTTACCTCATCTGAAGAGATGCTGTAGGCGCCAGATTTATATATAACTTTTTTGGTTGTTTGAGCCTTACAAGAATATGCAGTCAGAAAAGCCAGGCCGATAAATATCCTGATATGAATTGATTTCATAGTAATTTTTAAGTGTGTTATTATTATCTAATTGTTTTCTGTTGAATAGGCATTGTTTTAATATTCGACAACTATCATACTCCAATACTGCAGTTCGGGCAAGGTGAAACTTACTTTATCGCCACTTTGGGTAAAGTTTACCGATCTTGAAGCTCCCCCGATATTATCGGGGGATGCTACCCAAACTTTCTTAACAGGAGCTGTGCTGTTAAGCGCCAGTTTTGCATCCTTTATTTGTATTGGTGCTGGCTGAATACCTGTATTATCTCTCCAATTGGTCGTTTTAGAATTTTTAAAATTGATTAAATGTATTACCTGGGATGACCCAACTTTTTTGGCTACCACCGAAACAGCTCCCTGAATATTTGGCCATGGGCTCGGATTTACTTTACCATCAATTGATGTAAGACTTACCGTGTTAAATGTCCCTCCGTCTCTCAGTAAGTTTTGATAAGCAACCAGAAAATCATAATAAGAAACCATCGCTTTTTTAAGGTCTTCTTTCATTTCCAGGTTATCATTTGGAAAATATTCCTTGCCTAACATATGCTCTCCCATTTCAAGGTGTGAACCGCCAAAAGCAAAAATCACAGCATTTGTCATAACTACCGAGGCTGTATTAAAGACCCCCTTGTTGTTAGCAAGATCATAATTCATATAAGCCGCTAAAACTGTGTTTTTTGTATTGTTACTGTACGTGTTGTTCGCTTTTATAATATTGACCAGATCTGTATAACTATTATATGGATCCCAAACTTCGGTGTATAAAAAATCAGCGGCAGATTGAGCAATACCCGTTTGGCCATATTGTGAGACAGCATTCATAACAATATCCTTATTGGGTTCATCTGCCCTGATTGCATCAATAAAGGGTTTATATGTATCCGCTAAATTTAAAACTGAACCATTGTATTTATACTTAGTGCCCCGTCCACCTAACTGATCCATGTGAAAACCATCGAAAGCAAGATGTTGATACACCTTCTTGTTCTCGTTCTTAAGATATTGCTGCCAGGATGTATTTGACGGATCCAATAAATAGATATTACTCAAAAAAGGAGGTGAAGGCAGAGGATGGAAATCTTTACTCCCATGATTAGCATCATTATATACATACCATTCTTTTGCAACTCCATCCGCCTCGCCATCATCCCAGGCGCCATAAATGAGGTTATAAAACATAGCCTTCATGTTTCGGCCATGAGCACTGTTGATGTATTTTTCTACTGTGCTTAAATAAATATCACGGTTAAAAACATCTTTCCATGAACTCTCCGGTATTGAACCATTCATAGGAAGTGGTTTGTGATGCTTATTATGCCAGTCGTAAAACTGTAATCCGTTGATATGATACCTGTTAAGATTATTAATTATCCCGTTAACTTCAGCATCAGCCAGCTGGGGAAATTTCGAAAGAAAGCCATATCTCGGAAACTTCTTCCAGTCGGAAGATACATCCACTGCGATAACAGCATAAATAGTTTCTGTATTATTATTTATTGCATACACCTCTGCTATATAACCTCTGTAATCGGTAGCGGGAGCCTTCCATTTCCATGTAGCATTTGTTATAGGAGCATCTGAAAGGATAGTATTCAGATACTTATAACGCACTTTAGCACTTCCGGGAAGCGCTGAATTATCTATTGTAAATGTGACATCATCGCCGGGCGAATAAGCAGCCTTATCTGTAGAAATGCTTAGATTATTAAAAGAGGGAGTCGCCTGGTTGACCGGCGCATCTGGTGAAGTTGTTGAACCGGAATTATCTTTCCCTTTTTTACAACTTATGCAAACGCCCAATATCACCAGTAAATAAAGAGTTCTAAACTTCATATAAAAAAATTTGTGTAAAACCGGTCACCAATGGGGTAACCGGTTATATTATTTTACCAAAATCTATTGCTTTTCGAACTTGATAGTTTCACGCAATACATCAACAGTGATCTTATAACTGCCAGCTTGCGCAGCAGTAATTTTCCATTTTTTATCAGGACTACCTCCGGGAACAAACTTGATCTCTGTGCTTTCCGTTCCTTCATTTTCAATTACCGGCATGTAGAAATCTCCGCCCCAATCACCTTTGGCAACCGGCATCTTAAATTCTCCGGCTTTTAATGCTCCGGTATAAGTAAAGATGTTTGCGTTGCCGGCATCTTTTACCAGAAGTGTCGGGTTATTAATATCCCAGCCCGCAGGACTTGCATCACCCACTAAATAAAGCTGTGCTGGTGCTGTAAAGGGCTTAATATCAATTTTCATTGTTTCCAGATTCAGCCGGATCTTATATGCTCCCGCAGTAGTAATTTTCCATTTATTGTCAGGACTGCCTCCCGGAGTTAATTGAACTCCTGTAGAAGTTATTGCCGGATTATTTGTCAGCGGCATATAAAAATCAGTTCCCCAATTACCCTTCGCTGTTGGAATCTTGAATTCGCCTGCTTTTAGTAACTCGTTATAGGTGAAAACAAAAGGGTTTGACCGGTCAACACGCATTTGGTTGGGATTATCGATATTCCATCCGTTTGGTGTAGCATCCCCAACAACCCATAGCTTATCATATGGCGGGGCACTTCCTTCGGCAACAGAAATAGTCAGGTCAAGAAGATTTACAGAGATTACGTACCGGCCTGGGGTAGTTATGTTAAATTTATTATCCGGCTGGCTATCAGAAGTGCGCAGTACCAATTGGGCACCCGTTGCACCCTTATTATAAGAAGGCGAAAAAGATCCCTTAGTGGTAATAAACTTAAACTCTCCTGCATTTAATTTTCCTTCATAAGTAAATCTTCCCGGAATTGCATTATTTAAAATAAGCCCGGTTGCATTATCGGCGCTCCAACCGTTTGGAGCGGCATCACCAAGCAGATATAATGTGGTAGAAACAGGCTTGTATGGAGTTACTTTAAAAGTAGTGGTTGTTGAATCCCTTAGTGTTGTTCCTGATACATGAGAAACTATTTTTGCCTCTACTGTAGCTTCAACACCAGGAGTTAAATTTAAATCTGATAAAATGGTATTAAGCTCTCTTACATTATACTTTTTCTGAAAAATGGTTTTCCCGAGATCTTCAATCTTAGCATTTATAAAGTTATTGCCCTGTTTGTCGATATAAAGCTTATAAGAGATTGATGCATTGGTGCCATAATTCGATCCGCTTGTCCAGCTAAGTGTGAAAATATCTTTTGCAAACTCAGCTTCATTTAGTATCAGCGATTCATTACTTGCAGTTAATTCCAGGGGTTTATTTACACTTTGGTCAAACTCCTCATAAATATCTTTTTTACATGATGAGGCAAAGACAGTCGTTACCAGCAAAAGTATAACTGAAAACCAGCCCTTATTGTGCATTGTTAAAATTCGTTTCATATCTGTATTATATGTTAGTTAATACGTGATTAATATCCAGGATTTTGAACCAGGTTCTTGTTAGCATCCATTTCCTTCTGGGGAATTGGTAATAGCATATGTTTAGTACTTGCGTTTGTTCTTCCGATTGAGTGTAAAAACGAGACGAAATATTGTCCGTTATCATATCTGATAATATCAAACCAACGATGACCTTCAAAAGCCAGTTCTAAGCGACGCTCTTTACGAATTCTGTCTCTCAGGGCACTTTGATTTAAGCCGGTGATATTTCCTAGACCAGCCCTCAAACGTACACGATTCAACGGTCCGCCATTATTGATGCCGGTAGCCGGAGCCTGAGCTTCCGGTGTTCTGCCAAGTTCGTTTAACGCTTCTGCATGCATTAATAAAACATCCGAATAGCGCAGTACAGGAAAATTAGCAGGGCTTGTGTTATAATCGGGAGAAATTGATTTTGGGACGAGGAACTTCCGGAGATTAAATCCTGTATTTGAAAAAGACTTCTTGTAAGTTTTGCCATCAAAAGCAGGAGCTCCTTCATAAAGAATGGTTTTGTCCTTTCTTAAATCCCCAGATTCATACTGACTCACAAATTCCTGAGTAGGCTGATTCCATCCATAAGAACCTGCTACAAAATCAGAGTTTCTTGGACCCGTAAATGTGCTAACCCATGAAGCCATGTTGTCGTTATTCCCAAAGAAATCCACGTCACTTGCCTTCCCATAATATTGCACTTCAAATAGCGATTCTGCTCCGTTCTTCTTTAATGGATTAAAATTATCACTGTAATCAGGCAATAAGGTATATCCAAGAGAAGTTACCTGCTCGCACAGCTCAACTGTTTTCTGATAATTACCCAGAGTAAGGTATACCTTGGCCAGCAGACCCGCAGCAGAACCTTTTGAAGCTCTTCCAATATCACTTCCGCTGTAGGATTCTTTTTGAGGCAGCATTGCAAAGGCATCGGTAAGATCATGAACAATCGTTTCATAAACCTTTTCTTTAGAAGTTCTTACAGGATATAAAAAAGAATCATCGGGAGCTGAAGGAGCCTCAGTATACAATGGAACGTCACCAAATGCTCTAACCAGAATGAAATAATAGTTGGCTCTTAAAAATTTCGCTTCTCCAATAATTCTGTCTTTGATTCCTTGAGAAATTGCCATATTAGGAACCTCTCGTAATATCACATTACAACGAAGAATTCCCGGAAAAGGCCCTCTCCATAAATCTATGGCTGCTTCATTCGCTGTTGTGGTTAAAAAGTTTGAGACGTCTTGCGTTGCAATACCGTCATTAGCGCCGCCCGCTCCAACTATACTGTTTCCGGCCCAAATATCAGTTCCCCAAATCTGAAAGTTATAAAGCTTCGGCCATTGTAATGGCTGGTAAGCACCATTTATAGCGGCGAATGCATCGTCTTCGGTTTTGAAAAATGTTTGAGGGTTAATACTATCAAGAGGAACCCGATCCAGATACTTCTCACAGCCAGCGAAACTGATCATTAGCACTATCGCGGCTGTATATTTTGCGAATATTTTCATTTGAATATAATTTTTTTTTAATGGTTATGAAGCTATCATGAGCATATTCATCTCGGTTTGTGAGCGGTATGCTCATGATGGTTTCATTTTCTTAATTTCTTTTGATTAAAAGCCTATATTAATTCCAGCACTTACAATCCTGGTAATAGGATATAAGCTCATATCAATTCCGTTTGATGAAACTTCCGGATCGAATCCGGTATATTTTGTGAAAGTCAGTAAGTTCTGACCTGAGACATAAAGCCTTGCTGTGCTCATTTTAGCATGTTTAATCAGGCTTTTAGGCAGAGTATAACCTAATGTTACATTTTTAAGCCTTAAATAGGATCCGTCTTCAATAAAGCGCGTAGAAGGCCGGGTATTTTTATTAGGGTCATTAAAAACTGCGCGGGGAACTGTGTTGCTTGTATTTGGTCCGGTCCAGCGATTTAACACAGCAGTTGTCTGATTTTGAGCAACGGCCATGCCCTCCTGGTATATGCGGTTTCCGTTTAAGATGTCGTTACCTTCAACACCTTGTAAAAACACACTAAAATCCAGGTTCTTCCAGTTTACTGAGTTATTCAACGCAAAAGTAAAGCGGGGGTTAGGATCGCCAATGAATGTACGGTCTGCATCATTGATCTGCCCGTCATTATTAATATCGAGGAATTTCAAATCGCCGGGAGCAGTACTGTTGTACAAATCATCTCCTTGCTGCTGTTTAGCGTAATTGTTCACTTCTTCCTGATTTTGGAAAATTCCGCTTGCTATTACACCGTAAAAAGAGTTAACAGGATATCCGTTCTTTTGAACATTGGTATTCTGGCTGGCAAGATTTCCACCATAAATAGGCACATCTCCATTCAAACTTACCACCTTGTTCTGGTTGTATGAGACATTAAAGTTTGTACTCCAGTCAAAAGATTTCGATTTTATGTTTTGAGAGCTTATGGAGAGCTCAATCCCTTTGTTACTAACTTTTCCGGCATTTATACTTGGTACAATCTGATCCGAATAACCTGTCAAAGCAGGTACGGCCATCGGCACAAGCATATCATTTGTATTCTTAATGTAGGCTTCTGCAGTAACATTCATACGGCCATGCAGTAAGGATGCATCAAGCGCTATATTAGACTGGGCAACTTCTTCCCAATGTACATTGCCGTTTGGCAATACCAATGGCACAACCGAATTAACTATTGTTCCATTAAATACATATTGATTAGTTGACAAAATTGAGGCATATGCATAATTGCCTATGTTCTGGTTACCAGTAACTCCGTATCCGGCACGAAATGCCAGATCCTGTACGAAATTGCCCTTCTTGAAAAAGCTTTCGTTAGAAATACGCCATTTTACCGAAGCAGAAGGGAATGTTCCCCAGCGGTAGCTTGAACCAAAACGGCTGCTGGCATCGCGTCTGACTGTTGTTGTTACCAAATACTTATCCTTGTATCCGTAATTGGCCCTGGCTAACAGAGAGAACAAAGCCCAGTCGCTTGCATTTCCACTCGCTGTGGGCAGCATAGTTCCGTTATTAAGCTGTTGCGCTCCGTCACTGATAAAATTTGCTTTGGATGCGCTTACAAAATCAAATCTGTTATCCTGTGCGCTTGTTCCGGCTAACACTGTTAAATGGTGATCCTCATTGAAAAAAGAATCATAGGTTACCGTATTATCCCATAAATAGGTCAGATTCTTATTGAAAGATGAATTCAATGTACTGAATGGCTGACTTATAGGCCTCCAATTATATTTTGGTGACCAGCCTCTGCTGTCCCAGAAAGACGCCTGAAGACCAAATGTTGATTTGAACTTTAACTCCGGGATAATAGTTACCTCTCCGCTTAAATTACCCAACACATTATAGCCCAGCGTTTTATTATCATTAATCGTTGCCTCTCCTATGGGATTTCGGACATCTCCATACCAGCTGCTTTGCCCTTCTGGACCTGACCATGTACCATCTGCATTGTAAATCGGCTGTACAGGCAGCGCAGCCATAGCATTCCGTATATTAATAGAACCGCTTGATTTTCTGTCGTGGCTTAAAGTAAGGTTGTTACTAAATTTTAACCAGTCGAATACTTTTGAATCAGCATTTACCTGTATTGCAAACCTTTTGTATTTGTTATTAATCGCAATTCCGGCTTCATCTAACAGGGTTCCCGATACGTAATAAGTGGATTTTTCTGTACCTCCCGAATATGACAGTGAAAAAGAATTAGTTGGTGTTACCTGCAATAACTCATTAAGCCAGTCCGTACTAGTAGAAAATGAAGCAGGGTCTGCGTATGCGGGATTCAAACTCTGTCCATTTGCCGCCATCATATCATTATGAAGCGCTGCAAACTGAGAAGCATTAAGCATTTCTACGGTATTGGTTGCAGAACGTATGCCGCTCATCGCTTTAAAGTCAAGATGACTTCTACCGGCTACACCCTTTTTAGTTGTAATAAGAATTACCCCGTTTGCCCCTCTGGCACCGTATATTGCCGAAGCCGAAGCATCCTTTAATATGTCCATGGTAGCAATATCATCCGTGCTTATTGTATTCAGAGGAACATTCGAAGGCACCCCATCAATAACAATCAAAGGGTCGCTGTTATTTATAGTTCCTACCCCTCTAACCCGTATGGTTACGTTACTGCCGGGCGCACCCGACGAAATAACCTGAACTCCCGCGGCTCTTCCCTGCAATGCCTGGCCGGCATCAGAAACCGGAAGAGACTTTACATCCTTCATATTAACTGAAGATATAGATCCGGTCAAATCACTTCTCTTTTGGGTACCGTAACCTATTACCACCACTTCGTTTAATAATTTCGAGTCTTCCTTCAAGGCAACCGCAATAGTTGATCTTCCCCCAACGTTTAGTTCAAGTTTTTCAAACCCGACAAAAGAAAACATAAGTACTGCCTGTTCATTGGCTACAGTAATGGAAAAACTTCCGTTGATATCTGTAATTACTCCATTAGATGTGCCCTTCTCTATTACAGAAACACCAGGTAAGCCAGCCCCCTTTTCGTCAGTTACTTTCCCCTTAACAGAAAAAGCCTGCGAATTTTTCGAGTTTACACCAATAGTTTTAACTGTTATTGGTTTAATTTTTATATCTGAATTTGAAAAGGCAAGTGATGGTAACATCACTGCTATAAGAACCTGATTGATGGTAAGTCTGCCACCGCTCAGCCATTTACTATTTTGTAGCGTACAAAATTTCATGATTATAATTTCTATTGATTAAAGAGGTTTATATAGTTTCAGAGAAAAGCCTGTCAGGATTTATGTTAATACTAATAGTATTAACAGACAGGATTAGCCAGAATTGAATGAGTAATTAATCTTCATATTTTTTTTAGTTTAAATGGGTTGGTTGTGTAATTAGCACTCTTGCCCTGATTATTTAGGACAGGAGTTTATCTAACAATTACTATACGAAAATGAGCTTTTGAATTCACACATGGTAATCAGTCATTATCAATAAACATTCAAAATGTATCAATTTAAAATGCTCCTAATTATGGTTTTGTAAGAGAGATTTACGACCTCAAGAAATAAAACAATCACGATAAATCAATTTAAAATCAAATTGTCTCGATTCTTAAAATTAAATTGTAATGCTCCCTGAGAGATAATATCTTTATTACCAACCATTATAAATTCTGTAAAGCAGATTTGAAATTATTCTATCACATATTCATCCTTCTCTTATTTGCTAAACCCTGCTTTTCGCAATCATCCAACTATTATTTTAAAAATTACCAGGTATCCAACGGATTATCGAGCAATACAATCACAGCCATTACTCAGGACAAAAAAGGTTTTATGTGGTTTGGCACCCGAAACGGATTAAACCGGTTTGATGGCAACTCTTTTAAAGTTTTTAAAAATAAACTTTCAGATAGTTCCAGTATTGGCAGTAATTCTATTTTAAGCTTATATGAAGATGAAAAAGAGACTTTATGGGTAGGAACATATAAAGGGATTTATATTTATGATGCAAGGGAAGAAAAATTCACCTCCTTTAAACTCATTCCTGCGGCAGAGGTGCGGTATGTGCAGGGCGACAAAAAACACAATGTCTGGATAATATCAAATCAAATACTTTACCAGTACAATTTAAACACCCATAAACTAAGACAACACAATTTCAACAACAATCCAAGCATAGCACTTCATATATCAGAAAAAGGAACTATATGGGTGGCAACAGTTAACGGTTTTGTAAAAAGGTTTAATAGCATAAGAAACACATTCGACACATATGACATTGTAGGTCTTTTCAAGAAGGATCTGACATTAATTAATGCAATGCATTCAATAGGTGATACATCTTTGATCCTTGGAACCATAAAACATGCACTCTTATTAAACACCAAATCACTCCGGATAGACAACCTGTTTGAAAAGAACTCTCCAATAAAAACGGTGCACGTTCATACTATATTAAAGGAATCGGATTCTAACTTTTGGTTGGGAACAGAAGCTGGATTAATCATAACGAATTCAAAAACCTTAAAAACCACCGTTGTTTCAAAAGAAATAAGTAACCCTTATTCAATAAACGATAACATCATCTCATCAATTTATAAAGATATTGAAGGAGGAATATGGATCGCGACATATTTTGGTGGTATAAATTATTACTCTAAACATTTCAATAACTTCCGCAAATACTTTCCCGAACCTGGAAAAAACAGCATAAGCGGCAACCTGGTTCATGAACTCTGCAAAGATCAGTATGGAAAACTGTGGATAGGTACGGAAGATGCGGGTTTAAATCAGATGGATCCTAAAACGGGGCATATTAAACATTTCATGCCCGACAACAAAAAGGGAAGCATATCTTATCATAATATCCACGGACTTGTAGCAGACGGAGATAAATTATGGATAGGCACCTATGAACATGGCCTTGATGTATTGGATTTAAAAACCAATAAAGTTATCAGGCACTATAACGCCGGACCCAACTCTTTTACCAGCGATTTTATCATAACCTTATACAAAACCAGGCAGTCTGAAATCCTGGTAGGAACCTGGAACGGATTATTTAAATACAACCGGAAGGATGACACATTTTCGCCTTTACCCTATTTTAACGGGCATATACAAACCATAGTTGAAGATGATGAAGGAACTTTATGGGTAGGAACATATGGCGGGGGCTTATATTACCAAAACTTTAAATCAAATAAAAAAGGAAAGATTGAATATATCCAGGGAAAACCAAATACCCTGATTAATAATTACATAAACAACCTTTATCAGGATAGGAGAAAGAATTTTTGGCTTTGCACGGAAGGTGGTCTTTCCAGATTAACACCTTCTACCGGAAAAATAACAAATTATACATTTGAAGACGGTTTGCCCGACAACCAGATTTTTAGAATTATTGAGGACAGCAACGGTTCATTTTGGATCTCCACATCAAAAGGTTTAAGTCATTTTAACCCAAAGACTTTAACGTTCAATAATTATCACACCAGCCATGGCCTGCCAACCGAGCAATTTAATTACAACTCTTCGTTCAAAAATGATGACGGCACCATATTTTTTGGTACAGTCAGAGGGTTGATCAGCTTTAAACCGTCCCAGTTTATTAGAAACAACTTTATTCCCCCGGTTTATATTACCGGAATTAAAGTAAACAATGAAGATGTCGAAATAAATAAAAAAGGCGCCTTATTAAAACAGGCCCTAATGTATTCAAAAAGCCTTACCCTTCCTTATGATAAATCAAATATCAGCCTTGATGTTGCTGCTTTAAGCTATGTAATTCCTGAAATGAATAACTATCTGTATAAGATGGAAGGAATTGATAAGAACTGGATAGCTTTAAAAGATTACAGAAAAATTTTCTATACAAACTTACCTCCAGGAGATTATGTTTTAAAAATCAAAGGATCGAATAACGAAGGTATCTGGAATCAAAAAGAAACAAGCCTGGAAATTAAAATCACTCCCCCTTATTGGGCTACAAACTGGGCCTATTTATTGTACTTTATAATTGTTATTTCCATTATTTCAATCATATTTTGGTATTACCGGCTCGCACTGTTTGAAAAAAGTAAACGAAAGATAGAAATTATAGAAATTAATAAAGAACGTGAGATATATAATGCCAAGATCGAGTTCTTTACCAATGTCGCGCATGAAATCAGAACTCCTCTAACCTTAATTAAAATGCCTCTTGATAAATTAATTTCAAAGCAATCAGATGATCCGGAAACTAATGAAAGTTTGAACATGATGAAAAAGAATACCAACAGGCTTATTGATCTAACCAATCAATTACTCGATTTCAGAAAAGCTGAGGCGAATAAGTTCAGTCTGAATTTTTCGAATACTGACATCAACGAACTATTAAATGATGTCTTTTTTACCTTTAAACCAGCTGCCGAACAAAAAAACCTAAATTATAAATTAGAACTACCTCGAATTGCACTGCAGGCTTTTGTTGATCAGGAGGCTCTTAAAAAAATTATAAGCAATCTAATAAATAACGCTATTAAGTATGCCAATGAAAAAGTTCTGGTAAAATTACTACCCTTTAATAGTGACGACATAGCCTTTAATATAGAATTCAGGAATGATGGACATATAATTCCGGATGAATATAAAGAAAAGATTTTTGAACCATTCTTCCGCCTCGAGCAAAGCTCGAAAGAAGCCGGAACAGGCATCGGCCTCCCTTTATCCCGCTCGCTTACAGAACTCCATAAAGGCTCACTTGAACTTAAAAGAGCGGGAGACGATATAAACGTTTTTCTGCTTTCTATTCCTATTCATCAGGATAATGAAATAAATCTGCCAGATTACAGTGTCAATGAACCCAATGAAAATAAAACGGAGGAAGCTGATGATTCTGAAAAAAACATACAGACATCAAAGCCGGCTATTTTAATTGTTGAAGACAATAAAGAAATTCTTAATTACCTGCAAAAGGAACTTTCAATTAATTACAATATTAAAAAAGCGTACAACGGACAGGAAGCTTTAGACATTCTTTTAAACGACCATATTCAGTTAGTAATCAGTGATATCATGATGCCTGTTATGGATGGAATAGAGCTTTGTAAAAAAATGAAGAATGATTTTCAGTTTAATCATATTCCAATCATTTTACTTACCGCTAAAAACTCTATTAATTCAAAGATCGAAGGATTAGAAGTAGGTGCTGATGCTTATATAGAAAAACCATTTTCTTTTGAATACCTTTTAGCTCAGATCAACAACCTGCTTATTAACAGAAATATCATTAAGGAATATTTTGCCCGCTCACCCTTAAGTCATATTAAAGGTATTGCTTATTCAAAAGCAGATAAAGATTTTTTAGAGAAATTAAACTCAGTCATTTATGCACACATTACTGATATGGATTTAGATGTTGACCAATTATCAAGTATGATGAATATGAGCAGACCGACTTTATACAGAAAGATTAAGGGCTTATCCAATCTTACACCCAACGAACTGATCAACCTTTCCAGATTAAAAAAAGCAGCCGAATTGCTCGCTGAAGGCGAATATAAAATAAATGAAGTTGCAAATATGGTTGGGTACAGTATGCCCACAAATTTTTCCCGTGATTTTCAAAAGCAGTTTGGTGTCAGTCCCTCAAATTATATAACGAGTTTAAAAAAGGATCAGGATTAAAATTTAATCACCGTTGCTCAGGGCAAGAATAAGATGATAAAAGATATTTCCTAATAAAATCCTCCGAAGTCGGATTTCTAACAACGATTTAAGGCGAGTAAAATGTAATGGGCTTACCCTCCATACTGAGGGTGCTAAATTATACTTCCGGCAGCTAGCGGTAGAGCCCTCTCGTCCCCTTCTTGAATAATTACGAGTCGATCTTCAGATGTGAAGGTCCTTCTTTCTTTTTCCATGATTCCCTTATTTAATGGCTATAAATTGTACGGTTTTGGCTCGCACGAAATCGCAAAACAAATGGAAAACTTATCCGTCATTAATTTAAAAGCCTGAACAAACTTGGGATGTAATTATACTAGGTGGTAAAATAAACACTAAGTCCTGATTTAAACCTATCATTCGATATATATATATATAGCAGTAATTAAATATGAGGTTCCAAGATTTTCAATTATGGAATCAATTTTTCTGCTCTTAGCTTTTCAAATAAATCAAAAAATGACTCTCGGGTATCCTGATAAAGAGTAAAGCCTAATTTTCTGCTCTTCGACATATCGGTCATTACTTCTATCGGCCGTCCCAAATCCAAATCTGTATGCCAAGCTGATGCTAAGCGGTTAAGATCAAATTCTTGCAAATGGTATTTATTAGCTATCTCTTTCCAGAGTGGAGCGTCATTTGCTAGTTCAGCTTCCAGCGAATGAATAGAACCATCAAAGCCAAGGGCTTCAATGTGAAACCAATCTGCCAGTTTAAACCATAGCCAGTTCCAGCGGAACAGCTCTCCATTAGTGATATTGAAGGCTTGGTTAGCCGCAATATCGGAAGTTGACGCCCATATTAGGTGTTCAGCAAGTATACGTGCGTCAGTTACATCAGACAAACCATTCCATTGAGCAGCCGACCCAGGGAATCGAAATGGCCGGCCCGATTCTTTACAAATTGTAGCGTAAACAGCAAGCGTAGTACCCATATTCATCATGTTGCCTACGGCCTTGCCGATTACGGTATGCGGACGATGGATACTCCATGTGAATCCATCCCGTTCCGCTGCTGCATATACCTCATCTTCCTGTGCATAGTAAAAGTTCTCAATGGCCAGGCGGGGATGCTCCTCACGGACTGGGGTGACAGGCAGGGTGCCCGCCTTTGCATAAGCTTCAAAAGGACCCAAATAATGCTTGAGTCCGGTAACAAGAGCTACATGTTGCACAGACTTTTTAGAGGACAAAGCATTCAAAAGGTTACGCACCATCAGGCTGTTTACCCTAATGTTCTCCGCTTCGGTTTCGTTACGCATCCAACTCGTAATAAAAACATGCGTTGGGGCTATATCTATTAATGCTTCGTTTAATATTTCCAGGCTTAAAAGATCGGCGGTAATAGGCAACAGTCCTTGAATCTCAGTTTTTGGATTACGGGCGAGTCCATAGGTCATCCATCCTTGAGAAATTAGCTTTTCGGCTAAATTGCTCCCGGTGATGCCGCTGGCACCAACCACTAATGCTATCTTTTCCATATTCTAACTCAGCGTTTTAGAATTCATTTTGTTTCATTAATTAAAAGAATAAGCAAAAAAGCTATAATGGGATAAAAGGCAAAGAAAACCCAGCTAAACACTCTCAGATCTTAATGTTTCCTGAGAGTAATGCGGCATTAGTTTTTTTGAGCTGAAGCATCCTTAACCCATTAACTAAAATCTAGTTATAGCCCCCATTGACGACATAAAAAGCGGTGGCCCCGAAACGGGTTAGATGATCGGGCATCAGTGGATTATGCAAAACCACTAAGTTTTGTATTTAACAGGAGCGTTTGTTCTGATTGTCTTTAAAAAGGGTGTTAAACTACCTCAATGAGGGGAAGGTTATCTGGGTTATAAGCCCTTTCGTTAATAAAGGCAAATGGGGCGGCCTTCCATATCTGCTGGTACTGAATCCACCACTAATTTTCATTAGATAGTAACATAACGAACAAAGTGCATTGTTTTTATAGAATTATATTCCGACCATTTAGTAAATAGCGTTGCTGACCGATTCTTAACTGATGTATTGAATATACAGGCAAATCTCATACTTGAGAAAGACTTTGGTGATTAATCCTGTCAGGTACAGCATGCCCCGAAATAAATAAAGCCATAAGCTTTTTGAACTCAATATCAAAATGCTTCATTTTCAAAAGACCGGAGATCTAAAGTATAATGTTTATAGCAACAAAAAGAGCCTCTGAAAAGGAGGCTCCTTTGATCGGTAGATGGTAAATATTAGGGCCTTTTTTGCAGACTTAAGCTTAGCCTAATATCTGAATGAAAGCTTTCCGTAGACGCTCCGCTCCATTTCTCGTGCAGAAGGGCTGGCAGGAATAAATTCAAGATGACGATTATCCAACAGATTTTGCCCTACTATGCTCAGTTCCAACATCCTGGTTAGATGGCATCCTAGTCTTAGATCAAGCTCCGCGTAATCCGTAACAGGAGGGGTAGTTAATTTTCCAACATACCGCATCACTGACCCCAATTCGAAGCCTTTGGCAAGCTTAAGGTTTGATTGTATCAGGAAACGGTGTCTCGGGTCGTTGCTTTCCGCCGAAGCGCGGTTTAGGTCTTTGCTGTCGGGTTTCAAAGAAAGCTCTCTTTTGAAAAATGAGTACCCCCCTTTAATGCTCCACTTGGGAGAGACAATATAATCACTAGCTATTTCTAAGCCATACGTGTTACCCTTTACACCATTGCCTAGAGTTACTATTGGGAAAATGGCTGGTGGTGTGGGCGGTTCTGCAGTTCTGATATTATCGTAAATATTATAAAATGTGGAGACGGCAAGTGAAATATTCCTGATCGGCTGAAGCCGCCATCCTAGTTCATACGCAAGGAGGGTTTCTGCCTTAAAATTTTTGTTTCCTATGAAAAAGACGGTAGAAGGGTCTAAAAACAAACTTATGTCCCGGTCCAGTCGGGACGGTGTTCTCACCGCCCGGGAAATCGCTGCCCATACTGTGTGATTGCTCGCAGCCGTCCATGTTAGTCTGCCATTGGGTTGATGTTGAAAGCCTGTATATGTATGATGTTCAATTTTTGAACCGAGAGTCAGTCGCAAACGTTCTTTTATCAGGAGGATTTCGTCCTGCAGAAAAACATTGAAGATATACAGGTTCTTGCTTCCCGGGAGAAACTTGAAGTTTCCGACATTATTGACATAATGATCCATTAGACGCGCTCCGGAACCGAATGACAATGCATGCCGGGCGCCCAGCTGATAGCGTCCGTCTATCTCGATATCGGAGGTATTCAACTCTTCTTTGAAACGGGATGCGTTATCACGAATAGTTTTGTCCCAATAAGCTTGAATTGCAAAATCGAATCGTTCTGACACTTGGTGATTCCAGCGAAATAAAATATTGTTTCCGGTCGCAATCGCGCCCCCATCGACTCCCTCAGGATCTGGTGTTGCTTTAAAGAGATTTTGTTGAAGTGTAAAGTTGTCTTTTCCCGATTTGTTCCAATCCAATCGCATCCCACCCTGAAGAGTCCACCACCTATCGTTTGCGTTAGTGCCTATCGTGTCAATAGTACTTCCAATCCGAAATCCGGTGCCATAAATTTTATATGTTAAGTTTTCGGCTAACTTACCTCCATATCGCAGGCTTCCTAACCCTCGCATGGCAGTACCCACAGCTCCTTCAGCAAACAGCCCCTGCGTTGCTTCGCTACTTTTGGTGGTGATATTTATAACGCCGTTTACTGCATTTGCACCCCATTGCGTGCCTCCCGGGCCGCTTATTACCTCTATCCGCTCAACATCTTCCAACACCAGGTTTTGTATATCCCAAAATACACCAGCATACAGGGGAGTGTAAATAATACGGCCATCAATTAATACCAGGAGCTTATTTGCAAGTACATTGTTAAAACCTCTGGCACTAATTGCCCACTCTTCAGCGTTAACTTGTGCTACGTGCAGGTTAGAAGCCAATCTTAATGCTTCAGGAAGTGTTTTAACACCAGAATTATGAATGTCACTTTGAGTAATCACCTGTATGGCGGAAGCTACTTCAGTTAACTTTTCCGCACGTTTTGATACAGAGGTAACTTCAGTGTTCAACAGCTCTTCCAGGCTCAAATCCTTCAGTTCAGCAGTAGGAAGGCGGTCGGTTTGAGCCAAAATTTTCGGCGAATAACCTATAACAGTAGTGAAAAGAAGAAAAGTGAAAGTAAACCTTTTTTGGAAGGCCATGACTGATACAAATGTAGGTCCGGTTGTTATGGTCATTGAACAATTAATTTGAAGCTATCACATAAGACCAACTAAACACAGGTGGCGGATAGCAAAGGTGCTAAATGTGAAATTATTATCCTAATCATAGAAAAATCTATTTACATGTAAATTTTTGATAAATTTGGTGACCTGCATAATATTGAAAAACAAGGTAATAAATACCTTAAATTAAATAAGACAAGTTTGAGTTTAAAAGGGGAAGTGTTGATAAAAAGCTTAAAAATTTCGTATTTATGGATAAAATTCTCCCTCGTCTGCATGTTTGTTCTGGGGGCCACCTTCATCAGTGCACAACGGAGCCCGGCAAGCGAAGACCAGCTTAAAGCTGCTTTTATCTACAATTTTACACGTTTCGTGGATTGGCCACCAGACTATTTCAGCACATCAAGCTCTCCATTCATTATTGGAATACTTGGTGATGAAAGTTTCAAAAGTTATATCGATGAAATAGTTAAAGGAGAAAAATTGGGTGATCGGGCAATAGTGGTTCAGCGGTATCGAACTGTTAAAGAGATTAAACACTGTCACATCCTCTTTATCTCAGCTTATGAAGCCACACGAATCAAAGGTGCTATTCCCGCCTTAAATCGTCGTGGAATCCTAACGGTCAGCGATGGAGCGGAATTTGCTAAGTGGGGCGGAATTGTACGTTTCTTTAAAGACGATAATAAATTACGACTTCAAATAAACATAGATGAGGCGAAATCCTCCCAGTTAATTATTAGCTCTAAATTATTAAGCCTCTCATCTATTTACAGCAAGAATTAGATGGTGTTTCGCGATATACCTATTAAAAGAAAGTTGGTTCGGATAATCCTCGTGATTTGTTCGGTAGCCTTGTTGTTGATGTCTGCCTTGTACATTCTGGTCGAATATTTTAGCTTCAAGGAGGCCGAAAAGTCGAAAGTGTCTACACTGGCTGTAGTTATAGCATCAAATAGCTCCGCTGCCCTAGCTTTTCAAAGTTCGGAGGATGCAACAGAGATTTTAGGAGCATTGCGGGCAGACAAATACATAAAAGCAGCCTGCCTTTATGATGTTGATGGTAAGGTCTTTGCGACATATCCAAAAAATTTAAATCATCAGGCATTACCGGTTAAACCCAGGGAGGACAGCTACTTTTTCAAAGGAAAATTTATTGAAGGTTTTCAATCCGTGAAACAGGGGAATCTTCACCTGGGAACTTTATATATAAAATCGGACCTGGGTGGTCTCTATTCAAGAATCAGTTTCAATATACTCGTTGCATTTATATTGATTTTAGTCACTCTTGGAGTAGGTTATTTATTGTCAAATGTCGTTCAAAGAACCATTTCACAGCCAATTATAGCGCTGGAGCAAACTGCAAAAAGCATTTCAGAGAAAGGTGATTATTCTATCAGGGCTATTAAAACCGGTAACGACGAGTTAGGCTCATTGACTGACGCGTTTAATACCATGTTAAACCGGATAGAACACCAGAATTACGAAATCATACAAGTAAATCGTGAGAGTTCAAAATTGGCGGCTATTGTTGAGTCATCCGGCGACGCAATTATCGGAACCTCCAGCGAGCTGCTTATCACCAGCTGGAATAGCTCTGCGGAAAGGATGTTAGGCTTTACGAGTGAAGAAATGATGGGCTTGCCGGTTTCTATAATTCTTCCCCGGGAACAGCTGAACCTTGAAGCGATTACAGATAAGCTAAAATCGGGGGAACAGTTGGAACCGATCGAAACGTATTTTGTGACAAAAAATAAAGAATTGGTGGATATCTCCCTGACTATATCGCCGGTTAAGGATCAGGTTGGAAAGGTTATCGGTATGTCTCAAATCGCCAGAGATATTACGCACCAAAAGAAGACCGAACGAAAAATCGTTGAAAATGAAGAGCATTTAAGGCTCGCTACACAGTCTGCAGAACTTGGAACCTTCGATTTAGACCTAATTGCAGGAACGATGCTCTGGGATAAAAGATGCAGAGAATTGTTCGGCATTAACCATCAGGAGCCTGTTATATATGAAAAAGATTTCGTTAAAAGGCTCCACGAAGAAGACCGGGAACGCATAATAAAGGAAACAGAAGCAACATTTGATAAGGGACTTACCAGCGGAATTTATGATGTAGAATATCGAACCGTTGCAGAAACAGACAAGCGAGTGAGGTGGGTTAAAGCCAAGGGAAGGGTGTTCTTTGATCCACATGATAAGCCGATACGATTTATCGGTTCGGTGCTCGATATTACAAGGCAGAAACAGGATGAACTAAGAAAGAATGATTTCATTGCTATCATCAGTCATGAGCTGAAAACACCACTGACTACTATTAAATCTTATATTCAGTTACTCCTTGCCAGAGCCCAAAAAGAAACTGATGCCTTTGGTATGAATGCGCTTACCAGAGCAGATAGTCAAACGAGTAAAATGGCGTCTATGATAAAGGACTTTTTAAATTTAGCCCGCATAGAGGAAGGCAAGCTCGTACTTGTAAAAGAGATATTTGATGTGGGTATTCTAATGGACAATGTTGTTTCCGAAGCGAATTTTCTTAGTAATACTCACGACATTAAGGTCGACTACTGTAAAGGGTTTAAAGTAAATGCTGATAAAGAAAAAATCAGCCAGGTTCTTATTAATCTGATTAGCAACAGTGTTAAATACTCGCAGCCCGGAACCTCGATAACTGTGGGCTGTGCTCAGGAAGGAAATCGTTTAAAGATATTCGTTAGCGATGAGGGTGTCGGTATCAGTCCAGGGGATCAAATTAAGCTATTTACTCGTTTTTATCGGGTAGAAAACGATAAGATTAAGACCGTTTCAGGCTTTGGGATAGGTCTGTACATCGTCTCAGAAATACTAAAGTACCACGATACTAAAATAGAGGTCGATAGCCAGGAGGGAGTGGGATCTACTTTTTATTTTTACCTCGAAGCCCTGGTATAACATTTACATCTATGAGCAATTATAAAGTTTGATCGCTACGTTCCGTGCGACGCTTATTTTAATGAATTTTGCAGATTTCTGTATCGACTGCTTTTGCTTTATTTTGATGGACTAAGCTCTTTAAAAGGTATATGTAATGCTTGTTAAAGCAAGAGAAACAAGAGTTATCAGGTGATATTTATGGATAGCAGATGCTGGTGATGGATGGGCTTAAGGCCACAGTAGAAATAGAAAACTACATATCGAACAACCATACATCATTGCAGTTACCGCTAATGCGATGCATGAGGATCGTGAATTATGTCTTCAGTCAGGTATGGATAACTATTTATCAAAGCCATTAAGATTTGACGAGCTCGTAAATACTTTAAGGAAGTCATCAGAAGCATTGGCAAGTAGGGTAAGATAGGTACCACGTCAGGTATCAGTCAGAGCTTTTTGCATGCAAATATGTTTAAATACATAAGAGCGTCATACATCCACTCCTTTCTCTGATCTCATTGAGATGGGGAACACATAAACATTCAGCAGTTGGCTCATCTATAGGATTAAGCCGAATAAAAAAGCCGAATCCAATGAATTCGGCTCCTATTTTTTTTATTCACTATTTTTTTTATTCGGATGCTGCCTGTTCATTGACAAAGCCTTCGGCCACTTTAGTTAAAGCAACATCGGTCAATTTTTCGTTATCTAAGGTTTGCTGCAAAAGATTAGCAACTTCAGTATGACCCATTGTTTCAGCAAGAGTCCTTAAGGTTCCGTAGGTTGCTATCTCATAATGTTCAACCTTTTGAGCAGCCAGAATTAAACCCGCGTCTCTGGTCATAGTACCTTTGTCGGTATCTTCCATTATACTCTTTGCTTCCTCAAGAAGCCCTTCCATTGCCTCACATTTTTTGGCCTGGGGTTTCTCTTCCATTAAAGCAAATACCTGTTCCAAAGAATCAATGTGCATCTGAGTCTCTTGGGTATGCTTTTCGAACGCAGCTGAGAGATCTGTGCTTGTAGCTGCTTTCTGCATTTTAGGAAGCGCCTTTACAAGATGCTTTTCAGCCCAGTAAATATCTTTCAATTCGTCTACAAAGAATTTATGAAACTCAGAATCTTTCATTTTACCAGTTAGTCCGCTTGGTTTTTTAGTAGCCATTTTTATTTAATTATTTAGATAGTATGTATAATCGTACGTCCTACCCAAAGGGACGCTTTTATAAGTAGATGTAGGGTGTAAATAGTACAACCCTTTTTTAATAATGTTTTGCTTAATTGCTCTTAGGTAGTCGCAGGAGTCTATGTGCAAATTAATCGGAAAGTCATCAGCTATTTAGCGCATCCTCCTTTAAGGTCTGGCTTCAGCAAAAGGCTCCAAATAAAATTTATTCCAAATTACCTCGAGGACTTGCCCCTATTTCCATAAATCTGTCGTTAACTATCTCGACGATTAAGGTTGGCCTCTAAAATACAAACACCAGATGGAGCTGCAAGACCTGTGATGAAGCCATCCGTAGCAAAAGCATTTTTCAACTGGAACATAAAGTAATCAGGGCTGATAGAACACCGGGCTGGACGTTTTCGCGGGCAGTTCCAGTTCTGGATGATGAGGGTAAAATTAAAGAATGGTTCGGCACGGCTAGTGATATTAAGGATAAAAAACAGGCCGAAGATGCTTTAAGAGAGTCTACAGAAAAATCAGAACAGCAAAAACGATTATATGAAACCATTACTTCCGACACACCGGATTTGATGTATGTATTTGATTTGAACTACCGCTTTACCTATGCTAACAAGGCGTTGCTTGATATGTGGGGTAAAACATCGGAGGAAACTATTGGTAAGACATTATTAGAAAACGGATGCGAGCCCTGGCATGCAGAAATGCATGAACGAGAGATCAACCAAATAAAGGAAAAAACCAAGCAGCCCATACGCGGTGAAGTGTCTTTCCCGCATGCAAGTCTCGGTTGGCGCGTTTACGATTACATCATTAATCCTGTTCTTAACGCAGAAGGCGAAGTTGAAGCTGTGGCTGGCACAACCCGGGATATTACAGAACGGAAGCTTTCGGAACGGGCCCTGGCATCTAATTCAGAAAAACTCCAAATTATAAATGAAGAGTTGGCAGTTGCAAATGAAGAACAGGCCGCATCAAATACCAATGAACAATTGGAATTCTTGAATCAACAGCTGATTGAGGCGAAGCCACCTTTTTTGTCATTTAGGAATTGTGAACCAAAAAGTTGAGCCATTTCCTAACTCGCTTTTTACGCCTATTTCTCCTTCATGTGACCTGACTATTTCAGCTGATATGTACAAACCAAGGCCCAGACCCGGATTTTTACCCTTCTTATTTACCTGATAGTAGCGCTCAAAAAGATGGGGAATATTTGCTGCGGAAATACCTTTTCCTTTGTCAATAACTGAAATTCTGTGAAAGTTTTTCAGACTATCTACTTTTATTATAATTTCTGTAGAGTCAGGAGCATATTTGATGGCATTGTTTACCAGATTTACCAATACCTGGTCAATCTTATATTTATCAGCAAATACCTCCACAAACTGGTTCCCCTTAAAAGCTATAGTATACCTTCCTTCCAGACGAACATGATGGCAACATTCGTCTAAGAGATCAGAAAGCTTAAACATAGTTTTATTAAGAGTCATTTGACCTTGCTCAAAATTGCTCAGATTAAGCAAATCGCCTACCAGATGAGATAGTTTGGCTGTATACTTTTCCGCATCTTGCGATAGCTTTAAAATTTTTGAGGGAAAATCCTTCTCATCGCCAATCATTCTGTTCATTAATTGCAAACTGGCCTTCATAGTTGTTATAGGCGTTTTAAGTTCGTGACTTGCTACAGAAATAAATTCCTCCTTCTTTAACTTCTCCTGGTATTGCCTGGTAATATCTTCAAGAAGCGTATACCCATAAGTTTCACCCTCGTCTTTAAACAACACGGATGTAACATGAACCCACACCATGGAGCCGTCCTTTCTAACAAGACAGGTTTCTAAATTGAAATATGGAGTTTCTTTCTCCCACAATTCTTTCTGAAGAGTTGACCAATGTTTTTGATGATCTTCCGGGGAGTAATCTAGAATTTTAGTTCCGATAACATCTTGCTCATCATCATACCCTAAAAGTTTCACCAGAGCGGGATTAACCTCTAGTATAACCAGCTCTGAAGAGATGATTTTGTTGCCAAGTTTCGATGTTTCGAAAATGGTTTTAAATCTATTTTCTCTATTTTTCTTATCTGAAAGCTCAGAATTTAATTTTCTGTTCTCTTCTCTCAGTTTTTCGATCTGGTCTTTCAGAGATTTAGTGCTTTTCATATACAAATTTAACTAATGACATTGGGGTATTCCTGCAAGGGGAACGATATAAAATGTATACATTTCAGGGATATCAACCGTGGGTTAACTTATTTGCATGGAAAAAGGGATCAGATATGTTCTAACATAAGACACTTGGAGTTTGATTAAGTTTTCGCAGCAGCCCTGAAAGCTGAATTGAGCGAAATGATTTAGAAACTGGGATTAAAGTATTCATTACTAAGCGAGAATTTTGCCTCTCCCTCCTACCCGCACTCCTCCTATTCCTGGCTGACAGTTTTTTCAGCAACTGAAAGAAATGGCAGTAAAGATACCTGCAAGTTCGGTTAGCAAGGCGTTTCATGTCCTTGGTTAGCGGAATTTGGATACGTGATTTCGTTCCATTGCCCTGTGACTTTGGGATATTAGCATCCTAATATTTTGTCCATTTTCTTGTTGCAATCCCATGCTTATCTTTAGCGAGGATGCTTTATAGATGGAAACTCCTATAGTGAACACGAAACTAGGTTTCTCATTTATCTAATTTAAGCCAGCCTGAATACTAGTAACATTTCCTTCTGGCCTACGTTAACTGACTATGTTTATTCCCGCGAACCTACCCGAAGCCATTGAATCAATGATTGCAAGGGTAACTCCCGAAGATCAAGTCGAAATAATGGAAATGTCTGAGGTCGAATTTCTAAAAGGCTGTCGCTTTGGGGGTGGATTATCCATAAGCAATGAATTTGGCTTATGGAGTGGTGAAAGCGGATTAGCTAAATGGTTTTCTGAAAAAGGAATAGAACAAGCAGATGATATGAATGCAATTGTTCTTACTTCATTCTATAGAACTATAACCAATAACCCAATTGATTTGGATGCACAGGTAAAAGATGTTATATAGTAGAGGTCCTAAATCCACTCTTTTCCTTAATCACATGTAAATAAATCTGTAAACTTCTCTGCTCCCGTGCCAGAGGTACAAAATTTAGCAGAAGTTTAATACCAGAATTCTTTACCAACAAAATAAAATGATCCGTATCTATACATGATTAATAAATCAGACATATTTCAAATAAAACTATATGATATTCTCTGATAGCTTTAAAATTATCTGGATCTTGAGAATTACAGGACGATTTTAAAACTTCCTGTCTCATTTACCGATCATTTTTTGTGCTTACTGTTTGGAACACACACGAACACCCATCACAAACACATTGATAGTAAACCAGTTACCATTTAATAACTCGTTTGGCATATTAAATGTATTGTAAGTTATATGAAAGTATTTAACCTAAAAATTTCGCCCGCATTAAATGAAACTCAAAAGTTATTTAAGGCTATTTTAGAAAAAGATAGGAACGCGTTTAAAGCTACCAGCATACAATTTCTTAGAAATAATCATGCATATAATTCCAAGTTTATAGGATTTATTGCCTAAACTAAAATGTTTGCCATCTACCTATCAAAAGAGCCCCTTTTTAGAGGCTCTTTTGTGTTTTACATACATTTGACTTTAGATCTCCAATCTTTTGAAACCAAGAAGCATTTTGATTATTGAGTTTCAGAAGCTTATGCCTTTATTTATCTAAAAAAGGCATTCTCAATGTCTTTCGAGGCCCGTATATTCAACACATTAGTGAAGAGGCGGTCAGCTGCGGTAATATTAAAAGCCTAAGAATATCAAAACAAAATGCACTTTGTTGGTTATGTTACTATGGAATGGAAATTAGTGATGAACTCAATACCTTTAGATATGGAAGAGGTATTATTGTTTGACGATATAAAAGGTATGGCAATTGGATACTATTTCAAGTCTCAGAATTGCTTTATTCAAGCAATAGATGGGCTTAGACTAACTGAAGTATATAATTGGACGTATCTACCTGTCCACCCCATTTGTCGGTATTAAAGAAGTGCTGATTTAACCTTCAGAAATAAGCAACAAAACTTTTTTAATCCTCTTAAAAAATTCATAAATTCTCTTATTGTATATCAGAAATACAGTTTTTGCCCCTAAAAAAGGTATACCCGAAGACTCATAATCTTTTGGTTCCTGCTTCGAGCCCAGGTAGGCCCGCACGAAGGACCTTCCAAGGAAGTCAAACACCTATAAATTATCTGTATTACAGTCGCTTATAGTTTATGCCTTCCAATTTTTCCCAAATTTGCCCAATCTGTCCGGTACCTATTAGAGCACTCATTTTAGAATCCTATGGCTACAGAAAAGCCCATAAATCACATCGACATTCTCCTCCCTCTGCCATTAAAGATACTACAACATTGATCCTGTCTTTAGGTATTCAAATGGGCACCCCTGTTTGTGATCTGGCGGTTAATCCGGCAAAGCATGGAGGCTGGCTAAGATTATTGCAAGGGGATAATGGGTTGGTTCTAAATTAAAATGCTCAACATATCCTCGTTCGCGCAATTAGTTTAGTGTTTTTGAAAGTGTTACAAATGTCCCCTGGCAGTATTTCGGTTTATTATAACAATAAATAGTTTTGATTGCACACTCGCCTGTTCAAACCCGTTTTTGTTCTATACCGGTAGACGCTTTGCTAATTGCCGGAATCTTATTATTACCTGCTCCCGAATGGTCTTTGCGTCGAAACAATCTTACCAAACAAATCTAATTAATAGCCGTTTTATCTACTTAGTACAGACATGATATGGAATTGGAAAAATTTTCCTTCGGCATGGGCGATCGTTTTGCACATCAGGGTGAAGCACAGTTAAAAGCCATTTTAAAGGCTAAAGAACAGGGTGTTAATATCACCCCGGTTTGGAACAAATCAAACCGGGAACACAAAGCGGTTAAAACCTATCCTGCAGAATTACGTGCAGAAGCGGATGCTGCGGTAAAAGCTTTAGGCTGGACAGGTCCATATCGGGTGGACGCTGATCATATCACATTATCTACTGTAGATGGCTTTATCAACACTTCTGATTTTTTCACTTTAGATGTTGCGGATTATATAGGTAAAGCTGCTTCTGAAAGCGAGATCAATGCATTTATAGAACGTCGTAAAAAATATACAGGAAGTCTTTCTATCCCGGGTATTGATGAACAATTTGAAATAACTGACGATATGCTTCGTGATATTGCCAATAAATTTTTACTGGCAGCTATTGAAGCCGGAAAGCTCTATAAACATATTGCCGCTGCCAAAGGCGAGGATAATTTTATCGCAGAGGTTTCTATGGATGAAGTAAACGATCCGCAAACACCGGTGGAGTTATTTTTTATTTTGAGCGCGCTTGCTGATAATGAAATAAAAGCTCAAACCATCGCTCCAAAATTCACCGGCCGATTTAATAAGGGCGTCGATTATGTTGGGGATTTACAGCAATTCGCTAAAGAATTTGAAGAAGATATCCTCGTTATCAAACATGCGATAAAAGAATTCGACCTTCCTGAGAACTTAAAACTGAGCGTACATTCCGGAAGCGACAAGTTTTCGCTTTATCGGCCGATAAGCGGGCTGATAAAAAAACACAATTCCGGAATCCATTTAAAAACCGCGGGAACAACCTGGCTGGAAGAAATGATTGGTCTAGCCGAGGCTGGCAATGAGGCCCTGGAACTTGCCAAAGAAATTTACGCCCATGCCCTGGGCCGTTTTGATGAACTTTGCGGACCATACGCTACGGTTATTGACGTAAATAAAGGCAAACTGCCAGGTGTAGAAGAAGTAAGCGGCTGGAGCGGTGAAAAATTTGCCAATACCCTTCGCCATAATGAGCAGCACCCCGATTTTAATCCGAATTTCAGACAATTGCTGCATGTTGCGTACAAAGTTGCCGCAGAAAATGGTGATCGTTATTACGCTGCGCTAAAAAAATATAAAGATATTGTTGCTATCCATGTAACCCAAAACCTGTATGAGAGACATATTGTGCCTTTGTTTTTAAGCTAAATAACCGGTAAACTACTTCATGTCCATTTTTAAATATCTTAATAATCTGCGTTTTTATTATTCAGCTGCCGTGGCGTTATGCCTTTCTATCGGAAACATAAACAGCGAAATGCTGGGATTGGTGAAAACACCAATGTTATTAAGTTAAGGCGTTTGTCATGGTGGGGGAGCCTTTCTCTCCCTCTGGAAGAGATGCCGTAGGCAGAGAGGGTATCAGACTTTGCAGGAATAACCATCTTGTTATTCTTCTTTCATTTGAGGCATTAATGTCCCAATTCATCCTTATCCATTCCAATGCAACCTCTGTATAATCAATTATGGAGGCGTTATCAATTCTAAAATGCTATAGCCTTCGAACTTTAGCACCTGATCTCGAAAGTCATCATCATTTGACTGTCCCTGATCATCGTGAACGCTTTAGTTCATCGATATAGAAGTCTGCTACGAAATTTTCAAATAGGATGCTGCCGTCGATTTTCAAATCCAGAAATTTCCGATTCCTAAAATGAAACCATAAAATCTTTCCCCCAGTAGTGGATTCTTTTCTCAGGTATCTTCTGAATTGTTATTCCATGAATTGAATGTAGGTAAATCTTGTAACGCGTAAACCCTCTCTGTCTTACGACATCTCTCCCTTAGGCGAGAAAGCCCATCGCTCCTTCCAAACTCCATAATTACAATCGACTGGTGTTACTACTCAGATACATGCAAAAGTACTTGAAAATGATTGGTGAGGATCTTGCACCGTTAAGCCACTTCCAGTATCTCAACATCTTGACGGCTGATAAAAAGTTTACGCCCACGATAGGCTACCCAAATATCATCCCATCCCTGGGTATCGTATCCTAAAAAATCCATATAAGGAAAATCAATGTGAAACTGCTCGAAACCTTTTCCAACGTACACAAGTTTTACTCCTTCTGTTAATTGTTTTTTGTAGTTCATGGTCTTTGATTAATGGTAAATCCTCTGATTCAATTGATCTTCTGGCAGGGATGATGACCACCCCTTAGGAAGAATTTTCAAATCAAAGAAAAGGAACAGATGTTAACTGATCTTAACTATTCTATTAAGCTAAGCACTTCTTAAAAATAAATAAGAGAGCCGAAAGGGGGAAGCCGGGCACATTTAAATAAACGTAAATTCAGATCTACCACCTTACACCAGAAGCCAAATAGACCTTGTGTTCTAATCTTAAAGTAGTACTTTAAATTCTTTCAATCCTCGCCTCTTTTTCCATAAACTTTCCGAAGATCTCTATGATATTTAAATAAAGAGGTGGATCAACTTTGCTCAGCCTGCAATTCTAAAGAAACTGACCGGCCCAAAAACACATTCTTCAATTGCCAACCCTATTGCTTGACTGGCATTCGCTGGAAGTGTTTCATCCATGTCTTGCCATTTTTCATCTTTATCTCTATAAATTCTGCCAAGCTCCTGATCATCTAATAAAATTTCAAAATGTTTTCTTCTCGGTATAACCAGAAGAGAAATATTTCCTCCTAAGCTTAGAACTTCAACATTTATCCAAAATTCATTTTCCATGAAATAAAATAAGGCATTTACTATGTCGCTTACTTTAACATCATATTAAGTTATATGCTTAATAAAAACCCGACATTCTTAAAGAGACTTTAGCTACATCATCCATTCGGGATGAAGAAGAATTGCTTTGCACAATGCAATAAAGTTGTCATCCTGGGCAAATGAGGCCCTGATCTACTAATGTCTCTTAAAATGATGCACGCAATTCGATTAAGACACTTCTGCCTACACTATTTATTCCACTACCATGTGTTCGATAATCCTCGTTCAGCAAGTTTTGACCACTTACCCTGAGTTGTAGCATTTTATATTGATAGCCTGCAAAGACACTTAGTACTTTCCACCCGGGAGTACCACCCTGGGGAATTCTGTTGTCATCTCTATCTCCCTGCGCAAGTCTGCTTTGCTTAGAAGCCCAGCAAAGCTGAGTAGTAAGGTAATATTTGTCAAGAGAATATCTTACAGATGCACTTCCATTAAAAGGAGGCATCCTTCTTAAGGGTTCATTTTTAGTAATATTCTTTCCATACGTATAAGCCGTAAAACTGTTAAGAGTCCAGCTTTTGTCGGGTTGCCATTGCAAAAATGCCTCCCCCCCTTTAACAGACGCATTTTCGACATTTTCCTTACGGTATACATTATACCCCTCTATCATTTCCCCTTCAGACTTAACCCTGGCTATCAGATTACTAAGTCCGTTATGGAATAATGCAAATGAGCTCTTCCACTTATCTGATTGAAACCTATAACCTATTTCTGTATTATTACTTCTTTCCGGCTTCAGGCCAAACGATGGGATTTCATACCTGAAATCAACAATCCCTAAAGTGCCCATATCATCAATATTGGGAGCGCGATATCCACTGCTGAATGAAGCATACACATGATGTAGCCCTGACCCGTAGCTCACACCGGTGTTTAATACCATTGCACCTGGGGTAATTTTCACTAAACCAAGTTTTTCATCAGTTATAGAAGCATTAAACCAATTATATCGGATACCAGCTTCTACATTCAACTTTTTTATTTGAAGGTGATGAAGGCTATATATGGAAGCATTGGAATACGCAGATTTATCAGGATATAAGCCGCGACCACGCAGAGATATGTTGTTGCCTGTATTTAATTCTTCTTTAAAACTGCCAATCTTATCATAATAATATTCGAATCCGCTATTTGCAGTCCAATACCTTGTTAGTTCAGAAAGAACATCCATTGAAGCATTTGCTGTACTTATATCATCCCGTTCTTTGCGTAGCGTGACATTACCATTCTTCTGACTATTACGTTCTTCGGCACTTTGCTGAAATGAGCCTGTAATAACTACTGATTTGAAAAAAGAATTGGAGTGATTGAGGTTCAGTTTCAGATAAGACAAATTCCTGCTTTGGAGTGCCATCTCATTAATTAAAAAATTTTCCAGTTGCACCTTATGATATACAGACACATTACGTTGGTTTACTAGTTGATGTGCGACAGTTAATTCCGCATTATCAGCTAATTTCCATTTTAATTTTATATCTGCATCTGTTTCGGTATACCCTGAAGGAGATTGTCTGCCTGTAGTATCTCCACCTATTAAGGCGCCGAATTTTTTTAAACTTAGTCCCCCTGTTACAGCAAATTTCCGGGTCGAATACATCGCCTGGCCACGACCTGTTCTCTCCATATCTCCATTCCAATACCTGCCCGTTATACTACCTTTAAGCTGAGATTTCGGCGAATACACAGGGTCGTTAGTTAATACCTGAATTACACCTCCCATTGCGTCTGAACCATATTGCACAGATCCGCTGCCTTTAACAACTTCAATTCTGTTAACAGTAAAGTGATCAATTGTATTAAGGTATTGATTGGGGCCGTACCGAAAAGTAGAATTATTCAACCGAATGCCATCAACCAGGATTAGCGTCTGGTTTCCGGTTAAGCCTCTTACAAATGCCGAGCCACCGCCATGATTTGTTTTTTGTACAAAAACGCCCGGCACACTCATAAGAGCTTCGGGGGCAGACCGATACATAAAGTCGCTGATCTGTTCTCCTTTTAACACACTAATGGAGAACGGGCTGCTTATCACCGGTGAAGCTTTTCGGGTTGCGGTGATTACTACTTCGTTCAGTGTACCTGCTGTATCAGAAAAAGAACTTCTCTCTTCCTGAGCTTGTAATGCAAAAGGTACAGCTAAGACTAAAAAGAATAATGAAAATTTATCAAGTTTCAATTTGGATTTTTTAAGGTGATAATCACTTAAAGCTTAAACCGATGCTAATCATCATCGTCATCAGCTTTTGCTTCAAGTTTTACAAACGCGCTTCTCTTTGGAGCAGGCATGATAGAATTTTCGCCCTTAACATATTTCCATACTACCTCATTCAAATCCAGATCGGGGGCTAAATCTTCTCTTGAGAAATCGAAGGCTTCGGAGCGTATTGCACTTGTATTATTTGCTGTGTTTTTTACGTCTAAACTAACACCTGCAGATCGCAGTTTGTATGCCGTTAAATCAGGCTGATTGGAAAAGCAGTCAAATAAAGGTTTTGCTGCAGCATCGTACTGGCTCATAGGTGGTAGGCCTAAAATCAATTCCATTGTTCTCAGCATTCCTGAAGTAGAATACATCGTATGATTTACCGAACCCATTTTTATATAGGGGCTGATAACAAAAGCCGGAGAACGGTGCGCATCAACATGATCCGGTCCGTTCTGAGCATCATCCTCTAAAACAAAAATGGCAGATTCCTTCCAAACAGGACTATTTGATATATGCTCTATCAATTGACCTAAAGCCAGGTCGTTATCAGCAACCATCGAAATAGGGCTTAACTTTCCCTTCCTCTGTCCACTGGTATGGTCGTTCCCTATTCGAATAGTATTAAATTGGGGAACTTGACCAACAGCCAGCAGAGAATCAAAATCGTGTTTAAATACTTTTATCCTGTCGACATCTTTTATATCCAGATTATATGATGGGTAGTTAACACATATCTTCCCTTCTAATGATTTAATACTTGCCTTTCCGGTCGAAGTAAATTCGCCGTAAGAACGGTAGCTTACACCGGCACGATTACAATAATCCCAGATAAAACCATCCCTCGGGTATGCAATTTTGCGGCTGCCTTCATAATCATAGGTCCCGCCTCTGTTACCATAACTTATGGGCCATGTTTTTTCAACATAGTCGTTAGCATATGCAGCCGTGCTCCAGTTATGTCCGTCGGCACTCACTTCTGCATCTACATAAAAGTTATCCAGCAAAACAAATTGTCGGGCAAGAGCATGATGGTTAGGAGTAATTTTCTCCGGAAAAATACATAATGAAGTATCTCCGTTCCCTTCCGGCATATCACCCAACACCTGATCGTATGTGCGATTTTCTTTAATTACATAAAACACATGCTTTATCGGAGATTTATCTCCTGGTTTAGCCGGAACCGGATTTCCTAAAGCATTATGAGCTTCATTCTCTTTTGCCTTATTAAAAGGCGTATTTGCGTACACCTGTTTAGAATAGGTGTTTAGCCTTGCAGCATTGGGCTGATCTATAAAAGACAATGTCCCTTTAAATAAACCGCCGATATATTGCAGCCTTGAATTTGTATTCCCTAAATGCGAACCGCTGTTATCAGTCTTCTTAACCGGCTGAGGTCCTTGAGGATTGGGCATTGACGAAAATCCTTTCCCATTGCTTACCAGTATTTTATTATTTACCGTTTTTACATTGGTGGGATACCAGCCAGTGGGTATAAAGCCCATAGAGACGCTTTTTCCCGGTTGAGATACATTGAATACTGACAGGCAGTTGTTATCGGCATTGGCTATATATAAGCTTTTTTCATCTGCTGATAAGGCAAGGCCATTAGTTGTAGAGCCGGTTAACTTTGTCGGAAAAAGTGTAGCCGAGATTGTTTCTATGACTTTACGCTGTGCCCTATTTATTATCGATACAGAATTATCATTGGCATTTGCAACAAAAATGTATTCCCCTTTTTTTGTAGTAAGAATCTCATTCGGATGATTCTCTGTAATAATTGCAGCAACCATTCTTTCTTGTTTTATATCATATACAGCAAGCTTGTCACCTCCCCAGATTGAAATATAAAGCTCCGATTTATCGGGACTTAGTACACAGGCATACGCTTCGTGAGAAAGTTTTAGCTTTCGAATGGTCTTTTTAGTAATAAGATCAACTATGTACAAGCTACTATCTTCCTTTGTAACCGTATAAAGCCTGTTATTTTTGTTGTCGACATCAATTCCAGCAGGACTTATCTTTTCTTTCGGCCAGGCTTCACCTAATTTGATGGTATCGGGCTTAGTAAACTTTTTATTCTTAATAGTAAATGAAATAATAATATTGTCATTCCCGCCAGACACATAAAGCTTCGTATCATCATTACTAAACTTTAAACCATACCAGGATTTGGCGATAGACACCGAATCTAATTGCTTTTCTGTTTTTGGATCTATGAGTTGTAAAAACTGAGTGCTTTGTCCATTATTTGTAACGGCCAGAAGTTTTTTATTTGCCGACAAAGCCATATTCAGAGGCAGGTCTCCTAATGCTATTGATCTTCCGGCAGGACTTAATGACCATCCATTAGGAAGAAGCACCTGTTTATTAGCAGAAGGTCTGGTTGGGGTTTGAGCATTAGTTACACCAACTACTGCAAGGCATAATAAGGCCTGGTTAAAAATTCTGAAACTATTTTTTAAAAGAAAACTCATAAAAAAATTAATTTATTCTGCTGATATACAAACTTCAAAGAAAGGGAACAGATATTAACTGATTTTAAATAATCTGTTAAACTAAGCTCTTTAAAATAAAAACAGAGCCGAAATTCAGCTCCATAATTCCTGTTTATGATATTGGGGTAAAACACAAGGAGCAAAACGCCTCCTTGTGTTTTCACATTAAACTAATAGGTGTATTTAACCTTTAATTGTTTAATCTCCTTTTTTCCTATTCCTAACTCCTTTTCCATGAATTTTTCGGGAGTACCGTATTCATTAGAAAGGGCGGCAAAGAAAGTTCTAAGCAACTCTGGTCTTAACGCCATCATTTTTTTCCACTGCTCGTTAGTTAATCCGTTTACACTGGCCATTTGCGACATCATCTTACTATTCCGGGATTCTAAGTATACATTAGATGCAACGAAGTCTTCTTCAATTTTATTCATAGGTACGCCAAGAGCATATAAAAATAAAGCTGTTGCCATGCCGGTTCTGTCCCTTCCGCCAGTACAATGATATAAGAGAGCTGACGTATCAGGCAATACCAAAAGCTTTTGAAACAGCGCTTTGTTTCTACCACCGAAATATTGCACATTTGGAGCGCCATAAAAGTTCGTCAGCATATCGCCTTTTTCAATTTGCTTTGCCCATTCTTCTTTGGAAGGGAGACTTTCACTCCCTGCCGGACAATGAATGTATTCCACGCCCACAGGTAATTTATCTGGCGCTGCAGCCGCTTCCTTTGTGCCACGGAAATCTACAACTGACACTATATTTCTTTCTCTCAGTGTATCCAAATCACTTGTTGTTAAGTTGCTGATATCCGCACTGCGAAACACTTTTCCCCATTTTACTTCTTTTCCATCAATGGTTTTATAACCGCCGACGTCTCTGAAATTAGCAGCTCCCTTTACATGTACCAACCGTTTGGTACTGTCGGCTAATTGAGCGTTTGAAATTAGAGGTAGCGAAATGATTGCTGATAAGATAATTTTTTTTAACATAACGTATTTTTAAGTTTGTGACGCTGGTACTCACATAAATTGTCTATACCAGCTGCTGTGAATGCATTTAGTTGAACTAGCACACTCGTGATTATGCTTGTTCTTTTTTTTGAAATAATCCGAATGTTGGAGAATTAAGGAATAATATTCCATCTTAAACCTATTTGACCTCGGGAGCCGTACCATTCTGTCATGGTAACTCGCCTTCTGTCGCCCATATAGGTTCTTAGCGGTTCGTCTGTAAGATTATTAAATTCCGCAAAGGCTTTCATCTTTTTATTAATACTAACTGTGGCCGAAGCATCAAGAGTAAAGTTTTTATCTGTCCAGATGTAGAAGTCAGGGCCTAATTGCTGATTGATACTCTCTACTGATTTTCCCCGGTAGTTTCCTGCCAGACGGAGCATCAAGCCACTCCTTTCATAAAAAAGAATAGCATTGTATAAATTTTTTGATTGGTTAGGCAAACTTGTTTTATCCAGGAAACTTGCGGTAGCTGTTGTGCGGGGAATTTCAATTTCACTATTTATATAAGTGTAATTAAACTCTACTCCCAAGCCACTCCAAATTCCTTTTAGAAAATCAAGACGTTTATTTATGCCCGCTTCAAATCCAAACAGAGAACCGTCTTTAATATTTTTCGCCTGTGTCAGTACATAGTTATCACCTTCTGAGGTATAAAAGGTTTTATCAGTAAAGACCGCGTTTTTAATGTTTTTATAAAAAACTCCTCCCGATAATAATCCGATATTATTAAAGTAATGCTCACCCATTAAATCCAGATTGTTAGAAAAAGTTGGTTTTAAATCAGTATTACCTTTTGTTAAAGTAATAGGGTTTCGGGTATTATCAATAGACTGGCCAGGAGTCATGTCATTGAAATTAGGCCTTACAAAGGTTCTGGTATATGCGGCCCGGATATTTGAATTTTTATTTACAGCATACTTTAAATGAAACATTGGCAGGAAGGCATTATAGCTCGTGTTAACCTCCGCGGGTGTTATGGTAGTTTGTGCCGGTGTTCCTGCAGTTACCGCTTTTGAACCATTAAGGTCCATCTGGGTAAATTCATTTCTAAAGCCGCCTACAAACTTCAGCTTCTCAGTGAAATCAAATTCAGCCATGATATATGCGGCGGCTACCTCCTCAGTACCGCTATACAAACTGGTTGCATTAGTTGCTGACGTTAGCTCTCTGAATCCATTATTGCTGATTGATTCAGGACTGTATAAGTTAAACAATTGTTGTTTGCTGACAGGATTGACGATATATTGGTTATACGACCCATTCATTCCTTTGAAATAGCCATCGCCTTCAGGAAAATCTCCTCTGTCGAGCTGGTTTAAGGACATTGCAGGCGAATTAGTTCCCGGGGCAAATACTAAGTTTGAACCATAAGTGTTTCGGCGAAATTTATGACGGTATTTCCCACCAAACTTTAAATTTAAAGTTGAAGAAACGTTTATTTTGGTATTTATCTGAGCGGTTCTGTCCTCCTCTTTGGTATCTAATTGAGCAATTACAAGCTGTTGTAACATAAGCTTACTATCATCCATTACTTCTGAGGGATTTTTTAATCCCGCATCAAAACTTGTTGGTGTTCCGCCAATAGCGTCAGGAGAATCAAATTCCCAATATCTTTTTCCATCAGATGAAAGATTATTAAACCCGCCGTTAATTTTCTGCCTGAATGTTGAAATGGGAAGTCCGTTAGAAGAATTCGTGGACGGGGTTTCCAAGAAATAATTACTAAGATAGTTACTTGCGGTCCAATCCAGTTTAATGTTGCTAGTTAACTGATGTTCGCCACCCAATTCGGCGCCGTTTAATTTTGTCTGATAATGGGAATACCTGTAGTTATACTGATATCTGCTATTGGTATAATCAACATATGATTCATACACCGGGCGTATATCATTAAATTTATCCATTAAACCTCTGAACAGTAATTTGTTGGATACATTAAACTTGTATTCCAATCCCAGATTCGCACCGTACGTTTGTCTTTTACCCATATACCGCTTAAACATCACAGTGTTAATCGACCGTTGTTGTACGGGATTTGCTAAGCCGGTATTGTAATTAACATCATAACTATCTGTACCCCATTGCCTGTCCCAGATGGCGCCAGCTAGAATTACTCCAAGTTTATTCTTAAAGAAGCGGTCGCCATAAACACCTGAAGCATTGTATGTTCCGTTTTGAGAAAATGTGTTATACCCCCCGGCGCCACTAATATTGAATTGTCGTTTTACAGGAGCTGTTCGTGTAATAAAATTGATAGCCCCTCCAATAGCATCTCCCTCCCAGTCGGGTGTTAAGGCCTTTGCAACCTGCACATATTGTATAATTTCTGAAGGGACCGCATCCAAAACTGATGACCTGTTTCCCAGAACATTAGAACTAGGCAGGCGCGTTCCGTTAAACAGGGTCGATGTCCATGCAAAAGGAGTCCCCCGAACGGTCGCCTGATCGGCTTCACCATGATAGCGGGCAACAGCTACTCCCTGCATGCGCTGAACCGCTTCCGCAGCGTTACGGTCTGGCAATTTACCGATAGCATCTGCAGCGATTACATCAATAACCGCTAAGGAATTCTTTTTTATATTATACGCTTTAGCTTGTGACGGAGCCATTGTGCCATTGATGGTTACTGCGCCAAGCGTGTTTGCAGCCGGAAGTAATTGAATAACTCCCACATCATTAACACCCTGTTTTAGGTCTAAATCTATTCTCTTAGATTCATATCCTATATAATCAATCAGGATGGAAACCCTTCCGGTTGTTTGAATATTTAGGGTGAATGATCCGCTTAGATCTGTAGCAGTGTTTTTTTTGAGTGCCGGTGTTAATATATTTACACCGGGTAAGAAACCATCGCTCCCTGTAACTGACCCCTTAATTACCTGAGCCTGCAAGGTTAAAGGAAGGTATAGAACTAAACATAACGCGATTTTAAATAGTTTGCTGGTAATAATCTGGTGCATAACGAATAATATTTTTTTGCAAAGTTGGGGGTAGGATTGTTTGCAGTCGTCCGGCTCAGCTAACCCGGACTTTTTTTACCATAGATTTTATTATTTCGCACGCATCGTCACTGATTTACAGTAAGTTATGTTAGTTATGCAATTATTAACAAATAGTTAGCTTATTAATTCATACCGATCAGCTACCGTATCAGTGCCAACCTGATTATTATTCCCGGTCTTTTTTAAGTAGGACGATGGAGTGTTACCAGTAATTTTCCTGAAATAATTATTGAAGGTAGATTTTGAATTAAATCCCGATTCGTAGGCAATAACTAAGATATTGGGATGAAGCTCTCGTCTCTTATATTCATCTAATAAACGTATTACCTCATTAATTCTAAACTCGTTTACCACCTGATAAAAAGATTTGCCAAGGTATTGGTTAAATGCTTCCGATAAATGATGGCGTGGTATTTTAGATATCGCCGATAGTTTATCCAGGCTCAGCTCCGGATCGGAATAAACTTTTTTTATCTGCATTAGGCGATGAACTTCTTCAATAATCGCCGCCTGGCGCTCCGGATGGAGGAAAGTTTTCTTTATTTCAATGCCGCTCTGGCTTAATTGTTTTATTCCTTCAGGATTATCTTCATTATTTTCCACATCGACATGAGCGTCGTTTTTGATATCAGCAAAATCAAGCATTCCCGAAGTGTTTTCAAGAGTGAAATATATTTTATAATAAAGGATAAGAAGACAGATGCTTGACAGGATGCTGTAACATATTATTCTAGCTATAAAGTGTGAAGAAGTAAAGTCAAAGATTTTGAATGTGGTTATAAGATTTAATGACAAACAAATCCCCCCAAACAAAACGAACAGAGCAGATACCCTTTTTATAAGTATTCCTTCCGCTTGCCAGAAACCCGAAAGGTTTTTAGCTTTAGCATAGCTAAGGAGCGGAAGAATGATCATTGAAACACTGATTAGATAGTTTGTTGTGTAATTATATATAAAAGTTAGAGTTTTAAAAGCATGTGATCCGGACAAAACACAATACAAAATATACAGATATACAATTGCTGCTAAAGAAGCAGGCAGTAAAAGGTATAAATGCTTATTTGTTTTGAATTTATGGTCTTTTATCTTACTGGCGTACATCCAAAATAAAGGGGCATACGCTAAATCTATAAAAGTATTAAAACCTGATTTAAATACAGCTACTTCACTTAGTGTATATATTACAAATTTCAGAGAGAGATGTGTAAAAATGCAGATCAGAAGCAGTGTGAGAATCTTTTCCGCCGGTCGTCTGCGTTTATAAACAACAAACAAGCTTAATGCCAACAACGCTTGAAATACCCCTATAATTATTACATAATCCATGCAGTAAAGATAGATTCCGGCTATTAAGCTATGGTTAAGCTAAGTTTATCTAGTTATAGAATACTACACCAAATGTATATGTCTCTATTTAAAAAATTCCACCTCTTTTAAATCCGTTCTAACCTGTCTGAACAGCCTCAGGTTAATTCAATAAAAACGATTCGATATCTCTCCAATCATAATAGTGAAAAACCTTACCGTTACTCATTGCAACAAACATCCCTTTAGGAAATTTACCTCCCAAATTAAAATTTGTAACATCCGAACCATCACTTTCTATTGTCGAAAATGGTATTTCTTTTATTAATTTATGACCATTCGGGTTCTTTTCATCTCCCTCACGTTTATAAACCATAAAGCTGTTAATTTGCTGATTAGATACCAGGATATAACCCGTACTATCTGAAGTCTGATAAATTGAAATGCCCTCGTTATCTTCCTTGAAGTCTTTATCGCCAAAGAGAGCCAGTTGCTTATTATCCTTTTTTGCCGGGTCTGCATAATATTTACGAATTCCAACACCTTCGTCCGAATAGTACACATACCCCATCTGATTATCAACTGCAATAGCTTCTATTTCCTTGGTGCCGCTGTAAGAGCCAAACTTTCTAATTAACCGGGCACTAACACTTCCGTTGAAATTTGGAACAAGTTCGTATTGCCATAAATAGTTTTCTTTAGGTCCGGACTTCCTGCCCACAATTGCAAAAATCTTTTTGTCCGACGGTCGGGTATAAAGTGCTACGCCCATTGGACCACGTTCTGTTTCGTCAGTAAATACTTCAATACCTCCGTTATCGATTGGCGTTAAATCGGGCATGGAAAAGATCCTGATCTTATTACTTTCCCTTTCTGTTGTCACGGCAATGGCGGTTGATAATCCCTTAATCATCATACCGTAAGCAATATCCACGTTATTTGGTCTTTTTAGCCCAATCGATTTCTTAATGACCTTCCCATTCAAATCATACAAATACAAGGCACCATCGCTGTCTTTATCTGTGCCTACGATAAGACTATTCGTTGCGTTCTTCCGATTAATCCATATTGCCGGATCATCTGTATCATGAGAGGCTACTTCAGTAATCACAGAAGGCTTTAATGCATTTTCAGCTACCCGAGCCAGCTTTTCTTGGCAGGAGAGTAAACAAATAGGAATTAATAAAAATGTAAGGGTTCGCATATTTGAAAATCAAAGCGGTCGGCGAAAACTCCAGACCGCTACATTATTGCCAGGCTTAATTATCTTGTTACTTTTTTGTCTTGTTTTAGCACTTTCAAGTCGTTTTTCTCGACATCTTTCATCATAGTGAAATGATCACCTATCTTTCCGTTCGAACAAACCCATTTCAAGTCCAATCTGTTACCCTGAACCTCAAGCATCACAACACCTCCCACCTCATTGTTTGAATAAAACATGGCATTATGGGGATAAGTGGGTTTATGCCCCCCTAATGCCCCTGCAGATCCGCTAACCACATAAACGGTTCCCTGATTGTCTTTTTTACTTTTTATATAAGGCGCAGAGTTTTTACTGCCATCGAATAACGCTGTAGAATTGCTTATCTCATGTTTTTTAGAATCGAAATCTGATTCCATACCGTAATAACCTTTAATAAGTTTTGTACGCTCGTATACATGACTATGGCCGCAAAGCACCAGGTCTACGCCATATTCTTCGATAGTTTTAAGAAAGTGTTCTCTGATTTTTACCAGCAAAGACTCTTTATCAGAATCATGAGAGCCCATCGTATACGGGGGGTGATGCCAGTAGGCTACAACCCATTTACTTTTGTTTGCTTTCAGATCTTTCTTTACCCATTCTACCTGCTCACTCATTTCGTCGTACATATGCAGACCTTTACTATCCGGACCATAAGAATCCAGGGCAAGGAAATGCACATTGCCAATATCATAGGAATAATAGGATTCTGTATTGGATGGCACTCCTCCCGCTTCTCCTTTGGTAGGTACTGAGAAGTTCTGATAATAGGCCATTTTATTCTGATCTGTTGCAGATGCGGAATGAAAATCGTGATAATCATGATTTCCGGGAACGGGATATAAAGGGTACTTCTTCAATAAATCATCTTTATAAATATTGAAAAATTTAGCCTGAAACTCCGCGTCGGTACCATCAGAGTAAGCGTTATCTCCCATTAATATCCAGGCATTTAAATGATTGTTCCCAAGATATTTTAGTACCTGGCTTTTAACAGTCCTCTGGTTCAGAGAATTGTTTCCGCAATCTCCAAAGCCTGCAATTCGAATCAGCTGTTCGCTGTCTTTTTCGGGGAAAGTATAGAAATAATTCTCATCATTACCCTGCAGGGTTGTATCTGCCAAGTTCCCCACCGTGTAATAATATTTAGTAAAAGGCTTTAGTCCTGTTAGAGTAATAATATGTTCGTTAACCAGTGTAGAATCGTCAGTTCTCATACTTAAATTATCACTGCTTAAACCGTATTTTACCCTGCTTCTATCGTATACATTGGTTCGCCATCTAATGGTCATACTTGTAGGAGTAGCCATTTGAAGATAAGGGCCACGCAGCAGATCTGCCTGAACTCCCATTAAGGCGCGTCTTGCTTTAGCAGCTGGCTTAACAGGCGTGTTTTGCGACAAAACTGCAAATGGACTAAGGATTAGGAAAAAAAATAGAATGTTTATTGGTTTCATATCAATTTTGTTGTTTGTAAGTTTTATTTGGAGAATCCGTAAGTGATTCGATAAAGGAGATAAGATCTTTGATTTCTCTTTCGGATAAGTTTAATTGTGTCGCAGAAAGTGTTTGCTCAGGAACATCTAATCCTAGGCCTTTACCTCCTCCCAGATTATAAAATTCTACTACTTTGTTTAATGAGGATATTGAGCCATTGTGCATATAAGGGGCGGTCCTGGCTGCGTTTCTAACCGTCGGAGTTTTGAAAGCTCTATCGTAATAGCGGATGCGAAAGACATTATATCTCCCGAGGTCGTTATCTAAAACAGCTAATTTAAAGTTCTCTGTTTCTGCCGTCCCCAGAACTTCCACTTCAGAAAGATCATATAATGGTGGTAATAAAGAATTAAAATAGGGCGGAAAATGACAGGTTCCGCATTGCGCCTTTCCCATAAAAAGGTTAAATCCTTTAATTTGATTTGTGTCCATGGCATTAACGTCCCCGCTTATATACTTGTCGAAAGCAGAATTCATTGGATTTAACTCATTTACAAAAGCTGCGATTGCTGATGTAACTTCGGTCATTCCCATGCTCTCTGGTTTTTTATCAGGAAAAGAAGCAGAGCCAAGTTGCTGATAGGTTTTTTTTGAAAAGATATTCCTATAAAGATTTTCCGGCGAACCCTTCATTTCAAGAGGATTCATAATAACGGTATGAATTTGACTTGCTAAATCTTTTGCGCTGCCTTCCCAAAACTGCGCGTGTTGTCTTCCTGCATAAAGAAGTGTCGGCGTATTGCGCTTCAGAGTTGAATCAGGAATCAGAGAGGGACTTCGTGGCAACAAATCGGCAAAGTACTTGTCGGGCTGATGACAACTGGCACAACTAACTGCTAAATTTCCTGAAAGGGATTTATCAAAAAATAGTTTTTCTCCAAGTGTTACGAGTGCTATATGAGCTGAGCTATCAGATCCATTATTTATAAAGGATTTTATCGCATTGGGGCTGTAAATATGATCGGAATTATAATTTAAAAATGCTGTAGTATTCAACTCAAGATTTTGCTCTTTTACAAACGCAGCGAAATGCTTTTGAAGCGGCAATGCGAACCTCGTCAGGTATTCCATTCTGTTGAATGAATCAAAGTCAGGATGGGCTTTCAGATATTTCAATGAGCCGGTCAGCAAGCCATTAACTCGCTTACTTTCTTCAGAAGATGAAGCTAAGTACGGCTTTAAAACCTCTTTCAATGCTTCTGTAGATTCGGCTACCTCTACTATTCCCGACCTGAGCAAGGGGGCATCATAACCAGAAATTGATAAAACAGACATTCTAATCAGTTGAAGCCTTATGCTCTCAAGGATCTGCATATCATTTGCTTCAAACCCGTAAAGTAAGGTTGGAAGTACCTTTGCAGAAGATATTAATACCTCCGAGTGAGCAAGTAATGCAGCTTTATTCGCGAGCACATTGGGCTCAAACAGCAGTGTCTCAATTTGCTGTAATCCCATGGGTTCAACTAACTCGAGTGTTGGCTCCTCTACTTCAAACTTTGGGGCAGCATTATAAAAACGGGTTTCGCTGGGAAAGAAATAGGAAGTAAAAAATTCTATGCGCTTATATTTTAGCCTGCATGTTATTAAAGCTTGTCTGGCTTTTAAAATGCTGGCGCTGTCTGCATCAATTTGCTGTATAGCTGTATTCAGATTTTCGAGAGCATTCACAAATAAAGATGCTTCCTTTGTGTAGAACCCCAAGGTTGCGTCAACCCCGATAGCGCTTTTTTTGTGATGGCTAAATCTGAATGATAGCAATACAAAGCCCAACACTACAGAAAGAATAAAAATCTTAGTTCGCATGTGATATTATCAATACTTAGGTATTGTGTTATGATGCAATCTTTTTACAGTATAAATAAGAGCCCGGCAATGAACGATAATTTTTCCATTTGAATTTTATCGGGGAGAGAAGCTTAAAAAACAGCAATAGCCCATTATTGGCTATTGCTGTTATTAAGAATTAATAAGTTTTACAGATTTAAAGCCATACCTAAGAAGAAACTTCTTCCTGTTAGATCGTGACGATCGTAACGATTGGTTGCACCCTGGTAGCCTTGTTCAGGCGCGTTTGATAAGTTTCTTACTTGCGCAGAAATACTAAGCTTCTTATTTGGGAACATATATTTTCCTGACACATCATAAGTTGTTCTGGCCGCTTCGTATCTGTCAAAATCTTTCACGGAGAAACCTGCCTCTACAGCTCTTATAACATTAGCGGCTTCGGGGTTTGCGGTTTGAATTAAAAAGTCACTTCTATGGCTGGTAGCAAAACGTAGCTCAACACCCTTCTTCTGATAGTATAAAGATCCGTTATAAACGCTATTAGCCTGTCTGAAAAGGGGCAGTTTTTCATTCGGACGATTCTCAATCTCGACTTTAGAATCAATTATCGCAAAATTTGCGGACAGCCCCAAACCATTTAACATTCCCGGCAAAAACGTAAGTGCCTGATCGTAAGTAAATTCCATACCATAAAGGTCTGCGGGTCCGGCGTTCAAAGTTTGTGAAAACGTCAACCTATTGAAATCAGTTCCTTCATAATTAAAGTTTTGACCATCTGCTGCTAAGCCTCTAACAATTGACTTCCGATAAATCTGATTTAATATACGTTTATAGAAACCACCAATTGCTATAATACCACCGTTCGGAATATAATATTCCAGGGCAAGGTCAAGGTTTGACGAAGCGTATGGTTTCAAACCTGGATTTGCCAGAGAAACCGAACCAGTATATGTTGGCAGTGTACTACCTGCTTGTGGAGGTCCTTCAGAATAATTTAGATTAGTAGCACCAGATAAATCAGAATAATTTGGTCTTCCGATCGTATTTGTCCACGAAGCTCTGGTGATTACATTCTTAGTAGCGTTATATTTTAATTGAACTGAAGGTAAAAAGTTGGTATAATTATTTTTTGCTACTGTAGTACTTAGATTAGCACTTCCTTTAAATGTAGACACACTAGCATTTTCAGACCTGGTACCAGTATTTTCAACTCTTACGCCAGTAATAATAGAAAGCTTTTTAAAATCAAGCACTCCCATCACATATCCTGCGGTTACTGTTTCATTATTTGTAAAATCATTCAGCCCCAATTGTTGATCAGTTACCAGTTTATCAAAAACCAGCTTTGATGTGTTGTTTATGTTAGTGGGATCATCAACGAAAGCTTTAAATTTATTTACGTTACCATGAACAAATGGAGTTGCTCCGCCCTGTGCAGGCACAGAAACAGGAAAATGGAAAGGCGTAAGTGAATAGCCATTCGCGTGTGGTACGGTTACGCCACCGTAGCTTAGATCATAAGAATCTCTGCTGCGGTCAGATACCTTTGCGCGGTCTCTGTATCTGCCACCAAATTTAATAAATGCATGTGCCTTACCTAAATTAGTGTCGTATTTAAAATCGGAACTCACTTCGTAAATATTCTCATTCAAGAGCCCATCAGTAAAATTCAGGGCTCTCAATTTATAAATCTCCGGATCGCTGGCTACAGAAGTATTATCTGGGTTGATCTCGAAGAAAAATGGCGCTGTGTTATACGTTGATGATAAAGACGGCTCGGTTGCTGTTGGATTTTCAAATGTAGCATCGAAATTATCTAAGAATGTTTTTGCTTTAGAAAATGTTCCGTATACATTTAGGTCCCACTTTCCAAAATGGTTTTTAGTACCCAGGGAGTAGCTGTACAGATTCTCAATTTCGTCTGTAAACGCCTGATCTAACTCGCCGGAACCTCTGGCAAATCTACCTGACGTCGCAGTTTGATCTGTAGGTACGACGGCTGAACTTGTTTGCAGCGTCATCTCAAATTCAGAGTTTAGTGCAACTTCTTTAGTTCTGGTGTAAAGTGTTTTAAGATATATTGAGCTGTTTTTGCTAGGTCTGTACTCAAAATCTGCCGAAAGGCCCAAACGGTCTCTTTCAATATCTTCTATTTGAAGTTCAATCTCATTTGGATAGAAATAGTTGCTGAATTCCCAGCCATCCGGATCCAAAATTGATGCGCTGAAATCCCTTCTGAAGAAGTTGGCCGACCCAACTACTCCAAACTTTTCAGATTTACCGAATTTCTTACCGGCTGTAACAGCACCTCTAAAAGGAGCTCTTGTATTATCAAAGCCACTTAAATCTACCTGCTGGGTTTGAATCAGACCATCTACCGCAATGTTTACAAAGGGCTTGGACTTATCAAAAGCCGAGAGGGTGTTGACATTAATGGTTCCTCCAATGGCATTACCTTCCATGTCCGGAGTAGTTGTTTTTACTACTTCGATGCTTGAAATAATTTCCGTTGGTAGAAGATCCAGACCTGTGGCCCGGCTATCTCTGGTAGATGCTAAAGTGGTATTATTTAAAGTAACATTGTTTAAGGAAGGTTGGATACCCCTGATGGATACGAACTGTCCTTCTCCGCGATCGGTTTCGATGGATACGCCTGATACCCGTTGAGTAGCTTCGGCTACATTTATATCTGGCAATCTGCCAGCTTCATTAGCCGTAATAACTTCGGAAACATTTAGTGCCTGCTTTTTTTGATTGATACTCGTTATCTGACTTCTTCTTAATCCGGTAATAGTAACCTGTCCAAGACTTGTTGCACTTGATTCGAGAGTAATATTTAAGTCCCGACTTGATTCGGAATTAATGTCTACAGATTTTGTTTTGTACCCAAGGTAAGAAACTATTAAAGTTTGATTGCCGACAGGCAGTTTAGAAAATCTAAACACACCTTCCATATTGGTTACTGCTCTCAATGGTGTTCCTTTTAAAGCCAGACTAACACCGATAAGACCCTCGCCAGTTTGCTTATCAGTTACTTTACCCAAAATGGCTGCTACCGCATCATTTGATTGTCCATCACTAATCTTTTGTGCAGGATTAGTCTGTGAATTAATTTGTGCACTGACACTGGCAGAAAGAAACAAGGCCAACAGTAGTAATGATTTTTTAACTACGTTTAATAACCCGTCTAAACGATTGTAAACTTTTCCCATGATTCTAATTTTTCTTTTCGATTTAATTGTACTTGAGTGTTTTGCTCGTTATTTTTTTTGTTGTGACAAAGGTTACATGGAAAAATGAAAGAGAAAATTTTTGACAGTGGCAAATCATCTACAGGGTATTGAAATGCGTATACAAGGCGTCTACAAGAGCTAAATAAATACTTCAATCAACTAGTAGCCAATTGGTTACGAATACTTTCACAGCCATTAAGTTTATATTACCAATTCATTAAAGAATCGATTAATTCTTTACTATTTCAATAAAGCACATTGCCAATAAGTATAAAGTTTGAAAATGCCTGATATTAGCCTTACAGCTGATGGATTGATGACTTGAGTAATACAATCCTGAAGGGAGTACTGCAAATTCAACTAAATCGGATTGCAACAACTGATTAAAAAAATAATAGCTACCGTTGAAGATCTTAAATTGAAAAACAGGGCTTTGCGACGTTAGATCCCCTGAATGAAATTGTGGAGGCTGCCTTCTTCCGGTAGTTGCAGCTTTTTTCTAATTCGATATCGGGTGGTGCGCAAGCTATCAGGTGAAACTCCAAGCATAGTCGCGATGTCGGATGAACTCAGGTTCATTTTTACTAAAGCCAAAAATCGAAGGTCGGTAGCTGTTAATGAAGATGAATGCTGATTTAATTTTTCAAAAAAGTTTCGATGAACATTTTCGAAGACAGTTCGAAAATCCTCCCAGTTTTTATCCTGATTGCTGTTTAAGTTAATCAGGTTTATAAGTTGTTTTAATTCTTTTCTTTGATCCCGCTTATCGTCTTTAATTATCCTGGCGATCTGGTTTTTCAATTCGTCAAGGAACTGGTTCTTTTGAATAATATGCAAGGTATGACTGGTTAACTCCCGGCTTTTTAATTCTAACTCGTCTTTCAGGCTCTCTTCCAGCAAATGTTTGTTGTTGAGTTCAAGCTGCATGGACTTTTGATCAGATTGATGGAGCCTTCTCTCGTTTTGCATTTTTAACCGCTGTCTGCTTATAATGCTAAAGCCTAAAAATCCTACAAGCAATCCGATAATTGTCATCGATATTGAAAGAATTCTATTCCGGTTCCGCTCATTTTCTAATACAGATATCTCGTTATCTTTTTGCTGAATATCAAAGAGGGTTTGCAATAGATAGAGTTGCTCATTGTTTTCCTGATTGAATGTTCGGGCGTAGGAATAACGTGCCTTTTCACTATAATAATATGCACTATCGTAGTTGCCTAAGGCTGCGAAAGTTTTTGCTAAATCACGATGAGCGCTGCTTAACTGACGCACATCATTTATTACAAGTGCCCGTTGTTCCGCTTTTTTGCTATAAGTTAAAGCTTCTTCGTAATTGCCCTTTTTCCTGTAGACATCACCAATATTATTTAGTAAACCTGGTGTTATAACTGTATTATTTTTAATGTGGAGACTTTGGGCAGACAAGAAGTTTTTTAGTGCATTGTCGAAATCTTTAAGGTCCTCATAAATACTGCCCATTCTTTCATAAACCCTTATTGTCTCCGAACCCTTCTTCATCTTTTTTAATTCATTTAAGGCGAGGTTTAGAAAATAAGAGGAACTATCATCAAGATGCTTTCTTTGATAAACAGTCCCAATGGAAGAATAAGCATCAGCAATGCCGTTTGTATGTTTTAGTTTTTTAAAAATGCCAAGAGCTTGTTTCAAGTTCGCCAAAGAGTGAGAATATCGCTGACTTTGAAAGTGAATGATACCTATTCTATTTTGAGTTTCGGCTAAATTTAACAGGTCGTTTTCTTCCTTAAACAAATTGTACGCCCTCAAATAATATTCTAAAGCTTGTACAATGGCGCCCTCCTTATACAGTATTTCCGCCATGTGCTTATAATAAACACCGACTTGCTTAACATCCTTCCTCGCTAAGGCAACATCCAGCATTCTTTTAATTTTAATAAATACAGAGTCCGGCTTGGATTTAACCCTATTGTCAGAATTATCATCCGTTTGCCTCGAGGATACCTGTTGAGGCAATAAGAAAAATGTAATAATGAGAATTCTTAGGAAAGATTGTAAACTAACGGTCAAACCCGACAAAATCTCAATCATTGATGCACAATCATATGAGATAAAGATACTGGTTGAATATTAAGTGAAATTTAACAAACCGTGTTTTTTACATGAATAAACATATCAGAATAAAGAGCAACCCACCTGTTTTTATCCGTCAATAAGAATTTTTTACACGGGGTTAGAGGTTCTTCACCAAACTATTGTCGCATCGTTAACAAATCAAGAGGGGTGAGAGATACAGAGTTTTCCCTCTTGAAATTATCTAACATCTATGCATAATATTTATTCCCCTTACTTTTCCTCTCAATCCCTTAATCCCAAGTGTTCACGGACCATCAGATTTTCCTGCTTTTTGTCCTAAAATGAAAAAGCACAGTCTTCGTATGTGAAAACTGCGCTTTTTGTAACCCTTAAGGGGAAGAATTTTGATTAAATCTTATCGGGCTGATATAGCTTTACTGTTCCATCGCCTTCGCTGGAAACCACCAGAATACTTCTGCCGTTAGGACTGTCCTGAGGTTTAATATATAACAGCCCCTCTGGTGCATCACCGGTGGAGAACAATTGTAAGAATACCGGGTTCGAAGGAACGCTCACATCATAAACAGCTATCATATCTGCCCGCTCCATGCCGATAAAAGCTATCATCTGACCATTCACTTTAGATACAGTAACCGCTTCAACTTCGACTCCCTTATTATCCGAACGGGTATCATCATATTTATTCGCGGCAATTACACGCTGTTCAAGGTCCTTCCCTATCTCGGCAACTAATTGGCCGTTACTCGCATTCAAAATAGTAATGCTTCTTCCACCTGTGGTGTACAAATCGTCGTAATCGCCATCTCCATCAGTATCGCCATTATACTTTGAAACCACAAGACGACCTAAATTGGCATCTAATTTTAGCACGGCCGCAGTTGGAAAACGCAGCGGATCTAATGTCAATGCCGACACTTTAACTTCTTCATTAAAAGCAGCACCATAATCACGTGTATTGCCTTCATTTGCTAAAGCAAGGTATGAGTTATCATTCACAGTAAACATTGATATAGCATCAGGCAGGTAAAAAGCTTTTATAGGCCAGGTACTGAGTTCTATTTTGCTATCCTTGTCGCTTACGTCGAATGCATTCGCCGCCAGGCTTATATCTTTTACCCCCAAAGGTAAAACTCTGATAAATAGCACCTGAACTCAGGTCAATTTCAGCAATTGCATTATTTTCCTGCAAGGTCACCCATGCCCTTTTTGAATTGGCAGAAATCGCTACATATTCAGGCTCAACATCTTTCGCCATGGTGGCATTTAACCCATAAACTCTGAATCCTCCGGCTTTTAACATCGTAAGAGAAGATTCAAAAGCTGAAAAGTCCAGGGTTTTTACTGAGTAATTGTTTTTAATATCTATAATTGAAACTGAACCAACAGGATCAACAGAATAATCAGCATTAGGCTCACCTTCATTTGCTGTTACAATGTACTTGCCATCCGGACTGAATGTTACCATATCGGGCAAGGCACCCACAGTAATACGTTTAGTTTCGGAAAGAGTAGTGGTATTAATAATCGCAACGCTTCCGTTATCTGTTTTAACAGTGGCTTCCAATGCTACTGCCAGTAAGCCATTTGACACTGCAACACTATTTGCTACACCACTGGTAGAAGAGAAATCAAGAGTTTGAATTTTGGAGATAACTGGTAATTGACTTATATCTATCACATCTACCTTTGAACTTACTGCGTTATTTACAACAAACAGCCTTTTTGTCAAAGGATCATATGCTGAAATTTCTGCTGCACCAGTAGTTCCAAGAGTGATGGTCGAAACTTCTTTAAAGGTCGCCGGATTCTCCGGAATGATCAATTCTTCAATAGGTCCATCCTTCTCTTTTTTACAAGCCGGCAGAACCGTTATGATATAAATAATAAACAGTAATGATTTAAAAGATTTCATACATTTTTATTTCGAAGGTAATTGCGATATCATGTATAATCTTCATTTAGAAAAATGTTAACACAACAATAATGGTGGATTTACAATACCTCATGTATTGTTATATTAGTATTAAGAGTTCTATCGCTGAGCTTTGATTTTCCTTTTCCTCTCCTTACTCCAAAGACAAGGCACTAAGTCTGCCAGACTTTACACGTCCTTAATAAACCTTTTCAATTATCTTTTAATGTTAATATTGCCTTAGTACCTGATTAATACAGCCAAAATACCTTTGCCCGAATTAAAACTATACAATTCAGCAAAGAATGATTAGAAGAGATTTCTTAAAAAACGTAGGGATACTGGGAGCAGCTATCGCGGCACCTGTTAGTATAACAAAAGCATCTGAACTTGAGTCAACCGTAAAAAATCTTTCAACAACTGTTCTAAAAGGACGTATTAGTTCTTCCGGAAAAGGTATTCCAGGAGTTGCAGTGACAGACGGAATTAATAGTGTAAGAACCTCGGCAAATGGGAATTATGAATTATTGAGCAACAAAACCACTCAATTTGTTTATATCTCTCTGCCCTCGGGATATGAATTTCCTCATAAAAACAGCATTACACAGTTTTTCAAAACCATTGATCATTCAAAAAACAGTTTCAGTGCGGATTTTGAATTAAAAAAACTTAACGTTAATGATGATAAGCATGTTTTTGTAGTTTGGGCCGACACCCAGATACAGAATAAAAAGGATGCTGATTTATTACTCACTCAATCTGCTCCCGACCTTAAAGCTTTGGTTGATTCTTACGGAAACGATATGCCGATGCATGGCATAGGTTGCGGTGATCTGGTATGGGATAGGTTCAATTTGTTTCCCGATTACGAAAAAGCCATCAGCATTAGCGGCATTCCGTTCTTTAATGTAATTGGTAATCACGACATGGACCTTGAGGCCCGTTCAGACGAGAAATCTGCTGAAACTTTTAAACAACATTTCGGACCTACCTATTATTCATACAACCGTGGTAAAATTCATTACGTCGTGTTAGATGATGTGTTTGCCATGGGAGTTGAAAAACGTTACATGGGATATATCACCGAGAATCAGTTGCAGTGGCTGGAACAGGATATTAAACAATTGCCGGCTGGTTCTACAGTAGTAGTAAGTTTGCATATACCAAGCAATACGGGACAACGTGCACGTAACAAAGAAACAGAACCTGAACTTGGAGGAGTGGTAATTAACCGTCAGCGCTTATACGATATATTAAAACCTTTTACGGTTCATTTTATGTCTGGCCATACTCATTTTAATGAAGTTTGGGTAGATGGTAATATGACTGAACATAACCATGGTACAGTTTGCGGAGCATGGTGGACCGGTCCGATTTGTAGCGACGGAACCCCTGGCGGTTATGGCGTGTATGAGGTAGATGGTGATAAACTCAGCTGGTATTATAAATCGACAGGTAAACCTAAAACCCATCAATTAAGAATATACCCTGTGGGCAGACACAAAGACTTCCCTGAAGAGGTTTGTGTAAATATTTGGAACTACGATAAGAACTGGAAAATTGAATGGTTTGCTGATGAGAAATTAATGGGCACACCACATCAACGAACTGCTTTAGACCCCTGGGCATTCGAGCTGTTTGCCGGTGTCGAAAAGCCAAAGCCCCGCGGCTTTGTGGAACCCACCCTTACGGATCATCTTTTCTTTATTAAACCAGAATCTGCAGTGAAATCACTAAAGGTTACTGCTACTGATCCTTTCGGAAATGTTTATACAGAAAGGCTGGCCCTCAACTCATAAGATGGTCTGTCGAAAGATGCCGCTACGAAGTCCAAGGGCAAATCTCGAACCGTTATTAGTTCAGGCTACAGCTGGCGTTCTAGTTACAGATTCGTATTTGCTTTGAGGCTGGCGGATTACGATTGACCGCCCGCCCCTCTGATAATTCTCTGACGACAAAAGTTTTTTATACCCATTAGCTTAACATTGAACTAATGTTAACACTTTAATTTCGCCGCATGACTGAAAAGGATCTTATCAGATTGACTGACAAAGAGTTATTACAATTAATCAAAAAAAATGATTCGTTGGCACTCAATGCTTTATTCAAAAAGTACTATAGTAGTTTATGCAAGTTTGTAAGTATTTATATTAAAGACGAGGCCTTAACGGAGGAGCTTATTGCTGATTTATTTATTAAAATCTGGGATAACAGAGAAAACTACAATATTTCTGATATAAAAAATTACCTGTTCGTTTCCGCAAGGAACATGGCAATTAACTGCCTGAAAAAGAAAATATTACCGATTAGCTATGTAGAATCCATAGAGGATTACCACGAAGTACTGTATCATGAGGAATCTCCATTCCAAATCATGAAGAATCGTGAGTCATATGATGCAATTCTAAAAATTATTGACACTCTTCCCGCAAGGCAGAGAGAAATTTTTTTAATGAGCCTTATAGACGGTTTCGAAAAATCAAAAATAGCCCTCATTCTGGGGATTTCTATACGAACAGTTGAAACTACGCTGTATACTGCCTTAAAAGAACTTCGTTATCTTATTTCCAATTCAGGGAAATCTCTTACTTAGTTTCTGATCTGTTCGATCATTATCTTTTTAAATCAGGTTGGTGCATTACATCTTTTTTCCTGCAAAAAGGTAAAAAGATTTTCAGTACAATTCTGACACAATGTATGAATGCCCCCCTTCCCCACTCTCATCTGAATGAGAATCAGGGTGATCAGCATCCTGACCCTCCACACCATTCTTTCCAGCTGACTTTCCCTAATAATTTCTTAACAGAAGCTTAACTGAGCTCACTACGTATTCGCCCTTTAATAAACTGTCTTTACCAGTGAAGGACGTACTTAATGGAAGAAGAACACTACCAAAAGCTTATAATTGATTATTTTGAAAAAAGGATCAGTGATGAGGGCTTTTCCGAGCTCACAGAATGGATAGAATGCAGCTCAGAAAACCTGGATCATTTCAGGGAACATCTACAGATACTAGAATCATCAAAATATTATTTTAAGGAGCCGGTTTTACAACAAAAGGTTTGGGATAGGATAAGCCGGCACGTACTGACGGAAGAAAGCAATACAAACTCTCCCGTTTCATTTAAGCCTTCATATTCATGGCTGGCTTATGCTGCTATTATCTTGCTGACATCTGTTACTTCTCTCCTTTTCTACAGGAATTCATTTAAAGTAAAAGAATCGCGTCCGGTTTATACAGAGTTTAACAATCAAAACGGAAAACGGTCGCGTATTACCCTCCCGGATAGTTCGATTGTCTATCTAAATGGGGCTAGCAAATTGCGCTATCCTAAAGCTTTTAGCGGAGATACACGTGAGGTTTTTTTGGAAGGGGAAGCTTTTTTTGAAGTTGTTCACGATAAAGAAAGGCCCTTTATTGTGCAGAGCGGGAAAGTAAATACCACGGTATTGGGAACCAGCTTCAATGTAACAGCTTTCAAGGGAGATAACAGGGTTGCTGTAACTGTACAATCGGGTAAAGTTGGGGTAAGTATAAAACGTGAAGGAAATAGAAAATTTTTGCAATATCTCTTTCCGGATCAGCAGCTCGATATCAATACAATAACAGGCGATTTCTCCTTTAATACCCTGGATGCAGCAAATATTACTTCATGGAAAGATGACAGGATCGTTTTTAACAACAATTCATTAGAGGAAATCGGCCGCACTTTGGAGCGATGGTACGATGTAAAGGTGGTTCTATCGAATCCGGAAAATTCATCATCCAGATTTACAGCAAAATTTGATTACCTGCCGCTTAACCAGCTTATGGAGATATTCGCGCAACTATCAGGCTGTACTTACACCATACAACAGAATCAATTAATCATTAACAATAAAAACTGCAAATAGGAGGAATATGTATTAGGTTTCAATTAAAAAAACCGCGGCTGCTGGAACGGCCACGGCTCTTTCAAAAAAGTTTTTCACCCATCGTTAAATAAGTATAAAACAAAGTAAATATATGAAAAGTCAGAACGTGCGTCAAAAATATCATGAGGCAAACTTCTTCATTGCTACTTAAAAGAACAACAAAAATGAAAATACACGTTCGACGGAAAAAATGTATCCAAACGAATTTTTTAAAAGTGCTGATATTGACGGCATTAGTAATCCTGCAGCCCTCCTTTATTTTTTCAAGTGTTCGGGCCCAGTCTGTTATTAATCAAAAAATCAATTGGGGCGCCAGCAACGTCTCTCTGAAAAATGCCTTTGAAGAAATTGAAAAATTAAGCGGTACTTCTATTAATTATAACAATGCTCAGCTTAACGATCAGGCGATTATTAAGGTTCCAAAAGCAGAGCGGACGGTTTCAGAAACCCTTAATATTTTGTTAAAGGGAAGGAAATTAACCTTTAAGCTGGCAGGAGAAAAGAACATTTTAATAATTGCAAATGCGAGCGGAACATTGTCGGGAAAAGTTACCGATGAAATGGGAGATCCCCTGCCCGGAGCCTCCGTTAAAATAGTTGAATTAAACAGGAGTGTAATCACAAAGGCTGATGGATCTTATTCCTTAATTGTTGAGCCTGGTATTTACACTGTAGAAGTAAACTATATATCTTTCCATACAGAAAGGTTTCAGCGCGTTGAGGTTAACGAAACTAAAAGTACTATTTTAAATATCAGATTAAGACCTGATGCCCTCGCATTACAAGAGGTTATTATTACTACTGCTTTAGGATTAAAACGCGAGCAAAAATCGCTCGGTTTCGCCACATCTACAATTGATAGCACGGCGCTTACAAATGCGGTTTCCAGTAACTGGACCGACGCGCTATCCGGGAAAGTTGCCGGTTTAAACCTTGTTCGTAATAGCGGTCCGGGCGGTTCAAACAAGATCATCCTTCGTGGTGAGAATAACCTTACCGGTGATAACGAGGCGCTGATCGTTATTGATGGTGTGGTTGCCAGCGCCAGCAGTGCCCGAAGAGGATCTCCATCAGGAGGTGTCTATGGTGTATCAGGCGACAATATGCCGGTGGATTATGGAAGCGCCATCAACGACATAAATCCCGAAGATATAGAGAGTGTAACCGTACTGAAAGGACCAGGGGCATCTGCACTTTACGGACAACGCGGTGCCAATGGTGCGATATTGATCACAACCAAATCAGGAAATAATAAACGGAAAACGTTAGGCGTCAATTTTACTCATAACACAACGTTTGAAGACATTAACCGGAAACCTGAGTTGCAGAGGGAATATGGACAGGGCCTTGGGGGCGCCGCTTATTTTTCGAGGGGTGCATCAGCCGATGGACCTAATACCAATTCGACAAGTTCTGCCTGGGGTCCGAAATTCGACGGACAGTCTTATTTTCAGTATGATCCGGCAACTCAGGCTACCGGCTTAACCCGTACACCCTGGGTTGCTAAAGCTAACCCGATAAATGCTTTTTTTAAAACAGGGTACGAAACCAGTAACTCAGCTAGCCTTGATGGCAACGTAAAAAACACGAATCTTCGCCTGGCTATAAACCACAATATAAACGAGTGGATTGCGCCAAATACCGGCTACGATCGTACTTCCGTTGCTTTATCGGCTAATTCAAAGATCACAAAAAAGCTGACGCTTACTGCTAAAGCTACTTACAATAACAAAAACAGTGACAACCTGCCCACCACGGGTTTTGGTAACCAGGCTTATATGTACTGGGTATATTTTTCACAACCTAACGTAGATCCAAATTATTACAAAGATTATTGGGTCCACGGGTCGGAGTATACCAAGTTTATTAATATCACTACCACTACACTCGAGTCGCCGTATGCAATATCTTACGAGTATCTGAACACACAGCGTCGTAACGGAGTTCTGGGTAATATCCAGCTTTCGTATCAGCTTGCAAAAGGACTGATGTCACAAGTGCGCACCTCGCTCGATTTAAACAAAAATGCAACCGAGCAGCTGCGGCCTTATGATGCCGCCGGAGCAAAATTCGCACAAGGTTCATACCGTATTCAGGATGCTACAACCTACGAGCAAAATACTGATGTTCTGCTAAAGTACGACAGGGAGATCAACAAGGATATTAACCTGACTGTAACCGGAGGAGGCAGTATTCTAAAGAACGAATACAGGAAAGGTGAGAGCCGGGCAGATGGTTTGAAAGAGCCGAACATTTACGATCTCTCTAATAACATAAATCCAATCATTTCAGTGCCTGATACTGCAAGATACCGGTTTAATAGCGTATATGGGTTGATTTCGGCCTCGTATAAAGACTACCTCTTTGTGGATGTTACCGGCCGTCAGGACTGGAGCAGCGTTTTGGCTTCGCCTTTACGGACAGCGGATGTCGGGTTCTTTTACCCATCGGTTAACATGGCCTTTATACCGTCAGATTTTTGGGACCTCCCAAAAACCTTCAATTTTGTTAAGTTAAGGGCATCCTATTCACAGGTAGGTAGCGGCAGTACGGTGCCTTACCGTACTGCGTATAACTATTTACCGGCTAACAACGGATTGTATCCTAATGGCTCTACAACCAATCCCACACTCCTTCCGGCATTAAACCTGAAACCGCTCATGACCACTACCTATGAGGTAGGAACAGACGTTCGGATGTTTAAGAACCGGTTGAATGTTGACGTTGCTTTATACACGGGAAACACAAAGAACCAGATCCTTAGCCGTGTAGTTGACCGGTCGTCGGGTTATGCGAGTGCCGTAATCAATGCCGGCCGAATCAATAATAAAGGTATCGAAATCGGCATAAACGGAACTCCACTCCAAGTGAAGGGCAAAAACGCTTTCAAGTGGACCGCCACAGCTACATTCTCTGCTAACCGAAATGAGATTAAGGAGTTGCTGGACAGCTCGGTAGTTCTTCGTAATAGCCCGATCGGTAACGCCCAGGTTGTTGCAAACATTGGAGGCAGTATTGGAGATATGTACGGGCTTGGATTCGTTCGTTCGCCCGACGGGCAGATGGTTTATAAAGATGGAATGCCACTGATCGCTCCGGATCCGGTTTATCTTGGTAACTCCCTCCCGAAATTTAAAACCAGCCTTGGAAGTACATTCAGCTACAAAAGTGTGAGTTTAAGTGCGTTATTCGACGCTCAGTTCGGTGCGGTTGGCAATGCATTTTCACTAGCCCGTATAGCTGAAAACGGAAAGTCAGCTCTTACTCTTCCCGGACGATACAATGGTATTATTGGAAATGGAGTTATGCTGGATTCCGAAGGAACTTACCGTCCGAACGATGTGATTGCAACAAATATTCCAGCATATTATAAAACCGTTTATTACGATAATGCAGAAGGTACTATGTACAGCACCGACTTTGTTAAGTTCCGTGAAGCGAACCTGAACTATTCGTTACCAACGCGTTTTGTTGAGAGAATGGGACTGAAAAAAGTTACTATCGGTGGCTTTGGACGTAACCTATACATTTGGTCGCCATGGCCTGTTTTCGATCCTGAGTTTGGTTCATTATCTGGTAACGATATCGTAACAGGTTTTGAGGTCGGACAACTTCCATCAACACGCACTTACGGATTTCGTCTAGTTGTGGGTCTTTAACAGATAAAAAAATGAAACCTGCATGAGCTTCCTTTTACAAACTAAGATAAATAAGCTCATGCAAGCCCTTTCGAACGAAGCCGGGCGGACTTCATTGCCATTAAAACAAATTATATTCTAATGAAACCATCATGAGTTTGCTCTCACAAACGCAATGAATAAAACTCATGATGGCTTCATCTCAGTTAAAAACAATTAGATTCTAATGAAAAATATTAAGATAAAATTAACCTGTATTGCTTTAATTGTCAGCAGCATTATGCCTTCGTGTGAAGACTTCACGGAAGTTAACACCGACCCGATCGGTAACAAAACTACCTCGCCCGCCCAGCTTTTGGCTCCCTCACTGGTGAATTTGCTTTCAGTGAATATGCTGCGGGGGCGCACATTCAACAATGAGCTTATGCAGGTATCGGTATCCCTCAGCGATGCTGAGGGAACAGTAAACCGGTATGATTTTCGCCGTAACTGGGCCGATTATACCTGGAACGGTTTGTTCACCGAGCTAACTAACGTCAGGGATATCTATACGCTGGCCAGTCAGCCAGAGTACCAGAATAGTTCGCTCATGGGTATTTCAAGAATTCTCGAAGCTTATGCGTTCTCCATTTTAACAGATACCTATGGCGATATTCCTTACACTGAGGCTAACAAAGGTAAAGAAGGAATTGTAGAGCCTAAATTCGACAGGCAAAAAGATATTTATCTCGACTTGTTCAAAAAACTGGAAGAGGCAAATACCCTGTTAACAGCCGGAACCCCCATTAGTGAGAGCAGCGACCCGGTTTTCAATGGCGACATTGCGAAATGGCGCAAACTCGGCAACTCGTTGTATCTGCGCTTATTACTTCGTATTTCAGGTAAGGCTGAAGTTTCAGAAACGGTTGTCGACAAATTTAAAGAGATTGTTACCAATCCGGCCAAGTACCCGATCATGAACTCCAATAGCGACAGTGCGAAACTCCTTTGGACCACTTCCGTCACTAGTACCGCCTTGTACTCGTCGCCTTATACAAGTATTCGCGGACTTGATTTCAGGAGCGCCATATCAAAGTTCTTTATTGACAACTTACGTGATTGGGGGCACCCTGTTTTAAATAGCGCGGCGTATGGAAAAAACGGTGTTAACCGCTGGGGTATAAGTACGGTAGGAGGAAACCTGATTGGTGTGCCAAGCGGATTTAGTCCTGGCAGTGTAAGCGCTGGTCTGTCTTCGTTTTATTCTTACGACAATGTTCCGGGCACCGGTACAGCAAACGCTGGGCATAGCCTCCAGGTTGACCCATACACCGGCATTATCATGAACGTAGCTGAAGTTGATTTTATCCTTGCCGAGGGTGTTTTAAAGGGATGGATAAGCGGTTCGGTGGCAACATACTATAATAAAGGGGTTTTAGACATGATCCAGTATTGGATCCCGGCCTATCCAGCCGGTAATTTATCCGGCTATATGACTAATGCAGACATTCTGTGGGAGGATGCTCAGCCATTGGAAAATAAAATGGAGGCGCTTCACCTGCAAAAGTATTATGCCTTGTTCCTGGTAGATTCAGAACAATGGGCCGAGTATCGTCGTACCGGTCATCCGGCTCTCCCAATCAACGTGGCAGGGACCACCTTTGAAAACGGTGGCATTATGCCAGCACGCTTATACTACCCTGTTATTGTTCAAACGGCCAACCGCGATAACTATAATGCGACTATAGCTATACAAGGGCCAGATCAGATCAATACGCGAATTTGGTGGCAGAAACCGTAGTAAACTGATAAACTTATAAATCACGAAACCTGCATCCCGTCCGAACGAAGCCGGGCGAACTTCATTACGATAAAAAACAACCTGCGAAGCAAGCATGAGTCGCCATTAAAAAAATAAATAGTAACGAATAATTATATACAATGAAAAAGATATTAATTAATTATTTTCTTCTCATCTCCTTCGCTGTAGCCTGGTTGGGATGTGATGATAAAAATACATACGAGGGCGGCATGGCCAGCCCTTATATTTTTACTTTCGATCTGCGTAAGATCTATAAGGACGCTGACGTAGTGCTTACTACCGAGAATATGGCAGGCGCAAATTCGGTAGAAGGAGTTGTTGTTTCCGATCACACCTCTAAAAATATGCTTGCAGGTTACCTGATAGTTCAAAATTCCCGCAAGGCATCTTCAGGAGACTCGATCAGAGGCATTGCAATCGCTGTTGGTTCTGCTGCAGCAAATTATAAATCGGGCGATCTGGTACGCGTGAAACTTGAAGGAAAAACACTGGCCCTGCGTAACGGAATGCTCCAGGTGCTGGATGTTCCGGAATCAGACATCATAAAAGTGTCGTCAGGAAATACGATCCAGACAACTATGGCGACCACAGCCGCAATTCTGACTGACCCGAAACGCTACGAAAATACACAGGTTACCGTAGCAAAAGCTACCTTTAATCCGCCGTTAGGCCCTGCCGGAACCTACTCAGGAGATAAACTGATAAACGATGCGTTCGGCGATCTCATCCTCAGGACAGATGCTGGTGCAACTTTTGCGAATGATAAGCCAAACGTTTACGCCAACTACACCGGTGTAATAGTATTGACGGCCGATGATTACGGCAAACTTACTCCACACTTAAGGATGCGCAATACGGCAGACGCAAAGGTACTTACACCACCAGAACAGCCACCATTCGTTATCACAGGTATTTGTGCTGACCCTAAAGGTTCGGATGCTAATTATGAATATATACAGTTCAGAGCCTTGCGGGATGTTAATTTCGCAACCGAAAGTTACTCTGTGGTAACTACTAACAATGCGGGAACTCCAGGGACTCCGCCTTACGGATGGGGTACAGGCGGTGCAAGAACCTACAAGATAAATATGACTTCCGGTACAGTAGTTAAAGGCGACTATTTTTACGTCGGAGGTACCCTTAAACGGATCAACGGCCCCGGTTCTACAGATATATCGACGTCTAAGTGGATCCGGTCATATGACTACAATAGCCTTGCCAGTGATCTTCTGAACGGTTCTAGCCCGGCAGGTGGTACCAAAACCGGTAATTTGCTTGCCAATAGCGGCAACGCCTCTGGTGTAGCGGTGTTTAAAGGCATCGTGGTGGATATAAACTCCGTGCCCATAGATGTGATCTTTATTGGAACAGGTGGTACTATCTATAGTGCGGGTCCGCCCGCAGGTGGCTATCGTATTACAACCACCGATCTTTACGACAGGTTTGATCCGAGTACAGGAGCTCCCCAGGAATTTTATCGTGCGGGAACCAATCTTACCGGTTTTCCTTATCTAACACCCGGAGATGCGGGATTTTTTCAGGCCTTTGGCGGTGCTTACGATACCGGCCTTGGGAAATGGACTAAAGTCAGATCACAAAAAGGTATCCTGATGACACCTGCCTCAACAGTAGCTGAGATAGAAAACGTAGCTGATATAACTACCGAAATTAAGTAGCCTTAATCAGACCTCATCATCTAAACGGAAGCTCAATTGAGCTTCCGTTTTTCAATACCTCTTTATTGCCGATCCGAAGGCAACGAGGCGCTTTTTTATCAGTCATTGAAATCGAAACAAGGTGGTCGCAACTAACTTATTCGGCGAAAAGTACGGGCGCACCATCGATGAGTAACAAAAGTAACCGAATTACTGTGCTATGAAAAAAACACTATATATTGTTTTGGCAGTCCTTCTCTCAACAGGAGGCTGTAAGACCCGACAGCCTTTGCAGATTCAGCCGCTTCCGTCTTTTGATCGTGAGGCGCATCGTGGTGGGCGTGGATTGAATCCCGAAAACACGATTCCTGCCATGTTGAAAGCCATTGACCTGGGCGTTACTACCTTAGAGATGGATGCACATATAACAAGTGATAGAAAGGTTGTTTTAATGCACGATGACCAGATTAACCCTCTTTTCACCCTAAATAATGGTAAGGAGCTGACTAAAGAAGAGGCCAAAAAGTCGGTAATTTATCAAATGAATTATACAGACCTGGATAGATTTGATGTTGGTTCTAAATATTATTCTGCATTTCCTCAGCAAGTAAAACAGCAAGCTCAAATTCCCTTATTAGAAGATTTAATTGTTTCGGTACAGAATTATTTAAAAGCTACGGGTAAACCACAGGTATTTTATAATATCGAAACCAAATCAAGTATAAAGGGAGACAATATTTTTCATCCCGAACCGGAAATATTTGTGAAATTATTAATGAATGTAATCGAAAAAAAGAAAAATATTAGCCCATGGGTAATTGTTCAATCTTTCGACCCAAGAACTTTAGAGGTTCTCCATACTCAATATCCCGAAATAAAAACGGCTTTCCTGGTATCAAACAATTCTTTGGAAGAAAACTTAAAACTATTGAGTTTTTTGCCAACCATTTATAGCCCCAATCTGAAACTGGTAACGGCCGAGCTGATCAAAGACTGTCACTATAAGGGGATGAAAATAATCCCCTGGACGGTTAACGAGAAAAATGAGATTACACGATTGAAGTTATTGGGTGTGGATGGAATTATTACGGATTATCCCAACCTTTTTTAATGACATCTCTAAAAGTTAATTTTTGGAACGCGGATTTATGGCAAATTCTATTTTGTGATGTTTGCAAATCCATTTTTTACCCCTATTTATAATCCGCGTTCATTGTTTTTTTGATGAGTCTGGCGGTTTTTTATCAGGGGCCGCAGAGTTCTTCCTGAAAAACCTCTGTCATTCAGGTAAGATAACATTAATAAAATAACAAGCCGACTAACAAAAGCCTTATCACGTTCAAGAAGTCCCTATCTGAATTTCTGAATCCTGTTCCTCGCTGGCGGCTTTCTCCCTGGCATCTTGCTCAGCTAAGTCAACGTGGTCTGATTTTATATCTTTGGAATTAGCTTTAACAGCCTTTTTTCCTTTTCTCTGGCTCTGCAAAAGGCTTGAGTCAAAAACTTTCGGGGTGACATCAGCAGAAGAGGCCTCTCCATCCCATCTTACATCGCCCTGAGCAGTTGATAGGGCATTTTCTGCTGTGGTCTTCAGCTCATTTATTTTTACTTTTTCTGCAAGCTGTTTTGCAATTTTCCGGGAAGCTTTTGCTATATGAAGTTTTGCTTTCCCGGGGTCGTAACCTAAGCTAACTACAAGTCCTTTTAAGCCTTCCGACAGATTCTCTTCAATAGATGCGCGAATAGCTTTCCTGGCTTTTGCCGCGGTTTTTAAATTTCCTTTTTTCATTTGAATATATTGTTTTTTTAGGCTATGAATTCCGCCCGGCTTCGTTCGGACCGGCTATCATTAACCTGCCCAAAAAACAGGCGGCCATATTTTCCCTGTTTTTATTGAATTAATCGTACCGAAGAGAACGCTTCGCTAAGTCCATTGCTTTTGGTGAGAGATATGAATAATAGCTTCATATCTTCCGGTAAATAAAACACACTTTTTAAGAGGGATGTTTTAGTGATTTTAATCAGACTTTATTATTGAGATAATTAGTGAAAAATTCTTCCTGTTCCACAGGAAGCTCATGCGGAAGCTGCTGAACTGTATTTTGGATAATCGCCATACAAGATGCTCTTAAATCATCATCAGGATTACCATACTCAAGAGTCAAATATGCCGACCAAAGTTTCATGAAATATCTGCCTTCTGTCAGATATTGAACGATCGGCTCGTATAAACCAGCAGAAAAATAAGTTTTTGCTAATCCGACCAGGGTCTGGTAACCCTCTTTTTCTGTCGACTGCGGGTCTGCCGGTAATATTCCAAGGAAGTAATTCTCTTTACAGGTGTAAAAAAAAGAGGTATTTTTCGTGATTTGAACCGGCATACCGAGAGATTTAGAATTCTAAATTACTAAATCAAATGTTAATTTAATATTAAATTTAATGCTCATTTTCAGCATATTAGATAAATAACATCATATTATTTTAACATTAGCTTAACTACTGGTGATGTACTTTAGTATATGTCTAAACGAGATGTTGACCTGGTAATCATATCTGATGTTCATCTGGGAACTTATGGCTGCCACGCCAAAGAATTACTTTCTTATCTGAAGAGTATAAATCCAAAAGCAATCGTATTAAACGGTGATATAATAGATATCTGGCAGTTCAGCAAATCCTACTGGCCCGAAAGCCATATGAAAGTAGTCAGGCGAATAATGAAGTTTGTTACCGAGGATATACCCGTTTATTACCTTACCGGAAACCATGATGAAATGCTCAGAAAGTTTGCGGATCTGGAAGTTGGAAGCTTTAAATTGGTAAACAAGCTGGTTTTAAATTTAGATGGAGAAAAAGCATGGCTGTTTCATGGAGACGTTTTCGATGTAACTATGCAAAATTCTAAATGGCTGGCAAAACTCGGAGCCATTGGATATGACAGCCTGATTTTGATTAACAGTTTTGTTAATCGGTGCCTGTCTTTATTAGGGCGCGAAAAAATGAGTTTTTCAAAACGGATAAAGGCCCATTTTAAAGACGCAGTAAAATTCATCAATGATTTCGAAAACATAGCTGCTGAACTTGCTATAGAGAAAGGATACAGCTTTGTAATATGCGGACATATTCATCAGCCCGAGATACGCCGGATCGAAACAGAAAAGGGTTCGGTATTGTATCTCAATTCGGGCGATTGGGTAGAGAACCTGACATCACTTGAATACCACAACGGCGAATGGACGATATACAGGCATGAACCAAAATTTGATGCCATAGAAGCAGATCTTTCGGATATTAGCGACACCCAGGACCTGAATGATATGCTAAATATTAAAATCCTGCTGGAAAGCATTAAGAGTAACGACTGATACTAAAATAAAATAGCATGCTTTGCTACAATGCTATCGATAATCTCCTGGGTTTGGTTGGGATAATTCACCGGAATCACCCTGCCCCTATCAAGCCACTCTCTAATCTCCGCTTCATTTTTCGGTTTAAGGTTCTTAACTACCGAGACATCCATAGATTTTAAGGCGGCAGCATTTAAATGCTGCTCATACTGATTCTTCATAGGTATAACGAGAAGCTTCTTTCCTAAAAACAAAGCCTCGGCAGGAGTCTCAAAACCGGCGCCGCACAGAACTCCGCTTGATGAAGCCATGCTGGCTGTAAAGCCTTTATTATCAATCGGAAAGATGGTTATATTTTTCGACTCGTACTTCTTTTTGTTGTGTTTAGAAAAAATCTGCCAGGTGATTTCTTTATATTCCGACAGTTGTTTAATTAGTCTTTTATCATCATACGATGGCAGATAAACTGTATAGTGACCCTCGTCTGATACAATATGTTCCCTAACCTGCTGGCGGATAACCGGTGTGAATACATTATCGCCATCTGCAGAAAAATGAAACCCATATTTATGATTCACGGGGGCATAGTGGTCAAGAATGAATCTGCCCATTCGATCCACGCTCTCGGGTAAAGCATAACCTTCGGTCAAAACCGCTGCCTGATGACTTAAGCCCACGCAGGCTTTCCTTTTGAAGTAACATGCCCAGGCAGACACAGGCTCAAAATCATTTAAGATCAGGTTGTATCCCTCCAGAGGCAGGTCATTCAGGTTTTTAAAAAATCTCCTGAGATTCGTCCGGGCAAAGGTCTTCCAGAGATTAACACCTCCGGTTTTACCGAAAATAAAACTCAGTCCTCTGTATTGATAAGTGATGGGAAACGGCAGATTGAGATCTCCCTGAATACCGCTTACCAATATATCGACTTCTCCATGTTTTTGGAGACAAGGAATGATATCCATGGCGCGGCTTAGATGGCCATTACCTGTTCCCTGAATTGCGTAGAGGATCTTCATTATATATAATTTAGCGTCTGATCAGCTTGTAAGCGCTTGTTATTTTGTGTTATTAAAAGATAGCTATCATGAAGATGTATTTAAGTTTGAGTGGGATATGTTCATGATGGTTCCGTAAATTAAATAATTCCCCCGGGCTTCTCAGCTACCGGGGAAATTGAATTGTCAAACACTGTTCCTAAAGGTGCACATTCCACATAAACAGATTGTTTCTCCAATATTACCTTTAAGTAAATTAATTTTATCAGAACTGAAACAAAATAATATAGCTGTGAGACAATTATCATACAACATATCCAAACTCTTTTCGTAAATTTAATATTATCATCATGTAAACTAATCGTTAAGTATCTGAATGAATTCCCAGGGCTCTAAATTTTGGGGTAAGCTATTTAAGTTAATGCTAGTACTGCTCGTTTTAACCGTAACGGAAAGCAGAGCACAGAACTATAGCCTTGAATTTTACGGCAATACGTTCAATTTCGAACTTGACAACTCAGCAAACATTAAATTCCCAACGTCGGTAAGTGACTCATTAATTCATTCTTTTTATAAAAACATTACCAGGGGAAAATATCAACCGGTTATTGAAGCTTTAAATACTTACAGAAAAAAACACCAGCTTAATGACTGGCTGTATTATCAGCTAATTCGTAAAACTGCTCAGCAAATAGCACCAAAGGCAGAAAACTATTACAGGTATACGCTTTACAAATGGTTTCTGCTTTGCAAAAGTGGCTATGATGCCCGGCTGGCACTGGAGAGAGATAAGTTACTTTTTTATGTCAGAAGTGACGATGATATCTCCGACATCCCCTTTTATCTGAGTGATGGCAATCAGTTCGTTTGCTTAAATATTCATGATTATCCCGGAATTGATTTAAAAAATAATAAGATTTTTCCGGTCGACTTGCCAATCGCTGAGAGCAAACAAGCTTTTTCGTACAGAGTAACCCAAATGCCCGATTTCAGAGCGGAGAATTATGCCGTAAAAAATCTTCAGTTCAGGTATCACCAAAGGGTTTACCACTTTGATGTGAAGTTAAACCCGGAGGTTCAATCTATCTTCGCTAACTATCCGGTAGTTGACTTTAAGTCCTATTTTAATATTCCGCTCAGCCGGGAAACACACAGCTCTCTGATTCCTACTCTTAAGGCGACCCTTTCTGGTATGAGTCAGAAGAAAGGCGTGGATTACCTGATGCGCTTTACCCGAAATGCATTTTTGTATGAAGACGATGAACGGAACTTTGGCAAAGAAAAGCGCATGACACCAGAGCAGACCTTATTTTCAGAATACAGCGATTGTGATGACAGAGCGGCTCTCTTCTTCTATTTGGTAAAAGAAATCTACAATTTACCGATGATAGCCCTATTGTACCCTACACATATTACGATGGCGGTGCAATTCGATAAACCTACCGGTAAGCCGATAATTTATAACGGCAAGAAATATTCGGTATGCGATCCTACACCTCAACTACAGGACTTGAGAATTGGAGAAGTTTCGAATAAATTTCGCAATGCGCGTTATGAAGTTGTGTATGCTTATGAGCCTCAATTACACTTCAAGTAAATTTATAGTTATTAAACGCCCTAGAATAAGTTAACTTTTGTGTCAACTGCTTTAGGCCAGAATTTTTTTTGGTAGATATTTTTTCATGGTTTTCTATTACTTCAAATCTAAAGGCCATGTATTATTCAAAATGCAATTATAATTAAATGACTACCAATAAAAAACCCCGCCTTTTTCAAGGCAGGGTTAACTAAATTATAATATTAGACTATTTATATTCTGTAGTCTTGGGGCTCCAATTAGCCCAACCAGTAGTCCAGTTAGTTGTACCCATTGCACCAGCAAACGTTTCAACAGTAAAGCCTGCAGAAAGATCAGTACCAGCAAATGATGCCTTTCCGATTGCAGGTGAGGTTGATTTTAAAGTAAGGTTAGGCGAAGCCAGATCGATACTGTTAAATCCGGCTGCCTCTGCATTGGCAATAGTTGTGTTTCCTTTTGTGCCTGCAAAGGCGGTCAAAGCAGCTACATCTGCGAACGAAGTTACAGTTCCTGACAAACCATAATTAGCTGTATTACCAAACACAATGTTGTTAGAGAACCCTGCTCTGCCTGCAAGTGCCTCAGCAGCCGGAAACTCTGTAAATTCCACAGCATTTCCTTTAGCGTTAACGATAATTGAATTTGCTAAAACTAATCTGCTGTTAAGTCCGTAATGAATACCCGCGCCGTGGTTAGCGTTTGAGCTTGCTCCAGGACCTATAAAAGTAAAGTTAGACATAATAGGTTTTGTATGTTTACCACCTGTAACGGCACCTTTATTCTCAAGCTCGATAGCTCTAGAAACGCTTTTATCAGCCAGATTAGGATCCTTTATAGAAATACCGTACTGGATTTTTCCGGTATAACCGTGATCGAAATCGAAATCGTCATCAACAGTTCTGTAAACGATTAGGTGGGTTGCATTAACGGTTCCGCCAAAAAACTCGAAACCATCATCGCCACCGTATGATACCTGAACGTGGTGAATTGTTGTTCCGCTACCTACACCGCAAAGAGTTAGGCCATTCAATTCTTTGTCAGCCTCCACAGGATAACCGGCAAATTCGATACGAACGTAGGTAAAGCTTCCTGAATTATCAGCCGGATTGGTTCCACCATATTCGGCAACACCCGCTCCTAAAATTCCTCCTTCGTATTTAGCAGTTCCGTCAGCAGTATTTACCGTAGAATTTCCGGAGATAACGATTCCTGCCCAGTCACCTTCTTTTCTCATACCAGCCTCTTGGTCAGACGTGAAAACAATCGGGTTAGATGCTGTACCATTTGCTTCAATGTCGCCATCCTTTTCGATAAAAAGTGCGGCTTTAGAGGCCTTTTCACCTTTAATTACTGTACCTGCAGGAATAACAAGTTTTCCACCGCCCGTTACTCTAACATATCCTCTTAATAGATATATTTTATTCGCACTGAGGGTCTTAGTAGAAGTTATATTACCTTCTATAATTTCCTGTTCTTTCACTATAATCTCGTCATCAACGGGATCATTATTTTTACAAGCACTGAACACAGTTAGCACTGCAAACAGCATAACTGTAAAAAATTTAATTCTTTTAATATTCATAATTTTCTCTTTTATAAGATGTTTCAAAAATAAGTTTGTTGTGTTATCACGGATTTAACCCTATGTTACCTTATGATTAATTCTTAGAATTTATATCCAAACCCCAGGGATATTGTTCTTCCAAACTGAACCGAGTTAATCAACTGATCTGAACCAGAATCGTAAGTCTTGTTGGTATTAATATCCTGGTAAAAATTTGCATCGCTATCAAGAAGGTTACTGATACTTAGTTTCAATTCTCCTTTGCTTTTAATTATTGATTTTGACAGCTGAAAGTCAATCAAATCGCGGGGTGCCTCATAAATGTCCGGATAATCGGCCTGGAACGTGTCGCCGCTGTACTGACCAAAGCCAACAATCGCTATCCGTCTTCCAATTCTGTTGTAAAGTACATTGGCCTGTAAACCGCTCTTAGGTTCCGAATATTGAAGACCAGTATTAATAAGATAAGGCGATTGACCCTGTAGCGGTCTTTTATTTAATATGGTTACTGCATTACCAAAGTTTACCTGCGATTTTATTGCAGCAGCATTGGCCGTAAAAACAAGGTTCTTAAAAAAACTTGAACCAGAATTAATAAACCCAAGGTTATGTCTCAATTCTACCTCCGCCCCGAAAACGTCAGCCTCAGGTGCATTTATATACGATATTGATTTACTTGCAGCAGTCGATCCCGATAGGATGTTGGTTTCTATAGGCTTTATCAAATGCTTGTAAAACACCGAAAATGAAATCAGTTGTCCTGTGGAAGGATAAAGCTCATACCGAAGGTCGATATTGTCGATAGTGGTTCTCTGAAGTTCGGTGTTTCCTATTTTCACAGTACCTGTAACGAAGTCGTAAAAACTGAACGGAGCTAGTTCCCTGAACTGGGCACGGGCAACGGTTCTTCCGAAGCTTGCCCGCAGATTAGATGCATCGTTAAGCCCGTAGGACAAATTAATTGAGGGAAGTAAATCAAGATAGTTGTTGTTGATGTTCACTGCACCTGAATTATCGCGGGTATCAAGTGTTTCAATGTAGTTTTCAACACGCAGACCCCAGGTCGCTTTCAGCTTATTAAACAGCTGATTTGTCATCATTAAATAGCCTGCATTTAAATCGCCTGAGCCATCATACGTATTGGCGGGATTGGTGATATCATCCAGGTAAAACTTATCCTGAGCTATATTAGCAGGGCTAAAAAGTTGGCCCTGAGGAAGACTTAACAAAGCTTCTGAAGCAGTGAAGTCGTCGGTATTTATCACATAACCAAGAACCCGGGCCGAAACGTTACGCTGTTTATACTGCTTCAATAATCCAGCCTTAATAGTTTGGCTTTGCCCTTTAATTTCGACCGGCAGCGTATAATTTACCGAAGCTCCAAAGACATTTTCACCTAACTCGCTAAAAAAGCGGCCTGCAGTAGACGGCGTGGCAACCGACGGCACCTGTGCCTGATAAGGGACGTCAGCGTTATCGGTAACTTTTTTCACATAGGCAAGTCGACGCAAATCGGGTTGGTCGTTTGTAATTCTGCTAAACGAAGTGTTCCAATTCAAACGTGATTTATTCTTTTGCGACAAAAGATGCTCGCCTTCAAGAACGGAGTTTATAAGTGATTTGTCAGTTACCTCTTGTTGTGAGACATTTTGTAGCGACTGTATATCGAATGTTCCGGAGCGTTGAAGGTAATTATCCTCAAAGCTTTGGTTGAACACGTTTTTCAAGGCAAACTTGTGGTTTCCTTTGATGTATGAGATATTAGCCAACACGCCCAGCGTAGAGCTGAAATTATAATAGTTGTCGTTATATTCAAACAAGGGAATACCGCGACCGGTAGCACCGGCTTCATTATAATCATTCCGCTCTTCCTGCGAAATTGTTGCAGCATTTCTATAATTGGTCGAAAGAATCAACCCCAGCTTACTGTCATTTTTAAAATGGAAGGAATTACCATATATCAGTTGAATGCTTTGGGTAGGCATTGTGGTTCCGAGATTGTTTATTCCCCATGAATTATCAAACTGTTTGGTTAAAGCAATTCGTCGATCGATGGGCTGGTTGACATACCGCTGGCGCGATGCAGGAAAAGACGAAGGCATGGCTCTTGAAGATGCGCCGAAGCCTGAGAAGTCTAATACATTTCGTGAATTGCCATAGAATGGCTTAAATGTTGAGATGCTATTGTAACCAGCGCTATAGCTAATTTGCAGGTTCTTTAGGTCGGGAAAGTCTTTAGTCTTTATCTGAACCGCACCTCCTGCAAAATCACCAGGAAGATCAGGTGTGGCGGTCTTGCTTATAATAACATTGTCGATAAGCGCCGAAGGGATAACGTCAAATGAAAAGGTTTTCCTGTCTGCTTCAGAGCTTGGCAATGGCGAATTGTTTATCATCGCATTGTTATATCTGTCGCTCAGTCCCCTTACAATGATGAATTTATTATCCTGCACACTGGCACCACTCACTCTTTTCAATACCTCACCAGTATTTTTATCAGGCGAACGACGGATGACATCCGCAGAGATTCCGCTAGACATACTAATTGCATTTTTCTGCTGTACATATAATCCGCTAACTGACTCCTGCTTAGCTGTAGCCGTAATTACCACCTGCTGTAATTGAGTACCAGATTCTTCCATAACCACATCGAGTGTGGTAACTTTTCCGGCAGTAACACTGATATCAGATATCTTTTTAGTGGGATACCCCACATACGAAAACTCTAAAGTATAATCACCTGTCGCTAATCCGCCCAGGCTGTAACGACCTTCTACATCGCTCGTAGTACCTTTTGTAGTTCCTGAAACCTTTACAGAAACACCGATAAGCGTTTCCCCGGTTTTCTTGTCGGTAAGCTTACCAACAATTTTCCCGGCACCTTGCGCGAAAGTATCTGGTATTAATACTCCAATAAAGAATAGAACAGTTAAAATTCTGATAATGAGATTGTGTTTCACTTTACAATGTTTTTGATTCATTGCAAAAGTATTACCCCAATATTACCCCGACGTTACCCCGTGATTAAACATTGGTAACTTAAATGTTAATTTCATGTTAATATCCGCTGGAATACAGGGCTTTTAAAGGGTAATTGATTGCCCGGCTTTAATCTCTAGATGACTCATTAAACGAATGCTAACAACAGCTCCCGGATGTTCATCTAAATTTAAAGCAAAGATAACCTTCTGATTATAGTAGTACGATAGCTTTGGCACAAACTAAATTAGACTATGAAATATTTTGTACAAAGTAAGTTAGGGGTCCTATCCTTATCGGCAATTACAGCGGCATCAATTTTCGTTGCCTGCCAAAAGGACAAGAACAATGGTAGCAAGCAGGAAATCGTTACGCTTAAAAATCACTCTGTAACTCCTTCACTTGTCAAAGCTTTAACAGGATTTGAAGGACTTCAGATTTATCCGCTGATCAGCAGTGATGACAAACTCGACGGAAGTCCGGATTTCATTTACGGCGCCCAACCTGATGGGGCGGGGATATTAAAAGATCCCAATAGTGATGGATATGTAATGATTAATAATCATGAGATCCTTTTCTCGGTATCACGTGTATATCTGGATAAAAACTTTAAGCCTCTGAAGGGAGAATACATTGTTGATGCAAAAGGTGGTGGCATGCGTCTCTGCTCAGCAACTATGGTAACACCAGAGGAACATGGGTTCGGTCCGCTATTTCTGACCGCAGGTGAATCAGGCTCTGAATCGATGATTCACCAGATCGATCCCTTTGGCTCAACAAACCTGAAAACTACTAACAGGACAATTCCTGCATTAGGAAAATGTATTGCTGAAAATGCTGTTCCGCTTCCTAAAAATGTTTATCCTGGCAAAACAGCAATTTTCGTTGGAGAGGATGACAGTAACGGACAGATAAATCTTTATTTATCCAATACTGTGGGTGATCTTGTGAATGGAAAACTATACATGATGCGCCGTACCAATTTGAATTCTGTAGAAACTGACATGGCCGTTAACAGCTCTTATGATGTCGAATTTGTTGAATACGACAATGTAAGTACTAGTACGGGTGTCCAACTAGCGGCTCAGACTGTTACTAAAGGAGCGCTCCAGTTAGCACGCGTTGAAGATTTGGATTATGGAAAAGGAAGCGTAGAAGCTAACAGAACAATATATTTTGTTTCTACAGGGGTAAGCCAGTCTGACAAAATAACACCTGTAGGCGGGAAAACCATGTGGGGCAGAGTTTACAAGTTAGAATTGGATGCGAATAACATCCTAAAAGGTAAACTAACTCCTCTGATGGATGGAGCTGTTGATCCGGGAAATCATATCGTGAATCCAGACAATATCTGCGTAACCAAAAACTTCCTATATATTCAGGAAGACGGTGATTCTTTCTACAAGGAAACCAAGCATGATGGCAGAATCTGGCAATATAACATCGCAAGCAAAGCTATGAAACCAATGCTTGAAATGGATCATCGCAGGTCTGATGCAACCTTCAATGCAAAATACAATCCCGCTAATTCAACGAATCTAAGTTCATGGGAGTTTGGTGCTATGTATGATATTTCCGACCTTATCGGTAAGCCAAACACCTTTGTAGTAAATCTTCATCCACATACCTGGACCGACAATAAATTTGCAAACGCAGATGGTAGCGGTCTAACCACTAATAAAGAAGGTGGACAAACCCTAATCCTATCCGGAGTAGATAAATAATTTTGCTTCCCTCCTTTCCAGGCCCTTCCACAATTTGTGGAGGGCTTTTTTACTTCAAATACTATGATTAAATTCAGGATACCTGCCTTTTTACTATTATTAGGAATACTCACCTATTGTTCAGTTAAAAATGAGTCGCCCATAGAAAAGGTTAGAGATATACTTGAAAAGGATTTTTCAGACCTTGAATCAATTACAGAAGATAAACTTCTGCCTCTTGCCCTTAAAGGAAGCGAGACTGAACTTCAAAAGGCATTTATAGAAACAAGGCAAGCCTATAAAAAGCTTGAATGGTTTACAGAATACTATGCTCCCGGAGCCAGCAGACTCCTTAACGGACCTCCCTTACCCGAAATAGAGATTGAAGAAACCAAAGTGTTTGCACCGGGCGGATTGCAGGTAATTGAAGAACATCTGTTCCCTTTTAAAGAAACTGAGAGAAAAGAATTAGTGCGTGAAACAACTGCCTTTCTTGCAAAAGTTCGTTTTGCTCATAGCATTTTGGAAGCAACAGAGTTTACAGATACACACATACTTGATGCCTGTAAGCTTCAGATTTTTCGAATAAATTCTTTAGGCATATCGGGTTTTGATACTCCCTTAACTAAAACGGGGCTAAGTGAAGCAAAGACTTCATTAGATGCCCTTTTAACTGTTATGAAAGTATTTGGAAACAATCAGAAGATTGAAGAATTAATCGCATCTGCAGGTAAGTATATAGACAGCCATCCCGATTTCGACACCTTCGACAGAATGGAGTTCATTTCGAGTTATTCTAACCCTATCACCAGGGAAATGAAAAAATGGGAAAGGGAACTAAAGATTGAGCCGCTTAAAACTGAACTGGCGATTTACAATAACACCGAAACTCTATTTGATGCTAATGCCTTTAATCCGGATTTTTTTGCTGATAATAATGAATCTGCCTATAATCAAATCAAGGTGGCCCTGGGTAAGCAGTTATTTTCCGACCCGGTTCTGTCGGGAACTACCCGCACTTGCCAAAGCTGCCATAAACCAGAGCTGGCATTCACTGACGGACTTGCCAGGAGTGAAGCTTTAATTCCAGGTACATTTGTTAAGCGAAATGCTCCTACCCTAATGTATGCGGGTTTGCAACAGGCTCAATTTTACGACATGCGGGCCCCTTCACTGGAGAACCAGGCTATGGATGTATTATCCAACAAAGACGAAATGCATGCTTCTGTTGAAGAAGCCGCGGCGCGAATGAATGCATTACCTGATTATCTTAGAAAATTTAAAGCAGCTTTTCCTGCGATGGAAAAAGAGATAAAGCCAAGATTTGTAATGATTGCTCTGGCAACCTATATAAGGTCATTAAGCCCTTTTAATTCGCGCTTTGATAAATATATGCGCGGAGAAAAAGGACAAATGAATAAGGAAGAAATAAAAGGATTTAACCTCTTTATGGGCAAAGGAAAATGTGGCACCTGCCATTTCATGCCTTTATTTAATGGAACAGCTCCTCCGGCGTTCAGTAATACAGAGGCGGAAGTTCTGGGCGTTCCCTTGTATCCTAAAGGTAAAAGCATAGATCCTGATTCGGGGAGATTTATTCACAATAAAATCGAAGAATTGAAATTCTCTTTTAAGACACCAACACTTCGGAATGTAACGAAAACTGCTCCTTATATGCACAATGGCAATTTTAAAACACTCGAAGAAGTAATTGATTTTTATAATCAGGGTGGTGGCGCTGGCTTGAAAATCAACCTCGGGAACCAGACTTTATCCACCGATGAACTGCAGCTCTCCAATCAAGAACAAAAAGCCATAATTGCGTTTTTAAATACATTGACTGACAATTAAAACTGCAATGAAAATCCGGCTGCTTTTAGGTGGGTTAAAAAATTTAACAATAACATAATAGCGGTTGTACCACGCGGGTAGAAAGGTCTTCGTAAACTTGATCTAAATCCATCAAACAATTGTCTTAAGGGGTTCATCAAACACGAATCGATCCATTATCATTTTTCTATAATTTATGAAAAAGTTAACTTTCCAGGAACAGGTATTTGCAGGTTTTGCGATAACCTTAGCCTTTGTCTTTTCGGTGGGAATTATTTCCTATATCCGGATAACCGAAATGGAAAAAGATAATATATCTGTAGATCAGGCACAGGAAGTTATCAAATTCTCAAATGTTGTACTGGTTAATATCAGTCAGGCAGAAAGTAGCTGCAGGGCATATATAACCACAGGTAATACCAGGTATCTGGATCTGTACAATGAGTCCCTCAGTAAAATAATGCCTTCTATAGACAGGCTTAGCTCGCTGGTTGTAGATGATGGAAGACAATCGCAACGTGCAAATTCAGTAAGAATCCACGCTTCTCAAAAACTTTTTGCACTAAGTAAGATTCTTTGGGCCTATAACCGCGGCGGTCTGGAAGAAGCAAAAAAGGAAATCAATGCTGATAGTACGATGGCCGAAGTTGAAAACAGTATTGATAGTCTTAAACTGGTGGAAGCAAAAGTATTGGGGCAAAGAAGGGTTGACAGTAAAGATAACGCCCGGAATACTTTGGTATTTCTGGGGATTGCCCTGTCAGTTATTCTATTCTTAGTGTATATACTGTTCCGTTATATAAAAAGGACGTTTGGGCATCAGAAATTGGCTGAGGAGAGAACAAACCGGGCAAACATCAAACTTCAGGCTTTGTACGAAACCACTCATTTGCAGGCTGAAGAACTGGAAGCTCAACAAATTGAACTTGTTCAAATTAATAATGCTTTAATTACTCAAAAAGAACAGGAACAACAGGCCAGAGAGGAAGCAGATAAAGCGAATCAGGCTAAGAGTGCTTTCCTTGCAACTATGAGCCATGAAATCAGAACACCGATGAATGGTGTATTAGGAATGACGGCGCTATTATCCGAATCTATACTCAGCAGAGAGCAACAGGAATACTTAGAAGTAATTCATACGAGCGGCGAAAATCTCTTAACAGTTATAAATGACATCCTTGACTTCTCCAAAATCGAATCCGGAAGTCTTGAACTGGACCCGCATAATTTCGAGTTGAGAAGTTGTGTTGAAGACATAATGGACTTATTTTCAGTTAAAGCCTACGAAAAAGGCCTGGACCTGATTTATCAAATAGATCCTCAAATACCTGCACAAATTATAGCGGATGGTATGAGGCTGCGTCAGGTCCTTATTAACCTTATTGCTAATGCCACGAAATTCACTGAAAATGGGGAAATATTTATAGATGTTAAATTGATAGAACAAAATTCCGAAGATTTGCTAACAATTGGATTCCTGGTAAAAGACAGTGGAATAGGGATCGCTGCCGACAAACAATCGAGCCTGTTTAAAGCATTTTCCCAGGTAGATTCTTCCACAACCCGGAAATATGGTGGCACAGGTTTGGGTCTGGTAATAAGTGAGCGCCTTGTGGATTTAATGGGGGGTAAAATCTCTGTGAAAAGCATAGAAGGACAAGGCACTTCCTTTAATTTTACAATCAAGGGTGTAACTGGGGCGCAACCGTTAAAAACGTACGTGAATCATAATCTTGTCGGCTGTGAGGGTAAACAAGTACTTATTATCGATGATAACAAAACTAATCTCACTATCTTAAAGGGGCAATTAGAAAATTGGGGTCTGGCGGTTCTCACCGCTCTTTCGGGGCAGGAGGCCTTATTTGTGCTTAACCATAACAGTAATTTTGATCTGGTAATCACAGACATGCAAATGCCCAAAATGAGTGGTGTGGATCTAAGCAGAGAGATAAAAAAAGTCGCTCCCGCACTTCCGGTTATATTATTAAGTTCAATCGGTGATGAAACCAGGAAAAAGTATTCCGACCTTTTTTCGGCTATCCTGACCAAACCCGTTAAACAATTACAATTACTTAAAGCAATTCAGTCAGGCCTGAAAAGAATAAATGAGCCTGAGACCTCAGAGATCCCATCAAATAATGTACTTTCTCAAATATTTGCATTAAGTCATCCTTTGGAAATATTAATAACTGAGGATAATCTAATCAATCAAAAACTAATATTAAAAATCCTGAACAAACTCGGCTATAATCCTGATTTGGCGAATCACGGTAAAGAAGCCCTTAAAAAATTAGATGAAAGGAATTATGACGTTATTTTAATGGACATGCAAATGCCCGAACTTGACGGACTTGAAACTACTCAGATAATTCGAAGCAAATACCACAACCAACCTGTTATTATTGCTCTAACAGCGAATGCGCTTCCTGAAGACAAAGAGAAATGTTTCAATGCAGGAATGGACGATTATCTACCAAAGCCAATAAATATAGACGATCTGTTAAGAGCGTTAAAGAAGGCCTCCGAACTTGCAAATGTTTAATTTTTAAGAATGGCCGTTTCGTTAAAGATCCGGCCTACAGGGGGACTTAAAGTAATCAAACTTCAAATTTATAGCCTACACCCTTAATCGTGCTTATATACTTCTCCCCCAGTTTTTCCCTGACTTTTCGAATATGAACATCTATAGTCCGATTGGTTACTACGACGGTATTATCCCAGATTGAACTCAAAATCACTTCCCTGGTGAAAACTTTTCCAGGCCTTGATGCCAGCAAATAAAGAAGTTCGAATTCCTTTTTAGCAAAAGTTATTTTGTCATCTCCTCTATACACAAGATAAGTCTCCCGGTCTATCATCAAATCCAGAATCTGGAGTTTAAGAACACTGGGCTCAATGGCTTGAGTATTCCGTTTAAGGATGGCATTAATCCGTGTAACAAGAGCTTTTGGCTTCACTGGTTTAGAAATATAATCATCGGCACCAACATTAAAACCGGCAATCTCAGAATACTCCTCGCTTCTTGCAGTGAGAAAAACAAGGAATGTATTATTAAATTCACTCATGCCTCTCAAAACTTCACAAGCCTCAATACCATCCATTTTCGGCATCATTATATCCATTATAATTAAGTCGGGCTTAGATTTCAACGCCTCAGCAATCCCTTCTTGTCCATTTGTAGCTTTAGAAACAAGGTATCCTTCTTTGTTAAGATAATATTCAAGTAACTCTCTTATATCCGGTTCATCATCGACTATGAGGATTTTTTTCTTCACAGAACTCATACTTTTTTTTAACACTAAAGTATAAGTCCGGGCGTCTAAGTAAGTTAAGGCTGTATTAAGAAATTGTTATGTTCTGCTTCTGTATCAAAAAACGATACAACCAATTAAAGCCTGTTCACTAATAAAGATCTGACTTTTGGAATCCAAGTAGCACTTCTGCTACCCGTATTCTTTAAAAAAAACACGAATGTAACACAAGAGCCCGCCCGGACATTTTACTACCTGCAACGGTCGGTGTTAAGTTTATAATGTCCCCTACTCTCGGGCAATGATAATTTCCTTTTGTATGTTGGTGATAAGAACCTCTTCACCACATACCGGACAAGTATATATTAAGCCGTGCATGTCACTTTTAAGGCTCGCAAGTAACTTTTCATCTGGCACATCGATCAATTCTTTGTGGCCTGGGCAGATAATTTTCATAGTCCAAAAATATCCATACCGTGTAAATTAAATCTTAACGATTTATTAAGTTTGCGACTGATGAAGCGATTCGGAGCTTCAATCCTTATACAAACAAAGATCGGGAACATCTATAAACTCATCCCAACCAGGATCAGCTTACCGGCACCTAAACCTCTTTTGGAGAGCGCCTTGCCCGCGGTGCTTATACTTTTTATTGGAGTGGTTTCCAAATAATCAGGCCCTTGTCTATTGGATTTTCTTAAATTTGAAATATGTAGATTCACTCGAGAGTTTGCATGCGAGATCCCTTCATATCTAGGCTTTAGATATAAGCATATTCATCAGAATCTTTTAAGCGCAAGTAAATTAAACGGCTATGAATACAGAAAATCAAAACGTCATCTTCCCCAAGGGGGATAAAGCACCGGCAGATTATTTTACAGGAACAGCATGGGTGAAGATTTTAGTTTCGCAGGACGAAACAGAAACTTACTCCGTTGGCAATGTAGAGTTTGAGCCTGGTTGCAGAAACAACTGGCATACCCATCCGGCAGGGCAAATACTGCTTATTACAGATGGGAAAGGATATTATCAGGAAAAAGGTGAACCGGCAAGGTTACTTAAGAAAGGCGACGTAGTAGTTATACCCTCTCTCGTTGAGCACTGGCACGGCGCGACATCCGACAGCAGTTTCACCCATATCGCTATAACCAATACTGCCGAAGGTCCGATTGAATGGCTGGCGCCTGTAACGGACGAAGAATATAACAAGTTACCCTTAGCAAATCTTTAAGAAAGATGGTTCATTAAGTTATGCGAATTTTCCCGTTCAAATTTTCTAGGGAATTTAAAGAAGTCGGTCAATAAATAAAAAGATCCGGGTTGTTCAACCCGGATCTCATTTATACAGTTTCTAAATTTATACTCTCCGCAGTCTAAACAGCCTAAAAAAAAGATTATAATTTCAATTGGTATACCTTGCGGCTAATATTTGCTCCAGGTTCCCGCTTTAGTCTTTTAATCTCTGATTATTGAAACAAAGCCTTTTTTCTGAGGTATCCCTTGTCCAAAATCTACCACATAGTAATAGGTATCCTGCGCTAAGGGAGAACCGTTTAATGTGCCATCCCATTGGTCGGTGTAATTTTTCTGGCTGTATAACAATCGTCCCGCCCTGTCAAAAATCTTCACCTCATTTTTAGGATACATGTCAAGGTTCTTTATTATCAGATTGTCGTTCACTCCGTCGCCATTTGGAGACATGATATTTGTTCCGCTAACAAGTTCATAATCGGCATTTACCGTAATAGTCACCTCCTGTTCGGTTGTACAGTTACTGGCATTCTTTACCAGGACTTTGTACGTTGTCGTTACTTCCGGACGAACAAAAAGCGCAGCATTGATTTGTCCGCCGAGAATACCCTGAGCATTTTGCCACTGATATGTCCCGCCTCCGGTAGCTGTTAATAGTGCAGTTTCGCCTTTTGAAATTACAAGGCCTTTATCGGAAGATATTGCTACCTGGGGCAGTGGATTAACCTCTATTATAAAGCTCTTCAATATGCTATTTATGCCACTATTTGCAGTACCACCGTTATCCGTTACCAGCACATTGATAAGCGCGGTACCAAACGAACCATTGTTTACTTTGTAATTTACCTGCGCATTGCCGCTTGAGTTTACCTGTGTAACTTCAAGACTTTCAAACAGGGCATTATTTGTAGAACTTACCGATAAACTAACAGACTGACCTGCCTCTGGTCCTGCGGTAATCCCACTTAAACCTACAGATTGTTGGGCGGAAGTATAACAAATAACCTGATTAGCAATTTCGTTTAGCCCTGGCTGTTCATTTACATCATTAAGACTGATAATAAGCTCCTTATCCAGTGTGAGATTATGCTGAGTTGCAGAGCGCACCCTTATAGTGTAACTGGATTTTTGCTCAAAATCAAGGGCTGCAGCGGTTCTTATCTGATTACCAGAGATATTGAACATTCCGTTGTCAACACTACCGCTACCACCTGTTAAACTATACGTAAAGGCAGCAGCCCCATCATCCGAAGTTGAACTTAAGGTTCCCGCAAGCGTACCTGCAGGGGCATTCTCGTAAACAGTCGCTACTGCAAGATTTACACTTGTTGGAATCCCGGGAGTTATTGTTAACATACCTGGCGTATAAATAAAGCTGTAATTGTTAGCAGCTCCGCCGCTTACCGTTATCTGATAAGCCCCTAATGCAGAGAGGGTGCCTGCTGTGGTGTTAGCAATTGGCTGTGTAGTAAGATTATTTTGCCCTTCTCCAGCAATAAAACCGCTATAGCTAACTGTGAAAGGAGGGTTTACTGTATTTTGGATCCTGGTTTTATTGTCGGCAGTTACTGTCAACAGTTTCTTATCTACTCTTAGAGTTCCTTTTACAAAGGTGATACTGTAGTTAACTGATGTTCCGATGGCTTCAATATCATAAGTACCAGCTGATGATAATGCTGTGGCTGCGGTGCTGATTACCGGTGCCGGGGTCAGCGTTGTTTCTCCGTTTACTAAACCGGTGTACTTTACCGTCAGTGGCATATTAGCATCACCGTACATTTTACTCTTATCTTCTGCTATAACTGAAAGTGCTTTTTTAGAAATGGTAAAATCAGTTACAGTAAAGCTTATGCTGTAATTGCCGTTCAATGTAAGCGTACCTTGTTTTATTGTATAGGTCCCAGCATTTTCCCCGGCATCACGGATTAATGATCCTGTAAAGGTATCGCTTCCTGCCAGGGCTCCTGATGTAATGGAATAGGTTAAAGCGGGATCAACTTCGCCATAAGCCTTGCTTTTAGGATTAGCTGTTAACATAATGGACTTTTTACCAATGCTCAAATCCGCTCCCGAATAGGTCAAGTCGTAATTTCCGGTCAATGCAAGTGTTCCCTGTCTGATCGGGTAGATTCCAGCACTTTCACCTGCATCACGGCTTAATGATCCTGTAAACGCATCGCTTCCAATAAGGGCTCCTGAAGTAATCGAATAGATCAACGCCGGATCAGCGTCACCATAAGCCTTGCTCTTAGGAGCAGCTGATACGGTAATCGCAATTTTATTTATGGAAAGATCTGCTCCCGTATAGGTTAAATCGTAATTTCCGGTCAATACAAGTGTTCCCTGTCTGATGAGGTAGATTCCGGCACTTTCCCCGGCATCACGGCTTAATGATCCTGTAAACGCATCGCTTCCAATAAGGGCTCCCGAAGTAATCGAATAAATTAAAGCCGGATCAGTGTCGCCATAAGCCTTGCTCTTAGGAGCAGCAGTTATGGCAATGGCAATTTTATTTATGGACAGATCTGCTCCCGCATAGGTTAAATCGTAATTTCCGTTCAATGCCAGTGTTCCCTGTTTGATGGGGTAGATTCCAGCATTTTCCCCGGCGTCACGGCTTAATGATCCTGTAAAGGCATCGCTTCCAGCAAGGGCTCCTGAACTGATGGAATAAATTAAAGCAGGATCAGTCTCTCCATAAGACTTGCTTTTAGGAGCAGCTGTTATGGTAATGGCTTTCTTATTAACAACAAGAATCTGCTCCACAGGACTTGCAGCATCGTAACTGGAATTTCCTGCTTGACTAGCAGTTATCTTTACTGTTCCCGCATCTTTCACCGTTACGGTATTCCCGCTAATAGTAGCTACAGAGGTATTATCCGATACATACGTGATGCTTAGTCCTGAACTTGCAGTTGCCGGTAAAGTAAAGTCTGCATCTCCATACGATTTTGCAGAAAGGGGATTAAATGCAATGGTTTGAGCATCTGCACGGGTTAGCGATATTGTATACGTTTTTGTAGTTGTTCCATCCTGAGCAGTTACCACGGTTGTCAGTGTATTGCTGCCGACACTTAATGAAATCGACCCAGAGGCACTGCCGCTGCTTACAGTTGTGCCATTTATCGTTATAATTGCATGAGTCTCTTCACCTGTGGAGGTAAGTGTAAGTGAGGATACATTGTTAGCTACCGAGGCAGTATAACTTAGAATTCCTGATGAAAAAGCCGTTGACAATGTGCCGGCGCTTAATGCTAACGCTGATAAATTAGCATTGGCAGATGTTGTAAAAATTGCCGGATCAGCAGCCGACACAGTCGAAAAAACTGTAGCTGGAAACGTATTTTCCAGGTACTTCGTACTGGTGTTTACCGAAGTTCCTGTTGTAGCGGTGTACGTACCGACGCCAGAAGATTTATAAACTAATTGAAGTATATTTTCAGCGTTACCATTCAATTCACCTGTTAAAAAATAAAAACCTAAGGTGCCGGAAAAGCTTACAGGGGTCCTAAAATTATATGCCCTGTTTATTCCGAATCCTGCAGCGCCGGTAACAGGTATGGCTGATTTTTCTAAATTCAGTCCAGATAGTGAAAGATCAGCTGAAGGACTTAATACCAGGCCATCCGTTGACAGGGTAGTACCGGCCTTGATATACAAACCCTCTGTTCCTGCGCTTAACTGTGCCTGTGCACCTGTTATTGAGCAGTAACTGAAGAGGACTAAAACTATTAACTTAAAATAATTTTTCATTCCATATTATTACAAAGTGAACAAATACTCATCTTAATGCCCTTGTTTATCGAAGCATTAAGAGAAGCGTGAAGCTTACTGAACATTTGCACTCATCATTTTTTCTAATGAGTCTAGCCTTTGTTTAATTTTTCTCAGTTCGGCAGCCTCAGCAGTTAATTCTGTAATTTTTCTGGATTGCTGATCTATTAGTGTGGCTTGAATAGTTTCCTGTGCTCTTTTTGACTCAGCAAGGGCCGCAAGCTTTTCCTGAAGTAAAGAATTTTCTGCTTTAAATCTGGACATATCTGCTGTTAGTTGCTTGTTAAGAACTAGCTGCTCTGCAGAACGTTTTTCCAGGCCTTGCAACATGATCATTATAATACCATCCATATCGGCGGTTGCCAAAGTAGTATCATTCCCGATTACACCAATGCCGTCTTTACCAAAGGATGAAAAAATTTCCTGCGCCATCGGACCATAATGGCGAACTGTTTTATTCTGAACCTTATAGTTCCATGAGCCTATACGTAATTTACTAAGCTGGTTTAAAAAATATTCCTGGTTTGGCTTTATGTAATTTTCCTTTTTTGTGGAATCTGAAACTGCAGCCCATGCATTTCCTCCGGGAACCACACTAACACCTACTGTTTTACCAGCATTTGTATACAATCTATATCCATTTACATATCTCGCACTGAACTGATTAATAAGTGAAGCCCGCAAACTATCTGTATTAGAAGCATCACTCATGACCATGGTTCCGCTGAATCCGGCTGCAGAAGCACGGTGGCCCAGAGTCATAGAATAATCTGCGTTTGCAGTACACCTGTATCCTATTGCAATAGCAGATGTACCGTGCGAAATACTGGTATAGCCCATAGCAATACCATAAGCACTCATTGCACTGTTTGCGTAACCCATTGATATGCTATAATTACCAGATGCTTTTGTATTAAAGCCGAAAGCCACAGAGTAAAAACCATTGTATGTCTCGTCCCAACTATCAACACCAACACCTACTCCCCCTGCTCTGAATGACCCTTTATAAGCATGCCACATCATCCGTTCGCCAGATCCGCTGGCTGGTATGGTACCAGTGCCAAGAACCCCCTTAGCGACAAATCCTCCTGCCTTATCGAACTGAAAGTTTAATACGGGGGTAGTCGAAAGTGAAGAGTTTCGTACACCATGTATTGTCATCCCGCCTTCATTAACCATTTTCAAACCGCTTATCGTACCATCGTAAGAAAGAGTCTGGGTATTTGTATTCAGGTTGGAAGAAAGAGTGCTGATACTGCTGATATTCACCCATGCCGTACCGTTGTAGTAATAGAAACCCGGAGTACTATCTGTTTGGTAGATCAAAAGACCCGTTGCCGGAGAGGACGGCCTGCTCGCTAATGCAAGCCTAGGTATCAAGAGGCCTTTATTTGTCGAAACTATTTCTAATTGAGCACTTGCGTGGGGAGTTGTAGTACCAACTCCTACCTGTGCGTTCGCCTGGTAAAGACATAATATAAATAATGCAGATAGAACTGAGTAGAATTTTGACATATTGTTTTGATTAAAAATGATAAAGAAACCGGTAGAACTTCTAAAAAAGTATTGGTAAGAAGGGAAGTAGTTTTAGCTTAGTACGGGCAGGCAGACTTATAGTTACCGATTTAAAATCTTAAAAAAGTATTTTACTTATTAGAGAAGCCAGATGACTTTAGGCCATGGATATTAATTTTCCTGTTTTCCGAGGGAATTTCTCAAGGAAGAAAATGACCGCATTACGCGGAAAGAGCTTAGGAAAACAGGTAAGCAAAATTTTTTATTCAGAGCAGGGCTTCGCAACCATTCACAGACTGTAGTGTAGAATTTTCTTACTAACGAAATTTTAAATCCTTTTGGAATTTATAACCGGATTCATGCCTGCATTCACCTGATATGTAAATATTTTATTTTCATCGTCTATCTCAACAATCCGGTAACCCTTGTAATCGGTTCCCCAATTACCCCCAAAATGGCCATCAAATAGATGGGGTAACTTGCCGGTATACCTTATTCCGTCCAGTGAATGATCGTGACCATGAAAAACGGCTTTTAAATTCGGATACTGATGAAGAAGTTTTAGCGTATCTTCACAATGAACAAAATACGTTTCTTGTGGCAGCCATTTATGGGGAGGAATGTGCAGCACGACAAAAACTACCTTTTTATCTTTAAAACTGTCTAAGCTTCTTTTCAAAAATTCATTATCCGGACAAATGTATTCGCCTTTTTCATTGGATGTATTCCCCATCACGAAACCAGTCCCTTTCGATTCGAACACATAATTATCTTCATAACCAAATACAGATTTCCACCGGCTTGTGCTACAGCGATCGTGATTGCCGGGAACAGCATAAAAAGGCATTTTTAAGTCATTAAAATACTTTAATTTAACTACCTCAAGAAGTTTAGGATCATCATGAACCAGATCTCCGTTAAAAATCACAAAATCCAGTGGTTTCTTAGAATGCTCGTCGTTTAACCAGCTTATCAGGTCTGCAAACATCTTGTCAGACTGGGTTCCGGGCTGCCCGTAGTGCCCGTCGGAAGCAAGAGCAAAACGCAGTTTCGGTGCGTCTGCACTTTTCAAAAAAGAGCCTTGCTCCTGCCCTGCAAATGTATTAACTGCAGGCAACAAGCTAAATGCAGCAATACCTGTTAAACTTTGCTTTATAAATTTTCTTCGTGATTCCATCTGTAATACTTTATAACCAAGTTGTTACCTTAAAATACTGATAGTTTATCTTCAGATACCTATTTTCTTTACTAAATTAATTCAATAATTGAAATATAGCGAAAACGGTCATTATTGGATCAGGACACCTTTAAAATGAAATGATGATGTTAAAAAGATATCTTTTCTTTTTGTTATTGGTGGCTCCCCTTGTTTCTAAAGCGAGTTCCATATTAATTCCTATGGATGGAAGTCAGAAAAATCACTTAAAAGCATATGGACTAACCTATTGGGCCCTGAAACATGAGCTGGAAACCGACTGGCTCTTAAACTATAAAAGTGGCAGCTTTTTAGTAAAATATTCTCAGGCTGCAGAAAAAGAATGTAAAATAAGAGGAATTTCTTATGAAGTAATTACAGATGCAAAAACTAATTCCATAATTGAAGAAATAGTCAATCCGAATGTAAATATGGAATTTGTAAAACTCGAAAAAGCTCCGAAGATTGCAGTTTACAGTCCAAAAAATAAAATCCCGTCTAACAATGAAGATAATGATGCTGTACTACTCGTTTTGGAATACGCAGAAATACCTTACGATATAATTTACGATGAGGAAATTATGAAAGGCGACCTAAGCAAGTACGATTGGCTTCACCTCCATCATGAAGACTTTACCGGACAATTTGGTCGTTCAAGCCGAAGACAGGCTAATTTCCAGGAAGGAGTGCAAATTCAGCAGTCCATAGCCAGAAAATACGGTTATCAGAAAGTATCTTTATTAAAACTGGCTGTTACCAAAGCGATACGCGACTTTTGCCTTGGCGGCGGCTTCCTGTTTGCGATGTGCTCCGGAGCTGACACTTTTGACATTGCCCTTGCCGCAGAGGGTGTGGATATTTGCGATGATGTGTATGATGGTGACGGAGTAGACCCGAATGCCCAGGAAAAACTTGATTTTTCAAAAACATTTGCCTTTAGAAATTTCATTCTCAATCTTTACCCTTACGGTGGATTTTCGAACATAGATGTATCCAGAACCCGGAATGTAGATTTTACTGATGATTTTTTTACATTGTTTGAATTTTCGGCCAAGAGTGATATTGTGCCTACAATGCTAACTCAGGACCATGAATTCGTTATTAAAGGGTTTAACGGTCAGACAACTGCCTTCCGTAAGGATGTATTAAAACCTAACGTGCTTATTATGGCCGAAACTAAAAGTGCCAATGAAGCCCGTTATATTCATGGAGAATTTGGCAACGGACAATGGACTTTTTATGGGGGCCATGATCCCGAAAGGAGTCGCGGCGGCGGCGGCCGGGGAAGCCCTCCGACAGATCTTAACTTACATCCAAATTCTCCGGGCTATCGTTTGATTTTGAATAACATATTATTTCCTGCCGCAAAGAAAAAAAAACAGAAAACATAAGCTTCTGACTCAAGTTAGTCCCCCGTAATATCCAATATATCACCGGGTTTACATTTCAATTCCCTGCAAATGGTTTCCAGCGTATTAAAACGTATACCCTTTACCTTTCCAGTTTTTAATAATGATAAGTTGGTCATTGAAATACCCACTTTATCTGCCAGCTCTGTCAATGACATTTTATTTTTTGCCATCTGTACATCCAGATTTATAATAATAGCCATTATACAAACTCCTCATTTTCCTTTTTTAGTTCCAATCCCGAATTGAATATTTCCGCTACAATGTAAAGAATCGCGGCTATAACTATCGCTTTAAAATCTAAGTCAGCGTCAAGCGATAACTTATGTACAGACGAAATATTAAATCTCACCAGAAAGTTTGCGAGCAGGAATACAAGAGCTTGAACAGGTATAATTAAGGCAATAAAAAGAGCCGAGATCTTAAGCGTCTTTACATTTTCATACGTAAAGGGATTGCCTTTGTCCAAACTTGAGAAAAGCTTGCGAAGATGATAAATTATAGAAAAAATAAGAAACTCGATCAAACACAGTAAAAACAATGAAGAGCCGATTACAAAAGGCGTGTTCCGCATTTTCATTTTTAAACTTGCGTTATCGGCTATTAAATTTACGTCTTTCACATGATCTGAAATGACCTTAACTTTACTCTGCACGGTATACTGAGGGATATTTACCTGCAAAGTACAATCAGAATATTGTTCAAACGTGAATACATAAAGCAGCGTACATAGAGCAATTGCTGCAAGAATAAAGTTACCATACCAGGCCAGATCCAAAACTGCTTTTATAATCCTGATTAATTTTTTGCTATTCGTTTCCATAAGAAATTTATCTATAGAACAAAGATGCAAACATTTTCATATAAAACAACTATTATTTTATGTAAAACATAAAATAATATCTAAAATACATAAACAGTTCATTTTATCTTTTTTCCGTAATGACGTTCAACCAGTGTTATGCACCTGATTGAAATGATACCGGCGAGGCGGCTGAGGCTTTCGTGCAACATAATGTAAAGCAGGGCTGGAGAACCTGAAACGCAGCGATTTGGTTTTCCTGGTTCAATCATCTCCTTTTTACCATTTCAAATGCCATTCTGATTTGTATTTTTGCGCTTTGTTAAATAAAAAATCATATGTCCAGAACTAAAATTAAAGATTTACTGAACGCGACCGAATTCGGAACGCAGGTTACTGTCAAAGGATGGGTTAGAACATTCCGTAACAATCAGTTTATTGCTATAAATGATGGTTCTACACTAAACAATATACAGGCTGTAGTAGATTTTACCTCAACTGATGAAGCTTTATTAAAGCGTGTTACAACAGGATCCGCCGTTTCTGTTACTGGTCAGCTGATAGAATCTTTAGGAAAAGGTCAGCGGGTTGAAATAAAAGTTTCAACACTTGAAATTCTTGGCGATAGTGATGCCGAAAAATATCCGCTTCAACCCAAAAAACACAGTCTTGAATTTTTACGTGAAATCGCTCACCTGCGTTTTCGCACCAATACTTTCAATGCGGTTTTTAAAATTCGCCATGCTTTAGCTTTTGCTGTTCATAAGTTTTTTAACGACAAGGGCTTTGTTTACATGCACACGCCCATTATTACCGGATCGGATGCTGAAGGTGCAGGAGAAATGTTTCGTGTTACTACGATAGATTTCGACAATGTTCCCCGTAATGAGGATGGAACCGTGAATTACAAGGAAGATTTCTTTGGAAAATCGACAAATCTTACCGTTTCCGGTCAGCTGGAGGGCGAGCTTGCGGCTATGGCATTTGGCGAGGTTTACACTTTCGGACCAACATTCAGAGCGGAGAATTCTAACACTACCCGTCACCTTGCAGAATTTTGGATGATAGAGCCTGAAATGGCATTCTATGATATCCACGACAATATGGATCTGGCAGAAGAATTGTTAAAGTACGTAATCAGCTATGCTTTGGGTAATTGCTCTGAAGAGCTTGAATTTCTAAAGAACCGCCTGCTTGAAGAAGAAAAACAAAAAGCCCAGAACGAACGTTCAGAACTTGATTTGATTTCAAAGCTAAACTTTTGCCTGGAAAACAATTTCGAGCGGATAACTTACACCGAGGCTATAAATATTCTGAAAAGTTCGAAACCAAATCAGAAAAAGCAGTTTAAATACTTAATTGACGACTGGGGTGCAGATCTGCAATCAGAACATGAGCGCTTCCTTGTCGAAAAGCACTTTAAAAAGCCTGTTATTTTAACCAATTATCCTGCGGCCATCAAATCATTTTATATGCGCAGAAATGAAGGAGATGCAGAAGGGAAAGAAACCGTAAGAGCAATGGATATTCTTTTCCCGGGAATTGGTGAAATCGTTGGTGGTTCGCAACGTGAAGAACGTCTGGATGTGCTTGAAAACCGCATGAAGGATATGCACATTCCTACTGAAGAGATGGATTGGTATCTCGATACCCGCCGTTTTGGATCTGCCCCGCATTCAGGTTTTGGTTTGGGATTTGAAAGACTCGTTCTGTTTGTTACAGGCATGACAAACATCCGCGATGTTATTCCTTTTCCGAGGACGCCAAAAAATGCAGAGTTTTAAATTCTGGAAGAACATAAAACAAAAGCTCCTTTCAGGGGCTTTTTCTTTTAAATGGAAGACAAAAGGCTTGATAGTGCAAATAAAACTTACACACCCGCGTCGCGAACAACTGTCAGCATAGATTATTCAGCTGATAAGAAAATATTGGAGGTCGAATTTATCGGGGCTAAGGTTTATCATTATTTGAAGGTTGAGCCTGCAATATGGAGTTTATACACAGAGATAATCATATCCGGCGGATCATCAGGTGTGTTCGTAAATCAACAAATCAAGCCTGTGTATGCCTTCCGTGGAATACATTGATTTATTTTGAACAAAGTATGACAGAAGCAAGTTCTACTTTAATGGACAAGGAAAAGCTGCTTCATTTTCGAATTGATTCGGTAAAACAGGAGAATCCCCTGTCAAAGACCTACCAGTTAGAACTTTTAAACGCAAAAACCTTAAACTATAAACCAGGGCAGTTTTTAACCTTTATCATAAATACTGAAAAACAGGAGATACGCCGCTCCTATTCTATCCTTTCACTACCTGGTGAACCTCTTAAAATTACTGTTAAGAAAGTTGATAATGGCTTAATTTCAAGATATATACTCCAGTATTGGAAAGAGGGAGAAATTATTAAATCCCTGCTGCCTGCAGGAAGATTCAGTTTCTCCCCTATTCCTGAGATAAAAAGAGACATTTTTTGCTTTGCAGCGGGAAGTGGGATTATTCCTGTACTTCCCCAAATAAGAATGCTGCTAACTCAAGAACCCCAAAGTGTTATCCATCTTATTTACAGCAACCGCAATGAAAGGGATGCCCTGTTCCTCGAAGAGATCGAAAATCTTTCAAAAAACTCGAAGAATTTAAACCTGATTAATCTTTTTTCCGAACCGGATTTCAGAAAACATGAGCAGGGACGCTTAAGCAATATCAACACAGAAACATTGATAAACCGTTTATTGAAATTTGAGAAAGGAAATGCAGCGTTTTTACTTTGTGGTCCGTTCTCATATATGCGAATGCTTAATTTCACCATAGGCTTAATGCATTTCAAAAAAGAAAATATCCGGAAGGAGAACTTTTTACCCGAAGTAATGAGTTCTGGGCGGGTAGTGCATCAGATTTTTCCGGAAACTACAGTGCAGATTGATTTCTACGGAAATAAAGAGTTAGTTACGGTTCATTCGGGTGAAAATATTCTTGATGCTGCATTGAAACAGGGATTAAACCTGCCTTACAGTTGCAAAGGCGGAGTATGTGGCAATTGTGCGGCCAAATGTAAAAGCGGCCATATCTATATGAGCATTAATGAAGTACTAACAGACGCCGATATAAAAGAAGGCTGGGTTTTAACCTGCACCGGCTATCCTGAAACAAAAAATACAGCAATTGATTTTCTTTCAGAACAATGAAGGGGAATTTTATCTTTATAAATTATGCACTTACATTAGTTCAGGCACGCCATGCTATTAAAGATCTACGAAAAGAACCCAAACGAAAAGGCAATACAGCAAGTTGTTGATGTATTGAAAAAAGGAGGCCTGATCATTTATCCCACTGATACGATTTATGGCCTTGGGTGTGATATTACGAATCAAAAAGCGATTGAAAAGATTTATCAGATAAGGGGGATTAAACCTGAAAAGTCAAATCTTTCTTTTATCTGTTACGATCTGAGTCACATCTCTGATTATATTAAACCCATCGATAATTCAATATTCCGCCTATTAAAAAAAGCCTTGCCAGGGGCATTTACGTTCATTTTTGAATCCAATAATAAGGTGCCCAAGCTATTAAACTCCAATAAGAAAACTGTAGGCATCAGGGTACCCGATAATACCATAGCCCGCGATATTGTAAAAATGTTGGGTAATCCAATTGTCTCCGCATCTATTCATGATGAAGATGAAATACTCGAATATTCCACGGATCCCGAATTAATCTATGAGAAATATAAAGATAAAGTAGACCTTGTTATTGATGGTGGTTATGGAGACAACCTTGCTTCTACAGTTGTTGACTGCACAAATGGTGAGTTTAAAATTTTAAGGCAGGGCAAAGGCGATTTGGAGGCATTTATTTAATTTTCTAAAGATTTAGATAGCAGATAAGGTCTGTCGGCATTTTATATTTATTTTCGCCCTTATGGCTATAAATCTTCAACCGTTTAAAGATTTCTTTAAATCAGGGCAAATTGGTGGCGCCCTGTTAATTATATCTGTTATTATATCCCTGACTATAGCCAATATAGGATTTTACGACCAGTTTCATGCCTTACTGAATTATTCGTTTGGTTATGCCCCACTCGATTTAGAATACCCCACAGAAATATGGATCAATGATGGTTTAATGGCAATCTTCTTTTTGCTGGTGGGGCTTGAAATTAAACGTGAGCTGCTTGAAGGCGAATTATCATCTGTTCGAAGAGCCGTACTTCCGATTTTTGCTGCTATGGGAGGCATGCTTGTTCCTGCTGGTATTTTTTATTTGTTTAATTCCGGAACACCAACTGCAAATGGCTGGGGTATACCTATGGCTACCGATATTGCCTTTGCGCTGGCGGTAATATCCATGCTGGGAAAAAGAGTTCCGACATCTCTAAAGGTTTTCCTTTCGGCATTAGCTATTGTTGATGATTTAGGGGCAATATTAGTGATTGCGATTTTTTACACAGAAGAGCTTCATTTAAACCAACTTTTATACGCCGGAGGAATATTAGGATTACTTACATTATTGAATCTTTTTGGTGTTAAAAAGCTGGCATTTTATATTATCCCTGGAATTTTCTTATGGTATTTCATCCATCATTCGGGCATTCATGCAACAATTGCGGGAGTTTTGCTGGCTTTTACCATTCCTACTAATCCGGATAAACATTCCTCACCACTGGAAACACTTGAACATTCAATCGTGTTGCCCGTAAACTATATCATCATGCCAATTTTTGCTCTGGCAAATACAAATATCCGTTTTCAAAGCAGTATGCTGGATGGTTTAACCTCACCCCTGGGATTAGGAATTATCTGCGGACTATTAATTGGCAAAACCCTGGGAGTAAGCATATTCTCTTACCTGGCGGTAAAACTTGGTTTAAGCAGCCTTCCCACACGAAGTTCCTGGAAACATATAATTGGCTTAGGCATGCTTGCAGGAATAGGATTTACCATGTCGGTATTTATAGCTCTGCTTTCATTCGAGTCAGCAGAATTTCATGATGAAGCTAAATTCGCAATACTCATAGCATCTGTACTTGCAGGGATTCTTGGCTATACTTACCTAAGCCTGGTATATAGGAAAAGAGTTAAAAAAATACTGGCATTGAAATGTGCAGGCTGATTGATTTTGAAATATGCATAAAAAAGTCTCGTCTGCAATAGCAGACGAGACTTTAAAGGACCCAAATTCTTTATAAACCTTTAAAAATTATCGTTTAGATTTACCCTTAGATGATTTAGATTTTTTATTGTTTTTATAATTATCATCAGAATTGTTAGGATAACGATCCCTGTTATTTATGGTACGATTGTTATTTCTGTCATCCCTATTTCTGTCATAAACCCGGTCACGATCGTTTATTACACCATCTCTGTTTCTGTCATAAACCCGGTCACGATCATTAATTACACCATCCCTGTTTCTGTCGTAAACCCGGTCACGCTCATTTATTACACCGTCTCTGTTTCTGTCATAAACGCGGTCACGATCGTTAATTACACCATCTCTGTTTCTGTCATAAACCCGGTCACGACTGTTAATCACGCCATCATTATTCCTGTCGTAATCTCTGCCATCACGTCTGTCATAATCGCCATTATTTCTTCGTTGTTCTATTTTTTTTCTTTGTCCGGGAGGCATACCATGAGGATGTTTCCCTTCCCAACCTCTTCTTTGTTCCCCATACTGTCCATTTTGATTTACCGGGTTGCCATTCCGGTCGCGGTAAACTTTTACTTGAGTGCTCCGGTTTTCGTAATGCCCCGGGATTGTACGCCCGCCGACTCCGAAAATACCACCTTTACGTTCCTCAGGAACCCAAACCCTTTCCTGGCGGGTTTCATACCTGTACTCTCCCTGATCATCAGTGTAAGTACCTGTTTGCGCAGTTGATTCTAAAGCAAGGAAACTTATCCCTGCAATGAATGCCGTTAATACTAATTTTTTCATGTCTAATTTGTGTGTGTGTGTTTATATAAGACAGTTTAAACATGAATAAGTTTAATCGACAAAATTAAATTACAGGTATTTATTTACTGATAATCCAGCATTAGAAGAAAAATAAGAATGGGGAATATTGAAGAAAATTATTAAAAAGTCAACAGTTTGGAACTTACATTCTTTCCTAAAAAAACTGCTGCTTTTTTATCAAAATCCGAAGTTGATTCTGTTGTATAAAAAATTTGCTGTCCGTTTTGTGAACACAACAGATCTACTTCATTATGTCTTTGAAGATAATTTTTTAAAGACCGGGCAACCAGCTCACCCTGAGATATAATCTGAATATTCGGGCCGGTAAATTGCCGGATTTTATTGATGAGTATAGGATAATGGGTGCAGGCAAGCACTAAAGTATCAATGTCAGGATTGCAGTTAAATAAATCATCCAGATTCTTTTTTACCACATAATCGGCAGCGGGACTATCAATTTCGTTGTTTTCCACCAAAGGCACCCATAAAGGACAGGCTTCCTGGCACACATTGATTTCAGGGAAAAATTTATGAATTTCAATCGCATAAGAATCTGAGGCTACCGTACCGGGGGTTGCCACAATACCTACATTTCCTGTTTTTGTATAATTGCCCACAACTTCTGCTGTAGGACGTATCACCCCTAAAACTTTGCGCAGGTCATTTAACTTTGGTAAATCATTTTGCTGTATGCTGCGCAAGGCTTTCGCAGATGCAGTATTACATGCGAGTACTACCAGATTGCAGCCAAGATGAAAAAGCTCCTGTACACACTCAAGAGTATATTTGTAAACCGTTTCGAAAGAACGGGTTCCGTATGGTACCCGGGCATTATCGCCTAAATATATATAATCGTACCCGGGCAGTTCTTTAACAATCTCTTTAAAAACTGTTAAACCACCATACCCCGAATCGAAAATACCTATAGGTCCGCTTTGCTGTGGCATTATCAAATTTCTAAAGTATCTTATACTTTAACTTCCTTTTGAATCTTTTTATTCTTCTCAATTAACAATTGGATGATTCCATCCACCATTCCCACACGTGGAACATAGATCTGTTTCACCCCGGCCCACTTCATCACACTTAAATAGATTTCGCAAGCTGGTATAATTACATCGGCTCTATCCTGGTTTAAACCTAAAACAGTAATTCGTTCCTTTAAAGAAAATGAATTTAAATAATTATACATTTCTTTCAGTTTTGAGGCATTCAATGGCATTCCATCTTTTTCGGCCGACATTTTAAAAAGCTTATTGATGTTACCTCCGGTACCAATTCCGATAAGATTCGGGTATTGCTTACTATACACTTTGATCCACTCTTTAATATCTGCCCATGATTCATCGGTATCAGCGTTATCAAGCATTCTTACCGTTCCGATCGGGAAAGATTTGGATGCTTTTACTTTTCCGTCGCAAAATACCGAAAGCTCGGTACTGCCTCCTCCTACGTCAATATATAAATAGTTCTTTTTTCGTTCGAGCGTGCGTTCAATATGACTTGAATAAATAATATTAGCCTCACTCTGTCCTTCAACTATCTCCAGGTTGATACCAGCTTTTTCCTTAATATCTTTAACCAATTCAGCCCCATTCTCCGCCTCACGCATTGCCGAGGTCGCACAGGCACGGTAATCCTCCACCTTATATACCTCTATCAGGTTTTTAAAAGCAGCCATTGTTTTTAGCAAATCGCCGGCTTTTTTTGGCGAAATACGTTTATCCAAAAACGCATCATCGCCCAAACGTAAGGGCACCCGGATGAGGGTGTTTTTCTTAAAGGATGTTTCCTTTCCGGTTTCAATTATATCGGCAATTAAAAGCCGTACAGCATTTGAGCCTATATCTATAGCAGCGTATCTCACCGTTCTTATTTTTTATATTTAAGGTATGTATATATATCTGTTTGAGCCCGGTAACATATTTTACCTTTCGGCCTGTATCTGTTATTATTTAAGCTATTCAGTTCTCTGGCTTTGGTATTGTCTTTCAACTGTATATTTATAATATCACGTATCTCCTTACGGATATTCGGATCAAGAATCGGAAAACCCACTTCTACTCTATGATCAAGATTGCGTGTCATCAGATCAGCGGAAGTAAGAAAAATCCTTTCCTCGCCCCCATTGGCAAAAATCCAGACACGTGCGTGTTCCAGATATTTATCAATAATACTGATGACTTCAATATTTTCACTGAGACCTTCGATACCAGGAACCAGAGTACACATGCCGCGAATAATTAACTGAATTTTAACCCCTGCAGAACTTGCGTTATATAATTTCTGAACCATATCTTCATCAGCAAGGCTGTTCATCTTCAGAACCATATATGCAGGCTTTCCGTCCTTTGCATTCTTTATTTCGGTATCAATTAACGCCCCGATCTTATCCCTGGTTTCCAGAGGCGATACAATCAAACATTTATAATCTTTGTAAAAAACTTTTTTATCCAGTCCCTTAAACAGGTGTACAAGCTCCTCTGTAATTTGCGGATTTGTGGTAAACAAACTATGATCACAATAAAGTCTTGCTGTTTTTTCGTTAAAATTCCCTGTTGCCAGATTTGCATAATAGGTTACTTTACCTTTCTCTCTTCTGGTGATCAAACAAACCTTTGAATGTACCTTATAATCGAGCAGTCCGTAATTAACCTGTACACCGTCTTCTTCTAAACGTTTTGTCCAGTTGATATTATTCTGTTCATCGAACCGGGCCTTCAATTCAACCAGGCAATTCACCCGCTTCCCATTTTTAGCAGCATTTATCAGGGCATTAATAACACGCGAATTCTCAGCTAACCTGTAAAGAGTAATGTCAATTTCAACAACTTTAGGATCAATAGCCGCTTCCCGCAAAAAATGTATGATATAATCGAACGATTGGTAAGGAAGATTAATCAGATAGTCGCGTTTAGATATTTGGCTGAATATACTTTTACCCATATCCAGGTGGGCTATCTCGAGCGGCGGATCTTTATCATACTCAAGTTCAGGTCGTCCAACGTTTGGAAAACTGATAAAATCCTTGAAATTATGGTACCGGTTTCCCGGGATCAGCGCATCAGTATCGAGATCAAGCTTTTCGACAAGATAGGTAAGCATATCCAGAGGCATATTGTTGTCATACAATAATCGCATGGGCCGCCCCTTTTTTCTCTTCTGAAGACTTTTGGTAAGTGTATCAATAAATTTCTCACTCACGTTTCTATCCAGATCCAGCTCGGCATCGCGGGTAAGCTGAATAGAATATGCTTCTATGGTGTGATAGTCAAAAATGAAATAAATATTATCAAGGCAATACCTGATAGCATCATCCAAAAGAATTATAAACTTTAAATTATTAGTTTCCGGAAGAACGATAAAGCGTTCAAGCCTTTTAGTTGGAATTTCCATGAGACTGTAGCGCACTTTTTCCGGCTGATCTTTTTTTGTAAATCGCACCAGGAAATAAATTGCCCTGTCTTTTAGCTCAGGGAAAGGTTTCGAATCATCAAGCATAATCGGTACCAGGGTAGGAAGCAGCTTATCTCTGAAATATTTTTTTACAAATTCTCCCCGGGCAACATTTAACTGATATTCGTTTATAATAAATATTCTCTCCTGAGCAAGTTCTTTGATTATTTCATCCTCATAAAGATGATTAAATCTCCTTTCCTGCTTTACTACTATATTTTTAATTTGCTTAATAATCTTTTTAGGATTGTATCCAAAGATTTCTTTTGCTTTAGTATTGATATTACTTAAGCGACTTAGTGTTGGTACCCGCACCCTGTAAAATTCATCCAGGTTCGACGAAAAAATGGCCAAAAACCGAATTCGTTCAATAAGCGGAACTGTTTTATCGGCAGCTTCCTGAAGGACCCGCGCATTAAAATACAACCAACTGATTTCCCGATTATTAAGCAGTGTTTTTTGCTTAGACATCCATATATATTAAAAAGTCCCGGGCCACAGACCGGGACTGCAAATTGTATATTTTATTGTTAACTTAATGTTAATTGCAGCTTTTATATTAAGGTTTTTATTCTGATTTGGTTTCAGATGACTCCTGTCTTATCTGATTTTCTTTTGTTACATTACTTTCTTCAACAGAAACTGGTGTTTCAGTAAGCACCGGCTTCGGTGCGGCAGGCTTTCTGATTCTTTTTTTAAGAGGTTCCGTTTCTGCCTGGTTTGAACCTTCAGACCCGGCCTGTCTTCTAACCCCGGGTTTTGGTTCTACTATTGCGTTCGAACTTGTAATTTGTGGTGTGCGTTTAGCGCTGGGTTTGGCAGCTGGTTTGGAGGCGACTTTAGCAACAACTTTCTCAGCTCTAGTAGGAGCTTTTACACCTTCTTTCCTGGTAGCTTTAACCTCTCGTTTAGCAATTTCTTTATTAGCTTTTATTTTTTTACGGATAGAGATTTTTTCAGCTTCATTAGCACTTTTAACTTTATCAAAAAGCTTTTTAGCAATCTCTTTACTCATCTTTTTTATATCTTTCGCAATTCTTTCAGCATCATGTCCAAGATTAGAAACAACATCAAGAAATCTTTCTGCTATACCACTTTCAAGTTCTTTTTTAGCTGTCTTTTTGGGCGATGCTTTTGCAACCGCTTTAGCCGGCTTAGTTGATTTTGGTTTAGTTTTTTTCATAATGTTTTTACTAAATATAATACATTTCTTTACTAAATTGTTTCGTTTTTAAATGTATCGACATAATTTTAAACTCTCAAATTATTTTTTTTCCTATGCCAACCTTTGATATTGTAAGTAAGATAGACAGCCAGACATTGGATAACGCCATAAACAATGCAAAAAAAGAAATCCTGAACAGGTACGATTTCAACACTTCGAAAAGCACTATTGAGCTTGATAAGAAAACTAACGAAATCACCATTGTTACCGAAGACGACATGCGGCTTAAAGCCATTGTTGACTCGATTATATCCCGAATGATGAAACAGCACCTGGATCCCGGCTGCTTAGATATGGGTAAAGAAGTATATGCTTCCGGAAATATGATCAGAAGAGACATTAAGATTAAAGAAGGTATTGATAAAGAAACGTCTAAAAAGATTATCAAAAAGATTAAAGACAGCGGTTTAAAAGTTCAGGCATCTATAATGGACGACCAGCTACGTGTACAGGGTAAAAAAATCGATGACCTCCAGGCTGTGATTTCTTTATGCCGGACTGAAGATTTTGGGCAGCCTTTGCAGTACATTAATATGAGGAATTAAGTTTTGCTGAACTTGTTTCAGCATCTCTATCCTCCGACGGTCCCGAAAAACTTCGGAATAAAAACAGGTCTATACTATTGCTACACCCTAAACAATGAATATTACTATCTCAACTGAAAAATCAAAGCTTGATATTGCATTAATTCACAAATACTTAAGCGAAGATTCCTATTGGGCTAAAAAAATTCCATTGAGTATAGTTGAACGAGCCATTGAAAACTCATTAAACTTTGGAGTTTATGATGGCGAAAAACAGGTAGGATTTGCACGCATTACCACAGATTATGCTTCTTTTGCTTACCTGGCTGATGTATTTATCCTCCCTGATTATCGCGGCAATGGATTATCAAAGCAATTGGTTAAATACATCATAGAATACCCTGATTTGCAAGGATTACGCCGCTGGATGCTTGGAACTGCAGATGCGCATGAATTATATCGTAAATATGGTTTTAAAGAACTTGCAAATCCTGACCGTTTCATGGAAATCGCATATCCCTCCATATATGAGAATCAAAAATCCGATTAAGAATATCCTGTTTATTGCGGTTGCGTTTTTAAGTGAACATTGAACAGGCAGCTCCGAAGATAAATTATTTACTGCCGGCTATGCCCATTCGTATGAGTAAAGTTTTACCAAACTCAACATTCGGGTAAAACTTTGAGGGGAACCAATACTTACAGTCTATCGATTATATTTTTTCTAATTCCATTTAAATTTTGCGGCAGGCTGATTGGTAATTCTAGAGCTTATTACCAGGGCGGTTATCATCGCGGAAATAATAATCGCAAGCACCATCTGCAGATCGGTTAAAATATTCGAAGTTGCTACAATTCCTTTCGTATCATTCACCAGCTTACCTCCAACTGCCGATTGTATAATAGTAAGATCAGATAAATCACCAATAATATTCTCAAGTGAAGCTCTCCCCCTCTTTTCATAGAGACTTATGGCTTCAACTTTTTCATCCTGCTCAATTAAAGACACGACATTCTTCTCTAAAGCAGAATAGCTGGCCAAATTGAGTTTAAACTTTTCAAGAAACACCGATTCTTCTTCTACTAAATATGTTTTCTCATACTTCACTATTAAGGCCAGCATTTCCTTATCGTAAACACTCAGTTTAGATTTTAACTGCCCTGTATTATAATCATTCGTAAAGAGAAACTTTTCAATTGCCAGCTGCCTGTGATGGAAATTTTCAGACAGATAAAACATATCTGTAGCCGGTATCAGTCTGTCATTATAAATAGAATTTACAGAACGATTTATATCCGAAATGTTTTTTTGAAGAACAATATTTAATAATACAACCAAACACATTACCACCCCCAGCAATACAGCAACTTTTAGCTTTTGCTGGATAACAAAAGTCCACTTCATACCTAAAATCAGTTTGAGTTTATAATAATATAAATATCAGCAAAATGACCATCATAAACTAGTGATATTCATCACAAATTAATATTCTATAACTGCCCCTTCGAAATAATAAAACGATTTTTAATCAGAACGAAGGAGAAGAGTTTGGGCGTAGTGCTTTTTGAATCGTTTTTGAATCGTTTTCCTTCAAAGACTTTTATCGCTTTTGTTTAAATACAAAACCCCGCATTTTATTATGTTTGTTTATGGATGAATTTATGCAGGCAGCGCTTGAGGAAGCAAAAAAGGGACTCTCAGAAGGGGGCATTCCAATCGGTGCTGTACTTGTTAAAGACGGGAAAATAATCGGTTCAGGACACAATAAACGCGTTCAGGAGAACAACCCCATTTTGCATGGTGAAATGGACTGCTTAAATAAGGCCGGGCGCATCGGAAGCTATCGCGATACGGTAATCTATTCTACCCTCATGCCATGCTATATGTGCGCAGGCACCATTGTTCAGTTTAAAATCCCCACCCTTGTTGTTGGCGAATCCAAAACTTTTACCGGAGCAAGGGAATTTATGGAATCTCATGGAGTAAAAGTGATCGACTTAAATCTTCCGGAGTGTATTAAGATGATGGAGGACTTTATTAAAGCTAAACCCGAATTGTGGAATGAGGATATTATGGAATTGTAAAGTCCTGAAAAGCCTACTGCTTAAAAATACTTTTTAAACTTATTTTTTTAGGCAATTTATCAGAGATGATGGCCTTATTATTTGTAAGAGTGATTAGAAAAGTTTTATTTTCATATTGATCTGCCGTTACTTCAAAATTAACCAACAAATTATCCTTTGAATAATTAGAGTTTTCACTGATACTATCCTTGCCGCTTCTTGTGAATTGATACTCCACCATCAGCTTCCTGAAATTTTGAAACTCTGCCCGGTCATACGTAGTATATTTTACAAATGATTTGTCTAAGTCTTTAGTATAAACTCCCTTTGACACTTTCTTAGCAGTGCCGATCGTATTTTTTTTATTAGAGAAATGGTATATCACTTCTGCACTGTCTGAGATGTACTGTTTGGACACAAAAGAATACCCGACTAAAAATAATCTTTCTTCAGCTTCATCTAATGTAGAGCTGAGCATTCCATTCAATTGATCAAATGACAATCTCTGTGCTTTACCTACGAAACATAAAGACATGAATGCAACTAATAAAATTATTCTCCTCATAGATGGCTAAAATAAAAGAATAAAATCTATAAGCAAAGAATCAGCTTTCTCATATTAATGAATTAAAGACTGATATTCCAACAATAGATTATTGGCAGCAAAACAACGGTAATGCACTGCTGTTAACACAGAAATACCGGATCATGAAAAACAAGATAAAAGTATTCCTTTCATTCATCGTTTTTGTTTCTTTTATGTATTCCTGTGGTCAGGATACTAAAAATGAAATAGCTAAAACCTGGCAGTTAAACGATATTGAAACGGAAACCAAATTAGTCGACTCGATAAAAAGAGCTATTTTATTAAGTTCTACCTTTCAATTTTCGGAAGATGGACATTATACCTCGTCGGGCGGAATTGGGGCAGATCAGGGAACTTACACACTAGACAAAGAAGGTAAAATTTTATCTACCATATCATCAGCCGGCAGAAACAGTGATGTATATACTATTAAAGATCTTGATAAAGATAAGCTTGTCTTGTCCAGTCGGGGAACAACGCTTAACTTCTCCGCTGTAAAACCCTGAAATCAGAAGTTTAATTCTTCCTTTCAGACATTAATGAAAGAAGTTTATCCACTAATTCTACAGGAGCGCTCCATTGGGGATTATGGTCTGCTTGTAAAATAACTACAGGCCAGTTTCTTTGCCTGGCTCTTTCGGCACTTGATGCAAAGGCATCATCTTCGGCTTTTTTTCCGGCATCCACAGTTAAAATATATGCGGCATCAAGCTTTTTAGCTGCAGCGTTTTTTAAAACTATTTTTTCTGTAAAAGTTTTTAAGGAATGTGGAACATCCATTGGAGCTTGTTGTCCGGCTTTAACCCAGGCAGGCACCATAAAACCATTGGGTCCCATTCGCTTAAGCTCTTCTGCAGAAATATTCCTTAAGGCCGCCACACTTTCTCCATCGTTTGGCACAAAAGCATCCATATAAATAAGTTTCCTGATCCTTTCAGGTACCCGGTCTGCAACACCCGAGATAACCATACCACCATAGCTATGACCGACTAAAACGATATCGTGTAAATCTTCAAAAAGAATGGAATTAACGATATCATTAATATGGGTAACTAGGCCAACATCTGCACTGGCAAGATGTACCCGCTCCCCCTGTCCGGTTAATGTTGGACGGTATGCGATTATTCCTTTTTCCGTTAAAATCGAATCAACTTTTTTAAATGCCCAGCCACCGCCCCAGGCACCATGAACAATCATGATCACTGGTTTTTTACTTTGAGCATTCAGATCGAACACCGCTATAATTAAAAGAAATATGAATAAAAAATTAATACGCATAAGCCCGCTTAACCTAAAATATTTTCTTTCGGAAAGATAACTGAAAAAGTAGATCCTTCATCAACTTTTGAATCAACTCCAAGTTTTATATTATGATAAACCGCAATACTTTTAACTATGGAAAGGCCTAAGCCGTAACCTCCTGTTTGTGTGAGATTAGTTTTTTTAAACCGATTAAATACCAGAGGCAGCTCCTCCTGAGGAATTCCTATACCCGAATCTTTAATAAGAATTACGTACTTTCCATATTGAAGTTCATCTTTTATTAAGATACTTCCTTTGGGCTTATTATATCTGATTGCATTATTAACAAGGTTATAAAAAAGCTGGAATAGCAAATCGTGACTGGCATTCTTAATTGATATGCTTGAGCTAAACTTCATTTCAAAGCTTATCTCATGTTCTTCAAGCCGATGACTTATTTCATTCATCACTTCCTCTATCAGTTGACGGATATTTACAGAATCTGACTTTGCAAACTGTTCATTTTCTATCCGGGAAATCAGCAACAGGGAATTTACAATTTTCTTCAAACGGCTAAGCGTTCTAAGCATTTCAGAAAGGCGCTGCTGAATCAGGTCGCTGGTTTCTTCATGCTCCATCAGGTTTTCAATCTTATTCTGAAGTATCCCAATCGGTGTCATTAATTCATGAGAGGCGTTGGCTGTAAACTCTCTTTCCTTTTCAAACGCTTCGTTAATCTGATCCATTAAAAGCACTAAAGAACTATCAAGATACTGAAAGTCGGAAGTTGATGTTTTAATGGCCTGCTGATGGTTTGCGAACGGAAATTTCTGATTCACCAGTTTAGATTTGATGATCGCACTTAATGGTTTTATCAGGTAATGAGTAAAAAACAGATCAATAATAAGTGTGATAATTATCAGACTCAATAAGACATATAAAGCGATACGCTGCAAGGGGCGACTATATTGATTAATTGTTGAGGTTGTTTTGCCGATTTCCAGCAAATAGCTCTGCCCGCTTGCTTTAAAGGTATGACTTAAAATGCGGTAGCTTAATGTGTCCTGTTCAATAATTCTTTCGGCAGTTTCTATAGTATCCAGATCAAAGGAATCTTCGACAGGTAATAGAGCTATAAATTCTTCCTTTAATAAAGTATAACTACCGTAACTATCCTGTCCCTCGAGGTAAGAATCAACACCATCGCGGGCTATCACATCGAGTACTTTTACCTTTTGCAGTTTTAAAACATCATTGGTATACTTAAACGCAATCCTGTCTACTATATACGGCAGGGTAAGCACAAAAAACAGCACTATGGCAAGCTTGGAAAGCGTAACGAAAAGAGTTAGCTTGGTTGATAACTTCAAGGCTTTTTAATTTTATAACCTACTCCCCTGACTGTTTCAAGCCAGTCTACAGAGCCATAAGCACCTAATTTTTTCCGAATATTTTTTATATGAACATCGATGTAGTTAGAATCATAATCATCATCCACAAAACTACCCCAAATATGTTCGCTAAGCTGCAAACGGGTTAGAACCCGATTTTTATGAAGCAGCAAATAACTTAGTAAATCGTACTCTTTCCGGGTGAGCTCAATTTCATTTTCCGAATGGCTTACAATTCTCTTTTGAATATCCACATTAAATTCGCCCAAAGGCAGAAGCTGACTGTTTATCCCTGATTTTCTACGGGAAATTGCCTGCATTCTGGATTGAAGTTCAAGTAAAGAAAAGGGCTTTGGTAAATAGTCATCTGCACCCAAATCCAAGCCTTTAATACGATCTTCGATATTTCCTCTTGCTGTAAGAATGATATAAGCAGCTTCCGGGTTGAACTTCTTTGCCTGCTCTAACAAAACCAGGCCATCCATATCAGGAAGGCCTAAATCAAGTAAAATAAAATCGTAAAGATTGCACTCGATTTTTTCAAGCCCCTTGCTCGCTGTGTGCGCCAGATCACATATGTAAAATGCTTTTTTCAGAAAGGCTTCAACTTCATAAGCCAGTGTTTTTTCATCTTCAACTAAAAGTACTTTCACAGAGTGATTAAAAAATATAGTAAAAACCTAAATATAAGAAAGAGCGTGGTTTTTGTGAAGCACCATCTATTTTATTGCTGAGTATTGAACCCTGGTAAGTTGCCTCAACAGCATAATTTGCCCGGTTATAGGCAAGAGGCAATTTTAAGTTATACGAAAGCAAATCGAAGCTGCTTGATTCTATTTCTCTGTATTCTGGGGATCTGTTATGCCTTCGGGGGAAATTAATTATTTTGTTAAGTCCGCCTGAACCTCCATTGTTTTGTGGAATTTCCTCTGTAGTAGTGATCCGCTGAGTGCCGCCTACAACCTGAATCGCTGGTTCTAAACTGATATAATCTTTTGAACTAATACTGCCCAAATCAATTAATTTTGATGCGCTAAAAGTCATAAACAATGCACTCTGATCTCCAATAGCGTAATCTGCATTAATTCCGGTATTTAACCATTGCCAGTCGTAATTTACTGAGCCAGAAGCCATATTTAAATTGGTGGATTGCAGAAATAAAGAACTATCCGGAAAAAAAGATCTGGAAAAACTTAAGCTGCTTGTAAAATTTTTAGTGATATTAAAATCATAACCTGCTGTCAGATCCACCCCAGAAATACCTGAACCAATATTAATTAGCTTATAGGCTCCTGCGGAAAGAAAAAATCCGCTTGGGAAATTTAAGGACGCATTTGCTAATACATAAGGTAGTCTCTCATTAGTGACTTGTCCGTAATAACTTGCATCACTTGCATAAATGGTAGCAAGGCTTAATGAAGTTTTAGAAACTTCCGTACTATCGGTTTTTGAATCCGAGCTCTCTGTTTTTTGTCCAAAAGCCGTTGATATGCCTGCAAATAAAGCTAAATATAAATACAGATATTTTTTCATATTATATTATAGTCCTATTGTTCGTAAAACCCTGCCTGGTTTATTAATTTTAACAGGCGGTCGTTTTATTTTAACCCGATCAGTTACAACTCCCGGGCGCAATTTAGGACGAGATTTTGGAACTTCTTTAATATCAGGCTTTTTTGTTTCGACATCATCCGTTTTAGGATCTTCCTTAGCTTTCTCTTTATCGGTCTTTTTCTTTGGTTCCTGATCCTTATCGTCCTGCGTCGTTTCTACCGGAGCAGATCCTACTATATCGATTTCATCTGGAGATGAAAAATTTAAAACTATTTCATCATTAGCAGAAACAATGACAGGCATTACTCCCAGCAGAATCCCTAACCCCAATGCCCTTAAAAAGTTTCTCATTTCATTTTTTTTGTTAAAATTAAAGAAAGTTTGCCTCAAATACGAGGCAAACTTCTTTAAGCGTGTTTCGTGTTTAGCGGTATTACAATCCAAGCTTTAGACCAGCTCCGACATTTGTTTTAACTCCAGTACGTCCAACTCCCACATTGGCGCCTGTTTTTGCTCCGGCTTTAACCCTGGTATTATCCTTGGCATCGGCTTTACGAGCATCTTTTCTTGCTTTGGCGTTAGCTCTTACATCTAATAAAGCATCATCATCTTTATCAAGCTTCGCATCAGCCTTTACACCATCTTTCAAATCTTTAAGCTCATCTCTTCTTGCTTCTCTGTCAGCTTTAGCTTCCGCCGAGTTTTTTCTATGCAATTCTGCCTGAGATTTTGAAGAAGCAACGCTGCTTACCTCTGCACCTTTAATATCAGCATCTGTAACTGATTTGGCAGTTGAACTGACTGTTGCACCATGATTGTCCCTTGCTTCTGTTGTTTTTGAAGCTTCACTCTTTATTTTAGCCTCAGCTGATTTATTATTTTTCCTGTATATTTCAGCCTGGGACTTTGAAGAAGCCGCACTACTTATTTCTGCTCCTTTGATATCTGCATCGGTAGTAGATTTTGTAGTTGAACTAACTTTTGCACCATGAGCATTTTTTGAGTGATCATTTGTTTGTGCAAAAGATACGGCAGTAAACAAAAGAGCTGCTGTTGTTATTGCTATAGTTTTCATATTCGCTTTTTTTCTGTTTATGTTTAATTTCTTATACAAAGAACACAAGTGAACATGAAGCAAAGATGAAGTTTCAGATTTATTTAAAAAAAGTTTGAAAATTGCTGCAGAGACAAGGAAATAAAAAACAATAGCCATAAAGACTCTAAGACACGAAGTATCTACGACTTTTCGTCGTGACCTTTTGTCTCAGTGGCAAAAAAACAAAGCCACAAAACCCAACCCCATGCACTAAAATTCATCCGGTTCCCTTTCAGGGATGTATTCTCCGGTAATAATAGCCTCTGAATTTTTTATGTCAATATCTATCAACATCTCCATTGAAGCTCTTTCTGTAAAATCCACATCAGCACAAGCGTTAAACTGACCGATGGTGTAGCTCACCAAAAACTTCCCCATGTAATCAGCTATTAATTCGACAGAGGGTTCTTCGACATTAACATTAAACACCCTGCCCCTGCTTTTAAAATGATAGCTGGTTAAAAGTGCCTCAATAGCCTTAATATTTGAAAACAATTCTGTTTTAAGTATGGCTGCATTTATAAAGCTGCCCCGAGGAAATTCTTCAGATAACTGGAATTTAATTTGATCCTGCATTGTAAATAATATTGAATGTATTCTCTAACCACCTTATAAAGTAGATTGCACCCCTCCTTTTAAATTATAGATAGATAATTGGGGAAAACTTACTTTTAATAAATTTATGGCTTTCATGGACCGGGCACCAGTTTGGCAAACAAGTATTGTTTTTTTATCAGCCTGAATGACGGATAAGTTATCTTCCAAATCTGCGAAGGGAATATTAACACCACCGATATTATAGCTTTCGAATTCATACTCCTCCCTGACATCTATTAATTGAATATCTTCTGTTTCTAACCACTGGTTCAGAGTTGTATAATCTATCGAATGGGGATCAACTAAGCATGATTCATCGTAAAGTACAATCTCTTTGATTTGCCTGTTTCCCTCATTAGCTTTAAAACGAAGAATATTAATATCGTTTGTAAGCAGGTTTATGATTAAAAGCTTTCCGCTGAGAGGGTACCCGACCCCTGTAATTACCTTTATTGCTTCTGTAGCCTGCCAGGTACCAATAATACCTGGTAAAACACCTAATACTCCGGCTTCCCCGCACGCCGGCACTTCTCCGGGCGCCGGTGCCTCCGGATATAAGCATCGGTATGTTGGACCATTTTTAAAATTAAAAGTACTTACCTGTCCTTCGAATTTAAACAGAGCACCGTAGATGTAAGGCTTATTTACAATCACACAGGCATCATTTAATAAATAGCGTGTGCTAAAATTGTCCGATCCGTCAATAACTAAATCATAATCTGATAAGATATCAAAAACATTATCTTTAGAAATCCGGGGATGTATTTCGATTTCAATAAAGGGGTTTTTCTTTTGAAGATGCGATTTAGCAACTTCTGCTTTGGGATGACCGACATCTTCTGTATTAAAAAGCACCTGTCGCTGCAGGTTCGAAATGCTCACCACATCATCATCGGCAATGCCTAAAATTCCAATGCCAGCTGCAGTAAGATAAAGCAAACAGGGACAACCTAGTCCACCAGCACCAACCACCAGCACCCTTGCATCTTTTAATTTCTGCTGCGCATCCGCCCCAAATTCCTCCATTAACAGGTGGCGACTATAGCGCTGCAATTCTTCTTTTGACAGACTCATTGTAATTTCCTTTTCTCAGCCAGCAGGCATATGGTTTTAACAATTAGGAGTAAATATTTTTGGCACTTCCGGCATTCTACCTGGTATAAATCAACATATCACGCTTCATCCCGTTTCTATATCAGTAACGGTAAAAGTATACAGGATAGTTTGCTTTGTTACACCCCTCTACATTTGCTTGCAGAACCTATCAGGCCAATATACAACAAATGGATAATTCGCGGGCTGTCAGGAAAAACAGAAAATCTCTCAGGAACGAATAACTACATAATTAAAGCTTGATCCCAGTCTTTCCAAACGGGTTCATAGCCTTGCTGCCTGATTATTTCTGCTATTACTTCAGGGGATCGATCATCGTTAATTTCGAACTGTTCCAATGATTCTTTTGCAACCGAATATCCCCCGGGATTAGTTTTTGATCCGGCACTTATAGAAGTAATTCCGAGTTTAAGTACATGGTTTCTGAATGTTTCCGACTCACGGGTGGAAAGAGCTAGTTCAACCTCAGAATTAAATATCCTGTAAGCGCAAATTAATTGAACCAATTCCCTGTCGCTCATATCCACTTTAGGCTCTAATCCGCCCGAAAAAGGACGCAAACGCGGGAAAGAAATAGAATATTTTGTTTTCCAGTATTGCCGTTCCAAATAGTTGAGATGTAAGGCGGTGAAAAAACAATCAGTGCGCCAATCTTCCAGTCCCAATAGCGGACCAAGGCCAATTTTATGTATTCCCGCTTTTCCTAAACGATCCGGAGTTTCTAACCGATAACTGAAATTAGATTTCTTCCCTTTCGGGTGATGTTTTTTGTAATCGTCTTCGTGGTAGGTTTCCTGGTAAACCAATACTGTATGAAGACCAAAAGGAATTAATTCTTCGTATTCTTCCTGCTCAAGCGGCTGTACTTCCATGGCGATATTCGAGAAATGCGGAGAAATGAGCTGAAGTACGTTTTTGAAATAGTCGACTCCCACAGTCTTTGCCGCTTCACCACTCACCAGCAAAATATGCTCATAACCCATCTCTTTGATAAATGCCGTCTCCGACATAATTTCCATATTACTGAGTGTTTTGCGGGGAAGCTTATTGTCTACGCTAAAACCGCAATAAGTGCAGATATTCTGGCATTCATTAGACAGGTACATCGGGATGTACATCTGAATCACCTTCCCAAAACGTTGTAAAGTAAGCCGATGACTCAATTGCGCCATCTGTTCAAGGTAAGGAGCAGCGGCCGGAGAAACCAAAGCTTTGAAATCTTCTAAATCACGCTGAGGTTTTACTAATGCAGCTTCAACATCAACAGCAGTTTTAGCATAAATACTTGATTTTACCTCATCCCAGGAATACTGCCTGAATAAATTTTCAAAACTCATTATCAATGAAAATTAAAATTAAAAAGTCAAAAATTAAAAATCTAAAAAGATTTCAAATCAAATAACATAGATGCTATATACACTAAAAACAAGTGAGCATGACAAAGCGCTTAGCCAAATCTGCCACTTGATAATTAATCTAAAAACGCGGTGAAAGGACTACTGGCCATGGCATGGTTTACCGGTTTGGCGAGTTTAGCCTCGTATGCTATCCTGCCAGCCTCAACAGCCATTCTAAATGCCTTTGCCATCTGTACAGGATTTTGAGATACAGCAATCGCTGTATTTACCAATACCGCGTCTGCACCAATTTCCATTGCTTTAGCAGCATCAGAAGGTGAGCCGATTCCTGCATCTATTACTACAGGAACATTACTTTGCTCAATTATTATTTCCAGGAAATCGATAGATTTTAACCCTTTATTGCTACCGATAGGTGAACCCAAAGGCATAACTGCCGCTACGCCAACTTCTTCTAAGCGCTTGCATAAAACAGGGTCTGCATGAATATAAGGCATTACAATGAAACCTAATTTTACCAGTTCTTCAGCGGCCTTCAATGTTTCAATCGGATCGGGCATTAAATATTTTGGATCCGGATGTATTTCTAATTTAAGCCAATTGGTTTCCAGCGCCTCCCGTGCTAACTGAGCCGCAAAAACGGCTTCCTTAGCAGTACGAACGCCTGAAGTATTTGGCAATAAATTTATTTGAGGATGGCGCAGGTGAACCAAAATATCATCCTGGTCATCTTTTACATCAATACGTTTTAAAGCTACCGTTACTAATTCCGAACCGCTTTCAACTAAAGCTGCTTCCATTAATTCAGGGTGACTAAACTTTCCTGTGCCCGTAAATAACCTGGAATGAAATACCTTGTTTGCTATATTTAACATCCTACATTCTCTCCTTTCAATAATTCTTTAATCCTATCTACTTCATTGGCGGGTTGATCAGCAAAAGCGATTAACGCAGAAACTGCTACTCCGTAAATTCCGGTTTGTAGTATAGAAGCAATATCTTCTGTTTTAATTCCACCGATTGCGATAATTGGCAGATTAATATCAAGTCTTTTTGCTTCTGCGAGAATCTTCTGATACCCTTCCAGGCCCAAAATGGGACTTAATTTTTCCTTTGTTCTGGTAAAACGAAAGGGGCCACAACCAACATAATTCGCCCCATCACTGGCATGAGCTATGATATCTTCAATCGTATTTGCTGTACCTCCGATTATCATATTATCACCAACAATTTTCCTGGCTTCAGCAACTGGCATATCTTCCTTACCCAGATGAAGACCATAGGCTCCAACTTCTTTAGCAACTAAAGGATGATCATTAATGATCAATTTCGCATCAAAGGCATCACAAATTACTTTAGCCTGTTTTGCTATCGCGATAGTTTCTTCTATGGATTTATTTTTAACGCGTAATTGTACCCAGAGAACCCCTGCCTGGCAAGCTTTTTCAATGCCTTCCAGATGAGTAATTTCTGGAGTCTCCTGCGATATAAAATGTAAGTTACTTATCATGTTTTTTTATGAATGCCACCCCAATAAGGATGGATTAGAGCTTAAAACTTGTTCTATGTATTGCTTGGCTTTTTCGAAAGCAAGCTGCACAGGGATATTTAAAGCCAGGTTAGAACAAATAGCAGAAGCGAGAATACAGCCTGAGCCATGTTTAGAAGTCCCTAAATTTTTTGCCTCGAAAATATATTTCCTCGAATTCCAATAAAGCACATCTTTTCCTAGTTCTGCGTCCTCCCTATGACCTCCTTTTAAGTAAATCATAGTACTCTCCGAAAGCGATAAGGCATTCTCTTCTTTACCTATCAAAATTTCAAATTCAGGAAGGTTTGGAGTAAGAACGGTAATGTGTTTCAGCAAGGTCGCTATATCCCGGTCAGATCTAAAAAAAGGGAATCCCGAACTTGAACGTAAAACCGGGTCCCATACAAACTTAGCTTCCTGGTTTTGCTGAATAATGAATTGGACTACCTGGTGAAGAACATCGGCACTTTCAATAATTCCGATTTTAAACCACTCAATCTCCCAGCGATCCATCAGCAACTTAATCTGATCTTTAATTTCGGCAAGGGGTATCCAGCTCAAGTCTTTGACATCAGTATCTGTTTGAAAAGTATTTGCAGTTAAAACCCCAAAACCATACACAAGATTTTGTTCAAAAGTTTTGATGTCCGCAAGAATCCCTGCTCCTCCGCTTGGGTCGAAACCCGCGATGCTTAAAACTACCGGCCTCTCAGACGTCATATGCTTTTACTTTCTGTTCCAAATCCTTATATCTCTGTAAAGCCGCCGCTTTACTGGCCCATAAATAACCCAGTACTGCAATCCCCCGATAGCCATTATCCAACACTTCCTCGCAGTTAGTCTCCGTTATTCCACCCAGAGCATAAACGTTACTGGCAAAGGAGGGAACTTGCTTTAAAGCTTCGTTTGCCGGATATCCAGCCTTAGAGATGCTATTAAATACCGGACTCATAAAGCAATAATCAATTTTATCCTGAACTTCATTTAATTCCTCCCACTGGTGCAGTGAACACGAAATCGTGTATCGGCCAGAGTTTTTAAGCTCCTTGATCTGAGGATAGCTGAAATGCATTCCGCCTAATCCCATTTCGGATACCAATTCAGAATGATAGTGAATAGTGACACCCGCCATGAAACTGGAGTCAATTTCAGCAAGCAGCTTTTCGACTTCCTGCCTTTGACTTTGAGGTTTTCTCACGTGCAATCGCGTTAGCCCCGATTCAAAAAGTTGATTCAGGATTTCTGCTTCTCCCTCAAAAAACTCGGGAGCCGTTATCACTATCACTCTATCTGACATTAAAAATCAGGCTACGATGAACGTTTTAAATAAAACCGATTGTTCTTAGCTTAAGTGTCAGACAACTTTAAGGTGTCTGACACTTGCCTATTATTTACAGATAAATTTCTGAGCCCTGTTTTTTGAATTCGTCAGAGCGTTCTTTCATTCCTGCTTCAATAGCTAAAGATTCTTCGTCAATTCCATTTTTGTCGGCATAATTTCTTATATCCTGGGTAATTTTCATACTGCAGAAGTTCGGGCCGCACATAGAACAGAAATGAGCGATTTTAGCCCCTTCTGCCGGAAGAGTTTCATCATGATACTCTCTGGCAGTATCAGGATCGAGCGATAAATTAAACTGATCTTCCCAACGGAACTCAAAACGAGCTTTACTTAATGCATTATCGCGATATTGAGCACCCGGATGGCCCTTTGCCAAATCAGCAGCATGCGCCGCGAGTTTATAGGTAATTACACCGTCTTTTACGTCTTTTCTGTTTGGCAATCCAAGATGTTCTTTTGGAGTCACATAGCAAAGCATAGCGCAACCGAACCAGCCAATCATTGCTGCGCCAATTGCAGAGGTAATATGATCATAACCGGGAGCAATATCAGTTGTCAACGGACCAAGTGTATAGAAAGGTGCTTCATGGCATTCTTTCAATTGTTTGTCCATATTCTCCTTGATCAAGTGCATCGGTACGTGACCAGGCCCTTCAATCATCACCTGGATATCATGCTTCCATGCTACTTTGGTTAATTCTCCAAGAGTTTCCAACTCTCCAAACTGAGCGGCATCATTTGCATCAGCAATAGAACCAGGACGCAATCCATCTCCAAGGGAGAAAGAAACATCATAAGCTTTCATGATCTCACAAATATCCTCAAAATGAGTGTACAGGAAGTTTTCTTTATGATGAGCCAAACACCATTTCGCCATGATTGAACCACCACGCGAAACAATTCCGGTTAATCTTTTCGCCGTAAGCGGAACATAGCGTAATAAAACACCGGCGTGAATGGTGAAATAATCCACTCCCTGCTCTGCTTGTTCTATAAGGGTATCTCTAAATATTTCCCATGTTAAATCTTCGGCCTTGCCATTTACTTTTTCAAGTGCCTGATAAATAGGAACCGTTCCGATTGGCACAGGTGAGTTACGGATAATCCACTCACGTGTTTCATGGATATTTTTTCCTGTAGACAAGTCCATCACAGTATCAGCGCCCCAGCGGGTGGCCCAAACCATTTTTTCCACTTCTTCTTCGATACTTGAGCTAACTGCGGAATTCCCAATATTGGCATTGATCTTTACCAGAAAGTTACGGCCTATAATCATTGGCTCCGATTCAGCGTGATTGATGTTAGCCGGAATAATAGCACGGCCCGCAGCGATTTCATCCCGGACAAACTCAGGTGTAATAAATTTAGGAGTTCTTGCGCCGAAGTTATTGCCTGCATGCTGATGCCACATGGAATCAGAAGAATTGTACCGCTCTTCTAATAACTGATTTTCGCGAATGGCGATGTATTCCATTTCGGGAGTTACAATTCCTTTTTTGGCATAGTGCAACTGCGTTACGTTTTGCCCGGCTTTTGCACGCAACGGACTTTTGATATGCTGGAATCGCAATGCATCCAGTTTCTCATCGCCCATTCTGATTTTTCCGTATTCTGAACTTATGCCCTCAAGTTGTTCAACATCCTGCCTGTCTAAAATCCATTTTTCGCGAATTCTTGGCAATCCCTGTTTCACATCTATAAGAAAGTTTGGATCAGTATAGGGTCCGCTTGTATCGTACACCGCCACTGATGGGTTCGTTTCAATTTTACCATTAAACTTATCAACCGTGTCGGCAAGTTTAATCTCACGCATAGCGACCTGTATATCGTGAATTTTGCCTGGAACGTAAATTTTACTTGAATTTACAAATGCTCCCGTACTGATTTTTTGTTCTACTGGAATGCTTTCTTTCTTCATACGTTTTTTGAATTTTTATCCGCCTTGAGTAGCACGTATGATGGTTATTTTATCAGCAGCTTCAACTGTATAGGTATTCCATTCCGCTTTTGGAACCACACTATTATTTACCGCAACAGCAATTCCCTTTTTATCAAGAAAATTATGTTGCAGTAAAACATCACTTAGTGTTGTTAAGCCAATTAAAGAAACCGATTGATTGTTGATAAAAACCTCCATAAATGCTTATAAAAACTTCAGGAGGTGTCATCAGAAAGATGAGCTTCGCTTTTCCTTACGCCAGTATTACCTGGTTCAAGTTATGAGGGTATGTCTCAGCCTGTTCGGCACCCCTAAAGTTGCGGTAAATGTAAATGGTTTTTACTAAGAATTCAAATAGTTTTTAGAATAACCATAAGATTTTCTTTTGTCATCTCGACGAAGGAGAGATCTTTGAACATGTTGCTTTAGTTTTCTCGCTGCACTCGAAATGACAAAACGCTTTAGAATAGCACATCAAACTTACACCCTGTCATCGAAATCATTCCATCAAAGCCTTATTAAACTGAACAATTAATCGAAATAAATCTTCGTGCTCTGTTAAAGGCAAAGTTTCAGCTCTGTCATAAATATCATGATACGCCCTGATTCCTCCCATTGTATAAATAAAAAATGAAGGAACCCCTATTTCGGTAAACCAGTAATGATCACTATTGGCGGCTTTACCGCGCGGGTTTATTTTAACAAGATATTTACCTTTATCGTTCAATTGATTCAATAAGGCAAACTCTTTTTTATATTCAGTTGCGTTCACTACCGTGATGCCTTCCTGCCCTGTTCCGGCCAGATCTGTATTAATAAGGAATCTTATTTTTTTTAAATCTACAAGCGGATGTTCAGTAAAAAACTTAGAACCGACTAAACCCGCCTCTTCACCAGAAAACCCTATAAAAACCATGGAATACTTTTGCGGGTTCGCAGCATAATACTTCGCCAGATCCAGCAATAATGCAACGCCGCTTGCATTGTCATTTGCACCAGGGAAATAAGTATCCCGGCCCATTCCACCCAGGTGATCGAAATGTGCCGTAATCACAATCAAAGAATCGGGATGAACCGTTCCCTTTACCAGGCCACAAACGTTGTACGACCTATAATTACTGACAAATTTATTTTCAATATTCAGTTTGATTTTTTTCGGAATTGTCCTGATTGCCTTCTTATCGATTAAGACCGATGTGTAATCAGCCTGCTTTTGCGCAACAGACCAGGTGAGCTTTCTTTCCAGAGACACCATAATCCTGCTTTTCTCATTCAGAAAATGCGTGCTGTCTTTTTGTATCAGATTACTGCTTGCTTTTATGCCCCTGCTTTCAGGTCCGATAATAAAATCCTTTCCGGGGATTAAAGGAACGCCGTTTACAGAGACTTTCATATTTCCCGGAAAGGTGTTTACAGGAAATGAAAATTCCTCTAAAAAACTTTTATCATCCAATGGTTTAAGTCCATATGACTGAAATTTTGAACTAATGAATTCGGATGCTTTTAAGAGCCCGTCTTTTGTATAGCCTCTTCCCCAGAAATGGGGGCTTGCAAGTGTATCGACCATTTTTCGGGCGAAGATCGTATCCTGGGCAAAAGACAGTTTTAGGGCACTGGTTAAAATAAGTATAAAAAAAGCCCTCATTGAAATCAGCATTTAACAAATCTATAAAAAAAACAAAGCTCCTGATGGGCAGGAGCTCTATTTAACTAACCAATTATAAACCTAGCTGTAGGGGAAGGAATCGAACCTTCAAGGAGTGGTTATCCCGTTACCGGATTTCCCAGATTCTCCGCCACCGAGACAAGGAGGTGTGTCTGCCAGTTTCACCACCCTACAGTTTGACGCGATTTTTTAACAAATCGATAACACAAAGGTAAAGCCATGAACCAAATATTACAACTTTTTATGAACAAAAAGAAAATTTTTGCAACTCTCGCAAATTATTTGGGCTATTTTACATTATTTATAAAATGACTTTTACAGAACGGCAAAGAATTACAAATTTATTAACATCCTCATAAATAATTTCATATGCTGAAATTGTCATTTGCTGGTTATATCGCTATCATTTAATTTCTAAATCTTTTAAAACTAAGTAAATTGCGGGCCTAATAAAAAACATGGCAAAAGTTTCAATTAACATCACCACTGGTTCTATTCAAAAAGAAGATATTATTGTAGGTATCGATTTGGGTACAACAAACAGCCTGGTTGCGTTTATAAATCCAGAAGGCACAGCACAGGTGATAAACGATACCGGGAAAGGTGTTCTTGTTCCTTCTATTGTACATTTCAATAAAGATGGTAGTGTTGTGGTTGGAAATGAAGCCAGACAATATCTCATAAGCGATCCACAGAATACTATTTTTTCGGTTAAACGATTATTGGGCCGTTCCTATCATGATATTGAAGAACATAAAGATTTTTTCTCATATAAAGTCATCGACGATAACACCGAAAGTCTTGTTAAAATAAAGGTAGGTGATCGCTTTTACACGCCAATTGAACTTTCGGCGATGATTCTTAAGGAGCTGAAAGACCGTGCAGAACATGCGCTTAAAACACCGGTAAACCGCGCAGTCATCACAGTTCCGGCATATTTTAACGATAGTCAGCGCCAGGCCACCCGCGATGCAGGAAAGCTTGCTGGTTTAGATGTATTGCGAATCGTAAACGAACCTACGGCTGCAAGTTTAGCCTATGGGATCGGATTGCATCCTGAGGAGGAAAAAACAATAGCTGTTTATGATTTAGGCGGCGGGACTTTTGATGTTTCCATTTTAAAAATTCAAAACGGAATTTTTGAAGTATTATCAACCAACGGAAACACTTTTTTAGGTGGTGATGATTTCGACAGGGCGATTGTAAATTACTGGATTGAACAGAATAAGCTTAACCCGGATGAAATAACGTCAAACTCTGAGCTAACCCAAGGCCTTCGTTTAAAAGCTGAAGAAGCAAAAAAAGCTCTGAGTACACAAAATATATTTACTGGCAATCTTGGAGATATTCCTTGCGCCATAACCCGTCAAACCTTTGAAGAACTGATCGCACCTAAAATAGCAGAAACTATTACCGCTTGTAAAAACGCACTTTCTGATGCCGGACTTACTATTTCAGATATTGATGAGGTAATAATGGTGGGTGGCTCAACCCGTACCCCCTTCGTTAAAAAATCCATTTCAGAGTTTTTTGAAAAACAAGTTCACGATAAGATTAATCCGGATGAAGTGGTTGCTCTGGGAGCAGGCATTCAGGCCGATATCTTAGCAGGTAACCGTAAAGACATCCTTTTGCTGGATGTTACGCCTCTTTCCCTTGGGATTGAAACTCTGGGTGGCCTGATGGATGTAATTATTCCGCGCAACTCGAAAGTACCAACTAAAGCAGGCCGACAGTACACCACCTCAATAGACGGGCAGGTAAATATGAAAATTTCTGTTTATCAGGGTGAACGCGATCTTGTTAAAGAAAACCGAAAACTGGCTGAATTTGATTTAAGAGGTATTCCGGCAATGCCTGCGGGATTTCCTAAAGTTGATATTAATTTTCTTTTAAACGCCGATGGAATCTTAAGGATACAGGCAGTTGAATTACGCTCAGGCGTGAAACAGGAGGTTGACATTAAACCAACTTATGGGTTGACAGATCAGGAGGTGGAAAAAATGCTTTTCGATTCGATAACCCATGCTAAAGAAGATGTGACACAACGGATGATCATTGAGGCCCGCACCGAGGGCGAACAGATGGTGTATACAGCAGAGCGTTTCATAGAAAAGAATAAAGCTTATTTTTCTATTGAAGAAATCAGCGAAACTCAAAAATATATACAGTCACTCAAAGAAGCCCTTAGTTCTGGCAATAAAGATTTAATTCATAAAAAGATTGATGAATTGAATGAGTTCACCCGCCCCTTTGCTGAGCGGTTGATGGATCAGGCGATTGGACAGGCGATGAAAGGTAAAGCAATTGACTAGAGCTAATATCAGCTTTTCCACCAGTATTTTCGCCGCACCTTGACTGAACTTTTCTCTTATACTTTAAGCCTTTCAGATTGCTTAATGATTGGTTTGGTGGCTCTCCTTACGGGGATGTCGAAAACTGGTATTCAGGGAGCAGGTATGCTTTCGGCGCCCCTGCTTGCATTAGTTTTTGGCGGCCACAATTCCAGCGGAATTATTCTTCCTATGCTAATTATTGCCGATGTATTTGCTGTTTGGTATTATCACCGGCATGCTTCCTGGAAACACCTAAAACTCTTATTTCCCTGGGCTGCTATAGGAATTATTACAGGAACGCTTGTGGGAGCCTATATTGATGATAAAGTATTTAAAATAATAATGGCGGCCACAATCTTCATCAGCATTCCATTAATGATCTGGCTTAAGAAAAGCGACAAAGATGATATTCCGAAAACCGGATGGTTTTCAGTCTCCACCGGTATAGCCGGAGGATTCACATCGATGGTAGGCAATTTAGCCGGCAGTGTAATGGCTGTATACCTGCTTGCTGCACGATTACCAAAGAATGTTTACATTGGAACTACAGCCTGGTTTTTTCTGGTAATTAACTGGGCAAAGGTCCCTTTTCATGTGTTCAGCTGGCATACCATTACATTTAATACAGTCTTGCTTTCTATTGTCACATTACCTCTTATTCTCCTGGGAGCCCTTACCGGGATTTTTATCATTAAGAGAATTCCTGAAGAACACTACCGCTGGTTTATTATTGTTATGACTATTGTTGCGGCATTCTTCATGCTGCTATAGCTTCCTGAACTTTCTTTTTCCGCTCATTTTTCAAATAAGTCAGTAATACTTTTTCATCGGCGGTTAACCCTGTATTTACTGTTGTGGGGAGAACCCTTTTCACTTTTTTTAAATAAGGATAAAGCGTTCCGTTTTCATAGGATGCAATCAGCGGAGGGAATACATAATATTTTTTACAAACAGTCCGTGTATTTCCAAGTTTTGAAGAAACTTTATCAAGCATTGCTACCGTTACTTTTTTTCTTTTGGATTCCAAATCTGTAAATTCGTATTCTGAATAAATTCTTAAAGCTTCCAAAGTTCCAAACCATGTTCTAAAATCTTTGGCTGTAAAATCGCAACAGGCAATTTCTTTTATATATCGGTTAATCATACCCGAGTCAATTGACTTCTTATCCCCTCCCGTAGTATAATATTGAAAAAGTTCCTGTCCCGGGATGTCGCGACATTTTTTAACCAATTTAGCAAGTGTCCGATCGTTTAAATCAATTTCATGCTGCACACCTTTTTTGCCTTTAAAAGAAAGCTTCATCGCCCCCCCGTCAATTTTAATGTGCTTATCTCTGAGCGTACTTAAGCCATATGAACCGTATAAGTGTTTATATGACTCACTTCCTATCCTGATAAGAGTTTTTTCCATCAGACTAATAGATATAGCCAATACTTTTCTTTCGTCCATCTCACGTCTTCTGAGATCTTTCTTAAGATTTTTCCTGAATTCGGGCAACTTCTTTCCAAACTCTAAGAGCCTGTAAAACTTATTTTCATTTCTTGATTTCGCCCAGTCGTGATGATAACGGTATTGTTTACGGCCAGCCTGATCTATACCAGTAGCCTGTAGATGTGCATTTTGCTTCGGTGCTATCCAAACATTTTGCCATGCAGGCGGCAGTACCAGTTTTTTAATCCGATCCAGAGTTTTATCATCGATAACCTCTTCACTTTTTTGATTAAAATACTTAAATGTGCCGCGCCTTGCAACCCGCGTGATGCCAGGAGCTGAATCAGTAAGATAAATCAGGTTATTCTCTTCGAGCAGAATTTCGGTATCACTCATGCTCAAATAAAACAATCAGGAAAGAAAATGTTTGTTCAGGAAGGTATTTATGGCTTTATTAAAGTCTTCGGGATTCTCCAGGTTTGGCAAATGCCCGGAAGTTGAAATATTTACCTGTTCTGCCTGTGTAATCCCCTCAGCTAATTGTTTAGTTTGATCTTCCGACATTAATTTGTCGTTTTCGCCTCTGATAATTAAAGTCGGAACATTTATGTTTAAGAGAGAATTGCAGGTTTCCGTTCTCGAAGCCAGAGCCAGCAGGGTTGAACATATTGTTTTATCGCTCGTACCCATAATAACCTCCCTCAAAAACTGAACGGTTTCCGGCTTATTCATCAATGTTTCTTCAGTAAACACGTTCTTTATAAATCCCTCGGTAAAATCGCCTTTACCTCCGGCCACAATCTGCTCAATGGAGTTAAATCGTTTCATTTTGCCTTCATTACTGTCGGCAACACAATTAGTATCGCATAAAATCAAACCTTTAACGTTCTTTTGCGATAACTCAATCGCCCTCAGGGCAATATATCCACCCATTGAAATGCCACACAACACACAATTTTCTAATTGCAGAGTATCAATAAGCATTATAAGGTCGTTGGCAAAAAGATCAATACTAAAAAACGAATGATCGGAGGAACTTCCGCCGAAGCCCCGTATATCATAGGCTATAGCGCTGATTCCGTCTGGAAGAGAGTCTAACTGCTCATTCCATATCGTCTTATTAAATGGAAAACCATGAATAAAAACTATTGTTGCGGCAGAGTTGCCCGATTGCTTTGAAAGATAGGTTACAGATACTGCATTTACCTTAGTGCTGAGAATCTCCATAAACACTAAAGTATTTTTATAGTATAAAGTTTACAAGTACATAAACTTTAAGCTATTCAGGCTTACCAGCCTCTGTAACCAATTGGCAATAAGTAAACTAATTTAATCACAGGAGCGTTCTTACGTGCACCGTTTATAGGATTTAGTTCTCCTATACTATAGCCAGCGCTTACTCCGATTGTTTGATTATAAGTGTAAATTATTCCGGCGCCCGTTTCTAAGCGCATTGGTGACTTTACAGCTGAGAATGATTGCGATCTGATACCATCAAAAATATCACATTGCAAATACATACTAATTTCTTTATATACTTTCGCCTGCGAATAAATTCTTCCTCCAAGTACCTTCTTAAATTCGGTATTAATTGTATATCCTTTCATCACCGGTCCAACAGATAGTTGTTGTCCCTGGAAATTTTCAAAACCTGCAAGTACCGCACCCTGAAAGTTCTCGAACTGATAGTTTGCCGCCCCGGCCTGAGCTGTTAAATGCCAGTTTAAATTCTGCGCCTTAACAGATGTAATAAAAAACACGATAAATAATAAGATTAAACACTTCCTCATCATATTGTTTAATTACAAATTCCAATCCACTTTTTTTTTGGGAAAAAGCCTTTAGTATTAGCTTAATAAACGCACCTTATTTATATATGCTTAATTAACAATCATGAGGAAAGAGTAGTGATATCCACATATTGTATCAGAATTTCCACGACACGGAATACTTTAAACTATTTTAATTACTCAAACTTCCTGATAAAATATCCTTAAATAATACATCTGATTAATACGAAAAGCAAAAATTTAAAATTCCTTTTTATTGTTAGAAATCAAATCATTAGCTAACAAAAAAGACCAAAACTTTCTTAGGCGGAAAAAAATCAATCCAACAAGCTGTTAGAAAATTTGTTGTAAGGTTATTTATTGGATGTAATGAGAAGAAACAAGTTCATGTTCGCTACCGGGATAGAAAACAGTTATCCCATGATTACGCTTCCCGATGGCTCGAGAAAACGAGTTGACGAAATGGAAAAGTGCGGTCATTACAAGTACTGGAAAGAGGATTTCAACCTTGTAAAAGAAATGGGGATAGAATTTCTAAGATACGGAGCTCCCCTTCACAAAACTCACCTCGGCCCGGGTAAATACGATTGGACATTTGTTGATGAAACATTTAACTATATGAAGGAAGTTGGCATAACTCCTATTGTGGACTTATGTCATTTCGGGTTACCCGACTGGCTGGACGATTTTCAAAATAAAGATTTTCCGATTCATTTTGCAGAATATGCCAAAGCTTTTGCAATGAGGTTCCCATACGTAGAAATGTACACCCCTGTAAATGAAATATTTGTAGCTGCTATGTTTTCTGCACAGTATGGTTGGTGGAATGAATGCAAAACAGATGACAAATCGTTTGTACGGGCATTAACTAATCTTTGCAAAGCAAATGTTCTGGCTATGAACGCCATTTTAGAAGTTCAACCCAATGCTACATTTATTCAAAGTGAGTCATCAGAATATTTTCATCCTGAAACCCCGGATTGCGATCCTTTAGCTGCCTTTCTTAATCAGAAGCGCTTTTTGTCGCTCGACTTAAGTTATGGATACCCTATAAGTGTAGGAATGTATGAATATCTGCGAGAAAATGGGATGAGTAAGCATGAATACCACTGGTTTGAGAATAATATAATCAAGGGTAATTGCATTATGGGTAATGATTATTATATTACTAATGAGCATATGGTTCATGAAAATGGAAGCACATCTGCCGCGGGTGAAATTTTCGGATATTATGTAATTACGCATCAATATTTCAGCAGATATAAATTACCGGTAATGCACACAGAAACTAATATTTCTGAAAACAATGCTTTGCGATGGCTGCAAACTCAATGGGCAAATGTGCGTCGTTTAAAACGTGATGGGATTCCTATTTATGGTTTTACCTGGTACAGCCTCACAGATCAGGTCGACTGGGATTCAGCGCTGCGAAACGATGCCGGCAATGTAAACTCACTAGGATTGTACGATTTAAACAGAAAAATCCGGCCTGTGGGTGAAGCCTATAAACACCTCATTCATCAATGGAGAGACGCATTAGAACACGAAAGTTACGTTTTAACTTTTAAATCCGGATATTACAAATAGTTGATTTTGTATATTGCGTGAAAGTATAACCATGTATAAATCAATTTTATTTACGGCATTGTTCGCAATTTCCATGAACATAAATGCCCAGACCGTCATTCCTCTATATTCGGGAAAAGTTCCCAATTCGATTGAAAGCTCTGAACCGGAAGTTAAAAACGTAAATGATGCAGGTCAAATAAGATTCGGAAAGGTAACTCAGCCTACTTTAGAAATCCATCTCCCAAACAAAGACAAAGCTACCGGAGCCGCAGTTATAATTATACCAGGTGGTGGATATAGCATAGTGTCTTATACACATGAAGGAACGAACGTGGCCAGGGAATTTAATAAAATGGGAATTGCGGCGTTCATCCTGAAATATCGCCTGCCCTCTGATAAAATCATGGTTGATAAAACCATAGGTCCTTTACAGGACGCTCAGCAGGCGATAAAAACGGTAAGAATGCGCTCAAAGGAATGGGGCGTTGATACTGCTAAAGTTGGCGTAATTGGCTTTTCTGCAGGCGGACATTTAGCTTCTACGGCCGGTACTCATTTTACTACAGCCGTAATTGATAATAAGGAAAAAGTAAATCTGCGTCCCTCCTTTATGATATTAATGTACCCGGTTATCAGCTTAACAGAAAACTTAATGCACAAGGGATCACGGGACAATTTGATTGGCTCTGCTCCGGAAAGCAAGCTTACCAATCTATATTCGAATGAAACGCAGGTAACCGAAAAAACGCCTCCAACTATACTTATTCATGCAGGCGACGACAAAACGGTAAAGGTTGCAAATAGCTTACGCTTTTATGAGTCGCTGTTAAATTGCGGGGTATCTGCCGAAATGCATATTTACCCAAAAGGAGGGCACGGTTTCGGAGTCAATAACAGAACCACATCTGATAAATGGACAGAACGTGTTGAAAACTGGCTAAAGGCAGAGAATATTATTCCAAAATCAGTGATTAAAGAATAAAAGGCATTTACCTTTTATTCTTTAACCATTTAAACAATCGTAAAGCATCCTCTTTTTTAAAGAGCTGAGTTCCGGAGTTCATGGTCGCAGCAGATCCACATGCTACGCCCATCCTCACCATTTCGGAATAATTTCCGCCGCGGGCTAATACCGAAACCATTCCCGCAACCATACTGTCGCCCGCCCCCACCGTACTTAGTTTCTTTACTGTTGGGGCAGGAATATGCTCTTTTATATCTTTGGTGATCAGATAGGCTCCCTGAGGGCCTAAAGAAACAACGATAACTTCTGCCTTACCCTCATTTATTAATTCCTGCGCGGCTTCATCTGCCGATTCATTATCAAGAGCATCTTTTCCTACTAAACGGCCTAATTCACCCAAATTTGGCTTCACCAAAAACACACCTTCATTCATAACTTCTTTCAAGGCCTCTTCAGAAGTATCCACAATTATCATTGAATTCTTCTCTTTCGCCTTTTTAACAATTCTTTTCAGAAATACAGGTGACATCCCGGGAGGTAAGCTTCCACTGATAACAATGATCTCCGGAAACGGATTTATGCTTTCAAACGCTTTAAATAAGTTTTCCTGCTCTGTCTCAGGAATTTCTGAACCTGGCATTCCAAAACGAAATTGCTGGTTTGTAGAACTGGCAACAACAATGAAATTCTCACGGGTTTCTGCTGTTACCTGAATAGCATGACGGGCGATCTTCTCCTTTTCTAATAAGTCTTCCAATAATTTGCCTGTTCTTCCCCCGGATGGGAATAAGGCTTCAGAATCAATATCCAACCTGCGCAAAGCACGCGAAACATTAATACCACCACCTCCCGGCTCAAACTTCGGCTGCTCACACCTAAGCTTTTTCTCAGGAATAAGCTGATCAATAGTGGTGCTTTTATCAACAGTAGGATTAAGAGTAATGGTTAATACATGTTTCATAAATGAGATTAAGTGTTAGATTTGAGACTGATTCTATCATCTTCGTGATTAAACCATTTTCATAAAGGTTTGTTCAGACTCATCGGATAACAAAGAGTTGTTTCAATAGGCCGGGATGCTGACTTAACACTTCAGCGTCTCAGGGGTAACTACGATTTAGTGACTCAGACCCTGAATAAACCAGATGACGTCGGTAGCAATTGAATAGCTTCCAACTACTTTACAAAGCAGTTTTAAATACCTCCGAAGCCTCATCGGCAAGCTTTTTATCCCCCAGATAACTCCATCTGATCGTATTAACATATTTCTTTAACACTGAATTCATTTCAGACAAAGTCACTTTAGTGATTCGTTCTGCTGTTTCATCTGCGATGCGCCAGTCGCCAAGGATCTCTGCACTTCCCAAACTCGACGCAATTGCTCCGGTGCTTTCTTCTTTCATATAGTTATTGGTTATAAAACCACTTTTTCCGGAAGCAAGTTCTTCCTCAGAAAACCCATTGTCCCTTAAATCCCTAAGCTCCCCGATCATAACTTCTACTGAGGCTTTAGGATCGGTAGTACTTACGTACATCACAGCATAGGGCATTAAACGATTTACGCTGTGAGCATAAGGAGCATATGACAAATTACGTTTCGTCCTGATTTCTCTGAATAAGCGGTTACTTAAGGCAGAGATTGCAAGCCGGAAAGGCAAATAATCACTGCTGGAAACAGCGGGAGCATTTATACTTCCAGTAATATAATTTGTAGCCAGAACCCTCTCTTCCAGCATTAACTTTGCGGAAACAGGAGACGGCATTGAATAAAGCGCGGGTTTATACGCTTTAACCGGCAAAGAAGCAAAGGACGATGTTACACGTTTAATAATCTCTTCTTTAGATATCTTTCCTACCACTACAATGAACATACGCTTTTTATTAAGCAATTGATTATAATAATAATCCTTAACCTCAGCGGCGCTCAGTTTACTTAAAGTGCTTTCTTCACCTGAAGGATCAATAGCATACGGGGTACCATTGAAAGCATTCTTTATGGTAAGATGCTCAATTCTGTCATCAGGATCTGACTCAGACTGCTTAAGTCCGGAAATCATCTTATCCTTCAGCATGTCAAGTTCTTTCGGTTCAAAAACCGGATTTACGACAGCTTCAGAAAACAGATCCCAGCCTTCGTTAAAAAACCTTGAAATACAATTCATACTAATGGTTCCGTTATCGTAGCCTGATGAGCCGCCTACCTCAACACCGTAAGCATCCTCTCTGTCTTTAAAAGCATCTTTATTGAATTTTTTAGTCCCGCATTCTGTAGCGGCAGAAAGAGCCAGATGCTCAATACCAGCTTTATCTGCCGGATAATTAGTCACCCCTCCTCTGTAATACATGCTTACATTTATGATCTCTTTTTGAGTTGGCTTCAATATCACCTTTATGCCCGCTACATCAAATGAAGTCGCTTTCGACTGAGCTAAAGCACCGAGGGTGATGAATAAAAAATATATGCTAAATGAAATTTGTCTCATAAAATGTATTCTCTTAATTATTTAAAGAATTCTTCTGGTTTTAACTCCGCCTTCATCGGAGCACTGATGAGCATCCCGGCAGCATAGGGTTTATTTTTGATGTACTTTCTTACATATTGTTGCAAATCTTCACGGCTAACTTTTCTCAGATTTTCTATATAGGTTGTCAGATAATCTATGGAAGCCGATGCCCACCAAAAAGAAATGGTATGAACAAAATCGGATGTAATTTCTTCATCTTTTACCTGGCTGATTTCCAGCATGCGCTTAGCTGTTTCAATTTGTTCATCTGTAAGGTAACTATCAGTATCCCATAAAGCTATCTGACGCTTAACTTCGGCAACGCATTCTTTTATTTTGGAGGGATTGGGCACTACAAAAACGCTGATAGGCCCGGTATGTTTTTGAGTTAAATAACCAATGTTTACCTGTAAAGCCAAACCCGCATCAACTAAAGCCTTACTAAACTTTGAAGAGTTTTGATTAATGATAAATGAAAATACGTCTGCCGCATAAGTAGCCGGCAAATCGTTTCTTGTATCCGGTCCGTGCCAGTTCATCATAATAAAAGGGACACGAGAAAGGTCTGATTCGACAATAAAGTGTTCCGTCTTTGTTAATGGTTTAAATTCCGGAACTGACCACCTTTTCGCAGGATCAAAACCTGCAGGTTTCCAGTCTTTAAAAATCATCTCGGTTTGTTTAAAAACATCTTCGTGCTTAACATCGCCAGCTATCGTCAATAAAGAATTATCCGGCCAATAATATTTATTTTTAATGGTATCCATTTTAGCTGGTGTTGCAGAACGTATGATATCATGATTACCGATAACATTTTTTCTGCTATAAAGATCGCCCCACAATTTTTTATTCATTTCATCAAACAGGGCAAAATACGGATTTGACTCATTTCGCTGAAACTCGCCATCAACTACTACATTTTCTTTATGCATTTCCTCGGCATCAAATTTTGGATACCTGATAGCCGAATTCATGAATTCTAGTCCATGCTGAAGATTAAATTTAGGTAAGGTAAAGTAATAATTCACCAGCTCCTGAGAGGTAGTACCGTTAAAGCTTATCCCCAATTCACTCACCCTGTTAAGAAAATCTTCCTGACTGGGATAGTCTTTATTTGCCTTAAAAAACATATGCTCGTACAAATGGCTCAGACCATTATATTGAGGAGATTCGGTATATGATCCGTTCTTTACAGCAATTTCAATCGTTGCCAATGGCACGCTGTTGTCTTCAAGCACGAGCACATCCAAACCATTGGAAAGCTTCTTGAAAAACATGTTAGCGGGCAGTTTAACTTTCGGCGCCGTAGTCTGGGCCTGCGTGGTTCCGATCAGAAAGCAGGTAATTAAAACATATAAAATATTTTTTATCATATATCGGTATTGCTTGGAAGTAAATATATCAGAAAAATCAAAAAACATCTTCTCCATTTTGGATTTTATATTAATAAATAGCATCATGAAACTTAGTGAAGATTTGTTAAAAATACTTAGTATGAATTATGAAAAATCAAGTCTGATAAACAGCACCTTTAAACGTAAAGACATTTCAATTAAAACCGACAATGAAGGTAATCCAGTATTATTATTCATAGGGAAAAGAACTGATGACGGCACAATTAAGGGTGAACGATATGTAAGAACCTTAAAACGGGATAAAAACGGAAATATTTTTAAAGATCATTGGGAGTTAAAAGGAAGATCTATATAAAGATCTGACGGTCAATCCGAAAGCACTGGATAAATTTAAAGATTTATACCATGATAAAACTATTAGTGCCCGGGGTGTGTTAGGAAATAAAAAATTTGTTTATGCTTGCTAAATCAGTTATTGCTTGTTGCCATACAATCTTATCTCAGGACCTGACTATTGCTTTTGTAGAAAGTGCAAGTACCGGAAGACTAATTTATGATTTCACCTCGGTACCGGATTGCGGAAAGATTGTAAAAGGCAGCATTGTGTGCTATGACCGTAGTGTTAAGGAAGACCTTTTAAAAGTTCCGCCCCAGATTATTGATAAATATTCAGCCGAATCTCCTGAGGTTACGCAATTATTAGCGGAAGGCCTCAAAGAATTAATTCCTGCAGATATTATTGTTTCGGTTACAGGATTAGCAGCCCCCGGTGGAAGTGAAACCGAAGAAAAACCTGTAGGAACAATGTTTATACATGTAATTATGCAAGACAGGGCCTGGAAAACAAGTGTGTTTTTTGAAGGAAACCCGGATGAAATAATTGCTCAGACTATTGACGCGGTTGCCAGTCTTTTACTGGAAGAACTTACAAATTGAAGATGCCGGAAAATGTTAAAAATTAAAGGAGCAAAATTTTACAATTTTGCTCCTTTAATTTTTACTGTTGATTTTGAACTGTCTGTCTTATTTATCTCAAACCAACTATTGTGAGCGGTATAAGATGAAGCAGGAGCTGTTCTGATAGAATCAGTTGGTGTTAATTTCATTAAATTTTCTAGGGTAGGATCAAAATTTCTCATAGCATTATTAGGTAGTTTTTTATGTTCAAACTGCAGATATACAGAATACTACAATAAGTGTTCCTAAAACTAAGCTTTATACCTGCTTCCTGATTTTTGGATTTTTTTTTACAAAAAAAATTGAAATTCCACACTTTAAGCCCAATTCTTTCTTTTAAGAAAAATGCCGGGAATGATCCGGCTGAATATCTATCTAAACATTTGTCTGCGAAAACATACGCGATCTATAAAAAAATATACATTGTCTTAAAAAGAACTATCTTTTTTCCTAAAAGTTTCCTTTTGTAGCTTCTACTCCAAACCTGTTTAAAAAGTCAACACCTTCGTCAAAAGAAAGACCTTTATATTCGGCATAAGAATCTTTATAAAACACTTTCTTAATTCCAGAAGAAAATATTATTCTGGCACATGGCAGGCATGGAGAAAGGGTTATGTACAAGGTCGACCCTTCTAAATCAGCACCGTTTTTAACTGCATAAAGTATAGCGTTTTCCTCCGCATGAAGAGCCAGAGAACAACTTCCCCTGGCATCCCGAGGGCAGCCCGTATCCGGCCATTCTTCGTCACAGTTATGAGTTCCGGCTGGCGGACCATTATATCCAATAGAAATAATCCGGGTTTCTTTGGTAAGAACAGCACCAACCTGAGCCTTCACGCAATGCGAGCGTTTGGCCAGGTCGGAAGCAAGATTCATGAAAATACTATCAAAGCTTGGTTTATCAATCATTAAATCAAATAGAATTTTTTTTCGACCCAATTACACCAACTTTATGTCCGGCAATTGAATAATACAAAATGTATAGATAACAGGGTGCCATCACATAAAAGAAAACCCATTGAAAATCGTAGGCTTCTTTAAAATGCCCGAAAACTAATGGCAGGATCGCTCCCCCGGCAATGCCCATAATCAAAAACGCGGAACCCATTTCTGTGAATTTTCCCAGACCTCTTATTGCCATTGGAAATATCGCCGGCCACATTAGTGCGTTGGCTAAGCCTAAGGCTGCAACAAAACCAACGGAAATATATCCGTGTGTTAACAATGCGCCGATTGTAAAAACAATACCTAATATGGCCGATATTTTTAAGCTGTTTTCCTGACTTATATATTTGGGGATAGCAATAATGCCGGACACATATCCAACCAACATTGCAATTAGCGTGAACGATGTATAATATTTGGTTTCATCCAATGGTATACCAAAACTCTTACCATATATTCCAATAGCGTCTCCTGCCATTACTTCTACCCCAACATATAAAAACAAGCATAATACACCCAGCATAAGATGGGGGAATTGAAGTGCACTTGACTTTCCGGCTGCCAGAGACTTTCCTTCAGGCTGAGCATTTGCTGTTGATGCGTCAATATCAGGCAAGGAGGATCTGCTAATCCAAAATGCTAAAACCATTAACGATATTGCAATAATTATATAAGGAGTTACCACACGGCCGGCCAGTTCATCAAGTAATGCACTTTTACTCAAGGCATCTGTAGTAGAAGCTATTTTACTTTCCAATGCAGATGCGTCTTTTAGTACAATTGCACCAAGAATCAAAGGGCTAAGAATACCTGCAACCTTATTACAAATACCCATAATACTGATTCGCTGGGCAGCACTTTCAATCGGACCAACAATACTAATATAAGGATTTGATGCTGTTTGTAATATGGATAAACCTGCTCCCTGAACAAACAAACCAGTTAAGAAAAGGGCAAAACTTCTTGCATTTGCGGCAGGGACAAAAACAATAGCTCCTACTGCCATCACAATTAAACCTAGCGCCATCCCATTTTTCATACCTGTCTTTTTCAATATCCATGATGATGGAATAGCAAGGAAAAAATAAGCCATATAAAACGCGAATGTCACAAAAAAAGCCTGTGTATCGGTTTCAAGATTGCATGCAAGCTTTAAAAATGGTATAAGCGTCCCGTTCAACCAGGTAACAAACCCAAAAATAAAAAATAGTACTCCAATTATAACTATTGGCTTAGAGGAATTTACAGATTTGTTATCCATATTTTTGATTCATTTATATTTAAATCTTAAAATCTCCAAGATAGAGGAAAGCCTTAACATCTGCAATAAAGTAATTCTTATGAACATTTTTGGATGTTTATACTTATATTATAAAATCGGTGTTTTAATAAATATGATAAAGTGTTTTATGAAGAAACAAAATTTTCCTTTTAATTTGCATCTTCGCAAGATTCTGAAAAGAGTATATTCATGCTTGAACTAATTATATCAGGAATAGGCTTAGGCATCGTGCTCTCATTTGTTACCGGGCCGGTCTTTTTTGCCCTTATTAAAACCAGTATCGAAAAAGGCTTTCACGCAGGAATGTGGCTGGCAGCGGGGGTAGTATTAAGCGACCTTATCTATATTATTCTTACTATTTATGGTTCCTCATTCATTCAGGTAGAAAACAGCTATAAAGTACCTATTGGAATAGCTGGAAGCGTAATTCTTCTGGGTATTGGCCTTTATTATTTCTTTAAGAAAGTTAAGATCAATCATGAGAACATAAACTGTAAAAAACGTAACACAGGCTATTTTATTAAAGGCTTTCTGATGTGTATTTTTAATCCGTCGATGTTTTTATACTGGGTAAGTGTAACCAGCGGATTCATTTCTATGCACGGCCAGCTTGATACCCGCGAAATCCTGCCTTTTTTCGGATCTATTCTTGTTACTCAATTCAGCATGGATACTGTAAAAGCTTACTATTCCAATAAATTACGTTACAAGATAAAAGAAAATACCATGGTTATGCTTAACCGGACCGCGGGGGCATTAATAATAATTTTTGCGATTAAGCTGATTTATAACTTAGTGTTTACTAATTCTATTATGTGATGAATGAGGGAATGAGAGAATGAAAGAAATGAATGAATGAATGAGAGAAGGTGGGGATTCATTCATCCTGCACTTCTCTCATTCATCAACTTATACGTAGGCTCTTTGATTCTTTCCTTCAACCCAGTTCATATAGGCTCTGTTAACAACCTTATTTCCGCCTGGTGTAGGGTAATTTCCTGAGAAATACCAGTCGCCTAAGTGATTAGGGCAAGCTTTATGAAGATTATCGAGCGTTTGGTATATTACCTGAACTTCTGCTTTTATATCTTTAGGGGAAATAATTTTGGCTATCCTGGCAGAAATCTCTTCATCTGAAAAAGGCTCGTAAATGGCTTTAACATAATTTGGCACCTCTTCTTTATCCAAAGTTACAGAAGCCTTACATTTTTCGTAAGTATCCCAGATCAGATGCTCTCTGTCTGTTTCTTTTAAGAGGGATATCGCTGCCTCAAAAGCCACAAACTCTCCCATTCTCGACATATCGATACCATAACAGTCAGGATAGCGGATTTGCGGTGCAGAAGAAACTACTACAATTTTTACCGGGCCTAGCCTATCAAGTATTCTTAAAATACTTTGTTTAAGAGTTGTTCCGCGCACAATAGAGTCGTCGATAACAACCAATGAATCTTTACCTCTTCTTATAAGACCATAGGTAGTATCATAAATATGCGATACCATATCCTGTCTGTCAGCATCCTGAGTTATAAATGTTCGAAGCTTGGCATCCTTGATCGCAATCTTTTCAACCCTGGGAGCCATATTGAGCATTTCTTCCAGTTCTTCATCAGAGATCTTATCGCTCCGTTTTAGAAGCGTTTCTTTTTGAAGCTGGTTTACGTACTTGTATAAACCGTCAACCATACCATAAAATGCGACTTCAGCCGTATTCGGTATAAATGAAACAACAGTATTCTTTAAATCATTATTCACAGCCTTTAAAATCTGGGGGCATAATAACCTGCCCAACTGCTTCCGCTCACTGTAAATATCAGCATCGCTGCCTCTTGAAAAATAAATCCGCTCGAACGAACATGATTTTTGCTCACCCGGCTCGCGGAATTGTTCTTCAGAGATATCACCATTCTTTTTAATGATAAGAGCATGCCCTGGTTTTATTTCTTTAATCGAATCTATAGGGACATTAAAAGCTGTTTGGATAGCGGGCCGCTCTGATGTCACGACAACGACCTCATCATCAATATAATAATAGGCCGGTCGGATACCCGATGGATCGCGCATTACGAATGCATCTCCATGTCCAAGCATACCTTCAATCGTATAACCACCATCCCATGTTTTTGCAGAGCGGCGAAGAATTTTCGCAACATCTATATTATCAGCAATCAGCTGGCTTATTGTAGCATTGGAGTGGCCGTCTCTTTTATATGAATCAAATAACTCCTGGTTTTCAGCATCAAGGAAGTGACCGATCTTTTCAAGTACAGTAACCGTGTCTGCCCGTTCTTTGGGATGTTGTCCCAGCTCGTATAATTGTTCCAGCAGTTCGTCAACGTTTGTCATGTTGAAATTACCGGCTATGACCAGATTACGGCTCATCCAGTTATTCTGACGAAGAAAAGGGTGGCAATTTTCGATACTGTTTTTACCGTGAGTTCCATATCTCAGGTGTCCCATGAGAACTTCTCCGGTAAAACTTATATTTTCTTTTAACCATTCCGCATCTTTAAACAATTCAGGAGAATTGATCTGAACATCAGCAAATTTCTTTTGAACATGTTCAAAAACTTCAGATACTGCACTCGAGCCCATTGCTCTGTAACGACTAATATATCGGTTACCCGGAGCGACATCTAATTTTATTGTAGCAATACCTGCCCCATCCTGACCCCTGTTATGCTGCTTCTCCATAAGGAGATACAGTTTATTCAGACCATACAAAGATGTGCCATATTTTTTCTGATAAAAAGAAAGGGGCTTTAAGAGACGGATAAGTGCAATACCGCACTCATGTTTTATGGATTCACTCATAATTGTTAACGAGTATGCAAAATTAAGGTATTAATTTTAGAAAGCACTAAAAGCTTAACGGAAAATATCCACAAAATACATTCGCGGAATCTAAAGCTATAATTTTTACTATATCCCGACATTAAATTGTGAGTATATCAGGGAATATCCCAAACAATACCAATAACACACTTAATAAAAGGATTAAATAGGAAAGCGAATCCATTTTCGGAACTATTCGCACTTCCTCTTCAGAATCTTTCAGAAATGCATATAGCGGAATTTTTAAATAATAAAACAATGAGATTACAGTAGTTAAAGCTCCGGTAATCAATAAACCTAACATCCACTCCGAACCTGAAGCTGAATAGTATTCAAAACCTAAAGAAAACACAAATAATTTTGCCACAAAGCCTGCTGTTGGAGGCAAACCTGTTAAAGAGATCAGTACAACTACAAAACATACAAATTCTGTTTTCAAAAGCTTTCCCAAGCCTTTATAACCCGTGATATCTGTTATTCCGGTTTGACTTTCAATCTTATCTGCCAGCATAAAAGCTGTCATATTCATAATGGCATAAATAGCGAAGTAAAAGATCAGGCTTTTAAAGCCAGACCCATCGAATGCAACTATCGCTATCAGAGCAAAGCCTGTATGCCCGATAGACGAGTAGGCAAGCATTCTCTTAACGTTATTTTGCCAGATAGCGCTAAAATTACCTACTATCATAGTCACCAGTGCCACAACAGACAATATTGTTTTAAAATCAAACAAAGTGTTCGCAGGTGAATTCTGCTCGAATATATGAAATGGTTCTATAAATCGAATCAGTATCGCAAAGCCAGCTATCTTAGGTGCTGTAGAGATAAAGGCGGTTACAGGTGTTGGTGCTCCTTCGTATACATCAGGGCTCCAAAAATGCAGCGGTACAAACGACAGTTTAAACCCGATACCAACCAAAACCAAAATCAAGGCAAGAGTGACAGCAGGATTAGAAATCAATTGCAGCCCTGTTAAAAATGAAGTGTCACCTATATTAATGCTACCTGTAAAAGCATACAAAAGAGACATTCCATATAGCATAACCGCGGAACAGATGGAACCAAATAAAACGTATTTCATGGCCGCTTCGGTTTCTTTATTTGTGCCGGAAGCATATCCAACCAGAAGGTATGAAGCAATGGAAACCATTTCAATTGACAGATAAATCATAAGCAGGCTTGATGACATGCTCATTAAATTTAATCCGATCAATATTGCCGGTAATAGCATATAAATATCTCCAACTCCTTTTTTATGATTTTGAAGAGATTGATTATATCTGATAAAAAATGCAAAAAGTATGGTAACAGCGCTAAAAATTGATTTGAACGATATACTCACATCATCCAGTATCATAGTGTTGCTAAAAAGCGCGATCCTGGAGATATCTAAATTTTGAATAAATCCGGTAATTATAGAAAAAAGTATGCCGGCAACACAAACATAAAAGGCGACAGAGGACTTTTTACCAGGAAAAATCAGATCGGCAAGAATAACCAGAATAAAAGTCAATACCAGAACCAGCTCAGGAAGCAGGTATGAAAATCCTGAAATTGCAGAATTAAGTAACTGAGAAATATATGGTAAAAACTCGTTCATTATTTCAAATTAACCAAACGAATAAGCTCCAGTACAGATGCATTCATTTTATCAAAGGCCAGTGATGGAAGAATACCTAAAACCAGTGCAAATACAGTCAACGTTGTTAATACGAAAATCTCCCTTCCATTTACATCAGTAAGCTTCAACTTCCAATCTTCTCCCCCCCTCAGGCGTGTTTGTCCAAAAAACATCCGTTGTAAAGTCCAGAGCAAGTAGGCAGCACCTAATAATATTCCTAAAGATCCGCAGACGGCCATCCACCTTGGCAGCAAGCCATTTACACTTTCTGAAGTAAAGGCACCTATTAAACTAAAAGCTTCAGCGATAAATGCCGAAAATCCAGGTAAGCCCAGTGAAGCAAAAAATGCGATCATAATGAAAGCAGTATATTTTGGCATAATGAGCGCCAAACCCCTGAAATCATGTATCTCACGACTATGTACTCTATTGTATATCACCCCTACCAAAAAGAAAAGCATCGTGGATAAAAAGCCGTGACTTATCATTTGCAGCATTGCACCACTGATACCTTCTGCAGTCACAGAAGCAATGCCAAGCAACACAAAACCCATATGCGAAACTGAAGAGTAAGCAATCAGGCGTTTAAGGTCTTTTTGAGCCAAAGCATTTAATGCTCCGTAAATTATGGAGACCACGCCGATTATACCCAGCCACCATGCAGAATCTATAGCGGCATCAGGAAAGATGCTCACGCAAACTCTTAAGATCCCATAACCTCCAATCTTTAACAGAATGCCCGCCAGAATGATCGAAACAGGAGTTGGAGCTTCCACGTGGGCATCGGGCAACCAGGTATGTAAGGGAACGATAGGCACCTTTATCGCGAAAGCTATAAACAAAATAATGAACCCTAATAGCCTTGCCGATATTCCAAATACCTGTTGATTCGCGATCGCCGAAAAAATAGAACCTTCAGCATAATTTGCCGGATTCATCATGTGCAGCATATTGAAAGTATGACTTCCTGTAGCCGGATCAGTAACAGAAAAATACAGGCCGATAATTACCAGCAGCATAAACACAGAACCAAAAAGCGTGTATAAAAAGAATTTTATAGCTGCATATTCTCTGCGTACTCCACCCCACATTCCGATAAGGAAATAAAGCGGAAGCAGCATTAATTCGTAAAAAACATAAAACAGAAAGAAATCTAGTGCACAAAACACCCCCATTATGGCTGTATTCAGTAACATAAATAGCGCAAAATATCCCTTTAAATTTGTTTTTATTTCCCATGACGATAAGACGGCAATCAGCATAACCACTGAGGTAAGCACCAAAAATGGCATCGACAGTCCGTCAATTCCTAAGAAGTAATCAATTTGTAAATATCCAAGTGATCCCAGATTTAGATTTATCCAGGGTAAACGTTCAACCAGCTGGTATTTACTTTGTGTATCGATTCCGGAAAATACCGACCCATCAAAGTTGAGATAAATGAAAGCACTTATTATAACCTGAATTACGCATGCACTCAAGGCTATGTACTTATATCTCTCCTGCCAGGATGGAGGAAGCATGAGGATAAGCAAGCCCGCTAAAAGTGGTAAAAATATTAAGAGAGAAAGCAAACTCATATCGCCTGAAGGAATATTTTAATTATAAAAAAAGTGAGTACTACCAGAATCATAGAAAGCAGGTAATGTTGTAATCTTCCTGTTTGAAAGTGCCGGGTAAAATTTCCGATAAATTTCGCTGATGATCCTGAGGCATTTACCAGAGCATCAACAATATACGTATCGATCCAGTGAATAATTCCCGATAAAATCAGTCCGGCTTTACCTGCAGAATTAACAATTCCGTCAATTACCAATTGATCGAAACGGTAAGATGATTTAGAAAAAGAGATTATGCTGCTAACAAAGGTCCATTGATATATCTCATTGAAATACCATTGTTTATCCGAAATACGGAAGAGAATATTTTGCGTAAAATCCGGAGAATTTTTACGCCTGGCATACCAGTTATAAGCCAGGTATATTACAAATAAGGCAATAATATTTACCATGACCGGGATAAGTGTATGATAAATATCAAGGGGCTTCAATTCATTAACTGGTGACAGTCCTTCAATTATCCATGAACCATCGTAATTAAGAGGATTCAAAGAAAATGCGGGGAACAAACAGAAAACTGCCAACACCAGCAGCACATACTTCATGGCATTAGGGGCTTCATGTAAATTAAGTTTAACAGGTAGCAATTCTTCAATACGTAAATTGCCAAAGAAAACTTTGAATATCAATCTCGATATATAAAAAGCCGTAAGCCAGGAAGTAAGCAAAGCCGAATAAGGAATTAGTTTTGCCCAATTATTCTGAATGTCTGACCACTCGAATGACTGAATCAGGATGGCATCTTTTGATAAATATCCTGAGGTAAGCGGAAGACCCACTAAAGCCAGTGAAGCAATTATCATAGTGATGAAAGTAACCGGCATTTTTTTTCGCAAGCCTCCCATATTTTGAATGCTCTGATGGTCAAAATCTAAACCGCTTTTTTCTTTAATGTGAGCCATTTCATGAATAACTGCTCCTGCGGCAAGGAATAAAAGACATTTAAAAAATGCATGTGTAACCAGGTGAAATATACCGGACGCATAGGCACCCACGCCCATAGCAATCATCATAAAACCCAACTGTGAAATCGTCGAGAACGCAAGTATCCTTTTAATGTCGTTTTGAGTGAGAGCAATAGTTGCAGCCATAAATGCGGTGAATGCACCTATTGATGCTATCACCAGCAATACCGTAGAATCAAAAATGGGATAAATTCTGGCTAAAAGGAAAACCCCGGCAGCGACCATTGTTGCAGCATGAATTAAAGAAGATACTGAAGTTGGCCCTTCCATGGCATCGGGTAACCAGGTATGCAGTGGAAACTGAGCCGATTTTGCTGTTGCCCCAAAAAAGAAGGCTAAGCCGGCTATTGTCAGCCAAATAGCGGGCATATTATTGCCACCATTAATCCATAATCCATTTTCAATTACAGAGTGAAGTACCATGCCTCCCTGACTGAAAAGAAGATTGATATCTAAAGTCCGGAACTGAGCGAAAACGATCATTATACCTGTAAGGAAACCCAGATCTCCCAAACGGTTCATAATAAAAGCTTTTTTGCTTGCTTGAGAAGCAGAATCTTTAGTAAACCAGAAACCAATAAGCAGGTAAGAAGAAAAGCCAACAAGCTCCCAGAACATATAGAGAATAAGCAGATTATCTGCTATCACCAGGCCGAGCATGGAGAAACAGAATAAGCTTAGATAGGCCCAGTACCGATACAGGTAAGCATCGCCATGCATATACTTTGTTGAATAGATATGTACCAGCAATGCAATCGCAGTAACCAGCAAAAGCATCAATACAGAAAGATTATTGAGAAGTATACCTACGCTGAAAACGGTACCACCAATCGTAAACCATGTTACCTGCTGATGAATAACATCGTTGTTCCAAACCTGGATAAAAAGAAAAACAGACAACACAAAGCTCAAGGAAATCGCGAAAATGGAAATCATAGCTCCTCTGTCTCTCTTCCCGGGAATCAATAAAATTCCTAAAAATGACAGCAAAGGCAACACTGCGATGCTAACTGCTAATAAACTTAAATTCCCGTCAGTTAATGTGTCCAAATTAATCTCTTAATTGATCTATTTTTGTTGGATCTATGGTTCTGTAATATTTATAAACATTTAAAATGATTGCAAGTGCAACCGCGACTGCTGCGGCAGCAAGCACTATTACAAACAGTGCAAATACCTGCCCTGTCGATGCCATTTTATCGTATTTGCTGAAAGCCACAAAATTCAATATTGCCGCATTCAACATAAATTCAATTCCGATTAACATCAAAATTGCATTTCTCTTGGCTAATACTGCATACAATCCAATGCAAAACAATACTGCACTCACTATCATAAAATGTGACAAAGGAATCATATATCCCTCTCCTTTCTTGCCAAATGCGCAGCGCCTATTAAAGCCATTAAAAGCAATACCGAAATCACTTCGAAGGGCAACAGGTACCGGGTCATAATATTTATACCTAAATAATGAATCGTATTATCGGTAGGTTTTAACGTATTCTCCCCAGCCTCTTTCACCCATTTCAGTTCATCAGGGTTAATATTAGAAAACACAAGCATTAGAATTCCAAAAAACACGACAGAAACGAATATACCGGGAAGGTAATGCACGAATCCTGTTTTCAATTTAGCTTCCGGATTATTTAAAAGCTCTCTGTTCGATAACAGAAAAGCAAAAATCATTAACACCAGTACCCCTCCAACATAAATAACGAGCTGGGTAATGGCAACGAAATCTGCCAGAGCAAACACGAATAATCCTGCCATGGTGAACAGTGTTAAAAAAAACAGAAAAATAGACCGCACAAAACTTCTCAGGCTTACTACCAGGAATGCCGACAGTAATGCAATTGCACTTAAAACATAAAATAATAGCTGTTCTATGTTCATTCGTCTTTTTTCTGCGCAGCTTTTAATGCTGCCTCCTTCGCTGCCTGACGTTCTGCCAATTGCTTAGCAAGTTCCACACGTTTGTCTTCCGCTTCTTGCGGAGACATATCAGAGAACTGATACGTTAGTTGAGAGATATGTGTTAAGGGTCTGTCGTATTGATCGGTCATCGTAATGCATTCTGTAGGGCAAACTACTGTGCATAGACCGCAAAACATACACTTGCCCATATCAATATCAAACTTTGCAGCATATAATCGCTTGGTTGTTCCGTCAGAAGTCTGTCCGATCGGGCCTGTCGATTTAATGCTTTCAATCTCGATACAATCTACGGGACATATCTTGGCGCATAGATCACAAACAATACAATCATCAATTACTACATCCAGCTGATACCTTCCGACTTCAGGAACCGGCATTTTATCGCGCGGGTACTGTACAGTTACTGCCCCTGTTTGTTGCTCGAAATAATTATCATCCTTTATATTTATAGATTTTCTCTTTTTACCGATAGCAAATAAATGCCGGAGGGTTAGGGCTAATCCTATCCAAGTAGTTTTTATTGCAGATATGGTAGTTTTAAGTATCAATTTAATCCTCAATTATATCACTAATAAAGCCCAGACACCAGAAATCATCATACATAAAAATGCTATAGGAGTTAGAACTTTCCAGCACAAACTCATCAGCTGATCTACTCTTAAGCGTGGCAAGGTCCAGCGCAACCACATTTGAACCCCAACGATAAGCATCACTTTAGATACAATCCAGAATATTCCCCAAAAAGGACCGGTTGTCCAGTCAGCTAAATGGATAGAACCGATATTAGGCAAGGGAGTATTCCATCCTCCCAGGAACAGAACAACTCCAAACATTCCGGTTAGAAACATCATGGAATATTCTCCAAGGAAGACAAAAGCAAATCGTATGCCTGTATATTCAGTGTGGAACCCCGATACCAGTTCAGATTCCGCTTCAGGAATATCAAAGGGCGCACGGTTACATTCTGCCAAGGAGGCGATGAAATAAATCACATAAGCGATTATAAGATGTGGAGCCTGAAAAATATTCCATGCAAAGAAACCACCGATTTCTTTCACATTCCAAAATCCAAAAAACTTAATCGCTTCACCAGACAACACGCCCTGCTTAATCGCTATTTGCTGCAAATCGAGCGTTTGAGCAATCATAATAGACGATATAATCGCTATGCCCGCCGGAATTTCATAAGAGACCACCTGGGCAACAGAACGTAAAGCACCAAGAAGCGAATATTTATTATTAGAGCCCCATCCAGCCATTAATATTCCCACTGCCTCTATTGAAACAATAGCGAACACATAAAAAACTCCGATATTAAGTGCAGATGGAACCAGGTTTGGTCCCCAGGGTAAAGTTGCAAAACCCATATACACCGAAAGAAAAATTATTACAGGGGCGGCGGCGAATAAAATTTTATCGGCAGCTGCAGGAATAATGAATTCCTTTTGCAGCATCTTAAGAATATCGGCAAGTGTTTGCAAACTTCCATACTTGCCCACTTCCATAGGACCTAATCTATCCTGGATAAAAGCAGAGACCTTTCGCTCTGCATAAACAGCAAATAGTGCGAAAACAGCAACGAAAGAGAATAATAATACCGCTACTAAGAGATATGTTATATAGAAATTCAATGTTTAAAATGCTGCTGCAAACTTAAACAATACCATGGATATTTTCTTGGCTAATGGCCAAGAGAATGAAATAATGCTATAAACAAAAAAAGCGAGGCAGAATATGCCTCGCTTTACACTAGTTTTTTTATTTAATTATTTTTTAGCAGTTGCGGGAGTTGCGTTTGCTGGTATCCCTAATTTTGCTTTTACCAAAGCCAAAATATCCTCACCGCCATCAAAATAAACAACACCAGGCTGAGATACATCAAAAACATAAGCAAAGCCTTTTTCTTTTGCTACTGCATTCACAGCATCTCCGGCTTTTTTAAATATAGGCTGATAAAGTTCATCCTGTTTAGCAGCTAATTCTTGCTTTGCCTTTTCACCGGTATCCTGAATTCTTTTACCTAAATCCTGAAGTTCTTTTCCCATAACTTCAAGCTCTTTACCTACAGCTGCTTTATTAGCTTCGCTTAAGGTCTTTTCTTTATCCTGAGCTACTGTTAATTTCTTTTGATATTCAGTCTGCATCAATTCAATTTCACCTTGCTTTTGCTTTTGGAAAGTTTGAAATTTCGCATCTGCCTGTTTAACATCGGGCATTACTTCCAGCAAAGCTGCTGAATTTATGTGTGCAAATTTTTGTTGTGCATTAACAGTGCTACCCGTGAAAAATAATCCGACTGCTACTACTGCTACTTTTACTAATGTTTTCATTTTCTAATTTAATTGTTGATTGTCCTTTTCTATTTAGCCAGTGTTCCCGGTTTATATCCTAAACGGGTTATTACATCATTACTTTTATCTAAACGTAAACTTGCATACAAGAGTATAAGATCGCTGTTTTTATCAAAAATCATATCTAGCTGACCTGATTCCGCCACTGCCTTTACTGCACCAGCGACTCTGTCCTGTATAGGTTTTATAAGCTTTATACGTTGCTGATAAAGTTCGCCTTCAAAACCAAACTTTAACCGCTGGTATTCTTTAGCTGATTTTTCCTTTTCTACTATTTCGTTTTCACGACGCTTGCGCATATCTTCAGTTAATAAAACCTGATCTGCCTGATAGGCTTTATATAATCTTTCGATCTCACCAAAACGATTATCTGCTTCTTTTTGCCATTGCTGCGAAAGCGCATCCAGTTGTTTCTGTGACGATATATATTCTGGTATATGTTGTAAAATATACTCAGTATCTACGTAAGCGAAACGTTGTGCAAAAGCCGAAATACTTCCGAAAAATATGAAAGAAAATATTAAAAGCAATTTTTTCATTAGATATATTTTTTTTTAGTGTCTATAAAGTCCGCCCGGCTTTGTTCGGACGGGCTTGCATGAGTTATTCATCTTGGTTTGTGAGCGGTAAACTCATGCAGCTTTCGTTGGTTATTTTTAGAATGTCAGATAGTTTATTTCAAGGAATGGGTTCTGGCATATAGAACCTTACCATCAAATATTTTTTATAATTTAAAATCCGCCGTTAAGTTGTTGTGCTATGCTAAAATGGAATTGTCCTTTACTCGACTGGATTCCGGGAATTGGATCAAAGCCCCACCCGTAATCAATCCCTAGCAAACCAAAAATCGGTAAAAATATCCTGGCACCCACACCGGCAGATCGATGAACATTAAACGGATTAAAATCCTTGAAATTGTTCCAGGTATTACCGCCTTCAGCAAAAGTCAGCAAAAATAATGTTGCCTGCTGGCTGGTTGTAATAGGGTATCTGAACTCAACTATATATTTATTAAAGATCGGACTACCTGAGTTACGAGCGATATTAGGATTTGAACCTTCGGGGATTACACTATTATTTTCATATCCGCGCATTGCGATAACTTCAGATCCCTGCAAAAAGTCAAAGCCCTGCATACCATCACCACCAAGCTTAAAGCGTTCAAAAGCAGATTGACCAACAGCAGAATTATATTGACCAAGGAAGCCAAATTGGGCCTGTGTTTTTAATACCAGCTTACCATAAATCCGCTGATACCACTGTGCTTCAAATTTCCACTTATGATATTCTGTAAATTTATACCTGTCCTCATCAACTGCTGTTTTATAATTGGTATTGTTCCATAACGAGTATGGAGGTGTGGCCTGAACAGTTAATCTTATATGCGACCCTGAAGTAGGGTAAATTGGCGCATCTACAGAATTTCTGCTAATTTCCTGAGTCAAGTTAAAGTTATACGATGTACCGGTATTAAATAAAAAGCCCGGATAGTTCTTTAATTTATACTGCTGAAGATTAATGGAATGGTTAATTCTGAACCAGTCATCAGGCCATTTTAAACGCTGTCCTAAACTGAAGGTCAGACCATTTAAACGGATGCGTTGAATCTGATTATCAGGAATGTTATCATAATACTGATTTGATTGCAAAGAAGTAAAGGCACTTATACCGAAATAAATAGGTTTTTTACCGCCAAGCCAGGGTTCTGAGAAAGAGAAACTATAAGACTGGTATGCTTTCCCGTTCGTTTGACCACGAATACTCAGTTTTTGCCCATCACCTTTCGGAAGGGGTTTCCACTGACTTAAATTGAACAAATTACGGGCAGAGAAATTATTAAAAGTCAATCCGAGCGTACCGATTATACGTCCTCCGCCAAAACCTCCGGATAACTCAATTTGATCAGAAGGCTTTTCAGTAACACTATATTCGATATCCACCGTTCCGTCCGCAGGATTAGGAATAGGTCTCACATCGGTTTTTTGTTCATCAAAATTACCCAGAGCTGCTATTTCCCTGGTGGTACGTACTACCAGATCTTTATTAAACTTATCACCTGGTTTGGTACGTATTTCACGCATCACCACGCGGTCGTTAGTAATATCGTTGCCTTTAAGAGATACCTTATTTATCGTATAAAGAGGACCTTCATAAATACGAACTTCAAGATCGATAGTATCACCATGTACCCGCGTTTGCACTGGATCAGCATTAAATGTAAGATAACCGTTGTTTAAGTATACTGACGATATATCATCACCATTTGCACTGCCATTTATCTTCTTTTGTAACTTTTCTTCACTAAAAACATCTCCTTTATTGATTGCAAGGATCCTGTTCAAATCATTTGTAGAATACACGGCATTACCCGCAAAAGTTACATTTCCGAAATAATACTTAGGTCCCTCGTAAATATTAAGATCCAGATTTACCGTATTATTAGGATTTAATATCAAGGTATCTTTCACAATCTCCGCATCGCGATACCCCCTGGAGTGCATTTTGGCAATCATGTTCCGCTTATCTTCCTCATATTTGTCCTGAAGAAACTTCCCGGTACGGAAAATGTTAATCGAAGATTTCTCTTTTGTTTTCCTGAGAAGCTTTTTTAATTCATTGTCATTAAATTCAGAATTACCGCTAAAGTTGATTTCATTAACTTTTGTCTTCTCATTTTTATCTACACTAATTTCGAGCACTACATCATTTGTTAATGAGGTATCACGGGTTTGTTTATAACTAACATCAGTGTATAAATAACCTTTTTCATTAAAAAATTTCTTTATGATAGCAGTGGTGGTACTCAAAAGACCTTCATTAACTACCTTTCCCTTACGGTCGACTAATTTTTCTTTTATATCATCCGTTTCACCTTTCTTCATCCCTTTTAACTCAATACGGGCTAAACGGGGACGCTCGGTAACGGCAATATTAAAGTAGATGGTATCTTCTTTAATACTTGATACATTAAGCTCAATGTTATCAAATAAACCCTGAGCCCATAGAAACTTAACTGCATTGGCAGTTGCCTCACCAGGAACCTCAATGGTTTCTCCCTTTGTTAATTTTGAAATCTGAACGAGGATTTCCTTATCCAAATACTCGGTCCCTGTTACGGTTGTACCGCCGATTATATACTCTTTAGGATTTAAATAACTTATTCCATCGGGAGAAGATGTGATCGGACGGCGTTGCGTTGGCGCTGCTGGACGCCCAATCTGGGCCATTGCAACAGAACCAAATACCAGAAAATATAATGTTATAAAGAACTTATTCATTGAGTCTTAATGTCGGTGCTAAATTAGCTTAATCAGTTGTTAATTTTTGTTAAAAGGTAAATTTTTAACCTGTTCGCCTGTCATGCCAAACCTGCGCTCTCTCTTTTGAAAATCTATAATAGCCTCAAATAAATCTTCCCTGCGGAAATCCGGCCATAATTTCTGAGTAAAATACAGCTCCGAATATGCCAGTTGGTATAGCAAATAATTACTAATTCTATATTCGCCGCTTGTACGAATCATCAGCTCCGGATCAGGAATACCAGCGGTGGTCAGCTGACCTGCAAAAATTTCTTCGTTAATATCTTCAGGATTTAAAACTCCTTGTTTTACTTGTTCGCTAATTTTCCGTGCGGCTTCCACTATTTCCCATCTGGAGCTATAGCTTAATGCCAGTGTCAGCGTGCATGATTTATTGCCTGATGTTTTATCAATCGCCTCTTGCAACTGTTTATAACATTTTGGAGGCAGAGCACCTAAATTACCAATTGCGTTTAAACGAACGTCGTTATCCATTAGTGTTTTAGTTTCTCTGTTGATTGTAGAAACTAATAATTCCATGAGCGCAGTAACTTCAAACTTAGGCCGGTTCCAGTTCTCGGTCGAAAAAGCGTATAAAGTGAGATAAGGTATCCCCGCTTCTACAGCGCCTTCCACGGTATCTCTAACCGCTTTAACGCCATTTTGATGCCCGAACACGCGAAGCTTTCCCTTCTCCTTGGCCCATCGGCCATTTCCATCCATAATTACAGCAATGTGTTGCGGCAATTTAGTTTTATCAATTTGCTGGAGTAAACTCATCATTTATTTGAAGACACCAAGGCCCGCATTGGGGCTCAAAGGTAAGAAAATATGCGTATTGTTTTCAAGAGATAAACAAACCGAAATAAGGCTCGAATTATGTATTTAATAATCTACTACAGGGCATTTTTCATTAAAAATGGTGTAGGAGATTGTAATGCCAAGAAATAAATAAGTATCATGCTTCCGGTAATCACCCCTTTGTGTTCCTGCAGAATGACGAGGAAATCCAACTTCTGGCGATCTGTCGGCAAGATTTCTTCTTAAATCTGTGCTGGTAACATCGCCCATCGCCAACTGACTATCTGAGGCATAGTTTCCGCTAACATCATCCAGGTAATCTGTATATGCTGTTCTGTAACCAAGCTCCCCTCCCAGAGTCCATTTGCCGGAAAAATTAAACTTGATACCAGCACCGATCGGAACGGTCAGGGCATTTTTTTTATAGGGTTTATTTACATCCTGCCCTTCGGTTCTATATGCATTTAATTCATAAACTTCGTCATTATAAACTGTCTTTGGATTAAACATCACAAATCCGACGCCTGCAAAAAGATATGGAGTATATGCTTTTCGACTAACGGAAGGGATATAATTAAAGAAATTGAACTCAGTTAGTAAACTTAACTCATTGACCGGGGAAAAGAAACTCAGGTTACGGGATTTAAAATGAGCGTTTTTAGAATCGGAATCATAAGCCTCTATTTTACCATGAGCCGCATTTAATTTCAGCGCCCAATAACCATCAAAATTTCGCTTGATGTAGCCTCCAAAAGCTATATTATTAATTTCATAAGGTTTAACAGGGTTTAAATCCCCCATATATCCTGCAGTTCCGGCAAAGCCGCCTACGTCCCAGGTTTGGGCAGACGATTTGCTTAAAAGAAACAGGACAAAAACCGGAAGAAGCGCAGAAAATTTTATGTTCACAGTGTTTTACTGATTTCTTTTAGAGATAAAATACCTTGGATAAAAGATAAAAAAAATTACTTGAAGGCTTAATAATTGCGAGTATCAATACCCCAAAGTAATTTGTTTCTTAACGTGGATAAATAACTTTCATTATTCAACCGAACAAGATTAAATTGAAAATCAGCTTTTTTAACATTAAATTTCATCGAGCTATCAATTACTTCCGTTCTTGAGTCACAAGATAAAAGATATTTTGCACTACGCCCTTCCAACTCAAAAGACAGGGTATTTGAATCGGAGATAATAACAGGCCTTACATTTAAATTATGCGGAGAAACGGGGGTAATTACGAAATTTTCTGACCGGGGAAAAACTATTGGTCCACCGCAGCTGAGTGAATATGCTGTAGACCCTGTAGGTGTGGCAACGATTAAACCATCGGCCCAATATGAATTCAAAAACTCCCCATTTAAGTATGCATGAATAAGCATCATTGCTGAATTGTCACGGCGATGAATAATTACGTCATTAAGAGCGAAATTTTCGTTTCCGAAAATATTATTCTTCGAATCTATACTTAAGAGGTCACGTGAATCGAGGGTAAACTGTTTATTCACTAAACGCTCTATTGCAGATTGAATCTCATCTTTATTGATACTTGCTAAAAAACCCAGCCGTCCAAAATTTATACCGATAACCGGAATCCCGGAATCACGCACCAGCGTCACGATATCCAGAATAGTTCCATCACCTCCCAGGCTTAATAATACATCAACCTGCCCCTTTAAATCATTATGATTCTGGAATACCTGAAGCTTTTTGGGAAAGTAAACTTTCCCTGAGATGAACTGGCTGAATTTGTCGAAAACAATAGGTTCGATTCCAAATTGTATGAGGCAATCAAATACCTGTTGTATATAGGGAAGAGCGGCACTACTGAACTCTCTACCGTAAATTGCAATCTTCATGCTTGATTTTAGAAACTAAGATAGTTCATTAACTGATCATACCTGTCGGATGACCCGGTATCAGATTTTATATCATTATAAGTAGCAACGACTGTATAATTGTATCTTAAAAATGAAGCTACAATGGCAGAAATATCGGTTCTGTTTAATTTAAGGGTGATTTCTAAACGGGTAGATTCTGGAAAAGAAGTGATATATGAGCTTAATATCTGTGCATTATTTGATTCAACAACTTGAGATATATGAGAAAGAGAGTTATCTCTGTTGTTGATTTCTATAACAATGATACCACCAGGCTCTTTTACCGATGTCAGGTCGGCAATATACTCCACAATTGAATTGATAGAAATAACGCCCAGATAATTTTTGTGTTCGTCGATAACCGGAAGCAGAGTTAAACGCTTTTCTGCAAACATTCTGATAACATCGTAAATATGTTGCTCCTGGTTTATGAAAGCATTACTTATAGAAAGTTTAACATTTTCCAGAGCTAATTCATAATCCTGGATTTCAATCAGATCTTCATCAGCAATTAGTCCGAGAACCTGGTTCTCAACAACAATGGGCAAATGATTCACACGAAACTCTGCCATCCTTTCAACAACCTTCTGAATAGTATCGGAAGGCTTTAAAGGGGGAATCACATCAGATATGATCTGTTGAGCTATCATACACTTTAACTATTTCAGCAAAACACGTTCTAAAAATTTCTTTAAATACATATTAAACTCCTCGGGCTGTTCCATCATCGGTGCATGTCCGCAGTTCTCTATCCAATTTAACTCAGAATTCGGCAAAATGTTGTGGAATTCTATGGCAACATCTGGCGGAGTAACTGTATCGTTCCTGCCCCATATCAAGCAAACGGGAATAGTGATCTTATGCAGGTCTTTAGACAGGTTATGACGAATAGCAGATTTAGCCATGGAAAGAATGCGGATTACCCTTCCTCTGTCGTTTACAGTTTCAAAAACTTCATCTACCAACTCTTTTGTTGCAAAATTCGGATCATGAAAAGTTAAAGCCACTTTTTCTTTTATAAAATCGTAGCTCTCTCTGCGGGGAAATGTACCACCAAAGGAATTTTCATATAAACCAGAACTTCCGGTAAGTATAAGTGCTTTAACAAACTCAGGGTGGCTAAGCGTAAAAATCAATCCCACGTGACCTCCCAGCGAATTTCCCAGTACGCAGATATTTTTAAGTTTTTTAAACTTAACAAATTTGTACAGAAATTTCGAAAGACTCGTTACACCTGTTGTTAATAGCGGGAGTTCGTATATAGGCAATAAGGGAATAACAACCTTGTATCGTGATTTAAAGTGGTCGGTAACATCCTCCCAATTGCTTAGTGCCCCAAAAAGACCATGCAATAACAAGAGCACATCTCCTTCACCTTCTTCAATATATTTAAATCCGTTTTCTTCTATTATGTTAAGACTCATATTATCTAAACAAATGTTTAGTAAATTTTAATATCGTTAATTAATATGTAATAAAAATAAGCTTTTTGCGAAGATAACAAAGATCATCGCATTTACGCCTATGAAAGCATTTGCTTCACTACTTCAGAAATCATTTTTCCGTCGGCCTTTCCGGCCAATTGTTTATTTGCCAGGCCCATCACCTTCCCCATATCTTTAATTGAAGAGGCACCGCTGCTTTCAATTAAAGATTTAATTTGTTCACGGACTTCATCTTCGGTCAGTTGTTTCGGAAGAAAACCTTCAATAACTTCCAACTCTTCAATCTCAATTTTATACAAATCCTCCCGGTTCTGAGTCTTATAAATCTCAGCAGACTCCCTTCTCTGCTTCGCAAGTTTTTGCAAAACCTTAATTTCTGTATCCTCTGTGATCTCTTCAGATGCACCTTTTTCGGTCTTAGAAAGTAGAATAGCTGCCTTAATAGCACGAAGTCCCCGTAAGCGGGCTTCATTTTTAGAAAGCATTGCTGCTTTTATTTCCTTATTTATTTCTTGTTCAAGCATAATATATATTTATTGAATGAGAGAAGAGTGAGCATTCCATTCATTCATTCATTCATTCATTCATTCACTCCTCTTCAGATGCGCTGTGTTAGCCTGTGCTGTTGGCATAATTACCAGATCGTTAATGTTAACATGCGAAGGTCGCGATACCACAAACCAAATTGTATCGGCGATATCATCAGCTTTCAATGGCTCAAATCCTTCATACACTTTTTTTGCCCTGTCATTATTTCCCTTAAAACGAATTTCAGAAAACTCTGTTTCCACAGCACCCGGATGTATTCCTGTCACTCTTATCCCGTAAGGCAATAAATCTATACGCATGGCTTTATTAAGTGAATCAACGGCATGTTTAGTAGCGCAATATACATTACCGTTTGCATATGTTTCCTTACCTGCAATAGATCCAAGATTAACAATATGTCCGTTTTTACGTTTTACCATCCAATTAGATACGACTTTGCTCACATATAGCAAACCTTTGATATTGGTATCAATCATAGTATCCCAGTCATCGGTATCTCCTTCGTGTATCGGTTCCAAACCTAAACTAAGTCCGGCATTATTGATCAAAACATCGACCACTTTCCATTCCTCCGGTAAAGTCTGAAGCTGCCTTTCCACATCTTCTTTATTTCTGACATCTAAAGTGAGGATGATTACTCTGATATCTTCATTTTTTGAAAGTTCCTTTTGAATTTGCAGTAACCGTTCTGTACGCCTGCCCGTAAGGATCAAATTATATCCCTGTTTGGCAAATAGTTTTGAACAGGCCTCACCGATTCCCGCTGTGGCACCTGTTATTAGTGCGATTTTTGACATACCGTTTGAGAGGCGAAAATACTATAAATGCTTTTAGCATTTACAAAAAACATGGGGGATTTAATTATTCGAAATATAAACTAAACTGGAAGTTCCGGGTATAGAGCTTATCTAAAGGTGACGAATAAGGATGATCTTCCGCCTTTAATACACTATTGATAGAGTTAGAAAGTTTAAATTCGGGGGATAGTTTAAAATATTCAAAGTAAAAGTCGAATCCGATGCCAACTTCATAAGAAAGAATATTTTTTTGATTCTTGACGAATTTCTCGGTCAGAGCAAACCCTGAATCATCAGTTTTCTTTTTTGAAATGATATCCATCGAATATTTCCCACCAGCTAACAGGTAAGCCCGAAAGTTCAGCCTTCTATCCGATTTCAATTTAAGGCCTACCGGAAATTCTACGGTAGTTGTCGCTACTTTTTGCTGACGAAATTTCTCTGGATCTGCATACTCATAGTTTATCAGACGGTCTAAAAAAACCAGTGCTGGTGTGATTCTGAAATCAGTATTATCGCCTAACCTGAAAGCCCCGATAAATCCGAGTCCGAAACCCGGACTTAATGGCGAACTGATACTTTTTAATGAGTCGGTAAGAAATTGTCCTGGTACATCCGGATTTGGATACGGCCTTTGCCAGTCAACTTTCTTATAAATTTTGTATTCGGAGGAAAGATACTGAAAAGTAAAACCGGGAGAAAATACTTGTTCGTCTACACCACCACCCCAGTTACCGCCCTGCCCGCTCTGAGCAAAAGAGCAAACACCTATTGAAAGAAATAAAATTATCAGCTGTAACCGTTTCTTCATTTAATACCGGTGTAAATTGAACAAATACCAAACGCCAACGGGCGGTTTTTGGTATTTCTGTATCCCACTCTTTCCATCAATAATACAAATTCCTTTCCATCGGGGAATGCTTCAACCGATTCGGGAAGGTATTTATAGGCGCTATTATCTTTCGAAAAAATCTTTCCGATAGATGGTGTAACGTAATGAAAGTAAAAGCTGTACAACTGCTTTACTGGGAAAACCTTTGGCTTGGAAAATTCCAGAATCACCGCTTTTCCGCCTGGTTTTAAAACCCTGAGCATATCTGAAAGACCCTTTTCAAGATTCTCAAAATTCCTGACACCATAGGCAACAGTTACAGCGTCAAACTGATTGTCCTCAAAAAGAAGCTTTTCCGAGTCGCCTAAACGGACTTCAAATTTCTCGCTAAGATTGCGCCTTTTAATTTTCTCTGCCGCGATATCAAGCATGCCTTGTGAAATATCAACGCCTATAATTTTTGAAGGCTTAAGGATTTTCAGAGATTCGAAAGCAAAATCACCGGTGCCTGTTGCCACATCTAAAATATACCTGGGATTATCTTTTTTCAACTCAGCAATAGCTTTTTTTCTCCAGATAATATCAATTCCAAGAGATAAGAAGTGATTTAAGAAATCATAAGTCTTTGAAATATTATTAAACATAGTAGCCACCTGTTCTTTTTTGGTAGCATTTTCATTTTTGTAAGGAGTTACTGACTGAGGCATATCGCTGCAAAGATGGCAATTATTTAATCTGAATAATCTTTTGAACCTTAACTTTCTCTTATTAATGACAATAGTCCGTGAATATTTAAAGGTTCGGTGATCATTTGCAAGTTTCCTTCAGCGTCGAAGGGCCAATCAGTTTTCGGCCGGTCCCAATAAAGCTCAACTCCATTTCCGTCCGGATCATTTAAATATATTGCTTCCGACACACCATGATCAGCAGCACCACTAATGGGATATTCATTATCTAATAAATTTTTTACTACTTCAGCGAGTTCCTTCCTTTCAGCATACAAGATCGCCACATGATACAGCCCCACGCCCCTGGCCGGTGCTTTCTCGGCACCTTTGCTCTGCCATGTATTTAACCCAATATGATGATGGTATCCGCCTGCTGAAAGAAAAACCGCTCCTTCACCATACCTCTGGGTGATTTCAAAACCAAGTATTTCCTGGTAAAAGGCCAAAGAACGGTCTATGTCCGAAACTTTCAGGTGTACATGGCCGATGCGGGTTGTAGCTGGTGTTGTATATGTATTCATCGTGCTTGTATAGAGTTATAGTTTTATAAAATTGTACCTTTGCCGCGATGCTTATACATACAGCCGAATTTAAATGCAGCAATACACGTACCGATAAACTACCTCCTCCGGCTTTGCCCGAGTATGCATTTATCGGACGATCAAATGTCGGAAAATCCTCTCTGATAAACATGCTTACCCAAAAAAAAGGTTTAGCTAAAACTTCACAAACTCCCGGAAAAACCCAGCTTATAAACCATTTCTTAATAAACGATAAATGGTATATTGTTGATTTACCCGGTTATGGATTTGCCCGTGCTTCCAAAACCAGCCGTGGCGAATGGGAGCGTTTTATAAAGTACTACCTCAAAAATCGCGAAAGCTTACAATGCGTTTTTGTACTTATTGACAGCCGTGTACCGCCTCAAAAAACAGATTTAGAATTTTGCTTTTGGTTAGGCGAACACGGAATTCCTTTCCTGTTGGTCTTCACAAAAGCGGATAAACAATCCAAACATAAAACATTACAAACCGTAGCTGCATTTAAAAAAGAACTCTTGGTTTCATTCGAAGAAGTGCCGCAGCAGTTTATAACCTCTTCGGAGACACAAGAGGGCCGTGAAGAAATACTTTCGCTTATCGCTGAAATAAACAAAGAGTTTAAAGCTCCGGTTATAGAATAATACTACACGTTTCAAATCTAAAATCTCACATCTAAGAAATCAGATGAAGAAATACCTTTCACTAGTCCTTTTTGCACATACCATTTTTGCAATGCCTTTTGCATTTATAGGATTTTTTCTGGCGCTTACAACTACAGAGAACACATTCAGCTGGATGAGCCTGGTATTTATGATACTATGCATGATTTTTGCCAGAAACTCTGCGATGGCATTTAACCGCTATCTCGACCGAAACTTTGATGCTGAAAACCCCCGAACAGTTGTCAGAGATATTCCTGCGGGCCGGATCCCTGCAAAAAATGCCTTGCTGTTTACACTGATAAATTGTGCTCTTTTTATTTTTACCACCTATTTTATTAATCCACTCTGTTTTTATTTATCTCCTGTAGCACTGGCTGTGATTTTAGGATATAGTTTCACTAAACGATTTACCCCTCTTTGTCATCTTATTTTAGGGATTGGTTTAGGCCTGGCTCCTATCGGTGCCTACCTGGTAGTTACAGGCGAATTTGCGCTTTTACCCATTTTCTTTTCTCTGGCGGTAGTTTGCTGGGTTAGCGGCTTTGATATTATTTATGCTTTGCAGGATGATGAATTCGATAAAACCGCCAATTTATACTCTATTCCATCTGTATTAGGGAGAAAAAAGGCTTTATTGATTTCTTCCCTGCTCCATGTACTAAGTGTGGTTTTTATATCCATGCCTTTACTCTATACCGACCTTGGATGGTTTTATATCACTGGTATAATTTTCTTTATCGCCCTATTAATTTATCAGCACCGGCTTGTAAAGCCCGACGATTTAAGCCGGGTAAATCTAGCATTCGGAACGACGAACGGCATTGCATCCGTTATATTTGCAGCATTCTTTTTGTTAGATGTTTACTTTAGAACCCATTAATTCTGAGTTGGAAAAACTATCCCACCTTCACCTTTCCCTTTTTAGGGATTTCTTAAAAAAGTTCATCAGCTTTACAGATGAAGAATGGATAATATTTGCAGAACAACTTTATTCCAGAAATCTAAAGAAGAAAGACTATTTCGTTGAAGCAGGCAATTTATGCACTGAAGTTGGCTTTATTATTCAGGGCTCCCTCCGGTGTTTCAATATAAAAGAAGGGGCAGAAATAACAGATTATTTCTGCCTCGAAAACGATATGATAAGTGCTTACAAGAGTTTCTTAACAGGCACGCCTTCCTCTACTTCGATCGAAGCTATTGAGAATACGAGTCTTATAATTTTTTCAAAAGCAGGACTGGATAAACTTTTAGCAAACGAGCATATAAATTATAAAATTGAACGTTTCGGCAGACTGGTTGCCGAATACTATTTAATCTGTTATGAGGACAGGGTTACTTCTTTTGTCATGCAAAGCCCGGAAGAAAGATACTTATCTCTACTAAAAGACAACAGGAATATCATCAGGCGCATTCCACAGCATTATATTGCTAACTTTTTAGGCATTACGCCTGTTTCTCTCTCCAGGATCAGAAAACGGATCATGGAACCGGTTAACCAGATCAGAGTCTCTTAGATCATTAGGAAATTTCTTATCTTTTGTTAACGTTCCGAGTATTTCGGGTGCGGTAGTTTTGATTAATAAATTAGAAAAACATGCATACCATACTAGGAGCAGGCGGACCAATAAGTAATGCACTTGCACACGAATTGTAACAAACAAATCACCCAGTTAGATTGGCGAGTCGTAATCCCGTAAAGACCTCAGGGAAAACGACCTGGGAAAAAACCGATCTTTTAAATTACCAGGAAACTCTTAACACTTGTCATGGCTCGGAGGTAATCTATTTATGTGCGGGTTTAAAATACGACAAAAACATATGGCAGGAACAATGGCCCAAAATCATGCAAAACGTAATCAACGTTACAAAAGAAACAGGAGCCAGATTTATCTTTTTTGATAACGTTTATATGTATGGGCTTGTAAATGGAGCGATGACCGAAGAAACTGAATACAATCCAATCAGTGTAAAAGGAGAAGTCAGAGCTAAAATTGCTATGCACTTAATGAACGAAGTTAAAACAGGAAACATTAAAGCAAGCATTGCAAGGGCCGCCGACTTTTATGGAGCAACAGATTCGGGCAATAGTTTTTTCGATATGATGGTACTGGATAAACTCTCAAAAAAACAGATGCCACAATGGTTGGGGAATTCCGAAACACTGCATTCATTTACATATGTACCTGATGCGCAAAAGCAATGTTCATTCTTGGCCAAACCCCGGCAAGCGATAATCAGATATGGCATTTGCCTACTGCCCCCGCCATGAAAGGAAATGAGTTTATCAGGCTTTCAGCTGATATATTCCATGCAAAACCGAAACACACAAGAATCAATAAATTTATGCTGCAATCAATAGGCATATTCAACCCGCTCATAAAAAACACTGTAGAAATGTATTATCAATACCAATACGACTATAGTTTAAACTCATCCAAATTCGAAAAAGCTTTCGGGATAACGCCGGTTTCATACCTTCAAGGCATTCAACATCTGTCAGAAACTTTTTATTCTCACAAAAATTCTAAAACAACATGATCTCATTTTAACTTAGCAGGATTAAATACAAAATCATGATAGCCAAAAAGCCAAGAATATTTGTTCCGGAAAACCTTGAAATAAATTGGGAGAAACTTGAACCTCTATTTCTGGAATTAAAGAACAGGACGATTAGTTCTGTTGAAGACTTAGAACGATGGTTAAAAGATCGCAGTGAGCTGGAAGCTGCCCTTGAAGAAGATTTTGCCTGGCGTTATATTCGCATGACCTGCGATACGGCTAACGAAGAATTATTACAAAGTTTCCAATATTTCGCTACAGAAATAGAACCTAAAATCGCCCCTATTTCTAATGACCTTAATAAAAAACTAATCGACAGTCCTTTTGTAAATAATCTCAATAAAGACAAATACTTTGTTTTTATTCGAAGCATAAAAAAAGCCTTACAACTTTTCAGGGAAGAAAACATTCCGTTATTAACCGAAATTCAGGTTAAACAGCAAACCTATCAATCCATAACCGGAGCGATGAGCGTTACAATTGATGGAAAGGAATATACTCTAGAACAAGCTTCGGTCTTTTTAAAAGATGTAGACAGAAATATCAGACAACAAGCATGGGAAGCAATCACAGCACGACGCCTGCAAGACAAAGATAAACTTGATGATCTGTTTAATGAGCTATTAAAGCTTCGCCATCAGGTAGCTTTAAATGCTGGTTTTGAAAACTTCCGTGATTATATGTTTCAGGCACTGGGCAGATTTGATTATACTCCTCATGACTGCTATAAATTCCATGCATCTATTGAAAGAGAAATTGTTCCGATCTTACAAAAGCAGGCGGAAAAAAGACGGGCTGCACTGGGCTTGAACGAGTTAAAACCCTGGGATATGGATGTCGACACATCTGGCAAACCAGCTTTAAAACCTTTTAGCAACGGGCAGGAACTAATTGATAAATCTATAACATGTTTCCAGGCATTAAATCCATATATAGGTGAGCGTCTGGAAATAATGAAAACAAATGGGCTTTTTGATGTCGAAAGTCGTAAGGGAAAAGCTCCCGGAGGCTATAATTATCCGTTGGCAGAAACCGGAGCTCCGTTTATTTTCATGAATTCGGCAAACACGTTTCGTGACCTGACCACCATGGTTCATGAAGGCGGACATGCTGTTCATACTTTTATAAGCGCTGAGTTAGAATTGAACGACTTTAAACACCTCCCCTCTGAAGTGGCAGAATTAGCATCCATGAGTATGGAGTTAATTTCAATGGATAAGTGGGATGTATTTTTCGATAATGAAGAAGATTTAAAACGAGCGAAAAAGGATCAGTTACGCGATGTACTGAAAACCCTTCCATGGGTGGCTGTTGTAGATCAGTTTCAACACTGGATTTACACAAACCCTGAACATACTACCGCCCAACGAAAAACGGCCTGGAAGGAAATTATTGAGCCTTTTGGAAATAACTTTACCAATTGGACAGGTTATGAGGACGCTTTGGAAAACTTATGGCAAAAACAGCTTCATATATTTGAAGTTCCGTTTTATTATATTGAATACGGAATCGCTCAATTAGGCGCAATAGCAGTTTGGAAAAACTACAAAGAAAATCCCGGGCAGGCATTAGAAAAATATCTGGAAGCTCTTAAATTAGGCTATACCAAAACCATCAAAAAAATTTATAAAACTGCAGGTATTGAATTCAATTTCAGTTCTGACTATGTGCATGAGCTTGCTAAATTTATAAAAAAAGAGCAGGAAAAACTGGAAGATTAAGTTTTAAACAACCATTATCCGATGAACAAAGAGTCTTGATTTCAGGGCTCTTTGGATCATTATACTTCACACGATTCCCGTTGAAATTCCCGCCCTACCCCATCTCAACCTATTACTAATCAGCAACATAAACAATAACATCGACATAAAACAAGAAGAACTTTTAAAACTTTCCTGAACCCTTGGGAGTTATCAGAAGATGAAAACCCTCTTTCTTTTATTTCTATGCTTTGTTCCGAGTATACTTTTCTCTCAGGAATGGAAACCTTACAAAATAGACGACTCGGTTCAAGTTTCGTTACCCACCGATTTTACAAAGGTTGACACGCTGGGGCAAACCAGCTTTACAGCGAAAACTTCATTCGGTTATATACAGATTACTAAGCAGTCTGATAATCCTTCCACAACTCCCGATATCGAAAAATTAAGACACCTGAACTCGTATTATGACAACTTTGTAAGCCGCATAAGATCATCTGCTAAGGATGGAAGTATCATAAACGAAAAGGATACCTTATTAGGAAATTTGCACGTAAAAGATTTCACATTAGCTGTAGACAGCGGAAGCGGGAAACAGCTCCGAAATATCAGAATATTACATGAGAACAGTGCGACCTATACCTTTCAATACCTTTTCCAGGATATACATGAGGAATATGCTGCTCCTGAAAGCAAATTATTCTTTGAATCTATCAAAATCCCTCCAGCAATAGATGTAGAAAGCCAATTTACATCGCCTGAGAACACAACGGGAGACACTCCCTCAGGTAACACCTCCATTTACATCGGAGCAGGATTAATTTTATTAATTATTGTGGGAATACTATTTTATTTAAAGAAAAAACGCGGCGGATAGTAAATCAATTATTTCTATGTTTGAAATAGTTGATTAAATTCTGCAAATGGCTAATAATTACTTCCGAAAAAAAACAATCGCAACTATTCTTACGGATATAGAGCAAGGCTTTACCGATACTGAAAACGCAAAATCCGGGATTACCCATTTAAAAAAAGTTTTAGGTGTAAGAGACTTAACTTTTATGGGCATAGCAGCGGTTATTGGTGCAGGTATATTTTCAACTATCGGTCAGGCGGCATTTGACGGAGGCCCCGGTGTTACCTTACTTTTTATTCTAACCGCTATAACATGTGGATTCTCAGCATTGTGTTATGCTGAATTTGCATCAAGAATACCCGTTTCCGGGAGCGCCTATACCTACGCATATGCGTCGTTCGGAGAACTAATTGCATGGATTATTGGCTGGGATCTCCTGATGGAATATGCTATTGGTAACATAGCGGTAGCCATCTCCTGGAGTGAATATTTCACCAATTTGCTTGAAGGATTTAATATCTATATGCCTGCAAATCTTACTATGGATTATTTATCCGCAATGAGAGGAAGTGAAAAACTCGCACAACTGACCTCATCAGGCAATTTGGAAGAAATTACCGACACGGTAAAATATCAAGCTTTGGCCTGGAACAATGCACCCGGGTTTGGCAATATTAAATTTATAGCCGACCTACCAGCTCTCGCGATTGTAGTATTTATAACGTATCTGGTTTACATCGGTATCCGTGAAACAAAAAGAGCAACCAATGCCATGGTGATCCTTAAAATAGCTGTGGTGATCGGTGTTATACTAATAGGAGCTCATTATATTACTCCCGCAAACTGGAGTCCGTTTCTTCCCAATGAGTTCTCAGGGGTTATGAAGGGGGTTTCTGGAGTATTTTTCGCTTACATCGGTTTCGATGCTATTTCAACAACTGCCGAAGAATGCAAGAATCCGCAAAGGGACTTGCCTAAAGGCATGATTTATTCATTAATAATATGCACAGTGTTGTATATTTTAATCGCCCTAGTATTAACAGGAATGGTTAATTACAGTGAATTGCAAGTTGCAGATCCATTGGCATTTGTATTTAAGAGAGTGGGCCTGGATGAAATTAGTTACATTATATCAGTGAGCGCAGTTATTGCCACCGCCAGTGTATTACTAATATTTCAAATGGGGCAGCCCCGTATCTGGATGAGCATGAGTAGAGATGGGCTTTTACCTATGGCATTTTCCCGTATTCATCCCAAATATCAAACCCCCAGCTTTTCGACAATAGTGACCGGCTTTGTCGTAGCCATACCTGCGCTGTTTATGAACTTAACAGAAGTAACTGATCTAACCAGCATCGGAACCTTGTTTGCCTTTGTACTAGTTTGCGGAGGAGTTTTGGTGCTGGAAAAAGATAAGAATATGCAACCAGGGCGATTTAGAATACCCTATATTAATTCAAAATACATTGTTCCGGGATTGCTCATCGCGGGTTTTATAGTTTTTTGGGGACCTGTATCGGAACTATTCCAGATGCAGGGAGACTGGCATAATTACAAAGATAATCTTCCGTACTTTTTATTTATCATACTTGCTGTTGTGATCGCATGGCTTTCTTTCACAAAAAACCTTTCCCTTATCCCGGTAATGGGCTTACTAAGCTGCTTTTACTTGATGACCGAATTAGGGTATCAAAGCTGGGAAAGATTTTTGATCTGGTTGGCAATAGGTTTAATTATCTATTTTACCTATGGTTACAAAAATAGCAGATTGAATGTATAAGTATTCTGGCATCTCACAATGTCTTTATAATTTCATGAACATCGTACTAAATACCAGATACTTTTCAGACAATTCTCTGCAGTTGAATATTTTCGTGGTAAGAAACAACCAGTGGCACTTTCTCCACTGTTACAAAGCTCAAATCTAAACCAAAACCGCGTTCCTCTGATAAGCTCAAATGCTTCAAAAGGAAGTAATAATCCATAATCAGGCGTTCTCTGAACGATAATTTATTGGCTTTAGACATGATTTTTTCAAGTACAACAAATCTAAAATCGCCAATGATCTGACGTTTATTTAACGAATCGTATCTACTTGTAATATCCACCTCTCCCTTTTTAACCAGCTCTTCCACTACCATCCTGTAAAGAACATTTATTCTCTGTTCAACCCTGAATCCAAGTCGGAAATCTATTCTTATAAGTTTGCCCGGAACAAGAAACTCCACTTTGTATTCCAGTGTATGGGGTTCATCAGTTACATCCACGTGCACCAACCAGTAAACGTCGGCCCTTTTGGGCTGTTTTTGCAAGATAGAATAAATGATTTTAGACTCAATTTCCGAACTGAAATTAGCGCTTGTTAAGTAAACAAGCTGAGACGCATATTTTGGAACCGAAGAATCCTCACTCAGCTCTTTCAGAATAGGGAAATAATCGTCAATCTCAACAAATTTCACATACCTGTTTTTGATCTTCCTTGCAGACGACCATCCGTACATAACCGAGAAAAACAGTATCGAAAGCAACAAAGTAAACCAACCACCATGTAAGAACTTTGACAGGTTTGACACAAGGAAAAGAAGCTCCAGCGATCCATAAATCGTAGCAAAAATCACTATCAAATAGGTGGGGAACCTTTTTCGCTGCAGGTATACACACATTAAAATTGTGGTCATCATGAAGGTTAGAGTTATCGCTAAACCATAAGCCCCTTCCATATTAGCAGATTCTCTAAAAATCCCAACAACCACAATACAGCCCAACCAGAGCAGCCAGTTTATTGAGGGTACATATAATTGCCCTTTCCTATTGGAAGGATAATTAATTTTGACTTTAGGCCATAAGTTTAAACGGACAGCCTCTGATATTAGAGTAAACGACCCGGAAATCATAGCCTGAGAGGCAATTACAGCCGCACAGGTTGCAATTGCAATACCAAATATCAAAAACCATCCTGGCATTATCTCATAAAAAGGATTAAGTGCCAGATCAGTTCCCTTGTCCATTAATTTAGTGCCCTGATGGTGCCATAACCACACACCCTGTCCAAAATAATTTAGAATCAAACAGGTTTTTACATAAATCCAGCTAATCCGAATATTTGAACGGCCACAATGTCCCAGATCAGAATATAAAGCTTCGGCCCCTGTAGTACATAGAAAAACCGCGGCAATGATATAAAGAGCGCCGAAATCGTTGTTACTAATATCAATAGTGCTGGCAATGATATGGTAAGCATAATAGGGATTTACAGCTTTAAATATCTGGGGTAAATCCACTACATAAAAAGCTCCCAGAAGAGCCATCATAGTAAACCATATAAACATTATTGGCCCAAAGGCCTTCCCTATAAATGAGGTTCCGAACTGCTGAACAATAAATAAACCTGAAATTATAGCTAGTACAATCGGAATAGTCTGCAGGTTAGCATTATATATCCTCAAACCTTCAATAGCCGCAGAAACTGTGATGGGCGGAGTAATCATCCCGTCGGCAAGTAAAGATGCTCCCCCGATCATAGCTGGAATAACCAGCCATTTAGCGCGTCGTTTAACAAGAGATAACAGAGAAAAAATCCCGCCCTCACCCTTGTTATCCGCCCGTAATGTTATTATTACATATTTGATGGTAGTCTGTAGAGTTAATGTCCAGAAAATACACGAGAGTCCTCCCAGGATTAAATCTGTAGTAATTATCCTTTCACCAATTATGGCCTTGAAAACATATAAAGGGGAGGTACCTATGTCTCCGTAAATAATCCCTAAACTTACCAGTAAACCTGCTGCTGAAAGTTTGTGAAGGTCTTTTTGATGTGCCACCGATCTTTTTCTAACTTGGGCTCAAATGTACAATTTGACACTCAATAAACAAAGCTGATAATCAGCGCACATTATATGAATTAACGGTATGGTATTTGAGTGTTAAAAAGTGTTAAATACCCTAATTAACACTCGAAAAATAAAGTTTATAAATAATTTATCTTTAAATTTGTTTTATTCCATTATTAGATGAAAAAACTCTACTCACTTATTATTTTATTTAGCTTTTTATTAATGAGTGCCCATGCGGCTTTCGTTAGTAAAAATGATCTATTTAAAAGAGTAGAAGGTATTCCTGATTCTTTAAAAAAAAGCAGTCCGAAATCTATTTCAAAAATCACAGATACAAGGCCCGGAAAGCCATCAGCAGTAAAATCTGTAAAAATTAACATCATCCCATTTAAACCCTCTTATATCCGGACAATTCCGGCATCAGGCAATACTACTCAATCAACAAAAAACTCAGCTTCGTCTGCTGATCTTAAGGTGCTGAGCAACGTAAAAGTTTACCCAAACCCGGTTTCGGACCATTTGAATCTGTCATATTTTGTGAACAAAGATTCAAATGTTACCATAAAAATCATGGATATTTTAGGTAATGAAATCACCACTTTATTATCGCAACGTTTACCCGCGGGTGAACAAATAAATTCATTTCCTATTTCATCTTCACTCAACAGCGGGTACTATTTCATCCGGCTTATTGTTGGTAATGAAACTATCATAAAGAGAATTTCCATCCTGTAAAATTTATTAAGCCTGTTTATTAATATATCTTCGTGGCATGAAAATCATTGCTGTCGGGCGAAATTATGCTAAGCACGCCAAAGAATTAAATAACGACATTCCAGGTTCTCCTGTTATTTTCATGAAACCCGATACGGCGGTTTTAAAAGATAACAAACCCTTTTACATACCTGATTTCTCTGAAGAAATACATCATGAAATTGAACTGGTTCTAAAAATATCAAAAGAAGGAAAACACATTTCTGAAAAATTTGCATCTTCTTATTTTGATGAAATCGGACTGGGGGTTGACTTTACCGCCCGTGATATCCAACAAAAACATAAGGAAAAAGGATTGCCGTGGGAACTGGCCAAATCTTTTGATAATTCAGCTCCTGTAAGCCGGTTTGTAAACAAATCAACCTTTAATGACCTATACAATATTAATTTCCATCTGGATGTTAATGGTAAAACTGTACAAATTGGAAACACAAAAGACCTGCTATTTTCGTTTGAAAAGTTAATAGTGTTTATTTCTCAATATATAACCCTTAAAAAAGGCGACTTAATTTTTACCGGAACTCCTGAAGGAGTAGGAAGAATAGTTATTGGAGATAAGTTAACTGGGTACATAGAAAAAGAAAAACTACTTGACTTTGAGATTAAATAGAAAAAAAATCATATTTATAATTCTAAACCTGATTCTTAATCAAAATTTATATTCACAGGATACTTTAAAAAGCATTTCGTATCCTCAGGGGTTCCGCCCTCCCCTTGATTTATCCCCATCTCTGACAGGTTCTTTTGGGGAAATAAGGAGCAATCATTTTCATTCCGGGCTTGATTATAGAACCAATCAACGGGAAGGTTATCCCGTTTTTGCTGTCGCAGATGGCTATATATCGAGACTGAGGGTTCAGATTGGGGGTTTTGGAAATGCGGTCTACATAAATCATCCTAATGGCTACACCTCTGTTTATGCGCATTTACAACGCTTTAATACGAGAATATCTCAAACTGTTAAAGATTTACAGTACAGAAGACAATCATTTGATGTGGATTTTCCGCTTGCTTCTATCGAAATCCCAGTAAAAAAAGGGGATATTATTGCATGGTCAGGTAATACAGGAAGCTCCGGCGGCCCTCATCTGCATTTCGAACTGCGCGATACAAAAACAGAAGAAACCATTAACCCGCAACTTTTTGGCATTAAAATTCCGGACAACGTTAAACCAATTCTTACAGGGTTGTATATGTACCGCATTGATCAAAATCCGTTCTCTGAAAATACCAACAACCAATATTTTCAGGTAACCGGGTCGAATGGAACCTATTTATTGAATAAAAACCCCGTAATCAATTTTAATAATCAAGTGGGTTTTGGGATAAGTGTTTATGACCAGCAAACACCCGGAGGGAACAAAAACGGAGTTTACTCCATTGAACTTCTTCTAGACGGAAAAACTATTTACACCTCAGTGCTTGAAAAATTTTCTTTTGAAAATAGCCGTGCAATAAATGCTCACATTGATTATCCGGCATTGATATCTTCCAACAGAACCATTCAGAAAAGTATTGTAGAACCAGGAAATCCATTAGCTATTTATAAAGAGGTAAAAAACAACGGTATCATCTCCTTGTCGGATGATGCAATACATCAGCTGCAGTACATCGTCAAAGATGTAAAAGGAAATACGAGCAGGTTAAATTTCGCGATACAAAGGAATATTAAATCTGTTATTCCTCAGAAAAGAGCGGAAGGGATAAAACTGTTTAGGTTCACTGATTCCACCGATTATATAACCGATAAAATGAAAGTCGCGATCCCAAAAGGAGCCTTATATAGCGACATCGACTTAAAATATTCGGTTAATGGCCGTGTGCCTGCTGGAGGGTATTCCTTCATCCATAATATTCACACACGTTTAATTCCAGTGCATAAAAATTATCATTTATGGATAAAACCAGATGTCTCTATGTCCGAAGAGCTCATGGGAAAAGCTGTAATCGTCGATGCCCGTGGCATCTATCAGGGTGGAGTTTACGAAAATGGGTATATTAGAGCCAGCCCAAAAGCTTTCGGAAGCTTTTTTATTAAAGCTGATACAGCGGCCCCGGTTATCCGGCCTGCTAATATTTCTGATGGAAAATCAATGGCCGGCATTAGTAAAATTATTTTAAAGCTATCGGATAATTTGGCGGGCATTCGTTCTTTTAAAGGAACTATAGACGGCCAATGGGTTCTTTTCGAGTATGATTTTAAAACATCTACTTTATGGCATACATTTGAAGAGAGTTTGAGCCCGGGAAGACATCATTTGCAGTTTACTGCGACAGACATGAAACTCAACACCAGTACATATAACGCAACTTTTTATAAATAAGAACATGGCAGAATTAAAAGAAGGCGATATTGCGCCAAAGTTTACCTCAAAAGATCAGAACAGTAATACAATATCTTTAAGTGATTTTGCGGGCAAAGAAGTGATTTTGTATTTCTATCCAAAAGATGATACTCCAGGATGCACCGTGGAAGCCTGCAATTTTCGTGACAATTATCAATCATTGCAGCAGCAGGGATATAGTGTCATTGGTGTTAGTACAGACGATGAGAAATCTCATCAAAAATTTATCAATAAATACCAGCTTCCATTTACTTTGATTTCTGATACAGACAAAACTATTGTAGAAGCTTACGGAGTATGGGTTGAGAAAAACATGTATGGCAAAAAATACATGGGAACAGCAAGAAAAACCTTTATAATTGATAAAGAAGGAATTATAAAAAAGATCATTGATAAAGTAGATACTAAAGAAGCCTCGAAACAGGTTCTGGACCTCCTTAGTACCTAGGACATAAAGTAAGTATTTGGTACTATCAATTACTTATTTCCTTTTCAAAACTGAAGATAGCGTAATACTACCGGTACCGGCGACAGGATTTATTTTAACAACTTTAAACTCTGTACGCCGGTTCAGCTGATGTTCTCTAAAGGAGCATTTCGCACCCTCGCCGCAACGGTTAAGTAACTCGGATTCGCCCAAACCAAGCGCGGTAAGTCTTGATGAACCAACTCCTTTATCCTTCAGGTAATTAATCGCCGACTCAGCCCGCTTCTGTGAAAGCCATTTATTATAAACTGCTTTACCCCTGGCGTCAGTATGTGATCGCATTTCGATATTTATATTTGGCATATTAAACATAAAGGATGCTACTTTATTCAATTCATTAGCTGCATCTGGCCTGATATTCCATTTATCGAAATTATAATATATATTTTGAAGCTTAACCATATAGGTATCGTCCTGAGAACGCTCAAGTTCAAACTTCACATTAAAAACTGTCGATTCGAATAATCCACGAGTAGAGATTGCCCCTTCTTGCTTTGAATAATATCTGGCCTCGTTACCTGTCACAACATATTCCATATCCGGAGATAAATCGAAACGGAATTTACCCTGGGAATCCGAAATTGAAGAAAGCTGCTGGCCGGAAGTTTTATTCAAAAGAATGACTTCAACGTTACTTAGAATTGCACCTGTTGATTTGTCAATAACTTCACCTTCCACAGCAAAAAATAAAGCTTTCTTTTGCGGCGGAGCTATAGAAAATGTATAAATATCATCTGAGCCCATACCACCTTTGCGGTTCGAAGACATATACCCGTTCAGGTCGTCTGTAAAAAGTATTCCGAAATCATCATAGGATGAATTAAATGGTGCTTTCAAATTCTCGGCAACGGCGAAGTTACTTAAGGATCCTTCAGCAGTGAAAATATCAAGCCCACCCATGCCAATATGCCCCTTAGAGGCAAAATAAAAAGCTCCGTCTTTCTGTAAAACAGGAAAAACATCTTGTTCCGAAGTATTGATATTGGGTCCGCAGTTTACCGGTTTACCCCATGAACCATCGGATTGCTTTTGCGATGCATAAATATCCATTCCGCCTAATCCTCCTGGCATATCTGAAGCGAAATACAATATATCCCCATTAGGTGACAAAGCCGGATGCTGAATAGAATATTCATCATCATTTAAATGAATAGGTTTTGGAACCGACCAATCAAGTCCTTTTTTATACGCAACATAAATTCTTTTTTTAAGAAATGTGACTTTCTCCTTTTTGCGCTTTTCCGATTCGGTAACAGTAAAATAGACAGTATCTGCATTGGCCGTAAAAACCGGCACACCTGTATGCGATTCCTGATTTAAAACCGGCATTAAAGTCACTTTAAAACCTTCATTAAGTTTTGCAGCTTGATATAATTTCAGGTAAGGATTTCCTGTCCAGCCATAAATCACTTCTTTCTTTTTATTTCCGGTACCTTTCACGAACCACCTGTCGGATGTAAATACAAGATCATTTTTAAATTTCACCGGCGAGAAATCAGAATTTTCGCTGTTTAATGTCGCAGCATTTTCAACATTAACGTCCGGATCCGGATTTTCCGCCCACATTCTCGCAACGTCTGATGAGTTTGCAAGCCTGGTAGCCTCTTCTAAATTTTCCGGCAACTTTTGACCATACAGAATATAATTCTTCTTTGCCTCTTCGAACTTTCCATTTAATTTAAGTGCATCGGCATAATGCTTATAATTTATTGCATTGGCATCCGGATAGGTAAGTACTTTAGCGTAGGCTCTTTCTGAACCCTCAGGATCGTTAATAAAACGATAACAATCTGCAAGCTTTTGCGCTACTTCTAAGCTTGGTTTTGTTTGCATTATCTTTTCATAAATCGACAATGCGAGTTTAAAATCATAGCTTTCATAATATTTATTAGCCCGCAGTATATTATCCGAAAATATATTTCCCGGAGAAAAATAAGCTACTGAACAAACTAAAAATGCCAGAATTATCTTTCTATATTTCATCTGTACTGGATGATTTAAAAATAGCGTGGACTAAGTGTCACACTCTTTTTGTTTGAATTTAAAATCAGGCCTAATGAGAACTCATGTGTTCCATTTGAATAGTCTGCTAAATCTGATAATGAATAATCATAAGAATAACCAACCCTCAGATTTTTAAGAACAAATGCTTCAATTAAGCCCACTACTGAATTTTGACTAAATGTACTATTATTCCAACCTGTTTTTTTCCATAAATTAATACCCGTTCTGTATGAGCCTCCAACCCAGATCGATTCTTTGATCAAAAGAAAAGAGTTAAGATCTAAATTGGTGGGCCCTTTGGTATCTTCCCTGATTAAAAATGAGGGTTTTAATTTAAAATTCGAATTTAATTCAAATAAACCTCCTGCAGTTAAAAAATAATGCCGGCCTTGCCTTGTTATAGTATTTTTACCGACTTGCTGGTAATCAATAGAACCAGAAATTAAATCCGTAGCGGAAAGACCCGCATAAAATTTAGAGGTACTGTAGTGAACACCAAATCGCGCATCTGGAACAAAATACGTTTGTTTATCAATAAAGTTAGGATCACTTTCATCCTGAATTTGAGCATCATCGGAGTTTAAAGAAAACTGCCCTAACCCTATAGATATTCCAAGGGCCAATCTTGCGTCCGCTCCGACGGGGATCCGGTAAGCATAATTTGCATGTGCAGAGGTTTGCCTTTGCAAGCCGGCTTTGTCGTTTACCAGCGAAATACCTAAGCCCACCTTTTTATCTATCCCAAATGCACCATCAGCAATTAACGATTGTGTTTTAGGAGCGCCGGCGAACCCGGACCACTGATCACGGTGCAGTAAGCTTATATTATTCGTTTCCCTGTAACCGGCATAAGCAGGATTAATAACCAGTGTGTTGAACATATACTGGCTGTATTGAGGATCCTGCTGAGACAGTGCGGGTTTTATAAGTATAAACAGAATAATGAGCGTTAAATAATGTTTCATATCAATTCTTATTGATCATTGTTATAAATCCCTTAAACACGCGAGGTTGATTTTCGATAGTAGCAGTTAATATATAATAATAGGTACCTGATTGCAAATTGCCACCGTCCCATGCTTTATCGTTAGTATATCCTTTAATATTTAAAACTTCATCTCCCCAGCGATTAAAAATACTCAGCTTATTATCCGGGTACAACTCTATGTTATTTATAGGCCAGGTATCATTTTTATTATCTCCATCCGGAGAAAAGGCATTATAAAAAGTGAATGGATTTACAACATCAATATCAGAACTTAAGGTAAATGGCAAATTTTGAAAAGGCTGGAGGAAGTTGAAACTAATACTCCTGTTTAATACCCCATTATTTAAATCATCTTCAAATGTGCCGGCAGATAATGATACCGGTGTCGCTTTTTCCCATTGTAAAAAATTAGTCCAGTTAACAAGTTGTGAATATGTCTGATCAACAACCAAACTTTGATAAAAAGTAACATCTACCTCTGATGCACCTGCTTTCTGACTCAGGAGATAATAATACTTATTCGAGACTGTCCTGACATCATCTCTTTTCTTTGTTTTATCGAATCCGTCATTCGTCGGATCATAATTTAGCAAAGAAGCTGAAAATGTGTTTACCCCGGAATCTTCCGGTTTAAATTGCAAAGGCCGGTATAATATATTTACACTAGCTAATGCTGGATTTGATAGAGAACTACCTAATGGAAAAATATAAGGGAGATTAGTATTCGTATTCCTGACAAGATTCCCTTTTAAATCTGTGCTGATAAATCCGGTACCTGGAGTGCTTATATCATCAGACCTGATTATCGCATTGGGGCTTGGGTTAAGAATATGAAGGGTAAATTCGTTAGCATGCAGTTGTTTGTTCCCCAGAGATAATACTCCGGCAACATCTGCATTGGTTTTAAGAAATTTATCCCCCGTGCCGGAAAGTGCCAGATCAGGAAAAACAGTTTTAGTAGCTCCGCCCACTTCCTGAGTTCCGCCTGAAAGTGCCACAACTCCATTGGATGAGCCATCGAAAACAAAAGAATTTAAATCGGAATTGCTAAAATTCCCTTTAACTTCTAATTTCCCATTGTTTAAAACCGTTCCCTTAGTATTAGTAAATGCATCTGAAACATACACAAGACTGTTAGCAGTTAGCGTAATGATCTGATCTGAGTTCACTAGCTGTGCATTACTGCTTAAGCAGAACAGGCAGAAAACACTAAGCAATATCTTAGTTCTTTTCATCATGGTTATTCTACAACAGTAATATTAAACTTCATTGAAGCTGGATCTACCGCGGCTGCACCGGCATTCCAGAACGTTACCTCTACACTTCCGGGTAAAGCTCCGACCGCATCAACAGAAACGCGGGCATAGCTAATAATTAATCCAGATGGCAATGGCAATTCCGGTGAAACCGTCACTACTGAATTTTTTGAGCAATTGGGTATAGAAAATACTTCAACTCTTTGATTGCCTGAGGTAATACTAGATAGATCTCTTGTTACTGATGCCTTCAGTACTTTATTTATTGCATCACCAAGAGCACCAATTTTTAGATCACCGGCAACGTGCAATTTTGCGGTTGGATTCTCGGTACCTATACCTACGCTTCCAACTCCGGTAACTCTCATTCTTTCTGTGCCATTTGTTGCTACAATTAAGGGCTGGGCATCTGTTGTACCTAAATATGTACTTATATTGCCGGGAGTTGCGGCGTTCCCGCTCATTAACCAGGCATTTACAGGAAGTCCCTGCGGCCCGGCTGGTCCTGCCGGGCCTGCTGGTCCTTGTGGTCCGGGAGGCCCTCCTGCTGGTCCTGCCGGACCTGCCGGGCCAGCTGGCCCCTGAGGACCCGGAGTAGTAGAACTACCAATCGCTACCCAATTATCATCCTTCCACACATTAAATGACTTTGCATCAGTATTATATACAAGCATACCATTATAACTGGGTGACGATGTTAAAGGAACCAGAAGTGCATCGCGCTGAGCCTCTGTAAGTCTTGGAATCAGAAGACCTTTTGTACTTGAAACGATATCCAAAACAGCCTTGGAATTCGGTGTATTTGTGCCAATTCCAACAGAACCGTTTTGAGCATGGGCCCCGGTGGTCAGGCTAAATATAAAAATCAGCACCAATAAAAATTGGCTTAAAGGTTTAAAAAAACAATTCAGAGTTGATGAGGGTAGAGCTATTCCCATATAAATTAATCTTAATAGTGCGTTAATACTTATTCTTATATATTGGCGGTGATAGATTATTGAACTTGCATTTCTACGAAAAGTCTCTTTCGAAAGTTGCACTTATTAACATATAATTGTTAATAAAATACCGACCATCATTCATATCATTCCAATTTAATATTTACTTTTGCCGGATTATATACTTGATATGAACGCCGATATAAACAAATTAAACAATATTGCCAAGCAGGTGCGCCGTGATATCGTTAGAATGGTTCATCAATGCCAGTCGGGTCACCCCGGAGGTTCTTTGGGATGTACCGATTACATGGTAGCACTTTATTTCCATATGATGAATCATAAAACCGATTTTAGTATGGATGGAAAAGGTGAAGATCTGTTTTTCTTGTCCAACGGACATATTTCTCCGGTTTTTTATAGTGTACTGGCCCGCTCCGGCTATTTTGATGTAAGTGAACTTACCACTTTCCGTAAACTGGATTCAAGACTACAGGGCCACCCTACTACGCATGAAGGTTTACCTGGAGTTCGTATCGCCTCCGGCTCATTAGGTCAGGGTTTATCTGTTGCCATAGGCGCAGCTCTTACAAAAAAGTTAAATAAAGACAATTCTCTGGTTTTTACATTGCATGGCGATGGTGAACTTCAGGAAGGACAAATCTGGGAAGCAGCTATGTTTGCTCCTCATAATAAAGTAGACAATCTAATCTCTACGATCGACTTCAATGGTCAGCAAATTGATGGCCCGACCGAGAAGGTTCTATCATTAGGAAACCTTAGAGCGAAATGGGAAGCCTTTGGATGGGATGTTATGGAGATGAACGGGAACGACATGGAAGATGTTATCCGCGGTCTTGAAGAGGCGAAGTCCAGAGCATTTAAAGGTAAGCCGATCATGATTTTAATGCACACCAATATGGGTCATGGTGTTGATTTCATGATGGGATCGCATAAATGGCATGGCGTTGCTCCAAACGATGAGCAATTACAAGAGGCTCTTTCGCAGCTTGAATGCGACATGGAGGATTATTAACCGCTATCCCCTAAAGGGAATTTTATTAGAAACAAAAAAAACCTCTTTCTTAAAGAGGATTTATGTAAGAAATAAATGAAACCATCATGAGCCAGCCCGGAAAACAGGCGGGCATACCCCTCACAAACGGCAATAAACTTAGCAAAAATATGCTCATGATAGCTTCATCTCCATTAAAAACAATTATATTCTGATGAAAAAATACTCTTTTACAGATAAGAAAGATACTCGTTCAGGTTTCGGAGCAGGTTTGCTTGAAGCCGGACAAAAAAATGAAAATGTAGTTGCTCTTTGTGCCGACTTAGTGGGTTCATTAAAAATGGAAGCCTTTATAAAAGAATTTCCGGAGCGCTTTTTTCAGATTGGTATTGCCGAAGCTAATATGATGGGAATAGCTGCCGGGATGACCATTGGCGGCAAAATCCCTTTTACAGGAACTTTTGCTAATTTCTCTACAGGTCGCGTATACGATCAAATCCGTCAATCAATTGCCTATTCTGATAAAAATGTTAAAATATGCGCATCTCACGCAGGATTAACTTTGGGTGAAGATGGGGCAACTCACCAGATCCTTGAAGATATCGGATTAATGAAAATGCTTCCGGGTATGACTGTTATCAATCCCTGCGATTATAACCAGACCAAAGCAGCAACCATTGCCATAGCAGAATATGAAGGACCAGTTTACCTTCGTTTTGGTCGTCCGGTAGTTCCTATTTTTACAGACGCCGATCAAAAATTCGAAATTGGTAAAGCATGGATGGTAAATGAAGGAAAAGATGTAAGTATTTTCGCTACCGGACATTTAGTATGGGAAGCGATTCTTGCTGGCGAGAAATTAGCTGAAATGGGAATCGATGCCGAGATTATAAATATCCATACCATTAAACCTCTTGACGAAGCCGCGATTTTAAAATCGGTTGCCAAAACGAGATGTGTGGTAACTTGTGAAGAACACAATCGTCTGGGTGGTTTAGGAGATAGTGTTGCTCAGGTTTTAGTAAAAAATGATCCATTACCGCAGGAATATGTTGCCGTGAATGATTCATTTGGCGAAAGCGGAAAACCTGCAGATTTAATGAAAAAATACGGATTGGATAGCGAACATATTATTCAGGCTGTACAAAAAGTGATTGCAAGGAAGAATAAATAACTGCTTCAGAATCACCAAAAAAGCTCTTATCGTTTATCGGTAAGAGCTTTTTTGGTTTAATAGAAAGACCTTATATAGATGATTCCATCTGGGCATCAATCCAGATACCATCTTCCTTAATTATATTAATTAATTCGTCGAGGGCAAATTCAGTGTTTACGCTTTTTTTAACCACCTCTTTACCCCTGTAAAGAGTAATTTTACCCGGCCCTGTACCTACATAACCATAATCTGCATCAGCCATTTCGCCCGGGCCGTTAACAATACAACCCATAATTGCAATTTTCACGCCTTTCAAATGGCTTGTCCGGCTTCTGATCAACTGGGTGGTTTCCTGCAAATCAAACAAGGTACGTCCACAGCTGGGGCATGAGATGTATTCTGTCTTCGAGATTCGTGAACGTGTTGCTTGTAAAATCCCGAATGAGGTACTTACTATAGTTTTAGCATCTATTTCAGGCGCATCTAACCATATGCCATCACCAAAGCCATCCACTAAAAGAGCTCCCACATCTGTTGCAGCATACAATTGAAACTTAGATTCTAAACTAACCTTAGAAACACTCTTAATACCTTCATCTTTAACCCTATCTGCTTCCTGGGTCTCTCTAAAATAGCTTCTTTTAATAATTACCGGCACATTAATTCCGGTTTCGCTAAGGAAAAAGAAAAACTGACGCTGATCAGCCATTCCATGCTCCTCAGAAGTTTCAAGAACAAATACAAGAGTTTTATCTGCCTGAAGGGAATTGAACAAATCACCTTGTAAATCAAGGGTTGAAATCTGCACCAGGTTTAATGAATTGTCTTTTTGTTCGGCATTTATAAATTCACCTAATGTATATAACGGGTGACAGTTTCGATTATCCGAAAGAGTTCTCCAGGTCGCATAATTATATAGTTGTTTTAAATTACCGGGCATAGTAAAGGAGGGTAACTTATCAGCCAAATAAACAAAATCGACCGATTGTTCGCCCATATTGTACTTATCCAGTAATGCAGAATAAATATAACCTGCATCAGATAAAATTAGCGGATCTTTTAAATTTTCAGTTGAAATATCTAAAACAACTCTTGGCACCTGATGTCCGCCAATAAATGTATTTAACTCTGCGGAATCGCGTTTCTGAAATTGGTAAGGGTTGTATTGCCCAGGCACTGTTTCCGGCAGTCGGGCAACTTTCTTTGAACTCCCGGCTCTCTGATGATATCTGTTTGACAATGCAATTGCAACAGGAGCTTCATACTCAGGCTCTTCAGTTAAAGAAACTCTGATTGTATCTCCTAATCCGTCTTCTAGCAGCGTACCGATTCCCACAGAAGATTTTATTCGCCCATCTTCACCATCACCAGCTTCCGTAACCCCTAAATGCAGCGGATAATTCATTCCTTCATTCTGCATGGTTTCAACTAATAAGCGGTACGCCTGAACCATAACCTGGGGATTACTGGATTTCATTGAAATTACGAGATTGTAGTAATTCAAATCTTCGCACATTCGCATAAACTCCATTGCTGATTCGACCATACCGCGCGGAGTATCACCATAATAACTCATTATCCTGTCGGAAAGAGAGCCATGATTGGTTCCGATTCGCATAGCAGTTCCATATTCTTTGCAAATTTTTACTAAAGGAGTGAATTTTTGATAAATACGTTCAAGCTCTGCCTGGTATTCTGAAGGAGTATATTCTAACTGGTCAAAACGTTTCTTATCTACATAATTCCCCGGATTGACCCGAACTTTCTCAACTATTCTTGCCGCCACTTCTGCAGCGTTTGGTGTAAAGTGAATATCTGCAATTAAAGGAACTTCATATCCGCGAAAGCGCAGTTCCTTTTTTATTTCAGCCAGATTATGTGCCTCTTTTATACTGGGAGCAGTAATACGAACATATTCGCAACCCGCCTCAACCATTCTGATGGTTTGCTCTACAGTACCTTTTGTATCCATGGTGTCTGTAGTTGTCATACTCTGAATACGAATTGGGTTATTACCTCCAAGAGGGATATTTCCAATTAATACTTCCCGGGTTTGAAAACGGGAATATTCTGTTAAAGAATTACAATATTTACCTTTCAGCACTACATTCGTTTCTGGAACCATGGATTTATTATCTTTTACAAAAATAAGAAAAACAGGTTAACAATAAACTCTTAATGCTTTAAACACTCAACAGAACACCAGCTTCTCTTCTGCATCAGAAGCTAGATACTTTCCGTCACCGGAGTTTCTACTTTTATGCTTTCTAAAGGATGGATCTGATCTACATAATCCTGAATACTGCCATCGGCAAGGCAAACTTCTATAATTTTTCTTCCAAGAGGATGAAGGTCGGGAACCAGGTATTGCTCAAGTTCCTTTTTAAAGAAGCTTGTTAAAATTTCGGCACCCGCATCATAGCCTTCCAGCCCGTTATCCTTTTGCAGATCAACCTGTAAAAAGTGCTTAGGAATGGTTTGTCCATCGATTTTCAAAGACTCTGGAGAATAACCCAGTAAAGCACATCGGGAAGCGGCAAGCGGTTCTTTCTTAAAATTAACATTTCCTCTTCTTGATAAATATTCACGGGCAATCCATTGTCCGCTAAACCCTACTTCGTAAGCTCCTATATTCTGGTTGGGGATGAGGATATATCGCGTAAGCGGGGTGTTCAAAATCTGCTCGAGCAACAAGTTGGCCTGATCTACCCTTAAACCTGTTGCAAATGGCCAGTATGATCCTACACCTTCACTAACCATTCCTTTGCCAGTGCTGATTACGCTCGGATTTGCATGACCGCGGGGCGCAACCAATCTCCAGAGCCAGGCCAATGCTGGCGGTAAAATGTGAAATATCCCGATTATACCATAAGTAGGATTTTCACGGGTGCATGGCGGGGTTCTTATTCCAAAGCTGCGAATATCTACTTCAACCGGCTCATCTATAGTGTTGGGAACATGCCGGCGAGGTAAAACAACCCTGGGGTTAGGACAAGGTTTACCCGGGGCGTCCATTGTAGGTTCCCATATTAAACAGGTAGCTTCCGGCTTCCCATCAATACTCAAAAAGAGCAAAGGCTCTTTTGGATGAATAGTTGCCCGTTCGATATCTGAATCGGTTCCGTATTTCGTGATATGATTTATCCTTAAGAACCAGCCGTACTCCGCATCTTTCACCACTAATTTTTTTCCGTTTTGAAGTGCCGGAAGAGCAAGCGCCATATCATCGGTAACAGGTTGAAGTTCTGACTCCTCTTTAATTTCAAGGTAATATTTCTCTTTACTTTTAATATTGGTACCTAATAGTAAGCGGCCATCAAGTTCGCGATGAGAGGCGCAAGTCATTTCGCTTTTACCTCCCCCACTGGCTCCTTCGTGCATAATTACAAAATCATTTTCATAAGGTGTTGTTACCTTAACGGCGGATGCATGTAAGGTTGTCCATCCTTCTTCTTCTCCAATATTCAGCAACACTCCATATACCCCTTTTTTAGCGCTTGGACCAGGATAGAGATTGTAGGCAAACATTTCATGCATCTTTTCGAGCCTGTTATGTACCACAACCTGCTTTCCGTTAAAATGTGTATGTCTGAACGGTGGTGCAACATAAATTACAGCACGTGGCTTAAATGCCTGAGGAATTTTACTTCTGGGAATAAAACCTTGTAAATCGGCCATGCAGGTAGCGAAGAAGCCTGCGTTGCCGGGTGCTACTAACAAGGAGGGATATCCATCATCGCCACCCGACATAAAAGGCACCAGAATCAATTCATCCTGTTCAGAAAGCCATTGAAAAGACTGTGCTCGTAAATCATCAAACTCTGCACCATAACGATCTTTGAATGTAGGCTTATCTGTTGGTCTGTGATCAGCTATTACCATACAATCCGGATCACGACGGCGTAAATACGGATCAGTATAATTTACAGACACTCCATTTCTGCATCTTACAACTGTTGCTTCTACAATTTTCCCATGACCCGGTGTGTTATAAGAAACTTCAAATACATTATCTACCATCCGCCCGAATGAAAGATCTATTAAATCTTCACGGCTTTCCGCTAAAATGACCTCTTTAGTTTCCAGGATATTTTGTAACTCTTTAGGCAGGATGAACTTTTTAAAAAGTGATTTTTCCATTTTTTATGATAATTGTATGGCCTCCAATACTTAAAAACATCTGAATCTGAGGCTTTTGTTAAATTCATCAATTGTAGCCAAATTGTTCTCATTAGGAAATGATCTTCATCAGTTTAGAACCATATGTTGAATAATTACCAAATTGATAAACCATGCACAGAAATCAGGTCCAATTTTAATAAAACATTAATTATTCGCCATTAAATAACGCCATTGTCATCGAGGACTTCTCAAAATCCAGAAATCTAACGATCTTGAAGTCATCAATTCATATTTTCACATCCATTAGCTCTGGGTTTAATTCAAAAAATTAGTTTTTTTAACTTTAGAAAAAGATGACGCAGGTTTGCATTAGAATAGATGCCAGTCCTTAGCTTTGTGCTGAAACGAAAAAACAATGGTTACAGAAGCCAAAAGCAATGAAATAAAGAAACTTGGCTCTACATTACTTGATATTGCCGCTTTACTTATGGTATCCGGAGCCAGTACCGGAAGAATTCGAAATACCATTAACAGAATTTCGGAATCGTTTGGGTATAATGCTGAAATGCTTATATCTCAACGTACTATCATGCTTAAAATTTATGATGATAATGCCGACCACTTTTACAACAGCCTTAAACGAACTTCGGCACATGGGGTAAATTTCACCATACTATCAGGTATAAGCCGAATGAGCTGGCAGGTTGTAGAGCAGAAATGGACTATAAAGCAAATCGATCAAGAATTAAAACGCTTAACAGCACTACCCCATTATCCAAGATTGCTGGTATTAATGCTTGTTGGACTGGCTGGAGCAGCATTTTGCAGATTGGCCGGTGGGGAAACTCTTGATATGCTTATGGTTTTTATTGGCTCATTTACCGGATTATTTATCAGACAGGAAGCCGTTAAAATGCAGTTCAATCCTTACCTGTGCGTATGCTTTGCAGCTCTTAGCTCCTCCTTAATAGCCGGTATCCCGCTTAAATTCGGCAGCGGAATTACACACGAACATGCCTTTGCTACTTCTGTTCTTTTTTTAATTCCCGGGGTGCCTCTTATTAATTCATTTTCGGATATTATTGACGGAAACCTGCAAAACGGCCTTATTCGCGGATTGAACGGATTTATCATATCGTTTTCAATTGCCTTAGGCTTATTAACTTCAATGTTTATTTATCAATTCTAAAATGGAATGGCTGATTTTATTAGAAAAGGGATTGTGGTTTGGATTAGCCGCCGTTGGTTTTGCTATTTTATTTAATGTTCCATCGAGAACACTTATCCCGGTCTTTATATTGGGTGCATTGGGTGGCTTAACTAAAGTAACTCTCTTACAATTTGAACTTAATGTAATTATATCATCATTGGCAGGGGCTACTCTGATTGGATCTTTAAGTATTCCATTTGCCCATAACAGACATGCCCCTCCTCCTATTTTCGCAATTCCGGCTGTTATTCCGATGGTACCGGGTATTTTTGCGTATCGTATGATGCTTGGTCTCATAAATCTGGCAGGCACCATAAATCCTGAAAGTTATACCCGGATATTGTCAGAAACAATTAATAACGGGCTAAAAGTTATGCTAATTCTGATGAGTCTTGCAGGCGGGGTTGCTATTCCAATGCTAATTACCCGGAAAGATTCTGCGAAGAATATGAGGTTTAGAAAAAGGTAGTGGATTTCGTAAGCAATGAATCAAAAAAGGCCGGTTTTGAAAACCGGCCCTGGATTTATAATAAAACTAATGATTTAATCTTTTATAAATGCATGACGCAGTTCTTCCACCTGTTCATTGCTAATCGGAACCAGATTACCTATTGAAGCGCAAAGCACCAAAGACTTCGCACTGAATTCTGCCACTTCCAGATAATCAAAGGTTTGCAATAGCTGGTCTCCTGTAATCAAAACACAGGTATTTTGAATAATTACCGCAGGATTGTGTTTCGCTACCAGATCTGCAATAATGGTTTCTCCTTTAAAATGACTTCCAAATTCCAGGGAGCTTACATCTTGTAAAAAAATCCAGCTCTCCGGTATAGTACGAACATTAAAAGGAGCTCCGGTTACCGCAAATGCCATCAGATAGGGCGATTGAGTGAGAATTATAGAATTTATTTCCGGATGCCTCTGATAAATCTCCTGATGCAAATAGGTTGTCCGGCTCGGAATTTTACCTGGCTCGCGTTTACCATCTTTTATCTGCACGATATCTTCAATTCTTAAATCCCATCGAGGCACATCTGTAGGAGTAATAAGAAAATCGTTCCCCTTCCAACGGGTTGAAACCGTTCCATAAGAACTGATCATTAGTCCTTGCGTACATGCCCTGTGAACAATATTACAGATTTCAAGCCTTTTTTCTCTTTCTTCAGATGAATAGTTTACATCAGCCATCTCGGGTAAAGGTTCCGGCACCTGGGATTCGAAGGCATCGATTTGCTCAAAGCTCAGATACTGGGGTTTTCCAACGGCATTGCCATACAAAATAGTTCGCGCACACAATTCCAGAGTTTCAAAACGTTCGAAGGCATCCATAAGATCCGAACCTCCAACAACGGTACCATGATTTTCCATAATCACGGCTTTAAATCCTTTAGTAAATTCTGTTGCTATTTTAGCACCCAGGGCCTGGCTGCCCGGAAGCTCATACTCGGCATAGCCAACTGGACCGCATACCCGGCTGGCCTGCGTGATAATATTTGTATTTGGTGTTGTACGAACAATACTGAATGATACTAATGCTGGAGGATGAGCGTGAATAATAGCCCTGATATCCGGTCGAATCTCATATATTGCTTTATGAAAAGGGAACTCAGATGAAGGTTTATGACATCCCTCAATCCCCCCTTCTTTCTTTACACAAACGATATCGGCTGGTGTTAGCATTCCTTTATCTACAGCAGAAGGCGAAATCCAGATGTCGCCATTATCGTCAATAATCGAAATATTTCCTCCGGATGTTGTTGTTAAACCTCTTCTATATATTCGGCCCATTACAAGAGCTATCTGATCTCTTGGATGCATTAAGCGGGTATTTAGAATCTCGTTCATAGTTTCTTGTTTTTAATTAAAACGCCTTTCGGTTTCCTAATAGCAAAGGATGCAAATATTATAAGACGGACAAATGATTACCATCATGTTAAAAAATAATTTATATTAAAAGAAAATCATTATGCTGATTAAGAGAAGGCAATACAAAACTAAGCTACATGTTATTTCACTCGTGATAAACATCACATTTTTTCATAACCCATATCATCACTAAACCCGCTGAAATGAAATAATTTCACCTCTTTAAATCGTTGTCAGTAACATCTATGGAAACAAAAATGTCTTCATCTTCTGGTTTTTCGCACAGATACAGTACTGAAGAATTATATGTTTTGACCAGACACTGGGTTTCAGATATTAGTTTCTTTGAAAAGGAAATACAGTTCTTTCAATTCATGATTGAAAAATCCTGTATGCCGGTAATGCTAATTGTACAGCCGGTTTCTTTCGATAGTATTAGTAATGATTTACAAGATTTACAAAAGCGAAAAGAATTACTTAAAGATAATATTATCACCCAGCAAAATAAATTAAGTGTGATATTAGATGAATACCATGCAGATGAACAAGATTCATTTAACTTAGTACAATCAAAACTCGAAGCTGAATTCTTTGACTTTATAAAAACTTTCAGAAATATTAAACTGAAATTATTTGAGTCATGCCAAAAATATAAAGAGAATCCGGCCCAGTCATTGCACAACTAAACTTATTAACTATGAAGAGAATTCTCTATTCAGGCCTGATAGCTGGCATAAGTTTGTTTATTATCAGTTATGGAGGTCTGTTACTTGCTATACGGTTTGTTCCCGAACTTTTTGTAGTTTATAACAATCCCTTGTTTAATTCTGACGGAAGCAGAGATATTTTATTTTATCTCCATGCCTTCATAATTAGTTTTGCCTTATCATGGTTTTGGGATCGTTTTAAAACTCTTTTCAATGGCCCGGGTATACTCAGAGGGTTAGAGTTTGGCTTTGTATATGCAATTGTAGCTTTGCTTCCTGTGATGTGGATAACATTCAGCTCTTTGGATATTACCATTGCAATGGTTTTAAGCTGGTTTATTTATGGCTTTGTCCAGGCTGTTGTAGCAGGAATAATTTTTGCGAAAATAAATCCTTAATTTTTTTTTCTGACCCAAGCAACCCTGATCTCTTAATCTTATGGGAATTAGAATATGTAACGGGATGTGCCGAAGTCCACATTAACGATTACAAATAGTTTGGCATGAATGAAATCCTGAAGGGAACGCAATACTGGTAAAAAGCTCTAATGTCGTAGATCTATATTAATCTATAACTTTCATTCTCAGATTAAACACCACACTTAATTCATTATTGGTTTTAATCATGCCTCCTATTTTTCGTGGGGGTATAATATTAAAATCAGAAAAGTTTACTTTCCTGGTTCCTATAAGGTTGATTACATTTTCACCTGAGGACAGAAACTTATAATCAACCTCTAACCTTCGTGTTACTCCGGCTAGTTCGATGGTTACCAAACCTTTTATAAGTTCTTGTCTGGCCCCCAGATCAGGGTATTTATTTAAACTCAGAAACCTGATGGTGAGCTTCGGAAACTCTTTGGCTTTTAAGGTTTTTCGCAGATCACTGGTCATAATCGGATGATGGCAATCAAAATTCTGCACATCCAGCTTTAAGAAACCGCTTATTTTTAAGGTCCCCTTACCTGCATATCTGGAAAGAGATAACGTATCAGGCTGTGCGTAATTGACTATCGCGCAATTAAATTTATTCACATTAGTACTTCCATCAACTTTCAAAGAGCCACCCTTCATAATAACCCATTGGGTTACCTGAGGCTTATTCATTTGATTACTAAAGCCAGTAACCAAAATAAGCATTATAAGAAGTAATGGTTTATGAAGAAGCATATCTAATTTCTTAATTTACGCAAAAAAAGCAGGTCGATGAAATCAACCTGCTTTCTGTTCGAAATAAGTTTTAAAAACCTACTACAGCTTGTACAACATATCCTTTAAATGCTCCGCCATTACGAAAATCGGCTGCGGGAAGATTTTTGAATTGTTGTTTAACGTATTCGCCTTTTAAAAGAACATTATCGGTCAAGAACCATCCTGCACCAAAAGCTAAGCGGTCTACTTTTACATCTTTTGTGTAAGTAATAGGAGCTGCACCTGTAACATTAGAAGGTCTGTAATCCAAAGCATTGTACCTGGCACCTACAAACAGGTTCTCTTTTGCGCCTATTCTGTAAATAGCATCAATTGCGTACTGTGTAGCTTTTCTGCCTTCAGTTTCAGTTTTAGTTCTGCCGTTTACAGCCTCATAAGTTCCGAAAAGTTCCAGTCCCATGGCTTTTACAAATCCGTTTAACTGTAATGCTTCTACTTGTTTGCTGAAACCGGGGTTAACGCGACCGGTAGTAAAACCAGTACTTCCTACCTTTTCCATAGCTCCAAAGTAATTAGAACCGGTACGGTCTCCGGAATACAAAGTATTGCCACCAGAGCTTTTATTTGCATAGTAAGAGGCTGATAAACGTACACGTAATATATCTGTCAATTGTTTGTCAATACCACCTTTTAAATAAACTGCCGGAGACTTGTGGATATTTTCATCCTGAGGAGTAGCTACAAGACTATCGATATTACCCTTTATCATACCGTTACTTACTCCGATCATTCCGAAAAGACCATTTTTCTTAACATATACCTCTCCACCGATTTCGGTAGTAAAAGCATCTAACAAGTAATTTTCAACAAATGGGTTGTATAAGGTGTGACCACCATCTGATCTGCGGAAATGCTGATCGCCATAATTGATCTCCATGTGACCGACTTTAATAGTGGTGACTTTCATAATATCTTCCCAGATCTGACCTTTGAAGGGTAGTTTATCGAATTGGATATACCCACCTTTTACCCATGTTTCATTGTGGTGACGAGATGATAAGTAACTGGTTAAATTTAAAAGTATGCCGTCTGCAAGTTGTGCATCCAAATACAAATTTGCATTGGCAGTATTAAAACCGGGAGACATTTTGTACAAACCAGCAGAAGTATTTTCATGCGTTAAACCCTGGAACGACTGGGTAAAACCAGCACCCACTTTTAGTTTTAATTTGTCAAAGACCTTATTGCTATCTTTTGGTGTTTCAAATACGTTGATGCCACTTTTATCATAAGGTCGACGATTGGCAACCTCGGTTTCTGATCTTTCCTGAGCTTGTAATGCAACCGGACTCACCAGTATTAAGGCAAAAGCTGCAGTTTTAAAAATGTTAAATAATTGAGTTTTCATGTTTTTAATTTTATAAGTGAAATATTTAGATATAGGGTTTTAATTTTTCAGTTTCAATGTTATGTCCACGGTTACTTCATTAGCAACTTTTAATGCGCCCAGCATAAACGATGGAGCTTTAATGTTATAATCGCTCATTTTAATATCCTTAGAACCTTTACATGTAAGTTCATCGCCATTAACAGTATAGTTAGTTTGGAGTGAAACGGGTTTTGTCACGCCTCCTATTGTTAAATTTCCGTTTGCTCTAATAATTTTTTGAAGAGGAACTACCGTAGCGTTGGTCAACTTAAAAGTTATTTTGTTAAATTGTTCTGCCTTCAGCGCTTTATGAGCCCTGGTATTTAATAAGTCTTCTTTCCCCTTTAGATTAGTTACTGGAAGTGTAAAGTTCAGAGCAGTAATATCTATTAACTGATCGCCTTTTAAAATAAATTTCCCGTCGCAGCTGAAGCTTGTAGCATTCATTACCCAGTTGTGAATATTTGAAGTTCCGTTTACCTTAAACTGAGACCCTGTAATATTCTTAAAAGGAACTTGCGCGCTAACAGTGTTTGAAAAACTGCCAAATCCAATTAACAGGATCAGGGTTAAAAATTGACCTAAATGATTTTTTAATTTGCTGGTATTAAAATTTAAAGCTTTCATACAATTTTAATTTAATCTGTGTTGTTTTCTATACCACAAATGTATCTCGGTAAAAAAGCCTATTGAATGATGTGAGGTGGAAAAAAAAGTGATCTTAAACACAAAATTTAAGATTGAGAGCAGTAACAAGAGCATATACATCAGAAAAGTGCATTAGGACCTTTAGCTTGCATCCTTCTTGATGGCAAAAAAAAGCAAGAGATACTGGTTTATCCCTTGCCCCTGATAAGAAATTTATAAATAGGTTTAGATCATTTACCGTGAATCATCCGGTTCGTAGCAATAATGATCTAATTGTTCATTCGAAAGATCCGCAACGTCTACACCAAAGACGTGGGGTAATATGAGCAGAGGAATTTTAGAGCTATTAGCCATTTGTTTGCTAACACTGGAATGAAATAATCCTTCAAAAAATCCATATTGTTTATGCACCAGAGCTAATAGATCTGCCTTGCCGGATCCGCTAATCTCTATTAATCTTTTAGGGATATTGACACCTTTTATACTGGCATATACTATTTTCGGCTCTTCCTGAGATAATAAATCCTGAATGGAATGCTTAGTATTTTCCGAATCTGTTTCAGATATACCAAAAGGGGAAATATGACTCACCAAAATTCTGGCGTTACAGGGAATGGCAATTTTACTTAGAAAATTTATCACTTTTAAATCGCTAAAGGTAAGATCAGTTGCATAAGCAATGGAGCGGATTCCCTTAAACTTCAGACTTTCCGGCACTAATAAAACCGGACAATTAATATTATCCAATATATCATGAGTATGACTGCCAAAAAGAAACCTGGCCAAACCATTTGATTTATGTGAACCCATTATGATAAGGTCCACTTTTTTTTCTTCAATTATATTTGCAGTGACAACAGATAATTTCCCAAAATCATTTATGCACGTTATAACTGGTTTAAAATCTGTTTCAATTTTATCCGCCAGAATATTTTGTTCAAGCTGTCGCGCTATTTCTTTCAATCCAGCCAGACTCTCCTGTTGTAAGGCAAGATGATTAGCAATTGGCCATGTCATTTGTTCGGCCATTGGATCATTTTCAATAATCTCCATAGAATGGCAGAGTAAAAGATTAGCTTTTACCTGGACTGCAATTCTCATAGCATACTCTGCTGCATATTGCGCACGGACGGAAAAATCGGTTAAGAGAAGGATAGTTTTCATAACGCTGCTTTTAGTGCCTGCTTATAAAAATCATTTATAATATACTAAATTTCAATGATTTAAATCACATTTATCTATTATTAAAATGATCCCACCAAAATGAGGCCTGGATCTAAACAAGATAAGAACTAGAGTAACTTTGCATTAACAGCTTTTATTCTTTCAGACGTTAATTTAAACACCCGTTGTTTTACAGATTTGAAAGTCTGAAGCAAGCTATCTATCTCACATTCCAAATGTGAATGAGTTTCAATTAAGCTTAGTTCATAATGACTCTTATCTGAATTCTTAATCATTGGCTCAAGTAAACTCAGATAGCTAATTACATTTTCGCTGATAAGGGCGCTGGAATTTTTAAGGTCGGTAACCATAATTTTCATTTCGGCCATGTTTCCGCTCGTCTCGTGTTTCTTCAACTGAGAACAACCCCTGTCTACTAACTTTTGCAAAAAAATCAAATCGTTGTGGAAAAACTCAAGGTCAGAAATCCAATGTTTGCTGATAAGATAGAGTTCTTGTAATTCTGTATTAAGTTGACTTTCTTCTATTATGGTTGTCATGGCGTGCAGGTTTTTGGTGTCGATCAAAATTGACCGATAATTGCCCTGGATTAAATGATAAAAATCAATTCGGGCAATGATCTTTATCAGAATTACCTAATTTAAAACCAATCTTAGTTTATATTTGCCCTACTAGTATACAAAACAACCCCCTATGTTTGTAAAAGGTAAATGGATAAGGTAAAACTGCTGCACTCAATAATAGAATCCGCGATCGACGGTATTATTACAATCGATTCTCGAGGTATCATTGAAACAATGAATCCTGCCGCATTAACTCTGTTTGGTTACATTCAAGATGAGGTTAAAGGAAGAAACATTTCTGTGTTAATGCCTGAGCCTTATAAAAGTGCTCACGACGGATATATACACCGATATCAATATACAGGAGAAAAACGGATTATAGGGATAGGAAGAGAAGTATTAGGATTAAGAAAAGACGGAACAACGTTTCCTTTTCGTTTGGCTGTGAGTGAGGTAGAATACGAGGACAGAAAAATTTTTACCGGATTTGTTCACGATCTGTCTAAAGAAAAGGAAGCAGAAGCAAAATTGAAAAGCTATACTGAAGAACTTGAAGAGAAGGTAAAAAGCCGGACCCAAAATTTACAGCACCTGATTATCGAGCTCGAAAAAGCCAGGGACGAAGCAAGCCAATCTTTTGAAAAGGAAAAAGAACTTAATCAGCTCAAAACCAGATTTGTTTCGATGGCTTCTCACGAATTCAGAACGCCCTTGAGCTCAGTTCAGTTGTCTGCCTCATTAATTGAAAAATATCTTCAGAAACAAGATTCTTTGAATATATTGAAGCATACTGGTAAAATAAAAAATTCTGTAGGTCACCTGACCGGAATTTTAAATGATTTTTTATCCCTCGAAAAATTAGAAGCAGGCAAAACAGAAGTACAATTTCAGGATTTTGACCTTGTTAAATTTTCCGAGGATATTGTTGAAGAAATGCAGTTAATTTCCAAACAAAACCAGCACATCGTGTATCAGCATACCGGTGCAACAAGCAAGGTGTATCTCGATCCCGCTTTGTTGAAAAGTTCAGCAATAAATCTAGTTTCAAATGCCATAAAATATTCCGGAGAAAATACATTTATTGAATTTAACTCTGAAGTAAATGAAACGGAAGTTTGTATTACTGTAAAAGATAATGGAATCGGCATTCCGGTCGAAGAACAAAAAAATCTATTTGAACCTTTTTTCAGGGCGCACAATACGGGAAATATCCCGGGAACGGGTTTAGGCCTTAATATTGTAAAAAGATATATTGAAATGATGGGTGGCGAAGTAATTTGCCAAAGCGCCCAGAACAAAGGAACTACAATTTCCTTAATTTTTAAGATAGAATGAGCTCACAAAAAAAGACTGTATTATTAATTGAAGACAATCAGGATATTCGTGAAAGCACGGCTGAAATACTTGAGTTAGCAGATTTTATTGTCTACACAGCCGAAAATGGAAAAAAAGGGGTTGAACTTGCTCAGGCAAATCCGCCAGATATCATTCTATGTGATATTATGATGCCTGAACTGGATGGCTACGGGGTACTCTACCTTCTTAATAAAAACCCTGCTACTGCCGAAATTCCTTTTATATTTCTTACAGCCAAAGCAGAGCGTACAGATATGCGAAAAGGCATGGAAATGGGAGCTGACGACTATCTCACTAAACCCTTTGATGACATGGAATTGCTGAATGCTATTGAAAGTCGTTTACAAAAGCGGGAAAGGTCAATTAAAAACGCTGGAAATGTGGCTGCTTTAGAGAGCCTTTTAGATGAGGCACGTTCGGCTAAATTATTAAATGAACTGTCGGGAAACAGCCGTATCCGTACTTATAAGAAAAAACAGAACATTTACATGGATGGCGACCAGGCTTTGAACGTATATCTTGTAAAAAGCGGTAAAGCCAGAACTTTTATGGTGTACCAGGATGGCCGTGAAATTGTAACAGGGATGTTTACAGCAGGCGATTTTTTGGGCTATGAAGCTGTTCTATTAAATAAACCCTATCCCGAAAATGCTGAAGCTCTGGATGCGGCCGAACTACATTTAATTCCAAGAAATGATTTTAATACATTGTTATTTAAGGATCTGGGTATTGCCAAGAAGTTTATTGAATTACTATCGGATAACCTTCAGGATAAACAGGAACAATTATTAAAGCTTGCTTATAATTCTGTAAGAAAAAGATTAGCTGATGCACTGATTGACCTGGCAGTAAAATTCTCCGGACCTGCGGTTGAGACCTGCGAAATTAAAATATCACGTGATGATCTCGCTGCAATGGTGGGCACTGCAAATGAAACCATAAGTCGTACCCTCGCCGACTTTAAAGAGGAAAGATTGATCGAAAAAGAAGGCAGTATTATAAAGATTTTATCATTGGAAAGATTGAAACGAATTAAACAATAATGTGATTAAGATCACTTTTGACATTGATTAGCCTCATACCTTAGGGTCGATTACCGCAGTACTTTTGTTGTTAAACAACGGAGTATGAAAGCGGTTGCATATAGCAGTAAGATTTGCGAAAAAGAACTACTTATTAAGGCTAATAATAAGAAGCATGATATCACCTTGATATCAAACAGGCTAACCGCTGACACAATTTCTTATGCCAAAGGAAAGGACGCTGTTTTGGTTTTTTCCTGCGATGACCTCTCCGCTCCCATCCTTTCAAAGTTAAAGGAAATGGGAGTTAAATATATTTCTACCCGTTCTACAGGTACAGACCATATAGACATTCAAGAAGCTGGAAAATTAGGTTTAAAGGTAGGCAACGTACCTGCTTACTCCCCCGAATCTATTGCCGAACATGCGATTACGCTGATGCTTTCTTTATCAAAAAACATAATCCCTGCACACAATCAAATGCTGGAATATGATTTCAGTTTAAATAATCTCGTAGGAAATAATATAAGAAATAAAACAGTAGGAATTGTTGGTTTAGGCAGAACCGGGCAGGCCATTGCTCAAATACTGAAAGGCTTTGGGGCAAAAATCCTGGTGAACGATACTGAGGATAAACGGGATCTTTGTCTTACTTATGGAGCCCGCCAAGTTTCTTTCGAGGAAATTTTAAGGGAGTCGGATATTATCACCTTCCATGTCCCCCTTAATGATTCTACAAGGCATATGGTAAATGCCGAGAGTATAGGCAAAATGAAAGATGGTGTAATGCTTATCAACGTAAGTCGCGGAGCTATATTTAATTCCAAAGAAGTGTTTGATAATCTGCAAACTGAAAAGATAAGTAAGCTTGGCATGGACGTTTATGAATTTGAGCACAGTATCTTCTTTTTCAACCATAGTAAAAATCAAGTTTACGATCCGTTATTAAAAGCTTTAATTCAGCATTCAAGAGTTTTACTTACACCTCACATGGCTTTTCTAACAGAGGATGCGCTGCATGTTATCGCCGAAAAAACGATATCGAATCTCGATTTATGGGAGTCAGAGCAAAGCCTCGGGGATGCCTGCTGCGATACGAATCCCTTTGAAGCCATTCCTAAAGCGCTTTCGGCATGACCTCAGAATTAATAAAAAAATACAACGTAGCCGCTCCGCGATATACGAGCTATCCAACTGTGCCTTACTGGGATAATGAAAATTGGAACGAACAAAAATGGTTTGATTCTATCAGAAAGTCTTACGCAGAAAGCTCCGCCGACGGTATCAGTTTATATATCCATTTACCCTTCTGCGAAAGTTTGTGTACATATTGCGGTTGCAACACAAGGATAACAAAAAACCACAGTGTTGAAGAGCCCTATATAAATGCGGTTGTAAAAGAATGGGGGATGTACTGCAATATCCTTGGTGGCCAGCCTGCTATTAAAGAAATACATCTTGGAGGCGGTACTCCCACGTTTTTCACAGCGGTAAATCTAAAAAAGCTGATCAGAGGTATAATATCGAGGGCAAAACTAACAATTGATGCTGAATTCTCTTTTGAGGCACATCCTGCCAATACAACAGAAGAACATCTCCGAACACTTTACAACTGCGGGTTCAAAAGACTAAGCTTAGGAATTCAGGACTTTGACCCGCAGGTACAAGCTATTATAAACAGGCAGCAAAGCATTCAACAGGTTGAACATATCACTAACTATGCCCGTGATCTTGGCTTTACATCTATAAATTTCGATTTGATTTATGGTTTACCCCTCCAAAAATTATCAAGTGTTGAAAATACCATAAATGAAGTTATTAAGCTTATGCCCGACCGGATCGCATATTACAGCTATGCCCATGTTCCATGGATTAAACCCGGCCAGCGTAAATTTACTGAAGCGGATTTACCCGCTGATGACGAAAAGCGTGCGTTATATGAAAAGGGCTGTGAGTTACTTTCGCAGGCAGGGTACGAAAATATCGGGATGGACCATTTCGCTTTACCCTCTGATAGCTTATATAAGGCATCACTCAATGGACAGCTCCATAGAAACTTTATGGGTTATACGCATCAGTACACAAAGCTTTCAATAGGTATTGGTGTGTCTTCAATAAGTGATAGCTGGTATGCCTTCGCACAAAACATCAAAAAACTTGAATTGTATCTTGAAAAAATCGGCCTTGGAGAATTCCCGATATTGAAAGGTCATATCCTCACCGACAACGATCTGGAGTGGAGAAGAGAGATACTGAATATCATGTGTAAAGGATATACGGATATGAAAAAAACCGATTCAATATTGGTTAAACGTTTACTTCCCTTACGCAAAGACAATCTAATAAAATTTAATTACCGGAAGCTTTTCGTCACTTCCCTTGGTAAGTCCTTCTTAAGAAATATTTGTATGGCCTTTGACGAACGGCTATGGAACAGTCCTGCCAACGATCAAACGTTTAGTAAGGCTGTTTAATTGAACCTAAATTGATAAAACAATGATCCACAGTTTTCATATCCCGGTCTTAGGCCTCGGATTTTCAATCGACACTCCTCTTAAAGTAGCCCGTTATGGAATTTCATCTGTTGTATCTGTTGTAGATGATGAACTGATAGAACGGATGCGTCAGCATCATTCAGAAAAAAATAAACTCCCCTTTACTCCAATAAAAAAAACTGAAGAGGATTACAGGGCAAAGCGAATAACCGCTTACCTTAATTTACTGAACTCCCTGGTAGAATTACAGATTACTGAGTTAAAAAAGAGAGAGTTTACACCCGAATCTGATATTACGCGATATTTTGATTTGCTTCCGGATGATTCAACATTGAAACAGTCATATAATGAGATGCTGCTTGAGACCGACGGGGAAAAGAAAAAAGAACTTCAGGATAATCTCCGGTCAATCCTTCAAAAGGGAGCTATTGAAGTCAACATCATGTCTAAAGTAGATAAAATGAATCTGGGTAAAGATGGCTTATCTCTAGGTGAAAAATTTTCTGATGCACTTGCTTCGCTGCGGGGGTTCGCTGAAAGCGATCTAACCTCCTCTCTTATTCTCTCTGCCGGAATGAGCCCGAGGCTTTACAGCTACCTTGCAGAATTTGATTGTTTTAATCCTAAAGTCTCGTCGCCACTAAAAAAGAAAGTCGTATTAAAGGTAAGCGATTTCAGATCGGCTTTGATTCAGGCCAAATTTCTTGCAAAAAAAGGTCTGTGGGTACATGAATTCAGAATTGAATCCGGATTAAATTGCGGAGGTCATGCCTTTGCTACTGAAGGATATTTACTGGGCCCGATTCTTCAGGAGTTTAAGGATAAACGTTCTGAGATGACTACTGAACTCTATGAAATCTATAAAAATTTCTTCAAAACTTCTGTTGATATTGATGTTGATCAACCTGTTACCAGGATAACTGTACAAGGCGGAATAGGTACATCAGAAGAAAATATCTTTCTGCAACGGTATTACAACCTTGATGGTACAGGCTGGGGCAGCCCCTTTTTACTTGTCCCCGAAGCCACAAATGTGGATAAAGACACCTTAAATCTTCTTAAGGATGCCATAGTCAACGATTTTTACATCAGTGGCGCATCTCCCTTAGGGATTCCGTTTAATAATTTCAGGAAAAGCACTGCTGAAATACAGCGGCTTGAACGCATAGCTAAAGGCAGACCAGGCAGTCCATGCAATAAGAAGTTTTTGGTTTCAAATACCGAATTTACAGAAGAGGCCATCTGTACAGCATCAAGACAGTATCAGAATCTGAAAATTAAACAACTTCAAAACACCGAACTTTCGGCAGAGCAATACGATGTAAAATTCAAACAAATAACCGAAAAACTATGCTTGTGCGAGGGATTATGCTCCTCGGCATACATTAAAAACAATATGCTTAAAGCACGGGAAAATCCAGCTGTGGCCATTTGTCCGGGTCCAAATACTGCATACTTTTCAGGTATATATTCTCTGGATGAAATGGTAAAGCATATTTATGGCAAAATTAACTTACTTAAAAACGTTAATCGCCCTAACATCTTCATCAACGAATTAAAATTGTATGTTGATTATCTCAGGAAAGACATTGAAAACAGCGCGCAAGAAATGACTGATAAAAAACTTAAGCAACTTGAACGTTTTAAAGATCAATTGCTTAATGGGATAGAATATTATAATCAGCTGTATCCCAACATTCAAAAATTTTGCGAATCATGTTCCAAAACCTTTCAATATGAACTTAAGACTCTTGGCTCTCAAATCCAAAAGTTAGAAATTGGTATTACATAGAACGTAAGGGTATATTTTACACCCTTAGACAAGTATTTTGCAACACAATTGTGTCTATCCATTGCTGTTGTTTTTCAGGGCTAAAAAACCGTGAAGGAGTCTCCAGTTTGCAAACGCGGAGATTTCTTTTTTTACAATATTCCGCTATCAAACCAACTTGAACCCTGATATTTGGAATTCCGTTAAAAGTTTTCCGTGTAAAATAAACTGCTTTTAAAGCAGGCAATGAGTCAATCAGGCTTATAATGTCCTTCCATTGAGAAACATGGTTATCTTCAAATGTGTCGTTAACATTCCCCTCTTGCCCTTCAGGTACATCCAATGCATCAATTATATCAGCAAAATCAATTTTGAAGGAGGACATAAACTCCTTCTTGCTGGTAAACGATGCCTCTTTAAGTGAATCTAGTCCCCAGCATTGAGGTAATAAATGCCAAAGAAAACTTTTAGCCCTTCCATAAAAAAAATCTGGTGCACCCGGGGTATCCGGACTGAAGGTACCTAGTATAAGTATTTCAGTTTCCGGACTTACCTTGTATTCTCTGAACTTATTTAAAATTATAGGCATATTTGTTTTTGCTTTGACGCCAAAATTAAACTATTTATCCGGCGGCACTTCTTTTTGATTTAAAAAGGTTTCATTATTGATCAAAAACTAAATCCTGAGCTTTTTTGAGCTCCGAATAAAAAAATCTCTTTTATATTAAACTTTTGTAACGATTGTTTACAATCCGCCGTCTTATAAAAACACAACAATGCATTGCGATGAAAAAACTCTTTTTTATACCTGTCTTATTACTATTTATATTGACCGCGTGCGAAAAAAATGAAACTGATTTCCTGGATGACGAAAAAACCCCAGCAGCTTCTACCAGCTTGAGCCGTAGTTTTTATTATCCTGAAGAAGATTTAACACTAGCACAAACCTATGTTCAGCACATAAATCCATTATTTAAGTTCGATGAAAATGACAATCTGGTATTGGATTTCGATGTTCCATACACTTACGGGCATGACGATGTAACTCTTATAATCAATAAAAATAATTTGAAAGAAGGCTATTCCGGCACATATAATATAACATCTTCACCAGCCAGCGATGTTGCGGCCTATTATTTATATCGTATAACCGGTTCTTCTTCAAACAGATTTTTACCAGGAAACTCTACAGGATCACTTAAAATTCTCGCGTATGACAGCCGCTTTAAAACCTTTACAGGAAATTACAATTTCACGATAAACAGCATTAATGATCCGGTTTCTTCTGCCATTAATAATTTCAAAGAAACTACTATTTCTATTTCAGGAAGTTTTGAAAACATTAAGTTGAAATAGGGGAATCTGCGATTGGATTTGGCCGAAATATTATTTATCTCAGATTCCTTCCACTATTATTTCATTGGCTTTTTCGGTGTTAACAGCACTCATTTTTATTTTCTGCTGTACATAGCTGTTGATAATATAAACCAAACCAATAGCTATCACCATGGAAAGTATTACTACCATTCCTAATGTATCGTAGTGATCTATTTTCCCGTCATTCCTTTGCACAACAATTAAGCCCGCAATAGCAGAGGCGATCCCTCCGGAAAATTGTTGTACGGAAGAGTTGATACTCATGAATGCACCACGGTCTTCAGGCTCGGGAATAGCAGTCATCAGTGCCGAAGCAGATATCATTCGTGAAGCTATCCCAACAAAAAGTACAACGTTTATGGATATTACCATCCACAGAGGAGTAATGCCTAACCTTGTATAGATCGCAACCATCATCATACTTATTACTGAGCCTGTAATAAACACGGTGTACTTTCCTATTTTATCACTTAATTTCCCAATTAATGGACCAAAAACCATAGAAAAAATTCCGGTTACACCATAAAGAACCGGCAATTGTTCACGTGTTAAACCCATATTATTAACCCCGAATGCGGTACCAAAAGGCATCATCATAAAACCACCCGTGGCAAGACAGGTTGTTGCAAGAAATGCTTTTAAATAATTTGAATTAGACAGGGTTTTAAACATATGTTGAAAGGGGTTGCGATCGGATATAAACCTCAAATGGGCTGTAACTGGTTTTAAGTAAATCAGAATAACAATACCCAGCATTACCCCGAATGAAGCTATCATCCAGAATGGGGCATGCCATCCGAAATGATTTGATAACAGCAAACCTATTGGCAGACCAAAAATCTGACTGGCGGCAAAAGCCGATTGAACGAAGCCCATTACCCGGCCGCGCTGATCCATTCGAAATAAATCACTGATAATTGCGAAACTTACAGAACTTATTACTCCTCCAAAAATTCCGGTTATAATACGTGCGAGGAGTAAAAAATGATAGGTTGGGGCAATAGCGCAAAGTATTGTACCCAAAATAAAACCTGTATAAAAGAATAATAATAGTTTTTTCCGATCCCATTTATCTGCAAAGCCAGCTGCAAGCAATCCTGAAGCGCCTGCACTGAAAGCGTATGCAGAAACTACCAAACCAAACTGAGAAGTGGTGATGTGTAATTCTTCAAGAAGCCGCTCCCCCAGGGGGGAAAGGACCATGAAATCGAGGACAATAGTAAATTGCAATATTGCCAGAATAGCAATTACTGTGATTTGATATTTTGTAAATCCATTGTTCTTCTCAGCAATTTCGGAACCACTCATTTCTTATATCTTCGCTAACCTAAAATGGTAAATAATCATTTTAAAATGTGTCGGTAAATGTAACAAATGAAGAGTGCTTATGCTTTTGAAAAGACGACTATTCCCTTCTTTAAAAAGACTAAAGCCAGATCTTACAAACTGGCTTCAATCTACTTATGAAAACATGCCTCTTAATGGACAATCAATAATATAACGCCTGCGAATCTAGTATATGACGCTTAAAGGAAATTATTTTATCTTCTTTATGTAAGATTTATTTTTCCTGAATTGAATAACCGTAATTTCCGGCCATATGCCTACTCTCCCCGCAAATCCCAAAAAGCCAAATCCGCGGTTTACATATAAATACCTGTTATTATAAGTGGCTAAACCCGCCCAGTTAGGATATCTGTATTTAACCGGACTCCATTTAAACCCAAACAATTCTATCCCGAACTGCATCCCATGTGTGTGACCAGATAGTGTTAGATGGACTTTTTCAGGATAATTTTTCACCTGGGCGTCCCAATGTGAAGGATCATGCGAAAGAAGAATTTTAACCGATCCATCTTCCGTGCCCTGCAATGCTTTATTTAAATTCCCTCTTTGGCCAAAGCCCAAACCCCAGTTTTCAACCCCTAATAAAGTAATACTATGTCCTTCCCTTTCAATCTTTACATGCTCATCCATTAAAAGTCTGAAACCAAGCTTTTTATGATTTTCCATTAACCGCTGGAGATTTAACACCTTTTCCTCCTGACTATTCCAGGTGATATAATCGCCGTAATCGTGATTTCCAAGTATGGAAAACTTTCCCGATTTGGCTTTAATTTGTTTAAAAACCGATATCCAGGGTTCAATTTCAGAAGCTTTATTGTTTACAAGGTCTCCGGTGAATACAAACACATCTGAACGCTGCGCATTAATCAAATCTATGCCCCTTTGAACGCCTTTCAGACTATCAAGGCTTCCTGAATGGATGTCGGAGATTTGAGTGAGCGTAAACCCATCAAATTTTTCCGGCAAATCATCAAAAAACAGCGTTGTCCGCCTTACCTTATAATGATATTTTCCCCGGGTTACTCCAAAAATGAAAGAAAGAAAAGGAACTAACGCTACTAACAACCCTATCTGGCTGAGGGTCTTGGATCGGGGGGGATAATGATTTATAAGACCTGCAAATGCGCGGTAAACGTCCTCAGCAAAAAGCACGAATACAAAGGTTAGTTTGGTAATGAATAAAGTAATAAAGACATTGAAAATCACGGTAAACAAGGGTGTAAATTTTCCGGTAGGAATAGCCTTATAAAAATTAACACTAAAGGCATTTAATACAACAAAGCTCGACAACCAAAACATAATGTAAACCAGACTTCTCCCCTCTTCATTAAGAGAGGTAGTTAGCGATCTCACTCCCTGAAAAACATACCAGTCGAGCACTAATGAAATGATACAAATAAATAAAACGGGGACATAGCTTAATCGGTGCATACAGCAATGATGTGAATTTTATCAATAGTCAAAGCGGCTATTAACTTAAATGACGAATGAATAACCAATATATCTTAGAGTTTTTGATTTATTTGCAGTTCTTTACAGAATTCAATAAAAAATGGATCAAAAGAATAATCCGCTGCACGGCAAAACACTGGAAATGATTTTAACTACGCTCGTAGAAAAATACGGATGGAAAGAATTAGCACGCTTAGTTCGGATAAACTGTTTTATTAGTAATCCAAGTATAAAATCAAGCTTAACTTTTTTGCGCAAGACGCCATGGGCGCGGCAGAAAGTGGAGGAACTGTATCTAAAAACAAATTCCTAATTTATACTCTCCAAAATTTTACACAAGTTATAATTTGGGAACCTGATATTTGACTATCAATTACCAAATATGCTTAAGCAAATCGCCCTGCTGTCTTTCCTTACTTTAATAACATTATCAGCGTTTCCATTAACTTATTATGTTGCCGTAAAAGGATCCGATCAAAATCCAGGAACAATTAAACAGCCTTTTGCGACTGTTCAAAAAGCGCAAAAGCTTGTAAAAGCTGGCGATACCGTATATATCCGCGGAGGTGTATACATGATGAATGAATCTCAAATTGCCAAAACACAAGGAATCTACTCTTATGTTACCGATTTAAGTAAAAGCGGCACTGAGAAAAGAAGAATTAATTATTGGGCATACCCGGGAGAAAAACCGGTGTTTAATTATTCAAATGTAAAACCTTCTACCCGTATAATCGCCTTTTATGTCTCCGGCTCTTACATCCATCTAAAAGGGTTTGAAGTTGTAGGGGTCCAGGTCACGCTTCTCAATCATACCCAGTCAGAATGTTTTGAAATTCGCGGAAGCAATAATATATACGAGCAGCTGAGTATGCATGACGGAAAAGCAATTGGCTTTTACTTACTCTCTGGTTCTAATAACCTTATTCTAAACTGCGATGCTTATAATAATTACGATTCGACTTCCGAAAGTGGGCGGGGTGGCAATAGTGACGGATTTGGTTGTCACGGGAAAAAAGGAGATGTAAATAATATTTTCATAGGGTGTCGGGCATGGTTTAACAGCGATGACGGTTATGACTGCATAAATTCTTTTGAACCGGTAATATTCGAAAATTGCTGGGCTATTTACAATGGTTATTCAACTACATTTAAAAGCCTGGCCGATGGTAATGGCTTCAAGGCTGGAGGTTATGGAGCAAGGGCAGCAAGTGACCTGCCAAAGCCTATCCCCAGAAATGTGGTCAGATTCTGCCTTTCGGTACGGAATAAAGCCAATGGATTTTACTCCAATCACCATATATCAGGAAGCGATTGGTATAACAATACAGCAGCTTTTAATGGCATAAATTTTAACTTACTGAACCGTTTACCTGATAATAAAACCGATGTTCCGGGCTATGTACATAAAATGAGAAACAACCTGGGTTTTATGGCTCGAAACAAAGAAGTAGATAATTTAAATACAGTGGAATCTGATGTTAATCATAATTATTTTAACCTTCAGGTAAAAGTTGATTCAAAGGATTTCATTAGCGTCAATGAAAAAGAACTCTTTAGGCCCCGAAAAGCTGATGGTAATTTACCCGATGTGAATTTTCTTCTGCTTACAAAAAACAGTGATTTGATTGATGCAGGGATAGGAATCGGGTATCCGTTTAAGGGTAGTAGCGCAGATTTGGGGTATAATGAATATTAGAATAAAGCCATATTCATAACTAACTAGTCGACAAATCGTTATAAGCATTTATTTTCCGGAAACAAATAGGTTTTTTATTTGGTCCCTTAAATTATGCCCTTTGGAACAGTAATTGTTCTAACAACCGAAATCAATTAACATCTATCAATTATGGAAACTACAGAAATAAAAAGCGAAATTCTGCACGATCTGGTTCAGATAAATAACGATCGGATTGAGGGCTATAGTCGCGCGATTAAAGAATTAAAAGATGGTGATGCTGACCTAAAAGAGTTGTTTTCAGGTATGATTTCAGAGAGCACAGAATACAAATCACAACTCGTTTCTGCCGGTGCCAAACCTGATAACGACACGACAAATAGTGGTAAGATTTACCGTGCATGGATGGATGTAAAAGCAATATTTACAGGCCACGATCGGAAAGCAGTATTATCAAATTGTGAATTTGGTGAAGATGCAGCTCAAAAGGCCTATAAAACTGCACTTGAAGAAGAGAATCTTCCTTCAGATATTCGGGCTCTTCTCTCTCAACAAAAACTAGCATTAAAAGCGTCTCACGACAAAATTAAAATGCTTCGCGATTTTCAGGATTAACAAATATCAAGTTTTATTAACGACTAACGAAGCACAGCTAACCTGTGCTTCGTTTTTTTTTACAAACTTAACCGTATCTCTTTTTTAAATTTTATTTGGGAAAAACAAACATTGGCACTCTCTTTCAGAACTATTTTGACATAACAAAAAAAGTCTTCAAACGGGGAGAATGAAGACTTTTTAACTAACCAATTATAAACCTGTCACAAATATACAAGTATTATCATTATATCAAAAATTATTTGAAAAAAATATTGAAATATCAACAGATCAAAAACTTTGTTACCTAAAACAAAATAAAACCAAATGAAATCCGCGTTCCACTAAAACTATAATCCTCGTTCTCACAGCAAAAAAAAACTCCTTCATTTCTGAAAGAGTTTTCTTATATTTTATTTATTCTTATTGAATCCGGCCAGTTCTTCTGTCTTTTCCTCTACCTATTACATAACCTGTTCCTGCGCCAATAACGCCTCCTATTATTGCTCCTCTGGCATCCTTTTTATCAATCAAAATACCTGTTATAGCACCAGCTCCTGCTCCAATTGCAGCGCCCTTAGCAGCATGACTCCAACCTTTTTTACGCGCAGCTTGTGGCTGAGAATAGGTATAAGTTTCTTGTACACCTTTAACATATGTTCTTCTTGGCGATGAATTAGAAGCATAAATAACTCTTTCTCTTACAGGCATTGATTGTTGAAGAGCGAGAATTCGTTCTCTTTCTTCAGCTATCTCAATTTCCTTCGCTTCAGCACGTTGAAAGCTATCTAATTTCAAACTGTCCCGAACTTGTCTGTAAGCCTCTTGTTTCAATTGCGAACTCGTTTGCGAGCTGTTATTGCAAGCTGCAAATATTGCAGCTACTGCAAAAATCATTACGAATCTTTTCATAATACTATTTATTCTGTGTGTGTGTGTTGTGTGTATTAATTTAACGATTACATTTTAACCTTATTGCCGTTATCGTATTTTTAATACTTCTGATATATACTTTTCAAAAACCGGTCCAAAAAAGAAAATACGGCACTCTAAAAACAAATTTTCAAGAAAACGATTCTATCTAGAAAAGCAGTATGGATTTTAGTACAGAACTGTATAAAGTCAGGGAAAAACAACAGGTAAGTCTGAAAGATTTTCCAACGTCGGCTGATGGAGGTATGGATAAAGAAACCTCTGTAGAACTTTTAAACAACTTAAAAAAAGAACTCTTTGAACTGCAGGAAAAACTGTATGCGGACAATAAAAAATCTTTGCTTATAATTTTTCAAGCCAAAGATGCGGCTGGAAAAGATAGTGCCATTAAACATGTGATGAGCGGACTTAATCCCCAGGGTTGCCAGGTTTATAGCTTTAAACAGCCCAATTCTGAAGAACTTGATCATGATTTTTTATGGAGACATTATAAAGCATTACCTGAAAGGGGAAGAATAGGTATACATAACAGGTCTCATTATGAGAATGTGTTAGTATGCAAAGTTCATCCCGAATATGCAGCAAAGGAAAGCAACGTTCCGATCACGCAGATTGATAAAGATTTTTGGAATTCAAGATATTCAAGTATCCGGAACTTTGAGGAACATCTGACTGAAACAGGCACCGTAATTCTTAAATTCTTTCTGCACATATCTAAACATGAGCAAAAAAAACGTTTTTTAAAACGGATCGAAGACGGTACTAAAAACTGGAAATTTTCTTCAGCTGATCTGGATGAACGTAAACTCTGGACAAATTATATGGAAGCCTATCAGGATGCATTCACAGAAACCAGCACCGAAAAAAGCCCCTGGTTTGTTATTCCCTCTGATAAAAAATGGTTTGCAAGGGTAGCTATTTGCCAGATTATTCTTGAGAAGTTTAAAGCAATGGATTTAAACTATCCAGTCTTAAGTCAAACGGAATTAGAAAATCTGGAAGTTCAGAAAGAAACGCTTCTTTCTGAAAACGATTCAAATAATTAACCCTTCCGAATCTATTAAATTAGAGAACGAGGTACGATCCAGATTTATAGAGCAATTAAATCAAATTAGCTAATAAATTCCGTACCTTTGCGCCAACGGAATACAAAAATGCTATTCTTTCTTTCCTGCTAATCATCTTTGATTAAAATTCGCCTTGCCGCTAAGCCGTTGCCGCCCGGGAATTATTTTCTATTTAGTTGCTTCTCTTTACAGGGAATCCTCTGAACTCCGGAAATCAGTACAAGAAGAATAAATAAAAATCAATACCATGGCGAAATCTCAGGCAACCTTCATGAAAAAGCAACTCGAAAAAAACAGGCAAAAAAAGAAAGAAGATAAAGAACAACGTAAACAGGATCGTCAACAAAATTCTACAGGTGGTGATTTAGAAAACATGATGGCTTACGTCAATGAATTTGGGGAGCTAACAACAACCCCTCCGGAGAAAAAATAATTTTCAAACAGAATAAAAAGACTGTCAATATCATGAGGGTCTTTTTTTATGGCCTTAATTGAGGAATTATGTGCATAAAGTCGCAGATCCAATCAGCCTCAATCCTAATACCGATTACTTAACTTTCGATTCCTTTAGCCCGTTTATCCGAAATAATAATAAGAATCCGGCCAGTGTTAATAGCTCCGACTTATAAATTTGAGAATTTAAGAATTTTTAACTTCAAACAATTCGCTTATACTTTTGTATCTTGTCACATTGCTTTTGTGTATCATGAAGAAAAAAATCCTGGTTGTAGAAAAAGACAAAGAAATCCTTAACATTATTTCTTACATATTAGAGGATGAGGGGTATGAGGTGGAGAGTTTGCGATCTGTAAAGGGACTTATTGAAAAAATCTATACGTATAAGCCCGATGCAATTCTACTAGACATAATAGTTCCCGGTGTTGAAGATTCTGACATATGCCAGGCAATTAAACAGACAAAAAACATCAATCATATTCCACTGGTTGTTTTAACCACACATCCGGTGGTCACTGCATCAATAAAAGAAATATGTGCTGATGAAGTAATTTCGAAGCCGTTTGATATAAACAACCTGGTTCAAATTATAAGTAATCAACTCGCGGCCTGATAAGCTAAGCTATCTGTAAACGATAAGCTTTCTCAACCATTCGGGTTAAGATATCAAGATCGAATGGCTTTGGCAATGCTAAATCCGCTCCTGCTTTCTCTGCAAGAGTCTCAATATCATTATTTGCAGTTAAATAAATTACAGGAATTTTATGATATTCGGGATGATTCTTAATTGTTTGCGTAGCTTCAATACCACCTACTCCCGGTATCCAATTATCCATAATTATTACTGAAGGATTAGCATTTTCAACCTTCTCAATGATATCATCTACATTAAAACTTTTGACAACTTCCCACCCGGAATCAGTTAATGCATACTCAAGTATATCCAATATATCCAAGTCGTCATCACATACAAGAATTCGCTTCATTAGAATTTTATTAGGTAACTAATATAATTACATTGATTTTATTTATTTGTTTTTAATTAAACAAAAACCATACCGATATTTTTGTAGAGTCTTATTAAACAAGTCGTTACCCAAATAAAAAATATTTTTTTTGGCAACAATTCTGTATTTCAATCCGTAGAAAAAGTAATTGAAGAATAAGATGAACATTAAAGATATTAGAGAAACAAATCATTATGTTGTATTTAGGATAGGGGCCGATACTGACATTAAAAACGGACGGATTAAAATGGTTGAAAGGGCGTTAAAAGCACTAGAAGCAAAAGAAGACTATATTGCTTGCCAAGCTCTCCTGGATGCATTAAAATATCAGGAAATTGAAATTAAGCAGGCTATTTAAAAATAAAGTTACTGGATTGCCTCTTGTTTTAGAGACAGATTCATATATCAAACCTTTTTTTAAGAAGAATAAGCATTTGAATGATGGGTAAATTCAACCTCACTCAGATGCTTATTTTATACAGAACAAATATTGAATCTTACTTCTGCCTTAAAGTTTGTACTTATTTCAAGATAGCTTTTGACAAGTTGATCACGACTCCTTTGTATTCTTTGTAGGTTCTATATCATTGTCAACCTCAAGCTGCTCTTTAACCTCTTCAGTTTGAACCCGCAATTCAGGGGCGTTCATCGGATTCTCAGGAGGCAATTCGTCACCTAACAATACTCCCCAATGCTTAAAAATCGTTGACCGGTCGAAAGTAACTTTGACAATCGCGATGATTGGCAACGCTAAAAACATACCCGAAATACCGGCAATACTGCCACCGATAAATACACCCAGAATCGCTGCGAGAGCGTTGATTTTCACTTTCGAACCAACTATTCGTGGCATCAAAATATTATTATCCAAAAACTGCACAAATGCAATTGTTCCAAGCACGGCGAGAATGGGCCAGATTTCTTCAGATGAGGTCAGCGTTAACAATACTCCGATTACATTTCCGATCAATGCACCCACATATGGGATAAGATTGAGAAAGGCAAAAATAACCGCAATAAGTAAAGCATGTTTAATGCCGATCAGTAATAAAATGCCTCCCAATAAAACAGTTACATAGCTAATTTGAATCAGTAAACCCAAAAGGTAACTCTTGATAATTACCTTAGTCTCCAGCATTGCCTCACGCACTTTTTGATGGTTCTCTTCGGGAAACCACAAAAAGACGAAACGTAATAAAAGATTCTTATAAAACAGAAAAAGATATATATAGATAGGTAATAGTCCGATGAAAATCAGGGTTGATGTTACTGAACCTGCAGCACCGGAAAGCAGGTTTCCGCCATAATTCAGTAGTTTATTCGCTTGTTCATCCAGAAGTTTAGCTTGCTGCTGAGTAGAAAAATCGCTTATTTCATTAATCCAGTTGCTAATGGAAATAAGATGTTTATTTACATTCTTTTTTATCTCTGGAAAGTCTGCGATTAAAGAAGAGACCTGTGAAGAGAAGAACCAAACTATTAAAGCAACTACAATAGCGAGCAGAAGTATTGAAAGAAATATTGCAAGCGCTTCCGGAATTTTCTTACGCTTCAAGAAGTTATATACAGGCAATAACATTATACTGATAAAGAAAGCCATCAATACCGGCATAATGAGCTCTTTACCTACTACTATTAAATATCCCAGTAGTATTATTCCCAATAGTTCGATAGACCTGCGAACGGTTACGGGCATTTCTTTCATATTATAAAATATTAAACGCAGAATCTTTAATCGGGCACTTGCGTTGATGGTATAAGTAAATGAAGGAAAAAAAGTTTTTTTAAGGATAAATATTTTGCAGGTCTTAACTAAGCTCTAACCTGTCCATCTCCTCTAACCACCCATTTATAGCTTGTAAGTTCATCCAGTCCCATTGGCCCGCGGGCGTGAAGCTTTTGTGTGCTGATTCCGATCTCTGCACCAAGCCCGAACTGCGCTCCATCGGTAAAAGCAGTAGAAGCATTAGCGTAAACAGCAGCTGCATCCACAGCATTCAGAAACTTTTCAATCGACTGGGCATCTTCAGAAATAATTGCTTCACTGTGCTTAGAGCTGAAATCAGAGATGTGTTCTAACGCTTCATCAAGATTTTTTACAGTTTTAACCGACATTTTGTAGGAAAGAAACTCTGTGCCAAAATGCTCTTCACTCGCATGCTGCAATAAACCATCAGGATAACTTCCTTTTAGCGACTCATAAGCAGGCCCATCAGCAAAAATTTCCACATCCGATTTAATTAAATCTTCTGTTATAGCTGGCAAATCATTTAAACGGCTTTCATGAATAATCAGGCAGTCGAGTGCATTGCAAACGCTAACCCTGCGTGTCTTACTATTGTTTATTATCGATGTTCCTTTTTGAACGTCGCCACTGGCATCAAAATAAGTATGCACAATTCCTGCACCTGTTTCGATTACCGGCACTTTTGCACTTTTTCGAACATAGTCGATTAAGCTCTGACTTCCGCGAGGAATGATTACATCTACATAACCCACTGCATTCAAAAGAGCCTCAGTGGCGGCCCTGTCGGATGGAAGAAGTACTGCAACGTTTTTATCAACGCCATGCTTTTCCAATACACTATGAATTACGGATATAATGGCCTCATTAGAATATGAAGCATCGCTTCCTCCTTTTAATATACAGGCGTTACCGGTTTTAAAGCATAGTGAAAAAACATCAAAACTAACATTCGGACGAGCCTCATATATTACCCCGATAACCCCCATCGGAACACTGACTTTTTTTAATTTCAATCCATTATCCAGATTTTTTTCTAAAAGAACCTTTCCTAAAGGTGATTGAAGATTTGCAACATTTTTAATATCATTTGCGATGTCATGTATTCGCTTTTCGGTAACCATCAAACGATCATATTTGGGATCTTCAACATCCATACGATCCAGATCCTTTTGATTTTCAGCCAGTATATTTGGAATTTGTTTAATGGCTTCAGCAGAAACCTCAAGAAGAATTGCACTTACTTTCTCTTTATCAAGAAGTCCTAAAGAGCGACTCGCCCGCTGCACATTATTAAATATATCCTGTAGTTCCATATTAAGCAATTTCGGAGTTCAAAAATAAGTAATCATAATGAACTAATGGTTTCTGTTTTTTCTGGCCGATGCGCTCCGCGGCTTTATCAGAACTATACTCCGCAATTCCCAGACCCACTTGCTTACCATTTTCATCAATTAATTTAATGATGTCTCCTTTTTGAAAGTCTTCTTTAATTTTTATTACGCCAACCGGGAGTAAGCTACTCGCTTTTGAAGACGTTAAAGCAATTCTTGCACCTTCATTTATCAAAACAATTCCCTTTGCGTAATTTTCAGAATGTGCAAGCCATTTCTTTTTACCTGATGCTATTTTCTGCGGCATAAATCGAGTGTTTACGACCTGCTCATCCAATACATCAGTGATGATATTTTCTTTCTTTCCATTTGCAATATGAACGGCGATTCCTAATTGTGCCACTTTATGTGCCATATTAGATTTTGTAACCATTCCTCCCCTGCCAAACTGAGACTTGTGGGTAGTTATGAATGAAGAAAATCCAGTCATTGATGAACTAACTTCCCTAATCACTTCCGATTTACTGTCCTTCGGATCACCATTATAAATCCCGTCAACATTGCTTAAAATAATCAGGGCATCTGCATTAAGCATAGATGCAATTAAACCGGCAAGCTCATCATTATCAGTAAACATCAGTTCCGTAACAGAAATGACGTCATTCTCATTTACAACAGGTATTACATTATGCTGGAGAAGAATATTAAAGCAGTTCTTCATATTCAGATAATGCAGCCGATCACGAAAATCTTCTTTGGTAACCAAAACCTGGGCACATACGAGGTCCTGCTTTTCAAATAGTTCAGAGTACTTATTGATCAGTTTAACCTGGCCAATTGAAGCAAAAAGCTGCCGGGTTGCAACAGCGTCGTATTTATCTGATACAGTTAGCAGGCTTTTTCCTGAAGCTACGGCGCCAGACGAAACAAGAATAACTTCTTTCCCCTGTTTTTTTATCACAGAAATTTGCTCAACCAAATGTGCCATACGCTCAAAGTCGGGTAAGCCGTTTTCTTTGGTAAGTACATTAGAGCCGATTTTTATGATTATGCGTTTGTATGATAAAGCCATATTAAAAGGTGAAATTAAGAAGATATGGTGAAAGGAAAAGAATGAAGGGTAGATTTTCTAGCAAAAGCAATGTTGCCAAATCTGGTTAATTGGAAATTTGACTGGTTCGGGATCTGCAAAGATTTGAAAACTCCCGAAAAGTTTTCAAATCTGTAAATCTTTATTCCAGCAACAAATCCGTCTCATCCAATAGATTCATCTGAATTGTGTCGCTGCCTGCAATTCCTTCAACAGAACCACGAATATGCGCGGCATTCAGCAAAACCTTATCCAGCTGCTTCTCACGTGATTTCCACAGCCGCTCCATTGCTTCGCGTTCCTTTTGAATAGAGAGCCTCATACTCATAAAACCTTCGCGTATAGCCTTCCATTGCTCGTTAAATTCTGAACTGGTAAGATAGTCGTACATCATGTGCATTTTATCGCCCTTGTTATCCTGAGACTTAGACACATTATACAATTTTATGATACTATCTCTTAATACAAACGCGACTGCTTTTACCTCATCAAATGAGCATATCCATACACCATCTTTTTCGCCAAAGCAATCCATACCTTTTGGATAGCACTGAGTAACGATTACGGCCACATCAACTCCTACACCACGCATGTCTTTTTTAAGTTTCTCTATCCAGTCGTTAGAAAAATCTTTTGTTCGCTTACTTTCAAAGATAATTCTGCCGCATTCCTGACCATATTGATTTCGAACTGTTTGTACGCAATCTGCGCCCCTTACACCTTTTCCAACCTCAGAAATAATATCAAAAGGGAAATTACTTCGCAACAGCTCTTCTAAAATCAACTCCTGAACTTCGCCCTGTAACTGCATAGAACCTTGTTCAGCCTTACGCTTCATTTCCTCTGCAAGTTTTTTCTGATCATCCAGCTGCTTTTCCAATTCGCGAACCTTGAGCTGAAATTCGGTTTCCTTTAAGGTGTTTTTTTCGTGTTCTTGTTTTCTGATCTGCTCGGTTAGGTCATTCCGCTGTTCCTGCAGCTTTCGCTGAAGCTGTATTTCGAGTTCTTCCTCCCTTGTTTTAAGAAGCTGCTCCTTTTTTAGAAACTCCAGCTCCTGTATGCGCGCCAGCTTAAGCTTCTCTTCAGTTTCTTTGTTCGCTGTTTCTAATAACTCAACTTTATTCTGAAAATCCTGAGATATCGTTTTACGTAGATTTTCCTCTAGCGAAAGCTGTAAAGTCTGTTTTTCATGCTGCAGCTTTTTGTCGAACTCCTGTAACTGCTGCTGCTCCCTATTGCTAAACTCTTCTAATTTCCTTTGGTACTCCTCTTCCTTTTGCTTGGTAAACGAAAGCATTTTCTCCCGCAGCTCTTTCTTATACTCCTCGGTCATAGCCTCTTCAATAGGAAAAGTATGACCACATCCCGGACATTTTACTTCTGTAGACATTTAATAATATTGAAATTTGAAGATATAGAAAATTTCCGCTTTTGCAGGGAAGGAATATTATTTAGCGTTGAAACGCATCAAAGCCTATAAGGTTTTTTGGGAACCTTATAGGCTTAAATATTTTAATTAACGGCCTATTTCCAGCCCAATAGCTTTTGCAATCATAGCCATTTTACTCAGCCATGTTTTTAATAACTGTTCTTTTCCTTTCGGATACTTAACAGTAATAAGATATTCACTTTTATCTGTTGCAGACTCCGTATTCAAGAAATCAAACGGAAGAGTATTATCTAAATATTTCCCGAAGTTATGCTCAAGAGCTATCGACGCAGCCTTAATATTGCCCGAGGTCCATTCCTCCTGTTCATATAATTCTAATATCTCTGTCTCTGTGCGTCCTGCCAGGACAGCAAAATCAATCGCTGAAAAACCCTGGGCATAAGCCACCCCTTTTACAATTTTTCCAAAATGCATTGTGTATTTTTTTTTAACCCATCAAATCAATCCACTAATTTTCAATAAACAGGTAGTTTATTGAAAATTTCCCCTAGTGTAACACTAATATAGTAATTTTTTAAAAAAATCTCGTATTTATTTTCAAACAAAAAAATCCCCCTTTTGACCTTTTTAACCCTCTTGACTTTGGCTTTTAAATCCAAACCAGCCTAGAATTCTCCGATCATGATTTTGACCTCATATAAAAAAGGTCCTGCCCCTGTTAAACATTGATTATAGCAGTAAACTCATTTAATTTTGTCTCAGGATAATACCTGTAGAAGAATTCATTGGAAAACTTAGCCATAATAAGCAGACCATAATGTTCAAGTAAATTCGAATTTCTGCTTATTTTACTTATTGAACAATCCTCTATCTCAAAAACAATATGATTTTCATTTTTAATTACTGCATAAAGGTTTGCTAAATCATCCTCATAAATTTTGATCTTTTCTCCGATATACATCTTTTCCAAGGATCGCGATACAGGAGACCAGCGGGTTTGGTTATTCAAATAAAATTTTCGGCCTTTATCACTTTTAGTAATTTCAATATTCATTCCGTTTATACACACAGATATAACAGTATTATCTGTTTCAGAATGTTTAACCGCATTTGTAAGTAGTTCTATTAAAATTTGTTTGCAGTTGCTAATTTTGAATGAATATTGTTCTGACGGAAGATGAGTTTTCAAAAACGATATGATCTCGTTTAACAAAGGATACATTGCCAATGAATCGTTGCTAAAAATGAATTCCTTCTTAACTTCTGTCATTGTGGCAACTGGTTCGTTTTCCCAAAACATAGTTTCATTATGAACTTTACTCATTATTATTATCTAGAAAAATTCTTAAAATCAGTTTAAATAGTTTTTATTCCGGTTTAATCCAGATTTGATTTTCATTAAGAATCATCGTATTTCTAAGAGAGTGTTGTGTGTGTACTTGAATTCAAAAACTACAATGAAACCGTTTTTTTATCTCTTACTGACTTCGATCAAAAAAGGTTTCATTTTTATTAAAGTAACACTTTCCCGGGGTGGCAAATCTCACATCTTAATCGGGAGATTAAGATTTTTCGATATATGAAAGCGGGTGCTTTTTACGAGAAAAAAAACAACCCGTTTTGAATTTCGTTGAAAAATAATCCCATCCAGACTCTTAATTCGGAGGCTAGACTATTTACTGGATGATCTGTACAAAGCTCAGCTTTCAGAATAAATACTTACAACCTGTTCGCGAAGGTTATATTTAGAAGCCATCACTTCTCCGTATGCGCCGGCTGTTCTAATTGCTATAAAATCGCCCCGGAACGATTCAGGCATCTCCACTTCTTTCCCAAAGCAGTCTGTCGATTCGCAAATCGGACCAACAATATCGTACTTTAAAATCTCAACATCAGCTTTAGTTTCCCTTGAAAGATTCTCCATCTTGTGGAAGGCCTGATATAAGGCTGGACGCATCAATTCAGTCATACCGGCATCTAACACTAAAAAGTGCTTTTTTATACCGTTTTTCACATATAAAACCCGGCTGATTAATGTTCCGCAATGAGCCACAATCGCTCTTCCTAATTCAAAATGGATCTCCTGCCCTGGTTTACGTTCCAAAAATTCATTGAATATTTTAAAATATTCTTCAAAATCAGCTATTGGTTTTTCATCAGGATTATGATAATCGATGCCCAAACCACCACCGACATTTAATATTTGGAGTATAAATCCGCGTTCTTCGAACCAGGCTTTGATCTCATTAACTTTAACACAAAGGCTTTTAAAAACATTCAGGTTTGTTATCTGAGAGCCTATGTGGAAATGAATTCCGATCAAAACAAGATTGGCTGATTTTTTTAATACTTCAGCACAAGCAGGCAAATCCCATTGATTTACACCAAATTTATTTTCCTCTAAGCCGGTAGTAATATTATGATGAGTATAGGCATCCACATTCGGATTTATCCGAATTGCTACTCTTGCCGTTTTTCCGACCTTTTCAGCAAGTTCATTTATAACCTGCAGTTCCTGAATCGATTCGATATTGAAACAAAAAATATCCTGTTCAAGTGCTTCAATAATCTCACGATCAGATTTACCAACTCCTGCAAAAACAATGTTATCGGGTGAAAACCCTACTTCAATAGCTTTTTTGACCTCATTTCCGCTTACACAGTCGGCACCAAATCCCGCTTCACGAACCATCTTTATTACCTTCTCATTAAAGTTTGCTTTCATTGCATAATGCACATGAAAATCGTACTTATCGGCCGCAGTCTTACACGCAGACAGAGTTTGCTGCAATAGATTAAGATCGTAATAATAAAAAGGTGTTTCTATTGATTGGAAACGATTAACAGTTTCGGTATTAAACATTATTTTATTGACATTTTGTTCCTGAAGAACAGATTAATAAGAGACGAGCTACGCTTAGTCATCCCAACAAAAGAATCCAATGAGATTTTCTCTTGTCGAATGGCAAGATGCAGTTAAAACAATCTGCTATGCAAACTCCTTAAAGCTTCAGTTTTATCTGAAGTGTCGACCAATACTGATATATTATAATGACTCGCACCATAAGAAATCATGCGGATTGAGATGTGTTTAATCGATTCAAAAACCCTCGCCGCATAACCATGCGACTCGTAAGAGAAATCTCCAACAACACAAATAATACTCTGATCTGTAGTTACATCAACGGTTCCAAAATCTTCAAGAGCCTTGACAATATCATTAAGGTATCGTGTATCATCAATAGTAACAGCTACGGCAACTTCAGAGGTTGTAATCATATCAATCGGCGTTTTATAACGCTCAAAAATCTCGAATACCTTTCTTAAAAAACCATATGCTAAAAGCATCCTGCTGGATTGAATTCTTATAGATGTAATGCCATCTTTAGCTGCAATAGATTTTATTGCATTTTTTTCACTTTCATTAGTAATTAAAGTACCCGGAGCGGAAGGTTCCATGGTATTTAATAACCTGACAGGGATTTTATATTTCTGAGCAGGAAATACACTTTGCGGATGGAGAATTTTAGCTCCGAAATAAGCAAGTTCGGCTGCCTCTTCAAAAGACAGCTGGGCAATAGGTTTTGTACCCTTAACAATACGAGGGTCATTGTTATGCATACCGTCGATATCCGTCCATATTTGAACCTCATCTGCCCTAATTGCCGCTCCGATTAACGAAGCTGTATAGTCACTTCCTCCCCTGCGAAGATTATCTATTTCGCCAAAGGCATTTCTGCAAATATATCCCTGGGTTATAAATAATATATTACCCGGATGTAAATCCAATAATTGTTGAAGATGAGAACCAATGTAATCTACTAAAGGCTCATTATCCTCATCAATCTTCATAAAATCTAAAGCTGGCAGCAATACGGACTTTTGTCCTATTTCAGAAAGATAAAAATGATACAAAGTGGTTGATAGCAATTCACCCTGTGCCAGGATAATTTTTTCTTCGACAGGTGTAAAAAGTTCAGATGCGTAAGAACCAATAAGAGTAAAATGGTAATCGATAAGTTCTTTTCCATTCTTCAACCCTTCCTCTGTGGAAAACAGCTCATTTATAAAAACAATATATTTTTCGTAAAGCGCATCTGTAAGTTCTTTTGCCTTTCGTTTATCTCCGTCTAAAAATGCCTGCGAAATTGCTACAAGACTATTTGTAGTTCCTGACACAGCCGATAGAACAACGATTTGCTTTTGCTTCGGATCGATGATATCTAATAAACTTTTCATCCTTTCCGGGCTTCCTACTGATGTACCTCCAAATTTTAAAATCTTCATTTGAACTAATATTTCTTTGTGTATGAAAGGGCCCCTGCTTCTTTTATTACAAGGGAAATTCAATTTTAACGGTTAAAAATCTTTTAATATCAGAAAATAGCATCTGATTATTGAGGCGCAAAATTAGTTAAATGCTTGATATTATAAGGGCAAGTAGAAAATTCTTTATTTTTTAATACCGTTGAAAAAAATCAATAAATAAACCAAAACCAAATCCAACATCATTTGTAATTTATTAACTGATTTGTAATTTATTTAAAGTCAATACCGATGGACAAGTCAAGATTTTTCGAAAAAACAGACAAAGATTTAATCAGCGTTTTTGCTGATGATGAACTTAATTATTGGGCACTTAAGTGGGGAGTTTCTAAAGAAACCATAAAGAGTGCTATTAAAGCCTCTGGAAGCAATTCCGTTTCAAAAGTCTACACATATCTGGCAAATGCTAATAAACTAAAGCTTAGCTAAAAGTTTAAACAATTTCGAAAATCCTGCAGAATACTCTGCAGGATTTTTTTTTAATAAGCCGAGTTTCATTTCATTCTAAACCTAATCAACAGTTCAAACTCATTGCCAGGCGATGCTCAGTTGATTAAATTAATCACGCTCCCAGAAAAAAGGTGGAGTAATGCCAAGCGAACGGAGATAAACATAAGCTTGCCCTCTGTGATGAATTTCATTATCAATCAAATATAGAATTGTAGAATAAGCTGGCCCTTCATATTGACCAAAGCCATTATTACTTCCTGAAAACGCTCCCGGGATATTTGAGGCCACAATGCATTGATTTGTGTCGTTACATTATCCCATTGCTTAAGGATTTCTTCTTTTGTTTTTGGCAAATTTCCACTAACATGCCCAAAATCATTCATTGATTTCCATAGATTTGAAACCAGCCCTGAAATACCTCCTCCAGCGAGGTCTATCATTTCCATTATCAGTTCGGAAAAGGGACGCATCCCTCTAATAGAATAACTGAAAATCTTATCTTCCGGAAATGTTTCTATTACTTTACGTGTAAGGCGGCGGTGCCCCTGCCAGTGTTCAAGTAGCTGGTCCTGACTAATTACCACGCCTGCTGTTTCTGTCAACTGATTTGTTTCCATGATTTTTTTGTTTTTTATACAGCACAAAGAAAGTACGGGCAAATGACAGCCCTATGTCAGCAGGAATAGCTCACTGAAAAAAATTCTCGGCTCGATTACGATAAAGATCTTTGATAACAGAAAAAAACTTTTTTTTACAAAAAGAGGCCGCCTTTTCCAGACAGCCTCGTTCCTAACAATTTAATCACCTTTTACATTTACTATTTCAGTTCTGACGCAAGAACAACACCTTCTTCCATTTTTTCGGCTTCTCTCTTTCCTACTACTTTCTCTTTAATTTTATCTATGTCGGCGTCTCTAACAAAATCAATAAGATTACTGTAAACTGAATGAAATCCAAAGTTTCCTTTTGTCATTTCATGTATCGCGTTCTCTTTGGTCCAGTTCTGAAACAGCACGCGATACATGGCTATAAGCATTCCGGTGCGATCTGATCCATGCCAGCAATGTATTAAGATAGGACCCTTTCTGTCATTAATTAATTTTAAGGCCTTAATTACGTCACGCTCTTTAATGTCGCCGGCCTTCATAGAGATATGATGAAGATTCAGGTCGGTTTTTCTGGCCTTTTTATTATCCTTCCAATAACGGCGCAGGTTCAACACTTCGGAAAGACCTGTCTCCTGTAATGAAATAAAATCGTTCTGATCAGGTTGTTCTGAACGATAAATCCCTTCATCTATCTTATATACATTCTTCAAACGCCCAATGGCTAGACGTTCAGCTTTAGTTATTAATGCGCTCTCACTTTCTGAACTTTTTGTAGAAGCAGAGGTAACGTCATCAGAAATTGCTGCGGATGATTTCTCTGCACTGACTAAATTACTCAAGGATTTATCCTGAGCCAGTAGTGTAAAACCAAAAAATGTTAATGGCATAAACAGTGTGCTTTCAATAAAACTCCCATACCGTTATGAACCCAAATTTAAACAGTTTATTATATCATAAATCACTCAATATCAGGTGTTACAATTTTCTGACAGAAAAAAAATGGCATTTTTTAGTGATAAATCAATGCCTTATATATAAAAATGATTCAAAAATAAAGGGTCTCTTAATCGGGTTCATCCATCAATAAATTACTTTCCTGAAATATTTTAAACAAGCAAAATATCCTTCAGACACAAAAGCCCTAAAATCTTTTCATAATGGTTATAACAGCTGCTTTAAATGTAAATATGACAGTAATAAATTTAAACTGCAACTTTGCCTAAATAAGAAAACCAGATCTTCATGCTGGCCTTCATTGTAAAGAAAATGATAGTTTTCCATCCTGAAAAAACATTCTTATATTCAAAAAAAGTATTCTAAATGAAAGGGCTCAAAATAGTTTGTACCATCGGAGTAATCTTCAGTATTCTGGCTTTCATAGTTCCTGAGGATATCGTCGAAGTATTGAACTCCCGCTTGTATCAATTTAATAAAGAGAATCCATCGACCAATCTTTTCCTGCATCTTGATAAAAGTGTTTATTCTCAGAATGAAGACGTCTGGTTTAAGGCTTATGTACTTGCAGGCGCAGTAATAGATAGTAAAGTTCTATATGTACGACTGACAAACGAGAAAAAGCAGATTATGATTGCTGAACAGTTTCCGGTATACGATATCAGGAGTCATGGCGAGATTCTTTTACCCGATACCCTTAAAGATGGCAACTATTATTTATACGCCTATACTGATCGTATGATTAATTTTAAGGAAGAGGATATTTTTGTTCAGAATGTCAGGGTTCAAAGAAATGTTGCCAAACGATTGCAAGCCAACGCTTCAGTTACGGACACTGCAAATATAAAAAGAGGCCAAAATATTGAAGTTGTGATTCAACTTAGCGAGGGAATAAAACTGCTCAAAGGCATTAGGGGGAAATATGAACTAATTGATGATAAGACGATAATAAAAAGTGCCCGTATAACAACCAATAATTTCGGAGAGGCATTTATCAATTTTAAATATCCTCAACTTGCCGACGAAAAGAGCCTGAAAGTAAGGGCAATTTTTAACAGGAATTCCGATTATGCTGAATTGGAACTTAATCTGCGGCATGAGACAAATCCCTTAAAAATTAAGCTTTTCCCCGAAGGCGGGCACTTACTTCCGGGTTTTTCTTCCAAAGTAGTCGTGGAGGCTTTGGATATCAATAAATATCCGGTGAGCACCTGGTTAAGTTTAATGGAAAATGACCGCCTTATTAAGCGATTCAAAACAGACAAATACGGTACCGGATCTTTTTTACTAAAACCTTCCAAAAACGCCATTTACACCATTAACTATACAGATGGTAAAAAGTCCAGTGCCTCGTATCCCGTTTTGGTTGAAGATAAAGGATATGCTTTATCCGTCGTCCACCAGGGCGACCGGCTTATTGCATCTATTAAAAATCATGGTGAGGTAGAAAATGCCGTACTTGTTTTTAGAACTATTGAAGATGTATTACTTGCTAAATCTATTGTCATTCCAACAGGTGATTCGGTAGTTGTACCTTTTGTTTTTAAGGATATTCCTAAAAATGTAGTGAGTGTTTTTGTGCTGAATGAAGCTGGGAATGTGCTGTGTGAACGTTTGGTTTTAAACAAACCCGGAAAAGAAGACTATAATGTAAACATACGCACAGAGCAGTTAAGTTATGGACCCCGGAAAAAAGTAATCGTAAACATAGAGGTTAAAGATTCGGATGGGAACCCGGTTACCTCAAACCTTTCAGTGGCCGCGGTAGAAAAATCAAGAATAGATCCTGAAGCATACCGCACAATCTTGAGTTCGTATTACTACCGTTTTCTGGATGGTACCAATTGCAACAGATACATTCCCGCTACCATTGAAAAGGATATTGATAATTTGTTAATTACAAAGCACTGGTTAAACAGCAGCACTCAGTATATCGCAAATTATACTTCTATAGGTCCTGTTCATTTAATTGAAAATACAGGTGGCATTACAGGATCTGTTAAATCTCTTTATAAAAGAAAGTTTGATTTAAAAAACCTTACTATATTATCTAAAGAGAAAGGTGTAATTGTACCTGTAAATGCAAACGGATCTTTTTCAATAAAACCTGAAAGTCTTGTTTCTAACCGGGGCAATAAATGGAAGATGCTGCAAAGTCTGGAATTTTTACAACAATACGAACTTAAATTTAATGCGTTTGATTTGGATTTTGATAAGCAAATTACCGGAGGGAATGCTTTATTTATACCCAATGTATTTAGTGCTTTTGCAAGTAACAAGCCAGTAGAAGTCACAAAAGTTGGCAACGTCATTCAGTTAAAAACTGTCGAAATAAAAGGAAAAGGATCACCTATAGATAGTTATGAATCCAGGACAGTACAAACAATCGGATGTGATGCATATATCTGCAGAAACAATATATTGAATTGTCCCAATCATACAGGTGATGGAGGCATTCCTGAAGAAGGAAAAGTTTATGCTTCTAAAAATGGGCCTGTGGTATACCGCTGTCGCACCAAATCAGATGAAATGTTTATTAAGAACATTATTAAGCCTAAAGATTTTCAGGCAACTGATTTCGAAAAAGAAAAAATTGAAGAACTGGCCCTGGAAACAACTGTTTACTGGGATCCCAATTTTGGAACTAATGCCAGCGGAAAAAACACCTTTAGTTTTTTCACCAATGATGCAAAAGGAGACTTCCTGATTATAGCACAGGGTATCGATGTAAAAACATTAAGACCTATGTTTGGCAAAACAGGTTTTACTGTAAAATAAATTAATCTGTTCTGGCCGCAGAACTACCCTTTAAATAGATCAGAAGGTTTTATACTAATCATTCATTTTTCAGAATATAGTCTTCCCTGGCCCGCAATATATAGTTCATGTTTTCTGAAGCCCATTCGGATAATTGTACCAGCTGACCCAATAAACTTCTGCCAAGTTCTGTTAGCTGGTATTCTACTTTAGGAGGAATTTGAGGATAAACGGTACGTGTCACCAATCCATCCCTTTCTAAATGCTTTAATGTAACGGTAAGCATTCGCTGAGAAATCCCATGTATCCCTTTTTTTAATTCCCCGAAACGTAATTTATCCGATTTTCCAAGCATAATAATTGTATGTACCGACCATTTATCGCCTATTCTGTCGATTACATCGGTAACAGGACAATAATGATTTGTCGAATGATTGTCAGAAAAATGGTCGATCACGTTCTCTTGTGTGCCTTTATGCTCTTTATTCCCATTAGTTACTTTCATATAACTGAGTAATTAAATTGTGCCGTATTGCAAGGTACTAAGTTACTTAATAGCTTTGAGTTATCAAAAGTAACTATTGTAAAATTATGGACATACTATCATTATTGAATTGGAGATACGCAACAAAACGCATGACCGGCAAAAAAATACCACAGGAAAAAGTGGAGGTAATTCTGGAAAGCATCAGATTATCAGCTTCATCTATTGGTTTACAGCCATATCGTGTCCTGGTAATTGAAGACAAAGACTTACTTGAAAAGATCAAATCAATAGCAAATAATCAGGCTCAGATAACAGAGGCCTCCCATTTGTTAGTTTTCGCAGCCTGGTCGAATGTTACTGAAGCATCTGTAGATGAGTATTTGAACCTGATTGCCACTGAGCGTAATGTAACTTTAGAATCATTGGGGACAATGAAGGGTTATATGGCCGGTTTAACTCTAAACTCAGCCGAACAAAACTTTAACTGGGCGGCAAGACAGGCATATATAGCTTTAGGAACAGCATTAATTGCTGCTGCTTCGCAAGAAGTGGACGCCACACCAATGGAAGGTTTTGATTCTGCCGCTCTTGACGAATTGTTGGGACTGCAGGAAAAAGGATTAAAAAGCGTAAGCATTTTACCTCTCGGATACAGAGACCTTAATCAGGATTGGCTTGTGAACCTTCCTAAAGTAAGAACTCCTAAACAGAAATTTTTCGTATCAATTTAATCATCATCAAATAATTTAAAGTATAAACAAATGAAATCATCACTAATTGCAGTAGCACTGGTTGCCTCAGCTTTAAGCTTAAAAGCACAAACTAAATGGGTAATAGACCCTGTACATTCATCAGTAAATTTCAACATCGAGCACCTAGTGATCTCGGAAGTTGAAGGAAAATTTAAAACATATAACGGAACAATCAGCGCTGCAAAGCCAGATTTAACTGATGCTGTGATAGATTTCACCGTGGATGTTAGCAGTATTGATACTGATAACGACATGCGCGATAAGCATTTAACTTCGGCAGACTTTTTTGATGCGGCAAAATATCCTAAAATGACTTTCAAGAGCACCTCATTAAAGAAAGTGTCTGGAAATAAATATGTTTTGAACGGTAATCTAACGATTCATGGAATAACCAAACCGGCAAAATTTGATGTGGTTTATGGTGGAACTGCAAAAGATGGCTATGGCAATACTAAAGCTGGGTTTAAAGGAAAAGGAGTTATAAACCGTTTTGATTACGGTTTGAAGTATAATGCGTTAACTGAAGCTGGTGGCGCTGCCTTAGGAAAAGAAGTAGGTATTGATTTGAAATTGCAGTTTGCGCAGGCGAAGTAAGCTATCAAACCAGCATAAAAACCTATAAGATTTTAAAACTTATAGGTTTTTTTGTTCCTGCCATTTATAGATAAAAAAGTTCAATACAATTCTTCAGATTTTTCTTCAGGCCCGAAATCTCAAAATCTTATACTTCCACATCTATCCCAATTTGCTTTAAAAGCAGCGAAGCATTAAAAGTTTTGCACTCACCATGCTTTAATTTATAATCGAATATCATTTCTCCGTTTACTATCTGGATATCAAAATAAAAATTTCGGATATAATCAGGATATTTATTTTCGAGTTCAGCAAGCTGCAAGTCATGAGTCGCTACTATACCGACTCCATTTTGCGATACTAACTTTTCGATCACAGCTTTTGAGCCCTTATACTTATCTACGGAATTTGTGCCCCGAAGCATTTCGTCAATCAGGAAATAGACTTTTTCATCGCTTTTCAAAACATCTAAAAGCAATTGTAAACGATTGAGTTCCGCTTTAAAAGTAGAGATGCTTTCGTTTAATGAATCGCGGATTCGCATATAGGCAAAGAAGTTCATTACCGTAATCCGCATACTTTTTGCACATACAGGAGCCCCGGTAAAGGCCAGGATGGCATTGATTCCCAGGGTGCGTAAAAACGTACTCTTACCAGCCATATTAGAACCGGTAATGATATCTACAGAATGCGAATTATCTAAAGAAAAATCGTTATTGACACGGCTCTTAACCGGAATTAATGGATGTCCGATCTCTTTTGCGATGTAGGTGTAATTTTCATCGAACGCAATTTCCGGAAAACCATATTCAGGATAATTAGAATGTAAACTGCTTAAACTGATTAATGATTCAAAAGATGCCAGAACATTAAAAGCTTTAGGCATTAAGTCCCTGTTCGTTGCTTTCCAATTTTCAATGGCAATTAACTGGCGCACATCCCAGGCCATTATTCCATTTAATAGCGGGCCAATAAACATATTCAGACGATATTCTAAACGCCCCAATAAAACAGATAAAATCTTTAACTCGGCAGAGAATGTGACAGACTTAACACTTTTAAGTTCATCATGCAAGGAAAGGCAAAGTGTGGAGTTCCATTTCTGATCCTCTATTTTTTTGAAGGCATCTGAATATGAAGACAATGTTTTACCAGCTATACTTAACAGCCGGTCTGTTCTATTCACTTTTAACTGATTTGTTAATACCAGCACAGCATTTGAAAGAACAATTAAAATAAGCGGAATCAGGAGGAATGGAATATACCAGGCAGCTACAGCTAACAGGATAAAAATATAGGGAACGACCCGAATATATTTTCGAAGAAGCGATCCGGTGAAATCCCGTTCCTGTTGAAAGAACGCAAACAGGTTATTTACATCAGAAACATCTGTTTTCCTCGCAAAAAGCAGCATAGCTTTAACCTTCTGAACCCAATCCAGCTTTAATCTGAGTTCCTGAACAGCTTCCTGCCTTTGCAGGATATCATTTCGTGTAGCAGCACGGTTCAGCCAGTAAGCTAACATCTCCTTCCCCATCGGGCTTGCACATCGGTTAAGCAGACTGAATAAAGAAGCCTTTCCAAAAATATCCAGGTCAGATGAATAATTATGTGCATCGTTCATGAATTCAGAGCCGTCATCGTAAATATTTTCCTGATGGTTTATACTTGCGATTTCATTAAGGTTTACTGTTTTAAGAGCATTATAAAACAACTTTTCCTTTTCATATTTCCCCTGATGTTTTACCAGGAAAGCAAAACCCACAACTATAAGCAAAAAAACCAGTTCGGTAAGCCATATTATTTCATAACGTAAGGTTTCATAAACAATATATCCACCTATAAGAATTGAAAACAGCCGCAAAAATGAAAAGGTATTTACCAGTTTTTCATATCTTTTTATTTCGGTTTCTGATACTGAAATTTGTTGGTGGTAATAGTTTATAATAATGGATGTCATTTTATTTTTGGTAATATGATGTTTAAACAGCAAAAGTCAGTCTCGTATTTAGCGTTTGCCGTCACCCTGACCTTGTCGAATGGGTGTCGAATTTATTCTTTAGAGCCTTTAACGTGCAGCATAATTTCAGTTGCATGAGGTATACCCAAAGTTTTCCCGGGGTTTACCGTCAGGAACCGCTCAAGATAAACATCGATAATTCCTTGCAGAACTCTCCTTCTCGAAGCTTCAAATTCTTTTTCCATAGAAGCGAAACTTCCTACCGTCATCCTGCCGTTTGCGTCGACCAGAACAGAGAAATTATACACAAAATCTTTATAGGCTTTTTTGATGAGGATATCGTATTCAGGATACAGATATTCGTTTGAAGCACTGTAATTGAGATCTTCTTTATCTAAGATACTTCTTTCTGCGGTCACTTCTTTCACCTTGCTTTTAAATTCCACCGGATTTCTCGCTGCAAATAAACTATCGGCAATCAAAGGGAATGAATTTGCCCGTTTAATTAACTGCCGGATATACAATGTATCACGTGCATTAGGTTTGCGCATACTATCTGAATTCGCATGCAGGACATGCTTAATATAGTTTTCTGAATAAAAACGCATATAAACGGTAGATAGATCTTTATTCACCTTTTTTGACTGAACCCTTAACAATTGTAAAACCAGGCTGTCTTTATTTACATCAATCAGCCTTAACCATTCGCGGGCAAAATTCATTACCTGTCCATGATCATAATAAATGGGATAAAAGATATACCGTTTTTCAAAGGGACTATAAATTTTTACAGAATCTCCCGGAAGGAAATAAAGCGTCCACTCAGGTATTTGCTGAAAGCCTTGTTTACTGAAACTCAAACCGGTATCAAACTCTCGCCTGACTTCTATAAACTTTATACCCTCTACGGATTTAAAGGATTGTCGCTGAAGCTTCGACTTTCCCTGTTCACAACTGGCAAAAAACAGCACACAAAATATTGCATACCAACTGTATAAATAAATGTTCCTGAGCATTTCTGCGAATTAATGAATTCTTATCCAGCTAGCATAATATTTTGAAGATTTGTTTGAATTGTGCTTATAGAAAGATCTTTCCTAAGGTTATAATGACATCGTTTATTTAGGCGCTTCTAATAAAGCGTTTGTCATCTCGACGGCAGGAGAGATCCTAGGCAATACGGGTGTTAAAGCGAAATTCTTCCTGTCGGTCATTTCAAGTATAACGAGACTGCGCAAGCAAGCATGAATACCAAAATAGAATTTAAACTAATGAATAAATCTAAAGCAACATACTCAAGAGATCTCCTGCGTCGAGATGACAAGTCGCATTTGGTTAGACATTCACTGCTGGTACAGCGAGAGATCTTGTTAATACAACGCTAGAAAATTCTTTAAAACATAATCTGGAATCGTAATTTCGCCTTATGCTAAATGAGAATCTGGACCCAAATGCCGAAAGGCTTTCCTCTTCAGAACGGGAAATAGAAAAGGTACTTCGCCCCCAGGTATTTGAAGATTTTACCGGTCAGCATAAAATCCTTGAAAACTTAAAGATTTTCGTACAGGCAGCAAAGCTCAGAGGTGAAGCGCTGGATCATGTACTCTTACATGGCCCTCCTGGATTAGGTAAAACCACACTTTCCAACATTATTGCCAATGAGATGGGTGTGGGGATAAAAATAACTTCAGGGCCGGTATTAGATAAACCGGGCGATTTAGCCGGGCTATTAACCAATCTTGAAGCGGGCGACATATTATTTATCGATGAAATCCATCGCTTAAGTCCGCTGGTAGAAGAGTATCTGTATTCTGCCATGGAAGATTTTAAAATTGATATTATGATTGAAACCGGCCCCAATGCAAGGTCAGTCCAGATATCATTAAATCCATTCACTTTAATTGGCGCAACTACTCGCTCCGGCCTGCTTACCGCTCCATTACGTGCACGTTTTGGAATCAATTCGAGGTTACAATATTATGATGCGAAACTCTTAACAACCATCGTACTTCGTTCCTCCTCAATCTTAAGTACTCCAATCAGCGATGAAGGAGCTTACGAAATTGCCCGAAGAAGCCGTGGTACACCCCGTATTGCAAACGCCCTTTTACGCCGGACGCGGGATTTTGCACAGATTAAAGGGAACGGCAGCATTGATACGAAAATAGCGAAATATGCTTTGAATGCCCTTAATGTTGACGAGCACGGACTTGATGAAATGGATAACCGTATCCTGGTAGCCATCATCGATAAGTTTAAAGGGGGGCCCGTGGGCGTAAAAACAATAGCCACCGCGGTTGGCGAAGATGAAGGTACTATAGAAGAAGTTTATGAACCTTTTTTAATACAAGAAGGTTTTCTGATGCGAACATCACGAGGAAGAGAAGTTACTGAATTAGCCTATAAACATTTAGGACGGTTGAAACCCGGAGGCTCGCAAACTTTATTTTAATTTTGTCATCCCGACAAAAGAGAGATTATTTTCTCCCTTGTCGGGATGACGAAATCTTATTACTAAAACTCATCCCTTGATGCAGCGTACAATTCGTACCAGTCCTGCCTGTCGAGTTCAATATCAAAAGAATTGGCAATGTTTCGGATACGGTTCTCGTCTGTGGTACCAATCAAAGGTATAGCACCTAATTTAACAAGCCAGGCAACTGCCAGCGATTCAATATCCGCATTATATTTAGGACTTATCTCTTCAAGTTTTTTCCTAACCTTTACGGCCAGGCCATCAGTTCCGTTAGCAATACGACCTTCTGCCAGAGGTGCAGATACTAAAGGATGCATATACCGCTGCTTGATATAATCCATCTGCCCGTTTTGAAGAGCAGCAGTATTTAACAGATTAAGCTCAATATGATTGGTTACAATAGGCTTTTTTAAATAGGAGGCTAAAAGCTGATGTTGAAAAACAGAAAAATTGGCGACACCTATGTTCTTAATCTTACCCGACTCCTTTAGCTGGTCAAGAATTAAAGCAGTCTCCTCCAGGTTAGATATCGGATCAAGCTGGTTCAATAAAAAGATATCAATATAATCTGTCTTTAGTTTTCGTAAAGAATTATCCACGCTCTTTAAAATATGTTCTTTCGAGGTGTTGTAATGCTTTACTCTAATTTCAGAATTGCCTTCATTTGGAAGCAGCATTCCACATTTGGTAAACAAGACAATATCTTCTCTTTTGAAAGATTTTTTTGCCATTACTTCGCCAAAAAGTTCTTCACATTGATATGAGCCATAAACATCAGCATGATCGAATGTATTAATACCTAATTCCAGGCATAGGTTAATGATACTCTCCATCGTTGCAGATGTATTCCTCACTTCGTCCCAACGGTAAAAACCATATACCGCCGGTGATACTTTAGGGCCTGAATCGCTTAAATATATTTTCTCCATATCAGTGTTAAAATACAATTATCGCATTTAATGCAACAGCATAAAAATTAATTAGCTTTTTATTTCAAATGAGCGCAAAAAGAAATCAAATTATAGTACAGAAGCAAAAACAATTGAGATCGCGCAAACCATAAATATTAGCAGAGATGAAATATTAAAACTATTCCTCATACTCTTTTTGAACAGCAAATAAGCCACAAATCCATATAACGCACATAACAGCAAAAAAAAACCGTGAAAAACCGCCTTTTCAGCTGCGTAGTAGGAACGGATGGCTTCACCCGACAACAAAATCAGGTTTACAGATAAGGAATAAATTACATAAAAGGCAATTAATATCCAGCCTGTTTTTTTTATTCGCCAAAATAATGTAATGGCAACAAATGGCAGCAGAAAATTAACAAAGTAGAAGATAAACTGTGGACCTGAGTGAAAAATACTTTTAGAAATAGCTGTAGGCAGACCTTCAACCAGAATCAACCGGTAAAGTGCGAAACAGAATACCATTATACTTACTATAGTAATATTCTTGTCCGTTACAGGATGTTCTGTTTGATTATCTTCCGGCATATTCAAATTAACGTAAGAACTGATATATTTACATATTCAAGATTCTGATGATTTTCGATTTCCGCCTGAAAGTATTTCATACAGTTGCACACAAATTAAGCTTTACAAAAGCGGCTACAGAATTATTTATCTCTCAGCCAGCCATAACCAAACATATTCATGAATTAGAACAACAACTAGGTACAGCCTTATTTAAGCGAAACGGAAATACAATTTTACTTACTCCAGCCGGTGTAATTTTACTTCAGTACGCCGAAAAAATTTTCGAAACCTACAAAGCATTAGAAACAGAGCTTTCGCAATTAAATGATATTACAGGCGGTAATTTACGGATCGGTGCCAGTACTACCATCGCACAAAACATTCTCCCAAGAATTCTTGCGTTGTTTAAGAAATCTTATCCAGGCGTTTCATTTACTTTTGTTCAGGGCAATACAGATTCAATAACACTACAGGTAATCGCAGAAAAAATTGATATCGCCCTGGTTGAGGGGAGCTCCCATTTCCCGCAGGTTACCTACGAACCTTTTACCAAAGATGAAATCGTTTTAGTAACAAGGCCCGGCAGTAATTTGTCTAAACAATCAGAAATAACACCGAAAGAGTTGCTTAAAATCCCTCTCGTTCTTCGCGAACAGGGGTCAGGAACGCTTGATGTTGTTTTTAAAGCCCTTGCGCAAGTAAAGATCAATCCAAAGGATTTAAACGTTGAAACTACTTTTCAAAACAGCAGCAGTATTAAACAATATCTTGCGCATTCAGAAACGGCTGCATTTCTATCGATACAATCCGTCTTGAAAGAATTAAAATATAATGAACTGACCGTTATAGAGATTGAAAATCTTGATATTTTCAGAACTTTTCAGTTCATCCAACTGCATGGAAACTCTTCCAAACTAATTGATTTGTTTAAACGCTTCTGTAAGACCCATAACCTGAAGTTATAGTGGATTACCTTTTGTGATTTGTGCCGGGCTTTACATAGATCCATATTTGTAGGGAAGAAACCCTTACAATTATGGAACATATTAAAACAGATATTTGCATTATAGGCGCCGGACCGGTTGGACTTTTCGCAGTATTTGAGGCCGGTTTACTAAAAATGCGCTGCCACTTAATTGATGTTTTACCACAGGTTGGCGGACAACTTTCAGAGATATATCCTCAAAAACCGATTTATGACATTCCCGGGTTCCCGGTAGTAAATGCCCAGGACCTTGTCAATGGATTAATGGATCAGATTGCGACTTTTAAACCAAGCTTTTCTCTTGGAGAACGGGTTGATCATCTTGAACGCCTTGAGGATGGTTCTTTTATTGTTCGCACCAACGAAAATACCGAAGTGCATAGTAAGGCAGTTGTAATTGCCGGCGGACTGGGATGCTTTGAACCTCGTAAACCAGCTATCGAAGGTTTAGAGCAATATGAAGGGAAAGGTGTTTCGTACATGGTTAGAAACCCGGAATTATTCAGAGATAAAAAACTGGTATTATCCGGTGGTGGAGACTCTGCCTTAGACTGGACCATTTTCCTTTCTGAAGTAGCTTCAGAAATTACCCTGGTGCACCGTGGCGACACCTTCAGGGGGGCTCCTGATTCTGCGGAAAAGGTATTTGAACTGGCAAAAGATGGTAAGATAAATCTTGTTCTTCAATCTCACATCACTGCAATACACGGTAATGGACACCTAAAAGAAGTAACTATCCAGGGCAAGAATAATGATGTTTCTACATTAGAAACCGACTATTTAATCCCTCTGTTTGGACTAACACCTAAGCTTGGGCCAATTGCAGAATGGGGATTAAATATTGACAAATCGGCAATCGAAGTGAACACCGTGGACTATTCCACGAATATTGATGGAATTTTTGCGATAGGCGATATCAATACTTATCCGGGTAAACTAAAATTAATCCTTTGCGGATTTCATGAAGCAGCTTTAATGGCTCAAGGGGCTTTCAGATTTGTATATCCTGATCAAAAATTGAGTTTTAAATATACCACCGTTTACGGAGTAAATACATTTTGATATGATTAATATTACTGTTGAAAATAAAGACGGCGACATTCAGATCATTGAAATTCCTGAAGGAATCAATCTGAATTTAATGGAAACTTTAAAGGCATATGAATATAACATCAGGGCAACCTGTGGTGGCATGGCGCTTTGTTCCGACTGCCATTGCCAGGTGCAGGACGGGTGGGAAAAACTCTCGGGTGCGCAGGAACAGGAATTAATTACCCTTGATTCACGCCCGGATGCAACAGATAGCAGCAGACTGGCATGCCAGATAAAAATAAGTCCTGAAATTAATGGCCTGTCGATTAAGCTTATAGGTGAAGGCGATTAAAGAGCAAATGATATCATTTGCTCAAATTCATACCACCTACATTAACAACAAATCCTAAGCTGAATACTGAATTACCGGCAGTAAGATATTTACGGTTTTTTAAACCAAAATTACTTCCTGTAGTGTATTGCAACTGAAAAGCATCGCTTAAACGCATGCGGGTAAAAAAAATCGGTTCAATAAAAATATTATCCTCTTTAGGCTGATCAATATTATTAATCTTGAAATCTTTCATATTAAGATAACTGCCCCTTATTGCTGTACCATAGTTTAAAGGAATGCGCTTACCAAACAAGCGAACCCCTCTTTCCTTTCTAGAGCTGTAATTCACCTGCAAAAAACCCTTACTAAACATCATTTCCTGTCGCTCAGAACTTATGAGAGCACCATTCGATGCAAAATCACTGTAAATCCGCTCGCTCTTCCCGCGGCCAAGGCCCGCGTAAATTTCCAGTATTCTATTATCATCAGGCCCGAAAGTACTAAAGTACCCCCCTCCTATCTCCAGCATATTTTGCCTATAATCTTTCTTGTTCTGATCCCGGTTAATGAATGCGCCATTCAGAATAACTCCAAAATTACTTGATACAGCATAAGCCGTGTTTAAACTTGCATTTCCTCTGAGTGACAGATTACCGCTGGCATGAAGCTCCCCCTGCTGGCTGAGCATTGGAGTGTTTGGCACATTGGGCATATATAAAGAGGTGCAGCTGCTGGATAAAATAGAAAAAATAATGGCTATACTTAAAACGTGTTTATTCATAATTCTTGCCTGCTCTAAAACTACAGGTTAATACATTTAATATGTGAAAGCGCAAAAAAACAACAACTGACTTGATAACAGGTTTAATTGCCATTTATTATTTATATGCTAAAGAAAAAAAATTTCCACCACAAAAAGAGATTTTGGCCTGAATATTGAACATATAATTAACTATAGATATATAGAAGAAAACAATCAGTTAAACTACTATTATGAAAAGCTATTTTTTAATTCCGTTTATGATGGCAACTATGTTGCTGATGAACACCTGTGCAGTAAATCCGGTGACCGGAAAAAAGCAGGTGGTGTTAATGTCTGAAGCTCAGGAAATAGCTATAGGTCAGGAAGCAGATCCCCAAATAATAGCGCAGTATGGCTTATATGAGGACAAAGCGTTACAAGATTTCATTAATCAGAAAGGTAAAGCTATGGCGGCTATATCCCACAGGCCAAACTTAAATTACCAATTCCGGATCGTCGATTCTGAAGTTATTAATGCCTTTGCTGTACCCGGAGGATATGTATATTTTACAAGAGGTATAATGGCTCATTTTAACGACGAAGCTCAGTTTGCAGGAGTTTTAGGTCATGAAATAGGACACATTACTGCCCGCCATTCGGTTGTACAGCAAAGAAATGCGATGCTGGGACAGGTGGGCCTAATTGCGGGCATGATTATTTCTCCTGAATTTGGCCAGTTTGCTCAACAAGCCTCGCAAGGCCTTGGACTATTGTTTTTAAAATTCGGCCGTGATGATGAAAGACAATCGGATGAATTAGGAGTGGAATATTCCTCCAAAATCGGTTATGATGCTCATCATATGGCAGACTTCTTCACAACGTTAGAAAGAAGTTCAGCAAGAAGCGGGGCTGAAGAATTACCTGATTTCCTGTCATCTCATCCAAATCCTGGCAGCCGGAATATCACTGTTAATAAATTAGCAACTGAATGGAACCAGAAACTGAGCCTTACTAATCCACAAGTTAATCGCAACACTTACCTTAAACGTATCGACGGCTTAATTTATGGCGAAGACCCCAAACAAGGTTTTGTTGAGAATAATGCCTTTTATCATCCGGTATTAAAATTCCAGTTTCAAATTCCTACCGGGTGGAAGCATCAAAATTCGCCTCAAACCTTTCAAATGGCACCTTCAAATGGAAAAGCTATGATGATGCTGACCATGGCCCCGGGTAAATCATTGCAGGAAGCAGCAAGCGCTGTGGTGCAACAAAATAGTTTAACTGTTGTAGACTCAAGAGAAACCACTGTCAATGGATTAAGAGCTATAGCTATGGTTGCCGATCAAAAACAAGAGCAAGGCACTTTGAGAACGTTGTCTTACCTCATACAACATGGCGAGAACATTTACCTGATGCTTGGAGTAACCAGCGCTGCAGATTTTAATAACTACGGCCAATATTTCACAAACTCTATGCAAAGCTTTAAACCGTTAACGGATGCCGCAAAACTGAATAAAAAACCAGACAGGATACATATTAAAACGGTAAAACAAGCAAGCACCTTAGATCAGGCATTACGTAGCTTTAATATGCCGTCGGCAAAATTAGAAGAACTTGCTATTTTGAATGGGATGAAATTAACAGACAGATTAACAGCAGGAACTCTGATAAAGGTTGTTGAACAATAAATTATATTTGTACATTGAAAGACGATCATAGAGCGTAAACTCCTTTCAACTCTATGATCGTCTTTTTATATAAATCGTATTTAACTTACCACTTTTTATAAGGCAAAAACTTACCATCCATAGTAATTTTCACCCTGTCGCCATTAGGATTTTCTAATTTTTCAATATTCATTGTAAAATCAATTGCACTCATTATCCCATCACCCATTTTTTCATGAATTACCGCCTTCATGGATTCTCCATAGATAAGAACAATTTCATACAGCCTGTAAATTAAAGGATCCGTAGGGGGCATAACACTTTCGCTGCCTTTTGAAGGAAATTTTTGCAAGGCAAGTTCAGCCTCCTGAGGTAATCCTAAGAGTTGTACAACAGATTTCGCTTCAGCGGTATCCATTGAATTCTGGCCGAATAAGGCAGAAGCCGTCCACACCACATTTCGATTAATTTGGTCTGCTAATTGCTGAAATGTGATTGATTTACTTTGCATGGCCTCAATAATCAAGGCTGTCGATTGCTCTTTAGTCATAATTCTGAATAAATAATTAAAAAATTAGTAACAAATCAAATAAAAACAACTAAAAATATCAATAAATAAGCTATTTATCAACGACAAATGAAATTATAATTTTTACTTAAAAGGTTATAACTTTGAGTAAGGAAACAGAGGCAATTCTTTGAGTATTCAACACAAGCAAAAAACCGATGATGAATGAAAGATTATAAGTACTATATCGATTCAGGCTTATTGGATTTATATGTAATGGGGCAGACAACACCCGAAGAGAGCCAGGCAATTGAGCAAATTGCGGTATCCGATCCAGATTTCCGGAAAGAGATCTCAACTATAGAACGTTCCCTCGAAAATTATGCAAAAATTCATGAGGTAGAACCGAATCCGCTTATCAGGCCGTTTTTGATGGCAACTATTGATTTTTCCGACAGGATGCAAAGTGGTGAAATGCTCTCTTTCCCACCTGTATTGAACGAAAGTTCAAAAATCGATGATTTTTCGGAATGGTTGAATCGCGAAGACATGATATTGCCTGAACAATTTGACGATGTTTATGCAAAAATTCTGAGCTATAGCCCGCAAATAATAACCGCCATCGTATGGATTAAAGAAATGGCTCCTCAGGAGGTGCACGATCATGAGTTTGAAAAATTTCTTATAGTTGAAGGAACGTGCGACATTACTATTGAAAATTCGGTATATCAGTTAGTTCCAGGCGACTATCTGTCAATTCCTCTTTACAAATCTCATTTTGTAACTGTAACTTCAGAAATTCCCTGTAAAGTAATTTTACAAAGAGTAGCAGCATAACCTTTAATAGATTGACCTCGCTTAATTAAATTTCCGCTCTAAAATAACAGCCTTTCTGATATATTTGCTCCCTTAATATATCGAACATGCTTACACACCATGTATTATTCTGGCTTAAAGCCGATACATCCGAAGAAACAAAACAAGCTTTCAGGGCAGGTCTAGATTCTCTGCAAAACATTGAATCAATCAGATCAATTTATATTGGTACCCCTGCTCCCATAGAAAGACCGGTAGTTGACACAACATATTCTTTTTCTTTATTGATCGTTTTTGATGATCTGGCTGGTCATGACATTTATCAGGTTCATCCATTGCACAAAACATTTCTGGATAATTTCAGATCATTATTTGAAAAAGTGGTCATTTATGACGCAAGGTAGATTTATCTGAAATTTGAAAAAATTTTCATAAATCACTTTCATAAAAATCCTTAATCGTATTCAGGATTTTATCACTGCCAAAGGGTTTAATTATAAACCTTTAATATTTTTATATTGATGAGATTTTTCCTGGTCAAGAGAACTGATTGAAGAACTTACAATGTAAATAGTAATAGGTTTCGGTAAAATTAATGCACTATACTCATCCAGAAATTGCCAGCCATCAATAAAAGGCATTTCTATATCCAGGAAAATCAAGTCGGGTAAATTCTGAGATTTAGTCTGGTTTTGTGCAAAAAAATCCCGTCATAAAATTGTAGCAATTTACCGGGGATTCCTGATTTCTCTAAAATCCTTCGGGTTAAAATTGTATTTGTTAAATGACATAGTTTATACACCATAATTATTTAACTATGAAATGTCGAAGATTGTTATCCATTTTTCTCTTTTCAATTTCTGTTGCTTTTTTTGCTTGTAACAATGCTCCAAAAGGCGATAAGGTCAAAATCTCCGATGCGGAACATTCAGAATCTATAGAAGAAGGTCAATCCTATACAGTGGATACTACTATTTCAAGAATCAGCTTTACAGGATATGGTGTAGGAAAAAATCATCCTGGCAATTTCCATTTAAGTTCCGGGCATATCACCATTTCAAAAAAACAAATATCAGGCGGTAAATTTTCAATTAATATTAAGTCCATTGAGCTTGAACAAGAAGACGACATGATTCAGAAAAAACTAAAACCCCACCTTTTAAGCGGCGATTTTTTTGACGCAGAAAAATTTGGAACAGCACAATTTGAAATAACAAAAGTAAAACCTTATAAAGCTGCGAAACTGGTGTTTCAATAACAGAGGGAGCCAATTTTAACATAAGCGGCAATTTAACTTTAAAAAATGTCGTTAAAAATATCACCTTCCCGGCCAGAATCGATCTGAATGAAAATGAATTAAGAGCTAAGGCTAATTTTGACATAGACCGCCGTCAATGGCAAATAAATTTCAGAAGTGATAAGAGTTTAGGTGATAAATTTATTTCTGAAACTGTAAATATCAATCTGGATATTCTGGCCAAAAAACAAACTCATTAAAATACAGAAAGTTATACAATTTTGAAAATAATTCATCTTTTTACTGCAACATCTTAGTATCAATTAAAGTATAACAACCGTCCTTCCCAAAAGGACATTTTCATAGGTAGATGTAGGGTTGGATCTGATCCAACCCTTTTTTATTTCACAAGGACTGATGTCTTTTATTTTCGCGCTTTTAATGACGAAAATTCTATTGTTATTCACTTATTTATTGGAAAAAATCGCTTAATTTATCCCCTGGAAAGAACAGTTAACAGGTACAATAATAGCTGGCTTTCCGGCGGATCTATTTACCTATTTTCAGTAGTCTATTTTGGAAACATTCAAATCCATACCATCCTTTCTCCACTTGAGTTTAATATATGCGCCGAATTGCATTTTTTGACTGAACGAGGAGAGACATAACTGATTTAAACTTTAAAGAAATTTGCAATTACTAATTTTGCCCAATGATTCATTTAAACTCTAAACTTCCAAATGTCGGCACTACAATATTTTCTGTGATGTCTAAATTGGCTGCGGACCACAATGCTATAAATCTGTCTCAGGGCTTCCCGGATTTTGAAGGACCTGCTGAACTTAAAGAACTAACACACAAATACATGCTTGAGGGGAAAAACCAATATGCACCTATGGGTGGTGTTCCGGTTTTAAACGAAAGAATATCAGAAAAAGTAAACAACTTATATGGTGCTGTATATGATCCTGAAAAGGAGGTCACCATTACGGCTGGTGGCACACAGGCAATTTTCACAGCTTTAGCGTCAACCATTAATGCCGGTGATGAAGTTGTTATTTTTGAGCCCGCGTATGATTCTTATGCTCCCTCGGTAAAGCTTTTGGGTGGCTTGGTTAAACCACTCGAACTTTCTCCTCCCGACTACAAAATTGACTGGAACATGGTGAAGAAGCTTATTACAAACCGCACGAAAATGATCATTCTTAATTCGCCTCAGAACCCAACAGCAACGATACTAAAACAGGAAGACATTAACCATTTGATAACCATTACAAAAGGTACAGATATATTAATTCTGAGTGATGAAGTTTATGAGCATATGGTTTATGACGGATATGAGCATTTAAGTATGGCGAAGTTTCCTGAGTTACGCGAAAGATGCTTCATCACTACATCATTTGGCAAGCTTTTCCATAATACAGGGTGGAAAATTGGCTATTGTCTGGCACCAGAATTTCTAATGAACGAATTTCGTAAAATTCATCAGTACCTGATTTTCAGTGTTAACACCCCTATGCAATATGCAATAGCCGACATGCTGAGGCAAAATGATTATTACACCTCTTTAAATCAGTTTTTTGATGAGAAACGAAAGTTTTTCAGAGAATTATTACAACAAACACGTTTTCAACTATTACCTTGTGAGGGATCGTATTTTCAATGTGTAGGAATAAGAGGAATAACTAATGAAAATGATGTTGAATTTGCCAAGCGATTGACAAAAGAGTTTGGCGTAGCATCTATTCCAACTTCGGCGTTCTACTCAAAATCAACAGATTTTGGAGTAATAAGATTTTGCTTTGCTAAAAAGCAAGAAACTTTAGAAAATGCCGTTGAGAGATTAACTAAAGTTTAATTTATATTCATTAAGACAACTAATTAATGAGCGCATTAAAAATTACCACATTTCAGGCATATCTTTTTTGGGAAAATATTGAAAAAAATCTCAAAAACCTTGCCTTACGCCTATCCGGTATCCGAGAAAAAACCGACTTGATTGTACTTCCTGAAATGTTTAACACAGGATTTTCTATGAATACCGTAGAGTTGGCCGAGGAAATGAATGGTCTTACTATGCAATGGATGCTTCAGCAGGCAAAACGCTTTGAAAGCGTAGTTACCGGAAGCCTTATTATCAAAGAAAAAAACAAATATTACAACCGCTTAATTTGGATGCGCCCTGACGGCACCTTCGAAAAATACGACAAAAGGCATCTTTTCGGGATTGGTAAAGAGGACGATTTTTATACTGCAGGTAAAGATAAATTGATAGTTGAATTAAATGGCTGGAAGATTTGTCCAGTTATTTGCTATGACCTCCGTTTTCCCGTGTGGTTAAGAAATAAAGACCCGGAGTATGATTTATTACTGATCGTAGCAAACTGGCCGGAGCGGCGCTCGTTACACTGGCGGACGCTTATTCCCGCACGTGCGGTCGAAAACCTTTCATTTGTTGTTGGAGTAAATCGGGTAGGTCACGATGGTAACGAAATTTATCATTCCGGAGACTCTATGTGCATTGACCCTAATGGTAAAACAGTTTACTACAAACCGAACGATGAGGATCTTTATACATTTTCAATTTCAAAAGATGAAGTAGTAAAAGCCAGGCGGCTATTTCCGTTCTTAAAAGACGCGGATAACTTTAAGATTTTGGATTAGAAATTTAACCGAAAACCTGTTAGAGATAATTTTTATAGTTTCAATCTTTTCTAAGTTTGTCTTGTTAAGCTTATATTCAACCCATACCTGATAATTATCATAGCCGTTATTAAAGAAAATGTTCAAAGAAATCGGGAATAAACCCCTCAGATACTTCATCATAGCCATCTACTTTTTAATTATACTTTTTTGTGCCATCGAAATAAATTTCCTTTATCTGTTTGGTTACTCTCCAACCTACAGGGATATCAAAACGCCTAATATGCGGATTGCATCAGAACTTTATACCGCAGATGGAAAACTTATCGGAAGATATTATAAAGAAAACCGTACTCCTATAGATTTTAAGCAAATTACCCAGGGTACAATTAATGCCCTTGTTGCAACAGAAGATGCACGTTTTTACAATCATTACGGAGTCGATATATATTCAGTCTTCTCCAGTGCAGCTTCTACTTTCACAGGTGACAAGCGCGGCGGAAGTACAATTACCCAGCAACTTGCAAAGAATCTTTATCGAACCCGGAACAATAAACAACAAGGTTTTATAAAACATATTCCCCTCGCGAGAACATTAGTATACAAATTAAAAGAATGGACAACTGCTCTGAAACTGGAGCATCAATATTCTAAAAATGAAATACTTACAATGTATTTCAATACCGTAACCTTTGGTAGCAATACGTATGGTTTAAAAACCGCGGCGAAAAAATATTTCAATAAAGAGCCCGAAAAACTTGACATCCAGCATTCTGCTATGCTTGTTGGGATGTTAAAGGCTACTACAACGTATAATCCTGATAATAATCCTGAAAAAACTCTTGAACGACGTAATGTTGTATTGTCTCAGATGGAGAAGTATAATTACATTTCTAAACAAGAATTTGAGAGGTATAAATCAAGACCTCTTGGCCTTACCAAAGGAGAAGTGGTTGAAGATAACCGTGGCGATTCTTACCTGCGTTCTGCTGTTTCCAGGTACCTTGAAGACTGGTGCGAATCGAACGGATATGACCTTTACGAATCAGGATTAAAAATATATACAACTATTGATTCAAAACTCCAGCAATATGCTGAAGAAGCGATGAAGGAACAGATGAAAATTCTCCAGCAACGTTTGAATAATGCGTGGGGAGATCAGAACCCATGGAGAGATTCGAATGGTGACGAGATTAAAGATTTTCCCGAGAAAGCGGCCCAGCGACTTCCGGTATATTCTTATCTTAAAAAGAAATATAACAACAACCAGGACTCTATAAACTACTATCTGAATAAGCCTAAAAAGATGAAAATTTTTAGCTGGAATGGTGATAAAGAGGTTGAATATTCTACTATCGACTCCATTAAGTATTATGCCAAAATACTTAATACAGGTATGATGACCATGGACCCAATGAACGGGCACATTAAAGTTTGGGTTGGAGGAGTGGATTTTGATCACTTCAATTTTGATCACGTAAATCAGGCCAAACGTCAGGCAGGTTCAACCTTTAAGCCATTCGCCTACCTTGCAGCATTAGAAAGCGGAATGAGTCCCTGCGACAAATTTGTAGATAAACCCGTAAAAATTGAATACGATGAAAACAATACGACATTGTATTGGGAACCAAAAAATGCTGATTATAATTTCACAGGAAGGGAGATGACGTTAAGGCATGCCATGGGACGCTCTGTAAATTCTGTTACTGCACAAATCACCCAACAGGTTGGCTGGGATAATGTAGTTAAATACGCCCACGAATGCGGCATTGAAAGCAAATTAAAATCCGTGCCTTCGGTTAGCCTGGGATCAAACGATGTTTCAGTTTACGAAATGGTTAAGGCCTATGGTACTTTTTTGAATAATGGAAAAAAGACAGAACCAATATTGGTTTATAAAATTACAGATAACGAAGGCCATGTACTGGAAGAATTTAAAGCGAAACAAAAGCAGGTAATCAGTGAAGAAATTGCGTGGTTAATGCTCTACATGTTCCGCGGGGGTATGGACGAACCAGGCGGAACTTCTCAGGCTCTATGGGAATGGGATCTTTGGAAAAAAGGCAATCAGATCGGAGGAAAAACCGGAACATCATCTGATTACGTAGATGGTTGGTATATGGGTATCACTAAAGATTTGGTTACTGGCATATGGGTTGGCTGCGATGAAAGAAGCGTGCATTTCAGATCATCCGGAACGGGAGAAGGCTCACATACAGCTTTGCCTATTTTTGGAAGGTTTATGGAAAAGGTTTACCACGATCCTTCAACCGGTTATACCTATGGTCCTTTTCCTAAACCTACGGTTGATATTACCAGAGAATACAACTGTCAAACAGTAATAATACCTTCAGATACCTTAACTGTTGATACTACTATGACCGATTCATTGATGGTACCTGAAGAATCAGAAGTTGAAGAGCCGGCTGATTCTGCGTTTCAGAACAAGCCCTACCAGAAACCATCTGACAATAAACCTAGTACACCGACGAATCCGACTCAACCACAAATAAAGACAGAGCCACAAACGAACAGAGAAAAAAGACAGGAAGCCAGGCGTCAAAGACGAGAAGAACAAAACAATTAATTAATTTTTTTAATTATATACTACTCTGTAGCATTACGAATTAAATAACCGTATTTTAGATTATAAATGGTTTTATATGACTAACCTGGACTCTTTTAGGGAAAAAGCACTAAAAATTTGCCTTGCCCTTATCATAATTTTTATTGCGGGCTCCCTTCCAGCAAATGCGCAATATTTTGGTCAGAATCTTGTTCGCTACAAGAATCTAAAATTTAAAGTTAATCAGTCACGGCACTTTGAGTTATACGATTATTTAAAAAATGATAGCATAACCACGCGGTTTTTACAGGAGTCGGAAGTTTGGTATGATTTACATCAGCAAGTATTCAGAGATACATTCTCAAAAAGAAACCCAATAATTTTATATGAAAACCACCCTGATTTTCAATCTACAACGGCTATCTCAGGCGGTGTGGGTGTTGGAACGGGCGGTGTTACTGAAGGTTTGAAAAACCGTGTTGTCATGCCCTTAATGTCGCTGAATCATCAAACGCGGCATGTACTGGGTCATGAGCTCGTTCATGCGTTTCAATATCATTCCCTTATAGAAGGCGATTCAACAAATCTTGAAAATATAGGTAATCTACCCTTATGGATGGTCGAAGGGATGGCCGAATATTTATCTATCGGAAAAGTAGATGCATTCACCGGGATGTGGATGCGTGATGCATACCTTAACAAAGACATTCCAACTCTTAGAGATCTGACCACCAATAACAGATATTTCCCATACAGATACGGGCAGGCTTTCTGGACATACATTGGCTCAACCTACGGTGATACTATTATTGTCCCTCTTTTTAAAGCCACAGCCAAATATGGATATGAAATGGCTATCAGAAGAACATTCGGATACGATGAGAAAACCTTATCGAATTTATGGAGAACCAGCATTGAAAACACCTACAAACCTCTCCTAAAAGACACTTCTCAGGTTCCGATCGGGAAAAATGTACTTAACTCAACCAATGCCGGAGAGATGAACGTTGCACCGGCAGTATCTCCTGATGGAAAATATATTGCCTTTTTATCTGAAAAGGAATTACTCAGTATCGACCTGTTTCTCGCAGATGCACAAACGGGGAAAATCATCCGAAAGCTCACAAGCAAAGCTACAAACACCCATATAGATGAATTTAGTTTTATAGAATCTGCCGGTGCATGGTCACCCGATAGCCGAAGATTTGCTTTCAGTGCGTTTAGCAGTGGCCGGACAAAACTTTTCGTCGTAGACGTCACTAATGGGAGGAATCAATTAGTCGAATCTATGGGCGATGTTGGCGAGTTCAGCAACTTAAGTTTTGCCCCTAACGGAGAGGAAATTGCTTTTACAGGATTAAAAAACGGTTATAGCGATTTGTTCATTTATAATCTCCGCACTAAAAAATTAACCCAGCTTACCAATGACAAGTATTCAGATTATGCCCCTAGCTTCTCTCCTGATGGGCGTTCTCTGGTGTTTACAAGTGACAGAACCACATTAGATGCTGCTTCTAACAGGAGTGTTGAAATAACTCACTCCTTGGCAATTATGGATCTGTCTACAAAACAAATAAAAAATGTGCCGGTATTTGAGGGTGCCAATAATATGAATCCTCAATTTTCCGGAAACAGTCAGCAGATCTATTTCCTGTCTAACAGAGACGGATTCAGAAACATGTACAGGTATACACTTTCTAGCGGAAAAACAGAACAGCTAACAGATTATTTTACTGGAATAAGCGGAATAACCGAATATTCACCGGCTCTTAGCCTGTCTCTTAAAGATGACGTAGTTTATTCCTATTACAGAGCTCAAAAGTATACCATTTATAACGCGAAAGCCACCGATTTTAAAGCAGTCGAAGTATCTCCAACTGCAATAAATTTTGATGCGGCAATTCTGCCTCCCGTGAAAAGCACAGGGGTTGATTTAATAAATGCCAACCTCGATAACTTCGAACGTTTTGAAACCATTGCTCCTGAATCTATTAAACAAGTTCCTTACAGACCTCAATTTAAACTGGATTACCTTTCCAGCAATGGAGTTGGAGCTCAGGTTGGCCGCTTAGGAACTGGACTTTCAAGTGGAGTCCAGGGAATTTTCAGCGATATTCTGGGTGGAAATCAAATACAGGCAGCGGCAGCAGTAAACGGGGAAATATATGACTTCGGCGGACAGGTAGCTTACATCAACCAACAAACACGTGTTAACTGGGGTGCCGCGGTATCACACATTCCCTATGTGTCGGGTTTCTCAAATGCGTCTATAGAAGATGACCCTAATGTTGGACAGGTTTATGTCGAGAACTACGATATATTGAGAACCTTTGAAGATCAGGTACAGGCATTTAGTTCATATCCTTTCTCCAGAATCTCGCGTTTCGAACTTGGAACCGGAATTTCAAGATATAGTTACCGCCTGGACCGATACAGTAATGTTTATGAGTATTTTGGGGGAAATACTATAGGTCGTCAGTTTGCAGCCGATAAGAGAAAAGTATCAAGAGAAGAAGCAGCAGAAGATTACCGTGCTTACGGTATAGATTTTAAACCCTTTACAATTTATCAATTAAATGGAGCTTTTGTTGGGGACAACTCTTTGATGGGTATTACTTCTCCCCTGGCGGGATTTCGTTACCGGTTTGGTGCAGAAAGTTATTTAGGCGATTATAGCTTCACAGCAGTAACTGCAGATTTTCGTAAATATCATCGTATTAAACCAGTAACTTTTGCGGTTAGAGCTTATAGTTATTCCCGCTTAGGAAAAGATCAGAATAGATTATACCCTTTATTTATCGGCTACCCGTATTTTGTCCGCGGATATGAGGCAAATTCTTTTTACAAAAGAGGAACTGCCATTAATACACCAGGGCAATTTAGCTTAAGCCAATTAACTGGTTCAAAGATAGCTGTTTTTAACTTTGAAGTAAGACTGCCCTTTACCGGACCCAAGCGCTTATCTGCTATCGAATCAAAATTCTTGTTCTCTGATTTAAATGCCTTCTTTGATGTTGGCCTGGCCTATGATCAGGATTCAAAGGTAACTTTCAGATCTCAGCCACGCACCTATTCAGGGTTTAATGTGCAAGATGGTTCAAATACTGTAACAGAACGTATTCCGGCCATGAGTGCAGGCTTATCGTTACGGGTAAATGTATTTGGATATTTTATTCTTGAACCATATGCTGCTATACCTTTTCAGCGTAAAGATGTTAGCGGACCTGTATTTGGTTTGACATTTGCACCCGGATGGTAATACTAAAAAAAGAATAAAAAAAGCGGCTCTGGTCGCTTTTTTTATTACATCACATTAATTCTTTTATCAACCCGGATAAAAGGATGTATTAATATTTTCTCAAAGTCAAGACCAATACTTAAATCCAGCCAATCCGGATTTACCGCTCTAACTAATTTTTCCTTTTGAGCCCTGGTAAATTTGCTGATTAAATTAAACCTTTGTACCGCCGCCTCTTCAGTTTTCATCTCCTCAAAATAAATCAGCCTTGTTAATTGCTGCGCCGAATCAAAAAACAGGCTGGGCATTTGGCGATAAAAATTTACGGTCTTTAAAAGATCTGCACTCATACCTACATGTAATGACGTACGATTGCGGTCGGTAACAATAAACACATATCTTTTCATATCTTTTTCTTGAGTATTAAAAATATTTTGCTAATTTTATGAGCATAAAGTTACTAACTATTTTAGCAAAACAAAATTTATTTTAAAATGGCTAACATTTCTAATAATCTTCGGTACCTGAGAAAGAAAAAAGGGCTTACCCAACAGCAATTTGCTGATTTGATGGAAATTAAACGGTCCCTTGTTGGAGCATACGAAGAAGACAGAGCCGATCCCCGATACGAATTGCTAAAAAAATTCGCAATATTTTACGACTTATCTATTGATGAACTCATCAATGAAGAGATTAACGATAAATGGAAACCCAAGCCTAAAAGCGATCCCTCCAACTTACGCGTGTTAAGTATTTCTGTTGATTCAGAAGACCGGGAGAACATTGAATTGGTGCCTGTAAAAGCCAGCGCCGGTTATTTAAACGGATATGCTGACCCTCAATTCATCAGTGAACTTCCCAGGTTTCATCTTCCATTTTTAAAACAGGGAACATTCAGAGCATTTGAAATAAAAGGCGACTCTATGCTACCTTTACCTTCGGGAACAATTGTTATTGGAGAATACCTTGAAAACTGGAACGATTTAAAAGCTGGTGATACTTACATATTCATCACTAAAGAAGATGGTGTAGTATACAAACGTGCGGGAAATAAATTTAAAGAAAACAAGACAATCAAACTAATTTCCGACAACCCGGTTTATGATCCATACAACGTTCCTTCAGAACAGGTTCTTGAAATATGGAAATCAAAAGCATACATTTCAACCGTATTCCCTGAACCTTTACAGGAGCCAACCATGGAAAGTCTTACCTCAATGATGGCTCAAATGCAAAAATCAATAGCACAATTAAAACCGGGCAACAACTAAGTTACATCCGAGCATTAATCTTTTATTTATTTTGGTATTCCAATTAGAAAATCAAACCAAAATGAAAAAAATTTTATTGATGATGTCTTTAGTAGCCGGAATAGTTACTTTCAGCATGGCACAGGGTGGTGGACAACAGGGGACACCCGAAGAACGTGCGCAAAGAAGCCTTGACCGGATTAAAACTTCTGCTTCAATTACATTTACTCCCGAGCAGGAATCCAAAGTTAAGGCAATTCTGATCTCTCAGAGCAAGTCTCAGGATAGTCTTATAGCTGTTGCAGGGGCTGGAGCCGACCGGATGGCTGCCTTTCAAAAATTAGCTCCGATTCGGGCCGCCAATGATGTTAAAATCATGGCACTTTTAAATGACGAGCAAAAGAAGGCTTACACCACTTACCTCGAAGCCCGTCGTCAGCGTATGCAGCAAGGTGGCCAGGGCGGTGCCACTCCCAAACCTGCAGGACAGCGTTAATACCATAAGCAAGAAAAGAAATCCTAAATTTTCACATTTTATACATCACTTAAATACACTTAATTATGAAGAAATTATTAGTAATTGCTGCCTTAGTGGCTGGCACGGTAAGCTTGAGCTCGGCTCAGGGACAAGGAGGTCAGCAACGCACTCCGGAGGAAAGAGCTAAAATGAGCGTTGATAGAATGAAAACAACAATTACTAGCTTATCTGCCGATCAGGAAGCAAAACTGATAGCACTTTCACTTGCTCAAAGTAAATCTCAGGATAGCTTATCTGCGGCTATAACCGCAAAAGTGACCTCCGTATTAAACGACGATCAAAAGAAAACCTACGCTGCATATATTGCAGAACGAGGAAATCGTGGCGGATTTGGTGGCGGAGGCCAAAGGGGCGGTGGAGCTGGCGGAACAATGCCGAGCCCTGAAGAAAGAGCTAAAATGAGTGTTGAAAGATTAAAAACAGCTGCATCTTTGACACTTACCCCTGAACAGGAAGGTAAATTATTAGCGATCATGGTAGATCAGTCTAAAGCACAAACTGCACTGGCTGCGGCAATCTCTGCTAAAACACTGGCTATACTTAATGATGAGCAAAAAAAGGCTTATACCACTATGCTTGAACAAAGACGGCAAGGTGGACAAGGCGGTGGAGGCCCTCGGCCGGCTGGTCAGTAATAATTCATCCCAACGATTAAAAGGTGAGTGTTTATACACTCACCTTTTTTTTGTGTTAACATTTTTTAACAATTGACCGTTAAACCTTTTGTTTTCAATTCCTTCTATCTATTAAACACTATAGATATGAAAAAAATAATTTTAAGCGCAATCCTGTTTTTAGGATTAACAGCCACCGGCTTTTCACAGGAAAGAACTCAACGAGTGCAGAAAACCCCGGAAGAAAGAGCACATAGAATAACTGATGCATTGGATAAAAAACTATCCCTGACAGACAATCAAAAAACACAGATCTACCAGATTAACCTCGAACGTGCTCAGGCAATGAGCAATTCCAGGGGCACAAAAAGAGATGGCAAGGATCTTTCGAATAAAAAAGCACAGTTTGAAGCTGGCGAGGACAGAATTTTAAGTATTCTGAATGACAGCCAAAAAGCGACCTATAATCAACTAAAAGCGGAACGAGAGGCAAAATTCAAAAACCGCCAGGGAGATCATCCCAAAAAGTTGAAAAAATAATTTCAGGGTTCTATGATTTAACAATAAAAAAGCGGCTTTTTACAGGCCGCTTTTTTAATTTAGAGCTTTTGCTGGAATTTTGAAAAACATAAACCAATTTATCGATCAAAAGCTCAAGGAAAGAGCAAATGACTCTTCATTAAGAAAGCTTTCGTTAAGCTCTGGCTTAGTTGATTTTTGCTCAAACGATTATCTGGGATTCTCTAAATCTGAGAGACTTAAGTCGTTAGTAGAATCTCACCTTATACACTACCCCTCCTATCGCATCGGGTCTACTGGTTCAAGGCTGATATCAGGGAATGATGATTTTACCGAAAAGCTTGAATCCGAAATCGCGCTTTTTCATAAATCAGAATCCTCACTAATTTTTAATTCCGGATATGATGCCAATGTAGGTCTGTTTTCATCCATTCCTAAGCGCGGCGACACAATTATTCTGGATGAACTTATACACGCTTCGATAATTGACGGCGCACGATTAAGCTATGCTAACCGCTATACTTTTAAACATAACGATTTGAACAGTTTAGAAGAAAAGCTGAAACTTGCTAAAGGGAATATTTTCATTGGAATTGAAAGCATTTATTCGATGGACGGAGATGCCGCTCCTTTAAAAGACATTATTCTATTGGCCGACAAATATTCCGCCGCTGTGATTGTAGATGAAGCCCATTCTGTGGGAATATTTGGCAAAAATGGAAGGGGTCTGGTTGACGAATACAATTTAACAGATAAAGTATTTGCAAGGATAGTAACTTTTGGAAAAGCCTTAGGATGCCACGGGGCGGCGATACTTTGCGATCAAAACCTGCAACAATACCTTGTTAATTTTGCCAGATCATTCATCTACACTACAGCCGCATCGTTTTATACGCATCTAAGTATTAAGATGGCTTACAAACATCTTTTAGAAACTGATATTTCTCTCATTCATCAAAAAATTAATTTATTTAAACAGGAAACTCAGGGAATAAAGTCTCTTTTTTCAGACAGCAAGTCTACTATCCAGTGTTTATTAATTGAAGGTAATACTAAAGCAAAACGCATGGCATCGATCTTACAGGATAAAGGCTTTGACGTTAGAGCTATTCTGCATCCGACGGTACCATCCGGAAAAGAAAGGCTAAGGATTTGCCTGCATACTTCTAATAAGGATTCCGAAATTATAAGCCTGATTCACGAATTAAAAGAGAATATATGAAACCACTTTTTATAAGCGGAATAGGAACTGATATTGGCAAAACTGTGGTATCAGCAATACTTGTCGAAAGGTTAAAAGCTGATTACTGGAAACCCATTCAGTCGGGGGATTTGGACAACTCTGACACAAAAAAAGTAAGAGCCCTTGTATCAAATACCATTTCTATGTTTCATCAGGAAAGTTATCAGCTTAGTCAGCCCTTCTCACCTCACAAATCGGCAGCAATTGATGGAATTGAAATCGACTTAAAATTAATTTCTCAACCCCAAACATCAAAAAAACTTGTTATTGAAGGTGCAGGAGGTTTAATGGTACCACTTAACAAATCACAATATATTGCAGATTTAATTTCACATCTCGATGCTGAAGTAATTTTGGTGGTAAAGCACTACCTGGGAAGTATTAATCACACTTTATTAAGTTTAGAACTTTTAAAAAACAGAAATATTCCCCTTAAAGGAATTATTTTTAACGGAGAAACCGACAGCTATTCGGAGCAGGCGATTCTCGATCATAGCAAACTTTCAATTCTCGGACGGGTTCCTATGGTGAATGAATTAAACCCTGAAAAAATTATAGAATTAGGCAAGGCATTAAATATCGATTAAAATCATTTCTCTCAAATCTATCTCCATGAAAATAGCGGTTATCGGTTCAGGCACTATGGGAAACGGCATTGCCCATACCTTTGCTCAATTTGGCCACAAGGTTTGTCTGGTTGACACCTCCGAAGAAGCCTTGATTAAAGGAATTGAAACAATCACCAGGAATCTTGACCGGCAACTCACTAAAGGTAATATTACAGATTCTGAGAAGGCTTCAACCCTGAATAATATTCAAACTTTCCCTGATTTAAAATCTGCTGTCGCCAATACTGATCTGGTTATTGAAGCAGCAACAGAAAATCTGAACATCAAATTAAATTTATTTAAAAGCCTTGATAATTACTGTGCTAAGGAAACCATTCTTGCATCTAATACATCCTCCATTTCAATCTCCCAGATTGCATCAGCAACCAATCGTGCTGATAAAGTAATTGGAATGCATTTCATGAACCCGGTGCCCTTAATGAAGCTGGTAGAAGTGATCAGAGGTAAAGAAACATCCGATGAAACCACACGAATTGTTATGGACACAGCTATTCAGCTTGATAAGATTCCTGTAGAGGTTAATGATGCCCCGGGTTTTGTGGCAAACCGCATTTTGATGCCCATGATAAATGAAGCAATAATTACATTAAAAGAAGGTGTTGCCGGTGTGGAAGAGATTGATACCGTTATGAAGCTTGGTATGTCTCATCCGATGGGACCTCTTCAATTAGCAGATTATATTGGGCTGGATGTATGTCTTGCCATTATGAATGTAATGTATGAAGGATTTAAAAACACTAAATATGAGCCTTCCTCATTACTAAAAGAGATGGTTGAAGAAGGACAAATGGGGATAAAATCTGGTGTGGGCTTTTATCAATACATTATTGGTAGCAAGGAGTTTATTGTAGCTCCCCGCTTTAAAAAACAATAATTACATTCTCTCAGGAACCTCAATTCCTAAAAGTCTCATCCCCTTTTTTATAATTGATCCTGTTGTTGCCGATAGCGAAAGTCTGAATTTCTTCAACTCTTCATCATCCAGTTTCAAAATTGGCTCTTCATGGTAAAACTTATTATACTGCTTGGCCAATTCGTAAATATAATTAGCAACCTGGGCCGGACTATATTCTCTTGCTGCGGCAGATAAAGCCTCAGGATATTTGTTTAATGCCAGAACCAATTCACGCTCTGTAGAGGTGAAGGTATCGACTTTATTAAATTCGACCTTATCAATACCAGCTTTTGAAATAATAGAACGTATACGGGCATGTGTATATTGAATAAACGGCCCCGTATGCCCCTGAAAATCTATAGATTCATTCGGATCGAATAACAAACGTTTTTTAGGTTCTACTTTTAGCAGAAAGTATTTTAACGCACCCAGGCCAATCATCCTGTAAAGTTCCTTCTTCTCCTCTTCAGAGAAACCATCAACTTTTCCAAGCTCTTCAGTTCTTGATCTGGCAGTCTCAACCATTTCATCGATTAAATCATCCGCATCAACCACCGTTCCCTCTCTCGATTTCATTTTACCTGATGGCAGATCGACCATCCCATAAGATAAATGATACAAGCCCTTTGCCCATGATTTACCCAATTTTTCAAGAATCAGAAAAAGCACCTTAAAATGATAGTCCTGCTCGTTACCCACTACATATAACGACTCATCCATCCCGAAATCATCATACTTTAATTGCGCGGTTCCTAAATCTTGTGTAATATAAACAGAGGTCCCGTCACCCCGAAGCACGAGTTTCTCATCCAGGCCCTCAGCGGTAAGATCAATCCATACAGATTTATCCTCTTTTTTAAAGAAAACACCTTTTGATAAGCCTTCATCAATAATATTCTTCCCTAATAAATAGGTATCAGACTCAAAATAGAATTTCTTAAAATCAACACCGAGTTTTTTATAAGTTTCATCAAACCCTGCATAAACCCAGGTATTCATGGTCTTCCAAAGATTGATCACTTCTTCATCACCCGCCTCCCACTGCTGAAGCATTTGCTGTGCTTCTTTAATCATTAAGGCATTCTTCTTCGCGTCTTCTTCACTTTGACCCGCAGACTTCAACTCATCAATTTGCTTCTTATATTCCTTATCAAAAATCACATAGTATTTCCCTACTAAATGATCGCCTTTTAAACCGCTGCTTTCCGGCGTTTCAGCATTTCCAAATTTCTTCCATGCCAGCATTGACTTGCAAATATGAATTCCTCTGTCGTTAACCAGATTCGCCTTAATTACATCATATCCGTTTGCCGACAATATCTCGGCAACCGAATATCCCAAAAGGTTATTACGAACATGACCCAAATGCAAAGGTTTGTTAGTATTAGGTGATGAATACTCAACCATTACTTTCTTTCCGTTCGCTGGGAAATGTCCAAAACTATCTTGCGAAATTTGTTCTTTATAAAGTGTATGAAGAAAGGAATCAGTAAGCGAAAGATTCAAAAAGCCCTTTATAACATTAAATTTAGAAACATGCGAAATGTTATCAACCATGTATTGCCCAATATCTGCTCCTGTTTGTTCAGGAGACTTTCTAGATATGCGGGTAAGAGGAAAGGTTACGACAGTGACGTCACCTTCAAACTCTTTTCTGGTTTCCTGGAGGCCAATTTCTGTTTCTTTTAATTCTGTATAATATAATGCCTTTACAGCATCAAGGGTTCCTTTGATTATAAAATCCATCGGCCAAAATTAATCATAATAGAATAACCTTAGGAAGAATATATTTAAAGAATTGCGGTAAATTTGAATAGCAACATCCATTTTATGAAAAACGGCAGGTTTAACATACGGGTTGGTTCAGAAATTGGTACTCTTCGTTGTTTAATCATCCATAGTCCTGACAGTGGAATTGGAAGAGTAGCACCTTCCCAGGCACAAAACTGGCTTTTTGAAGATATCATACACCTTGAAACCGTCAGAAAAAAGGAGTATGATTTCTATGTGAAAATACTGATGTATTTTCTGGATCCTGAAAAAATAAAGGGAAAACTGGAAGATATAGATTTACCTGAAAATAAAAGGGAGTTCTTTAATCCCGGAAAACTGGGTTTCCATGCCTCCGCTAAGGTTATAGAATTTGAAAGATTATTAACGGACATATTGAGTCTGGACGATATAAAAAATAAGCTTACAGCCTCGGTTTGTGCGCTGGAAGGATGTAATTATGCTGTGCAACAGGACCTTATTAATACAGCACCTGTTGAACTGGCAAAAACTTTAATTTCAGGTTCGCATTTAGATGGCGGCATGCTCTTCCCGCCCATTCCCAACCTTATTTTCACACGGGATGTTGGTATCGCCATAAATAATTTTATATTGGTTAATAAACCAGCCAAAGCGCCTCGTTCGAGGGAAACTCTGTTAGCCAGATATATTTTTTTTAACCATCCCTTATTTGAAAATTATCGTGATAATATCCTGGAAATCCCGGATACTCTTCAATACTTTTTACGGCCCGGGGAAGAACACGGTGAGAGAACAACCATTGAGGGTGGCGATGTAATGGTAGTAAGCCCCGATCATGTTTTGATTGGTTGCACAGAGCGAACCTCTGCCAGCGGTGCCAGCGAAACCATAAAATTACTTTTTGAGCGAAAGGTAGTGAAGAAAGTAACGGTTGTAAAAATCCCGTCGAAGCGCGATTTTATGCATATCGACACTATTTTCACACAAGTAAACAGAAACACATGGGTTGTACTCGGTTCATTGTCGTCTCAAAAGTTTAACAAAGGTTCCGAAGCAATAGATTATATTTCTGAAAAAAGGAATAGGGAAAAGCCTGAGATCCTTCAGTTTGAGAGAGATAAAATAAATGAACTGAAATCGTTCGACTGCATAGAATCATTATTGGATGATATAAGTAAAAATGATTTAGGGAGTACCGAAAAAACACAATTCATTTATTCAGGAAATAATGTTTTCCCCTTTGACGTGCGCGAGCAATGGACAGACTCCTGTAATTTACTGGCTCTCAAAGAAGGTGTTGTTTTGGGTTACGACCGAAATGACCAAACGATCGAGGCTTTTAAGGAAAAAGGATTCAACGTAATTGCAGCAGCCGATTTAATATCAAAACTTGAGAATGGAGAAACTTCTGCAGAAGCCCTTGAAAACACTCTTATACTGATGCCCTCCGCAGAATTATCCAGAGCCAGGGGTGGTTTTCATTGCATGAGCATGCCGCTTTTCAGAGAAGACCTCAGGCTTTACAAAGGTGAAGGACTCACAAACAGCCCTGCCTCAACAATTTTGATGATCAGGCCTGTGAACTTCACATTCAATGAACAAACTGCCCAAAGCAATGCTTTCCAGGACAAAAAAAGCAAGGATCTGAAGGTTCATAAAAAGGCTCTGAAGGAATTTGACAATTTGGTATCAGTATTAAAGGAGAACGATTTGAACGTAATGGTGATCGAAGATAATCCTGAACCTCATACGCCTGATTCAATCTTTCCTAACAACTGGATATCTACCCATCGAGGAGGCAAAGTCTTTATTTATCCAATGAATGCCACTAATCGTCGTTTTGAAAAGCGCCCTGAAATCCTGGACGAATTGCGAAACAGGTTTCAAATTGAAACTGAAATCGATTTAAGTTATCTCGAAGCCGAAGGCAAATTTCTTGAAGGGACAGGAAGTATGGTGCTGGACAGGCAAAACAAATTTGCATATGCCTGCATATCACCCAGAACAGACATAAAAGCCCTGAACATATTCTGCGATCTGAGCGGTTATAAACCCATAATTTTTCATGGATATGATAAAAAAGGGACAGCTATTTACCATACTAACGTAATGATGTGTATCGGAGAGTCATTTGCAGTAGTCTGCCTTGATTCAATAAGCAATAAAGAGGAGAGAAAACATGTTATCAACTCACTTCAATCCGCTGGAAAAGAAATAATCGAAATCTCATTTGCTCAGATGCACAAATTTGCCGGAAATATGCTTGAACTAAAAAACACAAAAGGCGAGAGTCTACTGGTTATGTCTCATCAGGCACTGCAATCACTCAATTCAAAGCAAATACAGCAACTGGAGCATTATTGTAAAATCATTTCCTCTCCTTTACCGACCATCGAAAACTCTGGCGGCGGAAGCGTAAGATGTATGATAGCGGAAATCTACCTGGAATTACAACCTGGTATCTAACCAGTCGTGGTTATATTGCATTTGATTCCAGGAACACGAATCAGTAATGCAACCAGAAAAACTGAAGTATTATATAAAAACCTCCAATAAAACCATCATGAACATACAGCAATGAATATGCACGCTTGTTTTCCGGGCAGGCTGATGATAGCCCGCCCGGCCATGCTGTTCGGACGGTGTCATCTCCGATTAAAAAATAAATTATATTCTAATAAAAAAATAAGCGTATAAATCCTTAAAAAAATCTCATTTTTGCCAAAATTTAATAGATGCAGAGCTACGAAGAATTTATAGATCTCAGTGTTGGTTTTCCACAAGAAGGCTTTGAGGTTATTGATGATGAACTTTATTTCCATGACCTTAATCTTATGGAAATGATTGAAACGTATGGCACTCCGCTGCGGTTCACCTATGTTCCTTTAATTAGCAAAAAAATACAGCAGGCAAAACTTTTGTTTAAAAAAGCAATAGTAAATAATAATTATCGCGGAAGCTATAAATACTGCTATTGCACCAAAAGCTCGCATTTTAAACATGTAGTTGAAGAAGCTTTAAAAAATCATATCCACCTTGAAACCTCTTCCGCATTCGATATGCCCATGATCGATGCCCTTGAAAAAAAAGGTGTTTTAAATAAAGACATTACAGTTATTTGTAATGGATTCAAAACCTACCAGTACAAGCAGTATATAATTGATATGCTGCACGACGGCTTTTCAAATATCATTCCGGTATTGGATAATAAAGAAGAATTTAATCTTTACGATGATGAGCTCGATATACCCTGTAATTTAGGTATTAGAATAGCAGCGGAAGAGCAACCAGATTCTCAGTTTTATACATCCCGACTGGGAATCAGGATGGAAGACATTCTTGAGTTTTATAACAATAAAATTGCTGCAAATCCCAATTTCAAAGTGGTTTTGCTGCATTTCTTTATCAATTCAGGAATTTCGGATACACCCTATTACTGGAATGAGCTGGAGAAATATGTTACTCTTTATTGCAAGTTCAAAAAGTTAAATCCGGATCTTACGACACTTGATATTGGCGGCGGAATGCCCTTTAAAGATTCCCTGGTTTTCGATTTCGATTACGAATACATGGTAAATGAAATTGTTAAACGGATTAAGGAAATTTGTGCCGAGCACGATGTGGTAGAACCTGATATTATTACAGAATTCGGTAAATATACCTGTGCTGAAGCTTCAGGTATTTTATATAAAGTATTAGGCAGAAAACAGCAAAACGACCGCGAAAAGTGGCTTATGCTGGATGGTTCATTCATTACCAATCTTCCCGATGTATGGGCTTTAAATCAGAAATACATCTTATTACCCATAAATAACTGGGATTCTGAATACGAACGCGTTAACTTAGGTGGCATTACCTGCGACGGGCAGGACTATTACAGTCAGGAAGCTCACATGAACAACGTATTCATGCCCAAGACCCGTAAGGTTCAATATGTAGGATTCTTCCATACAGGCGCTTATCAGGAAGTATTAAGTGGATACGGCGGAATTCATCATTGTCTGCTTCCTTCCCCAAAACACGTAATTATTCGGCGTAACCGCGATGAAACTTTCAACTTTGAAGTGTTTGGTGAAGAACAGAACAGTAAACAGGTATTAAAGATCCTAGGTTATACCTAGGTTGTCCGATCCTGCTTGTTCCCAAGTTAACAAGCGATGGGATCAGCGTTCTATTCCGCAATTGGGTTAAATAACGGAGAGGTGAAATTTCATTCGTTAAAATAAAAATCATAATCGAGATGAGGCAGTTTTTAGATTTGTCTGATCTCGATTTTTTGTTAACCATTGTCTTGCGATCCTTGTTTATCTCGCATTCATTTTCCAGTAACAAATTTTCCGCTACTCTACCTTTGCCATATTTTTTTCTTAGGTTCCAACATTACCAGTCTTTACTTCTCCAGCCCGCTTGTAGTTGGCGATAATGACTCCACTTGGTGTCACTGTACTTTCTATTAGCGTGAATGCTGCCGGAATCGGGCCGTTGTCAAACAATTTTTTCCCTTTACCAAGAGTCAAGGGAAAAATTTTGAGTCTGAGTTCGTCAACTAAATCATTTTTGAATAATGTCTGGATCAGCTCGCCGCTGCCCCAAACTTGAATGTCAGAGCCTTCCGTTTTTTTTAGCTTTTCGATATCTGCCAGGCTTTCGAGGAAAACTGAGTTCTCCCAATCAGACTTTTTCATGGTTCTGGACACGACGTTTTTTGTGACATCATTAATACCTGCCCATCCATTTTCATGCTCAGGCCAGTAGCTGGAAAAGATCTCAAATGTTTTTCTTCCCAAAAGAAGATCTGCAGGTTTCATGTCTTTTTTCATGACCTCACCAAAAACTTCATCTCCATACGATGCCGTCCAACCGCCATATTTGAAACCGCCTGATGTATCCTCCTCAGGTCCACCAGGTGCTTGCATTACCCCATCCAAAGTAATAAATGATAAAACAATTATTTTTCTCATACTATTCATCTCCTTTCCAGCTTCTAAAGTCGGTTCATTTAAGAATTAATAAACTTGTTTCTAAGCTTTATATCCACTGAACCTGCTTAATTTTAGGCCAATTAAAAATGACAGTCCAAAAAAATGCCATAAACACGGCACAAAACACGAAGTAGTGTACCAGTCTGCCTCGGTGCCATAGTATCAGGTCTATTATCAGAGAAAAAAAAACCAAAAAGCTGTATTTAAAACAAAAGAAACAAAAAGTTGATTTAGATTAGAAAGGTTTTGATACCTTCTCTGTAATTCTAATCATGATTGCAGGCTAATGGCCATCTTCATAAGGATGTTCTATCAGCATTTAAAGTTAGAATGTAATGCTTAGACTTGTTGCAATTAGGAGTTATAGCACTTCACCGATAATCGAGTTTACATATAATTAAAATTTCAAAAATCTTATAAAGCTACCTTAAGCGACATCGGGAGATGATTAGTGCAGATTTCTTCTCTAATCGGTGTTGTCACCGTACGATAACTGCTTAATTTTGATGATATAGACGGGCATGGTTACAAATAGCATCCGGCACGTAGTTGCATCTAAGCACATGACTTCGCCGGCCATTTATCCGGAAATATAAGTTCCATAACGACTCCTGTTTATCAGAAATGTAATAATTGATGAAATAATTAAACACAATAATGTTGTCAATGGAATTCCTATAAGCGGGTTTATAAATGACCAGGAAATTCCAATTTTAGATAAATGAATTAATACAAAAACATGAGCTAAATATATCCCATAGCTATATTTGCTAATAAATTTTGTAAGGTTTGTGAACCATTCATTTTTAAAATTAAAATGTTTGAGAAACAAAAAAACGCCTGTTGACGCGACTATAACATTTGGACTTAAGAATGAATAAAAACCGCCGTAAAATCGCCCGTTACTCTTTGTTAATAAATAGGTTCCAATTATCGTAATTGAGATTCCGGTTAAAAACAGGAAAAAAGAAAGTAATTTAATTTTCTTTTCAGGAAACCTTGTAGTTGCCAATAAAAAGCCTAAAATCGGATATCCCAGGAAACCAGAAAAGTACCTTAAGTCTATCTCCGGCTTAATTTTAGTTAGGAATGGAAGACTGATCAGAATTACTATAAACCATATTACAATGTAATAGGAAATTTCCTTCTTTGTGCTGTTGACAATCCATTTGCTGATTATGGGAATAAACAAGTAAATTCCGATAATCATATAAATATACCATAAGTGATAAGATGCTCCCTTCCTGAACTGAATCAATATGTATTGAATTAATTCAACAGTATTCAAATTTACCCCATGCTTTTTTGAGATTAAATTATAAAGTATATATATAAAACTCCAAAATACAAAAGGGAGGAATATTCGTGAAATACGTTTTCGAAAAAAAACGCCAAGTTCATATGTTTTGGGTAAAATTAATGCTCCCGACAGCATTAAAAAAACAGGCACACAAAAGCGGACAGAGCTGTCGACGAAATTACCGATCCACCAATCACGATTCGGAATAGTACCATATTGATACAATATCGGTGCAGATACATGTAATAGAATTACCGAAATTGTTGCAAATGCTCTTAAATTATCTGCCCAAAATACTTTATTCTCTGTGCCTGGTATTTTATGCATTTTTCTGTCGTTGATTAATTACACGTCAATGAACGCCTCTAATCAATGGTTGCTGATTTGAACAGGATAATTGAAAAGGCATAAGTCCAGTCGAATTAATTGGTTCGTCTATAAATCAAACTTATCCAGCAACTTCAGCAAAGTAGCGAAATCTTTAGGATACGGAGCCGATACAGTGATCTCATCCATATCATTGATTTTAAAAGTCACTTCTTTAGCATGCAATGCAAAGCGTTTCATAATTGGAAGCTCTTCCTGATCTTTACCTAAGCGATATCCTCTCTTTATTCCTGAAAGCAATACTGGCTGACCTCCATACATATCATCCCCCGCGATAGCTGCACGTTGCGATGCGAGATGAATCCGGATCTGGTGCATGCGGCCGGTAATAGGCTGGCATTCTACAAGGGTGTAATTTTTATAGAATTTAATGGAATTGAAAATGGTTTCTGCTGCTTTACCCTCTTGCCGGCTTATGGCAACATTTTTATTTCCCAGGTTAAGAATGGGCAGATTAACATCAAGATTGTTAAACTGGTGCGTACCGTTAACAACAGCATGATAAACTTTCTTCACTTTCCGGCGCTCAAATTGCATAGATACCAGGCGGTAGGCTGCGGGATTTTTAGCGATAATTAAGCAACCAGAGGTTTCTTTATCCAATCGGTGACACACTTGCGCATCGCTTGAATACTGTTTAGCAAGGCGCAGCATACTAAGTTCCCCGCCTTCCCTTTCATCTAATGAACTAATAAATGGCGGCTTATTTACTACGATAATATCGTCGTTTTCGAATAGAATGGACTCTTTAAAATTTGGAAATTTCACGCCGCAAATTACAGAAAAAAACACTTATGTGTTTTTATTCCTTATCTATACGGGATCGAACTTATAACCAACACCTTTTACAGTGCTTATATAATCCTCACCAAGCTTTTCACGAACCTTACGGATATGGACATCGATGGTTCTGTTTGTGACTACAACAGAATCTTCCCAAATGCTCTTAAGAATAACTTCACGGGTGTATACCTTGCCAGGCTTGGAAGCCAGCAGATATAGAAGCTCGAATTCTTTCTTTGCCAGAACTATCTTCTCGCCATTGCGATAAACCAGATAGGTTTCTCTGTCAATCGTCAAATCAGAAATCTCTAATTTATTATCGATAGGCTCATCGGGCTGACTGTTGCGTCTTAAAATAGCATTTATACGACTTACAAGCGCACGAGGCTTTATGGGTTTGGCGATATAATCATCAGCTCCGACATTAAATCCGGCGATTTCAGAGTATTCTTCACTTCGTGCCGTAAGAAAGACCATAAATGTATTCTTAAATTCATTCATGGTTCTTAAAATCCGGCAGGCCTCAATTCCATCCATCTTGGGCATCATGATGTCCAGAATAATTAAATCAGGATGTGAACGCTTTGCTTCGCTAACACCTTCCTGACCGTTTGAAGCCGTGAAAACCTGATAACCTTCCTTTTTAAGATTATATTCAATTAACTCCCTGATATCAGGCTCATCATCTACAATCAGTATTTTTTGCTTTGTCGAACTCATGGTTATTATTTACCACTAAAGTATAACGCTAATAGCAGGAAATGGTTAAGCGTATATTAAGTTATTGTTAACAATGTATCTAATGTTAACAATATACAGAGTTTATCTCAATGTTTTAGTTAAGAAAGCTTCGAGTTCAGCTCCCCGTAAATTTTTAGCAATTATTTTACCTTCTTTATCAAGCAAATACGATGCAGGAATACCCTCAATACTATACTGCTTTACAACCTCACTATCCCATTGTTTTAATTCGGACGCATGGTTCCAGGCAAGCCCATCATCTTTAATAGCTTTGAGCCATAAGTCTTTATTGTTATCTAAAGAAACCCCCAGAATAGTGAAATTTTTATCTTTAAATGTATTGTACTGCTTCACCACATTCGGATTTTCCTCGCGGCAGGGCGCACACCAGGAAGCCCAAAAATCCAGCAAAACATATTTCCCTCTGAACTGGGATAATTTCAGTTCTTTGCCCTCTGCAGATGCCATTTGAAAATCGGGTGCGGTTTGGCCGACAGCCAGCGTCTTCAACTTCTCCATCTTCGCGGTAAAAGTTTGCACCGCTAAAGTATTTGGGAACTTACCTTTTATATCATCAGCATACTTTAAAAGCTCAGATTCATATTTAGTTTGGTCAAGAGAACTCATGGCATAAAAACCAGCCAGGTTATCTTTGTTTTTTTCTGCAAATTCAACAGACTCTTTTGCAAAATCATTCATGTTTTTTTCAAAACGCGGAATCAATACCCGTTCAACAGAATCTTTAACTGCAGGGTTGGCGCTTACTTTTTCCTGATATTCCTTTTGAATATCCATATATATTTTTCCGTACCTGGCACTAATCTTATTAAACTCTTTGAGTTTCTCGGAATCCTCTGAGCCTGTTAACTCATACTCGCCTGTTTCGTTTGAATAATCTGCTTTAAAATCAATTTCATCACCATTTTCAGCAATCAGGGGATAGGTTTTTTGTCCGGCAGAGATATAATAAAAATCAGCATCCGGAGAAATAACTGTAAACTTAAATTCGCCTTTATCATCTAAAATAGCCGAATCGACAAGCTTGTCAGCCTTATAGATGGCTACACTTTTTAAGCCGGAAGCATTGTCAAATTTACCGCTCACGATAAATTCGTCATTATTTTTGCAAGCCGTTAATACAGTGATTAACAGCAATAGCACACCAATTATTTTCTTCACTTTAATGAGTCTAATTTTTCAACAACCAACCTATTTGCAGTTTTAGGATCAATCTTCCCTTTTGAAAGTTTCATCACTTCGCCCATGAATAATCCTAAAACGCCTTTTTTACCTTTATTATATTCAATTACCTTATCAGGATACATTGAAACTGCCTGATCAATGTATTGCATCAGTTCATCACCGCCTGTATCTATCAGAAGATTAAGTTCCTGGACCATATCAAGCACATCCATTCCTGGATTCTTAACCAATTCAGGAAATAATTGCTGTGTAGCCGCTGTATTATTTATCTTCTTATCATCAACTAACGAAATAATAGTTGCAACAGATTCCGCAGGGATTTGTATAGAAAGGTTTTCTCTGGGATTATCGTTTAAATAAGATTGCACCGGACCATTTATCCAGTTGGCTGCCGACTTATAATTACCTGTAAATTTTACTACTTCCTGGAAATAATCCGAAACCGATTTATCTGAAGTAAGCGAATAAGCATCATATTCCGACAATCCAAAATCTTTGGTATATCGTTTAACTCTTTGTTCAGGAAGTTCAGGGAGTTCACTCTTAATTTGTTCGATAAATTCATTGCTAAGCACCAAAGGCGGCAAATCCGGTTCGGGAAAATACCGGTAATCATAAGCCATTTCTTTCGAACGCAAAACGGATGTTACACCTGTTGCGGCATCAAAATTCAATGTATTCTGATCGATTCTCCCTCCGTTCTCTATCACTTCAACCTGTCTGCGGAATTCATAATTTACAGCCCTCTGAAGGTTTCGTATAGAGTTAAGATTTTTAACCTCGCACCTCGATCCATATTCTGTTACTCCCTTTAACCTAACAGAAATATTGGCATCGCAGCGCAAACTTCCTTCCTCCATATTTCCATCGCAGATCTCCAGGTATCGAACAAGTTTTCTGATCTCGCTTAAATAGGCCGCGGCTTCTTCAGCCGATCGTAAATCAGGTTCAGACACTATTTCAACAAGCGGAACACCGGCACGGTTCAAATCGATTAAAGAATATCTATCATCCCTGTCATGAATACTTTTTCCCGCATCTTCTTCCATATGGATGCGGTTTAAACGAATCTTCTTTTCGGGCTTGTCTTTTAAACTTATAGAAACATATCCCTTCTGACAGATAGGTAATTGATCCTGAGTTATTTGATATCCTTTAGGAAGATCGGCATAGAAATAATTTTTTCTGTCGAACCGGTTAATCTTATTAATGGTACAATTGGTCGCCAAACCCATTTTAACGGCAAAGGCGACAACTTTTTTATTGAGTTTAGGCAAAGAACCGGGCAGACCTAAGGAAACAAGGCTGGTATGATGATTTGGCTCAGCGCCGAATGAAGCAGGATCTGTAGAAAATATTTTGGTGTTGGTTGAAAGTTGTGCATGTATTTCCAAACCGACAACTAATTCATATTTATCGAAGACCTCCTGGGTAAGTTTTTTTTGTTCCGTTTTCATTTATTGTAAGGGAGCCAAATATACTATTTCTCTTTTATGATAAAGATTAGTGCATAACACTAGAATGCTCAAATAATTCTATGCTTATTTAAGCAACTGCCTGTCTTACCCGAATAAGCTTTTCTAATAAATTTTCGAGCAATGACAGATGCAACATATTTGCACCATCTGATTTTGCATTCTCAGGCTCGGGATGAGTTTCAATAAATAATCCATCAGCGCCTACTGCTATGGCGGCTTTCGCGATGGTTTCTATCAATGCAGGCTTCCCTCCCGTTACTCCGGAAGTTTGATTGGGTTGTTGCAAAGAATGTGTGCAATCCATTACTACCGGCACTCCGAATGCTTTCATTTCCGGAATTCCACGGAAATCAACTATCATATCCTGGTAACCAAAAGTATTTCCTCGATCTGTTAAAATAACCTTATTATTTCCGCTTTCCTGCACTTTATCAACTGCGAATTTCATAGAACCCGCCGATAGAAACTGCCCTTTCTTAATATTGATAACCTTTCCGGTTTTAGCTGCCGCAATTAACAAATCCGTCTGGCGACACAAAAATGCAGGAATCTGCAAAACATCAACATATTGAGCAGCTATTTCTGCTTCTTCCGCGGCATGTATATCTGTAACTGTAGGAATACCAAATTCCTTATTTATCCTGGCAAGAATTTTTAAGGCTTTTTCGTCGCCGATTCCGGTAAAAGAATCAATTCTGGAACGGTTTGCCTTTCTGTAAGAACCTTTAAAAATGTAGGGAATCTGAAGTTTGTCTGTAATTACAACAATCTTTTCGGCAATACGCATAGCAATGTCTTCACTTTCAATGGCACAGGGCCCTGCCATTAAAAAGAAATTGCCTGATTCCGAAAATTTAATTTGTGGAAGAATATTGATCATTAGTTTCCTAATTCTGATAAAAACTTAATTCGCATTAACTGGAGTTCTTCACGGGTATAATCATCACTGCCCAGTTCTTTTAAAGCTTCATCGATAGAATCCACTTCTGCGCCTCTAAAATAATCGAAAACCTCATCCTGGCGGTCTTCATCTATCATCTCATCTATATAATAATTCAAATTCAGCTTGGTTCCTGAACTAACGATAGTTTCAACTTCTCTCAGGATATCTTCATAACTAATCCCTTTTGATGATGCGATATCATCAAGAGCCAGCTGCCTGTCAATATTCTGTATAATGGAAACTTTTAAAGCTGATTTATTTGCAGCACTCTTAATGACCAGATCAATGGGTCTGTCGATATCATTTTCTTCGACATACTTATTTATTAATTCGATAAACGGGGTCCCGAATTTCATGGCTTTACCCGATCCTACACCGTGAATTTGCTTTAATTCTTCAAGTGTAACAGGATAATGCGTGCACATTTCTTCAAGAGAAGGATCCTGAAAAATAACAAAAGGAGGGAGATTTTTTTGTTTTGCAATTCGCTTCCTTAAATCCTTAAGCATTTGCAATAAAGCAGTGTCTAGTGTAGCCGCTCCTTGCTGCGAGCCATCTTCAGGATCATCCTCGGCAGTTTCCATCACCCGGTTAAGAATAAATCTCATCGAATGCGGACTATCTATAAAAGATTTTCCTGTCCTGGTTAGATGAAGCAATCCATAATTATCAATATCCTTGGATAAGTAATTATTTAAAAGTGCCTGACGAAGCAGTGATTTCCAATAAACGAGTCCATCTTCTTTCCCGCTTCCAAAATAAGATAGCTCATTATGCTGATAAGCTGTAATTTGTGAAGTTTCAATACCCATCATAATATTAATGATATGATGATCGTCGAATTTCTCCCCTAGTTCCAGAATTGCTTTCAGCGTTTTTTTCAGGTTATCTGAAGCATCAAAATGAGTTTTGGGTGCCCTGCAGCAGTCGCACATATTGTTGCACCCCGTTTCATTAAAATTCTCACCAAAGTAATGCAGAATTTGCTTCCTTCTGCAAACAGATGATTCGGCATAATCTATTACTTCTTTTAATATTTGAGTACCAATTTCCCGTTCAGAAACCGGCTTGTCTTTCATAAACTTAGCAAGCTTCTCTACGTCTTTCTCTGCGTAAAACGCAACACACTGACCTTCGCCACCATCTCTTCCTGCCCTACCCGTTTCCTGGTAGTACCCCTCCATAGACTTCGGAATATCGTGATGAATTACATAACGAACATCCGGCTTATCGATACCCATACCAAAAGCTATGGTCGCAACAATCACCTCAACATCCTCCATCAGAAATTTATCCTGTGTATCGGCGCGGGTTTTAGGGTCTAGTCCGGCGTGATAGGGAAGAGCTTTAATGCCATTCAGATTTAAGGCTTCAGCTACTTCTTCAACTTTTTTACGGCTTAAACAGTAGATGATCCCGGTTTTACCCGCATGTCCTTTTATGAACCTGATGATCTCTTTCATCACATTCCTCTTAGGCCTTACCTCATAATACAAATTGGGCCTGTTGAAGGATGATTTAAACAATGTGGAATCGGTCATCTGCAGGTTCTTAATAATATCCTGCTGAACCTTGGGAGTAGCTGTAGCTGTTAAAGCAATGATTGGAATATTTTCTCCAAGAGAGGAGATTACCTGGCGTATTTTACGGTACTCTGGTCTGAAATCATGACCCCATTCCGAGATACAATGGGCTTCGTCTACCGCAACAAACGAAATAGTGATTAAATTAAGAAATTCTATATTTTCAGCTTTTGCAAGCGATTCGGGCGCTACATAAAGTAATTTCGTTTCACCACTTAAAACATCCTGCTTAACCTTGGTTATTTCAGCTTTATTTAAAGAAGAATTTAAAAAGTGCGCAATACTTTCGGTACCACCAAAAGCTCTTAACTGATCTACCTGATTTTTCATCAGTGCGATGAGCGGTGATATTACGATGGCCGTCCCCTCTGTCATTAACGCTGGCAATTGATAGCAAATAGATTTACCACCACCAGTGGGCATTATCACAAAAGTATCTTTCTTTTGAAGAACGTTAGTTATTATCGCTTCCTGCTCACCTTTGAAGTTATCAAACCCAAAAAAATTCTGTAAATTATCAAATAATGATTTCTTTATCTCCATGTCCTCCCGGAAAAAAAATTAGAAAGGCTAATTTTAAACATCAAAATAACATATTTTTGCCGTGAAATAGTATTTTAAATTTAAAAACTTCTGTTTGAAGACAAACTCCGAAATTTTAAATATCGCCAGAAAGACACTTCAGACCGAGGTAGAGGGATTATCAGGGCTGATTCATAGATTAAATAATGACTTTCCAGTGATAATCACTCAAATTCTTGGCATCAAAGGAAGAGTTATTATCTCTGGGGTAGGAAAAAGCGCCATTATAGCCCAAAAAATGGTAGCAACATTTAACTCTACAGGTACCCCCTCAATCTTTATGCATGCAGCAGATGCAATTCATGGTGATCTGGGAATTATCCAGAATGATGACATTGTTATTTGCATTTCTAAAAGTGGAAATACTTCAGAAATTAAAGTACTTGTTCCATTTTTAAAACAGGCTGGTAATATCCTCATTGGTATGGTGGGCGATCTAAATTCTTATTTAGCTCAACAGGCTGACTATGTGCTTGATACGACCATAGAAAAGGAAGCTTGTCCGCATAACCTGGCTCCTACTACCAGTACTACCGCACAATTAGCTATGGGAGATGCTCTTGCTGTTAGCCTATTAGAATGCAGAGAATTCAGCAGTAAAGACTTTGCTAAATATCACCCGGGCGGATCATTGGGTAAACGTTTATATTTAAAGGTTAAGGACCTATATACCAGTAACAATAAACCCCAGGTGAACGGCGGCAGTTCCATTAAAGAAGTAATTATTGAAATTACAAAAAACCGTTTAGGTGCTGTAACGGTTGTCGACAATAATCAAATTACCGGAATAATAACTGATGGAGACATTAGAAGGATGATGGAAAAGCATAATTCTTTTGAAACCTTAGCGGCAAAAGATATTATGGGTAAATCTCCAAGACAAATCGAAAGCATGGAGCTTGCAATTAATGCTTTAGAGCTTATGCGAAGTAACAACATCACACAATTAATTGTTGCTGACAAGGGAGTTTACAAAGGAATTGTACATTTACACGATTTATTAAAAGAAGGAATTATATAACGTAATGAAACTATCATGAACATGCCAGGCACTGATATTCTCATGATAGCGTCACCTACATAAAAAACAATTATATATTAAATGAAAAACTATTATGCAGTAATTATGGCTGGCGGCATTGGCAGTCGCTTTTGGCCAATAAGCCGTTCAGCTCATCCCAAACAATTTATAGATATTCTTGGAACAGGAAAAACCCTGATTCAAACTACATACGATCGTTTTCTAAAAATCGTACCTGCAGAAAACATCTTCATTGTTACCAACGACAATTATGCATCCTTAGTTAAGGAGCAGTTGCCCAATATAGATTCAAGTCAGGTTCTTGGCGAGCCTGTAATGCGAAATACAGCACCTTGCATTGCCTACGCTTGCCATAAAATCAATATGCTAAACCCGGATGCTTCTATTGTAGTTGCCCCCTCCGATCATTTGATTCTGAATTCCGAAGAATTTGAAAAAGACATCCGCAATTCATTGGAGGCAGCCTCAAGAAATAATTGCCTGATCACTCTGGGTATTAAACCCTCCCGTCCTGATACAGGCTATGGTTACATTCAGTTTACCGAAGAAACTTTGGATAACGATTTTCATAAAGTTAAAACGTTCACCGAAAAACCAAATATAGAGCTGGCAAAAACCTTTGTCCAAAGCGGAGAATTTTTATGGAATGCCGGGATTTTCGTCTGGTCGGTATCGTCTATTTTAAAAGCTTTTGAGCAGTATTTACCAGAAATGAATGACATTTTCAAGGAAGGCGACAATATTTATAATACAGCCAAAGAAAATTCTTTTATTCAGAATGCTTACTATCAGTGCACGAATATTTCCATTGATTATGGCATTATGGAAAAAGCAGATAATGTTTACATTTTACCAACCGATTTTGGATGGTCAGATTTGGGAACATGGGCTTCTGTTTATGAGCTTGCAGAGAAAGATTACCTCGGAAACGCAGTAATTCCTTCAGACAAAGTGATTATGTACGATTCATCAAATTGTATGGTAAATGTGCCAAAGGGAAAACTTGTAGTTCTGCAGGGTTTGGACGACTATATTATTGTTGAATCAAATAATACACTCATGATTTGCCATAAAGACAAAGAGCAAAACGTGAAACAGATAGTTGCCGATGTAAGATCTAAGTTTGGCAACGAGTTTATATAAAAATTGAGTGAAGGAGTGAAGGAATGAAGGACAGAATCGATTGATTTTCTTTCTTCATTCTTTCATTTATTCATAGCCCCCACCCTCTGTCTTACCGCCTCATAAAGAATTACTCCAGCCGAAACGGAAACATTCAGTGAATGAATTTCTCCAAACATGGGGATTTTAGCCAGATAGTCGGCAGCTCTGATAATTTCATTTGAAATTCCATCCTCCTCCGAACCCAAGACAATTGCAACAGGCATTGTATAATCAGGTTCATATAAAAAGTCATTTGTCTTTTCAGTACAAGCCACAACAAACAAACCGGATTGTTGCAAAAAGCGGGTTGTCTTTAACAAATTTTCTTCCCGGCAAACGGGAATTTTAAATAATGCTCCTGCAGAAGTTTTAATGGCATCAGGATTAATCTGAGCAGAACCTTTTACCGGAACAACAATAGCGTGTACTCCTGCACATTCGGCTGTTCTTGCAATCGCGCCAAAATTCCTCACATCAGTAACTCCATCTAAAATCAAGATAAGAGGCGTTTCTCCTTTTTCAAAAATAGCGGGAATAATATCTTCAATGCGTTGATAAGTAACCGGTGAAATGAATGCAATTACTCCCTGATGATTTTTAGAGGTAATACGATTCAACTTTTCAACCGGAACCATTTGAAAATTAATAAGCTTATCACTCAATAAAGCCTTCAGCTCTTGAAATATTCCTCCGGTAAGGCCACGCTGTACATAAATCGCATCAATATCCTTTCCGCTTTGCACCGCCTCAATCACAGCGCGGATTCCAAATACCATTTGATTCGATTCTTTTTTAGGCCTTAAAGACTTAGTGTCCATTGTTAAAAATTTAGCTCGCAAAATACTGATATTTTGATCAAATTACAGGTTTAGGAGGTGATATTAATTTGATTGTTAACATCATAAAAAGTTATTAACACCCCATTTATGCTATTGAAAAGCTGGTAATTGCCTTTATCCACACTTTATCCACATAGGTTTGTGAACAGAACATACTACTTGTTAACAAGAATAAGTAAGTGTAAATATTTTTTTGTGGGTAAGTATCTGATGAGAAAAACATAGTTAATGCTATTTTTGTACAAATGAGTTTAGATAACCAAAATGATTATAATCCTGGGAAGAAGACTGCACCTGCAGAACGCCGAACCCGCCTAAGTAATATGGTAAGTGGCCTTGGTAAACTTCCTCCTCAGGCAGTTGATTTGGAAGAAGCTGTTCTTGGCGCATTGATGCTTGAAAAAGACGCCCTTTCAGCGGTTATCGACATTTTAAAGCCAGAAGTTTTTTATAAAGAAAGTCATCATAAAATTTTTGAAGCGATACATGCGCTTTTTCAAAAATCCTCTCCTGTAGATATATTAACGGTTACTTCTCAATTACGCCAGCAGGGTGATTTGGAAATGATTGGTGGTGCATATTATATCACCGAATTGACCAACCGGGTAGCTTCTGCAGCTAATATTGAATATCATGCCCGGATTATCTCTCAAAAATATATTCAGCGTGAACTGATCAGAATCTCTACAGAAATAATTAATAACGCTTACGAAGACACGACAGATATTTTCGATTTACTCGATCATGCGGAGAAAAACCTTTTTGACATTGCACAAAATAACCTTCGACGCGATTCAAGAAAAATGGATGATATTGTTCGCGAGTCGATAGAGACACTTGAAAAACTTCGTGATAAAGTAGATGGACTAACAGGCGTACCCTCTGGATTTACTGGTTTAGACAGAATGACCTCAGGCTGGCAACCATCCGATCTGGTAATCATTGCAGCAAGGCCGGCAATGGGTAAAACAGCCTTTGTATTAAGTTGCGCGCGTAATGCTGCTGTTCAGTTTAAAAAACCAGTCGTAGTATTTTCCCTTGAGATGTCATCGGTACAATTGGTAAATCGTTTGATATCCGGAGAAACGGAAATTGAGCAGGAAAAAATCCGTAAAGGAAATCTTGCTGAATGGGAATGGCAGCAGCTTCACTCTAAAATTGGTACCTTAACCGAAGCGCCTCTCTTTATTGATGACACCCCGGCTTTGAATATTTTCGAATTCAGGGCAAAATGCAGAAGATTAAAAGCCCAGTACGACATACAAATGATTATCGTCGATTACCTTCAGTTAATGCATGGAAAGGGTGAAGGAAAAGGCGGAGGAAACCGGGAACAAGAGATCGGTAGTATTTCCAGAGCATTAAAATCTGTAGCAAAAGAGCTAAATGTTCCTGTATTGGCGCTATCGCAGCTAAGCCGGGCAGTAGAAAGCAGACCTGGTGCAAGTAAAAGACCAATGTTATCGGATTTACGTGAATCCGGATCTATTGAGCAGGATGCAGACATGGTTTTATTTCTTTACAGACCGGAATATTATGGTTTAACTGAAGATGAAGAAGGCCGTTCTACAATAGGGATTGGTGAAGTTATTATTGCCAAGCACAGAAATGGTGAAACAGGAACGGTTCCTCTACGTTTTGTAGGTAAATTTGTGAAATTTGCAGATCTGGAGGACGATTTCTCCGGTCCGAGTGCACAAAAAGGAAATCCGTTTGGAGCAATGGCGCCTTCTGAAGATTTTGAGAAACCAAGCAATTTCATCATTCGTCCATCCAGAATGGATGATATTGATGAGGAGCCGCCATTTTAAATTTTCTATCGCCTTATTTCAAACAAAAAAAGCTCTATGACCGCTGTTATTTCAGGCAAACGGCAAAAAATCAGCAACTTATTATACTCAGGAAGCGCAGAGCCATCAATCTTTGGGAGCTTTGCGTATTATTTTCCTTTTCTGCTTTGCGGGAAAACTTAAATAAACCATCCCAGCAGCACTCCTCCAAGTATAATAAAAGGGGTTCGTACCCGCGTAAAATTCAAGAGGAGAAAGGTCACTATAATTAATCCAAAGGATAAAAAACTTACAGGCAATGCTTTAAGCATAAAGAAAAAAGCAGCAATTAAAAATCCTACAGCCACTGCGTTAATTCCCGAAAGGGAATTTTTTATTCTTGAGATTTTCTTAAGGTCATTCCAAAAAGGAACAAAAAATATCACCAGAATAAATCCGGGAAGGTTAATACCTAAAGTAGCTACAATGCCTCCCAAAATCTGTCCCGACATTGAATTTCCGGCATTTTTCATGGCCATAGTCCCTACAAATGAAGTAAATGAAAATGTAGGTCCTGGAAGTGCCTGCTGTAAAGCGAACCCTGCCAAAAACTCATCGCCTGATAAATAATGCTTCATCTGAACAAATTCTGTAAACATCAAAGGGATGAGCACTTGTCCGCCACCAAATATTATGATTCCGTTACGGTAAAAATTCTCAAATAATCTGATCGGCAAACTAAATGGAGATGTTTGGTTAATAATCGCACCCAACGTTGCAAAAAGCAACAAAATTCCTATATAATAAGTTACTTTACGGGTATTTATCTTAGAAAACAAATTAACCCGAAGGGTATTTTCCTCCTGGCTGGTTTCCAGTGCTGAAGATATAATCCCCCCCAATAATATAAGGATTGGAAAAACATAAGCATTTCTCAAAATCAGAGTTACAATTACCGCTGTGCCTGCCAACCATATTGAAATATCGCTTTTTAAGACTGATTTTGCTAATACATAGGCCGCATATCCTACAATACCTACAGCAATTGGTTGAACATAACGCATGATCTTAATAAACTCATTTTTATCATCCAGGAAAGAAAACATTATTGCGGCGAAACAGAGGATTGCTGCTGATGGTATTACCCAAATTAAGAAAGTTAGTATGGAAAGCCAAATTCCACCTACTTTATATGCTATTCCAATTAATGTTTGAGTAGATGAAGGACCTGGAAGGACCTGAGTGAGGGCGTTGAGTTCAAGAAGTTCCGTTTCATTTATATAATGCCTTCTGTTTACAAAATCTTTCAGCATTATAGCGATATGCGCTTGTGGTCCTCCAAAAGCAGTGAACGTATACACTATGACATCCCTGATAAAAAGAAATTGCTTCGCCGTCACCACATTAATCGTCTTCGTAATCAATTCCCATAGCTGAATTATAAACCGTTTGTAACTCAGAATATGCGTGGTTGTCTCTTGCAGAACGGGCTGTTAACATGCCTTGTTCGTAAGTTTTGATGGCATCATCTTTTCTGCCAAGTTTTTCATAAAGCTTGCCCAGGTGATAATATGTGCCTACATATTCTTTATGATTAAGAATTAAATCTTCAAAGTAAATCAAAGCTGAGTTTAAATCGTTTAAGGCTATATACTCCGTAGCCAGAGCGTACTTTAAGAAAGGATCGTTCGGCTCATTGTTGTAAAATTCTAACAGCTTTTGTAATCGGGTGTTCTGCATTTTAAAAAGAGGCTTTTTTAAACTAAATTTGCAAAAAAGAGAATATGAAATTATTGGTTTGTATAAGTAATGTACCAGATACCACAACAAAAGTAACTTTTACCAACAATAATACACAATTCAATACCGCGGGTGTACAATTTATCCTAAATCCTTACGATGAGATTGCATTATCAAAAGCAATTGAACTGACAGATGGTGGCAAAGGGTCTATAACTGTTATTCATGTAGGTGAGGCATCAGCCGATCCCACAATACGTAAAGCTCTGGCTATTGGGGCAGACGAAGCAGTGAGAATAAATGCTATTCCTCATGATGCCTATTTCGTAGCATCTCAGATAGCCAACTACGCTGCAAATCAAAACTTTGATATTATACTTACGGGAAGAGAATCTATTGATTATAACGGGGGTTTGGTTGCCGGAATGCTTGGTGAAATGTTGAATATTCCATCAGTATCTATCATTAAAAAGTTAGAAATGAATGGCAATGAATTATTGGTTGAAAAAGAAATTGAAGGCGGAAAAGAAGTAATCACCGTTGCATTGCCAACTGTCGTAAGCTGCTCTGAAGGTGTTGCAGAGCCCAAAATTCCAAATATGAGAGGAATTATGTCGGCCCGAACTAAACCTCTTCAGGTCCTTGATGCGATTGAAACAAGTAAACTAACAAATATAATAGACTATACATCTCCAGTTCCTAGAGGTGCTGTAAAAATTCTATCAGCGGATGACACCGAAAAGCTGGTAGAATTATTGCACACTGAAGCAAAGGTAATTTAAGCTGGCTAACCATTAATTAAAAAAACATGTCGGTTTTAGTATATACAGAACAAATAGAAGGGCAATTCAAAAAGTCGGCTTTTGAATCAGTTTCTTATGCGAAGGAAATTTCAAAAGTAATTAACGAGCCTTTAATTGCTATATCTATAGGAGAAGTTACAGATGCAAACTTACTAACCTTAAGTAAATATGGAGTTGATAAGATACTCATCGCCAGAAAAGATAATTTAAAAACGTTTTCAAACGAAGCATATGCGTCTGTTATTACAGAAGCTGCTGTTAAAGAGAATTCAACTATTATTATATTGTCCAATTCTTTTACTGGCAAAGGGTTGGGCCCATGTTTAGCTGTTAAGCTGAAAGCAGGGATCGTAGCGGGAGCAGTAGAGCTTCCAAAGATTGAAGGCGGAAAATTCCTAGTAAAAAAACCCACCTTTTCGGGTAAAGCCTTTGCGTCGATCGAAGTATTATCCGACATAAAAATAGTCTCTCTCAGCCCGAATTCCTTCACTTTAATAGAGGTTCAAACAAACCCGTCAATAGAAGAGTTTAATCCAAACTTAAGCGATACAGATTTTAAAGCCTCTGTTAAAGAAACCGTAAGAACTACAAATAAAGTTTCTTTACCTGAGGCTGAGATCGTCGTTTCAGGAGGAAGAGGCTTAAAAGGCCCTGAAAACTGGAAGATTCTGGAAGAACTGGCCGATTCATTAGGCGCAGCAACAGCATGTTCAAAACCAGTTTCTGATGCAGGATGGAGACCTCATGAAGAACATGTTGGACAAACTGGGATTGTAATCAGTCCGGATCTATATATTGCTGTTGGAATTTCTGGTGCGATTCAGCATCTTGCAGGTGTTAGTGCCTCAAAAACCATAGTAGCAATCAATAAAGATCCTGATGCTCCAATTTTCAAGGTAGCCGATTATGGCATTATTGGTGATGCGTTGGAAGTATTACCTAAATTAACAAAAGCAATAAAAGCATTTAAAGGTTAAGTTTTAAGCCAACATGTTTGGCCTTAATAATATGAAGAAAATCAAATTAGATATAGTAGGATTATCATATAGTCAAACGCAGTCTGGTGCATATGCCTTAGTTTTAGGCGAAGTGAACGGACGACGCAGGTTACCTATTATAATTGGAGGTTTCGAAGCACAGGCTATTGCTATAGAAATTGAGAAAATGACTCCGAGCCGGCCCTTAACTCATGATTTATTCAAATCGTTTGCACTGGCATATAATATTACCATTGAGGAAGTAATTATTTACAATCTAGTGGATGGAATTTTCTTTGCTAAACTGGTATGCAATGATGGTAAAAAAAACATTGAAATAGATGCCAGAACTTCTGATGCCATCGCGCTGGCTGTACGTTTTGAATGTCCGATAAATACCTATGAGTTTATTCTATCTACTGCGGGTATTATGATTGAAGGCAACGATTTTGTGTTTCTTGAAAACATAGATACTCCAACTGAGGAAAAAGTAGCTACTGCCGCAACAAATTATACTTCCCTGAGCGATGAAGAACTGAAAGAAAAGCTGCAGCAAGCTTTAACTGAAGAGGCCTATGAAAAAGCCGCGAAAATCAGAGATGAGCTTTCCAAACGAAAATCTTCCTGATCCAATAAAAAGATCGGAAACTATTTATAACAAAGAAAGGCCTGTTAATTTAGCAGGCCTTTCTTTGTATTATTGAGGTACAGAGTTCGTCTGCCTATCTCCTATATTTACAAAATCACGTTCTGTTTTGCCAACATATACCTGACGAGGTCTTCCTATAGGCTCTTTGTTAGCACGCATCTCATTCCACTGAGCGACCCATCCAGGCAAGCGCCCTAAAGCGAACAAAACGGTAAACATTTCTGTCGGGAAGCCTAATGCCCTATAAATGATGCCAGAATAAAAATCAACGTTCGGATAAAGTTTTCGGTCAGCAAAATAAGGATCATTCAATGCAGCTTCTTCCAATTGTTTAGCAATAGAAAGCACAGGATCATTTACACCTAGTTTTTCAAGAATATCATCGCAAGCCTTCTTAATAATTTTAGCTCTGGGATCGAAATTTTTATAAACCCGATGACCAAAACCCATTAATCTGAAGGAGTCATTTTTATCTTTAGCTTTAGCAACCCATTTAGCGGTATCGCCTCCATCATTCTTAATTTTTTCTAGCATTTCTATCACAGCCTGATTTGCACCACCATGAAGAGGCCCCCATAATGCAGCAACGCCTGCTGCTACTGAAGCATACAAGTTACAATCTGATGAACCAACAATCCGAACAGTTGAAGTAGAACAATTTTGTTCATGATCAGCATGAAGAATTAATAATTTATTCATGGCGTCAATAACAACCGGATCTGCATCTTCAGCGAAAGTCATTTTCATGAAACTGGAAACGTAATCAGAATTCTTATCAGGTTTGATAAATGGCTGACCAAGTGTATGCCTTTGGATCCAAGCAACGATAGCAGGCATTTTTGCTAACAATTTTATTAGAGTTAGATTTTGCTCGCTTTTAGTAGCTTGCTGATTTAAGCTTTCAGGATAAAATGCAGATAATGAACCCATTACCGAACACAATTTCCCCATTGGATGTCCCTCAACAGGGAAGGCAGCCAAAATTGCTTTTATTTCTTCCGGAATTTCAGCATGCTCTCTTAGCAAATCCTCAAATTCGTCTAATTGAGGTTGAGTTGGCAACTCTCCGTATATTAGTAAATAAGCAACTTCTATAAAAGATGATTTTTCTGCGAGTTGTTCGATGGGATAACCTCTGTACTTTAAAATACCTTTTTCACCATCAAGAAATGTAATAGCACTTTTCGTACAGCCGGTATTTTTGTACCCACTATCTAAGGTGATATAACCAGTTTGATCACGAAGTTTTGAGATATCTAAAGCTTTTTCATTTTCAGTGCCGGTAATTACCGACAATTCGTATTTTTTATCACCTAGAAGTATAGAAGCTGTTTCTGACATATTAATTGGATGTTGCAGCGCAAAAATAATCAAATCTGCCTTTTTTGGAAGTTATTTATTGCAACAACAGTAATTTTACAGTAAAAATGTGAATAATTATCGATTTTCTTCTTTAATAGGCATTTAAAAACTAAAAAAGCGGACCTGTTTATAACCTAAACAGTCCGCTTTAAGAAAAATAAAATTCAAATATTATCGGCTCAAATTAAATCCGTAGGCAATTCTCAATGCAACCTGACCTAAATTACCACCATTTTGAGAGAACCCTTCATAACGTAAACCAAGATCAATTCCTCTATTAAAGCCAATTCCGATGCCCGGAGCATAAACAAATGCTGTTCCCTGTCCTTCATCTGTACCAAAAGCGGCACCCACTTCTCCTGAGAAATAAAATCTTTCTGTCGGGAAAAATTTTAATCCTGCTTTCAAAGGAATAAAACCTACACTTCCTCCGCCCAAATCATCTTTAACAGAAAAATTAGTATACCCTAAAGATAGGATACCAGAGATATTACTATAAAAATCTTTCTGAAGTCTTAGATCTCCACCAACAGCTATATTGTAAGCATCGTTAGTAGGAATGCCCACGCTTAATCCAATTCCTAATCTGGTGTCTTTTGAATCTCCTGAAGGTTCTTTCGTTTGAGCATTTACATTTACTGAAATAAACAAGGCTACTGCGGCAGCAGCGAAAAATTTAGTTGTGTTTTTCTTCATATAAGTACAATTTAACTTTAGTTGGTTAAATATTCAGATACTATACAAATCAAATCAACAAATTGTTTTTACAAAATCGAAAAAATCAAAACCTTAGGATTATTTAATTTCAACAGATCTTTCAATAGCTTCAAGGGGCATATCAGAATCATACTCTAAAATTGCCAGCATAGAATATTTTCCTTTAGGAACAGTTTCTGGAATTTGCAGTTTAACAACCCTTTTTCCATCAGGAAATACTGGAAACTCCATTTCGTCCAGCTTAACTTCCTGTCCGTTGGCTAAATTGGTTAATAACAAACGTGCCTTGCATTCAAGCATGGTTTTTCCGGTGTTGATCAGGCTGAAATTATAAACATCCTTTTGAACTTTGTCTGGTTCTAATGCTATTGCCCGGGCTTCCTTTTTGTTCGCAGCAGTCGGATTTTCATAAACATGTATTCCAATACGATAGACTTCTCTGATAGTGGCTTTCATCTTTGCACCCTTAGTTTCATCGCCTGTTTGTTCTAATACATTCTGGATGAAAATCATTGACCACTTCATCTCATTAACCAGCTTAGGATCTGCAGGTGTTGTTAGAGTTACCCTCACATCACGTGATTTCTGGGGCTCTATCTCAACCAGAGAATTATCGAATGTTATCCATTTGGAGCATGAACGGTCAATAGTTCCTGGAAGAAAGTATTTATGCCCGCCCAAACTGTCTCTGACCCAGTCTCCTAAAGTTAATTGATAAGCCTGTTTTGTATCAGATAAGTTAGTAATTGTAATAATCTGGGTAGAAATGCCGCCGGCATTAGTATTGAAGCTTAAAATAGTGGGATTCACATTTATACGCTGAGCACGTGCTACTGATGATGATAGCAGAAAACATATCAATAGGTAGAATATAGCGCTCTGTTTATTTTTCTTCATTTACAGGATATTTTTTTATTCTAATTTATCAAATTAAAATTACACAAAAAAGGAAATGAAAATCCACCAGTTTCACCTTAATGAAGCATTGTCAGATCCAATTTAGAATTATAAAAAGTACTAACGTCCGGGTTATTACTTAATATATACTAAAGCAATTTACTAAAGTAATTCTTTTTTAGATATTATCAGAATATAGGACATATTGATCTATTTTTGAAACCCAGCTCATTTTAACATATTTTAATTCTATTATATTTGCTGGCACCCTGTTTGTCTTTACATTTTATATATTGTTAATATTTTTTTCCAATTCAAATATTTTGTCGAACGTAAAAAATATATTCCTGTTAATGTTAATAATGAGTTTAGCTATTAATGCCTATACACAGACAGAACCAGCTTTACCGTCTCCCTGCCTGAATGCCGGACCTGCTTCCAAAAACTACATTACTGTTACCGGAACGACCACCTTCACATTTAATACATTAAGCGATTTTTCGAGTTCAGAATCATTGAATAATATCACTATTTACCTTCAGTCAACTGCTAAATACAAGCTGTACATTGCCGGTGTAATGACCGGACTTAGCAGCTCTTCGACCAATACCCCCATTCCCATAAACACTTTTACAGTTTCATCCACCAATCGCGGAACATCTCCTGCTACGGTAACGCTGTCCAACTCATACGTCGAAGTGGCTCAATTGGGAATTCCTACCAACGGAATCAACCATGTATTAACGATCACAAGAAATGCCTTAAGCGGCTTTGTTCAGGCCCCCGGCACGCATACTCTTACTTTGCACATTCGTTTTTGCCAGTATTAATATATGGAAAATACCCTGAGGTTTTTCTTTTTCATTTTACTTATGACATTCTCTAATTCGGGTACTTATTCACAAACCAGGTACCTGACGAAAACTATCGATATAATAGTTCCTACTGTTTTAGATTTAGAGGTAACATCGGGAGCTAATCAGGTGGTAGATTTTAATCAAACAAGCAAGATTGACAATGGTATTGAGCTGCTTAGTGCCACAATACTGACATATACATCTAATAAGGCCTGGTTTATTACAATAAAATCAGGCAGCAGTAACTTTACGGGTGGCATGGGCGGAAGTCCTATGCCTGCTTCGGTCATTAAGTATAGAATAAACGGGTCTGGAAGCCCGTATGTTGCCTTGTCAGCGACGGAACAAGCTTTAGTCGCCACCACAGGATCCAAATATCCTCGGGGTACAGGCACAACTACCATTGATTTCAATGTAAATCCGGGCTATATTTATCCACCTGCAGATAACTATAGTCTTCAAATCATCTATACGATAAGCAATCTATAACATATACGTTAATTCCCTAAGTATAACAATTCCCATATTTCCCTATTATGGGAATTAATTTCCCACTACGTAACTTTTAAATTCCCCGACCGTAAACAATAAGGTGAAGTATTTCAGCGCCTTTATATTTTTATTTATAATATTCTCAGGTGTAATCTGCATGGCGCAAAGCCCGGCGGCAGTGAAAGTTTCTGCACATTCTCAAATAAATGTTCGCATTCCGTCTGTTGCTATTATTACTTTGGGTGATAATCAATCAAAATCAATTTCATACAGGTCATCTACTGATTTACAAAAAATAGTTAAACCTGAAATTACCAGCATGATTAAGGTGTTATCAAACCAAAAATGGTCAGTTAATATCGCTAAGGAAGAGGATTTATCCGATATCAATTTCCCCGTAAACCATTTATCAAAACCCGATCATACAGCCCCCGATCATTCACCCCAATCATCATTTACGATAATTTACGTAGCCACGCTTAATTAGCGGCTGACTATACTGCAATCGTATTATCAAAAACAGAAAGAACGCCGGGTCTATTTACGCTGCTAATAAAATCAGTCTTATTTTACATATGGGAAATTTTTTCCCTGCTTATCTGCCACAATTGTGCAAAAATCCCGCACACCTCCATCCCATTTTATCAAAACATATGCTTTATTATAACAAAAAAGGCATTTTCACTATTTGGTACAGCAATTGAATAAACATCAACAAGGATAAGTTAACGCTCTCAATTTTTAACTTTACTGGAACAATGATTATGAAAAAAGTTTTATTAGCAGTTTTATTTATAATTTCTTTAGTAGCATCAAAAACAGCTAACGCACAATTAGGAACAGCAGCGCCCACTGGTTCATTTTCTGTTAAGATCTCTGAAGTGCTTGACCTGGCAGTAACCAGCGGTGCTTCTAACACTTTCGATTTTAATAGTATAGCTAAACTTGATGCGGGTATTGAAACTTTAAATGCCGTTACTTTGACGTATAAATCGAATAAACCATGGTTTGTAAATGTCAATGCCAACACTGCTAACTTTACCGGAAGCTCACCAACTGCTATGCCTGCTTCAATTGTACAATTCAGATTAAACGGCAATACCTCTTATTCAACATTATCTACAGTTCCTGCTTCGTTAAGCGGAACGTCTGCAGCTAAAAATGCAAGAGGCACCGCTTCAATTGGAGTTGACTATAAAGTCAATCCAGGTTATACGTACGCTCCTGCCCAGGATTACGGAATGGTAATAACCTATACTATAAGCAATCTATAAAACTGCAATAATTTATATATTATGTTATAACCGGCAACAGCCGGTTTTTTTATGCTTAATTTTCAACAGATATGCAGTACAAAAAAATGAGGCTAAATCATTTGAAATAAGTACTTACAATTAAATCGTGGCACGTATTCAGATGGGGCATTTCTTTTCCCACATCCACCCCACATATGCGTAAAAACGCCCCGCTATTCCCGGTAGTTTATTTAGAAACAGGTCTGATCTGGCTTTAAAGCTCGTCTTGCCTTTTGGTACAGCCATTGAATACATACAAAACAGTTGAATTAAGTTAACGCTCTCAAAACTTTAACTTAAAATAACGATTATGAAAAATACATTACTTGCAATTTCTTTTTTAGCAGGATCTTTATTTTTTACGAATGCTGCAAAAGCTCAGTTAGGCACAGCAGCTCCTACGGGTTCGTTCGCAGTTAAAATTTCGGAAGTACTTGATCTGACAGTAACCAGTGGCGCCTCAAATACTTTTGATTTTAATAGTATCGCTAAAATTGATGCAGGTATAGAAACCTTGAATGCAGTTAGCCTGACATACAAGTCAAATAAACCATGGTTTGTGAATGTGAATGCGAATACAGCAGATTTTACCGGTAGCTCACCAACTGCGATGCCTGCTTCAGTTATACAGTTCAGATTAAACGGCAATCCTTCTTATTCTACCTTATCAACTGTTCCGGCATCATTAAGCGGAACATCTGCAGCTAAAAATGCAAGAGGTACTGCTTCAATAGGAATTGACTATAAAGTAAATCCTGGATATACATACGCTCCGGCTCAGGATTATGGAATGGTGATAACTTACACAATAAGCAACCTTTAAGAATTTTCCTTATCACATTTATATGAAGCCGGCTAAGCCGGCTTTTTTTGTTTGTATATCAGGACCTTAATTCGCAAAACTTTACAAAGCGATTCAACATGATATAGAGGATCCGGATGAACTTTGATGAGATTTCAACCTACAGAATCTTTCAAGAAGTTATTTTGCCGGACAAGACTATCTGTATATCCGAGTCAGGTAAGACACAAAAAAAATCACCACTTCCGTTGAGTGTGTTGCCGACGGGGATTTTTTCAAAGCTGATTTAATATGACAACCTTGAAAGCTGATATCATATAAAGAATGGAAGCACACAATCTGTTGTAACCCTACAGGGCGTAGTATCGAGTAGGAAACTTGTTGCACAAATCTTAAATTTATTCTGAGAAAACGTGGGGATTTATTTCCCACATTATGCGCACAAACAACGATAATTCCCCAATTCAAATATTATAAAATAGCTTGCAAGCTCTCAAAATGCATTTTCCTCCCTTTGGTATAGCAATTGACTATATGTGTTCAAAATGAATATTACTCTAAGCTTTAATAAATATAATCATGAAGAAATTTTTACTTGCACTTTGCTTATCCGCTCTATTCGTAGTAATCAATACTGATTCAGCAATGTCACAGGTACAGACCAGTAATGTTGCGGTTACTATCGCTACTGTTACAGAATTAACTGCAAATAATACCAATCTTGCAACATTTGCATTCTCAAACGGATCTGAATTAGAAACTGGTATTTCACAAACCAATGCAGTAAGCCTGGCTTATAAATCAAATAAGTTAACCAAGATTACAATAAAAGCTCTGGGAACTGGATTTTTTAGCTCTACAACTGGTAGTACCGACATGCCCGTTTCAGTGATTCAATGGAAGAAAAACGGAGTAGGTTCCTTTACACCCCTGTCAACAACCAGCGCTGATCTATCTGCATCTCAGGCAAAAGGATCAAGTAGTTTTGGAATAGATTACAAAATCACTCCAGGATTGCTGTATGATCCGGCTAATGATTACTCGGTTACAATTGAATACACATTAACTGCACTTTAGTTACATTTGTCAATATTATAAGGATATTCATAGAATGATTAATCATAATACGAAACAAAAAAAGTCAGCGTTCATATTATTTTTCATTTTTATCTCCTCCGTGGCTTTGGCACAAAAAACAGCTACCAGCATAATTACTATCAAAGTACCTGAAGCATTAAGTCTTTCGGTAAGTGGAGGAACCAGCGTTGATTTTGACTTTACCAGTGATGTGACCCTGCTCACGACAGGCATCGAAAAAATCAATGCCGTAACATTAACTTATCAGTCAAATAAGCCTTGGTTCCTCAACATAAATGCTACAGCCGCCAATTTCAATGGCGGGGATGGGGCCAATCCGATGCCTTCTTCCATCATTCAATTTAAAAACACCGCAGGCGGAACCTATGTACCATTATCAACTACCTCAGTATCTTTAAGCGGAACAACGGATGCAAAAAACCCGAAGGGTTCAAGTACCGTGGGCGTAGATTATAAAATAACTCCCGGGCTTAATTATCCGCCCTCCTCAGATTATTCAATAGGCGTAACGTATACGATCAGTACAATTTAAAAACTTTTTGACTGTATATTTCGTATAAAAACCGAACTTAGCTTCTGACAAAGCTTTCTTTGATTTAGTTATGAAATCGTGTTTTTCCCCGTATCTTAAATATATCCTATAGGATACATCTTGTTATCATTCAACGAACATATCATTAGAAATTTTATAAGCTGTTGTTTATTATTAGCTTTTTCTTTGAGCGTAAAAGCCCAGGGAACATTGAATAATAATCTCCGGGTTTCATTTCTGAAAGATACAGTTTTACAAGAGGGTAGTGCGCTTAGCTTTAATAGGGTAACTATCCAAAACACATCATCTGTAAAAACCATTTTCGGCCTGGAGCTTAATTTACCAGAGGGCTGGACAACCCTGCTTGATACCAGAAAAATATTTACCCTTGAACCTAACCAGGTGTTAGAATTGCCGATCAGGATTGCATCTCCTAATGATGCCTTAAGCGACCAGATCTATGCCATCACACTAATTTTAAGTAACCCGGGGATTGAGAAAAAAGTACCTTATACTTATATAGCAAGAGTTCGGGCAAACTCCAAATGGCGGGCATCATTACTTAATCCTGTTCTTAAGCTTGACAGAATAAACAAAGAAACATTTTTTCAGGTCAAAATATCGAATACAGGAAATATCATGCAGGAGTTGGTTTTAAATCTAAATACTTCTTTGGAATTAACCCTTCCAAAACGCAATAACAAAATTAATCTGCCGTCAAATTCCGATACTCTTATTCGGATAGGTATAATAACAGAACCTCGTTATCTGGAAGAATTCAAAACACAGGATATAGGCATAGAGATTACCAATAAAGATAAAGTCCAGCAAGTATTTTCTCAAAAAGTGTTCAGCAATAATACACTGTTCAGAGAAAACCCTTCCCTGTGGTACACAGCTCCAATGTTCATCGAGCTTGTTTCTCAAAATTTCAATGTAAAATCACAGCAGGTGTACTATATTAACAGCTCCGGAACTCTTTCACTTGAAAAAAACCGCTCGCTTTCTTTCAATTTTCGGTCGAATAATTTTTATACAGAAAATACAGGAAACAACAGTCGCTATGCCCACATTGATTATCTTTCCAAGCATTGGACTTTTTCAGTTGGAAACCAAACAGAATTTAGCACATACCTGATTGATGGAATTGGTGGGCGAATGGAATATAGGTCAGACAGGGGTTACAAACTCAAGGCTATGGGTGTTAAAAGCCGTTTGGGTGATGCCAATCAGTTTAGTCTTGAACAGCAACTCCCCATCGGAAAGACCAGCAATATTGTAAATAAAACTCTGGCCAGCCTGGATCCGGGGAATGAAAACAACAGCTTTTCTAATATCGCGGAGTTTAATAAGGATATAGGTAGTTCAGGATCTTTAACATTGTTAGGAGGATTTGGTACAGAAATTATTAAAATTCCTGGTTTTAATCATAAGGGCAATGGCCATACTGCGGGACTCCGTTACGATTATATTTCTCCCAAATTTATTGTCCGCACTACTAACAGTCTAACCTCCCGCCAATTTCCTGGTTTGGAGCGTGGTGTTAAACGTTCTTCAAATGAAATACGCTATGTTGTTAAGCGTTACTTTGGAGGAGCTGTTGCAGATTATAGTGACCGGGCAGTAAGTACTATCGATTCAAATCAATTCATTTACCTCTTTGGCGGAAAAACCAGCGAAATTGGGTTACGAGGTGGTTTTATTAAAAACAGAAATAATATCACATTAACCACATCAATTGTTGATCAGCTTCAGGATAGTGTTACCAACATATTATTCAGGTCTCATAAGCTAAATATTAATTCAGGCTTTGGCATTTTTAAATCCGTCACCTTATCGCTCTCTGCAAACCTTTTAAATAGCTTTGCTCCCCAAAATACCAGCCTGAAATCTGTTCCTGCAATTAATGTCTTTGGTTCCATTCAATCAAAAGGTTTGGGATTGAGTTTCAGACTGGATAAGGGCCCTCTGTATTATGCAGAACTTCTTGCCTATTCTAAAACCGGCCTTCAAAATAAACGGTATCAAATTGCACCCTATATTGAGAGAAATTTCTTAAAGAACAACTTAACTACCAGGCTGGAACTAAATTACGCACATGACATCCCAACTAATGAAAGAAGTTATGTTGCCCGGATGGACCTGAATCTGGATTTAAACAAACATGGATTATCATTACGTTTTTATGGTAATCACAATTTTGGTAATATGAATGCCTTAAATTCATTGAACCTTAGCATTAAAAAAGATCTTACTGCGCCATTAATTGGATTACAGAAATACCGGAATCTCAAAGTAGTATTGTTTAAAGATAATAACAGTAACAGTGTTTACGATCTACCTGATGAAGCAATTCCTGAAGCAAGCATCCGCATTGGGAATCAAAATTTCACTACAAATAAAAAGGGAGAAGCATTTTACCAGAATATTAAACAGGGAGATTATTCTATTGACCTCGGTCAGGTAAACAATATTCAAGGCTGGATTGCCAAAAATGGATTCAAGCCCTCGGTTAACGTCTCCAAGAGCCAGGATCTTTACATTCCGTTTCAAAAAAGTAAATTTTTATCAGGGCATTTAAACCTCAGTAAAGACCCGTTTAGCAAAAAGGAGTTTAATGCTTCTAACATCCGAATCACAGCTATCAGCTCAAAAGGAGAATCATTTTCAACCTTGACAAATGAAGACGGAGCGTTTTTCTTCAATTTATCTGATGATACCTATCTGATCCAGGTCAATACGAACGTTTTTAACGAAGATTTCAGGGTCCTTCAGGAGACCTTCAATGTGGATCTGACACAGAAAGATAATGAAAATATCATTTTTGAAATCCGCGAGCGTAAACGCCTCATTAATATCAGACGTTAAACCGACTCAAGCCTTAAACTTAAACTCTTTGTTTGAATTTCCATCAGGTTTCGCCCAAAAATCAAGACTGTATTACTAGATTAATTACATGGCATATTTCACTACACGAGTCTATTAAAACAAAGCATATTCATATAGTGTTGACCAAATAAACAATATTATGAAATGGTTGGGAAGACGCGGAAGCGGCAATATAGAAGATAGACGAAGCGGCGGTGGCGGCCTTGCCATCGGTGGAGGGGTTACCGCTGTTATTGCTGTTATATTCTCTTTATTAACAGGACAAAATCCGATGGAACTGCTTGGAATGTTTCAGGGTGGCGGTAGCGGAACCCAGCAGGAGGCCCCTCTGGATACGGAAGTAAATCAGGATAAAAAAGGTCATTTTGTTTCTGTTGTACTGGCAGATACGGAAGATGTCTGGAATAAACTTTTTTCCGAATCCGGAAGCGATTATAAAGAACCTACCTTAGTATTGTTTAGCGGGGCTGTACATTCTGCGTGTGGTAGTGCCAGTTCTGCAACCGGGCCATTTTATTGCCCAGGCGATGAGAAGGTTTATATTGACCTTACATTTTACGATGAACTTCAAAATAAATTTGGGGCTCCTGGTGATTTTGCGATGGCTTATGTGGTAGCCCATGAAGTTGGTCATCATATTCAAAACATTCTTGGAACTTCAAGCAAGCTGGACGAGGCCCGGGGTCGTGTGAGCCAGGAGGAATACAATCAGTTATCAGTAAAATTAGAACTGCAGGCGGATTTCCTTGCGGGAGTTTGGGCGCATCACGCTCAGCGCATGAAAAGTATACTGGAGGAAGGCGATATTGAAGAAGCATTAAATGCCGCGAATGCTATAGGCGATGACAGGTTACAGCAACAATCGCAAGGCCGGGTGGTACCTGATGCATTTACTCATGGAACATCTGCCCAACGCATGCGATGGTTTAAAAAAGGTTACGAAACCGGGGACATTAATCAAGGAGATACCTTTAACTCGCCTAACCTTTGATAATTCCGTATACTTTTATGGACAAAACGACTACAAAAAAGGCCATTTTATATCTTCTCAAAAGATTTGGAGGCTATTTTTCAACTCTAACAGCTTGTGTTTTAGCTCAAACTTTACTCAGAGGAAGTTTGGTCTGGTGATTGAACAACCCTTTATACACACAATAAAAAATATTATGAAAAAATTAGCTTTATTAGCAGTAGCGTTCCTTGTTACTGGAACCGCTGTGAATGCACAAACGACGACTTCAGTTGGTAGTACAAAATGGGGATTAAAAGCTGGCGTTAACTTAGCCAAATATAGTTATGGTAAAGATGATGCCGATAACCCAACTACTGACCATGCCACCAATTTTCATGTAACTGGTTATCTTGATCTTCCGGTAGGAAGCATGTTTTCTGTACAACCTGGTTTATCTCTTCAGGGGAAAGGTGCAGAATATACTGATAATAACACTTACGAAATCAAGGACAATACCATGTGGCTTGAAGTTCCGGTAAATTTGGTAGGTAAAATACCTCTGGGAGCAACTGGTACAAATATTTTCCTTGGTGCAGGTCCTTATGCATCATTTGGCTTAGCCGGAGAAAGGAAATTTACGGATAAAGTAGCTAACTCTACTACAAAGTCGGATTTGGAATTTGGTGATGAAGCAGGCGACGATTTAAAAGCACTTGATTTTGGCGTGAACGTACTTGGTGGCGTGCAGTTAAATAACGGCTTTAACGTTGGTGCAGGTTATGGATTAGGTTTATCTGATCTGCGTCCAAGTGGAGATGGTGGTAACGGTCAAGTTAATAACCGGGTTATCTCTTTCTCTTTAGGATATGCTTTTTAAATAAAGAAACATCAATTTACCGAACCGCCCCCAAAAAGGGCGGTTTTTTTATTTCAGGCCCTGGTAATTTGTAAAAATCGATTATTTGTTATTAAAAAGTATTTACCTTTCACGAGATTTTATAATTTATGAGATTTCAAATTATACTGCTTGTCATATTTTTAACTGCCGGAAACCTTCACGCTCAATCTGTCTCAGTAAATAACTTTTTAGTCAAAGAACATTTATTAAAAAATGATAAACTTGCCGTGATAGCCGCTGATTCGGCCGACAGGCCTATGGAAAGTGTCAACGGTACATTTATATTCAGCATTAACGGATTTAAGCAGGAACTGAGATTTAATGACGGTATCGCTGTTTCTCCTCAACAAATCGAAAAATCAACATTTGTATACATTAAGCATAAAAACGATCTGGGCACTCATTCAAAACTATATTACGTAATAAAAAAGGGAGAGAACTTAAATCCAATAAAAATCAATTGGCTGATCCTTGTGATAATTCCCTTAATAATTATAGCAATTGCCACTATTTTCCGGAAATTTTTAATTTTCGCTGTACTGTTACTAGTATTAATTTTCTTTTTTAACTCGAGCAAAGGTCTGGGTATACCGACCTTTTTTGAAACCATTATCGACGGGTTAAAATCTGCTCTTTAAAAAGGCATTCCTATACCGAAATTATATTGTAAAAACCTGTAGGTATCAGGGGCGTGAGTCCTTAAATATTCTTCTTTAAACTCATTATTAAAAATCTGTTTAATAACCCACTGTTCAGATCCCTTAAATTGTGGATCCTTTATCTTAGCCCCTACATCAAATCTGAAAATAAAATATTCTACATCGAACCTTAAGCCTGCACCCGCTCCTATCGCTATTTGATTAAAGAACTTATTAAATTTAAACTCTCCACCAGGATTATTGTCAGTCTTTCTGATTCTCCAAACATTTCCAAAATCTGTAAAGGCTGCTCCTTTAAGTTTAGAACCAAAAAAGTTATTTAAAATTTTAAACCGGTATTCCAGATTCGCCTCCATTTTTAATTCACCAAACTGGTCAAGGTTTATAAGACTTCTTCTTAGATCATCGCTATCTAAAGTATCCCTGTTATAATTCCCGGGGCCGAGGGTTCTGGCTTGCCATGCTCTTATACCGCTCGAGCCACCCGCATAATAGTTTTTCTCAAAAGGAAGTTGCGTTGTGGAATTACCATAAGGATGGGCAATGCCCGGGTTTATTCTTGCAATAAACTGGCGTTCTCCTCCAAAACTTCTGTATAGGCGCATATCGAAATCGGTTTTGGCATACTGCAGATAACGCAATCCCAAAAAGGTACTGTCGCTTTTTAACACCTTATCTAACAGATTTAAAGTATTTCCACCAATATCAGTAGATGTACGGAAGTATATAAAATTATCGTACGTTAAAAGTTTAGAGGCATTCAGGGTAAAAGTATAAAGACTACCTAAATTAAAGTATTGCCGGTCATTTGTTTTCAAGTACAAATTGTAACCAGCATCTTCTAATGAGTCTCTAAAATTTCCATCAAAAATCCCGTTCCGATATTCTATATTCAGCGGAGTAAATGAATGTAACTTCGTCCTGGTTTCAACCCAATCGTAGGTTAGTGAATTTATAAAAAGACGGCTTTTAAAGGCATTCAGCTGATCAAATATTTGTAAACTACTGGAAATCGTTGTGTGGGGCACTCCGTTCTTTCCAAGCTTATCTGTATTAAAAGGCACTAAAAGCCTTGGAAAGGTAAGGGTAATTCCAAACTGAAGATCCCGATTAAATATCTGGTCAACCAGATTGCCCTTTATTGCATTATTAAATAATAACCCATATCTAATCCTGAAATCAAGCTGCTCTGCACCGCCAAAAACATTCCGGTTAGTGTAAGTATTACCAATATTAAAACCGCTTCTACCCGAATTAAACGTATATTCCCCCTCAACCCGGTTACTTAATCTTTTCATTGGAACGGCCTCAATGGAGGCATCAAGACTAAGACTGTCGCTGGTTTTTACGTAATCAATTTTTACACTTTTGAAAACATTCAAATCGAAAAGTCTGTCGTAAGTTAAATTCTTCTTATCAATATCGTACTTTTCACCCTTCTTTAAATAATTATAGCTTAAAACTCTTTCTGGTTCAAATCTGCGGGAATAATCCCTGAAGAAGTATTGTGAATCTATGAGTAAGGTATCAGGTGTTCCGGTAGTTTTTCCATAACTGTTTTTTATCAGAAAGGAGGTATTATTCATGTAATACACTTTATGTTCTGTCTGATTGAGCGGATTGTCCAGGAACAACTTAATATTAGCTGCGCTTTCATAAAGATTTGTATCGACTGTAAACCTCACATACTGTTCTTTATAATCATAGAAACCGCTTTTCTGAAGCAGGTTAAACACCTGTTTACTTTCATTTCTCAATGAATCACCGTCATACCTTGTACCTTCAGTAATATTGGTAAATGACGGCCTGCTCTCCATATACAATTGCTTTACGGCAGCGTCAGGAATTACGTACGAGAAATTTTTAATTGTAAATGAGGGTCCGGGTACGGCAGTAAAAGTAATGTAGGCCTTTTTGTTTTTTACAATAATATCACTCTTAACTTTGGCTTTAAAGAAGCTTTTATCAAATAAAAACTTCTCCAGTTCACGACGGGAAATTTCAACTAGAGAACTGTCTAAAAGATTAGGCGCTTCTCCAATATCCCGGATCCGATCCGTTCTGTATTTACCTTTTTTAGTATTGAAGTAATTGTATAAAGCCAGGTTCAATCGTGAATTAGGCATAATATCACGTTGAACATATAAATTAGCCTGTTCGGAAAATTGCTTGTCTATTCCTTCAATAGACACACGTCTTACAAGCTTTTGATCTTCAGAAAGATATCTTGTGGCAGAACAGCCTCCCAAAAAAAGCACTAAAAACAGTATACTTGCAACAAATAAAGGACGAACGAATAAATATGCTTTCAAAATCTCAAATCAGTTTTGTAAATGCATTACACCAAAAAAAACATCGAAAAGAACAGGGTCTCTTCATAGCAGAAGGAAGTAAGTCGATTATTGAATTTGTACAATCCGACTATATTGTAACTACAATCTTTCATACTCCAGAAGCAGCCCCAAAGTTGTACAATTTATCACAGAAAGTAAAACTGCAGGAAGTAACATCTTCTGAATTAAAAAAAATCAGCACCCTAACTACCCCACATGATGCATTGGCTCTTATACAAATCCCTGAAAGAACCATTCCACAGCAAGAAAGTTTTAAAGGAAAATTCGTGCTGGTATTAGATGGGATTCAGGACCCGGGCAACTTAGGAACAATTATAAGAACTGCCGACTGGTTTGGATTTGCTGACATTATATGTTCTTCAGACACAGTAGACGCCTATAATCCAAAAGTTGTGCAGGCAAGCATGGGTTCACTTTCCAGGATACATATATATTACCAGGACCTTAGCACATTTTTGTCTGATGTCAATATGAAAATTTATGGTGCACTGCTCGAAGGTAATTCATTATTTGAAACCACTTTTGGTGAAGAAGGGTATATTATATTAGGAAATGAAGGGAACGGAATTTCTGAAAATGTAAAGACTTTAATTCATAACGTGGTAACTATTCCGCGATATGGAGAAGCAGAATCATTGAATGTTGCGATATCCGCGGCAATTATTTGTTCAGAAATAAAAAGAAATAAGTAAATAATATTGGGTGGCAATAATAAATTACTATTTTTGCACTCCCTTAACAAAGGTCGGATGGCCGAGTGGCTAGGCAGAGGTCTGCAAAACCTTCTACAGCGGTTCGAATCCGCTTCCGACCTCAAGGAAAAAATTAAAAAAATTAACACTATGGCAGTTACACGTTTAAAAAGAAAAGACAGAAGAAATAAAACGGTTTCACGCATGGAAGTTCAGTTTCTTAAATTAGGTCGTAACCTGGAAATAGGCAGCCGCTCTAAAGAATCTGCAACAAGCCAGCTTTCGAAAAACAACGCAGTTTTAGCTCAAATCGTAGCGCAGGCAAAATAGTTTTGCTTGTTTCAAAATAAAAAATCCCGAAGCCTTGCTCCGGGATTTTTTATTTTAATGAATCTTAGAGTTCTAAGATTTTAATATTCTCTTATTAATTTCCTTTATTAAGCCCGGCCCCTCATAAATAAAACCGGTATAGATTTGAATCAGAGAAGCTCCTGCGTCTAACTTTTCAATTGCATCTTCAGCAGAATGAATCCCTCCCACTCCAATAATTGGAAAAGCTTTCTGCGATTTCTCTGATAAATAACGTATAACCTCTGTGGACCTTTTGGCAAGAGGTTTTCCACTCAAGCCACCAGATTCAGTTTTAAGACTCTCTTCAGAAATTAGCCCATCTCTGCTAATAGTGGTATTTGTTGCAATAACTCCCGCAATTTTTGTTTCCAGAACTATTTCCACAATATCATCTAATTGGGCATCCGTTAAATCAGGAGCAATCTTTAGAAGTACAGGTTTTGAAACACCATTTTTCAAATTTCTTTGCTGCAAGGTATTTAGTATATGCTTCAGAGGCTCTTTTTCTTGTAATGCCCGTAAACCCGGAGTATTGGGCGAGCTAACATTTACTACAAAGTAATCCACCACATCAAATAAGGCGTCAAAACATTTAATATAATCACTTACTGCATCCTCATTCGGCGTAAGTTTATTCTTACCAATATTTCCGCCTATTATTAAACCCTCACGTTTTAGTTTCTTTAACCGAAGGGCTGCCACTCCCACTCCCTCATTGTTAAAACCCATCCTATTTATTAATGCTGCATCCGCCGGCAGGCGAAACATCCTGGGCTTATCGTTTCCTGGTTGAGGAAGAGGGGTTACTGTTCCAATTTCAATAAAACCAAATCCAAAATTAGAGAGCTCAGAAATTGAGGACGCATTTTTATCAAACCCTGCCGCCAATCCAACAGGATTTTTAAATTTTAAACCAAAAACTTCACGCTCTAAACGGGGATCATTTAATTGAAATGTTTTTTTTAGAACAGAGGAAACTCCCCATATCCCATTTAAAGTTTTTAAAGTTCCTGTAACGAAGTGGTGAATTTTTTCGGGTTCGAACTTAAATAAAAAAGGCTTTAGCAGTTGATACATGCAGCAAAAATACACGAATTATTGATTTCGAATTAAGATCATCAATCAGTTATTTTACTTTTAACTTTAAAGGCATAAATTAATCAATGATAAATTTGCATTTCGTTACAACCGCTGATGGCTCAAAAACCATTTATAATCCCGATGTAGGTGAGAACTATCATTCCAAACATGGAGCTTTGCAAGAAAGCAGGCATGTATTTTTAAAATCCGGACTTCAGTTCTTCCTTGAAAAAAATGACCAAAAGCATATTTCAATTCTGGAAGTGGGCTTTGGAACAGGCTTGAATTTCTTACTGAGCGCTGATTATTGCATGCAAAATCAGATTTCTTTAAGCTATACAGGTATCGAAGCTTATCCTTTATCGCTTGAGATGATTAGTTCTACTGAATACGAAAATTTCATTAACAGGAATTTGCATAAGACTTTTCTGAAAAACTATGAAGCAAGTTTAGCCGATGAAGTTAAACTTAATGATTTTTGCAAGTTAAATATTGCCAATTGCAAGCTTGAAGAGTTTACAAGCACAGATCGTTTTGATGTGCTTTATTTTGATGCATTCGCAGCCCTTCATCAACCCGAAATGTGGACAAGCCAGGCTCTGGAACATTGCTGTGCTTATTTGAACCCCGGAGGAGTATTCGTAACTTATGCCATCACAGGAAACTTAAAACGGTCTATGAAATCACTTGGATTTGAAATTGAAAAAGCCCCCGGAGCACCAGGCAAAAGAGAGATGCTAAGGGCTATAAAAAACTAAAATCATTCTGTTTTTATAACTATTTTAGAGACCTTAAAACAATCGAAAAAAAATGAAATCACGTACCTTTCTCATTCTGATCCTGCTTTCTGCTATCATCATCGGCACTTCGGCAACAATGCCCCAGCAAGAAGAAAAAACACAACCTGAGCACACCAATCTTAAAGTTCTCCCTAAAAAAATAAGTCACGAGGAGCTTGAAAAAGTAATGAAGCATTACAATGCAGCATTAGGCGTGAGATGCAACTTTTGCCACGTAAGGAATGAGGAAACAAAAAAAATGGACTATGCAAGTGATGCTAAGGAAGAGAAAGTTTCAGCAAGAGAGATGATGAAAATGACCAATAAGCTAAATATCAAAAATTTTGGCGAAAAGAAAAGTCAATATAACCAGGCAGTGATGGAAGTAAGCTGTGCAACTTGTCATAGAGGTAAATCGCATCCTGAAAAATAGTTCATGCCTGCTTTAGATTAAAAAAATATTTATTACAGTTCTCTTTCTTTCCATATGCCTTCTAATATCCCTCCATCTCAAGCATTAACACCACCCGCAGCATTTGAACGCTTGCTGACCATAATGGATACCTTACGGGATCAATGTCCATGGGATAAGAAGCAAACCCTTGAAACATTAAGACATCTCACCATTGAGGAAACTTATGAATTATCGGATGCAATTCTTGAGGGCGATAAACAGGAAATAAAAAAAGAACTGGGTGACATTATGCTTCACCTGGTTTTTTACGCACGGATAGGCTCAGAAACTGGCGATTTTACCATCACTGATGTTCTTAACAGCATTTGCGATAAGCTTATACATCGTCACCCTCATATCTACGGCGATGTGCAGGTAATTGATGAAGAGGATGTAAAGCGCAACTGGGAAAAATTAAAATTAAAAGAAGGCAATAAATCGGTACTTGAAGGCGTACCTTCATCACTCCCTGCTTTAATAAAAGCATCCCGAATTCAGGAAAAAGCAAGAGGAGTTGGCTTTGACTGGGAAGAAAAAGGCCAGGTCTGGGAAAAAGTGGAAGAAGAAATGAAAGAGTTCAGAGATGAGTTTAACGCTGCGGATGAAACGATGATTGATAAAGATAAAGCGGAAGATGAGTTTGGTGATTTATTATTCTCATTAATAAATTATGCCAGGTTTATTGATATCAATCCGGAAGACGCTCTTGAAAAAACCAATAAAAAATTTATAAAACGATTTCAATATCTTGAAAGCAAAGCTGTAAGTCTCAATAAGAGCCTTAAAGATATGACACTGGCAGAAATGGATGTCTTTTGGAATGAAGCAAAAAGCTTGTCATAAAAATTTCTTTGTACTTTTACTTACCTGAAATTTCAGTTCATTATCTGTTACCTGTAGCATTATTATCTTAACATCCGTATTGTAAAGATAACGGGAATGCTCACCGGTTGTAATGCTGAAAAACGGCGATGCTTATAAACTGAAGCGCAATTTTAATGCAAAAAATAACCGGCATATCAGAACCCGAATTAATACAAAAATGTAAGTCGGGGGACCTCAAGTATCAGGAGCTGCTTTATAAGCAGTTTTATGGATATGCCATGGGTGTTGGTATGAGATATCTTTCTAACAGAGATGATGCAATGGAAGTGGTTAACGATTCGTTTATAAAGGTTTTTAAAGGCATACAATACTTTAAAGATACCCAGCCTTTTAAGGCATGGCTGAGAAGAATTGTGGTTAATACATCAATAGATTGTCTGAGAAAAAATCTAAAACATTCAAATCTTTTAGATATTGAGCAGGCGGCCTATGTGGGTAAATCTGCTGAAGTTATAGATCAGTTGTCGGCTAAAGACATATTAAAACTACTTGATTCACTTCCTGAAATTCACAGGATGGTTTTTAATCTTTATGAGATTGACGGATATAATCACGATGAGATTGGAAACATATTAAATATTCCGGTGAGTTCTTCGAGGGTTTATTTAAGCCGCGCAAAAGAGAAGTTAAGGAAATATTTAACAGAGCAACAGGAGATAGTATGAGTGATCAGTTCGATAAGAAACTCGTAAAGAAAATAAACGAGGTCTTCGATAACTTCGAGGATGGCTCAGCAAATGAGAGCTGGATGGAACTGCGTAAACAATTTCCTGAAAAAGCTTCAAAACCCGGCACAGCGATCTGGTGGGTAAGCTCAGCAGCAGCCATCCTATTACTTTGCAGCGTCTGGTTCTTAACTAACGAGAAAAAGCCGGAAGAAACTAAAATCGTAAAATCATCTCCTCTGGAAAACACAGCCGGCCCTACTCTGCTTCCAGATACCATATCAGGAGATAGTAGTCTGACAGAAAATCCGATAGCATCCCTTGAGCCCGATTATCTAGCGACTAAAAAATTGCGTAATGTCAAAACCAGATCTAACCAAGATCAGGATATGATCTATGACTCAGCACAACAATCGCCGCCTGAAAAAGAATCAATGTCTGAAAATTCGCAGCATGATTTAACACTTATGGCTTTAACACCAAATCCAGGTAAAACCGAAAAACCAGAATTGGCTTCCAATGCAATTTCTCCCTCTGATTCATCAAAAACAGAATCCTCAACAGGCACATGGGTTGATAAATCTGGGGGAATAACTGATATTTATCCATCAGAAGTCATATCAAAAGAACAGTTATCTAATTTAATTCGAGTCGATAAAAAAGATAAAAAAAAGGATAAGCCTTTATCGGGTAAAATATTAAGTTTAGATATTTTTGCAGGAAGCTACTTTAATTATGCTGAAGGAAGCCGAACTAATATTAATACAGGATTTGGGTTAACATCCGACTTGAAAATCTCTAAAAAACTTAAGATTTCAACCGGAGTTTCTTTGGGCCAGAATTCGCTAAAGTACAATCAACTTATTCCCAGGGAGGCGGCATTAAGTTTTGCCAGCTCACATGATGCAATTCCATTAAATCTTTCCAATAAACAGGGCATTACATCGTTAAATCCAATAAGTTATTCCATCAATTCTTACGATGCAAAACTCTTGGGTCTGGATATTCCTGTTAATTTAAAATACACATTACTTGAGAAGAAAAATACTTTTTATTTAAGCACAGGATTCAGCTCAAACTTCTTTATTGATGAATCGTACACCTATACTTTCAATTATCAAACAAATAACAGCAAAGAACCAACTCTGCAAAGCAGCAGCAAATTCCAGAGTTTTGACTTTGCTAAAGTGTTAAATTTCTCAATGGGCCTGGATCATCGCATAAATAATCAAACGAAGCTTACTTTAGAACCATTTGTTAAATATCCATTATCCGGATTGGGCGCTAATGATTTAAGGTTTGGAGCAGCGGGCATGAATTTGAAACTTAATTTTAATCGATCGAAATAAAAACACAATCTACCACCTCATCTATTTATGAAAACATTTACACTAATACCCGCGGCATTTGTGTGCTTATGCTTTTGCATGTTATCCTGTGAAAAAGAATCGATTCATATCGATAAAGAGAATACATTTAATATACCGTTTACATCATCCCTGAATGAACATGTGGTAATTCAAAATGAATTATCACGAATATTTGTTCAGGTGAAAAACATTAGCGACAATCGTTGTCAAGATCATTTGAATTGTTCCGACCCTGGAGAAGCAAGCGTACGAATCGAAGTTTCGAATATCAGCAACTCTAAAGCCGAAACCCTGTTGCATCTTGGCTCAGTTAATTACGAATACCAAGACTCTGATAGTGTTACGCTAAACTTAGATGGCCGGTTATATAGTGTTTATTTAACAGGTGTGAATCCACATCCGATGTTAGAAAGCAATGAAATTCAGACGGCTGAAATACTTGTTAAATTAAAAAACTAAAAAATATTATTTAAATGCAATTGCTTTAACAGGGCTAATCCTGGTAACCAGCATCGATGGTATGATCAATACCACCAAGCACACGATCAGCGTACCGATATTAAGGAATACTATATCAAGCCACTCTAATTGAACTGGTACAAAAGACATATAATAGGAGGCCTGATCTAATTTAAAAAGATGCGTGTAGGCTTGCAGGAGGCCCAACCCAATTCCTAATGCATTGCCCAGCAGTAGTCCAAAACCTATAAGATATGCGGCATTACTCAAAAATATTTTCTGAATGCTCCAGTTTGAACTTCCGAGGGCTTTTAATATCCCAATCATATTGGTTCGTTCAAGGATGATGATTAACAGTGCTGAGATCATGTTAATGACTGCTACTGCAAGCATTAATATAAGTATCACCTGGGTATTTATATCGAGCAAAGAAAGCCATTGAAAAATAGTAGTATACCACTCTGTAATTGAAAAGGACCTGAGCCTAAAATTAATCAGATCAGACACTTCATTGCTTGTCTGATCTAATTTACCAAACTCTTTAACACGTATTTCATAGCCGCCAACCTGATTATCTTCCCAATTATTGAGCTTTTTTATTATCGACAAATCGCCGATTACATATGTTTTATCAACTTCTTCAACTCCTAAATCATAAATTCCTACAATTTTAAAGGGCCGTCTTCGCAGACTTTCCTGGATAAAATACATCAGAAAATCATCGCCTACCTTCAAACCTAAGCGGTTTGCAATATGTTGTGAAACTAAAATTTGTTTTTTCGCAGCTATACTATCCTTAAAATCAATAACTCTGCCTTTTACAAGGATTTTTTTGAAAAAATCCCAGTGAAAAGATTTGTCGACGCCCTTAAAAACCACACCTTCAATTTCGTTGTCGGTGTTAATAATACCGGGCTTAATCGCGTATGGCTGTGCATACTGTACCTGGGGAAGGGCTTCAATTTTTTTTAATGTATCAGAATTTAGAACAAAGGGTGAGTTTTCGTATGATGAATTGAGATCGTACTTTATTAAAAGGATATCTCCCGAAAATCCTCTTATTTTTTCCCGGATTTCAGTTTTGAATCCTTTAACTACAGCCACTGCCAGAATCATTACGCTAAGACTCAGCATGATTCCAAGAATGGCGATGCGCACACTCAACTTAGAGAAAGTGCGTTTAGATTTAAAAGTGATTCTTTGCGCTATAAAAGCCGTTAGATTCAAGCTATAACTGTTTTTTTGTACTTTAGCAAAGATGCAAAAATTTCCATCGCTTGCTGGTTGAACTAAATATTAATATAAAATGAGATTATTTATTCTTACCATATTACTTTCCGCTACGTTTATATCAGCATGCATTTCTGGTAATCCAGTACCCAGGCCTCCTTTCAGAACAAATATTCCGAACCCTTACACTGTTGATATTGATGCAATTAACAATGTAAAAAAGGCCAAACTGATGACCGGAGCGGAACAGACAACATTGTACGTGCCCTTTCTTAAAGGTAAACGGATCGGAATGGTTTTAAACCAGACTTCCATTATCGGCAATAAGCATAGTGTTGACAGCCTTAAGAACCTCGGCATCAACATCGTAAAAGTATTCGGACCTGAACATGGTTTCAGGGGCCAGGCAAGTGCGGGGGCCAGGGTGGAGAATAATACCGATATAAGAACCGGCATACCCGTAATATCTCTTTATGGATCACATTACAAGCCTACAACAGAGGATTTAAAAGGCATTGATTTAATGGTTTTCGACATTCAGGATGTTGGAGCAAGGTTTTACACCTACATATCAACGCTCCATTATTTAATGGAAGCCTGCGCTGAGAATAACCTGGAACTGATGATTTTAGACAGGCCAAATCCAAATGCATTCTCTATCGACGGACCAATTCTTGAGGAAAAATACAAATCATTTATCGGCATGCATCCTGTCCCGATCACTCACGGAATGACCATTGGTGAATATGCAAAAATGATAAACGGAGAAGGCTGGTTAAAAAATAAAATCCAGTGTAAACTGAACATTATAAAAATGGCAAACTATACGCACTTAACTGAATACACTCTTCCTGTTAAGCCGTCTCCAAATTTAAATACACAACAATCTATTCTCTTATATCCATCCCTATGTTTATTTGAAGGAACAATAATAAGTCAGGGAAGGGGCACCTACTTCCCTTTCCAGGTGCTGGGAAGTCCAAAGTTAAAAGGCAAATACACTTTTAACTTTAAGCCGGTGAGTATACCAGGCATGAGTGAAACACCATTACATCAAAACGAGATATGTTATGGTCTGGACTTAAGAAAGTATAACACAGACAATTTTCTTAGGTCAGGTAGAATTAATCTGAAATGGCTGATTGAGCTGTATAAAACATACCCTGAAAAAGATAAGTTTTTTGACTATAAACAAAACAAACAGATAAATAACTTTGACCGTTTAGCCGGTACAGAAGGTCTTAAAGAGCAAATAATATCCGGAAAGACTGAGGATGAGATTCGACGGTCTTGGGAACCTTCATTATCACATTACAAACTGATGCGAAAAAAATATTTACTCTACCAATAAATATATCATTATGAGAATAATATTCATGGGTACGCCTGATTTTGCAGTTGCATCGTTGGATGCACTTTTAAAAGCGGGATTTGAAATAATTGCAGTAGTAACTGCACCCGATAAACCTGCCGGACGAGGTCAAAAAATACAAGAATCTGCAGTTAAACAATATGCTGTTTCTAAAGGCCTGGAAGTTCTTCAGCCAGTAAAACTAAAAGACCCCGAATTTCTTAAAAAGCTTGAAACGCTTAATCCAGATTTACAAGTTGTTGTAGCTTTTAGAATGCTTCCCGAAGTAGTATGGGATATGCCTCTTATGGGAACAATTAATTTACACGGCTCACTCCTTCCCTATTATCGCGGGGCTGCGCCTATAAACTGGGCTGTTATAAATGGCGAAAAAGAAACTGGTGTGACCACTTTCTTTCTTCAGCATGAAATTGACACCGGAAATATCTTATTTTCTGAGAAAGTGCCTATAGGCGACAGTGAGACAGCTGGCGAAGTTCACGACAAATTAATGTATTCAGGAGCTCAGCTATTGGTTAAAACGGTAAGAGCAATTGAAGCTGGTGATTATACTCCCGTTTCTCAGGAAGAGGCAATAAAACACGCTTTACTGACTGATGAATTACCCCATGCCCCAAAAATCTTTAAAGAAGATTGTCTCATAAACTGGAATTTACCGGCACAAAAAGTTTATAATCACATCCGTGGTCTAAGTCCTTATCCAACAGCTTATACCTCTTTTAAAGATAAAATATTAAAAATTTATTCTGCTGAATTATTGAGCAAAGAGCCTGGCATACAACCCGGAGGATTTCTTAGTGATGATAAAACCTATCTCAGGTTTGCTTGCCTGGATGGTTTCATTTGTGTTAAAGATATTCAGCTGGAGGGGAAGAAACGAATGAATATCGAGGAGTTTTTAAGAGGGTTTAGATCTTAACAGACGAAACAGCTAAGTTATTGACGCATTCAATTTTCCAATTAACTCCTTTGATACTTCATTAAAGTATCGCTTGGTGTTAAAACCCATAACCCACTGTATTCCTCGCGAAGCATTCGTAAGGAATACTTCTTCAGCTTCATTTAAAATATCGGGATTGATTTGCGCTTCTATCACCTCCATTTTGTTCTCTTTTGCAAGTTTCATAACTACGGTTCGCATTACCCCTGCAATGCAACCCTCCGTCAATGCGGGCGTATATATCTTCTTTTTAAATACAACGAACACATTTGCGCTCATTGCTTCACATAAAAAACCTGTATTATTCAGAATGAAAACTTCATCCAAAGAATTCTCCTTTCGGTGAATGCCTGCCATCACATACACCAGAGAGTTGCAAGTTTTATGATTTGCCAGAATATTTATTGGTTTTGTAACTTCATCATAGACATCAACGATTAATCCTTTAGCCTGATTAATATACGTTCCTTCATCAGATTTGCTCATTTCAATCGCGTAGCCAAACTGGTTTCCAGCAGGGCTGTATAACCCTTCAGCATCACGATAAACAGTTAGTCTGACCCGGGCATTCTGTCCGTAGCTATTTCTCTTAACCAGTTCTTCTACCTTATTGATTAAAAACCTGGCATCTAGCTTTGAATATCCATCAATCTTTAAAACCATCATTCCTCGCTGCAACCGTTCGGCATGAAGTTCTGCAAATCTTAGCTTTCCTTTTAAATAACGCATTGATTCAAACAATCCATCTCCATATCTGAAGGAGCGGTTTGCAATTGTAAGAACCGGCTGGACTGCCGGAACAATCTCTCCGTTATAATTAATGAAATTCATAAACTTGATAAAATATTCTCAATTACAACCCTTAAATGATTAATCTGCTTTTATATTCGACACATAATTTCGCCACTTTTCCATTACGGCCTGAAAATCAGCAGGTAAATCGGACTCAAAGTGTATACGTTGCTTCGTTACCGGATGTTCAAATCCCAAAGATTTAGCATGCAAGGCCTGACGCGGTATAATCTCAAAACAATTCTCAACAAATTGTTTATACTTACTGAATACCGTTCCCTTAATAATTTTATTACCGCCATAGGAAGCATCACTAAATAAAGGATGCCCTATATGTTGCATATGCGCCCGTATTTGATGAGTGCGGCCGGTTTCTAACTGACATTCAATAAGCGTAACATAGTTAAAACGCTCTAAAACCTTATAATGCGTTACAGACCATTTTCCTTTTGATTCATCATCATAGATATCCATAATTTTGCGATCGCGTAAACTTCTGCCAATATAACCTGTCACTGTACCATCCTCCTTTAAATCGCCCCAAACTAAGGCTATATATTTTCTGGTGATACTATGATCAAAAAACTGTTTCGCAAGATACGACATAGCAAATTCGTTCCTGCTTATAAGTAACAATCCCGAAGTATCTTTATCGATGCGATGAACCAGGCCGGGCCTTCCGTCATTACCCGGTAGCTGGGGAAGTTGCTGAAAATGATAAACAAGGCCATTAACAAGTGTGCCCGTATAATTGTTATAACCAGGATGTACTACCATTCCAGCCGGTTTATTAACTACTAATACGTCATCGTCTTCATAAATTATATCTAATGGAATATTTTCAGGATAAACCTCTGTATCACGAGGCGGGTGTGGCAATACAATAGAAATAACATCAGCCGGCTTAACTTTATAACTTGCCTTCACCTGTTTATCATTCACAAGAACGCTACCCGTCTCTATTGCATTTTGGATTCTGCTTCTTGATGCATTCTCGACTCGCAGCATCAAAAACTTATCAATTCTTAAAAGCGATTGCCCTTTATCAACCACTACCCTAAGATGTTCGTATAGATCTTGCTCCTCCTGTTCTATTAATTCAACGTCCTCAGCCATTCCGCAAAATTAAACTTTGAAATTTAATTCATGTCAGAGAAACATATACTTAATTTATTCGTATTAAATTTTTTAATTGTTAAGCTATGAAGAAGTTCAGGAAAAATATAAAAGTGTTCTTAAATTTTTTCCCATTTTTGATACGGGAAATATATTATAAACACTAATTCGAATAGATTGAAAAATAACCGCCTAGTTAAAATTACATTACTTGTAAGTTGTTTAGTATTTTCTCATGTTGTGTACGCGCAGGATGGAGTTGCAGAATTGGCCCAGGTGGGTCCTGACGCAACAAAACTAGCCAATGCCTATCTGAGTCCAATATTCAAAGGCTTCGGTATCGGATTAAATTCCGGATGGGCAAATACAGCACATTCTAAAAACCTTGGAAGATTTGATGTAAGATTTTCTCTGACGGGAGCTTTTATTCCTAAAGAAGATGAAACTTTTGATGTTACAGCTTTAGGCTTATCCAACTCTGTTAGACTTAAATCGGGTCAGAATCCCTTATCACCGACAGCAGCCGGAGATAAAACCACTGGCCCAATAGTAGAAATCTATAATGGCAACGATAAAATCAAGGAATTTAATCTCCCTAAAGGAGCTAACATACCGATAATTCCGGCGCCGCAGTTACAGGCCACAGTGGGCTTAATCAAGGGTATTGATGTTAGCTTACGGGCAATTCCTGAAATTAAGCTAGGTGACGTAGGTTCTATTAACATGATTGGCGGTGGTGTGAAGGTTGAACTTCTTCCGCTCATTGCAGGTAAGACCCTTGGGAAATTACTGCCTTTTGACCTGGCAGTAGCTTTAGGCTATACCCAATTTTCATACAATAAAAAGTTAGATTATACTCCACCTTCCGGAAGCCCGGCGGTTAATGACAACCAGGAAATAGAGGCTAAAATCTCCGGTGTCAATGTTCAGGCGATTTTATCGAAAAAACTTTTAGTATTTACACCGTTTGTCGCTGTGGGATACAATACTTCAAAAACAAGCGGAGGTCTTAAGGGAGATTACAATGTAATCACCGGTTCTGTTCCGATAACAAATATGCCTGTTTACAGCACAATAACAGACCCGGTTTCTCTTGATAAAAAGAATTTCAACAGCTTTAGAAGTGATATTGGGTTTCAATTAAATCTTGCTATTTTAAGAATATACGGATCTTATTCTGTTTCCGAATACAATTCATTCAATGCCGGAATCGGATTTGGATTAGGAAAATAAATTAAAAACTCATTTCAAAAGCTCCGGTTTCGGAGCTTTTTTATTTTCATGAGATGATAAACCTTGATTTCCATAGTCCTGAAGAAGAATTCCATCATCCACTATTTCTTGAAAAGAAGATCAGAGTCTATCTTAAAAGGGACGATCTTATTCATCCATTTATTTCCGGAAACAAATGGCGAAAGCTAAAATATATATTGCGTAAAGCTGAGTCCGAGGGCAAAAAACACCTTGTGACCTTTGGCGGAGTGTGGTCCAATCATTTATTGGCGACAGCATGTGCTGCAGCTAAATTCGGACTGAAAAGTACAGGGATTGTCCGCGGGGAAGATATAAATACCGAGACACTAACCTTTTGCAGATTGTTTGGCATGAATCTTCTTTTTGCAGACAGGGAAAGCTATCGCGATAAGCAAACCCTTTTCGACAAACATTTTAAAGATGATCAGACTGCCTTTTTAATTGATGAAGGAGGATGCAGTAATGAAGGCGCACAAGGGTGTGCTGAATTAATCGATGAACTTAAGCAAGAATACCAGCATATATTTTGTTCCTGCGGAACAGGTACAACTGCGGCCGGTATCATAAATGGATTAAAAGCTATAAACTCCAACACTGTTTTTCATGGAATATCTGTTTTAAAAGGCGATTTTCTTAAAAAAGAAATTGGAAAGCTTCTTTTGCAACCTGTTGAATTTAGCTTACATTCCGATTATCATTTCGGAGGATATGCGAAAACTCAGCCAGAACTCATTCAATTCATTAAAGATTTTGCTTCAGGGACTGGTGTGCTACTCGATCCCGTGTACACAGGTAAAATGATGTTTGCGATCTTTGATCTGGCAAAGAAAAATTATTTTCTACATGGTGACAAAATCCTGGCTATACATACAGGAGGCTTATTTGGATTACTGGGTATGAAAGAAAAATTTCAAAATGAGTAATTTTATCAAGCGATGCCCCATCAGGTTTTCGCTCCTTATTTAGTATTTTTGAGTAAATATCTGGTATGTATAAATTATCTGTCACACCCGAAAATGTACACGAAATATTAGCAAAACACATCCTTGCCGATGGCTATGACCTTACCTTTGATATGGAAAAAAGCGAAGGTGTTTTCATGTACGATTCTAAGCATAGAAGGAATATGCTTGATTTTTTTACTTGTTTTGCTTCTGTACCTTTGGGTTATAACCATCCTAAAATGCTGAATGATGAAGAGTTCAAAAAGAATTTACTTCTGGCGGCAATCAGCAATCCTTCTAACTCGGATATTTACACACAACAATATGCTGAATTTGTAGACACCTTCGCAAAAACTGCTATACCAGATTATTTACCGCATGCATTTTTTATTGCGGGCGGAGGTCTGGCAATTGAAAATGCGCTTAAAACAGCTATGGATTGGAAAGTGCAGAAAAATTTCAGAAAGGGATATACCGAAGAACGAGGTTTTAAGGTAATACATTTTGAAAATGCCTTCCATGGTCGCACCGGATATACACTGAGCTTAACCAATACTCATCCCGAAAAAACAAAATGGTTCGCTAAATTTAACTGGCCTCGCGTTTCAACTCCAGCAATTCATTATCCTTTAACCGGAGAAAATTTAACAGACCTTATTCAACGAGAAGAGCGTTCTATTCAACAGATTAAGCTGGCGTTTGCCGAAAATAAAGATGATATCTGTGCCATTATTATTGAGCCGGTTCAAGCCGAAGGAGGTGATAAACACGTCAGAAAGGAATTTCTGGAACAGGTAAAAGTCCTGGCGGATGAAAATGAATGTTTCCTGATTTACGACGAGGTGCAAACAGGTGTTGGTTTATCCGGAAAGTTCTGGTGTCATGAACATTTTGGAGAAAAGGCCCGTCCGGATATAATCGCCTTTGGAAAAAAAATGCAGATATGCGGAATACTTGTCAGCAGAAAAGTAGATGAGATTGAAGGCAATGTATTCACCGTTCCTTCGAGATTAAATTCGACCTGGGGAGGTAATCTTACGGATATGGTTCGGGCATCTAAAATACTTCAGATAATTAATGAAGATAGATTAGTAGAGAATGCCGCCCAAACAGGGCAATATCTTCAAAAACGTTTAAAAGATCTTTCCGGGAAACATCCCCAAATATCTAATGTTCGTGGATTCGGGATGCTAACGGCCTTTGATTTCCCCGATCAAAAAATGCGCGATAAATTTATAGCGAAAGGATTCGAAAATAATGTTTTGTTTATTGGCTGCGGAACATCCTCCATTCGCTTCAGACCAGCGCTTATCATGCGCCCGGAGCATATTGATGCGGGAATGGAAATTATGGAACGAATTCTTCCTTCTTTATAAATTACCTCAGATTAAACAAATCATCAACACCCAGCAGTTTTTTGCTTGTGAAACCTTCTGCAAACGTAGCACCGATTGATTTACCAAATTCTCTTGCTCTTGCTTCAATTACTTTAACAAAGTCGGGGCTCGAAATATAGGTTTCATGCTCTTCTTCAATATCGGGATTATAAAACTGAGTTTTGAAAGCTTTTATTGAGGCCATTTTTAAATCCCAAAACTCCGAAATATCAATCAAAATATCGGGTTTTATATAGGCATCCTGAATATATTCCAACACCAGCCTGGGGCGCCATGCTACTTGCTGTTTTCCTTCAAAAATGGTAACTATCTTAGGCAGACCTGCCAAAAATGCAGATTCATTTAATAAAAAGCCTCCCCTTCCATGATCGGGATGGCGATCATGTACGGCATTAACAAGAAGTATTTCCGGCTGATATTGCCTGATCTTTGTGATGATCTGCAAGCGATGATCTTCATCATTTACAAAAAACCCATCCCTCATTCCCAAATTTTCACGAACATCTAAGCCCAAAATATTACTGGATTCCTTAGCTTCCAGGTCTCTGGTTTCTGCTGTTCCTCTGCTTCCCAATTCACCGCGGGTTAAATCTATTATCCCTATTTTTTTACCCAAAGCTTTATGCATAAGCAAGGTTCCGGAACAACTTAATTCGGCATCATCAGGATGCGCTGCGAAAGCTAAAATGTCTATTTTCATTTGAGAATATTTGTCTTTTATGGCGTTTAAGCTATCATGAGCTCATATTCATTGCTGCTGGTGAGTGGTATGCTCATGACGTTTTCATTTATTAAACTAGGTGTGTAAATTGGGCTTTATGAGGCAGAGAGGCAAAAAATGAACAGGTATTTAATTATATCCCGCCATTAGAATTATTGCTTCAATATCCCGCTCTTCCTGAGCATTATACTGATGCTTAAGATTATGGCCAGATACTCTTGCAATAGATTGATAAAGAAATGCAGTAACACCGCCTTTAATTTCTCTGACTAAATCGTAGGTGCTTTTTCCGGTTTCGCGGTCGATTAATTTTATGAGAATTTCACCCTGGTAAATCGACATATTTTTAACTTCGCGGTTAAACATATCTTTGATTTCCTGATCGCAGGCCTTAACAAGCTTTCTTTGATCTCTTTTATTTGTGGTTAGTGCAAGGTCCTGACTAAGTTTGGTATACCTATTGCGGGCAAACCTGGCATAAGGAAGCACTTTAAGAACATTATATTTTAGACGGTCGTATTGAAATCTTGCTTCAGGCGTTCTAAAAACACGTGTAATTTTAATGTTTACATCAGCAAGGGGGATCCATGGAATCATTGTTCCATCAATATCGCGGGTAGCATATACCTTTATTGTATCATTCTTACCTGGAGCAACACCAGAATTATTCTCCTGAGCAAAAGAATAACTGAATAATACACATAAAAAAAAGGCAAGACTAAAAATTTTCATACTTTAGGGAGTGCACAAAAATACACCTAATTTCGTTTATAATTAATATCCAATATACGAAATTGTAACCCATTAAGTATAAAGAGGACAAAATTTTGACAGAATGTTTCAGATTTGAATATGAATGAGTTAGTAATTGATCTGGAAGCCGAAAAAGCGGAAATACTTAAAAGGTATCGTGCGTTGTTAAAAGCCTGTAAGTCAACTTTACAGAGGGGGGACAAGCGCCTGATCAGGCAAGCCTTTGACATGGCCCTTGACAGCCATAAAGATATGCGCCGTAAATCCGGCGAACCATATATTTATCACCCTATTGCAGTTGCACAAATTGCTGCAGAAGAAATTGGTTTGGGAACTACTTCCATTGTATGTGCCTTATTACACGATGTAGTTGAAGATACAGCAATTACTCTTGATGATATTGAAAGAGAGTTCGGAAAAAAAGTCGCTAAAATAATAGATGGTTTAACCAAAATTTCCGGCGTCTTTGATACGAACAGCTCTTTACAGGCAGAAAACTTCAGAAAGATGCTGCTTACCCTGGCAGATGATGTCAGAGTAATTTTAATAAAGCTGGCCGACCGTTTGCACAATATGCGAACCATGGATTTTATGCCAAGGGATAAACAAATGAAAATTTCATCTGAAACTATTTATCTCTACGCGCCGCTGGCACACCGCCTAGGTTTATATGCCATGAAATCCGAATTAGAGGATCTCTCCATGAAATATATGGAATCAGAGACCTATAAATTCATCGCTAAAAAATTAAACGAAAAAAAGGCAGAAAGAGAGCAATATGTAAAAGCATTCGTTGAACCCATAAAAGACATACTTGAAGAGCAGGGCCTGACTGCGGAAGTATACGGCCGTCCGAAATCAATTCACTCTATATGGAATAAAATGCGGAGCAAAGGAATTCCATTTGAGGAAGTGTATGACCTTTTTGCCATCCGTATTATATTAGACAGCAAACCGGAAACCGAAAAAGCAGATTGCTGGAAAGCATATTCAATTGTAACTGACTTATATCGTCCTAATCCTGACAGGTTGCGTGACTGGATCTCTTCGCCAAGAGCCAATGGGTACGAATCTTTACACACTACGGTTATGGGTCCTAAGGGCCAGTGGGTAGAAGTTCAAATCAGAACTATGCGCATGAATGAGATTGCTGAAAAAGGATTTGCGGCACATTGGAAATATAAAGAATCTTCGTCAGACAGTGGCTTGGATCTGTGGATACAAAAGGTACGTGAACTCTTAAGCAACCCTGAATCGAACGCACTGGATTTTCTGGATGATTTCAAAATGAACCTTTTTTCTGATGAGATTTTCATCTTTACTCCTAAGGGTGCATTAAAACAACTTCCAACAGAAGCTACTGCGCTTGATTTTGCATTTGATATTCACTCTGATATCGGAGCAAAATGTATCGGAGCAAAAGTAAACCACAAACTGGTGCCACTTTCGCATAAGCTTCAGAATGGTGATCAGGTTGAGATAATCACCTCCAGTAAACAAACTCCTAAAGAAGACTGGTTAAATTTTGTGGTTACCGCGAAAGCGAAATCTAAAATTAAATCAAGTCTTAAAGAAGAAAAACGCCGAGTTGCTGATGAAGGGAAAGAAATTCTGGAGAGAAAACTAAAATCTCTTAAAATAACGTACAACACAGATAACATCAATAAGATTACCTATTATTTTAAATATCCCTCACCTCTGGATCTGTTCTATAATGTTGCTACCGGTGTTATTGATTTAAAGGATCTGAAGCAATTTCAAACCTCCGAAAAAACCATTGAACAACGGTCACCGGAAAAAATTGAAGCTCATCAGATAGAAGGAATTATTAATAAAGTTAAATCTAAAGACAGCAACACCTTACTTATCGGTGAAGATTTACAAAAAATAGATTACAAACTTTCAACCTGCTGTAATCCCATTCCTGGCGATGACGTATTCGGATTTATAACGATTAATGACGGAATTAAAATCCATCGTACAACCTGTCCCAATGCCGCCAAACTGATGGCCAATTACGGTTACCGGATAGTAAAAGCTAAATGGACATCGCAGAAGGAACTGGCGTTTTTAACAGGCTTGCGCATAACCGGAATTGACGATGTGGGCTTAATAAATAAATTAACTACAGTAATTTCTAACGATTTTAAAGTTAACATGCGCTCCATTACGGTGGATAGCAATGAAGGGATTTTTGAAGGCTCCATAATGGTTTACGTGAACGACACGCAACATCTTGACAATCTGATTAAGAAACTCAGGCAGGTAAAAGGAGTAACAGCGGTGACCCGATTTGACTCAGAACACCAAAATATTGATTTGGCTTCATAAAACTTTTAAGATTTCTTATTTTTTTGGATAAATTTGAGCGCTGTTAAAGCAAACTATGCCTGCACAAGAAACTATAGCACTTGTAAAAAAGATTTTTGAGGCTTACCTCGAAAATAAAAACTTAAGAAAAACGCCCGAGCGTTTTGCTATACTGGAAGAAATATATTCACGTAGCGACCATTTTGATGTAGAGTCACTTTACATCCACATGAAAAATAAAAAATATCGTGTGAGCAGAGCGACAGTTTACAATACCCTGGAGCTCCTGGTCTCTTGTGATCTGGTTACCAAACATCAGTTTGGTAAAAATATGGCTCAATTCGAAAAATCATATGGATATAAACAACATGACCATATCATTTGCATAGACTGTGGTAAAGTAGTTGAATTCTGCGATCCGCGAATTGGCCAGATACAATCCATGATGGGCGATTTACTGAAATTTGAAATTAAACACCACTCTCTAAATCTTTACGGCAACTGTGCTAAATTAAAAGCCGGTTATTGTGAATCTTATTCAAAAAATTAATACCAAAATAATTTAAATGGCTGTTGACGTACTCTTAGGCCTCCAATGGGGCGATGAAGGAAAAGGAAAAATTGTTGATGTTCTAAGTCCGAAATATGATTTAATCGCACGCTTTCAAGGTGGGCCTAATGCCGGGCACACGCTGGAATTTGACAATCAGAAATATGTATTGAATACTATCCCTTCCGGAATTTTCAATGAAAAAACCATGAATCTGATCGGCAATGGTGTAGTAATCGATCCGATTATTCTTAAACGGGAACTTGAAAACCTTAAAAAAAGTGGTTTTGATCCTGTAGCAGCCAAAAAGCTGGTTATTGCACGTAAGGCTCACCTTATTCTTCCGACACATCAATTGCTTGACGCTGCCTCTGAAAGTAAGATGGGCGATGGAAAAATCGGCTCTACGCTAAAAGGTATCGGTCCCACATATATGGACAAAACCGGTCGTAATGGCGTTAGAGTTGGCGATACAATGCTGCCTGATTTCAAAGACAAATACAACAAACTGGTAAATAAGCATAAATCTATTCTTTCACACTACGGTGAAATTCCTGATTTCTCAGAAAAAGAAGCTGCGTTCTTCGAAGCAATAGAATATCTTAAGGCAATCCCGCAAGTAGACAGCGAGCATTATGTAAATCAATTTTTAACCGCAGGTAAAAGTGTTTTGGCCGAAGGTGCACAGGGCGCAATGCTTGACGTAGATTTTGGATCTTATCCTTTTGTCACTTCTTCTAATACGACTGCGGCAGGGGCCTGTACTGGTCTCGGCATCGCACCGTCCAAAATCGGTTCCGTAATCGGAATTTTCAAAGCTTACTGCACACGTGTTGGGGGCGGACCATTCCCTACTGAGTTACATGATGAAACCGGTGAAGAACTTCGCAAAACAGGTCATGAATTCGGTGCTACAACTGGTCGCCCACGTCGCTGCGGATGGATTGATCTTCCTGCTCTTAAATACGCTGTCATGCTTAATGGAGTTACCGAACTGGTAATGACAAAGGCGGATGTATTAAGTGGCTTCGACAAAATTTATGCCTGCACGCATTACGAATATAATGGTGAAACTATAGATTATATGCCTTATGATATCTGTTCAATCGAACCCAAACCAGTTTTTAAAGAAATTGATGGTTGGAAAGAGGATCTGACTGGAATTAAAACTATAGCTGAAATTCCAGAAAAATTAATGGCTTATGTAAAGTATTTAGAAGCAGAAGTCGGGGTACCTGTAAAGTATCTTTCGGTTGGACCTGACCGTGTTCAAACTCTGATTTTGAACTAAATTCAAATTTTCCGGCATGGAAATTCATAATCCGGAAGATTTAGATCTTTTTAAGCAAAAAGCATTACAATGGGCTGCCTCTTTTGAGACAGCCTGTTATTTTGACTCAAACGACTATACCGATCCATACTCAGCATTTGATGTCTTAATTGCTGCCGGGACAAACCTGGAACTCAAAAAAAACTCAGGATCAGCATTTACTCACCTTGCTCATTTATTAAACAACAACAAAGATTGGGTTTTGGGTTTTTTAGGTTACGATTTGAAAAACGAAACGGAGAACTTAACATCATCAAATCCCGATCACCTTCATTTTCCGGAACTTTATTTTTTTAAACCTTTACATCTGATTCTTATTAAACAGGGTAAAGTACAAATTTTATCTGCCGAGAAAGATAGAATTTGCGAGCAAATAGAGCAAACTGAGCTGGATAACCTGAATTTCTCTTTTAAGGGGAATATTGAAAGCCGGTTTTCACCTTCTGAATATAGAGATACTGTATCCCGCTTGAAAGACCACATCCGTCGCGGTGATATTTACGAAGCAAATTTCTGCCAGGAATTTTATTCTGAAAATTGTCATCTTGAACCTTTAAATGCCTTTCATGCACTTAATACAATCTCACCAACTCCTTTTGCTACATTCTTCAAATATAAAAGCAGTTACATTATCAGTGCCACACCCGAACGTTTTTTAACTAAACGCGGGGGAAAACTTATATCTCAGCCCATAAAAGGAACCATTAAAAGAAGTACCGACCCTGCTGAAGATGAACTATTAAAACAATCTTTAAAAAACAACAGCAAAGAGCAGGCTGAGAATGTTATGATTGTTGATTTGGTGCGGAATGACCTTACCAAATGTGCTGTACCCGGCAGCGTGGAAGTCGAAGAGTTGTTTGGTATTTATTCATTTGAACAAGTGCACCAGATGATTTCAACCGTAGTTTGCAAAGTCAACCCAGGCCTGAACAATTCCGAAATTATTAAATCTGTATTTCCGATGGGATCTATGACAGGTGCCCCGAAAATCTCAGCAATGGAACTGATCGAGAAATATGAGAGAACTAAAAGAGGTGTCTTTTCAGGAGCAATAGGTTACTTTGCCCCAAATGGTGATTTTGACTTTAACGTTGTGATCAGAACGATTTTATACAATGCCGAAAAAAAATATTTATCATTTCAGGTTGGCAGTGCAATAACGTTTGCTTCTGATCCTGAAAATGAATATGATGAATGCTTAGTAAAAGCAGCAGCAATCCGTAGTGTTTTACTAAATAACTAGATAACCAAGGATGTTATAAATTAAAAATGCTCCGGTTCTCCGGAGCATTTTTAATTTTATCTTTTATAATACTTTCTGGCTTCCGGCAGATTTTTCTGTATTTGAGCGATCCGCGTTTCATCACTGGGGTGAGTACTCAAAAACTCAGGAGGAGTGCCATTACCCTCTTTTGCAGAAGCCATTCTTCTCCAGAATGCTAAGGCATCATCGGGGCTGTATCCGGCCATTGCCATAAAAACTAGGCCTAATCTGTCTGCTTCAGTTTCCTGGGCCCGTCCATATTTTAACAAAGCAAGCTGTCCGCCAATACCATATAACTGTCCAATAGCTTGTGATCCTCCTGTAGCTGCACCCACGATGCCACCCAGAGCCTGTGCTCCCATCATTTGAGAATAACGCTCTTCAGCATGCCTTGCGATAGCATGAGCAATCTCATGCGACATAACAGTCGCTAAACCAGCGTCAGTCTGGGCAACAGGAACCAAACCTGTATATACAGCAACCTTTCCACCAGGCATACACCAGGCATTGATGTCCTTGCTTTGAATCAAATTAAATGCCCATTGAAAGTTATACTGGTTAGCATAACCGTTCTGATTAAGATAGGTTTCTACAGCCCTGGCAATACGTCCGCCAATATTTTTCACCCTGGTTGCGTCAGTACCACTCCTTACAACTACTGTTTTGGGATCATTTAAAAATTGACTATAGGCTTGATCTGCTTCCTGCTGGATAGCTTCTGAATTGGCCAGGCTCAATTGTCGTCGACCGGTTAAAGGCACCGTCGCGCAAGCAGCTAATATTGTTATCAATACCATGCTGCATATTATTTTTAAACTTCTCATAATATTATCTGTGTTTTAATACTTAACGCAAATATTAGTCCAGCTGTTTTTTTCTGAAGAAATTTACTTTAGCTTCTTTGCCTTTTAGCAAGCGTTCAATATTTTTTTGATGGGTTACCAGTATCAAAATGCAGATACACATTCCATAAACGACGATTGACCGCAATGGAGAGTGAAACAGGAATATTACACTGAGGGGAAAAGAAAATCCGGCCGCAATAGAACTTAAGGATACGTATTTTGATATTAAAAGAACTGAAACAAACACGAGAACACATACTAAAGCCGCCATAGAATGCACTGCCAGTATCATCCCGAATAATGTCGCAATTCCTTTCCCCCCTCTAAAACCAGCAAAAATTGGAAATAAATGTCCCATTACCGCAATAATACCGAGGGCTAACTGATAGTTTACAAACTGAACTGAATGTTGGGGCCCGGTAACAGAAAGTCCGATTAAATATGCAAGGTTAGTTGCTGTCCATCCTTTAAAAATATCTAAAAGCATTACTGCGATACCAGCGTTTTTTCCAAGCACCCGAAAGGTGTTGGTAGCACCTGCATTTCCGCTTCCGTATTCACGAACGTCAATACCGTAAAAGGCCTGTCCTATCCACACTGCTGTAGGTATTGATCCAAATAAATAGGCTGCAACAAGGGCAGAAAGAGAATAAATCGAAATCATTCAGGTTACAATATTAAAAAAAAGCAATGCTAAATTCATGCAAAACTCTCCTTAAATTAGTTTTTAACAGCTTTCAGACTCATGTCCAGACTTTTAACCGAATGGGTCAAAGCTCCCATAGACACAAAATCAACACCACAAAGAGCATATTGTAACACATTGTCCTCTGTAATGCCACCAGAAGCTTCCGTAATAAACTTTCCGTTTACCAATTTCACAGCAGTTTTTAATGTTTCGAAATCGAAATTATCAAGCAAAATTCTGTCTACTTCTCCACAAGCTATCACTTCTTTAAGCTCATCTAGGTTTCTTACTTCTATCTCAATCTGAATATTTTTATTATTGTCTTTCAGGTATTTCTTTGCGGCATTGAGAGCCTGGCTTATTCCACCAGCGTAATCGACATGATTGTCTTTGATCAGGATCATATCGTACAATCCGAATCTATGATTCACCCCTCCTCCAATTTTAACCGCCTGTTTTTCAAGGAACCGCATATTAGGAGTTGTTTTACGTGTATCCAAAACCCTGGTGCCGGTATCTTTTAATAAGGTTGCAATCCGGCTTGTGGTTGAAGCTATACCACTCATGCGCTGCATTGTGTTCAACACAAGACGCTCAGCTACTAAAATTGAGTAGCTACTACCTGTAACATTTAAAACAATATCACCATAATTAACTTCAGTTCCATCATTAATAAAAACTTTAATCTCAAGTTTCGGATCAACCTGCTTAAAAATTTCTAAAGCCACATCTACTCCAGCTATTACGCCCGCCTCTTTAATTAAAAGTTTTGCACTCCCCTGCTGATCTTTAGGAATAGTTGACAGCGAGGTGTGATCCCCTTCACCAACGTCTTCTTTTAATGCATCTAAAATAAATTTGTAAAGTTGTTCTTTATAGATTTCCATAATTACTGCGCAAAAATAAGAAATACAGTGAGATTAGTTGATTGATCACTATTGAAAAAACATTGCAACCATATATAAGCCGCATCTGAAACCTCGGACATGACTTTTAGACTTATTTCTTAATTAATAGGTATTTATAGATCAATTTCACGTCGAAATTGTTTTTATCAGAGCCCAAAAGAGCAAAATTATGTAAGTTTGCACCGTGGAAAATAAAAAATTAGCTCTGATTATTCTTGACGGCTGGGGATACGGCAAAGCCGATAAGTCAAATGCCATTGTTGCTGCAAACACACCTTTTTTTGATAAATTAATAGCGAATTATCCAAATTCAACACTGGAAGCTTCGGGTATGGCAGTAGGCTTACCAGAAGGACAAATGGGTAATTCTGAAGTTGGCCATATGAACCTGGGAGCCGGACGGGTTGTTTATCAGGAATTGGGACGCATTCACAAAGCAGTTGAAGACGGTGAATTAATTTCAAACCCCGTTTTAAAAGAAGCGTTTGAATATGCTAAAAAAGAGAATAAACAGGTTCACTTCATCGGATTGGTATCTGATGGCGGAGTGCACTCACATACTAAACATTTAATAGGCCTATGCGATGCCGCAAAAAGTTATGCTTTGGATAAAGTATTTATCCATGCTTTTCTTGACGGCAGAGATACGGATCCAAATTCCGGCATAAATTATATCAGTAAATTAGAAACATATCTATCAACATCTCCGGTAAAAATAGCATCGTTAATAGGTCGTTATTATGCAATGGATAGAGACAATCGCTGGGAACGTGTTAAACAGGCCTATGATGTGATGGTAAATGGGATTGGTGGTAAAACAAGCGATCTGCTTGCTACTATAAAACAACTCTACTCAGAAGGCATAACTGACGAGTTTATGAAACCAATTGTTAAAGTCGACTCCTCAAATCAGCCTTTAGCAGTTATTCAACCCGATGATGTGGTTATTTGCTTTAACTTCAGAACCGACCGGGGCCGTGAAATCACTCAGGCACTTACTCAAAAAGCATTTCCTGAATATCAGATGCAGCCTTTGAATCTGAAGTACATTACCATGACCACTTATGACGAAACTTTTAAAAATGTAAAAGTTGTTTTCACAAAAGATGATCTAACCCAAACACTGGGAGAGGTATTAGAGCAACATGGTAAAACTCAGGTAAGAATTGCTGAAACAGAAAAGTATCCGCACGTTACATTTTTCTTTTCAGGAGGCAGAGAAAAAGAATTTAATGGAGAAAGACGCTTACTTGTACCCTCCCCTAAAGTTGCGACATATGATCTCCAGCCAGAAATGAGCGCAAAAGGCATAAGGGATGCAATCTGCGAGGATTTCGACACCAATAAACCTGACTTTGTTTGTCTCAATTTTGCAAATCCAGATATGGTTGGACATACCGGGGTGTTTGAGGCTGTTGTAAAAGCAGTAGAAACTGTAGATAGTTGTTTACAGTCTGTAGTTGAAAACGGGTTAAAAAATGATTATTCTTTCATCATTATCGCTGATCATGGAAACGCTGACTTTATGGTTAATGAAGACGGCTCTCCCAATACTGCTCATACCACTAACCTGGTACCTTGTATCTTAATTGATAATGACTACAAAAAAATAGCCGATGGCAAACTTGGCGATATAGGCCCAACTATTTTAAAAATTCTAAATGTTCCTATACCAGAAAAAATGACCGGAAATATCCTGGTTTAATATTATGAAAATTTATATTGCAGTATTTCTTGGAGTCTTTCTGGCTGGATGCAGCACAAAGGAAGACTCCAGGAATATGCCTGGAAAATACTTTGACATCCGCGGGTATTTTGAGAAAGAAGCTAAAAGACTTCAAAAGCAAAATCCGGTAATAGAAAAAATAGTTTCGCAGAATATAGACTTTGAAAAGAAACACGTAAGGGTAGCTGACTGGAAAACAGAATTGGAGCTTTTTGCTGAATCTGATATTAATAAACCTGCATGGAAAAGCAGCTACCTGGTTAAAACCAATGGTCCTGACCGAGAATACTTATCTTCTGATAATAATCTAAGGACAAAAAAAATAACGATTCGCTTCTCCGAAAACGGGGCGGTTAAAAAAATCCTGATTTTCAATAAAACATCCAATGCCTTATATACCTCGACGGAAGAATTAACCTATTTTCCTGATTCACTTTACATTATAAAAAAACGCCAAAATGTTCTCGTTATTGGTAAAAACGAGTATTCAATATCTTCAATTTTTAAAAACCAATAATCCAATAAATGACTTAATACTACGTTTTTATTGTCGAATGGGTAATATGAAGAATTTAATTTTAGGGCCACTGGCTCTTTTAATAGTTACATCCTGTGTTGCAAAAAAACCTCAGGCTCCATTAATTAAATCCGCTGCTACCGTAAATCCTGCTGTCAAAAATTCCTTTTTTGAAGTTGTAGATTTTGAAAAAGAGTTTCTCCGACGTATTAATAAAGCCAGATCTGAAGGATGCAAATGCGGAGACACTTATATGCCACCGGTAGAACCCCTGATCTGGAACAATGAATTACAACTTTCTGCACTTGGGCATGCTCAAGATATGGCACGAAACAAATATTTTAGTCACGTAAGTAAAAATGGCGACAGGATCAAAGATCGTATAACGTCTGCAGGATATACTTATGAAGGTTTTCAAAGCTTTACTATAGGAGAAAATATCGCGTTTAATCAGCGAAGCATCAGAGAAGTGATGCAGGGATGGCTAAATAGTCCAAGTCATTGCAAAAATCTTATGAGCCCTGCCTTTAAAGATGTTGGCATTGCCATGCAGAACTATTATTGGGTACAGGATTTTGGCGGAAGAATTCCATTTTCAAGGCGGTTCAGCAGATAAGATCATAAAAAATGGCCTGTCGATTTGCGACAGGCCATTTTATTTTATAAGTAATCTTGAATAGGCTCTGTAAGGACCTTACATTTTCTGTTCTTAATCCAGATTGGTCATATATACCTTAGCCTTTTTCATCTCATCCATAATGTCTTTTCTTCCCGGATTGGCATCTAAAACTCTCTGCAAATCATTGATACAAGACTTATATGAATTTATGGCAATATTCTTATCGTATACCCGTGGATTCTTTTGTCCTTTTAAAATCGCATAATCGCGATAAGCAATAGCCCGGTTCTGATACAACTTCTTATCTTCCGGATTTATTTCCAGAGCTTTACTATAATCTTTAATACTGGCTAATAATATTTTTTCACGTTCTAAAGGAGTTAATGCACTATTCATTTGTGCCCCCAGAAAATTTCTCGCCTTGCCGCGGTAATAATAAGATGAAACATCGTTGGGACGTAATGAAATTACTCTACCAAATGTGCTGATTGATTTTTGAAAATCACCTGAATGATAATATGAATAGGCCAGCATATATAAGACATCGGCATTATTTGCTTCCGCGGGTAAAGATTTTTCAAGATGAGTTACTGCATTTTTAAAATCGCCATCTAAAACGGCTTTATGCCCCAGTCGCACGTAGGGATTGGTAGATTCTGAGCTTTGCTGAGCATTAACAAAACCTGCAAAAAAGAATAAAAAAGAAAACAGAGCGATAATTACTTTCATTTGAAATTTATAAGTTGACTTGTTGCTGAAACGTATAATTATTAAGATTATTCTATTCCAGTACTTCAATGCATAATTAATTATAATTATAACGGATTGAAGAATGTAATAATACACAAGGTTAATTATTTTGTTGCTTTGTTTAAAAAAAGAATTATCATTGAACTGACTTTTTAACAGCATAATTAAATTTTAATCATGCTTCAATGCTCCTGGAGAGCAATTATATAAGTAGTTTTTAATTATCGCACCAATTTAATTTGATTGGCATAAGCATTGCACACTATAGGCATTCAGAATAAATACACCGCAAAAAAAGAATCACTGTCAATTTGACGAAAAAGGAAATGCATGAGCAACTTTGATTTTAATCAAACACTACCTATAATAAATGAAGATACCGAATTCTTTCCTTTGATGTCTCAGGAAGACGAAGAGGAAATGAACAATGAAGCTACACCGGAAACCTTATCCATTCTTCCGTTACGCAACACTGTGTTGTTTCCTGGAGTGGTTATCCCTATTACTGTTGGACGGGATAAATCCATTAAGCTAATTAAGGATGCATATAAGGGCGACCGTACCATTGGAGTAGTTTCACAAAGAGATGTGGCCATAGAAGACCCGCAGTTTGATCAGTTAAATAATGTAGGTACTGTTGCATTGATTATTAAAATGCTTCAAATGCCTGATGGAAGTACTACCGTAATCATTCAGGGAAAACAGCGCTTCAGATTAGGAGAGGAAGTTCAAAGCGAACCTTACATTAAAGCAACTATCAATAAGTTTGAAGAGATAAAACCAAAAACAGATAAAGAGTTTAAAGCCGTAGTTGCTTCGGTGAAAGAACTTGCGATGCAAATTATTCAGCTCTCTCCCAACATACCAAGCGAAGCGGGAATAGCTATAAAAAACATTGAGAGTACCTCGTTTCTGATCAATTTCATTTCTTCTAACATGAATGCTGATGTTGCGATAAAGCAACAAATGTTAGAGGTGGCAAATCTGCACGATCGCGCAAGAATGGTTCTTGAACATCTCACAATCGAGCTTCAAATGCTTGAACTGAGAAATCAGATTCAGATTAAAGTAAGAACTGACCTGGATAAACAGCAGCGCGATTATTTTTTAAATCAGCAATTAAAAACTATCCAGGAAGAATTAGGCGGAAACTCACCGGATCTTGAGTTGGATAACTTAAGACAAAGGGGGGTAAAAAAGAAATGGTCAAAAGAAGTAAATGATCATTTTTCTAAAGAAATGGATAAACTGGCTCGAATGAATCCCGCAGCTGCGGAATATTCGGTTCAGGTTAACTATCTGGAATTATTGCTGGATCTTCCATGGAATGAATTTACTAAAGACAATTTCGATTTAAAGCGCGCCCAGCGAATTCTTGAAAAAGATCACTTTGGCCTTGAAAAAGTAAAACGGAGAATAATTGAATACTTAGCTGTTTTAAAGCTAAAAAACAATATGAAGGCTCCTATCCTTTGTCTGGCAGGCCCTCCGGGAGTTGGGAAGACCTCTCTTGGTAAATCTATCGCAAAAGCTCTGGGAAGAAAATATGTCAGAATGGCTTTAGGAGGGATTCGTGACGAGGCAGAAATTCGGGGTCATAGAAAAACTTATATTGGCGCCATGCCCGGCAGAATTATTCAATCATTAAAAAAAGCAGGAGCTGCAAACGCGGTTTTTGTTTTAGATGAGATCGATAAAGTCGGTAATGATTTCAGGGGTGATCCATCTTCTGCTTTATTAGAGGTACTTGATCCGGAACAGAACAACGCCTTCTACGATCATTATGTAGAGCTTGATTACGATTTATCGAATGTGATGTTTATTGCTACAGCAAACTCTTTAAGCAATATCCAGCCTGCCCTTCTGGACAGGATGGAAATAATTGAAGTTAATGGCTATACAATTGAAGAAAAAATAGAGATAGCGAAGCAGCATTTGCTGCCCAAACAATTAGAGCAGCACGGCTTAAAGAAAAAGGATGTCGCTCTGAAAGCCTCAGTAATTGAAAAAATTATCGAAGATTATACCCGTGAATCTGGTGTGCGCGGATTAGAAAAAAAGATAGGATCAGTGGTGCGTGGAGTTGCTACCAAAATAGCTATGGAAGAAGAATTCACATCTGCTTTGAGCAAAACGGATGTGGAGAAGATTTTAGGTCCTCCAATTTTTGATAAAGACCTTTATGAAGGAAACGAAGTAGCCGGCGTTGTAACAGGTCTCGCCTGGACACAGGTTGGCGGCGATATTTTATTTATAGAGGCCAGTCTTAGTCCGGGTAAAGGAAAGTTAAGCATTACCGGCAATCTCGGCGATGTAATGAAAGAATCTGCCTCTATTGCAATGGCCTATCTTCGTGCTCATGCTGCTCAATTTAAGATAGACCATCGCCTTTTTGAATTATGGGATGTGCATGTTCATGTTCCTGCCGGAGCAACACCGAAAGATGGTCCTTCAGCAGGTATAACGATGCTTACTGCCTTAACTTCGGCCTTTAGTCAACGCAGAGTTAAACAACATCTGGCAATGACTGGTGAAATTACTTTACGTGGAAAAGTTTTACCAGTTGGTGGAATCAAAGAAAAGATTCTTGCAGCTAAACGTGCTAATATAAAGGAGATCATCCTGAGTAAATCGAATGAAAAGGATATTCTGGAAATTAAGGAAGATTATATTAAGGATCTGAAGTTTCATTATGTTAAAGAAATGAAAGAAGTGATTGACCTTGCCTTAACTAATGAAAAAGTTAAAGACCCGATCGATCTTAATATAAAAGAACCGGCAACCCCTGTTTTAAATTAACTTATAGAAAATTATAATACATAAGCCGGCAATTTTTGCCGGCTTTTTGTTTAAGAGATATGAAGTCCACTTTATTAACGATCCTTTGTTTTCTTATCGTCTGTAGTCCAGGCTTTAGTCAGGATAAGAATTATTCAAATGAATTTGGATTTCGAAGTGATAATGATTCCTTTTTAGCTTTAGGCCAGGACCAATATTATACAAATGGGTTATTCATAAGCTTCAGGCATGCTCTTAAGCAGGATACATTGCTAAGTAAGTCGGCTAAAAAAATATGGGAAATCGAGGCTGGTCATTCCATCTTCAACCCACACTCAGGTCATGTAGAAAACATACAGAACGTGGATCGGCCATTTGCTGGATATTTATATGCCGGCGCAAAATTCTCCTGGCTTTTTAAAAACCAGCAATCGGTTGAGCTTGCCATAAATATTGGCACTGTCGGACCTAACGCACTCGGAAAAGAAGTACAGGAAGGTTTACACAAAACCATCGGATTTTATACTATTAAAGGCTGGGAATATCAGGTAAATAATGAAACTGGCGTTAATTCCTCCTTTAAATATTCCAGATTACTTTCAAAAAAACAACAAGACAATGATTTCAGTCTTAATACATACGCGAATATCGGAAGTACATTTTCAGGTGCCGGTGCAGGAATACTATTCAGAGCCGGTCGTATAAATGAGTTTTTTCAATCCGTAAGTACGAATAGCAGAATCTCTAATTTTAGCGGCGATTCTATTCCTGAAAAAGAATTTTTTTTCTTTACCCGTCCAATGTTGAATTTTGTTGGTTACGATGCTACAGTTCAGGGGGGTATGTTCCGGGAGAATAAAGGACCGGTTATTTTTAAGCCCAATAGGTTCCAGTATTCTCATGAGTTCGGAATAAACTATGCCGTGAATCGGTGGACCTTGAATTTCTCAGTAACGTTCAAATCCAGAGATGTTAAAACGCAAGATTCAGCGCATCAATTTGGATCAGCCATGATCTATTACCGGTTCAACTAAATACACGCCTTCTGAGATCATTAGTCGAAATCACGCTTACTCCTGTTTATTTTTTTTACAGCTTGCTGCTGTTTATTTTTTAGCCGCTTTTCTATGGCTGATTTTTTGGGCTTTGTTGCTTTACGTAATTTATGGAAGTGAAGGGCGTTTTTGATTAGAGAATATAATTTTTGAAGAGACCTGTCTTTATTTAAATATTGACTTCGCTCCTCCTCACTTATTACCTGAATTAAGCCTTCGGCTGTCATCTTATTTGAGAGTTTTTGCTTTAAGCGCTCTTTCTCCTCACTATTAAATAGAGTTGAGGACTGAAAATCAAAATTCAATTCAACCTTGCTCGACACTTTATTTACATGCTGTCCTCCCTTTCCTCCACTTCGCGAAGTCTTATATGTGGTATTAGGCAACAGATCATGAATTGAAAATTCCATGATCAAATTAACAAAATAAACTTGTAATGTTTTAAAATCCACTTCAAACAATAACTTTGTCGTAATGAACCATAATATTGTTATAGCTATTGATGGCTATTCATCATGCGGAAAAAGCACCTTAGCCAAAGCTCTGGCAAAAAAGCTTCATTTTATTTATGTCGACAGCGGATCTATGTACCGTGCCGTAACACTTTATCTCCAGCGGAATGCCATTGATGTAACTAATGAACAGCAGGTGAGCGACGCTCTTAAAAACATTCATTTAAACTTTCACTCCCGAGATTATCAAACTCACATCACACTTAATGACGAAGAGGTTTCTGAAGAAATCAGAAACATGGCTGTATCAGAGTTGGTAAGCGAGGTTAGTGCCATCAAAGCTGTAAGAAAAGAAATGGTTAAACAACAGCAGCGTATGGGACGATCGAAGAACATTGTAATGGACGGAAGAGATATAGGCACGACCGTTTTTCCGGATGCTCAGGTTAAAATATTCATGACAGCAGACCCCAAAATAAGAGCTGAACGGAGGTTTAAGGAATTAAGTGCCAAATCAGAAAGCATAACCCTCGAAGAAGTTTTTGAAAACCTGGCACACCGGGATTTTCAGGACACAACCCGAAAGGAAAGTCCCTTAACCCGGGCAGAAGACGCCCTGATTCTCGACAATACAGAACTAACTGAGGAAGAGCAGCTTCAATTTGCACTGGAAAATATCACTCCCTTATTAACCAACAGGTAAAGCATCGAAATTTACATTCAGTAAACGGTTTTATTACGATTTACTCAAACTTTCTACTCAATCGATAGTTATTGTACTGGTACATAAAAAGCAAATCATATAAAGAAAAGAAATGCTTTTAATTCAGATAATAATACAGCGGTTCTCTACCAAACTGCCGATTCTAAATGAAAATTGCAATTTCAACTATCGGAACCAGAGGCGACGTTCAGCCGTATGCCATACTTGGTCAGGCTTTAGCCAACCGGGGACATGATGTTACTTTATCAACCGCCAGAAACTTTAAATCGCTGGTTGAAAGCTATGGAATTAATTTTCACCCTATAAATGTAGATTACGAAGAAATTCTTAATTCTGAAGAAGGCAAAAAAATATTAAAAGCCAATTTGTTTGCCATACAAAGAAACCTCGACAAATTGATTTATCCTTTGATAGAAAACTCGCTTAACGAGTGTTATCAAATGGCACAAACTAGTGATCTGTTTATTTACAGACCTAAAACATTAGCAGATGTATTTACAGGACAACTGCAAACCAAAGCTGTAAGAGCCGCTGTAGTTCCTGCCATGGAAGAAACAGCAGCTTTCTTAAACCCCATTTTAAGCGGCTTCTGGTTACCAGGGTTTATGAACAAATGGAGTTACAAATGGGTTAATCTCAGGTACAGAGTTCTGCGAAAACCAATAAATCAATTTTGTTTACAGAATGGTTTACAGGAACATAAGCCTCAAATAAAATATAATATTCCGTCGATTTACGGCATCAGTGAACATTTTCTTGAAAGGCCTAAAGATTGGTCGAAAGCGCACCAGCTTACAGGATTTTGGTTTTCAAACAGCAAAACAGAATTATCTAAAGACATCTGCGATTTTTTGGATGATGGAGAACCACCAATTCTGATAACCTTCGGTAGTATGCCAATTAAGAAAGAGATAGCCGGAATGATTATCCAAACTGCTTCAGAAATAAACGAACGTTTCCTGATAGCTGCCTGCTGGAGCGATTGGAATATTCCGGAAATTAAACTTTCCGAAAATATTAAAATTATTTCATCGGTACCTTTCGAAGCCTTATTGCCAAGAGTAAAAGCTATTGTACACCATGGAGGCATAGGCACAACGGCCGAATGCTTAAGAGCCGGTAAACCAATGTTCGTATGCCCGGTTCTATACCCTGTTGGTGATCAATATTTTTGGGGAGACCTGGCATATAAAAAAGGACTGGCTGTTAAACCTGTTCCTATTTCACGGCTTAATCCTAGCATTTTTAAAGAAAGAATATCTCAATTAATTACCAGTGCCACTCTTAAACATAATTGCGAAATAATGGCAGAAAAACTGGCAGCGGAAAATGGGGTTGAAAATGCGGTAAAGTTAATAGAAGAGGGAATCTAATCCCCTCCTTCATCTTTTTCTGATAAATTCTGAGAATCCAGCATCTGTTCGTCATGCGGGGTTTCCCAACTTAATCTGTGTTTTCTTGGTGAGGTTTTAAATGAATCGTCAGCAGGCTTTAAGGTCTCATTGAACCCGTCTGATTCCGCCGTCTTTCCAGTTTCATTCTCTTTTATTGTCTTGTTGTTATCTGAAGTACTTTCCATGACTTTATCTATTGATGAACATAAATTATAACACATCGATTCAACTGCTGTTTCGATAAAGAAATTATAGTGCTGCAACACAGAGATATAGAAATAAATTATTCCGAAAAAAATCTTTAGTTTAAAAATGTATTTCCCTACCTTTGCAGTCCTGATTCAAAATCAGGAAAAAGGAGAAAAATTAATTAATGGCCAAAAAACAAGAAGCAGAAAAGGAACTAGCTGCAAAATCAGCAGAACTCCTTGGCGAAGAAACCACAAGGGTTACAGAAAAAGAAAGCATTGAGTCAGAAGCTGATTCATTGTCAATTGAAGACATTAAGTCTAAAACCTTAGTTACACCAACCGGAGATTTCGATTGGGATGCTGACGACAAAGGGTTTGGCAACTACAGCCAGGACGAGCGTGCTAAGCTTGAACAAATGTATGCAGGTACTTTCAACCAAATCAATAAAGGTGAAATTATCAGTGGAACTGTTGTTAATATTAACAGCAAAGATGTGATCTTAAACGTTGGATTTAAATCTGATGGTATGGTATCACTATCTGAATTCCGTGATACTCCAGACCTTAAAATTGGTGATAAAGTTGATGTATTTGTTGAATCACAGGAAGATCTTAATGGACAATTGGTTCTTTCACGTAAACGTGCAAAAACTCAAAGGTCATGGGAGCTTATTAATGAGGCTCTTGAAAACGATGTGATCATCAATGGTTATGTGAAAAGCCGTACAAAAGGTGGTCTTATTGTTGACATCATGGGTGTTGAGGCATTCTTACCAGGCTCTCAAATTGACATCAAACCAATCCGCGACTACGATATATACGTAGGCAAAACAATGGAATTCAAGGTTGTGAAAATTAATCACGAATTTAAAAACGTGGTTGTATCTCACAAAGTTCTTATTGAGGACGATCTTGAAAACCAAAAAACTGAAATTGTTGCCAAACTTGAAAAAGGTCAGGTTCTTGAAGGAACAGTTAAAAACATCACAGATTTCGGTGTATTTATCGATCTTGGCGGCGTAGACGGATTACTACATATTACAGATATTTCATGGGGCCGTATTGAGCATCCGAAAGAAGTTTTATCACTTGATCAAAAAATCAATGTGGTTGTACTTGATTTCGATGATGAGAAAAAACGTATTGCCCTTGGTTTAAAACAACTTACTTCTCATCCTTGGGAATCTTTAGATACTTCTATTGCTGTAGGATCTAAAGTAAAAGGTAAAATTGTAACTGTTGCAGATTATGGTGCGTTCCTTGAAATCACTCCGGGTGTTGAAGGATTAATTCACGTATCAGAAATGTCATGGTCTCAAAACCTTCGCAATCCTCAGGAATTCCTGAAGGTTGGTGATGAAGTTGAGGCTCAGGTATTGACACTTGATCGCGATGAGCGTAAAATGAGTCTTGGTGTTAAACAATTAACCCCAGATCCATGGCAACACATTGCTGCTAAATATACTATTGGTAGCAAACACAAAGCTGTTGTTAAAAACATGACCAACTTCGGTGTATTTGTTGAAATCGAAGAAGGAATTGACGGATTGATTCACATCTCTGATCTTTCATGGTCTAAGAAAGTTAACCACCCTAACGAATTCACCAAGGTAGGTGAAGAATTAGATGTTGTTGTTCTTGAGTTAGACGAAGAGAATCGTAAATTAAGTTTAGGTCACAAACAACTTGAGGAAAACCCTTGGGAAACGTTTGAAACTATCTTTACTTTAGATTCAATTCATGAAGGAACTGTTTTGAAAGTTACGGATAAAGGTGCCATTATTGCATTACCATACGGTGTTGAAGGATTCGCTCCAAGTAAACACACTGTTAAAGAAGATGGTAAAGTTTTAAAAGCAGAAGAAACCGCTGATTTCAAAATAATTGAATTCAATAAAGAATCCAAACGCATTGTAGTATCTCACTCTCGTATATGGGAAGAGGCTAAAAACGAAGCCCGTAACGAAGAAAGAGCGCAAAAACAAAAAGATGTTAAAGCGACTTCAAGTGCAGTGAAAAAAGTTAAAGAATCAGTTGAAAAATCAACCTTAGGTGATTTAGGTGTGTTAGCACAACTTAAAGAGCAAATGGAAGGTGCTGAAAACAAAGCGGCAAAAAAATCTGCAGCTAAAAAATCAGAAGAAGCAACTGAAGAAGGAGCTGAATAATTAGTTCTTACCTCGTAATATAAATCCCTGCTAAACTGGCAGGGATTTTTTTTTGCTCTTCAATGGCTTTATTCATAATTTGATGAAATAGCATTTTTTGTCTCATCCATATAATTAATTTTTTAACTTTGCCCAAATCTTAACTGATGCAAAACTTAACCCTTTTAGACGGACAGAAGTTTCAGATAACTATTCAACGCCTCTGTCATCAGTTAATAGAAAATCATAACGACTTTTCAAACTCGGTAATTCTTGGGATACAACCCCGGGGAATATTCCTTTCAAAAAGAATTGCAGCAGAATTAAAAAATATACTTCCTGAGGCAACCATACTAAGCGGAAATCTTGATATTACCTTTTTTAGAGATGATTTTCGGCGACGTGAAGGTCCCTTAGTACCCAACAGCACTCAAATCGATTTTATCATCGAAGGAAAGAAAGTTATCCTTATCGACGATGTATTATGGACCGGACGAACAATCCGATCAGCGATGGATGCGATGCTGGCTTTCGGGAGACCGGAAAAAGTTGAGCTATTGGTTTTGGTAGACAGGCGGTTCTCCAGACATTTACCAATTGAGCCAGATTACATCGGAATACAGGTCGATTCCATTAATTCGCAAAAAGTTTTAGTTACCTGGGAAGAAGCTGACCAGGAAGACAAAGTTATTTTATTATCAGAAGCAGCAGACTAAGTAATGGCGGAAAACTATCAGAGGTTGAGTACGAGGCACCTTTTAGGAATAAAGGATTTAAATGAGCATGACATTCAACTGATTTTTGAAACTGCTGATACTTTTAAAGATGTGTTAAACCGGCCAATTAAAAAAGTACCCTCTTTACGTGATATTACAATCGCAAATATCTTCTTTGAAAATTCAACACGTACAAGACTTTCCTTTGAACTAGCTCAAAAAAGATTATCGGCCGACACAGTAAATTTTGCAGCTTCATCTTCTTCAGTTAGTAAAGGTGAAACACTGATAGACACAGTAAACAACATCCTCGCCATGAAGGTAGATATGGTTGTAATGCGTCACCCCTATCCGGGAGCCGGAGTTTTCTTAAGCAAAAAAGTTGACGCTCAAATTGTAAATGCAGGCGACGGGGCTCATGAACATCCTACCCAGGCTTTATTAGATGCCTTTTCCATTAGAGAAAAATATGGTGATGTAGCAGGTAAGAAGGTGGCAATTATAGGCGATATTTTACATTCCCGAGTAGCCCTCTCGAATATATTATGCCTTCAAAAGCTGGGTGCTGAAGTTATGGTTTGCGGACCTACCACCCTCATCCCCAAGTATATTAAATCTCTTGGTGTAAAGGTCGAATTCGATTTAATGAAAGCCTTAAACTGGTGTGATGTAGCTAATATGCTTCGTATTCAATTAGAGCGGCAAGACATCAAATATTTTCCATCGCTTAGAGAATATTCTATGCTATATGGCTTGAATAAACAAATTTTAAACTCCTTGGATAAAGAAATAACAGTTATGCATCCAGGGCCGATTAACCGTGGGGTGGAAATCACAAGTGATGTAGCAGATAGTAAACAGTCTATTATTTTAGAACAGGTCGAGAATGGGGTTGCCATCCGTATGGCAGTATTATATTTGCTGGCAGGACAAAGGGATTAGTAAGTAGATTAATTCCAAAGAGGGTTTTCGGGGAAATTAACGATATGTGCGTACTTGGGCCCTAAACCAATAACAATATCTTTCCACAGACTTTCTTCCTGGTCAGAAAATAAAAGATCTGGATTATAATTATTTGTAACCAACCAGGTGTTTTGTTCAAGCTCTTTATCCAGTTGGCCCAAATCCCAGCCAGAATACCCAACAAAAAACATAATTTCATTTTCAGCTATCTGATGATTGTTAATCAGAAGACTTAAGGTTTCAAAATTTCCTCCCCAATAAATGCCATTCGCTATTTCCGCACCGCTATTCATCCGGTCGAAACAGCGATGAATAAAATGAAGGGTATCATTTGCTACAGGACCACCAATGTATACCGGAAACGCAGCATCTTTAAAATCCGGAACCAAATCTTTTAGCAGGAAATCGCTCCGTTGATTCAACACATAACCTACAGTTCCATCTTCATTATGCTCAGAAATCAAAACTACAGATCGTTTAAAATTCGGATCGAGCATAAATGGTTCTGATATTAATAAACTTCCGGTCTTTGGTGATACTTGGTTTATCATAATATCTTAACAAGTTTAATCTAAGATATGTTTTTTGACTATTTTTATTTCATTTTAATTTAAACAAAATTTATAAAAAATTAAAAAAATTTCTCTCTGTAGACCTTCATGTTTACATCAAAAACAGGCATTTTCTATTATGAATTAGTAAGTTTGCAAAACATTATGGCAATTAAAAAAGAAACAATCGAAAACCTAAGGCAAGAATATCGTGCTGAATCATTATCCGAAAAAGATGTGGCTGCCGATCCGATAAGTCAGTTTGCAAAATGGTTTGCTGAGGCGCTTGACGGGGGTTTATATGAACCTAATGCAATGACCCTGGCTACTGCTACACACGATGGAAAACCATCTGCAAGAACTATGCTGCTAAAAGGATTTGACAAAACAGGTTTTACTTTTTATACCAACTATTTAAGCAGAAAAGGAAAAGAAATTTCAAAAAACCCTGCGGCTTCCATAGTTTTTTTCTGGGCAGAATTAGAGCGGCAAGTTCGGATTGAAGGTACGCTTGAGAAAGTAAGCAAAGAGGAATCGGAAAAATATTTTCATTCCAGACCTAAGGAAAGCCAGCTGGGTGCCATTGCATCACAGCAAAGTCAGGTGATTTCCGGACCTGAGACCCTTAAGAAAGCCTGGGAAGAGTTAATGGAAAAATTCAGCGATAAAGAAGTTCCTAAGCCTGCTTATTGGGGTGGCTATGTATTAAAGCCCCAGATAGTTGAATTTTGGCAAGGAAGACCTGGTCGTCTTCACGATCGGATCGTATATAAGCGTTCTGATAAAAACAACTGGAAGATTGTACGTTTAGCTCCATAATATGGGTTTTGAAGAGATAAAGGAGTTGATCATTACAAAGTTCGGACCCGGCATTCTTATAAAAGAAGAAACCAGCGGATTACAGCCGGCTTTAGTAATTCACCCTGATAGAATATCAGATGTATGCCTTGAGCTGAGGGATAATGAGAAAACTTATTTCGATTTACTTGAATGCTTGTCGGGCGTAGATTATGGAATTGATGAAAACATGTTTGGGGTGGTTTATCACCTGGCCTCAATTCCGAATAAAAACCAGCTGACATTAAAAGTAATAAAATATCACGACAGAAGTCGAACAGAACTCCCCTCCTTTCCTTCCGTAAGTGCAGTTTGGCGAACCGCTGAATGGCATGAGCGTGAAGCGTTTGACTTATTGGGTATTCATTTTGAAAACAACCTTGATTTAAGAAAAATCCTACTCCCTGATGACTGGGAAGGCTATCCATTACGCAAGGATTATAAGGCACAGGAATATTACAGAGGAATCAAAGTATAGACCCTATACCTAAACGGGGATTTTTATGGAAAGTAAATACGTCACCAGATACGATAAGCTTATTGCTGAAGCTGAAACCCATGAAATGATCATCAACATAGGGCCTCAGCATCCCTCAACACATGGGGTTTTAAGGCTTGAAGTAATTACCGATGGTGAAATAGTTAGAGAAGTGATACCGCATATGGGTTATCTCCACCGTTGTTTCGAAAAGCATGCAGAAAACCTAACATATCAGCAAACCATTCCCTTTGCCGACCGGATGGATTATCTCGCTTCTATGAACAACTCACATGCATGGGTGATGGGAGTCGAGAAAATGCTTGGAATAGATAAAGACATTCCAAAGCGTATTGAGTATATCCGTGTTCTTGTTTGTGAACTTAATCGAATTAGTTCGCATCTTATCGCATTGGGAACCTATGGAATTGATATTGGAGCATTCACTCCATTTTTATGGTGCTTCAGAGACAGGGAACATATAATGAACATGCTCGAATGGGCGTCCGGTTCGAGATTATTATACAATTACATTTGGGTCGGAGGATTATTTTATGATCTACCGGTAGGATTTGAGGAACGCTGTAAAGAATTTATAGAATACTTTAAACCCAAAATGGTTGAATTAAATGCTCTTCTTACCGACAATCAAATTTTCATATCCCGGACCGCAAATGTGGGCATCTTACCCTTAGATGTAGCTATAAATTATGGCTGCACAGGACCCATGCTGCGCGGATCGGGTCTGAAATGGGATTTACGGCGTGTAGATGAATATTCCGTATATCCGGAATTAGAATTTGATATTCCTGTTGGAAAAGGCGCAATGGGAACTATTGGTGACTGCTGGGACAGGTATAAAGTTCGCATTGACGAGATAGAGCAATCTGTAAAAATGATTGAACAGTGCCTCGAACGATTGCAAAAAGATTTGAAAAGAACACCGGAATTTGATCCGAGGGCAAAACTCCCAAAGAAAATAATTCCCAAAGCCCAGGATTTTTATTTCCGCGCTGAAGGCCCAAGAGGTGAATTAGGTTATTACTTTATAACTGATGGAAAAAGCGAAATACCCAAACGCGTAAAAGCACGTGCTCCCAGCTTTCATAATCTTTCGGTAATTTCTGAAATATCAAGAGGAGTATTAATCGCCGACCTGATTGCAATTATTGGCTCTATTGACATTGTATTAGGGGAAATTGACAGATAGCTGTACTAAACTTTAATATCCGCCTATGACAGCAAGGGATATGAAGCTATTTGTGCCCTATTAAATTAAATAGTTTATCCTATTTGAATTGCAAAAAAAAGCCTTACTCGTTTGAAGTAAGGCTTTCACAATATGAAATATGAGTATTAATAAACTTTCACCATGAAAATATAATTCTCAAGTTTTTTATTCTGATCGCTAATACTTAAGCCTGCCAAAGAATTTCTTTTGGGAAGTACAATATCCGATTTAAGGGAATCAGCATGAATAGCTGCGATAGATGATAAAATATACTTGGACTTAACCGCGAAAGCGGCACCGTCTGAAGCAGATTGCTTGCCTTTAACAATACCAATTATATTTCCTTTATTGTCCAATAGTGGTCCGCCACTATTTCCGTTATTCACTGAAATATCAACCTGGTATTCGGTAGTATCTCCTTTATAACCATTCTTTGAACTTAAATAACCCTTCCCTAAAACCTGGTCATCTTTAGGAAAACCTATAGTAAAGACATTTTCGCCTACAGAAGATGCTGACTTTTTAAATAAATACGGCAATTGACCGAAAGAAGTAAAATCGGCATCTATTATTTTAAGAATAGCTATATCATAAATAAGATCTTCATAAACCAAATTCACTTTATAAGACTCCCCTTTCGCATTTTGGATATATATGGAATCTGCACCTTTTATGACATGACTATTGGTAACAACGTATCCGTTTGAGCTTAACGCAAAACCAGTACCTCCAAATAAGCCGGGATTCACAGGAGCTTCAATATTTCGCATAATCTCCTTTTGATCTTTTTTCACTTCGCCAATCTCACGTTTTACTTCACGGCGTAAAGCATTATAATCAGACTTACTGGCATTTTTGTGAGTGAAATATCCTGTCGATAATAAAGACATAAACACCGCAAGGATCGCAACAGAGGCAGCGACAGAGGCATTTATCCGGTATTTATTCCAAAGAATTCGTATTAGAGCTTTTGTTGGAATAACCTCGGCTTTAATACTTTCTACATCTAATTTTTCATGAATTGAATTCATGGCAGAAATGAGGTGCTTCTTTTGCCCGTAATTTTGCAGGGAGGCGAGAAAAGCCTTGTGCGTAACCACTTGCTGATCTAATGCCGGATTCTCAGCCCTCATTTTTTCGAAAGCCTGGAATTCTGCATCAGACATCTCCCCATTCAAATAAGCTTCAATACGTTCGGTCAATTCCATTTTTAATAATATTACTTAGCCTGAAAAAATAATTTTTTCAGACGTTGAAGGCATTTGTATTTTTGATTCTTTGCATTATCAGCATTGGTATAGCCAAAAATCTCGCAAATTTCCTGCATTGATTTATTGTTGATATAGAACTCTTCAATAATAGTTTTACAAGGTTCCCCCAAATGTAATAATGCTTCATCCATTTGTTTAAACTGCCTGTCTTTCTCTTCATGATATTCTAAATCAGGCTCAACTGCAAGCACATCTTCAAAATCATCTATATTAGCGGAGCTCCTGCTTTTTACATTTAAGCGCTTCAACCATAATCTTCTGGAAACAGAATACAAAAATGTTTTAAGCTTACTATTCAGTTCAAAGTTTCCGGCTTTCACCTTGTCATAAAGAACGATTATAGATTCCTGAAAAATGTCTTTTGCCTCATCTTCAGATCCGCTATTTGTCATCACCAATTGTAACACCATCGGGAAATATGCCTTATAAATTCCTTCAAGTGTTCTTTTTGAGTCATTAAGAATACCTAATATAACTTCGCTATCTTCTGGTACTGAACTTTTTATCTCTCTGCTCACTAGTTAATACCCTAATGTTAAATTTGTAACCCAATATTAACTAAAAAAAAAGTTATAAAATTGTCAGATTACGGGGTTACTTTTTTCAATTACCCGTATTAATCATTGAAATATTTGTTTAAACTTTAAACTTTAACCCCAAAAAATGAAAAATCTATTCAAATTCGGTTTCTTAGCATTAGCTATTTCTTTATCAGTTGCAGCTTGCAGCTCAAACAAATCTGAAGAAGCTACTGATTCAACTGTTGTTGATACTGCAGTTCTTGATACTACTATTGCTGTTGATACTGTTGTAACTGATACAGTTGCTGCTGATAGCGCAATGTAATTTACCCTTTGATAAAATAAAAAAAGCTGCCCTTAAAGCAGCTTTTTTTATTTTAAAACTTATAGTTTTATTTTCTTCTTCGATCTCAAATCTGAAGAAGAACTACCTGCAAGAATCTCAAAATCACCAGCTTCCTGAATCCATTTCATTTGTTTTTCATCGAAGAAACTAAATGTTTCCGAATCCAAAGTAAATTGAAGCTCCTTAGTTTCACCCGCATTTAAGAACACTTTTTGGAACCCTTTTAGTTCCTTCTCGGGACGAATTACAGAAGATTTAACATCCTTTACATAAATCTGCACCACCTCAGCTCCCGTATTACTACTTATATTCTGGACAGTAAAACTTACAGTTGTTACCCCGTTTGTACTACTTGCATTAAGTTTGCCATATTTGAATTTACTGTATGATAAACCATGACCAAAACTAAACTGGGGTTTAACTTTATATTTATCAAAATAGCGGTATCCAACAAAAATATCGTCCTTATACTTGACGGTTGTACCATCACCCGGATATTCTCCAATTTTGTGTGCAGGAGAATCCTCTAATGTTTTAGGCCATGAAAAAGTTAATTTTCCTGAAGGGTTTATATCTCCGAATAAAACTTCTGCTATAGCAGATCCGCCTTCAAGGCCCGGATAACCGACTTGCAAAATAGCCTTTGCTTTGCCTTCCCATTTGGTAATATTCATCGCACCACCACCAAAAAGAACTACAATTGTATTTGGATTTGCCGTTATTACAGCCGAAATCAGCTCATCCTGACCGAAGGGCATATTCATATTTGGTTTATCAGCTCCCTCTGCATCAAAAGCATTATCAGCCCATTTACTATAATTATAACCATGTGTCCAGCCACCTACAACAATTGCAATTTCAGCTGATTTTGCATTTTCAACAGCATCAGCAATCATCTTAGCATCAGCCTTCGCATCCCGGGCTATAGAGTAACCCTGAGAATACCGGATTGCGGTATTATTTACGACACAAGCCTGAATTCCTTCAAGCGGGGTTATTTCATACTTTGCCAAGACTTGTGAGCTTCCTCCGCCCATAGCATTGTCGCGATTTGCATTGGCACCAATTACTGCGATCGATTTGATCGTATTTTTCTTTAATGGTAAAATACCTTTATTCTTAAGTAAGATTATCCCCTCCTCTGCTACTTTTTTTGCAATTGCAGCATGATCCGCCGTAGCATGCCTTCCGGGTTTGCGAGTCGCGTTAATCATATTCGTTTTGAACATAATCCTTAGAATTCTGCGTACTTTATCATCAATTACAGACTCTTTTACCTCTCCTTTCTGAACCATTTTTAAAGCTGGCGCCGCCATATAAAAGTCGGGAAACTTTAAAACGGGTTTGCCAATATCAGAACCCATCTCCAGATCTGCTCCCCCGAGCAAAGCTACCTTAGTGCTATGAATTGCACCCCAATCGCTTATCATAAGACCCATAAATCCCCATTCACCTTTTAATATCTTATTAACTAAATAATCATTATAAGTACAGTACTCGCCCCGAAATTTGTTGTATGCTCCCATTACCGAATTTGCTCCGCCTTCAATTATAGCAGCCTTAAAGCCCGGAAGGTAGATTTCTCGTAAAGCACGCTCGCTCATTTCTACATTTATGCCATCTCTGCGTGTTTCCTGGTTATTTGCTATAAAATGCTTCACACACGCTGAAATACCCTGATCCTGAACGCCTTTGATATACCCAACCACCATTTTTGAAATCAAAAATGGATCTTCACTCATATATTCAAAATTTCTTCCGTTTAAAGGGGTACGTAATATATTGATACCGGGACCCAGAATAATATCTTTTCCTCTGAATTTTGCTTCACTGCCCAAAACGGCACCAAAAGCATATCCTAATTCAGGGTTCCAGGTTGAGGCCAATGAGAGTCCTACCGGTAAATATGTCGATGAATCATTTCCTTCATTATCCAGCTTCCAGTCTCTGCCATGTTCAGGACGTACTCCATGGGGACCATCCGACATTGTTAATTCTGGTATTCCGAGTCTGGCTACACCTGCTGAGGTAAATGATGAGTTACCGTGAATCATTCCAATCTTTTCTTCTAAAGTCATCTGCTTTAGAAGGCTGGTGATCTTTGATTCAGTTGCAGGATCTGTTTTCTGCTGGGCATGCGACTTGCCAGCGTTAATAAAAAGTCCGGCCATAATACACGTAAAAATAGTTTTTCTCATTTTATCTAATTGATACTATAATTCAATATGAGTGTTTAATCCATACAAAAAAGATCGAACTCTCATAGATTTACCCAGCTTTAAGTTTTAGTTTACTTTTATTCTTATTTCTTTGCCCGAGTAGTTAATTGTCTGGCTTGCTTTTAATTTGAAATCAAGAGGAATTGGAGAAGATGGATTTATCCAAACTATGTTAAAAGTTCTATTTTTAAGCATACCTGAAAAGCTCCCAGTACGATTGGCAATTGTTACCGTTTTTAAGTTTTCATTATATAGAATCGGGATATTGGTGTAGAATCCTTTTTCATAATTATAATTAATCTCTTCATCCTCATATAAATTGAATGCTGCGTCCTTACCTGTATAAACATAAAGGGTTATGGTATCAGCAGCTTTTTCTGACGTATATTGCAATTCAGGTCCAAAGGGAATAATGGAGCCTTCTTTTACGTAAATGGGCATTTTTTCGTAAGGAGCTTCAGCTGTAACAGTTTTTCCGCCTGGAATAAATTTTCCCGAATACAAATCATACCAGTTTGATCCAGCAGGTAAATACAGGTCTCTCCTTTTAGCCCCATATTGATAGACTGGATTAATTAGCAAGGAGGAGCCAAACATATATTGATCTGATATATTTTTAACCGCATTGTCATTTGGGAAATCCATAATTAAGCCACGCATAATGGTATAATCATCATGGTAAGTTTTCCCTACCATTGAATAGATATAAGGCATTAAACGATAGCGCAGCTTGTTGTAGTAAAGCATACTCTGGTATGCAGGATGACTTTCGGGAGCTATATTATAAATTTCACGATATGGAAACTGGCCATGTACCCTGAATAAAGGGGTAAATGCTCCGAACTGATACCAGCGTGTTTGTAATTCGCGCCATTCGTCCAAATCCTTGCCGGTAGCCTTTTCGTAACGTTTCTCTACTGCAAAACCACCTATATCGGTTGTCCAGAAAGGCATTCCGGATAATGAAAAGTTTATACCTGCTGGTATTTGGGCCTTGAAATCTTCCCAGCGTGAACCAATATCACCGCTCCAGGTGGCCGATGCGTAACGTTGCATTCCGGCATAAGCCGAACGTGTAAGAATAAAAACTCTGTTGTCAGGATTTGAAGACCGCTGACCTTCATAAATACCCTTTGCATTTTGTAAGGGAAAGGCATTAAAATATTTGGTTGATGAGCCCAGGTAATTAGGGTTTGTTATCTCCTTTCTGCTTTCAATATCTAAATTGGAGTGAATATCCGGCTCCGAGGCATCCATCCACCAGGCATCGACGCCTTTACTGTACAGATTTTCATTAAGCAGATCCCAGAATCCTTTGCGCGCCGCAGGGTTATATGCATCGTAAAAGGTGTTTTTATATCCTTTACCTATCCAATCACGTCTTCCATCCAGGATGTTTCTTTTATAAAGCCATCCGTTTTTATCAAATTTTTTGTAGCTGTCTATTCCTTCATAGAATTTCGCCCATACCGAAATCATAAATCGGGTATTGTATTTCTGATGAAGTTCTTTAATCATGCCGGTCGCGTCGGGGAAGCGTGTTTCATCAAATTTCTGGCTGCCCCATTGATCTTCTTTCCAGTATGACCAATCCAGTACAATATTATCCAGCGGAATTTTCCTGTCCCTAAACTCTTTTACTGTGTTAAGAATCTCGCTCTGTGTTTTATAGCGTTCGCGACTTTGCCATAAACCCATCGACCATTTAGGCAACATTGTAGCCTTTCCTGTTAGCGTTCTATATCCACCTATTACTTCGTCGGCATTTTTACCTGAAATAAAATAATAGTTTATTGCGTCGCCCGCTTCCGATGCGAAGGCGAGGCTATTTTTATCTTTCTGATCAACAGGTCCCAGCCAATTCATTGAAATATAGGATTCGCCGCCATCAGGGTTCCACTCTACTTTTATTTGGTATGGTTTATTCTTAACCAAATCCAGGCTTGTTAATTCAGTTCCGGGATTCCACGACTGGCGCCATTTATCTGCTACCTGTTTTCCATCAATCCACATTTTAAGGTAACCACCGTATTTTGTAAGAAAATTATGAACTCCCGAATAAGGCGATATAAATGATCCCTCCCAGGTAATTAAACCACTTCCCAGTTTATATCCTTCAGGAAATTTTTTCTGATCTTTTATATAAGAATAATCAATTACAGATTCAGCACGGATAAGCGGCGTAGTTTGTTTTGAGTTATAAGTAGCTGTCAACCAGCCTGATCCACCATCTTTGGAAATAAGTTTTAAAGCCGACAAGGGTTGATAATCTCTTACGTCTCCAACTTTGGTGATCGAATAATTATCCCATAGTATTCCATAATTATTACTCGATAATAGAAATGGAACGGCTACTTCGGTATTATTTTGCAATAACTCTACCTGCTTGCCACGATAATTCATGGTACCATTTTGATGCTGGCCCAATCCATAAAAAGCTTCGTTCGGGCTTATCTGAAAAACCTGTTTTATAAAATATGATGATTCTCCGTTGTACGATACAGGTGTAATCGTTTTGCTGCCATTTAATAAAACAGGCTTTCCGGTGGCGTCTCTAAAATCAAGCGCTCCTGAAACTAATGAAACCTGAACGATTATAGAACCTGTGCGTAGGTAAAGCTGTTCAGATTTTTGTTCTACCGACCACTTTACGGATTTCGGATTAGCGTTACTGATCATTAAACTAAGAGGAGAAACTCTCGCATCCGTAGCTGAAGCGACTACATGAATGATCTTATCGGAAATTACCTCCAGCTTCAGAGAAGAACATTCTGCATTATCAGGTAAAGCAATTAAAATACCATTATCTAATTTTTTAAAGCTCCCGGTTTGAGCCAATAAAGACCCAGTACTTATTAGGGTGAAAAAAGCACCAGTAAAAACGATTAAATTTTTCAACATAATTCTACAAAAGCGATAGCAATAAGATGCGATAAATGGGCTTAAATAAAAATGGTTATAATCCTCAATCAATCTTTTCAAATAGCCTGATTGATTTCAATGAGTTGAAGGAAAGGTTTACTCTTTTAATAGGGGTATGCTTATCAAATGACACCCTATGAATCTCCTTAAATTTTCTTTCCGACTTCGTTAAATAACATATATTGGTCCTGTGATACTAGTACTAATATATATAAATTTTTCATTTACCAACGCCATAACTCAGGCAAGGCCCCTTCTTACTCTTTCGTCGCTAATCAAACTTAATTCCCTCCCCACTTGACCAGCAATAGCCGAATTTTCTTCCGCCCTTCTGAATAAATAGGGCAAAACAGCCTTTACTGGCCCATAGGGAACATATTTAGCTACATTAAAACCGGCATTAGAAAGATTAAAGCTAAGATTATCACTCATCCCAAGTAACTGAGAAAAATAAACATGAGGATGATTAACAGACATAGAAGCGTCCTTTATTAAATTCACGAGATATTTACAGCTTTCTTCATTGTGAGTGCCGGCAAGCATCGAAATATGTTTATAGTTTTCTACACAAAGCTTTAATGCCAGGTTGTAGTCAATATCCGTTTCCTCTTTAGTGTGATGTATGGGTGAAGAGTACCCCAAATTACCTGCCCGCTCCCGCTCCTTTTCCATATAAGCGCCACGTACTAATTTAGCCCCTAAAATAAAACCGTATGTTTCTGCCTGCTTATGATGATTCGTTAAAGTTTCCAATCCATCAATTTTATAAAGTTGATAGGTATTATATACCACAGCTTTTTCAAGATTATACAATTGCATAGTTTCAAGCACCAGGTAATCTATTGCTTTTTGTATCCAGGATTCTTCGGCATCAACCATAACGGAAACATCCAGATCATAAGCAGTTTTGCAGATGTTATTCACACGTCCTTTAATCTTAAAATATTCAGCATCTTCTGCGGAGCTGAGGTCTGAGCCTGAACTTATCTTTTCTAATAGTTCCAGACGGGCTAATCCGCTTAATTTAAAAACAGTGAAGGGAATTCGTTCATCAACACTGGCTCTCCTGATATTTTCAATAATCTCGGCAGTTGTACGACGATAACTTTCCTCATCCTGCAAACCCTCAACAGAATAATCCAGAATTGTGCCGACCTTCCCTTTCCAAAGCTTATTAATCACTGGCTCGCATTCTTCAATAGATTCGCCTCCGCAGAATTGTTTGAAAATGGTTTTTTTGATAAGTCCTGTAATAGGCAAGCCCAATTTTATAGCCAAGCTGATCAGTGAAGGGCCAATCCTGACTAATAGTGGATTATTGATAAGTTTGAAAAGTTTGTACGATAAATTTAAATCTTCATCGCTTTTACCACGGAAAGCAATTTCAGTATTATTGAAACTTAAAGGAATATTTGTGAAGTTCTGGTCGCTCACATTTTCAGTCATTCGCAAATTTAACAGAATATCGATTCAAATTGTTGCGGAAGGATTGTAAGTTTGCAGCATGATAGAGTTTAAACTGGAAGGCGATTTCATTCCTTTGATACAACTGTTAAAAGCAACCAACCTGGTACAAACTGGTGGCCATGCTCAAATAGTTGTTGCCGATGGATTAGTTAAATATAATGGTGTGGTTGATTACAGAAAACGCCTGAAAGTAAAACAGGGAGATATCGTGGAGTTCGACAATAAAAAAATCATAGTAAAATAATGCAGCCAATACAAAGTAACGGGTATTCCGTATTTTTTGATAACAAACTCAGCGATCTCAAAAGTTTTCTGGATACATCCAGCTATTCAAAAGTTTTTTTTCTGACGGATTTAAATACTTCCGAGCATTGCATGCCGGTAATAGGCAAATATTTGCCGCATTTAGAAAATTATGACATTATTGAAGTTGACCCCGGCGAAGAAAACAAGAACATCGATTATTGTATTGGTGTTTGGCGTATGTTGCTGGATTTTGGGGCTGACAGAAACAGTCTTTTGATCAATTTAGGTGGTGGTGTGGTAACCGACATGGGTGGCTTTGCAGCTTCTACATTTAAAAGAGGAATTGATTTTGTTCAGATTCCAACTACGCTGCTTTCACAGGTAGATGCTTCTGTTGGAGGTAAAACAGGAATAGATTTAGGAAGCGTAAAAAATATAATTGGAACTTTTACTCAGCCAAAAGCTGTATTTATCTGTCGGGAGTTCTTAAATACCCTGGATAAAAGACAAATGGTTTCTGGCTTTGCAGAAATTGTTAAACATGGACTGATTGCAGATAAAAGCTATTTTGAGAAAATTAAAGTTGCTGACCTTACAAATCTTTCAGAAGAGATTATCTATCATTCTGTAGAAATTAAAAATCAGGTTGTAACTACAGATCCCTTCGAAAAAGGACTCCGCAAAACCTTAAACTTTGGCCACACCATTGGCCATGCAATAGAAACATACTCTCTAAAAACAGATAAGAAACCCTTGCTTCATGGAGAAGCTATTGCGATTGGGATGATCTGTGAAGGGTATTTGTCTCATAAATACAACGCATTAAGCGGTGAGGAACTGAATGAACTGATAACATTTATTCGCGCAGTTTTCCCTGACTATTCTTTTTCAAAGGTTATCTATGAAGAGGTTATTGAGTATATGAAAAACGACAAGAAAAACTTACAGGGTCAAATAGGATTCGCTCTGCTAAGTGAAATAGGAAAATGTAACTTTAATATCTATCTGAAAGAAGAGCAGATTATTGAAAGTCTGGATTTTTATAATGATTTATTAAAATAAGATTCAGAAGAAACCTAAGGTTTTGTAACTCTTTTTATCTCCAAAGGAAATTTTCGCAGAGACTTCAAGTGGAGTTAACCTGTCGTGTTGTACCGTTTAGTGTACCTGAACTACCGGAGATAAAACCTTCGTTTGAGTAATTGATTAGTGCATCAGCAAACGCCATCACCGGATTTAAGGAATAGAATCCAAATATTTTACCTACCTTTAAAAAAATTAATATTTAATACAATGCAAGAAGGTACAGTAAAATTTTTTAATGAAACAAAAGGTTTCGGATTCATCACCCCGAGCAATGGTGACAGCGAAATTTTCGTTCACTCATCAGGACTAACAGATAATATACGTGAAAACGATACTGTAAACTATGATGTAGAACAAGGCCGCAAGGGTCTTAACGCAGTAAATGTTAAAATAGCTTAATATACTATAAATCATTTAAAAAGCATTCATCTTAATAGATGAATGCTTTTTTGTGTCTAAATGCTATTCCTTTTAGAATAGCATAATAACAATCAAAACCTTTAATATCAGGCTTTGGACCACCTCTTTCGCTCTCAAATAAGAGCCAAAGAATTCCGAAACAGACTACTTTAAAGTAAAATTTGTTTCAGAAACGGGAATATTTAAAGCATATTTTATTCTGTATTGTTATAATACTCATAGAATAATCACAATAACAACCAGGCTTGCGAAAATTCGCAGCGATAATTACAAAGCAATGGGCAGATCAACAGAAACTTTCAGCAAAAAAGAGAAAGAAAAAAAACGAATTAAAAAAGCACTTGATAAATTAGACAAAGCGGAAGAGCGTAAAGCTAACTCGAATAAAGGCAAGAGCCTTGATGAAATGATGGCTTATATCGACGAAAACGGAAACATTTCTTCTACTCCACCTGATCCGGGAAAAAAGAAAAAGTTTAATTCCGACGATATACAAATTGGTGTTGCAAGACAGGAAGACATTCCAATGGACACTGTAAGAACTGGAAAAATAACATTTTTCAATGAATCTAAAGGTTACGGATTTATCACAGATTTACAGACTCAGGAAAGCATTTTTGTACATATCAATGCCTTTACGGAACCCGTAAAAGAAAATGATAAAGTTACTTTTGAAACTGAAAAAGGTCAAAAGGGATTAAATGCGATTAAGGTAAAAAAAGCATAATTTAATTTATGCCCATTCGCTGGTGCGGGCTTTGAAGCTCGTACCATAATAACCTTGTAAATCTTTATAGAAAACCTATACAGACTTTCTTACAAACTTTGTAAGAATAACTATAGTATCTCCGTTTACTTTTCCTTCTATCTGCTCAGCATTATCGTGAACCAGCCTGATTTTCCGGACTATAGTTCCTTTTGGAGCAATATAATTTGTCCCTTTTACATTCAGGTTTTCAGTTAAGACCACTGTATCTCCTGATTCAAGAAGAACGCCATAGCTATCTTTATGAATTACTTTTTCAGCTGCCAGTGTATCTTCGGCATTTGCCCATTCTATTAAAGATTCATCAAGTGATGCAGACTCCATAGCATCCCTCGCCCATTCTTCAGAAGGCAATTTGCTTAGTATTTTGTATGAAAGCACCTGCACCGCCGGGACTTCACTCCAGATACTACCTTCAAGACAGCGCCAGTGATGGATGTTACTATAATTTTCATCCTGGATCTGTTTAAAACAATCCGTACACAAAACCACCTGATTTTCAGGAAGCTTTTCGGTTTTGGGCTGAACGTTAAAAACTTTTAAGTTAAAATCCTGATTTCCGCAAAGCTCGCAAGCCTGATTACTTCTGTCTTGTAATTGTGTATTTATTGCCATCGACCAGCAAAATTAATTTTAAAAAAACAATTTCATGTCACCGCAACCCATAAATAAAATCTGTTTTGAGCTTTTAAGCGTTTATGCAATGAAAATCTGAAACAACGAACCTATTCCACGGTGTAATCTACAGATATTACGACCCGCACTGTTTTATAAATATCAGATTTCCCTGGCGGATAAGCATGCCCGCTTTCGTTCTGACTGGAGAGAAAGTCGTCACGATCCTGAATCGAAAATAGTCCCTGGCTCGCTTTACGTAAACTCCCCAGTTGTGTATTGCTCTCACGGGTAAACTGAACCGCAGCATTTCGGGCATTATTGATCGCTTCGGTCAGCATCTTAGGTTTTATCTCGTTCAATTTACTGAAAATAAATTTTAGTCCTGAGCCACTCCACTCATCAGTGGACAGTACCACACCGGCAGTTAACAAATCGCCTGTTTTACGGCTAACCCGCTGTACCAAATCTACTTTTTGCGAACGAACTTCAATCGTTTCCCGTATTATATAGCGAAAGGTATAATTAGCATTAGGGGCTTCATAAGCATTCGCTTGTCTGTCCTGTACATTAAGGTCTTTTTCTGTAATCTCTGAGGAATTGATTCCATTCTTTAATAAAAATCCAATCACCTGATTCTTGGCGATCTCCATAGCGGCAGAACCAGCCCGCAGATCATTACTCCCCAGGCCAACCTTAAGCGACCATATTACCATATCTGCTTTTACCTCACGCTCGGCAAAACCTTTAACCGAAATATATCGATCCTCTTTTTTAAAACGCTCCAGAGCTCGGCCGATAAGCCATGCACTAAAAATGGCACCGCAAACAACAATGAAGCTTACAATAAACAGGGATGTTCTGGTCATAGTGATCTTTATATTTGGTAATTTACAAAAGAGTTGGTGTTTATCAGCTACGAATTCCTCTTAAGAATAGCATTTCTGTAAAGCATTCCGGATTCAATATTGCCCTGTTATGCCTACACTTTCAATATCTTGTCTCAAATTGCCTAAACTTATTCAAAATAGTAACTAAGGGATATTTTTATTTCTCAGCTGATTAATCTGAAAGCCCTCTTTTATAATAAATTCTACTTAAAGTAAAACTGGACCAATCTTTGCACTTGTATACATAGCGTTTATTATAAATATGTTTAGAAAGAAATTTTTGATAATAATCAGCGTTAAAAAAACTCACACATACAATAAACATTATGAAAAGGATAGCAATTATTTTTGCATTTGCTGCAACGTTTGCAGCTTGCAATAATGACTCACAAACAAAAACGCAGGTTAGGGAACAAGCGTTTAAACAAATAAGAGACAGTATAAAATTAGACAGTTTTCAAAGAGCGGAAGCACAAAAACTCGAAGCAACACAGCAAAAAGAGCAAGCATTGACCTTACAAAAATCTCAATCTTCGTCGGGTTCGGGTTCGCCACAACGAACCTATGTAAAGGGAGTTTCTGAAACATATACAAATACTCCGGCTCCCCGAAAAGGATGGAGTAAGGCTGCTAAAGGTGCTGCAATAGGTGCTGGTGCTGGTGCAGTAACAGGCGTGTTGGTTGACAAAAAGGATGGTCGTGGAGCCGTAGTGGGTGGCCTTGTGGGTGCAGGAGCTGGTTACGTAATTGGCAGATCTAAGGATAAAAAAGACGGCCGAGTTCAATAAGGGCTAAGTCTATTTTTCATTAAACCGTTAAAATTTTTTCATAAAGGGAGTCACATGCTCCCTTTATTTTTTATCGCTACTACTTATTAAGTAATTGACAGACAACACTATTGAGCCAGATAACCACCATCAACGTTGTAGTATGATCCGGTTACAAACGAAGCTTTATCCGAATTAAGCCACAAAGCTAACTCAGCAACTTCCTCAGGCTTTCCTAATCTTCCCATGGGATGTAAGCCAGCCAGCGATTTCTTTGTTTCATCATCCAATATATTAAGTAGTGGAGTAAGAATGTATCCGGGGCCAATAGCATTTATACGAACATTTTGCGCAGCATATTCTAAGGCTGCCGCTTCGGTGAGTCCGATGACACCATGCTTTGCAGCGACATAAGCCGCAGAATTCGGGGTACCAACCTTACCAAGAATAGAGGCCATATTTACGATACATCCTCCTCCGGATGATATAATTGCCGGGATTTGATATCTTAGCCCATAAAACACCCCCGAAAGATTAATGGAAATCACTTTGTCCCAACTCTCAATCGGATATTCTCCTACAGGCATAATAGCCCCCCCGATCCCCGCATTATTTACAGCAAGGTGTAATCCCCCGAAATTTTCAACTGCCTGTTGAACCAGCATTTCATTATCACCAGGCATGGAAGTATCTGCCCTCACAAAGAACGCCTCTCCTCCCCGGGCCTTTATTTGTGATACTACTTCATCTCCCCCTTTTTCATTAATATCAGACACAATGATCCTTGCTCCTTCGGATGCATATAATAATGCAATAGCTTTACCTATGCCCGAACCGGCTCCGGTTACAATTGCTATTTTATTTTCCAGGAGTTTCATAATCAGATAAACCACATTAATTTACTACTTTACCACACTGTTCATCCTGATGAAGTCAGTACAGTTATTGATATTGGTTTAATATAGTGCGGAATCGAATTTAAGAACAACAAGGTTCAGATACCCAAGTTTCCATTATTGATCCGGAATAGTTAACGATACGTGATTTCCCCGTACTTTCCATTAAAAAAATCTTTATACGCTTCTGCAATTTCGATTCTGCTGTTCATTACAAAGGGCCCCTCGGCAACTATATCTTCTGTATAGGGTTCTCCCCCGAAAAGAATCAGATCTGCCGGTAAAGTTCCCGTGTTTTTAAGACCGATGTCACTTCCCTCCTTTCCGAATGTGAGTAATTCATTGGGGCCTAATTCTTTCCCGCTTATCATCATTTTATTTTGCGGGATGCAGGCTGCATACTCTAAACCTGGCTTTGTTCTGAAAACATATTCCGATTCCGGATTCAGACTAATATGGTAAATAAATTGATCGGTAAACCTTTCCACCGGAGAGGCTTTACCTTCAAACTCTCCTATCAGTACTCTCAATTTTCCGGCGGTTTCTAAATCAACCTTAGGAACATCTTCAGATTGAAGTCCGAAATAGCCAGGTTTTTCTGCTTTATTTTTCGATGGCAGATTTATCCAGAACTGCAATGCATGCAGTACTCCCCCCTTTTGCCGAAACTGCGTACTAGCCCTCTCATCGTGAATAATTCCGTTTCCGGCATTCATCCACTGGGCTCCACCGGCCGTGACTATCCCATGATTACCCATGCTGTCATAATGCTCTAACTCGCCGCTGAATAAATAGCTGAACGTTGCGATTCCTCTGTGCGGATGCGCAAATTTACCATCTCTGGCAGCTGGGGAGTTGGCTTCCAGGCTATGCGGATAAAGATGATCTAAAAACACAAAGGGTCCTACTGCGTTTTTATAGCGGTTAGGAAGTAAACGGTTCACCTTTAATTCTCCAACCCGGGAATCTGACCCGGAATATATAGCTGCAATTCTTTTCTCCATGACTTTTTTTTATCAGAGATCTGTCTCCTCTGATAACAAAAGTGCAGGTAAAAGCACCTTTAAAAAATGACCTTTGCTAAGAAATCGAATTGACAAATATCAATGCCGCAGAAGACTGGAAAATCAGGCTTTATCTCTACCTCAGCATCATCTGCTTCCGTATTCTGCTTAGGGTTTCGGGCGATATTCCAAGATAGGAGGCAATCATATTCTGAGGAAAACGCTGCAATAAATCGGGATAGGTTTTTTGAAGATCGACATAACGGTCTTCTGCGGTATAGCTGATAGACACCCGGATCCGCTTCTCGTAAGCTATCGCCCTCTTCTGGTCCATCATTTTTATCACATTATCCATCACAGGAACCTGAGCCCTTAAATTCTGCATTTGCTCGTTCGTAATAATCAGCAGATCTGAATCTTCAAAAGCATCAATATTATACATACTGGGCGTGAGCATTACAAAGCTTTCAAAATCTCCCATCCACCAGTTTTCTATTCCCAGTCTCACAATACGTTCATGCCCCTCTTCATCAACTGTGTATTGACGCATCGCCCCCTTAGCTATAAACGCAGTGTATTTACATACATCTCCTTCCTGAAGAAAGTATTGCCGCTTTCTGAGCTTTTTATGTTTAAAAGCTTGCTGAACCAATGCGAAACCCTCATCGGATATAACAGATGCACTGTAAGCATTTATGTAATCTCTCAACGTATTGAACATGCAATCAATCTAATAAAATATAAAATAATCGGGCACACTAAAATAGCAATTAAACAGCCCGGAAAAAAACGTTCAGTTTATAGCACCCCTATTAAGCTGGCATTGACATTTGTCAAGATTCTTTTTTAACCTATATCAATGTGTACCGGTTTCTTTAGCTGCAACTTTGTAGTGTCAACAAAACAAAAAAATTAAACATAAAGAAAACATAACATGGAAAGTACTCAGCAATTAGTAAAATGGTCAATCGACACAATGCACTCTGAAGTTTTATTCAAAGTAAAACACCTGGTGATTTCAACAGTAACCGGCTCATTTAAATCGTTTAATGGAAGCGCCACCTTTGAAGAAGACGGCTTTGAAGGAGCAGACATAAGCTTCTCTATGGATGTGAACAGTGTAGATACCAATCAGAATCATCGCGATGATCACTTAAAATCGGCAGACTTCTTCGACGCAGAAAATTATCCAACTATTGATTTTCAGTCTATAGCCTTTAACAAAGTAGATGAAGAAAACTATAAGCTTATCGGGAACCTGACTATAAAAGGGGTGTCCAAACTAGTAGAGGTAAATGCAGAATACGGCGGTACAGAAAAAGATGCCTACGGAAACCAGAAAGTGGGTTTTGAGATCACCGGAACTATTAACCGCAAAGAATTTGGTCTTACTTACAATGCTATCACAGAAACAGGTGGCCTGGCCATAGCAGAAAACATTAAATTAATCGCTAACATTCAGTTACAGAAAGAAGCGGTAGCGTAAAATATAATAGTCTTTATAAAATATCAGAATGGGCTGAGCAGATTTTGCCAGCCCGTTTTTGTTTTTATAGACAATTCGAAATCCTTCTTTTATACGTCCTTAATGCTTACCCCAAATCCTTGTATTCAAATCAAGGTCCTCCACAATCTCATACATAAACCTTATCACTTCAATATCCTCATGAAGTAAATCGGGATCGAGCAAAGTTTTAAATACTGGAGGTTCGAAATAATTCTTACCAAGCGGAAAAGCCAGATACATATAACTGTCGATGAAACTTACCGATATAGTATTTTCAGATCTGGCATTAAGTTCGCAGAGGCGCTCCATCAAAGAAGGAGTAAGTATATAACGTGCTTCCACCTGGTCGTTGGAATAGGTTACAAACTCTTTGCAAAATGCCGGATTTTCGAGTTGTACAAGCTGGTGACTGCTGGAAGATAACAAGGGAATGTGTTTAGCAAACCAGGCAGACAGAGCGGTGCCGGTATCTTTTGCTCTAACAACTGTAACTCCTTGGAAATGTTTATTAAAATCGGCAACAAAAATTATCCCCTTAAAAATATCATGCCATTGCTCCCTGGTTCCGTGTTTGGTTTGATAAGTAGTTTTGTATTCAGCATGTACTTCAGAAAAACAGAATGCCGTTTTCCCTACCTTTCCAACTATCTGATCTTCACTCGAGATACGATCTGGTTCCTGATTAAATAAGCCGGAATCAATAAATTCTGATTCGGATAAGCCATTGTCGGGGTCAATGTGCAGACCAGGGTCAATATTACGTAAGGTAGCCAGGAGTACTTTCAGTTTGAAAGAATAAGAAAATTCCGATTCCTTCTCTTTAATATTATAGAAAAGCACAGCACCTGTAACTAGCATAATTGCTGCAATAATTATTCCGTGCATCAAATATGATCTGCTGAGAGTTCCCGCTGCTGCAATCATTATAGCCCCGGCCATGAAATAATAGCTATTGAGCTTTGCCTTTGCAATATTTTTACGCTGTTCTTCTAAATCCAGTAAAACAGCCTTTGAATCAAATTCAGGCATTATTTCGGAAGAGTTCATTGGCATTAATATTATGGCGCTCCTCTTCCGGAATACTAATAACCTCATAGGGGCTGGTAATTTAGTATGCCGGCAACAATACTCCCCGGAAACATCATAATGGCATTGTTATAGTCAGTAACCGAGGCATTAAATGTTCTGCGTGCTGCTGCAATCTGCTCCTCGCTTTCGGTCCAGGTGGTTTGCAGATTAATAAAATTAGTATTGGCCTTCAGATCAGGATAGTTCTCAGCATTTAGCATTACCGAACGAATTCCTTTGGTTACATCAGCATCTAAAGTCATCTTTTGATTCGTGGCCATATCCGGGCTATATGCCTGTGTACGCAAACTGGTAAGATTATTAAGCACAGCGCTCTCATGCTGCATATATTGCCTGACCAGCTCAACCAGATTTGGCAGCAGGTCGAAGCGTTTTTTCAGCATAACATCAATGGCCGAGAAAGCATTTGTTACCTGATTTTTTTTTGCGATGAGTGTATTATATAAAATAACACCGAACAGCAAGACGACAGCGGCAATTATTGCAGGAATAATCATAAGGTGAAGATTAAGGTTTATGGAATAAATATAGAAATTTGATTTGTAAACCGGTAATCAGAATCCTGAACTCCCAACTGCCCGCAGCAGGCGGGAGTTCAGCCTGACATTGCGCGCTTTATTAAGACGAATTTCTTCCTGGAGCAGGTCAGAGGCACCAAAATCGCAAGTGGACTCAATCGAAAGCATCTTTCTTCCCTGGAGGACACGGTGAAAGTTTATTTCCTGGCAAATAACAAGCCTATCACAACTAATAATATACCCGCCCAGGTGTATAAGGTTATAGCATCCCCTAATAGCCAGGCGGCAATCAGCGCACCGAACAAGGGACATAAGAACAGCCAAAAGCCCGCTCTGACAGGATTTATCTTTAAGAGCCACAGCCATAATTGCGCGGCAAAAATCGAAACAGGTATGGCCAACCATAAAACACCACCCCATAATTCTAAATTAAAGTGGTTCTTCTCCTTTTGATAAAAAAATATCGACAAAGGCAGCAAAAAGAGTCCTCCTAAAAATGTCTGCCATCCATTAATTGTAATTAAGGAAAGGTTATTCTGTTTATTTCGGGAAATATAAATTGCGCCTAAAGAATAGGATACCATACTCAACAGTAAAAGCAGTAAGCCTTTTAGTGTAACCGACGCATAACCTAAAAGCGGCCAGGAAGCGCAGAAAACCCCAAAAACACATATAAATAATGATAAAAAGATTTTCCAGCTGAGCTTTTTATTAAAAAACACAACAGACATTAAACTAATAAAAACCGGGTTAGTAGCTGTTGCTATGGCGCCAATACTGGCAGTAACCTCCTGCATGGCAAATACATAACAGCCCAGATAAATGCTGATATTCAGCACCCCATAAACAGCAATAACACCCCATTCTTTTCCCTTTGGCAAGCGGTAACGCTTTATTAAATGAGCATAGATAATCATTATGAATGCAGCAATGCCAAAACGCAATACCGCTATAAAAAGAGGTTGAGCTGCAGCAAGTCCAATCTTAGTGGCACTCGCGGCAGAGGCCCATATAATAGAAAATAATAAACCGCCCGCAATCCATTTAAGTTCTTTTCCACCCATTTTCGGCAGCAATATATTATGAATACTTTAAAAGCATTAAACAATTTTAAAATAACCGAAAGTGCCACCTCTTGAAATCAAAAACAAAACTTTTTATTATCAAAATCGTCTTTAAAGGATATGTGCAACTATGGAAAATAAAAGTCCGGTTCAGATTAACCACTTGCAACATACAGGCATACCTGTAACGAATATCGCAACTTCAGAAGCTTTTTATAACAGACTTGGGTTTAGAAATGTGATGCAATCTGATTTTGTTAATAATAATGAAACGGGCACTTGCATAATGATGCAGCACAATAGTGTTATAATAGAATTATATCAAATGCCCGATAGCCAGTTGCAAGAAATAAGAGGTCGGAAAAACGGCCATATTGACCATATTGCTTTTGATGTTGATGATATTGACAAAGCCTTTACCGACTTAAAAGCCGCCTCATTTCAAATAATTGAAGACGCGCCGGTTTTTCTTCCCTTTTGGAATAAAGGCTGTAAATATTTTAATATGCTTGGACCAGACGGTGAACGGCTTGAGTTTAATCAAATTTCTAAATAAGCGAGCAAAAAACATTGTCTCATAAATCATTTCTAAAAAAATAATCATCCTAAAAATAATATACCGATCACCCCAATAATTTAATCATGGAAAACATTGATTTGAACGAAGTACTCATACATGCAGCCCGTAAAGGAAATATCCCTGTTATTGAAGAATTAATTAAGCAACGGGCCGATGTAAACACAAAAGACGAAAAAGGATATTCTCCGCTTATTATTGCTTGCTATAATAACCAGCCTGAAGCAGCCAGAGTATTGATTGAAGCCGGAGCTGATGTGAATGCGGCTGATTTAGGAGGCAATACCGCTTTAATGGGAGTATGTTTTAAAGGCTATCCTGAGATTGCCAAATTACTTATTGAGAATGGCGCTAACCTTAACCAGCAGCATGGAAATGGTGGAACTGCTTTGATGTTCGCCGCAATGTTCGGGAGGAACGATATTGTAAGGCAGCTATTAGATTATGGTGCCGATAAAACGATACTTGACACTAGAGGTCTTTCAGTATTTGACCTGGCAGCACAGCAGGGTAATGAAGATGCTATTGCCATATTGGAGCAATAAGAAAGATGCTGACTCTTAAGTTGGCCTTTATAAAATCAGTATGAGATTATTAACGTTTATTCCGCTGGGTTAAATCCAGGGCCTGAAAACATTAAATTACTATCAACAAAAAGAGGCTGAATCACTTTATGATACAGCCTCTTTCTTATTAAAATTATTATTCTTAAGCCGGGATTTGTCGCGGCTTCTCTCTCTCCCAAAAACGATGCTGTTTAATCGCCTTTATAAATTGGGATGATACATCTCCGGCATTATCACCTATAATAACGCCCTCATCAAGTTCTATCTTTTTACTGAAATAAGTAGCTTCCAGTACCTGCATTGCACCAGAATCAGCGGCGATAGGTTTGCAATGCTTGAATGCTTCATTTAAAAAATGAATGGCATTAGCCTCGCCTTCAATAGAAGCTACGCTATTGGTACCTCCGGGTACATATACAGCGTCGAACAAAACAGAGGCTGCTGTAAGGAAGCTTTCATCAACCTTTATCTGCTCGTTATTCTGAGATAAAATAAAACCAAGTCTGGGTGCGATAACATTTACAATACCTCCTTCAGCTTCAATAGCATTTCTTACAGCAAGCAATGATTTCTCATCCACACCTTCAGCTGCCAGAAAAGCTACTTTTCGGGTCTGTATACTATCTTTTAAAGTATTGGCCATACTTAAAGCAGCAGATTTTTTTAAAGAACTCTCTACCTGTACAGATTCATAATCTGCAGGGTTGGCATCTGCCGGGATGCTTTTATTTACCGGTGATTCCGGATCGGGCACATGCAATCCTAAGGCATAGGCTACCGATACCGCAAGCCCTTTATCAATTAAAGATAGAATCCCAAGCATTCGCTCACGAATGGCTACAGTTTTCACTTTGCCCAACTCAAAACTTAAGGCATCGGTAATATGATTCTTTTCAGGATCAGACTGACTGTTAAAAAACAACCTTGCCTGACTGAAATGATCTAAAAAGCTTTTACTTCGCACTCTGATCTTACGGGAATCAATGCGTTCGTTATAACTGACATATCCCCCCTCAGCTGCTTTAGCCTGCTCGGGAGAGTTTTCCCCCAAAGAATTCGGACTATAGCTTATTTTTCCGCGGTTGATCGTTTGCCTCATATGACCATCGCGCTGATTATTATGCACAGGTACAATAGGGCGATTGATGGGAATCTCCTGAAAGTTCGGGCCACCCAGACGGATAAGCTGAGTATCCGTATACGAAAAGAGCCTGCCCTGTAGTAAGGGATCGTTTGTAAAATCAATTCCCGGCACAATATGACCAAGGTGAAAGGCCACCTGTTCCGTTTCAGCAAAGAAATTATCCGGATTGCGATTCAATGTCATTTTACCAATACGCTGCACAGGTACCAGCTCTTCGGGGATGATTTTGGTTGCATCAAGCAAATCAAATTCAAATTTAAATTCATCTTCTTCAGGAACTATTTGCACACCCAGCTCCCATTCAGGAAATGCGCCGCTTTCAATAGCATCCCAGAGGTCCCTCCGGTGAAAATCAGGATCTTTACCAGAAATGTTCTGCGCTTCATCCCATGCAACAGAATGAACGCCAAGTAAGGGTTTCCAATGAAATTTTACAAAACTGGATACCCCTTCTGCATTTACAAACCGGAAGGTGTGTACGCCGAAGCCTTCCATCATTCTTAAACTCCGGGGTATAGCACGGTCGCTCATTGCCCACATAACCATATGGGCTGATTCGGGCATCAGAGAAATAAAATCCCAAAAGGTATCATGTGCCGATGCCGCCTGCGGTATTTCATTGTCGGGTTCCGGCTTTACAGCATGTACCAGATCGGGAAATTTAATTGCATCTTGTATAAAAAATACAGGAATGTTATTACCTACCAGGTCAAAGTTGCCTTCCTGAGTATAAAATCTTACCGCAAAACCCCGTACATCTCTTGCCAGATCTGTGGATCCCCGTGATCCGGCAACAGTAGAAAACCTTACGAATACCGGCGTTTCGGTCTCAGTATCATTTAAAAAAAGAGCTTTGGTCAAGCCCGCTTGTGATTTATAAAGCTTAAAAACACCATGCGCCCCTGAACCCCGTGCGTGTACTACGCGTTCGGGAATACGTTCGTGATCAAAATGTGTAATCTTTTCACGAAGGATAAAATCTTCCAGTAAGGATGGGCCCCGGTCTCCTGCTTTTAATGAATTCTGATCATCATTAATCTTAGTACCGGTATTCGTTGTCATTTTACTTCCCGAAGCATCCTCTTTGAACTGCTCCAACTGACTGTTTTTTTCATTGCTGACTACTTCGTGGGGCTTATCAGCTTTTTTCTTTGTTGCCATACTATATGCTGTTTTTAAGCTTCTTCTGCTGCCAGGTAATTAATGTCGTTTTCGGCAACATCTGTCAATAACTCATCGGCTGTTTTTTCTTCTTTAAGGTTTTGATAAAGCAAATCAGCCACCGCGTCCAAACCCAGTGTCTTGGCCAGTTGGGTCAATCCTCCATAGGTGGCAATTTCGTAATGCTCTACTTTTTGAGAGGCGAGTATAATGCCTACGTCGCGGGTTGCTGTTCCTGCTTCCGTACTTTCAATAATCCCCTCACCTTCCTTGGTAAGTCCTTCCATCGCATCGCATTTTTTGGCTGTGGGCTGCTCTCCCAATAAGTCAAATACCTGTTTTAAGCGATCAACATGGTTGTTTGTCTGCTGTAAATGATCAGTAATAGTACTTTTAAGTTTTTCTGAAGTGGCAGCTTCAATCATTTTAGGGAGATTTTTCACCAAATGGTTCTCTGCCCAGTAAATGTCCATTATGCCATCTTTAAAAAGTTCAAGTAAGGCCGGATCTGTTTCCGGAGATGATTTGGTCTTGAATTTAGGTTCTGTCCCGGTATCTTTCTTTTTCATGGTAAATTAATTGATGTATAGACATATAATAAGGTATAAAACATCAACTTGTTTTTATTTTTCCAACCTTTATTTCTGCCTTTTCAGAATAGTTCAATTAAAGATTTTCAACAGGAATAAAGACAATTACCAGCTGAAAGAGCTATTTTATTTCTTTCAATAAAAAGTTCCTGTATTCAATTTTCATGGGCGGGCCGACGTGCACCTGCACGCCTATTAGTCCTTGCATCTTTCTGTTAGACAAATCATTGTCCGTAACTTCAGACATCAGCACATCATTAATATAATGTTTGATCGAATTTCCCTTCACCACAATATGCAAGGTATTCCAACCATCATAATTTATCGCTTTCAGCAATTCCGATCTACTTCCGGTTGAATCGACAACTACCGGCGCTTTTCCAGTTTCAATAACTGTTTTTTGCCCGCGAACAGCCAGGAATTGCCTGCCCCTTTCTTCATAATTCTGACCCGTATGCCTTGGATATCCCAGGTTATATTTGTCCTTTCCATCCAGATCAGCCTGGTAGCCCTTTAATGCGAAAGGTATACTATCGATACGAACACTCCGGTAGTTCACACCGCTATTTCCTTTAGCTGAAATCTTGTAATCTGTTTTAAGTTCGAAATCTGCTGGCTGTGCTTTAGTATAAATCAGAAATGTATTCTGTTTGAGTATGGTCTCTGGTGTTATTTCGCCAATAAGCACCCCGTTTTCTACCCGCCAGTATTTTGGATCGCCTTCCCATCCATTCAGGGTTTTTCCATCGAAAATAGCTTTATACCCACTTAATTGCTTTGTGCTGCTGCAGGCAAAAGCAGCAAGTATGATTACAGATAGTAAGAACCGGAATATATTCATAAAAGACTATTGTTTAGAGGCGATTAACCGCCCTGATGCTGGTTACAGAAGACATATGCAACACATTTAAAGGTAGAATAAGAAAAAGAAATAATGCTGTATCAAATCTGTTGCGAAAAAGTGTCGTTGAAATTTTTTGAGGTAACGCTTACCACTTAATCAGAAAATCCGGCTTTGGTTTTAAATCGAGATAAGGATAGGTAACCTTTGATAAATATAATCCCTGAGGATGGGCGGGCTCAAGCCTTAATGGAGTCCTTTTTGTAATAAGATAATTCTCAAATTCATCCACACTCAAGTTTCCGCTGCCTATTTTCAAAAGCTTTCCCATAAGTATGCGGATCATCCTGCCTAAAAACCGATTAGAGGAAATTTGAAAACGAAACCGGTCACCGCTTGAATTAGCATAAAACGTTGCTGAAGAAACATGACAAATAGTATGCTCATTTTTAGCGGGAGATTTGCAAAAAGCAGCATAATCGGAGTATAGTGGGAGTATCCGGGCAGCCAGATTCATTTTATCCATATCCAGATGCTTGTCTAGATACAAGGAACTAAACCCATTTAAAAAAGGATCTTTATAGGTATGAATAAGGTAGTCATATTGGCGCTGAATGGCGTCGAATCGGGCATGTGGCAGGCCTTCCATGGTAACGATGTCGAACACGGCTATATCAGGCGGTAAAATTTTATTGAGACGAAACTTTAGATCAAAATTCCATTCTTCTTTAAAATCTGTATGAAAAAAGAACTGGCTGGCGTGTACCCCGGCATCTGTCCGGCCGCATCCGTTAATCTTAACCGGAAATTTAACTATCTGGGAGAGTGCAGTTTCAATGACTTGCTGAACGGTTACTACACTTGCGTGCTTTTGCCAGCCGCAATAATTTGCACCGTTGTATCCGATATGAAAGAAATAACGCAATTAGCCCTGTTTTTTAAGCAAAGATACATTATGGAATCTTGGCATAAGACGCTGGAGAAAATGTTATTTAAGGTAAAAAACATAAGCACACGAATTACACCTTTACCGTTTTCCAGCTCCCCCGGTTAAACAGCCACAGGGTAAACAGCCCCACCGATGTTTCGGAAATAAACACGCCCCAGAACACCCCTGATTGCTGCCAGCCAAGAGTAATTGCCAGGTAATACGATAATGGTATTTGTATGAGCCAGAAAAATACCAGGTTTATTTTAGTTGGAGTTTTAGTATCACCGGCTCCGTTGAACGCTGATGTTGATACCATCCACCACCCATATACAAAATAGGAAAAGGAAAGGATGCGAAGCCATTCGGCACCAATGGCTATAACCTTAGGATCGTTTGTAAAAATGCGCATCAGTGAATCATTCCAGAAAAAATACACTATGGACACCCCAACTAAGAAAATCATATTGCAGGCACCAGTTTTCCACACCGCAGACTCAGCACGATCTGGATTTCCGGCACCCAGATTTTGTCCGACCAGGGTTGCCGCTGCATTTGATAGCCCCCACGCGGGCATCATGGTAAACATCATAATCCGAATGGCGATGGTAGCGCCCGCCACTGCTTCACTGCCTATTTCGGCCAGTATACGCATCAAAAAAATCCATGAAGTCATTGCCACAATCATTTGTCCGATACCACCCAACGAGGTGCGAAGGATGTTGAGCATACTCTTTGTATGCAAATAAAGCTGTTTAGATTTTGCCTGAATGTGTTTTCCGCCTTTAAAAAGGATCCAAAGTTGGGTTAATACGCCTGTCCCTCGACCAATATTAGTGGCAATGGCAGCTCCTCCTATTCCTAAAGCCGGAATTGGCCCCCAACCATTGATAAGCACAGGGCATAAAACGATGTTAATTCCGTTGGAAATCCAAAGGATGCGCATGGCAATTGCGGCATCTCCAGCTCCGCGAAAAATGGCATTAATTACAAACAAGAGCATGATGACCATATTTCCACCAAGCATCCATTGCGTATAATGGTAACCATGTTCTATAGACCATTGGTCGGCACCCATCATTGTAAGCAGTTCTTTTGCAAAGAAAATTCCGGCGACTGAAAAAGGTACAGAAGCCAGTATTGCAAGAAAGATGGACTGAATGGCTGAAGTGCCGGCCTCTTCTCTCTTTTTTTCGCCAATTCTACGGGCGATGATGGCCGTAACTGCCGTTGCTAGCCCCATGGCAATGGAGTACAAAAGAAACAGATAGGTTTCGGTAAGCCCGACAGTTGCTACAGCCGAAGCACCCAGCTTGGAGACAAAGTAAATATCGACTACGGCAAACGTCGATTCCATTACCAGTTCCAAAATCATAGGCACAGCCAACAAGAAAATGGCCTTTTTCATGGAAATTTGGGTATAATCAGCTTCGGTACCCCTTATGGCGTTTTTAAGTTCCTGCCATATTGAAGTTTTCCGTTTAGGGATAACCGATTCCACTGCCAAATTTGTATTTTCAGTTTCTTTCATAAACCCTGAATGTTTTCAACAATAGAGATTTAATATTGCGGAATATTTTTCTTGACTTCGTGTTTTTTGGTTACATAAAAGTAAGGAACAAAAGTTTATTTACTATGGGTATTAATGACAAAAAGGGGGGGGATCTGCGACAAGTTTTGTAAAATTATCATCAGGATAATGTCTCCCGGTGCGACAAACCTTAATTAGGATTTTGTAGATTCTTTTATTATTTCAACCGCGGAGAATTTTTTACATAGTAATAAATTGAATTGAAAAGCACCTTTTGCCTCTGTGGCAAAAGCGGCCCTGCTGTATCTGCAAGTCCTCGCTTTTTAAGCCCAGGCTCAGGGGCTTTTCAAAACGCTGCGGGCTTTCCGTACCATCAGGTTTATGGTCAAAGCCTAAGTTCTATGGATATTTCCCAGCACCTTATCAGAGAGTAACTCAATTAAATTGAGGTGAGCTGGAAGGAGTAATACCGAAGGTTACATTTGTAGTATTCTTGTATTAAAGATATAAACCAACCATACTTATGAAAACCTTAAAATATGCTGTTTTTTTAATCCCCCTTGCATTAATCTATTCATGCAATAGCAATCATTCTGAAAAAGAATTGTTGAACACCGCCGCGGACACTGTATCTGCGAGTGGTTTAACAGGCGACGCTGTAATGCTGATCAAAACAGCTAGTATAGACTTTAAAGTAAACAATGTATTTGACAGTGCTAAACGTATAGCAAACACAGCCCGAAGCATGAACGGAGTCATCATCAATCGGCATATAGAATCCATTGACGAGAATAGCAAACGGCTGGAAATTTCTGATGATTCTGTACAGGTAATAAGCTCCTATATCATCAGGGCGAATATGCTGGTGCGAGTACCAACGGCAAAACTGGACCAGTTTATTGAAGAAGTTTCTGCCACTGCAGCTTATATTCAAAACAGCCAGCTACACATTGAAGATAAGAGCCTGGACTATTTATCCGCAGAGATGAAGAAACAGAACCGCCGGCAGCTCTTAAAAAATGAGGCTGGAAAAAACCATAAAACAGATGAAACTATTACCCTTGCTGACCAGACAGATCAGCTGATTGAGCAACAGATTCAGAATAAAAAAATCGACGCCGATGTGAATTACAGTACCATTCAGCTTAGCTTTTTCCAGAATGCATTAATTAGAAGCGAAGTTGTGGCCAACAATAAGCTTTCCGACTATCGCTTACCTTTCGCAAAAAGTATGAACAATGCCTTTTTTAATGGCTGGAATTATTTCTTAACTTTTATTATCGCAATAGCAAATCTATGGATGTTTATTGTGGCGGGTATTATGGTGGTATTTAGCTATAGATATTATAAGGTGAGGAAAGCGGGGAGCTAGAAAAAAACGCTGCAAAAGAAAGATAGCTAAAGACCTACGAAGAACCAAAAAGGTCATATCTAAACCCGGGCGTCGCTGATACCTGCCTGGTGAATAAGGCCTCGTGCAGTATGAGCAAGGCATGGGACTACAGAACCTACCAAACCTGGACTCCTTTTTCAAACTAATTCTTACTGATGCTCTAATTTGAAAAGCTCCACCATTCGACAGGTTCAGGGTGACGGATGCCCCCTTCGCACCTTACTCAAAATTGTTTTTTAATTTTTCATTTTTTTGTTTGAATTAATTTAAAGTGTTACATTTGCACATCAAATTAGAAAATGCAACACATCAACACATATTATTTCGGATACTTTTACTATTACCAGTAAGAGCCGGGACTGATATGTTTTGAAACAAAAAGAACTATATACAGAGTCCCGGCCCAACAGCCGGGACTTTTTTTTTAATCATGGAGAAGAAAAGGGTAGCAATTCAGGGCATTAAAGCATCGTTTCACGAAGAAGCTGCAATAAAGTTTTTCGGTGAAGATATTGACACGGTTGAGTGCAATAGCTTCAAACAAACCTGCGAGGCTTTGAAAAACAAGGAAGCTGATTATGCGGTGATGGCTATAGAAAATTCTATTGCCGGAAGCTTGCTTCCTAACTATACTCTCTTACGCGATTATCATTTTACGATAATAGGCGAGGCTTACTTACATATCCAGCTAAATTTGCTTGCTCTTCCGGGAGTAAGATTCGAAGATATAAAGAATGTGGAGTCTCATCCGATTGCCATTCGCCAGTGCGATGATTTCTTTAATGAATATCCGCATTTAAATGTGGTTGAAAGTTCTGATACAGCGGCATGTGCCAAACGAATCCAGGATGAGCAATTAAGAGATACAGCTGCTATTGCCAATAAATTAGCTTCGCAGGTTTATGGTCTGGAGATTATGGAACGGCGGATAGAAACGAATAAAAAGAATTATACCCGTTTCCTGATTCTAACAGATAATAAAGATATTGTTATTGACGATGCCAACAAGGCATCCATATCTTTCCAGGTAACTGACGAAGTAGGCTCCCTGGTTAAGGTGCTCAATATCTTTGCAGAGCATAATATCAATATGAGTAAGGTGCAATCCATGCCGGTTTTGGGAAAACGCAATCAGTATAACTTTTATATCGATCTGGAATTTTCATCTCATAAAGAGTATCAGGAAGCTATCCGCAAAGCACTGCGCTATACAGTAAATTTTGCGATAATGGGTGAGTATAAGAAAAATGACTCCGTTTAATTCAAAAGTGAAAAGTAAAAAATCAAAAAAGCATAGCCGTACAAAAAGCCAAAAAAATTAAACAAACAGAACAAATAGCATTACAAATAATATATACAATAAGTCGATTTACTATACGTGGAAATTTTGACTTTTAAATTTTGAATTTTTAATTTATCAAAAGTATGAAACTGAACCTCAACATAGAGCCACTAAGCAACTGGCTAACAACAACCCACCAGCCTCTTGTAATCGGAGGTCCTTGCAGTGCAGAAACAGAAGATCAATTGTTGGCAACTGCTCATTTATTAGCCAAAACCGGAAAAATCTCTGTTTTAAGAGCTGGTATCTGGAAACCTCGTACCCGTCCGGGAGAGTTTGAAGGTATCGGAAGCATCGGTTTAGAATGGTTAAATCGTGCTAAAAAAGAAACAGGTTTACCTATTACGGTAGAAGTAGCCAATGCTAAGCATGTGGAAGAAGCCTTAAAAGCCGGTGTAGACATTCTATGGGTAGGTGCGCGTTCGACAGTGAATCCATTTACAATCCAGGAAATTGCTGATGCGCTAAAAGGCGTTGACATCCCGGTAATGGTAAAAAACCCGGTTAATCCTGATTTGCAATTATGGATCGGTGCACTTGAACGTATTAACCAGGCTGGTATCACTAAACTGGCTGCTATTTCCCGCGGATTCTCTTCTTTCGAAAAATCAGCATTCCGTAATGAGCCAATGTGGGAACTTACTATTCAATTAAAAACCCTTTGTCCGGAATTGCCTATCATTTGCGATCCAAGTCATATTTGCGGTAACCGCGATCTTATTCCTTACATTTCTCAAAAAGCATTAGACTTAGAAATGGATGGATTAATGATCGAATCACATATAGATCCTTCAGTAGCATGGACAGATGCAAAACAGCAGTTAACTCCTGCGGCTTTATCTGAAATGATCGATCATTTAACTATCCGCCAGCCAGAGCCTAAAAATCCTGCTGTTTTAGATAAATTGGCCGAATTACGTAAGCAAATCGATAAGCTAGACGATCAGATCATTCAAAAAATGTCTGAAAGAATGGCAATCGTTGATAAAATTGGTGAGTACAAAAGAGATAACAATATCACTATTTTACAGCTTAACCGTTGGGATGAAGTGATCACTAAACGTGCCAGCTTTGCTAAAGCATTGAAACTGGATGAGACGTTCACAACCAAAATGCTTGAATTGATTCACGCTGAATCTATCCGCAAGCAAACTGAAATTATGAATGCTACAGAAGCTTTAGAACAAAAATAAATGGATCATTTGATTCTTTCCAAACCCGGCAAAAGCACTTTTTGTACCACTCAGTTAACTGGCTCAAAAAGTGAAAGTAACCGGGCTCTGATATTAAACGCATTAAGCCGGGGAAAGGTAAGTGTAAAAAACCTTTCTTCTGCTGATGATACTGTAACACTTTCCGGAATCATTGACAAGCTTGATTCAAAATTAAAAAGTCAAAATCTTGCTGTTGCCGCAAGTAATGGACCGGATTCTGATAACAGCGCTGAAGTTAATGTGGGTCCTGCCGGGACAGCTATGCGTTTTCTGACAGCATACTTTGCCGTAACAGGTGCCGAGGTAATTCTTACCGGAACGGAGCGGATGAAGCAACGTCCTATTGGAATTTTGGTAGATGCATTGCGTAATCTGGGTGCTGAAATTGAGTATATAGAGCAAGACGGCTATCCTCCTTTACGATTCAACAATGAGTTTCAGCAAGTCACTAATAAGATAAAGATCAAAGGAAATATAAGTTCACAATTTATCACTGCTTTGCTTCTGGTTGCTCCTTCCCTTGCTAAAGGATTAGAGCTAACAATTGAGGGAGAATTAACATCAAGGCCTTATGTGGAAATGACTTTGTCAATGCTTAAAGAAGCAGGAATCGAACATCAATGGGAGAATTCAGTTATTTCTATTGCCCCTCAAAATTTTCAGAATTCTGAAATTACAATTGAACCAGACTGGAGTGCAGCATCTTACTGGTATTCTATAGCTGCCTTATCAGCAGAAAGCAGCATAACGCTTCCATACTTAAAACAAAATAGTTTACAGGGAGACAGCCGCATAAGCACTATTATGGAAAGTTTTGGTATTTCTACAGAATATACCGAAGAAGGCATAATATTAACGAAAACCGACAATGCTATTGATGGTGATTTTTTCGATCTTAAGGACTGTCCGGATTTAGCCCAGACTGTTATAGTTTGCAGCGCCGCATTAGGTCATAATGCTACCTTTACAGGACTGGAGACTTTAAAAATTAAAGAAACAGACCGCATAGCTGCGCTACAAAATGAACTTTCTAAAATTGGAGTTCGTTTGACCGAGGAAAATGAACACTATCATTTAGATTGTTCAAATCTTCATTTCCCTGAGAGAGCCAGCATTAGCACTTACGAAGATCATCGCATGGCAATGGCGTTTGCTCCTCTTGCATTAAAAATCAATCAATTGGAAATTGAAGAACCTCAGGTAGTCGGCAAATCTTATCCCTTATTCTGGGAAGACTTGAAGAAGGCGGGGTTCGCGGTAGAATAGATATGAGATTTAAGATGTGAGATATGAGAACGTATCGTACATCTTTAATCTCTTTAATAAGTAAAACAAGGAGATCTTAAATTGAGCGTCCTGTCTCAAAATTAAGATCTCATATCTCACATCTAATAAAATGGCAGGTAACTCATTTGGACAATTGTTCAGCATAACAACTTTTGGCGAATCACACGGTGAAGCTATCGGAGTAATTATTGACGGCTGTCCTTCTAATATTGACGTTGATATCGAATTCATTCAAAGCGAACTTGATAAAAGAAAACCAGGTCAATCGAAAATCACAACTCAAAGAAAAGAAAGCGATACCGCTCAAATCCTTTCAGGTGTTTTTGAAGGAAAAACAACTGGTACACCCATCGCCTTACTTATTCCAAATGAGGACCACCGTTCGAAGGATTACGATCATAATAAAGATATTTTCCGTCCTTCTCATGCCGATTTTACCTATCAATCAAAGTATGGCATCCGCGATTACCGTGGTGGCGGCAGGTCCTCTGCCCGTGAAACCGCAGCAAGAGTAGCTGCCGGTGCTATCGCAAAATTATTTCTGCAAAAAAAGGGAATTGAGATTTTCGCCCATGTGTCTTCTGCAGGAACTATTGACGCTCCAAACATTAAAATTGATAACATTCAGGAACTGGTTGAAATCAGGGAAAGCAATATTGTGCGCTGTGCTGATCCTGCTACCGCGAATGAAATGATTGATTTTATTGATCAGGTCAGGAAAGACGGTGATACGGTGGGTGGAAAAGTTTCCTGCATCATAAAAGGCTGTCCTGTAGGTTTGGGCGAACCGGTATTTGATAAGCTTCATGCGGATTTAGGTAAAGCGATGCTAAGTATAAATGCAGTACACGGCTTTGATTATGGATCGGGTTTTGCCGGATCAGAAATGAAAGGGTCTGAGCATAATGATTTGTTTATTCCAGCATCAGAAAACAAACCAGTCTCCACATTAACTAATTATTCTGGTGGCATACAAGGTGGTATTTCAAACGGGATGGATATCATGTTCAGAGTTGCATTCAAACCTGTAGCAACCATCATGAGTAGTCAGCAGACGGTAGATAAAGAAGGAAATACCGCTGAAATAAAAGGGAAAGGACGTCATGATCCATGTGTTGTACCAAGAGCTGTCGCTATAGTTGAGGCAATGGCTGCATTAGTGATTGCGGACCATTACTTAAGAAACCAGGCTTACAATGACCTTTTTTAAGTAGAATGCTGATATGAACAGGAGCTCACATCAGCATTTGTACAGGTTTTGGGGAGGTTGATCAAGAAATCAACCTTTCAAATACATGATAGAGGTAGGGGAATATCGTTTTGCACTTATTTCTCATTGTGTTTAGCTCTCCAATAGATCACACATTCAACCTTTACATTAAACACGTGTCAGGTTTGAACAAATCGCTGAAACATTTTCCTGTTTCAGTTTCTCAGTAAATTCAGCTGAAAGATCGTAATTAAACACCTCTTACCTTGCTGAGACTTTCTTCTCTAAACCAGTATAAATTTATCCTCTTTTATTAATACAATAATATATGTTAGAGTGCGCGATGGACAGCCAGCATTTTGAGGCGTTCAATGCTTTAATAATATACCACAAAGCAAAGAATTAAGAAACTAATTCGCCCGGCATTTATGAAATCTTTATCCCAAAATTGAATGGTGACAGAAATGAATTTCTATGGAAATAGACATTTAGTACAACAACTTTTCGAGGGGGGATGATTATACTTTAAAATAGCTCTTAGGCATTTTTCCGGTCTCTTTTTTAAAGGCCCGATAAAAAGTGGTGCTGCTTTTAAAGCCGGAATCATTAGCGATAGCCTCAATGGTCATTTGATTAGCTTTTACCGGAAACTGATCAATAAAATACTTTATACGATAAGAATTCACCCAATCACGAAAATTATTTCCGATTAAAGTATTGATAACAAAAGAGCAGTGATGTATGGGTATTTTTAACGCTTGTGCAAGATTCATTATTTGAAAATCGTGGTTCAGAAAAGGTTTTTCTCCCTTCATAAACTCTTCGAGTGCGATCAAATACACATCGCCTAATTCTGATGATATAATTTTATTAGAATTCTCTTCAGTTTGAATTATGGCAGCTGAATTAACGGCTTTAACTTCAAACTTATCAGACACTAATATATATTTATAAAGAAGATCTGGCCGGTATAATATGTAAAGCACAATAAATAAGAAAATCACTGCATTAACAGATGTATACCATTGAGCATTTATCTGAACTCCAACAAAGAGTTCCGGGCGATTAATAAAAACAGGGATAATCCTGACAATTTGAACAAGGCTAATTATTATCATTAAAGACAATAGCCAAATCCCAATCGACTTATCGCCTTCTTTTTTACTGACTAATATTTTTGATTGTAACAGGATATACCATGTAAATAAAAGATATATGATAAATAATACAGGCCTGAAAAACAGATGATAATAATAAGGAAAATAACCTGTAGTCATTTTTAATAAATTTGCAGGATCTTCAACCATTTGCATTGTAACTGAACCCCAACTTACTGAGGAAAAGTACCAGGGTAAAGCTTCTATAACAGCTAACAAAGCCGGAATAAAATGCAGCCATTCTATTTTATTAATTTCACTTTTCTTTTTAACAATACAGTTTACATATAAAAAAAGACATGCAGGAGCCGCATATGAAAAAGGATTAAAAAAATGGAGAAGGAACGGCAGGTTAACTAAGTCCCCACTTTTTATTAACACATATAACACATTCTGCCCGACGCGGGCGAATAAAACAACAGCAATTAAACGGTTTAAAAACCTATATTTTTGTCTGGAAAAAAATAAATGCAGGGAAAATAACAGGATCAAAAAAGTTCCTGAAATAATTACCCAGTCAAAAACCTGATCAAACTCGTTAAAACTGTCCATTATGTCACATATTATCAGATTAATAATCGTGATCTAAACCATGAATTTTTAAGACAATTTCTCTAACCCAAAACATAGCAATGCTGTAAAGTACAAATAAAATTGTATTAACATTTCTGCCAGACGGTGTTTGATCCTGCAAACTTTCTTTTTTTAAAACCAGGCTGGAAACTTTGCAGGATTGGCCTCGCTCATCATACCATAAACCGCTTCAACAATATCATCAACAGAAGGCTTAGTAAAATAATCACCATCGGTACCATATGGTGGCCTGTGTTCTTTAGCCGTGATAGTTCCTGGAGCGCTGTCCAAATAATAATAGCCTTTCTGTTTTTCTACAATCTGCTGTAAGATAAATGCCGAAGCGCCTCCCGGCACATCTTCGTCAGCCACTATTAATTTGTTGGTTTTACTTAAAGACTTTACACAAACTTCATTTAAATCAAAGGGATGAAGAGTCTGAGGGTCGACAATCTCGATCGAAATTCCTAATCTTTCAAGTTCTTCCACGGCATCCTGAACTACACGTAACGTAGATCCATAGGATACAACTGTTATATCACTTCCCTCTTTCACAACCTCGGCGCTGCCAAGCGGAACTGTAAAATCACCCGGGTTAGAAGGCAGTCTCTCTTTAAGGCGGTAGCCATTTAAATTTTCTATAACTATAGCAGGTTCATCACCCCTTAATAAGGTATTGTACAGACCGGCAGCCTGTGTCATATTTCGGGGAACACAGATATGGATTCCCCGCATAGCGCCCAGTATCATGGACATAGGAGACCCTGAATGCCATATTCCCTCAAGCCGGTGACCGCGTGTTCTGATAATCAGCGGAGATTTCTGGCCTCCTTTAGTCCGGTAACTTAAGCATGCCAGATCATCACTTATTACATAGAGCGCATATAGCACATAATCCAAATATTGAATTTCGGCAATCGGCCTGAGTCCGCGTAAAGCCATTCCGATGCCCTGGCCGATAATGGTACTCTCTCTTATACCGGTATCAGCAACTCTGATTTTCCCATGCTTGGCCTGCAAACCCGCAAAGCCCTGATTTACATCACCTATACTTCCAACATCTTCCCCGAATGCAAGAATTCTGGCATCCCGGCAAAAATTCTCATCAAAACAAGCGTTTAAAATTTCCCTGCCGTCAATTAATTTTGCATCATCATCATATTCTGCCTTTATAACAGGCACGTTAAACGGCGATTCGAGGGATTGAGTAAATAGCTTTGAATTATAACGCTCACGGTTTAAGTCTAGATGTTTATGGTACCAGTTCAAAAGATTCTGCTTAGCTTCAGAATTATCATTCGCCAGGTACCTTACAGCTTTCCGTATCGCCATGAAAACATCGGTTCTTATAACCTCTTTATTTGTTCTTAGCGGAGCTGCCAGCCTGTCAAAGTCGTCGCGGTTAAAAGAGCTTAGTAATTCAGCGGCTTCCCGGGCTTCCCGTATTAAAACATTATGAAAAGCATCCCATGCTGTCTTTTGGCATTCCTTTACGTACTTTTTTGCTTCGTTTTCTATTTCAGCCAATTCCTCTTCTGTAGCAACAGCAGATTCCAGCACCCAATTCCTCATTCTTAAAAGGCAATCGTATTCAGCTTCCCAGCTCAGGCGCTCCTGAGATTTATATCGTTCGTGAGAGCCTGAGGAAGAATGACCTTGTGGCTGAGTCATTTCCCAGACATGAATCATTACGGGAATATGCTTCTCCCTGCAAATTTGTATGGCTTTTTCATACGTTTCGCATAAACCGGGATAATCCCATCCCTTTACTTTAAAGATCTCAAAGCCCTCGCCTTTATCATCGCGCTGAAAGCCTCGTAAAACTTCAGAAATATCCTGTTTTGTAGTCTGGTATTTTTGGGGAACGGAAATAGCGTAACTATCATCCCATATAGAAATAGCCAGCGGAACCTGAAGTACACCCGCAGCATTTACCGCTTCAAAAAAAACGCCTTCCGAAGTAGAACCATTCCCAATTGTCCCGAAAGCGACTTCATTTCCCTCAACAGAAAAATTCTTCAAGACATCCAGTTCAGGATTTTGTCTGTAAAGTTTGGAGGCCTGAGCAAGCCCGACTAGCCGGGCCATTTGCCCTCCTGTAGTTGAAATATCTGCGGAAGTCATTTTCATTTCCGTTTGATTTTTCCAGGAGCCATCTTCATTCAAAATGCGGGTCGAAAAATGGGCATTCATTTGGCGTCCACCAGAAAATGGTTCTTCTGTCACTTCCGTATTTGCATATAACTGAGAAAAGAACTCAGTGATGGTGCCCATCCCCGTAGCAAACATAAACGTCTGATCCCTGTAATAGCCAGACCGCCAGTCGCCCTTTTTAAAGGCTTTAGCCATCGCCACCTGGGCGACTTCCTTGCCGTCGCCAAAAATCCCAAATTTTGCTTTACCGGTAAGTACCTCTCTCCGGCCAAGCAAACTCGTCTGACGGCTTTCATAGCAAATACGGTAATCATTCAGTACAATATGTTTGAAATCTTCAAAGCTTAGCTCAGAAACATCGAATTGATTAGTTACTTTCATCTTGGGACAGGCATATCTTACTCCAGTTCCAAAATTAATAAAATATACATGTTATGAAACCCTATCTTTATTAATGCGTAGAATAATGAAATCAGTATTGAATATTAAAAATAAATATATCTTTGTACAACACTTGAATAAAACCGCCGTTTTACATCTATTATTAAATTGAAATTAAACCCTGGCGTAATGATTCAGTCTAATTAAAAAACAGAAAAAATGAAAAAGCTATTTACATTTTGCGCAGTTATCTTGAGTTTTGTTGCAATAACCGCTATGAAGGCAGGCGTTGAAGCGGAATTTAAGTTTGAAGAAGAAACGCATGATTTTGGCAAGATAACTCAGGGTAAGCCTGTAACTTATGAATTTAAGTTTACCAATGTAGGAGATTCACCTATCATAATTTCAAATGTTGAAGCATCTTGTGGCTGTACAGTACCAAAATACTCCAGTACACCAGTAAAAAAAGGCGAAGCAGGAGTTATTACAGCAACTTTTAATGCCGCAGCTGTAGGATCATTTAACAAAGTAATAACGGTTAAATCAAACGCCAAAACGCCGGTTAAATATCTATATATTAAAGGCGAAGTCGTTTCAACCAGCAGCAGATAATTAATAATCAATAAGATTTTGAAAAACCTCTCTGCTAACAGAGAGGTTTTTTTATTTTTGTAACCCATGCCACAAATCTCTAACAAGGGAAAGCAGATGCCTGCTTCTCCTATTCGTAAATTAACACCATATGCCGACAAGGCTAAAAAGCTTGGCAGAAAGGTATATCATTTAAATATCGGACAGCCCGATATTGAAACACCTGAAGTCATGATTAATGCCATCAAAAACATTGACTTTAAGGTTTGGGCCTATACACAGTCTGAGGGTAATTTATCATACCGTGAGAAATTAGTTGAATATTACAACCATGCGGGATACAATATACATATTGAAGATATATTTGTTACCACCGGGGCCTCTGAAGCAATTGTAATAGCGATGCAAACCTGCATGGACGATGGCGATGAAATTATTATTCCGGAACCATTTTATGCAAATTACAATGCATTTGCATGGATGAGTAATGTAACTATAAAGCCGGTTCTGTCGACTATTGAAACCGGATTTGCATTACCTGCCATCAGCGAATTTGAAAAGCAGATAACTGATAAAACAAAAGCAATATTTATTTGCAATCCCAATAACCCGACGGGTTATTTGTATTCATATGAAGAACTGGTAGAGTTAAAAAAGCTCTGCTTAAAGTATGATTTGTATCTTTTCGCAGATGAGGCGTACCGTGAGTTTTGTTATGATGATAATAAGTTCTATTCGCCAATGCACCTTGAGGGTATTGATGATAACGTACTTATTTTCGACAGTGTTTCTAAAAGATACAGCGCATGTGGTGCACGCTTAGGGTGTTTTATCACTAAAAATAAAAAAGTAATCCAAACAGCTTTAAAGTTTGCCCAGGCCAGGCTAAGTCCCGGAATGGTTTCTCAAATAGCTGCTGAGGCAGCGGTAGACACACCGGCATCTTACTTTGAAAGGGTGAATAAAGAATATGTTGAAAGACGGAATATGCTTGTAGCGGCTTTAAATAAAATGGAAGGCGTTTTTTGCCCCAATCCCGGGGGAGCTTTTTATGTTGTAGCCCGCTTTCCGGTAGATGATTCAGAGAAATTCTGTCAGTGGATGCTGGAAGAATTTTCGTATGACAATCAGACAGTAATGATGGCTCCGGCGGCAGGTTTTTACAGCACTCCCGGCGCCGGGAAAGACCAAATAAGATTGGCATATGTTTTGAACAAGAAAGATTTAGCAAACGCAATGATTTGCCTGGAAAAAGCGTTACTGGAATACCCCGGCCGTAAAACAGGCGAGAGGTTAAAGGTAGAAGCTTAAAGGCCAACATTTAGCGATTAAAGGCGAGTAACCGAGAATTTTATTTTTTTACTTTTTATTTTTTTTTTACTTTTTACTTTTTACTTTAAAATACGGGCCCGACCGGAATTGACAGGATGGCGGCAGGTATGTAAGCATGCAGCGCGTTGTGAGTATAGCGCTCAAATCTGAACTCTCAAAACAATAATTGGCGAAAATAACTACGCCTTAGCTGCCTAATTTAGAATTAGCATAGCTTTTGTCCCGCTGGTATTCTGTTCTGTTATATCAGCATACGGGGCATCGATCAACAGAACTGGTTTGGTTAAGGGTGCGAAAACCGAACGAGATAAAGCACATAAGGAAGACGGTACAGGCAATCGGCCAGCCTTCCCCTTCCCGACAATTAAATGGCAGATAAGCATGTAGAAAGCATAATTTGTTCCATGTTTGGACGAGAGTTCGAATCTCTCCGGGTCCACACCAAGCAAATTCAACCCTTATAATTCATTTTATAAGGGTTTTTTATTTTAATTCAGTTCTTTTTACTATATACCCGCTTCCGGGTATTGATAATATGTGCAGATATAATTTAATTTGTTTAGTTTTAGGATATGAAATTTTTCATCCTGGTTAAGGGGTATAAATAATCAAAGATTTATTTTTCAAATGTTGGTTTTACGGGATATAATACCTGTGAAGATGTATTAATATCGTTGATTTTATTCAGGACAAATTTTAAGAGGGGATTCAGCAAGTTTTAATGAAAAATGCTCATAGCATCTTTTATCTTATCGGTACTACTATCCTTCTGATAGTAATTAATACCATATTCTTTCTTTTTCAGACCACTAAAAACGAAAAGAATCATGAAGCATCTATGAAAACATATGAGATTATTGAAACGGCCAGTCAGTTTCTTGATAATCTTGAAGTTTCCGAAATTCACTACCGCAGGTATTTGATGACCTTAGATTCGAACTCACTTGCTATTTATTCAACAACAGAGAAAAGTCTAGATGACAACTATATTAAGTTGTATTCATTATTAAATGGGAACTTATCACAACAACGGAATCTAGGCCGTCTTAATGAGTTAATCAATTTAAAACGGGTACAAATCAATAAGATAGTTAAACGGATTAGTAACGGGTCACAGAGTCAAGAACGAAAAGAAGAAGATTTAACCATTGTAAAGAACACTGAAACTCATACCCGTGAGGTTGTAAAGAATATTACAGGCACCGAGAAAGAGAACCTGGATACCAGCAATAAAGACATAGAAAAATTAACCCGGAGAATTCAAATATTTACCGTCATCAGTAACTGGATATTATTAATAATAGTAGTATCCGTGTTGATTAATGTTATTCAAAGCCGTGACAAGATCGGAAGGCTCTTTAAACAAATTCAGAAAAAAAACAAACAGCTTGAGGATCAAAAAGGCGAACTTCAAAATTTAAGCAAGGATTTGCTCGGTCAAAACACAGAATTAGAGCGATTTGCCTATGTTGCTTCACATGATTTACGTTCTCCTGCACTGAATATGATCTCTTTGCTCCAGATTCACGAAGACTCTAAAGATCATGCGGAAAGAAGCAGCCTTATCAAAACCATTAAATCTGTTGCTGATAACCTTATCATTAAACTCGATGATTTGATTGATGTCCTTAGAAACAAGCATGAGCCTTTTGGCATTCAGGAGAAATTAAACTTTATGCACGTTTATAATGTGGTCGAAAAAAATCTAACCGCGGATATTAAAAGATCAAGCGCCAAATTACATTATGATTTCTCGGCAGCCCCTGAAATCTATTATCCCAAAAGCTACCTCGAAAGCATTATGCAAAATCTTTTGTCTAACGCATTGAAATACCGCCATCCTGACAGAGTTCCCGAAATATCTGTTAGAACCATGCTAAAAGACAACAAACTTTTGCTCGAAGTAAAAGATAATGGTTTAGGAATCGACTTAAAAAAACATGGGGAAGAGGTGTTTGGAATCTATAAAACCTTCCATAATGTAAAAGGCAATAAGGGAATTGGATTATATATAACTAAAGCTCAAATCATTGCTATGGGAGGGAACATAACTTTGGAAAGCATTCCAAATCATGGCAGCACCTTTACAGTATACTTTAACTAAAAAATTTCGAACTGAAATTTACAAGAAAAAGCTCTTTAACCGACCGTGTTACGGCCGTATACATCCATCTTAGGAAATCAGTATTCAACATCTCATCTGTGAGGTAACCCTGGTCGACAAAAACTGCGTCCCACTGGCCACCCTGTGCTTTATGACAGGTTACAGCATAAGCAAACTTAACCTGCAAAGCATTAAAATAAGGATTCTTCTTAAGTTCTTCCATACGCATTCTTTTATTGGCGATGTGCTTGTAATCTTCAAGAACAGCTTCATACAACCTCCTGTTGTCTATATTCGAAAGGCTTGGAGTTTCTGAATACAAGGTATCCAGCATAACCTTACACGTTAATGGTTCATCATCAGGATAATCCAAAAATTCTAAAACTACATCCGCAAAACGAAATCCATAAAGTTCGGTGATATTTTTCATCTTTCGAATCTTCGCAATATCTCCATTGGCGATAAAAGCGTTACTTTGCTCATCGGCGGCCAGCCAGTAATAATTATTACGTACCACCATTAAAAAGTCTCCCCCGCTCAGTTCTTCTTCCCTGTATAAAATCCTGTTCCGTATTTGCAGATTGTAATTATTGGCATTCTTGTTCGACCGGCAAACCACGAGCGTATTCTCCATACCGTACTTATCGTAAGCATACTGAAGCCCCTCTGGAAGTTTTTCACCACTCATGTTATATATATCTGAAAAGCCCTTTACTTTCAGCTGAGGAAATTCTTCCTTTTTACTCCGGATCAGTTCCCGGATATGCGTTGCATTGAACAAAATGCCAGATTCTTTTTGTTGCCTGACAACATCCGTCAGCTCATAACTAAAAATTGTTCTCGTAAACACTTCCTGAAGCAGTTTATTATCTAATGCCGGACTGTAATCGGAACCTACCGGCGGAAGCTGCGCCGTGTCTCCAACCAGCATAAGTTTACAGTTTTTTCCACTATAAACATACATTAACAGATCTTCGAGCAGACTTTTACCACTAAAATCTGCTGCTTCATTAGAAATCATCGATGCTTCATCAACGATAAAAATGGTATTCTCCGCTAGGTTCTCAGATATGATAAAGCTAAGATCAAGGCTCATGGCAGATTTTTTCCGGTAAATCCTCTTATGAATAGTAAAGGCCTTTTTACCTGAATAATTGCTTATTACCTTAGCAGCTCTTCCTGTTGGGGCTAGTAAAACAGTTTTTAAACTTAATTTGGGCAAAGTTTTAACAAGCGAAGCTACAATAGTTGTTTTACCGGTACCGGCATAACCTTTCAATACAAAGCAATCATCACCATACTCACTCTGGATAAACTTATCCAATTCCTCAAAAACTAAAAGCTGCTGCTCCGTGGGACTAACCGGAAATTGCTCTTTTAGTAAGCTACTAATTTTCATGCGATGTAAAATTGCGCAATTCCGTTCAAAAAAATTAGTTTTGTTGTAATGAACGATTTCGGCATAGTACATTTAAAAGACGAGAAGTTTGATACTTCCCAGGGAGACATGCAGCTTCTGATTAAAATTACTCCCAGGCGCATTTCTTATGCAATAATTGACGCGAGAGATAATAGTCTGGTTGTACTTCATGACTCGCCGATATCAGACTCTATTGAGAATAGTTTAAATGATCTGTCCAGAGATAATGAGGATTTTCAATTAACCTTTACCGCGGTAAAGGCATCCGTTCATACCCCCAATTTTACCCTCATACCCACAAAATATTTCACCTTTGACAATATGCCGGAATATGAAAAGCTCATGCAGGCAAACGGAAAGTCGAAAACATTTATTTCTTCGATAAACTCTGATACTATAAAATGTATCAAAGCGCTAAACGTACAAACAACAACTCCGATAATTAATACCCTATCGGGTGTACGCCTGTTTAGTCAGATAGAACCATTAGTTGAAATGGGATTGAAAATGGGCGATACCAACCCTAATAAACTCCTTCTTCAATTCGGGGTTGATTTTTTTGAAGCCTGCCTTATTTCTGATGAAAAACTTATACTTTACAATTTATATCAGATAAAAAACACTGATGACTTTAATTATTATTTATTGATGATTATGGAACAGTTATCAATAAATAATAAAAACACGTCTGTCATCCTGGCCGGAAATATAGAACATGGAGACGAAAGTCACAGCCGGGTAGCAAAGTATTTCGGCGATGTTCGCTTTGCAGATTGTACAGAGATAATTAAATTTTCCAATGTTTTTGATCAAAGTTCAAAGCACCGCCATTTGTCATTATTAGGTTTATTGCTATGCGAATAATTGGCGGAAAACTTAAAGGTTTACGTTTTTTTCCTCCAGCAAATCTTCCGGTAAGGCCCACAACAGATATGGCCAAAGAAGCTCTTTTTAATATCCTTTACAACCGGATTGATTTTGAAGGATTAAAGATATTGGACCTCTTCAGCGGAACGGGAAATATCTCCATGGAGTTTGCCTCCAGAGATGCCGCAGAAATCACGTCTGTTGATAATAATACTGGGTGTATAAATTATTTAAAAGCGATTTCCAGGCAATATAAGGCAGATGAAATCAGACCTTTTAAGGCAGACGTATTTAAATTTTTAAAGGAAGAAACAGAAACGTTCGATCTCATCTTTGCCGATCCGCCATACGATATACCGCAAATCCCGCTGATTGCTGAGTTGGTTTTCGAACGAAAGCTTTTAAACCCTGATGGCATTTTGATTATTGAACATCCCAGCACAAAAAAACTCGACAACCATCCAAACTTTACAGAACAAAGAAAATATGGATACTCTTCATTTAGCTTTTTTGAGAACAAATAAGCTTTGCAAGATATGGCCTTTTGCATTTTAGCTTTAACCTTTTACCTTTAAAATATGAAAATCGCACTTTTCCCCGGATCATTTGATCCTGTAACTATTGCACATGTAGACATTCTCAAACGTTCTGTTTCATTATTTGACAAAGTAATTGTTGGAGTCGGGGATAATAGTTCAAAGCGCTCCAAACTTGATACAGACATAAGAATTAAAATCCTTCAGGCGGTTTTCAAAGCTGAACCAAAAATTGAGGTAACCTCTTACCAGGGCCTTACCGTAGATTTCTGTAAAAAAATCGGCGCTCAATATATGTTACGTGGTATCCGGACAGTTTCGGATTTTGAATATGAAAAAGCTATAGCGCAAATGAATCATGCGCTTGAACCTTCAATCGAAAGTATTTTTATTTTAAGTAACCCCGGGTATTCTGCGATAAGCTCGACCATTGTCAGGGATATATTGAAGCACAAAGGCGATGTAAGTAAATTTGTACCAAAAGAAGCTTTGGAATTTTTATAAGTGATAAAAAAAGTAAAAAATCAAAATTTAAAAACTAAAAACCTCAAAACGCGACAATTAAGTATCCGTACCAAAGTTCATTACCAATTCGCCGGGTAAAACGCAATAAAAATTTATCTCAAACCCTTATTGGGCCCGTATACTTAAACTTCAAGCAAACTTATCACATCCCGTATTAGCGGATAGGTATTTTGTTTGATGTATTCGAAGTCGCCGGAGGCAAGCCAGCGTGCTTCTGTAATACCTTCTTCCAGCTGAGGGATGAGATCCTGTTTATCGGCTTTCATATTAAACCAAACTGTTTTTTTAAATATAATCTGGCCCCTTTCTTCATAAACATGCCATGTTTTACAAAGACGGTCTGTGAGTTCTGAAACTTTAATTCCACACTCTTCTTCTACTTCTCTTACTGCAGCTATTTTTGTTTTTTCCCCTTTATCCAATTTCCCTTTTGGCAAATCCCATTTCCCGTTCCGAAAGATAAAAAGAAACTGATTTTCATCATTTCTAACCACACCGCCTGCAGCTTTAATAAAGAAAAAAGGTTTTCTTATACTTTGAAAAAACTCCTTGGGATCCTTAGTTAGGATAACATTCACAGTAGAAGGACCAGCTTTTGCAAGCTTATAAAAATTTGAAAAATCAAATTCCTGGGGTTCAATTTGTTGATAATTTCCTAGTCCTCCGGGTAAAAAATCTGCTATGATTAGAGCAGTATCGTTAATATAAATTCTATACATTTGTGTCATGATCAACAAGAGTGAGATTGAACAGAAAGTCGCTGAGTTTTTATTACAAATAAAAGCAATTAAATTACAACCAAACAACCCTTTTACCTGGGCATCGGGAATAAAATCGCCAATTTATTGTGATAATCGCATAACTCTCTCTCATCCAACCATCAGAACTTATATCAGACAAAATTTAGTTGCACTTATCCAGGAAGAATTTGGCTCCGTAGGTTTAATCGCCGGTGTAGCTACGGCAGGTATTCCACAAGGCGTTCTCGTTGCCCAGGAGCTTGGTTTACCTTTTGCCTATGTTCGCTCAAAGCCGAAAGAACATGGTACCGGGAGCTTAATTGAAGGTGAAATATTTGACAATCAGCGTGTAATAGTAGTTGAAGATTTAATTTCAACAGGAAAAAGCAGTTTACAGGCAGTTGATGCATTGCGCCAGGCAGGTTGTGATGTAGCGGGTCTTGTGGCAATTTTCAGCTATGGCTTAGATGAGGCCACTGAAAATTTCAAGAATACAAAATGCCGGTTTTCGACGCTTTCCAATTACAATGCATTGATAGAATACGCTTCAGAACATCGTTTTATCAACAAAGATGACCTTTCACTGTTACGTAAATGGCGCGACAATCCCGCAGAATGGGCCAACGCTATTGAAAACACAGTTAAATAGTCAATATGTCAATATTTGAAAGTAAAGTAGAGATTAATAAACCGGTAAATGAAGTGTATAAGTTTCTGGCTGATTTTAACAATCATCAGAAATTAATGCCGGACAATATTTCCAACTGGTCGTCGACCGCAGACGAAGCCAGTTTTTCTGTGCAGAACATGGCTAAACTGGCTTTGAAAATTTCTAACAGAATTGAAAATCAGGCTATAATCATTGTTCCGGCCGATGAAGTTCCTTTTAATGTGGATATGAGGTGGGTGGTTGCAGATTTGGGTAATAATACCACTGAAGCTATCTTAACAATTTCCGCAGAGCTTAATATGATGATGAAGATGATGGCCAGCGGACCATTAAAGAAATTAGTAAATCATCAGACAGAAGTTTTAAGGAAAGTAGTTTAACTAGAAGAGGGGGACTAAAGCCCCCTCTTCATATTCTAATATATTACAAAGTCTTCCCTTTGTCGCATTACACTTAGTATTTACGTTTATACTGAAAAAGATGCTATGAAAACCTTCTTATTATTAACCTGCTGTATATTTCTTTTATCCTGTAATGATAAAGTATTAGTTACGGAAGACTGCCCCTCCCTGGTCTGCACGCAAGAATTCCGATCGGTATCAATAAAGTTTAAAGATGCTGCGGGGCAAGCCGTTATTGTAAATAATTTCAGCGCAATTATAAAACGAACCGGAAAATCTACAGCCTCCTACCCTACCGACGCTTCTTATTTTAAGGGTTCGTACAGCGTAGCAACAGATATGGATACAAAAACACTGCTACCTGATGGAGATACCATAGATGTAAGTGCTGTAAATCCTAAAACAAATCAGAAAAAAACAGCTCAATTCGTTGTTTCGGGTGGAAAATGTGCGTGTCATATTGAAAAAATATCAGGGCCGGAGGAAATTGTTTTTGACTGAACTTTAGCAAGCTCACAGGGATCTAATGGTTAAAATTTTCAAAAGGGAAAATTCATGCGGACTAAATTTTTGATTTCAATGTATACAGTTGAATAAAAACTCCCAAATAAAAGAAATTGCAAAATTGTTCTTCAAATTAGGAGTAACAGCTTTCGGTGGCCCTGCAGCACACATTGCGATGATGAAGGAAGAAGTTGTGGACAAAAGAAAATGGATGACTGAACAGCATTTTCTTGACCTTATTGGCGCAACCAATTTAATTCCCGGACCGAACAGCACTGAAATGGCAATCCATATCGGACAAGAGCGGGCAGGTTATAAAGGTTTAATAGTCGCAGGACTTTGTTTCATTTTACCGGCAGTTTTCATAACAGGAATTTTTGCCTGGCTATACAAACAGTACGGGCAATTGCCCGAGGTACAGCCATTTATTTATGGTATAAAACCTGCGATCATTGCAGTAATTCTTGCAGCAGTATATCCACTAGCTAAAAAGTCATTAAAATCGGTCCAGCTGGGGATAATAGGACTTGCTGTGCTGATCTTGTCGTTGCTCAATTTCAATGAAATTTATTTAATGTTTGGAGCGGGTATAATTGCCTTGCTTTTGGCCTCTATCAGAAACAACAAAACAGAAAGTGCAAACACATTTTTTCCTTTTACACTATTACAAGTTTCAGGCACAACACTCTTTACAGCTACCAACCTGAATTTATTTTTGATCTTCCTGAAAATTGGCGCAATACTTTATGGAAGCGGTTATGTGCTTTTCGCATTTCTGGACTCTGAACTTGTTTCAACGGGCATTTTAACCAGGCAACAATTAATTGATGCAATTGCAGTAGGGCAATTTACACCAGGTCCAGTATTTTCTTCAGTAACTTTTATCGGTTATCAAATTAATGGTTTGTCGGGTGCTGTAATTTCCACTTTTGGCATCTTTCTACCTTCGTTTGTGTTTGTGGCTTTGCTCAATCCGCTGGTGAAAAAAATGCGGGATTCAAAACCGTTCTCAATATTTCTTGATGCTGTTAATGTTGCTTCTGTAGCGATAATCTTTTCTGTATGTTACTTTATGGGCAAAGACACAATTACCGACTGGCGGACAATCCTCATTGCATTAGCAAGCATCATCCTGACGTTTGGATTTAGAAAAATAAATAGTGCATTTGTTGTTTTAGGAGGCTCTGTTGCAGGTTACTTATTGCTTCTTTTTTAAACAAATCATTAACAGCAAACTCTAAAAACCTGGATTGCATGGAAAGCCCGGATCTGGGCAATTGCAAGGCCGGGCTTGAAATAAAAGCGAGACTTCAGCATCTACAAGACGACGGTATGTTTCCCAAAACATGGTCAACTTTTCAGTATAATTTATTATTTATCAGACTTTTAGTCATTTCAGAAAAAATTTACTGGACAAAAATTCCACTATTCTGAATCAAAATCCATATGGCAATTGTTTTGATTGTACTTAAGCACTATGAACTTCAACAATTTTACAATCAAAGCACAGGAGGCTGTTCAAAAAGCTTCTGAAATTGCAGGAGGTAATCAGCAGCAGGCCATTGAGAATGCGCACCTGCTAAAGGCCCTGCTTATGGTTGATGAAAATGTAATCAACTATCTACTGAAAAAGTTAAATGTAAATCTGAACCGGTTAAACACGGTTTTGGATGCAGAAATACAAAGTTATCCGAAGGTTAGCGGCAGCGAAATCTATCTGTCGTCATCAACTAATTCTGCCCTTCAAAAGGCGCAAAGTTATTTAAAAGAATTTAAGGACGACTTTGTATCGGTTGAGCATATTTTGCTTGGCATCTTAAGTTCCAGCGATAAAACCAGCAATATGTTAAAAGATGCTGGTGTTACTGAAAAGGACCTTAAAAAAGCGATCACAGAACTACGCGGAGACAGTCGTGTAACCGACCAGAATGCGGAAGCAACATATAACGCTTTAAATAAGTATGCCCGCAACCTTAACGAATACGCAGAATCGGGGAAGCTTGACCCTGTGATCGGGCGTGATGAAGAGATCAGAAGAGTGATCCAGATCTTATCACGAAGAACCAAAAATAATCCGATTTTAATTGGCGAGCCTGGTGTAGGTAAAACAGCTATCGCTGAAGGTATTGCCTTTAGAATTATTAAAGGCGATGTTCCCGAAAGTTTAAAGTCTAAAACCGTTTATTCTCTGGATATGGGTGCGCTGATTGCAGGCGCCAAGTATAAAGGAGAGTTTGAGGAACGTTTGAAAGCTGTAATAAAGGAGGTTACCCAAAGCGATGGGGAAATTATTCTCTTTATTGACGAAATACACACCCTTGTGGGCGCAGGTGGTGGTGAAGGCGCTATGGATGCTGCCAACATTTTAAAACCAGCTCTCGCACGTGGAGAATTACGCTCTATCGGTGCTACTACCCTGAATGAGTATCAGAAATATCTGGAAAAGGATAAAGCTCTTGAACGTCGTTTTCAAAAGGTAATGGTTGATGAGCCCGATACTCCGGATGCTATTTCTATTCTGCGGGGCTTGAAAGAACGCTATGAAACGCATCATAAAGTAAGGATAAAAGATGAGGCCATTATTGCGGCTGTAGAATTATCACAGCGATACATTTCCGACAGATTCCTGCCTGACAAAGCGATCGACTTAATGGATGAAGCGGCATCGAAGCTTCGCCTGGAAATGGATTCTGTACCGGAAGCGGTTGACGAAATTGAGCGAAAAATCATGCAGCTTGAAATTGAGCGTGAAGCGATTAAACGTGAAAGCGATCAGAAAAAAGTTGCCGAGTTAAGCGAGGAAATAGCCAACCTGTCTGCTGAGCGGGATTCGTTAAAAGCAAGCTGGCAGGGCGAAAAAGACCTGGTAGATGCGATAAATAATGAGGTTAAACAGATCGAGGATTATAAGTTGGAAGCTGAGCAGGCGGAACGGGCGGGAGATTATGGTCGCGTTGCTGAAATCAGGTATGGGAAAATCAAAGAATCTCAGGATAAGCTTGAAACCCTGAAAAAAGAGCTTGAATTAAAACAATCTGGCAGCCGGATGCTGAAGGAAGAGGTAACCGCTGATGATATCGCTGGTGTAGTTTCGCGCTGGACCGGCATTCCGGTAACCAAAATGATTCAGAGTGAGCGTGAAAAGCTTCTGCATTTAGAGGCAGAGCTTCACAAGCGCGTTGCTGGTCAGGAAGAGGCCATCGAAGCAATTTCCGATGCTATCCGCCGGTCGCGTGCAGGTTTGCAGGATAAACGAAAGCCCATCGGATCTTTCATTTTTCTTGGAACAACCGGTGTGGGTAAAACCGAGCTTGCAAAAGCCCTGGCAGAGTTTCTTTTCAATGATGAACATTCTATGGTGCGGATTGATATGAGTGAATATCAGGAACGGCATGCGGTTTCACGACTAATCGGAGCGCCTCCGGGATATGTGGGCTATGATGAAGGCGGGCAATTAACTGAAGCGGTAAGAAGAAAGCCCTATAGTGTCATCCTTCTGGATGAAATTGAGAAAGCTCACCCCGATGTATTCAACATTCTTTTACAGGTTTTGGATGATGGCCGTTTAACGGACAATAAGGGCCGTGTGGTAAATTTTAAAAATACCATCATTATTATGACCTCAAATATAGGATCGCATCTTATACAGGAGAATTTCAGGGAACTGACAGACATTAATCATGATGAAGTCGTGGCCAAAACCAAAAATGAACTTTTTGAGCTGCTTAAGCAAACTATCCGTCCGGAGTTTTTAAACCGGATTGATGAATTGATCATGTTCACTCCTTTGAACAGAAATGAAATAAGGGATATAGCAACGCTGCAATTTAACCAGGTTAAACAAACACTTGCTGAGATGGGAATTGAAATAGAAGCTTCGTCGGAAGCTCTCGACTGGCTGGCCCAGTTAGGATACGACCCGCAATTTGGTGCAAGGCCTTTGAAAAGGGTTATTCAAAAACGCATTCTGAATGAGCTTTCTAAGGAAATTCTTTCCGGCAAAATTGATAAGGAAAGTAAGATAATGCTTGATGTGTTCGACAATAAGTTTGTGTTCTTAAATAAGGATAAACTGGAAGAAGTTAATGTGTAGAGACTGCAGTTGCAGGATTGAAAGAGTAACTTAAAAAAAGTCATCCGGTAAACCGGATGACTTTTTTTAAGTTAATACTTTTCTAAATTTTAGAAATTATCACTTTATCTATCCGCATTTCATCCATGTCAACAATTTCAAATTGAAATCCTTTCCAATGAACGCGTTCACCTATAACGGGGAAATTATTTAATCTGCTAAGTATCAATCCTGCTAAGGTGGTAAAACCGTCAGGAACCTCAAGATCTGCCAGTTGAAAATAATTAACAAACTCGTAATATGGACATTGCCCTTCGGCCAGCCACGAATGTTCATCTCTTTTGACAATATTTAACTCCTCATGCAGCTGTTGAAAAGCAGATCCCATTAAAGCATCCACAAAATCTGTTATTGAAAGGACACCCTCCACAGAACCGTATTCGTCCACCACAATAATCAAATGCGTGCGATGTTCTTTGAATTTTTCAAGAGCCCTGTAAGCCGCCATATTCTCCTGAATATAAACGGGTTTCTCAATTAATTCAGTTAAACTGAATGTTGAGGGCTCACTACTTTTCCGAAAAATTTTACTGACCGAAACCAGGCCCACCAGCTTATCGGGAGAATTGTCGCTAACCGGATAAACAGAATGGGGATCATTATCTATTTTCCTTCTTATTTCGACTAAATCATCATCGATATTTATCCAGGTCAGATCAGAGCGATGTGTCATAAGCTCTCCGGCTTTTCTATCACCCAAAGCAAACACCCTTTTTACAATTTCCTGCTCAATCTCTAAAATCTCACCCACAGTGGTGCTTTCAGCAATAATAGCCTTGATTTCTTCTTCCGTAATAATTCCATGGTGGTTTCCGCTGATTCCAAACATCTTCAGAAATAAATCATTGGTTGTTGATAATAACCAGATGAACGGCTTTGTAGCTTTCGATAAGAAATGCATCGGAATGGCCACAAGTGCAGAAATTTTTTCAGGGAACTTCAATCCGATTCTTTTCGGAAGCAACTCACCAAAGACAATAGAAAAATAAGTAATTATAATAACTACCAAAACAACCGCCAGAGTTTCTGAATAATTATTTAGAAACGGGACACTGTCTAATGCCCGTTGAAGATCATCCGTTAACTTATCTCCGCTATATACTCCAAGCAGTATTCCGATCAGGGTCATCCCTATTTGTACCGTTGACAGGAAAGTGTTGGGTTTAGCGGCCAGTTCAAGAGCCTTTCTGGCATTTTTATTGCCTTTTTTAGAAGCACTTTCTAATTTAAATTTTCTTGAAGAGATCAGTGCAATTTCGCTCATTGAAAAAACCCCGTTCAACAAAATCAAAAAAATGATAATAATAATCGCCATAGGGTTTGTTCAATATCTTTTAATCAGATCAGGTTTGCAAGAAAAAGATTGCCATTCAATCCATTTACAATAATTACCCAAAAAGATATTAAAAGTTTTATAATTAGGTATAGTAAAGCGCTGATCTGTATAAGAGTGTTTTTATCTAAGAGTTTATTAAATGCAATACTTCAGAAATTGGCTGATCGGAATCTATTAAAATCCCGGTAACGCCCGCTGCCTGTCCGGCGATTACATCCCGCTCACGGTCGCCGATAAAATACGATTTCTCTTTATCAACATTAAATCTCGCAATAGCTTTTTCCAGCATCATGGAGCCTGGTTTTCTGCACAGGCAAGCACCATTGTACAGGGGATGGTGTCTGCAGTAATATATTTCAGTAATATGAATACCGTTTTCTTTGTAGGTATTTATTAAATGCTGATGCATCTTGCTCAGAGTAGCTTCGCTATACCAGCCTTTTGCCACACCTCCCTGGTTGGTAATTACAATCAGTAGGTAACCTTTGTCCTGCAATTCTCTTAAAGCTGTGAAATTATGTTCAAGCACATGAAAATCTTCAAGTTTACATACATAATCACCCAATTCTTTATTTAAAACTCCGTCTCTGTCTAAAAAAACAGCTTTATTAGTTTGCATGGATCAAAACTACGATTGAAATTTGAATTATCAACGGTGAAATTCCTTTTAGTCTCTTATAAACGGATTAAACTCTCTCGAGGAAATACCGAAGGTGGCTGCCCTGGAAACGGTCTTTGTACCAAAGCGATTATTTAATTTATCTAAGGCTTCGTACAGCTTTTCGTTGCGCTCGTGGTTATCAAATAATCCCGGCTGATATGAACCTTCTGAAAGCTGACTTAGTCTTAGTCCGATGAGCCTCACTGGTCTCGAAGGATCGTAAGCCTGATAGAGTAAGTTCTTCAATTCAGGGATAAGGAGAATATCAGAATGAGTTGCAGGAACAGTAATTTGCTGGCTAAAGGTTTCGAAATTTGAGTATCTTATCTTTACCGCAAGGCAGGAAGCAAGCTTGTTTTCCATACGCAGCTTGAACGTAAGCTGTTCGAGCATCGATATCAATAATTGCTGCAAAACAGAAAGGTCTGACACATCGGCCGGGAAGGTATTTTCACTTGAAATGGATTTACGCTGATGATATGGGCTTACCGGAGAATTGTCGATACCGTTAGCTTTATTCCACATCACCATGCCCATTTTTCCAAAATGCCGCTCAATGTTTTGTACATTTTGAACCTGCAGATCCGAAATTTTGTGAATGCCGATACTGTAGAGCAGCTCGCAGGCCTTCTCTCCTACCATAGGAATTTTCGAAACCGATAAGGGAGCGAGGAATTCCTTCTCTTTACCATGTTCCACATAAATTTGTCCGTTAGGCTTGGCTTGCCCTGTGGCGATCTTGGAAACAGTCTTATTCGCCGAAAGTCCGAAGGAAATAGGCAAGCCGGTTTCTTTGATTACCGACTGGCGCAATTCTGATGCGAGTTGGTAACAGCCAAAAAACTTGTCCATTCCCGTAAGGTCGATGTAAAACTCGTCAATCGAAGTTTTCTCAAAAAGAGGCACACGTTCGTTTATAATCTGGGTAACCATTGCAGATGCTTTGCTATAAGACGAATAATTGCCGCCAATTACAATGGCATGAGGACAAAGCTGCAGGGCCTTTTTCATGGGCATTGCAGAATGCACACCAAACTTTCTGGCTTCGTAACTACATGATGCGACCACACCTCTTTGAGAGCTTCCGCCTATAAGTACAGGTTTGCCCTCCAGTGATTTATCTTTCAATCGTTCTACAGAAACAAAGAAAGAATCCAAATCAATATGTACTATATGCCGCTTCTCCTTCATCTTAACAAAAATAGGAAATCCCTGCTAAGAAAATTAGCTAAATTCATATAAAATGAGCACCAGACTTTTTATATTTAAGCCCCGGAATTATGCGAGATGAGATCTGTAATATTTCGCCTCAACATAAGATCCAAAAGCGGGTTAGAATTAGGAAAAGCATCAACTAAGCAGCAAAACTGAGAAATGAGTTTATATCTGACAGCGATTATTCCGCCGCAAGATTTGGCGGAAGAGATAGATGAAATCAGGAAAGAACTTTCTGATCAGTACAAAGTTTATGCAGCATTGAAACCACCTGTTCATATCACTTTATACAAACCCTTATCAATTAAAGAAGATATTGAAGAACGATTGATTAAACTTTTAAAGCCAGTATGTTTCGAGCATGAACCGTTTAAAATTGATCTGTTAAATTTTGACTCGTTTAATATTCAGACACTATATATTGCTGCAGTAAAGAATCCATTGTTAAGCGCCCTGCAAAAAGATTTATCCGCGGTTTATACAAAAAACAAAATTGATTCCAAAGAAATAAAGAGTCATTCAGCTTTCCATCCGCATATCACCATTGCCTACCGGGATATTCCGCCTGGAGTTTTTCCGGTGATCTGGAATGAATATAAAAATAAAAAGTTTAAGCGATCATTTTTGGCTGATCACTTCAGTTTATTGAAACACGATGGTAAACGATGGCAGCTATTTAAAGAGTTTCCATTTCAAAAAGTTCAAAATCCAGGTTTATTTTAATAAAAACTGGACTATCGGATCGCTGTAAAAATTATTTTAATCCTGACAACTAATACCTTAGCTTATATTTTAAGAAATAACTCAATAAAACTTGCGGGCAATAGGTTATAGCTGTATATTTGCACCACTTTAAAGGAAACGATTAAACGTTCGATTTAAAAGATTCCGTAGCTCAGCTGGTAGAGCATTACACTTTTAATGTAGTGGTCCTGGGTTCGAATCCCAGCGGGATCACAAAGAAGGCCCAAAACACCTTCAAAACGTATCTTCTAAGTACAAGCCTCTTTGAAAAAAGAGGCTTTTTTCGTTTAAAGCCACTTTTCTCAAAAATTTCAATACAAGCAAGTTCAAGTGGATTCAACCAAATCGGTTACCTATTCGGTTACCTATTGGTTCTTCCGAAATTAGGTAACCGAATTCAACCAGGTTTAAATGAATTTATACGCTTAAAGAACTGATTTCCAAAACTTAAAATTTTGAAATCATGAAAATCAACGAAGAATTGTCAGTGCTGTTTTGGTTGTTTAAAGCCAAGAAAACGAAAGATGGATTTGCCCCCCTCTATGTAAGAATTACTATTAAGGGAATCCGTGAAGAGTTCTCCTCTGGAAAAAAGATTCTGTTAGAGGACTGGGATGAAAAAGCAGGAAAAGCAAAAATCTCTTGTTCCGATGCGAAATCAATAAACGCTTACATTCGAAAAACTCAGGTTGAACTTGAAAAGCATTTCGAGAGACTAAAAAGCAATCTGGTTGAGGTAACACCTAAAATGGTCAAGGAAGCTTACCTGCCTCCTCCGGTAGTTAAAAAGACTTTGCTACAAGCTTGCCAGTTCCATAATGAAAAATTTGCAGAAAAAGTAAGCAAAGGCAAGGGCTCGCCGGTGGTTCTTAAGCGGTACGAAAGGCTTCAACAGTATACAGGTCAATTCATAAAATCGAATTTCAAAAAAAATGACATGAGCATTGAGGAAGTTGAATACTCATTTGCCGTCCAGTTTTATCATTTTTTAATTATGAAAGACATCGGGGATAATTCGTCGATGAAATATGTGAAAACATTAAAGCAGGTGATCAAGAAAGTTGTAGATCATGGTTGGATTAAACAAAATGCCATTGGCGGCTTTAAGTGCCCCTATAAAGACCCTGATCGCGATTACCTAGAGATGCATGAATTAATATCAATGTATAATAAGGAGATCAGGGTTCAGCGACTGGCTGAAGTTCGTGACGTATACATCTTTTGCTGCTTCACGGGATATGCCTTTGAGACAGTTTACAACCTTAATCAGGATGATATTTATATGGGGTTAGATGGAAGAACATGGATTAGCAGGGACCGCTCTAAAACAGACAATGAAGAAGCAGTACCATTGCTTCCTATACCGTTAGCCATTCTCGAAAAGTATAAAGACCACTCCTACTGCATCAGTACAAAAAGATTACTCCCTGTAAATAGCAACCAGCGCTATAATGGATATTTAAAAGAAGTTGCCACCGTATGCGGGATAGATAAAGAGTTAACCACTCACACGGCCCGTCACACTTTCGCGACTACGGTGACTCTTGAGAACGATGTCCCTATTGAGACAGTAAGCAAAATGCTCGGTCACAAAAGCATCCGCACTACCCAAATCTATGCGAAGATTACAAAGCGCAAAACTAGTAATAACATGCAGGCTCTACAGGAGAAGTTATTTACAAGCGATGGACTATTAAAAACCGGCTCATGAAAAACAACAATGAACAACTCCTTAATTCAGTAAGTCTACTAATTAAGGAGGCCAGAAACCTGGTTGTAAGAAACGTCAACACCACAATGGTCTATACTTACTTCCATATTGGGAGAATGATTGTGGAAGAGGAACAACACGGTAAAGACAGAGCTGCGTATTCAGAATCGGTCTTAAAAGAACTGAGCGGCCATCTAACTAAGGAATATGGAAAAGGTTTCTCACATCGAAATCTGGAATACTTTCGGAAATTCTATCTGTCATATACAAATCGAATTTCGCAATCAGTGATTGCGAAATTTCAAACTGATAACCAACAAGTTATAAATACGCAATCACTGAATGCGTTTTCTGAGAAGTTTAAATTGAGCTGGACGCATTATATCCAGCTCATAAAAATCGGGAACGATGAAGAAAGGGATTTTTATGAAATTGAGAGTGCCTCGAATAATTGGTCTGTGAGGGAGCTTCAAAGGCAATTTAACTCATCATTGTATGAGCGCCTGGCATTAAGTAAAGATAAACAGGAGCTAAAACACCTTTCTTCAAAAGGACAGGTTATCGAAAAGCCATTCGATACATTAAAAACGCCCTACGTGCTTGAATTTCTGAATCTGGAAGAAAGCTCGAGTTATACCGAGAACGATCTCGAAACAGCCATCATAGATAAGCTTGAACATTTTATGATGGAACTTGGCAAAGGATTCCTTTTCGAAGGAAGACAGAAACGCATCACCTTAGATGGTGATCATTTTTATGTTGATCTGGTATTTTATAATCGTCTGCTTAGATGCTTTGTCTTAATTGATTTGAAGATTGGCAAGCTTGCGCATCAGGATATTGGGCAAATGCAGATGTATGTGAATTATTATGATCGGAAGGTCAAGCTGCCTGATGAAAAGAATACAATTGGAATAGTTTTATGTAAACAAGAAAATAAGGCTGTGGTTGAGTTTACATTACCGTTAGGCAATGACCAGATATTTGCTAAAGAATATAAGCTTTATCTTCCGAGCAAAGAAGATTTGAAAAGGCAACTGGAGTAAGTCGCAATCTTTCCGTGCCATTTTACTCCTAAACTAATTTAACTTTATTGTCAAATATTGTTTAAGCATTTGCAATGATAGGTTTTATACGAATGCATTAACTGGCAGTCATCGCAACCACAATCATCGCCGGATGAACGCAGTGGCAACCTCTCGCGCACATCCATCTGGAAACTTCTCATATAGCATCTTTATTTCACACTCATTAGGGACGGGGTCTCTCCAACTCATCTGCTTTCTTCTTAATCTAAATCTAATTTGTTTTGGCTCCTAATGCAAGAAATATTTCAGGCAAAACAGAATTAAGTTTTATGTAACTCTCAATAACTTAATCATGTGTTTCTTCATGCCGGGAAGGAGGTTAAAATCTTTCTCGACTATCTTCATTAAAGCAGCTCGTACTTGTTCGACTTGAGGGTGCTCTTCCATTTTTCCGATCACAAACGATATAAGACTATTAGATTCAGGATTTATATCTTCGTTTAATAAAACGTACCTACTAAATTTCGATATTGCTTGGGCACAAAAATCAGGCGACATAATGATGAGTCCCCTGGTTGCTTGCTGAAGCGTTTTAATATTGGTAAAGTCTGATTCATATGATAGCTCCCAAAGAATTTTACCTGAGATTGGTATATAGCCATAATTCGACCTAATCAAGATTTTAACAAATTCTATAAAATTGGCCTCTGGTAACCTTTTTAACAACAATAGATAGACAATGCATTGATATGATGAGAAGGATTGCACATTATGTTCTCCAAATGCAACTTGCTTTAAACGTTCATCATCCGACAGCATTAAAGCGTTGTGTTCTTTGGCAACAATAAGCGTATCATAAAACGATCTACCCAGTATATCTTTTATCCTTTGTAGTTCTTTAGTTAATTTATAAGCTTTACTCGGGGAATGGATAATCGTGTTCTTCTTGCACCAATTTATAATAATATCGATAACTCTAACATAGGCGTCCACATCATTCTGGGTAAAATTAGATTTTTTAAGTTCACCATCTAGAACAATACTAGTAACTGGTCCTCGTTCCTTAAGAAACTCTTTATAGGAAACAAGTTCCTCGACCGTAGACTTGGCTACTATATACTTAATATCTAAGCTATCTAGCACCTGAAAGCCTTGAAAAAGGTAAAAATTAGTAAGCAACGAAATTATATCGATAACCACTGGTCTACCTTCCGAAATTACTGAGTTTAACTCTTTCGTTTCATCCTTTATATAGCTTTTAATAATGGTTTTTTCTGAACCAATCATTTCAAGCCAAGTCTCAATAATGTTAGTACGTGAAAATGAAGACAACATCCCTATAGTAGCACTATCGCTTTCGTACAGTCTATAGAGCTCTTCTTTCTGATGCTTAACTTTAGTGAGATGATCTTTGATAAATTCTAGAAGGCCACCTTTGCCATCATTGCTCGGTGCTACAGAACCAAATATCATACTTGATTCTCCCATGAACCTAGTCTCAAGAAGCTTTAGACTCTCACGGAAGGCATATACGTTTTTGTTGATTATCGAAGTAACGGTCAACACATTTCCAGGCCCTATCGAGTTTTGCATTTCTATAGTATCATTGACCTGCTTCCCTATAAATTGAGCGGCGAGCTTATCAGATGACCTTAGGATATTGGTTCCTGAAACTCGTTCATCATCTGTAATAAAGAAAAGGCTTTCGACGTTGGTACGATCTTGTAAGTATATTCCTGTATCGACCTTTACTGTTCTTGGAAACATGATCTCCTTTGGCTCTTCAGATTTTTGAAGTACACAGCTTAAATATTGCTCATGCGACTTTGCATAATTATAATAATCAAGCCTTGCATGATAAGCAATTTCTAGACCTTCGGAAACCTTATCGTATTTAAGAAGTATGCTTGCAATACCAAGTCGTTGCTCCATGCTAAACTTGGACAAGTCCGAAATATCAACTAACAATTCGCATGCTTCTACTGAATGGCTGTTTTTTTCAAGAAAGTTGGCACCAATAAATCTAAAATGGTCTAGTGAATCTTCCTTGCCTATTTTTAAGTATTCGAATAAAAGCAACTTTGCCTCGTCAACCGTTCGAGTTCTACATTGCAGCGAAATAACACTTCATTAAATAGTGCGTCATCATTTACAGATTTCTTTCCTTCCCTCGCCAATTCCTCCGCTCTAGTATAATCTTCTAAATAGAAATATTGAAGAACCAATTTCTTAAAAGGACCATTAACTATTCCCTTGGTTACTACTTGCTCAAAGCAGATTGCAGCTTTTGAATGTTCTTGTATACTAGCGAATTCGCAACCCAACAAGTATAAAATAATTGACGGTTGGTCAAGTTGGTGAGTTATCTCAAATGCCTGATCTAAAAATTTTTTGGCCTCTTCTTGATTTTCCGAGCGACTATAATATATTCCTAAAGAAACATATCCTTCGGGTCGGCTAGGATATTCATTAATCAATTGCTTTGAGTATAAGAGAGCTTGTTCAAAATCCTCACAATCGAAATATGTAAGTACTATTAAATCTAAAACTAGAAACCGATCCTCCCCTTTTGTACTTTCAAGAACTCGGGTTAATTCCTTGATAGCATTTTGAGGTTCTCTAATCAAACTGAAAAATCTTGCCTTGCATGTTGCTAACTCTACTTTGTCTGTGCTAGCAATCTTTATATATCTTTCAGCGTCAAAAAGTACCTTAGCTTTGTCGTACTGTATCGTATCGAAATAATAAAATAGCAGATTCTTAAAACAAATAAATTGATGGGAGAGTGTCCAAGCCCCAAATAATGCTATTTCAGCATCCTTATCCCGTCCTATTGCTTTAAAGCAAATACCCGCATTCATTAAAAAGTGGTATGCTCCAGTTGCTTTCTCTGTTCCGGCGGTATTATGCCACGATTTCATTAAGTCGGTCGCTAGACGCTCAATCAAGGTGAATTCGTCTGTTGAAAAGCTTTTAAATAGCATCTTTTCAGCGGTCACGACATGAACAAGTTTTTTCTCTGCAATCAGGCCAAGAAGGTAAACCTTTTCTTTATCGGTATTAATAATTTCATACGCATCGTCTAAGAAAGCAAATCCCTTTTCAATGTGACCTCTATCAATAAAAACTTCACCTAGGTTAACAAGAATTTCTGGGACCTTGAGTAAAGTTGTTGGAATTTCATTAACAATATCCTCTGGCAAGGTATTTTGCCCCCGCGCTTGAATAAATGCTATCCATAAATTGATATCCTCTGCTGCATGTATTCGTGTGGAAGCGAAGAGCTTTTCAAATTCCTCAACCTCTCCGAGAATTGAATAAGCCAAACATAAATAAGATAATCTTTCTCTCGATTCGAATGAGACTGTCTTTAATTCTAATAAATAATTAGCTGCATCGTACTTCCTTCCAAAGTCAAATAAGATAGTCGCTATGTTAGCGAGAACTTTGTATTTAAGTTCATTGGTTATTTTATCCCAATTTTCTTCCTTAAACTTTAATAGTGAAGTGAGTGCGGTTTCATATTTCCCTTCTTTTTTAAACTTCTTAATGAACTCTAGCTGCTCACTGTGAATTTTGTTATCGTTGGTAGTTACGGCAAAAGTTGATGAGCTTACAATAGCCATCAGCTGGTTAATCTTCTCATTGGAATCTTTGTTGATCTCGTTTCCTTCTTTTATTAGATCTTGGGATTCTATTGTGATAAGGTGAATCTTATCTAGCTTATCATAGATAGTTTCTAGAATTTTCTCTTCATGCTGAAGCGGTAAACTATAATGCGAGTTCTGAAACGTAGTTTCATGGTCGCTTTTTATTTTTTTTAATGTTTCGACCGGATATTTAGCCACATCATCAGTTTTAATATGATGCGCATAACATAAAAGCATTAAGTTCTCAAAAGATCTTCGGTCCTCATCAGATTGATCCGGATTATACCTTTCACCACCCTTTTCCGCTGCTTGGATATGACACACTTGCCCAATAAAGTCTCCGTCTTCATCAATTAAGACATGCTTACAATCTGGAAAGGCACATTCATTTCCCGAAACCGCAAATAATCTTCTTATAATATTCTGAAATGGTGACTTTCTCATTAGTAAACTTCAATCGTAAAAATAGTACTCTTTCAAGTTTCATTTGTAATTGCGGACGTTTATTGTCGAGAGAAGTATTCCAAGTGGAATTTTCTATGGATGCTCAAATTGCCCCATTGTAACGAACGGTTAAGTCCATAAAATCATCCGAGAAAGACGTCTTAATCGATCTCAGATTCTTGCTTTTCCATCAAAGGATAATACTTATATGAATTTCCGGTTACAGCTGAATAACTTGTATATCGACCTCTATAATTTATAATATTGAATATAAGCTCATAGTAAATTGTGATATTATGTCTTACTAATCCTACTGCCTTAGATAACTCATCATTGAGATCATCGCCATGTGCATATAAGTTTCGAAGCTTCTTCCAGCTTGTCACACTTCCAGACCCTATAGTCTGTTGATCTTCTAAATTCCTTAGCATTTTAGCTGGAACATAATTTTGGGTATTGCTCAAGTCAGCAATTAGCGTTTTTATCCGGGCTATTACACCGGAATCGCTTAATTTCGGGACTAACTGACTGATTTGATTGATATCCATTAACATTTGCTGACTAATAACTTCCGTTGGCTTAGGGTAATACGTTCTTAAAATCTTTTCGATAACGATTCCGAGAATGAGACCATGTCGATAATAATACCCCGATCCTGAATCTATAACTCGTTTATGCAGTTTTGGTAGTATACAATCAGGAAAAGAGTTTAAATGGTTGTAATAAGCTGTGACCAATTTGGAATTATATGTCGCCTCATCACCCATCGAGCCATTTTTTTGATAAGGGGCGGTTAATAAAGTCGCAGCTGGTTTCCTGACATCAGTATTAATCAAGGTACGAAATGAGTCATTTTTGTCGAAAAACACGACAAAATATTCGTCGTGCGACAAGCCCATTGCGAAGTCGAGAGAATCCACAATTCTTTTGATAATTTCATCGTTTAGCTCTGCTTCCTCTGAATGAATATCAAGATGCAGCATTTTGGTATCTTTATACAAGATCAGGCTAATCCCACCAATGTTAAATTTCCATGCATGCTTCCAATGCCCGCTTTCGTCAAGAAGAGTTGGTAATACGGCTTTTTGATAATCTTGATTGTTCGTATCAAAACTGTACTTGTTTTTAAAAACTACTGAAGCATGAAAAAATTCTTGAAGTGTGTCTTTATCCGATGTGACTATAAGCTTGGATTTCAAGGAACACGTGTAAATGATGCTGTTTGAGATTGAACCAGCATCTACATAATCACAACTGTACTCATTTCCATGATTATCTTGTGCCTTAAGTGAATAGCAATAATCAGCGATGGAACGGATTTCCCATTTGCCTGGGTCAGCTAACATCGACGATAAGAGGTTTTCAGCTTCGTCATCTCTCGATGGGGGATTCGAATTGATGATCTTTAATTTATAACCTTCTTCATCGATGAATAAATGGCCGGAACCCAAGATCTTTTTTGACTCACTAGTCAATGAAACTTGAGGAAAGTATACACTGAAAGCTTTGTCGTGTATTGAATCTAATAGATCAAACCAAGGGTTAGTAAAAAACATAAGAGCTGAGATGGATGCAAGTTATAAGAAGTGGTTGGGATTAAAATAAATGTTGAAAATATATATGAAAGTTAAAAGTATCCAAACCCTATCTTGTCAAATTAGTAAAAGAGACAGGCGATTTGTTCACCGTCATATTGGGTGAAGGTATCGACCTTAAAACTACGATTCAGAAAGCTGAAATTGTGTTTGGGTAAATCAGTAACTCTGCGGCTAACTTTAAATTTCTCACTTAAAACGCTTGGTTATATCTGGCTATACTTCCGAATAAAATCTGTTTTTCTTACTTTTTTTAAATATAAAAAGTCCTCTGTCAGCTGCTTTTTTCTTTTAAGCAAATAAAGAAAGAATCCTCCCACATCAAAAAATACCGGGCATTCTGTCTCCAGCCATACCTTATGTGGATTTTTCCAGATGAAGCTATCGTGCCAAGTGGACATGGTTATTTCGCGCAAATGCGGGTTACTCAAATTGCGAAAACTTTTCATCCTCTTCGGCCAGAAGCGTTCCATATTTGCGTAGTATTTTGGAACGACGTCTCTAGTAATTTGGTAGCCATCCAACGCCGGGCATTGGGGATCTGGTATTCCAAATGAAGTATGAAACCCTTTGAATTTCTTCGCATTTAGCACCCAGATTAATTTCTCGTAGAAAACCTCTCTTTTTTCGACTTCAGGGATACTCAGGGGCGAATTTTGAAATTCAATAGTGACACCATTTGATGTATGAATGTCTGCTCGATGAAATTCGGTTTTACTATCATTGTACAATACAACTTCCCTAAAATCCTCTGGAAAGCAATCCTTCCAATCACGATGCCATGGAGTTTCGCTTTCCCACCAAAGGTCGCATTCAATTTTGCTTCTATGAGCCCAGTGATGAACAGTTATTTGCCCACACTTGGAAATCATTTCACCCCCGCAGCCTGAACAGATACCAATTGTACCCTTCATAGGTAACCTTCGAACGCCATTTACATATGCAAATTCCATTAGCGAAAAGATTTTTCTAATAATACGGGAAATCATTGTTAATTGAAATGGCTAATTATTTCCAATAATTTTTTCAACAAAATAAAAACACCAATATTTTTAGCATTGGTTTTGTCACCCCGCTTTGGAACAGAATTATGTTTGCCACCAAAAAAGATATCATCTCTCAGTTGCAAAAGAACATTTTGCAATGGCAAGGTATAAACGTCCCTCAGGCAAGCACCACCCGTTTTAACTGTTCCGAGTGGAATCATCTTCAAATCTCTTGAATCCCCTTATAAAATGCCGCAATCTGCCTAGTAGGGCTCGAACCATTGACCCACTATAATTTTCTGGAAAATTGCTTTTAGGTATTTTGAGTGTTTGAAAGGCAAACTCCAGCGGCTCCTGATCCTGTTGTAGTTATCGTAAAATACCGAAAATCAATTGATAATAGAGTTAGATATATAGTCCATGTTGGCACTCAAAAAGACTTATAATAATGCAAACCGGAAATGAGTGATGTTAACTTTCCTTTTCCGTCAAAGCCTCGGCTTTTTTTAACAGTATCCCTATGATAATTTCCATAGAAGCATTTGGATGCTCTTTGATAACCTCAAATAACAATCCACGCAGGCGGAAAATCATTCCGGGAAAAGACCTTTGAATTTTGATTAACGAACGGTTGTTCCCAGTACTAGTATGGACATTGAAATTACGGATCGCGTAGGCTTCAGTTAGAATCCCATGATAATATAGCCTTGCCCTTTCGTAATAAGCGCCATCGATTACCCGGTCATGTTCTTTTAGTAATTCCTGCACAAAAGGGTATTGCAACTTTCGCAAAGGCGCAGGTACCTTTTTTCTGATCATCTGATTACGAATAAGGGGCATCCGCTTATAATCCACACCGAGACGCTGATATCCGCCGTTCAATAAATCAAAAGCATGTATCAACGTTTTAAATATTCGGCTGTCCGAGGTCGTCTTTTCATTGATGAGTAAAATCCGGGAAACAATATTTTTTACCTGTTTTTCCCCATCGTAATTAAGCGGAATTAATGATTCAAGATATTGCCAGTATTCGCTCATTATACCGGATTTTAGCGCTCGTATAAGCTGTGGCTCGATTGAAAATATATGTTGGGTTGCGGGGCTTATTTTACATTTAGCAAGCGCTTTAAAAACATTATTATTTTGTAAGATATCTAGCTGATAACCCTGAAACTTTGTAGGGCCTGTTCTAAAAGCGGAAGTGCCGCCATGGAACTTCCATCCGTGAGTTGCAGTAACGAAACTATCAGTATGATCAACCTCGAGGTTGCGTTCCAACAATGCTGACACATAATCTAATTGCTCACGAACGACTGCCCGCATTTTATACTTAATATTAAAATAGGAAAACCATTCTAACTTCGTCGCTATGTAAAAGCAGTCTTCTTTTTTGAAAAACTCTTTAAAATCGATTTTGCTCTCTGGAATTGAATTCTTTACCTTTTGAATTTTAGACGCATCACAGCCTAAGAAAAACGCCCCATTGTATTGAAACTCAAAATCCTCAGGTAAACTAACACTGCCAAATACGCGCATGATGATAATTCCTTTATTGGGATTTTCCTGCATGACACTTTTAAAACCTCTGATCTGATTTTCAAGCGATCTTTTGTTTAGATAAGACTTACGCTCGCTTTTCTTTACCTCTGCGGGGAATGGGAACTGCCTTTCCTCATAGTCTTTCATATCACGGTCTTTGATATCTCGGTTATAAAAAATGCGGTTGATAACTTCATTCAAATCGTTAAAAGACTTGCCGCTGAAATAACCTTCTGAAACCATTAATTTAGCCAATAAATTAAGCTTTTCAATATGCTCATGCTCTTCGAGAGGTTGTACACACAGGAAAATTGACACAAGCCATTTAATTAAATTCTCCGGCATGTGAAACCGTAGTTCTTCTAATAGTTTCTCCAGCGCTTTGACAAAACTGGCCTGGTTTAGAAGCTGCTTCTTTTTTTCCTTGTCGTTACCTGTTGCCTTGTAAGCTTTAATTACCTTATAAACATTTTTATATGCCGGATAGTCGGACCACATATCTTCATCATCACTGAAATATTCATGAGCGAAGTAATTGTCAAAATAAACAATGCGGTACTCGGGATCTCTTGTGAGTTGAAAATGGACTTTTTCGATCAGGGATAGTTGGTTTTCCAATTCCATGTGCCATTCCGTGCCGCCATAAGCTATGTGATGATTAAACCTGTCAATAAAATAATTGACCTTCGCTTCAACATCGGAGTTCTCATTTGTGATTCGGTGTATTCCTGGCATAATTGTTTTCAAACCGAAGATACGTATAATCCCAAACGTTGGAAGGAAGGCGGTAAAAGACAACTGAATAATGTATAAAACCAAGTCAAATTGCCTCAAATGAATTGCCTACTTTTGTTAATGCAAGACTACAGTGCGGGTGTGCAAATATTCCCGAAAACCTTTTTCATCAATTAAATGCTTTCGGAAGAAAAGGACTTAAAAGACGTAATTTCCTAGATCTAGGAGATGAGCCAGAAGCCTTTATATCAAGACGAGCACGGTGATTGACGAATGGATCGACAGCTAATATTGAATTCTTTTGCTATCTCCATATGGGTATATCCATTAAAACAGAAGTAATGATTAGTTCAAAATGTTGAAAATGAATTCTTCGATGATGACTAAATAAAGATTCCAGAAGGGCTATATAAGCCCTTCATCTGCAAAAGAGAAATAACTATCTGCAGTTAAAATAATATGGTCAAGAACTGCTATATCCAGCAATTCACCACCATTTTTAATCTTCCTTGTTAAATTCAAATCAGCTTGACTTGGCTTCAAATTACCGGAAGGATGGTTATGGCTTAGGATTATTGAACTTGCACAAGCTTTTAATGCAATTGAAAAAATCACCTTTGGATCTGCAACAGTCCCTGCAAATCCTCCGGTCGACACTTCAGATATCCCAAGCACTTTATTAGCTCTGTTTAATAATACGATTTTGAATTGCTCCTGTAATTCTAGTTTATTTTGATCCCAGTTATGGTATAATATGGAATGTAAATCTTTAGAACATGAGATCTGTGGTCTTTCACATGCCTTGAACTTAGGTTTATAACTGATATTGATTTCTGATACCTGGAACAATGAAATCTGACTTTGAAGCTTTTCCATAATAGTTGATTTAAAGATTGTGAATTAATTATGGCGCTCTCAAAGCCACTATGCCGGACTAAGGGCAAGGTGGAGATTTTAAAAATGTGGTGGGTTCCCCCTGGGATACCCATTTTTCAAATACAACCTTGGCGACAGCGAACCCATGTTCGGGATATGGGGCTACCTTTGTGTCAATAATTGATGCTTAAATTTCGTTCAATAAAAAAAGGAGCCCGATTTTGAGCTCCTTTTAAATATCTGCAATTCGATTCTTATTCAGCTTTATTTTTAATTTCAGTTACCTCTTTTCTCATGTCTGAAGCAAGTGTCTTGATATCTTGTAAACCTTTGCGAACTCGTGTTCCTGCAGCGCTTACGCCTTTGTTATAAAATTTGTCAGCATCTTCTTCTATAGATGCAAGTAGTTCTTTTAATTGATTATAATTTTTCATGTCATGGATTTAGGCTGCCAATATATTGATTTCTATCATTTGATTTGCTTTTCTGTTAAATTCTTGGAAAATCTCCTGTATACCAGCCCCGTATTTTTTTCATTTTTAAAAACTTAGATGATAAAAAATACGGGGCTACCGGCAAGTTCTACACAAAAAGGGTGCGGTCTTCCTTTTAATTGACAATCCTTGACTCTTTAAAATCTGGCATTGTTCTCCTTTGGCTTTTGGTAGAAGCTAAAAAAAGCGCGGTGGGCTGGCCAGGCAAAGCTTTGAGGCTAAAAAATACAACCCGCAACGAAGTAAGGTGTGGAGATTTTTTTGTCCAAACCCGAAGGGCTCGGCCTTACCTGCTGAAGAGGTTTAACTTTGCGGATCAAAAGCCAAAATGGGGCACTTTGATTGTTCCAAACAAAATATACCCATTGCAGAAGAAACAAAATCTTTGTTAGTAATTTCAGCGTATCAAATGCGTAATTTCGCAAACTTAAGGGTATAACAGAGCCCATGTACTTTTAGACCTGTCAAATGAAACCCGTAGTCTTTTTAGGCAAACCACTATCACCAAAAATAGTACAGAATCTTTATTTAAAATATTAAAGCTGTTTGACCAGATTCAAGACAAACGCTACTGAATTCAGTTATTGATGATAATCTATTGAAAACGCGCTTCATCTTCGTTAAAAAATGAGACGAAAATGAAAAAATCAGCTACAACCTTTTTCCTAACCCTAATTACCAGCTGCTGCATGGCACAGAAGATTGACACCTCGGCACTAAACATTCTCCAAAAGTCATGGGACAAGTTCGCCGCGATGGAAACCATCCCTTACCGTATGCGCTTTGTTGATACAATGATGAGAGAAAATCAACTAAACATTCAGTGGAGTAACATACGCGGGACGGTAAAAAAGAATGCCTATTGGTACTTCAAAATCAATGATAAATTGGAATGGCTAATTCGCGGAGATACTTTATATAAAAAACGTACCGATGCAAGTGGAGTGACCTTTACCACGCAATGGAACAGACACGAAATAGCTAGCAGAAACATTAATAATATTTTGGGAAACGTGCGTCCGGCTTTAAACAATAGGATTGCCTCACTCAACTTCGTCCGGGACACCTCAGATGGGGATTTCTATGTTATTGACGAGGTTTATAAAAGATTTGATGAAGGAACTGAAATACAAAACTTACTTCATTATGAAAGATACTTTATCGACAGAAAAAGCCTTTTCGCCTCACGAAGAATAAAGTATGGAAAAAGCCTATTAAAAGGTGAGGAGCAGACGGATATTTATGATTTTTCTGCTTCGCTTGATAGCAGTCCGATATCTTTTAATCCTGCGGTCTTTTTTTTTGCTTCGGCTGAATCGGAAGAAAATCTTCTCGCCAGTCTGAGGATAGGAACAATAGCTCCGCCTTTTAAAGCAACCGATGTGAGAACAGGAAAATCCGTTAGCCTCGAGGCGCTTAACGGGAAGATTGTGCTGCTGGATTTCTGGTATCTTGCATGCATGCCCTGCCGAATACTCATGCCCAAACTTCAGAAACTACAGGAAAAATTCGGAAAAGAAAATGTTGTTGTTGTTGGCATCAATGTAAGAGATAACGGTCCTAGGTCGATTACCAAATTTTTAGAGGAGAAGAAAATTCGTTATTCGCAATACTACCAGCCTGGGCAATTGTTGGCATGGGACTATAAACTAAAGGCTTTTCCAACTACATTAGTGCTCGGCAGAGACGGCAAAGTTAAACTGGCAGAGATTGGAGCGGATGAAGGTACAGAGCAGAAACTAGAATTGGCGATAAGAAGAGAATTGGACTTGAAGCCAGTGATTTCTAACACTGCTAGCGCAAAAAAGACACCGTGAGGGCCGGCTGTAAACAGAAAGAAATGAAACACATATTTATACCGATAGTATTCATCCTGATTGCCGGGCAGCATGGATATAGTCAGCAGGAAAGCGCTTCTGCAGCCTTTACACACGTTGATGTCAAGAAAAAAAATGGTGGCAAGATATGTGATACTTGCCAGGCAAATTTTGTACATAGTGCCGAAGCTGAATTCAGCTACGTGATTACAGGAGCGGGACGTACTCCGGAACGCTTCTCGCGTTCACGACGTAGTTTTAAATCTAGCAGAGAAATAATACGGCCAGCATCTCTGTTCTACATCTCCCAAAGAAATATCGGGATAAGCTTTCTGCCGAATTTCATACAGGCGAAAGGAAAAAGAAAGCAGCTTTATCGAAATTTTGGTGGCGAGGACTATACGAATCTGGAATTTCAGGCCGAACAGAACAGCAGGGTTATCAGGCAGTGGACGCCACTTTATACCCTCGGAGAAGACCAGGACTATGCAATACTGGGAACTAAGGATATCTCGAACGGAATAGTTTCAATGCCCTGGAAGCAAACATTTCATGCGGGAAACTTTAACCTTAATATCGGGGATACGTTGAATATTACTGTCCGTAACATCCTGTCAAAGAAGATAATACAAACCATAATTATCTTCCGCGCAATAGACAAGGCGAACAATTTTATGTATTACCAGCTACCATTAACGTCCGATCGGTTCAGCGTTAATCTTCAGAATATCCTCAATGTAAGCTCTGGTATACCGGCAGTTTACCGGGGGGATTCATCCACTATATTCGAAAAAGATTACGGTTCGATAGGCCTTTTGAGATTTGGTGATTTAAATAGAAATGATGTTATTCAATATTCATCATCTGAAAACAATTATGCCACCTGGGATCCGATAAAGCCCGAAGGCCCGGGAGGAGCTTTTATAGTTTTGAGCAATGATATGGAGGCTGGCAAAGATCAAGAAATTAATCTCAGGTACATGAGCCAGCCAGAAACGGTGCACACAATAACCATTAGAGTTAAACCGCGACCTTTTCGAATTCCCTGGGCCAGAATAGCACTTATCAGTATCTTACTTCTGACTATCGGAGGAATTTGGTTTTATATACGCGATAAAAGGAACAAGAGGAAACTGGCCATGCTCAGAAGTAAAAACGAGAATATAGAAATCCGCCTTTCACTATTGAGCGGCCAGCTTAACCCACATTTTCTATTCAATTCATTAAACGCAATACAGGGCACAATTAATAGCAGCAACCCTGGGCGTGCCAATACTTATATCGGTAATGTCGCAAGTTTTATGCGCGATGTAATGGATAATGGCAAGAAGGAATTTATATCTCTGAAAGAAGAACTTAAACTTGAAGTAGATTACTTAAAGCTTGAACAAGAAAGAATGGATTTCTTCTATTTCATAACTGTCGCACCAAGTCTTGACCCATCACAAATTGATTTTCCTCCCCTCTTGCTGCAACCCGTGCTTGAGAACAGTATTCGGCATGCCTTTAGCACAGTCCTTCCTGTTCCTGCGATAACTGTCAATATTTCAAGGAGCGACACCACACTCTGCGTTGAGGTTTCCGACAACGGTATTGCTGACTGGAATACAGCTGGATTAAAGGAAGGACATGGCTTATCGCTCATAAGAAAACGTATTTCTGTTTACAATGAGAAACTCGAAGCTATGTCTATTCAAATGCAGATAAAGTATCAGGATGGAGAAGGCACAATCACTACCTTTACTTTTCAAAACTGGCTGGCATGAACAACCTTAGCTGCTATATTGTAGACGATGAAGTGACTGCCGTTGACGCGCTCACTTTTCTAATCAAACGCTATTGCCCTTTTTTAACCATCGCAGGAAGTGCTAATTCTATAGAGTACGGATATGTGTTCCTTTCCGAATATTCTGTCGACATCTTATTTCTCGATATTCGAATGAAGCAGGAGACGGGCTTCGATCTGTTGAAGTTGCTTAAAGCGAATTCCGCTCACATCATCTTTGTTACCGCACATGATGAATACGGCATACAGGCCATCAAATTCTCAGCAACCGATTATTTGCTCAAGCCGGTAGTACCGGAGGAGCTGATTGCTGCCGTACATAAGGTAAGCCAGAAAAAAAAAGCCGGACATCCTGAGCAGGTTGATATGCTGATCCAGTCGTACCAGCAGCAACACCTCAACACACAGAGGAGAATTGCCTTAGCAGACCAGAACGAAATCAGGTATGTACTGATAGAAAACATCGTATGCTGCGCTGCCGACAATAGCTATACCAGCTTTTATATTCGCGGGGATAGTAATCCGATTGTAGTTTCCAAATCCATTTCCGAATACGAGCCAATTCTGTCTATATATGGTTTTATCCGTATTCACCAGTCGTGGCTTATAAACAAGAACCACATTGAGTCTTTTAAAAAGGCTGACGGTGGTTACCTGATCATGGATAACAAGATGAGCGTTCCTGTAAGCAGACAAAGAAAATACCTCCTAAAGGAACTGTGACTTTGTTTGCCCCTTTCTAAAGTTCTGGTAATTAAAAGAAAGTTAAAAGCGTTGAAGAATGCCACAATCCCACTGACCCTTCAAGACTTTTTACAGGAAAAATAAAAAGGTCGAAAGCTTTACCGATAGAAACCAGACCGCTTGAAAACTTTTACCTGGCACTAACCGGCCTCAACGAACAACGTAAACGTACCAACCATTAAAGCTAACTTTAATCATTGGTCTCAAAAAACGATAGTACTCTTAACATAAGTGAAATATATACGCTATTGGTTGCGTATATTCGCTACTCAGCGGTAATTTTAATACGACGCCTAAAAAGGACAAAATCAAATGATAAAAAGGAATTATTATTCCGTTAGAACAGGAAAAATTACTCCAGACCAACAAGTAAATTTTGATGTGCTCAAAAAGATATTTTCCGTGACTTATAACAAACTTAATTCCGAGGGCTATTTTCAAAAATATTTCGGTGTAGACTGCTCAGATGGATACATGCCTGGTGAATTAGGTGAAGAAATTGAAGCGATGATGTTTGTCAATCTTAGGAAAGACAACCTTTACCCAATAAATAAAAACCTTCCAAACTACACAGAAGACGACTTTTTTGATGTAATTGAATTCTTACACGACCATTGTTCGAAAGGATTAAATGGACATTATCACAACTGGAATAACTGTGGTTATCATTATGAAGAGTTCAATGACCTTGAAGGTCAAAGACATTTCAGAGAACTACTAAATCCAATATTAAAAGAATACCTAGACGGCTTCGAGATATCCGAGAATGGAGAAATTCTTATTTTATCAGATAGTGGTCTATCGAACTTGTTTGAAGCAGATATACCAACAAATGACAAAGAAAATATATCTAAAAAAATTAATTCAGCTATAAACAAGTTTAGACGACATAAATCAACGCTTGATGACAGAAGAGAAGCAATTAGGGAGTTGGCTGATGTTTTAGAGTTTTTAAGACCTACTATTAAAGCGCATTTAAACAAGAAAGATGAGAACGATATTTTCAATATAGCTAACAATTTTGGAATAAGGCATCATAATAAAGACCAGCAAACTGAATATGATAAAGCAATTTGGTATAGCTGGATTTTTTACTACTACTTAGCAACCTTGCACGCTGTATTGAGAATGACCAATAAGAAATAAAAACTACCGCTAACATCCCCTTGTTGCAATTGCGTGAAATGATTTATTTATAAGCTGCTTTCTATTACACTAGTGCTGGGTTATCGCTGACCTGCTATTAATTCCGCAACTGCAACAAGCCTTAATCGTTATGGGCAATATTAAAAAACATATTTAGTGCAATACGACCTCGAAAATCAGATTTGGACCGAACAGGACTTCGACAACATGGGTTGGCACGACAGCTCGATTTACGGTATCGCTTTCGGCAGACCTTACGAACTATCATTTGACATTGACTATATTTTCAAATGGGTTGAGCCAACTGCTGCAAATGGCTCCACCTGGTTGATAAACCTATATTTTTTAAAATAGCAGTCTCATAAAACGATGGTACATTGACTATGATATATCGTTATCTTTAAGCATTAATATTTAATAGAGCAGACATGAAAACCAATATTTTACTAACCATTTTATTGTGTTTATCAATTTCTGTATTTTCTCAAATCAAAAGGTTCTCCGTAAGTACGAACCTGCTTAACCTGGCAGTTTCAGGCCCATCTGCTTCGTTGAGTTATCAGTATGCCCCAAAACTTGCTTTCCAAGTATATGGCTCATCTGGAAACTTTAACAAATATTTACATAGCAGTCAGTATCAATTTAAAACCGCTATTCTTGATATAAATACTTTTTATTTGAAGAGCTATACGTCGGCCCATATATCAGGTATATTGACAAGAAAGTTCAAAGAGAGGGATATATAGATCATACCGGATTTGTTTCGATAAGTGCCCGAGATTTTCATGGTAAAGGCATCTCCTCTGGTTTGTTGTTAGGTTTTCAAATGGCAGATTCACGATACTTAAATTTGGAGGTATTTGGGGGAGCGGGGTATGGTAAATATATTTTTGAGAGAGATTACTCTGGCAAAGAAAAACAGCAGGGGTTTATAGACGGGAGGGTAGGAATATTGGTTGGCCTAAAGCTTTAAAATATTGGGAGGCTGTTTAACTATCATGCTTCGTCATAGTTTCTTTTGTCTCAAAAAACGATAGGAAAATGAATTGACACGTTGCGTAAATACTTCAGATTCGAGAAATATAAAATGTTTACAAACGACCTTTTAATTGAGTTTAAAAAAGCTAAGGCTACCAAATACGTCTAGCGATGCCAGTTTTGATAATTTTGAAAGTTTGGCGGTTTCTAATATCTTTAAGTGCAAGCTTGAAAGTGTAAGGTTTTGAAGCGAAATTTTGGTTCAACCTATAAATCAACCTCAGGCATTGTAATTGGCTCAAAATAGTAGATCATGATAAAATTCTCAAGTCTTATTAACCTAATCAGTTATGCGATCAAATTTGTTAGCTTTCTTTATTTGTCACCTCTTATATTTTGGTTCGGTGAAATCAGCTTCTGCCCAAAATTCGACAAAACTCTTTTTTGAGAAAGTTTACCTGCATACTGACCGGGAGCATTACGTGGCTGGTGACAACATCTGGTTTAAAGCATATCTGGTAAATGGGCAGAACCATCAGCTTTCAGGTTCAAGCAACAACCTGTACGTCGAATTAATTAATTCAGAAGCAAAAATTTCAGAAAGACGGTTGATTCGCGTTAATAATGGGGTGGGAAATGGAGTTTTTAGCCTAGGTGATTCCATAAGCCCTGGAACCTACCGGCTTAAAGCCTACACTAGCTGGATGAGGAACTTTGGCGACAATTTAGTTTTCGAAAAGCGAATTCAAATAGTTAGGAACCTCGAACTGGCGCCAACAAAACCGGATTATGGAAAAATACAAACTTCATTTTTGAACGCTAGCTCTGCGGCAACCGGCGCGACGAAATATTCAAACAGGATTACGTTTCTGCAAGAGGGCGACTCGGCTATTGAGGGTGTGCCGACTATTGTTGGTTTCAAGACCGAAGACAGAAACGGGAACGGAATTCTTGCAAGTGGAAGCATTTATTCCAACGGTGGAGATAAAGTCACTGAATTTCAATCTGATAGTTTAGGATTGGGCCGTTTCGTATTAGTTGCGCAGCCGGCGACAAGTTATGAAGCAAGGGGAACGTACAGCACCGGGGAAGGGTTTGTTGTTCCAATTCCACAAGGGCAGATCAGAGGCTTTTCGATGTATGCTCGGATAACTGACTCTTTGCTGAAAGTGTCCATCCGGACTAATGCCATAACCTTGAACGATTTAAAAGATAAACAGCTTATTCTAATCGGGAAAAGCAAGGGAAAGATTTGCTTTACGCACGCGTTTCCATTGAAAGACTTAGAAATTCCCATTACGATCTCCAAGTCCTCACTGCCTGTAGGAATAATTGCCCTTACGCTTTACGATCCTTTCGGTAAACCACACTGTGAAAGGCTGGTATATAATGAAGGTCCGGAAAAGATTACACTCACTATTAGCACTGACAAGTTAAGCTATCAATCCAAAGAGAAAGTAAAACTTACATTAAAGGCAACCGACCAGAATAACCGGCCGGCAAAAGTAAATTTGTCTATAGCTGTCGCCGACGCAGGTATAGTGCCTGACAATGCAGGTAATATATTATCTTATTTTCACCTGGAATCAGAACTGAAAGGGCGTATCGAAAATATATTCCGTTACTTCAATGAAGCCAACTCAAAGAGACTTGAACAGCTCGATTTATTATTATCTGTGCAGGGACGGAGAGATTTTGTTTGGAAGCGTTTGGCCGACTCATCTTTGCACATCAGCTATCCGCTTGAACAAGGAATAACAATTTCCGGGAAAGTACGTGAAGTATCGAAGGACAAACCTGTTATAGGGGCGAATGTTACGCTTTCAGCTTTTGGGGCGAAAGGGGATCGCTTGTTTTCGACGACGACAGACAGCATAGGTAGGTACTATTTCGACGCAGTGCAGCTATATGGGAAGCAGCTGATAACGCTGACATCAAGGGATGTTAAAGGGGCAAAGAATGGCTGGGTAATGATGGACTCTTTGTCCACTAACACCTTAGCTGTTAAAAGCTTCCGATTGTCGGAAAGTAATACCTTATTGAAAAAAAATGAAGTTTTTCGAGAAAGAGCGTTAGTAAGAAAAAATCAGGTTGATAGATTCAGCCTTTCAGACACGATTAGGCTTAACGATGTTCAGATCAGGGCAAAATCAACCATTAGACTGAGTAATGCTATACTTAACAGCTTTGGTTATAAGGACGAGGTATTCAATGTTGATCCAAAGGATTACGATCATGCAAATTTGAGGCATTATTTATTGCATTATTCTTCAGCATCTGCCGACGCCGGCAACTATCTGGGCTGGGTATATGCTGGAGCGTTGCACTATCCCAGATTAATAGTAAACAACAAAGAGTTGCGGTTCGACGATAAAGATGTGGAAATCAGATCGGCTTTCTATGACCAGTACTTGAACATGCCAGTAAGCAAAGTGAAAAAAATTGTGATCAAGCACATGATTGGAACCAGGCTCGATAATCCTTCAACCAAAACAGAAGATTTTTGGGTGATTTATCTCACCATCGACCCCAATGCTTTTGAGAAAAGAGAATATGACCGACTACAGGCTGAAGTCACCGGATACGATGATGCACGAGTTTTTTTTGCACCTAATTACGACCAAATGACTTCCAAGCCAGATTTACGTACTACCATTCACTGGCAACCCAACATCATTACTGACGAAAACGGCGAAGCGACAATAAATTTTTTTAACGCTGACCCTAAGACCCCCGTGCGGATAGTAGCCGAAGGAATAACGGACAATGGTACTCCTTGTGTGGGAAGCTTGGTATATCATGTCAAATAGCTTTTTAGGATTTCAGTATATATTTACTTTCAATCTCTTATTACCTTTAATTAGATTCAAGTATATAGTCACACCGTGATACGAATAATTGCCGGCTTTTTTTTCTTCTTACCACTGTGGTTGGAAGCGCAAACACTTAGTGGTGTGGTTTACCGCGAAGGTACTGATAGCGTCGTTGCCAACGCCACCGTCTATTATAAGGGGCTCGCTCGCATCTGCCATCACTGATGTTATAGGGAGATTCAAACTCAAGGTATTGGACGCCAAAATTCCTTTAATAGTAAGTTGTATCGGGTATCATTCAGAAACTGTAATAAATTATTCTGCAAATGAAACAGTGAAGTTCTATCTGAAGCCGAAAGTAAATCAACTTAAAAGAAGTGGTGATCAGGAACGACGGCGTGTCGCGTGAAGAAAAAGAAACAGAGCAAAGGCTTACAGGGGATCGAGAAATGGCTTTTATTAGAGCGCTATGGTCTGATAAGCTAAAGGAAATGGGGTTCCGAATATTCACCCCGCTATATGATCCGATAGCAACCGGCAGTATTCTGACAATATCCGAGCAGCTTAATCTCAAAAAACGATAGTATGAATAACCAGTTGCAAAGCGAGATTCGATTCTTACCGGACAACAGTGATTGCAAATTGCAAGAGCAGCGGCTTTAAATTGATTTGAAAAGTGTATAAGTTTAATTAAACTTGTACATCAACAGTTCCAAACCTACCTTATCTCTAAGGCCCGCAATGAATCGTTTTAAAACCGTCCTCACACTCATCCTTCTTTCTTCTTTGTTTATTTCCTTTTATCCTGAAGAACTAGCAGATAAGTTAGGAGCCCGTCTAGGTATTTATTTGAAAGAAAACCCTTCAACCAACCTATATCTGCATCTCGACAAAGTAAATTACTTACAAACAGATACCATTTGGTTTAAAGCATATGTCCTTTCGGGCGATAGGATCGACAATCAGGTGCTATACGTGCGGCTAACCGACCATAACAACAAAATTGTACTACGGCGGCAGTTTATGATGTACGACATAAGGGCTCATGGAGATCTAATCATACCTCCAGCAATTAAGGAAGGTAGTTACACCCTGTATGCATATACCGACCGGATGATAAATTTCAACGAACGCGACGTATTTGAACAGCCGATTACAATCAGGCGGGATTCTGAAAGGCGGCTTGAAGCAAACGCTTTTGTTAAAGACACCACAAAATTAGTAAGGGGCAGTAACGTTCAAATAGCCATTCAGATAAAAGAGGGCATTAAGCTACTTAAGTATGTTAAAGGGACTTACCAATTACTGGAGGGGGAAAAGATATTAAAATCAGGCAAGGTTTCTACCGACTTATTCGGAGAAGCAACAGTGAATTTTACGTACCCCCAGCTTGCTGATGATAAAACTTTAAGATTCAAGGCAAATTTCAAAGACGATAAAGAATATGCAGAGTTAGTCCTGAATTTACCTCATGAAGGAAATAAGCTAACGATAAATCTCTATCCTGAAGGTGGGCATCTGATAAATGGGTCACAGAGCAAGGTGATACTCGAGGCAGTGGACGTGAATGGAAACCCCGTGAGCACGGCAATAACCTTGTTCGACGGAAACTCTGAACTTTATAAGGTCACTACCAACAAACAGGGCTACGCAACCATTATTTTCAGTCCCCGGACTGCTTCGAATTACCGGTTGGAAACTGCGTACGGCGGAAAAAAGAAATCTTATGAATTCAGGAGCAGGGTAGAAACAGCCGGCTATAGCCTTACTGTTCGTAAAGTACCCAATGAAGTGACCGCCACGATAAAAAACATCAACGAGGCGGGAAACGCATTAGCTGTTCTTCGCTCGGGAAATAAGATTATTCTAAGTAAAAAAATAAGTCTTCCGAAGGATGATTCAACAACAATCACCTTCTCAAACGACAGTATACCTGAAAGCCTGCTAAGCCTGGCACTTTTTGATCAATCCGGACAGCTGCGTGCCGAACGCATTTTCTTTAACCGCCCAAACAACGAACATCACCTAGAAATAAAGACAGATGCTAAAATGTATGGTACCCGGAAAAAAGTGACGGTTACATTCAATGCCAGCGATAACACAGGCAGCCCGGTGGCCTCGAATCTTTCGGTGGCGGTAGTTGAAAAAAACAGTATTGACCCGCGCACTTTTCGTACTATTCTCCACTCGTTGTATTACAAAGCTGTAAAAGGCAACCTCGCACCGTTCGTATCAACCATGTCTGAAAGAGAGATTGACGATCTGCTCATCACGAGGCGGTGGTGGAACGACTGGCAGAAAATAACGACTTATGTTTCTAAGGGGCACCCAGAAATATTTCCGAATACCGGCGGCGTTTTTGGGGCAGTTTTTCAAAAAACCAAGAAAAAATTCGATGTAGAGTATCTCAAATTATCTACCCTTAACAATGCTGTTGCTACATTAATCCCTGTGGCAGAAAATCAAACCTTTTCAATTCCGCCCGAACAACTTATAATCGATGATACTGATGAGTGGTTGATCAGAGAGTCCGGAGAATTTCGGGAAAATTGCAATATTATGTACTTCACTCACGATCGAACTTTTGATAAAAAAGTACTGACAAGCGGGCTATTGAATTCACCCATTCTGGCAACTTCCTTCGTCAAGTTTAATCCTGTTACAGTTAATGGATCGTTCAGAAAAGCCATACGCTTAAAGGAAGTAAAAATCGGCGCGAAAGCGCCCGCTCAGGATTTCCAGGAAGAGAGCTGTACCGATTTTGTATGTTCATCGAACATACTAAATTGTCCGAATGATCACACTCGTACCTCTCCGGGAAGCATCACTCCTGAAATTGGCAAAAAATATCTTTATCGCTGGGGCTCTACAGCTGTTTATTACGGGTGCGACGACTATCACTTTAAGAGCATTGCTAAACCCCATATGTTTTTTGCACCTGATTTTGAAAGCCATCCAGAGGCAGAGCCTAAAACAGGGACTACTATATTCTGGAGACCCAACACCGGAACTCCGAAAAATGGAACCAACAGCATTAGTTTTTTCAGCTCTGATATGATCGGTGATTTTATAATTATAGCTCAGGGAATTAATGTAAATGACTTAAGCCCCCTTTACGGTTCAGCTGTATTTTCCTTGAAATGATTCATCATTTCCCGGAGCACCCGCGATTCGACATATTCCGGTGGCGACACGCACATCGCAAATTATAATCGTTAGTCTCAAAAAACGATGATATTACCTATCTCCTGGTACCAGCATTACACCACTATTTATTTTTTGAAAAAAGGAACATTCTGTTTAATCCACAGGTAACATTTTGTTTGGAACAATCCACATTATAATATATTGTATGAATTCGGAATGGATATATACTCTGCTAGAGTTGTGTATAGAATGCTATTATTCCATCCTCCAACCATCGTCATACAATAAAAGATTAGCTTCATGAGTATTTTTCGCTGATGGGTGTATTTTTGATATTTTAGAAAATGGAGTACTATTCTTAAAACTCGTTTCATATTGAACCAATGCTTGTTTCCCCTCTTCTATCGTTTGAATCCCTGAAACGCCCTCCAATACCTCCTCTCGTATCCTCACTCGTTGGACATTATTCTTTTTGTCTTCATCTGTTTGTGGCAATAAGTATGGTTGTGCTTTTTCAGTAAATGAGATTAGGGGTTTGCCTACATCATTGGCACTTTGTGTCTGTTGAACTCTTACCAAGCCATCGTTCTGCAATCCTAGGTCGAGCATCTTTTTGGCATCTTCAGGATCTGCAATATAAATCTCTTCCTCAATAACTTTTGGAAACATCTTGTTTTCTTGAAGGATTTTAAAGGCTTGGTCCCGATCGAGCTTTTGCTCGGACGAACAAGAGGCAAAAACAAAAATTGCAAGCAGAAAATTCAATAGATTTTTCATAATAATAGGTTTATTTAAATTTAGATAAATTCTCTATGCTCTGAAATCAAATTAAAAAAAAGCAGCTCCGTTAAGAGCTGCTCATTAATCATATAGACATTTTTCGCTTTCTGGGTTGTTTTTGCTTGGGGTGTTCCTCTTCAGCATCGCTTTTTTGATCTTGCTTCTTTACCGGCTTTTGATTCGCTGTTACAGTTTGCTCATTAGACTGTTGAAGGTCTTCTCTTTTAACCATATGCATTTTCTGGTCATAAATATTAATATTTTTGAATTGAGGGACAGCTTCAATGTAAAACTTAGCATCCTTACCCTCTTTAGAAATAGTAACTTGCTGAGCATTGCCCTTTTCCAATGAGCTAATCAGTTTGTCTTTTTGTTCAGGATCAGCTAAATCCTTAATAGGAAAGTTAGCTAAGGTTTTCTCAAGATTATAACCGTATTGTGCTGTAAACTGCTTCATTTTAAAATTACCTTTATCATCAGGATTTTCAAAGTCGAGCTTTAACCATGCACTGTATCTTTCTCCCTCCTTATTTACCAAATCTTTGAATACCGAGCGGCCTTCTAACAAGTTAAAAGACTCTTTAGCGGTGATACCATTTCCCTTATTCACATAAAAGGATTGCTTTTTATCTTCTTCCGGCTTGCCATTTTGCAAGGTTGCATCGTAGCGATTAAAGAAATACATGTCAGAGGAATCGGATTTTTTAAAATGAAGCGCATAACTCATCTTTTTATTCCATTGAGGGATTTCGACATTAAGTTGAAATGCTGGCTTTTGCTCCTGAATATGGCTTTCCAAGGCATCATTAAGTTTTTCACCGAACCCAAAATACTTTAAATTGGACTGCAAGAATTCTAAATTTTGTGTATTCATATGTTTGTTGTTTAATAGTTTCTCATAAATGGCTTTAAGAGCAGTTTTAAGAGCTTCTTTTACCATCATTTCATAACTGGTTGTATAATCATGAGCATACTGAGATGCATCAAACTCTCTTTTGAAGCAGTTCAAGTCGGTTGTATTTTTGATTACTGATCCTCCATCAAATACTACCCATCTTTTACCTAAGGCTGCTTCGTTTTCCAAGAAAGCAAGTATCTCATTGCCCTTTTCCTCTGAAATTATCATAGTGATTCATTTGATGGGATCCGCGTTTTCGATATCCGTCTGCTTTGCCTTTAAATACTGATGTCTTCCTCCATTCCTTTCATAAACTTCTATGAATAAGGCTTTATCTTTTGCCAGGGGGAACTTCTTTAAAGCAAAAACATACACTTCAGAGCTTTTTCCTGCCACAGTTTCCTGTTCAGGTCCATAAGAGGAAACAGGGTATATTTCCTGTTCCTGGGTTACAGTCCTCGATGCAGTTTTTAAATCCCGGACATAGAACCTAATAAAATCTATATCAAAGTTGAGAGTAGAGCGATTCTTTATTTTTAGCTTAACAAAAAGATTATCATCGGAAATGGTAATCTTTCCTAATTTGGATTTTACTTTGCCGCTTTTATCATTATCAATACCTTGAAAGTTAGTTGCTCCTGCAATCTTTTGAGCCATTAAAGATTTTGGAGAAGTGGCAGGGGATTGCGCAGATGCAACTATCTGCAAAGACAGCACGATGAAAGCGGTAAGGAACTTTAAGATTTTCATAGCTTATTGTTTAGTTTCGTTGATTATTATCTCTGAGCAATAGCCGATAACCAGCTTTCACCTTGACTCTTATCTGTTTGACTTTTTTACTGAAGAGCCCTTTAGCAGCCTGAATTCCTGCTCCCGCAACCTGGGCAGACACAGATGGATCCATTGTCATGATTTGTAAACTTTGAATAACATCGTCAACACCCTTTTTTGAAGCATCCCGGGTAATGGCTCCAGGAATATAAAGGCCTTCTAATCCGTCCAGATCAAAAGCGGAGAGAGAAACAGGAAGGATAGAGTTTTTGAACCGAAGTGTCGCAACTTCAACTTTAAGGCGTTCTCCATCTACCATAGCCATCCCATAAATAAATTCGTTTTTAGGAATAAGGGTACCGCTTACATAAACACTATCTATTAGCCGTAATTTCACAACTGAACCAGATACAATATCCTGATCTTGATGTATCACGGCTTGTATCGAATTGCTTCTGGTTGTAGTGTATTTAGTATTTAGACCTTGAGCCAGCGAATACAAGCCTTTATTACCTTCGGAACCATCCACAACTTGGACCGGATAAGATCCATTTGAACGATTACCCGAATTCTCTTTCAATTTTCCCCTGGCTCTTCCGGGATGCTGAATGTCCAGGATTTTTTCTAGGATGGCATTTAGTTGAGCCATTTCCTGATCACTGCCGTTTCCAGCTTGCAGATTTTGTATTAATTCTTCCAGCCGGTTAACATCTGCTCCCATATTAGACGTACGAGAACTATATTTTTGTGATTGATAATTGCGTGGAACAGATGTGGCCTGCCTGTTTAGTTCGGTGTTAATCAGAGCTAGCTTTTCATTGATTTTTTGTTCATTCGGATCTGTATAAGCATCAGAATTTGATGAGAATGTTAATTGCTGATTGGCAGCCTGATTTAATGTTTCGTCCTTTTCAGATTCTTTCGCCGAGGTTTCATAAATACTAAACTTATCCTGCTTATCATCAGGGCTGAATTTAGCCGCCGGAAGATCCGTGTTAAAACCCTTTTTAGTTTCAGCAACTACTTTTCCTGAAGCATCTGCTTTACCACCCCCCAAAGCCCAAAATGCCATTGTTAAAAAAGGAATAACTAATAATGGCAATACCATCAGGAACTTTCTCCTTTGTAGCGTTTCCGCTGATTTTTGATTTTCCATAATTTGAATTTTAGTTTAAATAGATGATTTAATTAATTGCATTAAAAATGAGGTAAAGGCTTATTCCTCCGAAAAATGCGCTTATCGCGATGAGCAAAATCTTCTTTTGAATCTTTGAAAAGTGAGCCGTTCTACTATTTAAAAAGTTTGCAATTTTGCTCTGACCGCAAATAATCCGGTTTGCTATACCACTTGCCAAAGCGTCCTGCGTTGGGATAAAATTTTTCTCCTTAGGATTCGATTTGAACATCATAGCTATTGATTTTGAAGGATGGTATCCTGGTTGCTTACCGTTTTCCATCTCTCTATCAGAAATCCATGAGGGTTATTATCTGACCTGCTAACACTTCTTAAATAACCTTCGGTCAATAGCTTTCGAGTTGTGGTAGATGTCGCTCGCACTAACTTTTGTATGGAAAAGCACTTAAAAAAATACGGATATTGATTAACGTCTAATTGGACGCTGTCAACAGATATTTCCTGGCTGATATTGGCAGAAATTAAATTTGAATAATATCCATTTTCCTTCAGGTTATCATATTGAGCTTTTGCAGATTGGTCTGCGAGATACAATGCCTTACATACGTTCGTTTGTATCACCTGATCATCTGGGTCCAGTGAAAAGAAATACTGGTGAAATACTTTGATATGGTCTTTAGCTTCTACCTGTATATTGTCTTTTCTGCTCGATGACAGAGCTTCCAAAAGTTTACCGTTTGCTAAAATATAAATGCGACTTTGAGCTGCTTCTATCGCCTGATAACTTTTTACAAGAGAGAAGCCTGATAACAGCAAACAGACAATAATCATTGCTATACTGAAAGCTTTGATATGCTTAAATGCTGTATCTATATTTGTGAGTTGTTTAAACATGATTTTTTTCCTTTAAGGTTAATTACCTGATAATCTATCGCGTTGAAAATTGGATGAACTTTCTTTTCCGTTGTTGAAGTAGCCTGATGAGTTTGCGAATCCTGACATACCCTGGGCCATTCTGCCCCTTTGATCACCCAGAGCATCTGCCATCATTCCGGAATTTGAAGACATGGATGAAATTGCGCTACCAGAAGAATTGCTAACGATGGTGTTTACTTTTTGAAGCAGGGCGTTTCCACCTCCGGCATGAACAATATAGTTGGCAACCCCAGGTACGGTGAAATACCCAACAATTCCAATCACCATAAAAATCAGGTAGGCTGTATCAGTTGAACTAAAGAATGTATCTCCCGATGTCTGCACTTGTGATATGTCGATCTTGAGCATATTCTCTTGAATCTTACCTAAGATTGATCCGAAAATATTTGAGACAGGCAACCATAGAAAGACATTCACATATCTGGCTATCCATACTGTTAGCGTATGCTGAAAGCCATCAAAAACTGCAAAGCCAAATACCAGTGGACCAAGAATAGCAAGCACAATGAGATAGAAGGTTCGGATAGTGTTTATACATAAAGCGGCCGCCTCAAAAAGCACTTGTAACATTTCACTCATCCATTGCTTAATGGAGTTTCGAAAGTTATACGACTGCTTATCCATCCAGAATTTCAGATCATTTCCAAGGCTCTCAAACATACCTTCCCCGGTACCGGATGTTTCTTTCGTTTGAGTGTATTTATACCATTTCTCCCGATCTCCGCTACCATCTTCGCCCACATACATTTGCCAGGTTCTGGAATTTTTAACAGCTTCTGACTTTTGTTTTAGTAGTGTTGCTATTGCTTTATTTGAATCTTTAACCATTCCACCTGTTGCTGCAACAATGGGCTGCAACACTCCATTCATTAATGACAAGACCGCAGGAAATAGCAGTATCGCGATACCTAAACCGAATGGGCGAAGCAGCGGATAAAACTCGATCGGCTCTGCTGCTGCAATCTGTCGCCATACCCTTGAAGCGATGTACCACAAAGCTCCAAAACCGGCTATTCCCCTGGCAACACTAATGAGCTTACTGCATAGTGGAATCATATCTTTATAAACCTGATCCAATACAGATTGAAGCCCCTGAACATCCCCTGAAACGCCTTGCGCAAACAAATTTTCAGGCAAGAAAATCCCTGTAATCATCGAGATGATGATTAAAAATCTTAATCTATTCATGATTTTAGTTTACTCGTTTAGTAGATAGAGCTTTTCTGACGTTTCAATACTATGTTGTTCACGGCTTCTTTGGATCACAAGGATATTAGTCCTTTTGTTGAAATCCCGGAGGAATAGGAGCTTGTCTTCTGTGTCAGCAAAAATCCGATCTATAGCCTCCAACCGTTCATTATCGCTCATGCTTAATTTTGAGGATGTGATTACAGTTGCCAATTCGTCCAGATTTCGGAGGCTTTGTTTAAACAGGTTCTGGTAAACATTTCCTAAGTACTCCATTTCATTTGGCGAGAGGATTTCGCTCTGCTTAAATCTGTTAAAGGCTGTCTTATATTCTTTGACAATATTTTTTTGATAAGTAATGATATCGGCAACACGTTTGTAATTTCTTATCTCCGGACTGACCGTTAAAAGTCCGTTTATAAAGGCATCGTGTAAATTGAAATTACCTTCAGAAATATTTTTGATTGTTGTATAACCCTTGCTGACGATCTGATACCCTATCTTCATATCGGAAAGTATATTCTTTAGCTGTTTCAGCTTTTCATAATTGAGTAATAATTGTTGGACCTCCGCCGATTGTGCTTTAGCGATGGAACTCGTTCCAATCACCAGCAATAAAATCCATATCCTTTTCATAGCTATTTAATTATTGAGTTGGTAGTTTCTTTTGGATGTATTGGCATTCTTTTCTTCCCGTTCTTTTTGAAGATTAAGCAGTTTTACCTGACTTAGAAAAGACTCAGTAAATTGGTACTTGTCTTTCATACTTTCATATAGATTGTCAATCCGGCTTATGCGTTCATCATCCTTCATTTCAAGCTTACCGGAAGAGATTACAAGAAGTAATTCCTCCATATCATTTGAGCATTCCTCGAATACCTTTAACCGGACACTTTCCAAATAGCTGCCTTCACCCTGTGACATTTCCAGTTTACTACTCTCCTTAAAATTTTTCCTTATGGCTGATTGCAGAGAAATAATTTCAGCAACTTTCCAGTTTTTCGATACTATTGGATTTACCACTTTTAAGGAATTAATAAAGACGGTGTGCAGATTCAATTCCCCTTTTGTAAATTCCTTAATTGAATTTAAACCTTTGTTAACTGCCGTATAACCATCTTTTAATAAGCCAGCATACAGTTTTAAAGCAGCCAATTGCTGAAGGATGTATTTCTTTTGGGTTTCTTTTTGATTAATAATCTCATTCCAAGTCTGCGCCTTTGTCATCCCTGATAGCAACAGGAGCAATAATATTAGATGGGCTTTCATATTAATCGGCTTCTTGTATTTCGTAAATTCTTTGAACTGATTTAATCTGTTTTTGAGCTCTGGAGCGTTGTAAACTCAATAAATGATTTTGAGCATTGAATTGAATCAAATCAGTATAATTTTCGTCTATCCGGTTTGCTGCCTGATTTATTAATTCCAGCCTTTTAGCATCGGTCATTTGAGTTTTAAAGGAATTAACAATGAGCAGAATCTGGTCGAGATTCTTAGCACTTTCATTTAGAATACCGGTATAAACAGTATACATATACTCCAATTCTCTTGGTGTAAAGTTTTTATCCTGCCTGGCTAAGTACCATGCTTTTCGATACTCCTCTACCAGATACACCTGCTTGCTGGTGATTTCTTTTATCCGCTGATAATATGAAATCGTAGCTTTTACCTTCCACAAGTCGGTATAATATTTCGCATACAATTCTCTTTGCTTTTCAGTCCAATCAGATATTTCAGTTAGCTTTAGTTTAGAGAGCTGATTCTCCATCACTTTTTGGGCATTTTGAAGCCAAATGGTCTCATTCTGCATCCTCTGAATTTTTAAATCAACTGCCTTAATTACTTTTTTTACTCCGGCTTTTATTACTTCCAATACTGCAACCTGGGCGTTTGCGTGATCTACTGGTATGGAAACCATCAGCACAATCATGCTGGCTGGCATTAAAATCATGAGCTTTTTCATAGTGAATTTTTTAATGTTATTGGATTGGTTGAGATTCTTTGGCTAGTACAGAAATGGCTTTCTGAATACTTCCATACTTTTCGGTATACTGCTGGACTTTTAGTTTTTCGCTTTCTTCAGTCGTGTAGGTAAGGTATTCTTCCAGGCTAACTTCAGTACGGTAAACTTTGCTGAGCTGTCCACCCAAGCTGATGAAAACCTCTTTATACTTCCTTTTTGGATCATTTGCTTTGTTTATAGATAGAATTTGGACCTTTTCTTTTTCAGTCAGACCCAACAAATCCTGAATTAAATCAAACTTGTTTTGGTACTTGGATTGGTCTAACAGAATCTTGCAGTCTGAATTGTTGATGATTGTTTCCTTTACGACCGGAGAACTAATGATATCCTCAACTTCTTGAGTAACTACAACTGCTTCACCAAAGAACTTTCTTACTGTTTTGAACAGGTATTTGATGTACTCAGCCATCCCTTCTTTAGCGATAGCTTTCCACGCCTCCTCTATCAATATCATCTTTCGGACACCCTTAAGCTTCCTCATTTTGCTGATAAAGGTTTCCATGATGATGAGGGTTACAACAGGGAAAAGAATAGGATGATCCTTGATGTTATCGAGCTCAAAGACTATAAACCGCTCACTTAGTAGTTCAAGGTTTTCAGTTGCGTTGAGCAGATAACCAAATTCACCGTCTTTATAAAATGGCTTGAGGACATAGAGCAAATTATCCAGGTCAAAATGCTTCTCCTTTACATTATCTGCTTTAAGCTGCTCTGCAAAGTCAGTTTTGAGATAATCATAAAATGTATTGAAGCAAGGAAACAAGAAAGTATCTCTATTAAGCTTTTCATAATAACCCTGGAGTGCAGTAGATAATGCAACGTACTCTGGTCTTTCCAAAACTTCATCCTCTTTTTTCCAGAGAGCCAGGATCAGGCTTTTAAGGCTTTCCTTTTTCTCAGTATCAAGAGTGTCGCCGCCAGTGATATAAAAAGGATTGAACCGGATAGGATTTGTTTCATTATAGGTAAAGTAATACCCGCCAACTAAATCGCAAAGTCCCTTATAGCTGTGACCAACATCTACAAGCAGTATATGTGTTCCCTGTTCATAGTAGCTCCTCACCATATGATTGGTGAAGAAAGATTTCCCAGAGCCGGACGGACCAAGAATAAACTTGTTGCGATTGGTGCAGATACCCAGCTTCATGGGTTCGTCGGATATGTCGACATGAATGGGTTTACCTGTTAACCGGTCACCAATGCGAATCCCAAAAGGACTTATTGAGGATTTGTAATTCGTTTCCAGATTTAGGAAACAGCAAGCCTGCTCAGCAAAGGTATCGAAGGTATCATTCATCGGGAAGTCGGCTTCATTCCCTGGTAGCCCAGCCCACCAGATTTGAGGAGCGCCATCCGTCTCTTGTTTGGAGACTGCATCCATTTGAGCCATCGCAGAAGACACAAGCGTTCTTAATTCTTTCTTTTGCTCTGCATTATCGGTCCAGGCTAACACATTGAAATGTGCCTTCACGGGTAACCGTTGTTGACTTATTGCTTCATTTAAGAAATCCTGTGTAGCATCCCGGCTTATTGCGTTTTCTCGGGAATACGCTGAAAGGGATTGTAAGCGCAACCTTTTGGCCTCTAGCCTTTTCAAAGTCTTTGCAGCATCGTCGATAAAAATGTACTGGTTGAAAATGTGATTGCAGCTAAGGAGTTGTCCTAATGAGGAAGCAAATCCGATACTACATTTCGAACGGTCAGTACTGTACTTATCGTAATTAATCCTTGAACCACAAATTGCCGGTACATGCTCGGTGTCTGATAGTGTGAATAGTTGGCAATGCTGAGTGCCGATCTTTATCTCATCTTTTAAATGGATGTCTCGTATTGTCGACTGTTCAGCTTCTCCAAGTAGAAAAGTGTATCGTTCTAATAACCCTGTCTTCTCTTTTGTGCCTGTTAACTCATCAACCGTCAACCTTCGTAGGTTGATAAAACCACTGTCCGCTAAGATCCTTTCAAATTGATTTGCTTTATCGGTAAAATCCTGAATAAAGCTTGATCTTAAGGATTGTGCAGGAACGATTGAGCGTCTAAAAAGATTTGAAACAGCAGAGTTCGAAATACGCCTGCCCTCAGGTTTCCTGGTTAGATAGATATAGCAATGATGTTTAAGGAATGGACGCTCATGAAAGAAGCGTTCACTTGCGCCTGAAAGAAACCCGGACTTTGTATCACCAGCTTCAGCTTTGCTGATAAAGTCCGCTTGATATGAATCTTCATTAAACCAGTCCTGTTTGTGAAAACAGCTATGTTTTGGAAGCACTCTTATAGCTTTTACCCATGCTTGGTGAAAGGCTTCATACTCGCTAACAGAAAGCGTAAATATTTCCGGAAGCGAAACTTCATAAGCTACTGTGATGTCGCCGAATAGTGAGAGAATGGAGTTATTCTCCACTTTATAGACGGGAAGCATTTTTTCTATTTGAATTTCACTAGCCATATTACCTCCTTATCTTTCTTGAGCCTGACAGATGAATGAACATCGTTCGAGATCTTACCTTGATGGATATTGGGATGTATCTCTTTGCTGCCTTTTTCAAAAGACCATATTGCCCATATTTATTGCTGAGGCGAAAGGCCGACACAAATAGCATTATACCACAAGTAAAAATCACAATTATGCAGACAAACAAATTGACGCCCACGATATACATAGAGGCAAAAAAAATAAGAAGAATAACCAAGCCAATCGCCAAGTAAGAGATGTATTGGGCTTTGAGTCCTTTAAACTCGATGGGTTTGTTTACGCCCTTATTGATATGATAGATGATGGCCATGACTATATCCCGAAAAATGATTGAAGAACTGTGGCGACGATCACCAAGAACACACAACTGCCGAACCAAGCAGATGCCACCTTGCCGGTGTCGTGGTCTCCACTATTCCATTTCTGGTAAACCTTAATAGCTCCAACGAGCCCGACAACTGCGCCTATTGCATACATTAAGTCTGTGCCAGTATCGAAGTAGCTTTTAACTTTAGTGGTGGCCTCGTTGATGCCAGCGTTACCATCCTGGGCAAAAAGGCTTATAGAAACAAGGATGAGTGCTACGGTTGGGATTCCCGCAAGGATATACTTACTGTAAGTATTTGCGCGCTTTAATTCGTTGCTTTTCATAAGGGTGAGAATTAATGGTGAATGAATTCGCTGCTTTCTGAACTGAATTGCAGTTCCTCCGCAGCAACAGAGTTGCTAATTTCTCTAGCTTCTCCAAGAATTGAATGCTCAGACCGGGGTTCCGATTCCGACAGTTCTTGCTTCTCAGAAAAAAATGAAAGCAATTCCCCTTTGTAGTAGAGGGAAATCACTACTGCATAGTAGGCGGATGTGAGGCTGGAAACGAGCAGCAGGTAGTGCTGCCATGAGATTGATGATAACATTTTGCTACGTTTTAGATTACGGCTTCATTGCCGTGACGGAAGCAAAAATGCGGTGCGGAGAAATTGAAACTTCACACCTTGTACCGGAGGTGTGTGGTTTTATTATCAATTACATCTTATAAAGAGGATTCGTTAAGGCACGATAAAAGTTGAAGTCGAAAGGTGTCCGATTAAGTCAATTATATATCCCTTCAGAAATATGCAGACAAGATCACAAACCCTGCTTAGTTGCTAATTAACATTTTTCTACGTTACTTTAACTTTTAACATCTAAGATTGGAGACATTTTATTACGTATTTAGTCATCAACAACTGCATGTCGAACGATTTCATATCTGCGCATGGGAGTTCAGCAACAAAACGAGCCTAGTTGAATTTGGGTGTGAAATTTTAATAAGCGAACTTCTAGAGATAGATGAACTTAAAATTACCTTTTATATTCCATGGTTGAAAAAGGTGGGGAAAGAGCCTCAAGACTTGTATGGTAGCCTCAAAAGTCCAGCTAACAGCAAATTTATTTTTAATGAGGCTGTTAAAAATACGGAATATCTAGACGGTGGAAGAACCAATAACGGTGTGATTCACTCTTTTGAAAAGCGAAGCCTTGCGATTTTACCGTTGAAGTTCAAAAAAAGCGAAGGTGAAATTTTGACAGTTCAACCTGATATTTCTGGATTAAACAACCATCGTGATAAGGAAAACCTTTCTATTTATTTCAGATTTTACTTAGAGCCCTCATTGTCTGATATAACCTTACGAAAAACTGGAATTGCGAAGTCAAATATTATATACGACATCAAAATTAATGAAGCCCGTAACCTGCCAGATTTTTTACTTGGCAGTAAGCTCTGTGGAATAAAGAATTGCTTCAGCTTTAATATAATACCAAACCGTCATGACATTATTTTCTTCGATTCCCAAGCGCTACAAAATATCAGGGTTCTGGAGTTTTTATCTTTCAAGCAATATCTGCCCGATAAGCCGGTTAAAGAGGATGATTTGCTAGTTATCTTCAATAAAAAAAGTGGAGATAAACTTAATTTCTTTATGGTATTTTCTAAAGAGCTGATAGGTCCTGCACAATATTTATTTGCGATTATTCTCAATCTTATTTGTTCTATAATATTGGCTAACCCTAGTTATTCTATATCTTTCGGTAAATATTCCTGGGAATTCAGTTCTATACTTCTATCAGCGATAATAGTTTTGGCAGCAATCTTCGTGTTCTTGCTACCCTATCTAAGAGCGAAGCTCTTCAAACCCAAAACACGAGTTAGATGAAGGCGCTTTTAGATACAAACATTGTTATAGCAAGAGAGGCAGGAAAGGTTGTAAACCAAGACATTGGTATCCTTTTTAAATGGCTGGACAAAGTAAAATATGAGAAATGTGTCCATCCAATAACATTAGTCGAAATTGACAAGAACCCGAATAAGCAGACGGTGAACACATTTAATATTAAATTAGATAGTTACGAATTGCTGAGGACCACTGCTCCAATTGCCGCTCAGGTCGCAGAAATTTCTACAAAATATGATAAAAACGAAAACGACCTAAATGACACTATTCTGCTTAATGAGATTTTCTGCGATCGAGTAGACATCTTAATAACAGAAGACAAAAAGATCCATCAAAAAGCTTCTGAGCTCAGCATTGCCGATCGGGTTCTTAAGATTAATTCCTTTCTTGAGCAAATTAGTTCAAGATATCCAGAATTAGTCGACTACAAAGTGCTCAGCGTCAAACAAGCATTTTTCGGTAACCTAAACATAGAAGACCCCTTTTTCGACACCCTTAAGGAGGACTACATTGGATTTGAGAAATGGTTTAATAGAAAAGCGAGTGAACGTGCGTACGTGACAGTAAACAAGCAAAATTCAATGCTATTGTCGTTTCTTTATCTAAAAAGAGAAGATGAGTCAGAAGTTTACGCCGATATAACTCCTATATTTAAGCCAAAAAGGAGGCTAAAAGTTGGCACTTTCAAAGTAGTAGGAAACGGGGTTAGACTAGGAGAACGCTTCTTAAAAATCATATTCGACAATGCCTTAGCAAACAAAGTTGACGAAGCTTACGTCACAATTTTTGAAAAGCGTCCGGAGCAATTACGGTTGATTGAATTAATAGAAACATGGGGTTTCAAGCGCTGGGGTGAAAAAAGCAATGGTGAAGCAGTTTATGTCAAGCCGTTTTATAAGGACTTTGATCTCGCCAATCCAAAGAGAACTTTTCCTTATATTTCTTCAAAAAGGCGCATATTTTTGGTGCCAATATATCCAGACTATCATACAGAGTTATTCCCCGACTCGATATTAAGGACAGAGTCACCCGTAGATTTTGAAGATAATGAGCCTCATAGAAATGCAATAAGTAAGGTATACGTATCACGATCGCATGATAGAAGTGTCGAGCGAGGAGATATTTTGATTTTTTATCGAACAGGTGGAATTTATCAGGGTGTTGTTAGTACTATCTGTATTGCCGACGAAGTTGTCCATTCGTTCCAAGATGAAGATGACTTTGTAAATACCTGTAAAAAACGGAGTGTGTACTCCGAACAAAGCTTACGCAATCAGTGGAAATATAATTCACGAAATAGACCATTCTTAGTGTCAATGTTGTATACTTACTCATTCCCCAAAAGAGCGAATTTGAAAACAATGATTGACAGTGGCGTAATCGCAAGTATTAATGATGTTCCTAGGGGATTCAAAGAAATTACTAAAAATCAGTTTAAAACACTTTTAAAAATAACAGATACGAATGAGAATTTTATTGTCGATTAAGCCGGAATTTGCAGAGAAGATATTCGACGGTTCAAAACACTATGAGTACAGAAGAAGTATATTTAAGAACAAAGATGTCAAGACGATAGTAGTTTACGCTTCATCTCCAATGCAAAAAGTAATTGGCGAGTTTGAAATTGATAGAATTCTTAATGATTCTGTTCATGATCTCTGGGAAACAACGAAGGAATTTTCAGGAATAACAAAAGACTTCTTTTATAAGTATTTTTCTGACAAAGAGTTTGGCTTTGCAATTAAGATAAAAAATACGCGAAGATATGAAGAGCCTATTTGCCTTAAAGACGAGTTTAGAGTAAGTCCACCCCAGTCTTTTATGTACTTATAGAAATTAAGACTATTAAGGACCTATGAATATACTACGTCGATTATTGTTGAAATTCTATGGCTTCTAAAGAACTTACTGCTTCAATTTCAGAGACGCTTGCCGATCAGGGTTCAAAATCTCTTTTTCAGCTTGTCTGGTCTTTAGCATCCAAGTACGGCAAAAAGACGGTAGATAAAATTAAGGTAGCAGAAGCTTTAAATAATTATAAAACAAGCTATCATCAACGAAATGGTGAAATCAAAGTTTTGACAATGTCAAACCCGATACCATTGAATCAAATCTATACTAAAGTTCGGCTGATTCAGGCTTATGCGGAACCGATTGATGTGGATTTTGAGGAATACGAATTAAATTTCCGGAAACGATCCGAAGTATACCTAAGTAGCCCATTGGATGTCGCAGAGGTAGTTAGCAAGTATTCAAGATTAAATGTATTAGGCGCCCCTGGGGCCGGCAAATCGACTTTATTGAAGCATATCGGCCTAGATTTTCTTTCGGAAGATGACTATTCTGAATATCACCTTGAAACTACATACATCCCTGTTTTGCTTGAGCTCAAGAGCTTTAATGGTAGCGGGTCTGTCAACATTCAAGATGCTTTACAACGTGAGTTCGAAATTGCGGGATTTCCTGAAAGTGCTGATTTTATTAATAATGCATTAAAAGATGGGAAACTGATAATTCTCCTTGACGGCCTTGACGAGGTTTCACGATCTTTATTGGACGATGTAATCTCATCAATTCGAGATCTCACTCACAGATATCCTTCAAATAGATTTATCACCTCCTGTAGAACTGCCTATTATAAAAACTTTCTAGATGGTTTCAATGATATTGAGGTTACTAATTTCAATGACCATCAGATACAAACCTTTATAACGAGTTGGTTTAATGCTGAAATGGATGTATCTATTGGCACTGGAAATCAATTAATATCTCTTCTATTCAAACCAGAAAACATTTCTACACTAGAATTAGCTCGCACGCCCTTACTTCTCACGTTTTTATGTATAGTTTATGATGCTGGGCAACAATTCCCAGCAAATAAAAGTAGCCTCTATCGGCGCGCTTTGGAAATATTGCTGGAACGATGGGCAGCTGAAAAACGCATACATCAGAGCGACATTTACCAAAACCTAAACTCGGATATTGAAATCCAAATGCTTGCTGAGATCGCTGCTTATTTTCATCAATCTGATAGAATTTTATTTTCAAAGGAGGAGTTGAAAATGCAAATTAGTTTGTTTCTTGAAAATACAATGGGTGTTAAGTTACCTCCGGCGTCAAAAGTGTTGGAAGCTATAGAGGTTCAACAAGGTCTTCTTGTACAGCGGATGATGGACGTCTATTCATTTTCACATCTAACTATACAGGAGTATTTAACAGCCTTCTACTTTTCGTCGTCTTTAAAAATGCCTATTTTGATAGAAAAATACTGCTTTGATAGAAGGTGGCGGGAGGTATTTATCTTGCAAGCAGGCATGGCACATTCGGATGACCTATTATTATTATTGACCCGCTATTTAAAACAGTATGCGTCAAGGAATTTGATACTATCGGAAGCTATTAATTGGGTAAATAAAATCTCAAAGACGGACGACAGTCCTGAAGGTGTTTGTAAACGAATTATGCTGCTTAGTTTTCTAGTTCGCTATCGCCGTAAGCAAGTTGATGGTTCTTTACATTTAACTTTAAATTCCGTTGGAGAAAAGGTTAAAGAATTCATCTACATAGTCGCTCCAAACTATTACGAAAATTTTAATTTACCAAAACACACTAGCAAGGGTAATACTCCTAGAATCCTTGACGCTTTAGAACTTCTAACTAACAAAAGGAGCAAAAGAAACCTAGCAGTCAATGGTATTCGCGCACTTGTTCCAAATAGGCCGCTGAATGAAATGTTGCCAGGATCAAAACTTACTTTCAACCGAAAAATTTTAAACGAAATTTTAAAGGCCTATGATGTGCCCGAGCGGTTTGTTAATCCGAAGCCGAATACCTTTAATATTATTGAAAGATATATAGACGGCTTGCTTTTACTGGCGGAATGTCGTGCGGCTTCGTTGAGAGTATCTCCCCAAGCATGGTCAGAAGTGCTCGGCTCTATCATTCGTTGATGTATCAAATGCTGACACCTCAACTTTCAATCTAACTCAATGAATTTTTCTCACTTGAGGCTCATTCCACTGGTACTTTTCTTCCATTCGCCTGATAAGACCAATCTTTAGCTTATCAAGAAACACAGTCCTTTCCTTCTTTCTATTAGTTATGTCTGTATACTTTCGATAATAATGGTGTAAGTCCACTTGAAATAGCGTCTGGAAATTTTCTATAAGGTGCTTGATTTCGACGTTGCCGTTATTTATAGCGCCTGACTCTGCCAAAGCGTATATAAGCTCGATAAGGTCTGTTTGATTACTCGTCCAAATTATTGGGCACTGGTTGCTAGGAGCTGCCCCTTCCGCAATGCTAATTTGATGTTGTAGATATTCCTGATAACGCTCATTTGCAATAATCTTTGAAAGTTTATAATCATGGCTGGTTGAAAACATTTCATCAGCCTGATAGTCCTCCAAATCTGTACAAAGATCTAAACCGCACCTTGTAAAATAAAAGCTATCGAAGTGAGAACCACACATCCGATAGTACTGAAAGAATGATTGATTATGGTCAAAAAATCGTTTCAACGCATCAATCTCGGAAGTGATATATGCATTCAGATCTTCTTTACTGCCCACAGGCTTCTTAATCTGGAAATTATAAATGCTTATGTAGTAGATGTACTGGCTGTAGAATAATGGTTTCAATTCTTTAAAAAAGCATATCTCCTCTTCCTGGTTTGAAAAGAAATAGGACGAGATAAATCTCTTCAGGATAGACAGAGATTTTCTGCAGGCTTTAACCGCCATTTTTAATTTTTCGCTCTCAGCGATGCTTTCTATGGAGATAGAATACAGTTCTTTCTCCAAAGCGTGGTACAAACGTTCGGTAAATAATTTCATAATGCATTGGGTAGATTTACCACAAAAGAGGTGAAACGCTCTTTAAAATCATATACGTGAATACTAGTATTCGACTACGCAAAAAGACGTATTTATTTAGCCGAAGGCTTTAAAGTACTAGAAAGACTAATGTAAGTTCCATATTCTAGCTTATGAACCAGTTCCACCCTGTTACTTACTCCTGTTTTCTCATATATATTTTGGACATGCTTAGTAACGGTTCTTTCTGATATAAATAGCTTCTCTCCTATCTCCTTATATCTAATTCCCTGTCTGATGAGGAGCACTATTTCAATTTCTCTAGAGGTTAATTGAAAAGTCTTACAGTTTGATTCAAATGTAGAGGTTTGCGATTCGTTGGTGTTTAATGCTAACAACTGCTCGTATTCAATTCTTGCTCTTACAATATATCGGGAAATGAATAGTACCGTTATCACAATAAAACCTCCGTTCGTTATAATAACTTCTACTTGCTGACTTGCATGGAAGTACGACAATAAAGTCATTGATGCCCAAGGAAGTACTGCGCAATACACCGCAATTACCTCAACCAGGTTATTTTGATTGGCTCGTTCCTTGTATTTGACCAGCACGGCTTTTGCAATAGCCCATAAAACAACAAATGAATAAAAGAAGGGTACAATTATGCCATATTTTATTGCATAATCTAAATTCCCGTTTAAGGAATAAGCAATCACAAAAAAAACAATAAAAGGTAAAATAAGAAACAAGGGAACTCCATATAAAGCATGCAATCGTATTCTCTCCAACTCAAAAGCTTTATAGAAATAATAAGGAAAATAAGAAGCCATTATGAAACCACTTCCATAAGCTATTATGTTTTGTGTGATAACAGGTATAGTTAATTCTGGATCAGGAAGTAAGCCACCAGTTATGTTATAAAGAATAAGTAAGGAAAGTAAAACCAAATACCACATTCGACCTTTATCTTGTGGCCGAAATAAATAGTACAATAATTGATAGAATAACATAACAGCTTCGAGAAGAACGAAGACGAATGTTATTACATGCATTTCGGTTCCAAATACATTCATAGGTTGGAATATTTGGGGTGATTATGCAACTTCTTTCTTGAGGAAGAATAGCTTATAGCTTAAGTCCAGCTCGTTATATACATCAAATCCGAACTTTTTGTACCAAGGTATATTTTTCAATGTCGATGTTTCCAGGAAGATGGGCCGTTTCTTGGCGGCGCTGTCAGTTATTATTTCATTCAAGAGGTCTGTCCCAATACCAGAATTTTGATGTGCAGGATCAACTCCAATGAACCAGATATAATACATAGGTTCTTTAGGCTGAAGCTTTTTTATCTTGGATTCTCTTATTAAAGCCTTCTTTATGTTGGTGACTCCAACACAGGAAAGAATCAGCTTGACATCTAACAAGATAGATTTGAGATTCGTCTTCTTTTTATCAGGATACAGAATCAGGGCGCAGGCTCTTTTATCATCTGATAAGTAAACCTCGCCAAAATCGTAACATACTTCAAAAGAATAATCCATTAATGCTTTGACTCGTTGGTACCTTTTAGAATCTTGCTGGACAATGTAATTTACACTCTTGTTGGCATCAAAAGACTTCGTCAAAATATTGATGACTAAGTCCTTATCATTGTTAGTAGCTTTAATCATATTAAGAATAAATATGTAACATAAACATTACAAGAACAGAATTTGTTTAAAACTTAAAAAAATTACCAAGGCAAATTGAATGTTATAGCAATCCAGATAATTTATATTTGCATTGGTCGCATCATTGGGGTACCGGATGAGTCTCTTTTTCCTGTATCTGAACATTGCTTATATTCAGGAGAAAATTCACTACTTACCAGCTCCTGTATGTCTTGCTTGATCTGAAAATAGTTGACTTGAATTGTTTCCTCGTCTATTGTTCTGATTTTAGGAATCTCCTTATATTCCTGTTCTTCCTTTTTGATGAGGTTATGATCGTTAACGATTTCATTATGAAAAACTTTCAAATCGATTTTACATGCAGGTTCATCCGCAACCATGCCAACAAATTCACCGGATGAAAGAGTAGAAATCTTAGAAGCTGGTACAGCGTAGTCTAATTGCGTAGAACGGCTAAGTGAAGTATCTGTGCTATTGACAGATATACTTTTCCTCAACTGCAGAATTTTTCCAAAACGCTCGGAAAGTTGCTTCGCTGTGTCACCCGTAACTTGCCCTGAGATGATATTTCCAACAATATTAAGGATGACCTCCGCTTGATCCTTTCCATAGTCTTTTTTAAGCTGGCTGTAATCCTGCACGGCTAAGGTTGTAGCCACCTTATTAGATCTTGCAGTTGCAATCAAACTGTCTATATTATTGAAATAGATGGTAGGAAACTCATCAAAGATCAAACTACACTTTTGTTGATTTTTCTGATTGACTAGCTTAATCATTCTGGAGATATAGAGGCTAAGAACAGCGCCATATACCTGCTGCTTCTGTGGGTTGTTACCCATGCATATCACTTTCGGCTGTTTTGGATTATTTAAGTCAAGGGTGAAATCATTTCCGGAAAGAACATAATACAGAGATGGCGAAGATAATCGGGCCATGCTGATTTTAGCACTTGCTACCTGCCCCTCTAACTGATCGTAAGCTTCATTTTTCCAGGCAAAAATAAAAGGGTTGATGAGAACTTCAATCTCAGGTTCGCGACTAAGTACAGCAAACAGGTATTTATATTCTACCTGCATTAGCTCAATTACATGAGGTAAAGTACAAAACTCTCCATCCCGGTATTTTCTTAAGAACCAGATTATGGCTGTAAGGAAGTTGATTGGAGATTCTATAAAGAAATCTCCCTGCTTCTTAATCCATTCACGGTTTAAACCTAGCATAATTGTCCTGGATGCTTCGGTCGCATCGGTTATGTCCGTCATGCTAAAGGGATCAAGTGGATTACAACGATGTGTTTTTGATAGATCTTCGAAATTAATTACATAGAACTTTCTATTGCTTCCTGACTTGGCTTTTAACAAAGTGTTAAAAGCAATTTTAGTTAGATCATCGTATTTGAAATCATAAATAAACATACTGAAACCCTTATTCAGATGCTGGGTGATAAAGTGTCTTATAGCGAAGTATGATTTACCGGAGCCTGGCGTTCCCAGTATTAAAGACCCTCTGAATGGATTGATAATATTAATCCAGCTTTGACGCGTCCTATTGTTTAAATAGTATATCGCAGGCAAATTGATGGAATATTCGTTTTCAAGCTTGCGTTCCTCCTGAGGAAACGTTTCATTATTCTTATTAAAAACATCACCTATTAAATTCAGTGTTAACAGCCTTGATAATCGAGTACCACTGGTTAAAATTAAAATATAGCCTAATACCGTAGGCATTATATAGCCGAAAGCTAAGGTCTTCATAGACAATGAATACTTCCATAAGATTGAGCCAAAGAAAAGTGCGATACCAATCAAAGCATATAAAATTAAAGGATTAACCAGGATATTTTCATCCTTTCGTCCTTTTACTCCTAGGAGAGAGATGAGTAATAACATCAAGCTGCCTGCCTTTGAAGTCAGGTCACTTTTGAAGATCTCCATTTTTGAAAAGGATATCAAGATTCGATCTGTAACGGTACTGGATAATCCGCAATCTTTAAATAAACTATAACCTGATAGGTATAAGTGAATGGTCAATATAGAAATGGATAACATCCTGGTGAAATCCATGATCTTTCTTAGTCCTTGTTCGTTTTCTCCTGTGGCCATAATTTTAATGCTTATCGGGTTAATCGCCTTCTTTTCTTCTTTCGTTTATTTTGTGACATGCCAGGTATTGAAAGGCTTTCCTGATAATCAGTACTTAATAAGTCATTCAGAAATGATTGCTCTGGATGTTGGTTTATCTTTATTGGTTGATCATTTTTAAGGTTGCCATTTGATACAGGAGCTTTGAAAGTCGGTTGTTCATTGGTGGCTTTAACAAACCAATTACTTAACGCTGCTGCGCTGTATGCCTTTCCAAGATCACTTCCGTTAAATACAACCTTTAAGGTATTATCCACGAAAGTAACACCGTATAAGACGCCTTGCTCGTTTTCACGATAGACAACATTTATGCCTTTAGCTTGCAATGCGCGGCTAAATCCTGATTTGCTGGCTTTCGTAGTCAAAATCGGATTTATACGGTCCTTTACTCTTTCTTTTAGTGACTTACGAGCAATACGATTTTCTGAAAACTTTTCATTCAGTTTGCTAAGAGTTGGAGTGCCATAAATACTGCTTGCTTTAATTGGTACCCCAATCTTGTTGCCTTTGTTATTTAAAATCCAGTATACAAGGCCATTCTTTAAATACATCTGTGAATCTTTAGCGCCTCTGTCTGCACCGACGTTGTACTGATTGAGAATGGCATTCAATTCGGGTAAGCTGGTAAATTTGTACAGCCTCAGAACCTCATTAAGAACATTGGTGATAGCCCGTTTTGTATCTGTCTTCCCGTATTCCAGTTTTTGCAAAATCAGATTATCTTTATTCTGTTTAGGTTGTTGGACGCCGGCACGTACTAACTGATAAGTTTGCTCTATAGATTTTCGAGCCGCTTCTGATTTTGTCCTCCCTAAATTGTGCAAGCTAATTCGCTCGCCTGTTGGTTTGATATTAGTACTTACGATATGAATATGAGGATGACCGGCATCATTATGCAGATAAATCAAGTAAGGCTGTGACCCGAAACCAATTCGCTCCATATATTCGTTAGCTATTTCAGTCAATTTCTCCTTTTGCAATTTTTCATTCACAGTAAAGTTTAGAGATATATGAACAGCGTTCGTCTTAGTCCGTTCATTCCTAGCCGCAAGGTCTTTTAGTCTAAAAAGTTTATCATGAAAGTTCAGCTTTGGAATATCCTTCTGATACCCGTTCAGTGATATGAGCTCTGCCTTACCTTTGGACACCTTATTTTCATTATAATTCAAAGCGCCCATTAAGCTTTTCCCGCTGATAATCTTTGCGACCATAAATCAGAATAGTTATTCATCCGCTCCTTGATTTGCCCAATAGATGGCTCTATCTGATCTCTCAATAGAATCATCATAGATTGCCAGATTTGAGCCTCAGGCATACCGCTCACACTGTTCAATTTTCGGACAGCTTGATTGAAGTTGATGCCTATGAAGTTGAGCTCTTTTCGGAGTAGAATGAGTTCTTCGAGAACATCGTCCATTGACTTGTCACGATTGACAATAGTAATTGCCTTTTCGAGTAACACGTTTCTAGTGTACTCACTTATTTTGCGATACATCGTCTTCTTGAAACGAGCCTCTATTATCTTGAACTCGTCTGGTGTAAGGCGAATGTTTACCCATTTTGTTCGATGAACTTGCTTTCTTGGCATATTCTGACATTCTAAAATCCGACTTTGGAGGATTTCCCTTCTTATCCCGACTGACTCTGGAAGGAAGGGCAAGATTTCAATTGTGTAACAATTGTACATCTTGCTGACTGCTTCAAAGAGAGGCGGTCTACTCCCCCATATCATTATTTCAAAGTATATTATCCAGTTTTCTTTTCGCTAGTTTTAGTGATTGGCAATAGTTATATATCCAATCTGTAGCCACTACTTTCCAGTTCCGTAAAGGCGTTCCAGTTTTTGTTCTCCACTGACAATTTTGAAAATATTCGTAAAAGCTACTAGCTATTTGCGCCTGACCTTTTTGATTGAAATAGATTGATACATCATCAAAATCCGGAGGCATCTCATATCCAAATCCTGCTTTCTTAGATTTGCTATTGTGAGACGGTTCTGAAATACTTATTCTTCTGACCTTTCTCTTTTTCATGCTAGCTTCAGCCTTTGTTTGAAGGTTTCGTTTTCCATTAAGTCTTGAATTTTTTCCAGGTCGTAATAGGTGACGTTCCCCAGCTTCTTGAATGGTATTACTCCTTTATCTCTTAGATATTGCAGTTTGCCAGATGACAATCGAAGAAGTTTTTTAATCTCAAAAGCCTTAAGCCATTGCTTGTCAAGTTTGGGAGGAGATGGAGGTGGTTGTTGCGTGAGGATGTCCTTAATCTCATTTATCAACTGTTCTTTAAATATCAAAAGATCAGAAACAGTTAAGAGCTGGTCTCGAAACACTGGAGCAGTGTTTGTCGAAACTGATGCGTTGTTTGTATTTTCCATAGATCGAAACTTTACTTCGAAATTGGGAAAGCGGCAAATGCAATCTTCACACCTTCCACCGGAGGTGTGTGTTTTTTTCCATCCTTTTGTAAAAGCAAAGGTCTTAAAGCCACTTCATCAGTCAAGAGCTTTCACGGCATAAAGTCTCCCTGCTGGTCAATTTATTCCATGTTCTCTTGACAGATTTGTTAAGCTTTTAGAGGAGCGGCTTAACAAGAGAATGGTAAATATTAGGAAGTGGGTTCTTAATGAGAGTAGGCTCCATTTCCGAAGTATTTTACTTAAATAAAACCGGAATACCTTTATATGCCGAAATCGGTGTCCAATCTTCAATTCTGGTGCCGCCCCAGGCTGATGTAATAATGCCTACCGGAACTTTCAAGCTTGCTTCTAGTTGCTTAGCAAAATAAAATGCCGCAACCGAAGTCATTCCGAAATCTGGACCTTCGCAATCATGCCAGCCTTCTGTTATAATATCTGGCTCACCTGTTTTCCTTTTCACATTCAATACACGAATACCCTCATGCTTTTCCTGCAAAGCAATTTTAGCACTATCAATCCCTCGCAAGGGTTTAGCGTACCATGTACCATTCATAGGATATTCCATATTTGACTGGCCTGATGCAAGCCAAACTTCGCATATTAAGATATTAGAAAGCAAAAGCGTCGAGGTGGCGGAACTAATGGTAATTGTTTGTGGAGTACTGCTTGCCTTCAAAGGTTCAAGTACAACACGCCATAAACTATCACTGCCCGCAATTGCTGTTTTAGACTGATTCTCAAAACCAACTCTCACTAGGTTTCCAGGCTTTGCCCATCCCCAAATAGAAACAGGTTGTTACTGCTGCAAGATCATATTGTTTCCAAGAACATTCGGAAGCTTTATCTGAGCAAAAATATATGTATTCGAAAAAAGCGAAAAGCAGACACAAAGTATTACGGACTTGAATTTCATCAATTAGTGATTAATGGATCGGTTCTAAAATCAACAACACCCAACATATTAAACGTTTTTACTTAAGCCCATAAATTGGCAGTTGTTTGGGTTGAGCTAAGTTTGGCTTGGGTGTTGCGCCGTTTATACCTTTGATAATCAGATTGTCGAAGTATGGCGTGCTTAGTTTGTTTCCGCCACCTGCAAGCAAACCAGCCATCCCTTGCGCATACAAATTATTAGTTACCTGCAGCACTTCTCGGTTATTAATCAATCCTGTTATAGTAGAACCTTCAAAACGAAGCTTAACGTTATACCACTTGCCATGCACTATACTTGGAACCTGAACCGTGAATAAAACTTTTTCGCCGCCCTCTGCATTGTCATTCTGTAACTTAATAATCGCCTGCTGTTCGGCATCACCGGTTAATTGCTTTTTGTCTTTTTTACCCATAGCTACTACTAACTGGCATTTTCCATCTTCGCCCAACTTTAAATAGTAGCCTTTTGGGATAAAGCCATAGCCTGTTCCAACATGGTTAATTCTTCCCATTACTGCGGCTGTATCCCCCGATTTTAGGTAAACATCTGCACTCACTTCATAATCCTTCCATTGCGAGTCTCCCAATATTGTATAAGGAAGCCAATCAGGAGCCCAGGAAATAGTAGGAACTGTAACTACCTGTTGTAAGCACTTACCTTTTCTATCGGGACGGTCGACTATCTCAAACACATCTGCAATGTCAGCCAGGTATCGTGGAAGGTAGCCCCATTGCTTAGGTTTAATGTATTGGTCAAACGTTTCGTAGTATGGAAAGGGAAAGGCCTTAGCCTTTGGTATATTCGCGAAAGAACCTTTCTGCTGACCTCTAGTTGTGGACAGGGAATAAACGGTATTCGGTTCTAGAGTAATTGAGAAAACACCATTCACTTGCTTTATATCGGACTGTCGAACAAATTGTTCTTTCTCATTACTCCGCCATACACATAAATTGTTTTTGGATAACTGGTCAATTTCAAAACTAATTTGTTGTAGCCCCTTGGCACCTTTCGTTTCTATAATAACGCTATAATCATTGTCCGGCGACTTTAGTGTCACCATAGAGCCTCCGCTCTTGAGGTTTTTGCATCCCCCTTTCAAGTATTGCCAACCCAGCTTTGAAAACTGTCCATAATGTGCATATCCCCACAAAGCTTCGCGTACCTGATAGTGTCCGCTCCACGGCGAGTGAGCCAATACAGCGGCAGGATCTTCCGAATATGGTTCAATAGGATAAACGCCTGCTATGTCATACCAATTTAGAACTTTCGTAGCACCGCTCTCTATGAAGTTTCGGTTAAAAGATTCTACAATGCTGATCAGGCAATCAAAGCCTTTTTTATAAACGTGATCTTCTGTGTTCCAGATTGGCTTTCCTAAACTATCAGCAATCGCTTGTACTTCCGGCTGTGCCGGTAGACCGGCATAAAATACGTGTGCGCTAATAATATCTATCGAGTTTCGAAGCTTTTCATCAGTAAGCATATCTTTCACAAAATCCAGCTTGCCCTTTGGCCAGTGATCGAAGGCATGTAACTTTACCTTTCCAAACCCATTAGCATTAAGAGTGCTTTTCAGTAATTTTGCAAAATCGTAATCGTAACCTTTTTCATTTCTGCAACCAATGGCATCCAGCTCAAGTTTGTAATTCTTACGTAGCCCCTGTAACCATTTCACATAATAGTCGGCAGCATCCTGCGACCAAAAGGTTCCATTTCCAACCCATCCCGGCGCACTCCAGGCAGTGGCGTCAAGACTAAGACCTGGATTTCGCTTCTTTGCCTCCTGAAGTATCCACCAGGTATATCCGCGGGAATAATTAAGGTCGTTACGAGTATGCATGTGGCTGGGCATCGAGCCCTGGGTTGAATTACCATCACCAGGAATCTCAACAAGCAGTGCGCTAACAGACGCCCCAAAATTTGGTTTATAAAGAAGATCAAGTATTTGGCTACGCTGCGGCTCGGGATAGTCCTTCAATAACACAGAAGTTGCTCCGCCTCCGTTAACGACCCCAATTCCGTCAAACCTCTTTCCTCCAGCATTCCCGCTCAACTTTATCACTTGAGTGCTATCCTGGCCATTAGCGGTAGAAATAAAACCCTGTAAAGACAGAGTAAATGCTATTAGCTTGTATTTAAATTTCATCTAAAGTGGTGTTTGTAAATGATCGTTTTTGCTAGTTCTCTTTAAACCCAAGGATATTTTCATGGATGTGCTTCTCACCTTCCACTGTGCCTGTACCAACATTTTTAAGCTTCACATTTTTTACTGGCATCTCTTTCTGTCCTAATACACGCGAAACAAACTTTACATCTTTCGCTGTAATGTTTTCCAGAAAAACATCCCTGATGGGTGTTAGCCTCTTCTCGTAGGTAGGTACTAATGTTTTCCATTGATATAGAACATCCGTCTCAATACCTAATACCCCAAGATCAATCTTTCCTGATTTAATATTGCTGGCATAAATGTTTTTCACATAGCCACCCATGCGTTCGTTAGTTTTGATAAACAGCAGATGGTTAAGCTTCGCACCATCCAATACGGTACAGTTGTTCACAAAAACGTTTTCTATGCCTCCTGAAAGCTCGCTTCCAATGGCTACTAACTGGTGCCCGTTTTTCACCGTACAGTTACGGATTACGATATTCTTTGATGGTGTTTTCAATATCCAGCCTTCTGGGTTACGTCCTGACTTAATCGCAATAGCATCATCTCCCTGATCAAAAAAACAATCTTCAATCAACACATTCTGACTCATTTCAGGATCAACTCCATCGTTATTATGTCCATGTGCATAGACCTTCAGTTTTCTAATAACAACATTTTTTGACAGGTAGGGGTGGATTGTCCAAAATGGGCTATTGGTAATGGTGATCCCTTCTAATAGTATATTTTCACTTCTATTGAATTGTATAAACTGAGGCCTCAAATTGGCGGTATCATTCACCATCATACGCTCATTCAAGGGCCGGCGGTTCCACGCCAAATTATATAACCGCTTTATACTCTCCATATGAGGTTTAGGACGTGAGAACCACTTCTTCCACAAATCCATTTTCGCTCTGATTTCTCCTTCACCCGTAATCGCTATGTTCTTACATTTGTAAGCATAAATCAAAGGGGAATAATTCATACACTCCAAGCCTTCCCAAGTACTATGAACCGCTGGCAAATAGTCATTAGGGTCGTCAGAAAAAAGCAAGAGGGCCCCTTTCTCCAAGTGAAGGTTTACATTGCTTTTCAAATGAACCTTACCGGTAAGCCACTCTCCCTTTGGAATCACTACTACCCCGCCGCCTAAGGCATTTGCCTTTGCAATTGCTGCTTGTATCGCTTGAGAAATTTTAGCTTTATTGCCACTCACCGCACCAAAATCAGTTATAACAAGCTTTGGGCTTTTTGTAAAATCAGGAACCTTAATTTTCGGCATGTTAAAAGGTGCGTTTACCTTCGTTTTTATAGTGGGTAAATCTGCATGGCTATTAAATGCAGTTAGAGTCAGGGAGCAGAAAATAGTTAAGCTAAAGAGTGAGGCTTTCATGAAATTATATGGAAACGGTTAACAATATACTTTATTTACTGATTACTATCTTATCAAGTGAGATGAAGTAGCCGGTGCTACCATAGTCAGATCTTCTCTTATCTGCCCAATTTGGTCGTTCTCCCGTAGGAAAAACACTTAGAATATACTTAGCCTTCGGCATCACTGGACTAATAAATGTTAGGGACGATACCGAATTAAGACTGTACATATCCACTATTGATTGGATTATTTGGCGCCCCTTTTTGTCACGAAGTATTATCCTAGCGTAGCCGTTACTTGGCTTGGATATCGAATACAACCCGATTTGAGAACCCTTAAATTTTATCGAAACTGAGGCGCCTTTGGAATCGGTTATACTTTCTGTCTTAGCCCCGCTTTTATGCTGCCACGATCCCAGGAGTTTAATTTTCTTGCCGGAGTTATTTTCTATTGTAATTTCACCGACTGTCTTATCTGACACTTTCCCTGTTGATAGGTCGACTTTCCAAGCTTCCTTATAAGATGGAATAGAAAGCGCTACGTCAGAAACAACAAGCGGCTGCCAGACATATGTAGCTGATGAGTTCTGTTTCGGGTACGACCATCGGTCACCCATAAACATATAAGTTGTGTCGCTCGAGCCTTCAATAGGAAATACGAACGTAGACTGGGAGTTCCAGGTTAAAGAACCTTTCGGTGCAAAGAGTCCCCGATATGTCCAAGGTCCAGATAGCGACGTTGACGTATAATACTCATTATCGTTTCGTTCCCAACTTGTGAGATGGGATCCTAAGAAATAGTATATATTGTTTTTCCTAAATAACGTAGGCGATTCAAATCCCGAAACCATCTCTTTATGCACATGTTGGGTGATGCTTTTGTAGTCATCACTTAATTTGTAAATATCCCCTCCATGAAGGAGAACATACCCGGAACCATCTTTATCTTGAAAAGCACCCATGTCCCATTTTCTTATAGATATGTTGTTAAATAATAGCGGTCCATGGAAAGTATAAGGCCCAGTAATTTTAGTGGAAGTGGCATAGCCTAAAAATTGATCCTTATAGCCCAGTGTATCGACATGCATATACATAACATACTCACCTGTTTTCGGACTTTTCATCACTTTCACTCTTTCGCCAACGCGGTTTGGTCCAAGTTTTCCGGAATTTTGAACGGGTAAGGCTAAGCTTTCAAATCTCCAATTATATAAATCCTCTGATGAGTAGCAGTTGAACCCGGCAAAAGCATTACTAGTATCTGTGTGAGCTTCACCGAAAAGATAAAATCTGCCGTTATCCTTTATGATACAAGCGCCATGTGCGCTTATAACATTGTGTTTATCATCGAACAGGGGTACCCCTGAATAAATTGCATCATAATTACTTCGGCTTTGGCCGTTCAAACCATATGAAACAAATAAAAATACCATGGCCGTTATTAGTTTTACTATTTGCATATTCCTCATTTCATTCTATAATTGTACATTTTTAAATATGTGATCAATCGTATCCAGAAGTAATTAGCGAAGACAGGAATAACACAAATCTTCTGCAAAAAAAATTACTTTAATTTAAACGTCACAGATCGAAATTGCTTCTCTTAACGATGCAATCTTGTCTACACAAACTGGTATGAATTCTTGTGCCACATACCCTTTGAACCCGGTATCTTTTATAGCACGCATAATTGCAGGATAATTTAGCTCCTGTTCATTCCCTATTTCATGTCGGCCGGGAACACCCGCTGTGTGATAGTGAGCGATGTACTGATGGTTGTTTCTTATAGTTTGAATGACATTTCCCTCATCCACTTGCATATGATATATATCATAAAGTAATTTAAAATTTGGAGAGTCCAACGTTTTAACGAGTTCTACACCCCAGCCAGTTTTATTACATTGATAGTCGGGATGGTCAACTTTACTATTCAAAAGCTCCATTACCAACGTAATCCTGTTTTTTTCCGCTAAACTTATTATTTGCCTAAGTCCATCAACAGCGTTCTTTAAACCCGTTTCATCATCCACCCCAAAACAATTTCCACTAAAGCAAATTAAGTTCTTATAGCCGGCGTCAGCGACAATAGGTATCATTTCCGAATAATTCCTGATGAGTGTTTGGTGATTATCCGGATTGTTCCAGCCGTCCTCAATACTTATTTCCGCACCATTACACATGGATGAATCCAAACCATATTTCTTAAGTATATGCCAGTCATCAGGACCTACGAGATCTATAGCCTTGATACCCATACCCTTAGATATTGAACACAACTCTTCTAAAGAGAGAAAATCAAAGCACCAGCGGCAAACTGAATGAGTTATATTACCTTTCAACTTCATAAGATTTTTGAGCTTATATACGTTTATTTTGCCTTTAAACTTCTCAACCATCGGATGCAAAGTTCCGGCCACGTTTCTATGTCTCCTTTTCCCAAGCCCAATCCAAATCCATGTCCACCTTTAGGAAAAACATGTAACTCTCCGGGGACGCCATTATCTTTAAGTGCCTGAAAAAAAAGCAAACTATTTTCTACAGGAACAGCTCCATCATCCATGGCATGTAGGAGGAAAGTTGGGGGTGTATTTTTGCTAACGTTTAATTCGCTGGAATAAAACTGAGCTAAAGTGTCACTTGCTTTCGTACCGATTAAATTATCTCGTGACCCCGCGTGCATAATTTGCTTAGTCATTGAAATCACGGGATACACCAAGATAGCAAAATTAGGTTTGCAACTCTCCCTTTCTATAGAATCAACCGACTGATGGTTACCCTCATCAAAATGAGTCGCAAGTGTTGAAGCGAGATGCCCCCCTGCAGAAAATCCCATGACACCTATCGCATCCTTGTTAATTCCTAAAAGGCCCGCATTTGCACGAACAATCCGAAATGCTCTTTTAACATCCATTAAAGGCGACAGATGAGGCGTAATATTACTTTGGGAATTTGGTAAGCGGTATTTTAAAACAATAGCAGTAACTCCTTTTGATATTAACCAACCGGCAGGATCTGTTCCTTCCAAATTATAAGAAAGTCCTCCATAACCACCACCTGGACAGATGATAACAGCTTGCTTTGTAGATGTTTGCCTTGTTGGAATATATATAGCAATATCAGGGAATTGTACCATCTGAATCTTGATCACTTTCCCTGTGTCACGTTTTTCAAAGTCCGCTGTCTTGACATAATTTGGAACTTTCCCTTTTGGCCACAAAGGCATCACCAAATCTTGGGCAACTACAGTTTTTTGAAATAATAGACCAAACATTATAACAATAATCCATTTCATGCTAATTATTAGGTTAAAAAAGGTGTGGTATATGTTCATCGATATGCCCCTATAACTGGCCCCGTGCCAATTGAAATAGCGCACATCCCAAAATTCATTACAAAAAGTCCCCTTTCGAGAAATTTCATAATGAAGAATAAGCGGTAAGATGAATTGAGTTAAAAAATTTGGCTTCATAAATATACCGGTAAAATTAAAAAAAGGAAGAGGACCAGATATTCTGGAATCCTCTTCAACGAACCAACTAAAAAATTATACTATATTAATAATCATCATTTTGAGGATATACCCCCGAAACCCTATCTATTACAGTTTGCGGAATCGGTCGCAGGTAATATTTTTCCAAAAAAGGACCTCCCAGCATGTTGGTCAATATATTATACTGAAACGCTCTATCAAGTCTACGGGTACGTTTAAGGTCTAACCATCTTTTGTATTCGCCTGCAAACTCTCTGGCTTTTTCATCCAAGATAAAATCTATGTTGACATCACTTGAGGAAATATCCAAAGCACCTGGTGTCTTTTCAGCCCTATCACGTAAACGATTGAGTTTTTCTGCTGCTTTATCTGGCTGATTTAGTTTAAAGTATGCTTCAGCAGCAATAAGATAAGTCTCAGCGAGTCTGAATAAAATGATATCCCTCGAACTTTTAAAAAGATCTTCATTACTTCCTGGGATAGGTGCTGTTGGATCTGGAAACTTATTAATCATTGGATATTTTCCAGCGCCTCCAACTCCTTCAATATTCTGTTTCCACCGATCATAACGAATTACTTCTACGTTGGGATTAACCGCCTTTAATGCAAGTTCGTCAGCCGCTGTAAACGGCTGATCGGGCTTCGGAAAGTAAAACCTTAAATCTCCCTTTTTGATAGCCCCCGCGTCTTGAGTAGCATTGAACTGGCTCAAAAACGTTGCGTCGTAACGAGCATCCTTTGATGTATTATATAAGGAATACAAGTACTGTGTAGGCATCACTGTTGATGTTCTTCTGTTATAGGTAGCAATATCTGTTTGACTAAATCCAAGTTCCCTGACGAGCAGCCAACCAAAAAGAATATTCTGGCCATGACCAACAGGGGCTCCATTTCTAGTTGATAAACTTGTAAGATCAAATTGAACAGACAAGATAATCTCGTCATTTTTTTCATTTGACATTTTAAACACGTCAGCAAACGATGGAAGTAAAACGTAGTTGCTAGCAATCACCTCCTCAGCTAGCTGTGCGGACTTTGTAAAATCATCAGATGTACCAAAAGTTTTATAACCGCGAGTTAAATGGATAAGGGACAACAAATGCTTTACTGCTCCGGGTGTAACTCTTCCAAACTGGGTATTAGCCTTTGTTACACCCGTTAGCTCTGTTAGAGATGCGTTTAGCTCACTTACAATAAAGCTATATACCTCTTGTTCCGTGTTAGGGGTAAATTGAGTTACCGGTGCAGTAAATTCTTCCTGCACGATTGGAGTGCCGCCGAAATTTTCAACCAGAAGGTAGTAATAGTATGCCCTTAGAAACCGCACTTCACCAAGACGCTTATTCTTAGTACTTTCGGCCATAGGAATTGCATCAGCCCGATTAATTGCGATATTACAGCGTTGGATGCCTAAATACAAGTCATTAAATAGATTTGTAACAGCCGAATTTGTAGCTGCCAACTCTTTATATTCATTTAATTGGATACGGGTTGGTAGGTTGTCGGCAACCCCACTAACGGTCTCAACTTCGCCGCGTGTTGAAACATCTGTTCCATATTCAAATAAATGTGGCTCTCCATCATAGATATCCCTTAGAACTGAATAACAGGAACTCACCAATCGCTCGAACCCTGCTTCATCGACGTAGAAAGTAGCATCTGTTAACCCCGATGGATTTTCCTCTTCAAGGAACTTTTTACAGGATGTTATTCCTGTTGAAAGAAATATTGTGAGTATTAAAAAAATCTTTTTCATAATTTAAAACTTCTTACCATTAAAATGAAAGGTTTAGACCAAATAGATACGAACTTGAGCCTACAGCAGTCCCAAAGGTGTTTTGGCTAGCCCATTCAGGATCAAAGCCTGGATCATCTGTGAACGTAAAAGGATTAGTGACAGTTCCATAAACACGCAGACTTCCAACTTTAACCTTTTTAAGTAAGTTCGCTGGTAGATTATACCCTAGAGTTATATTTCCTACTCTGGTGAAGTTGGTGTTACGCCATGTCAATACGCTGGAAAAATTGCCGCCGTTGCCAGGCTGGAAGATTGTTTGTGAGGGGTTATTTTCTGTCCAGTAATCAACTTTTATTTGGTTAAGGTCGCCCGAATACCCCATAAAGGTTTGGTCAAAATTACTTCTAAACTGCTCACCCTGGCGGGTATAGATCATTACAAATAAGTCGAGATCACCATATCTAAATGTGTTTGAAAACGAGCCTGTCCAATCAGGAATTCTTTTGCCAATAATCTGACGGTCATATGTAGCATCAATCTTTCCATCAGGAGCTCCGTTTGGACCGGAAAGATCCTTTACGCGAACTTGTCCTGGCTTTTGATTATACTTAGCTGCTTGATCCTTCTCGGCGAGCTGCCAAATGCCATCAAAAACGTAATCATAATTGACTTGAACGGGCTGTCCTATAAACCAAAGATTTGCTACATCATCCTTCTTCCCAATAGCTGTCTCAAGAACTTCATTTTTGTTGGCATCAAATACGAAGTCCGTTTTCCATGAAAATGCCCCTTTACGAATATTTATTGTACTTAAACCAACCTCAATACCGCGGTTTCTAAGTTTGCCAATATTATCTGCAATAGTAGAAAAGCCTACAAAGGGAGGTAAGGCTCGATTTTGAATCGCATTGTTTACCCGACGGTTATATGCATCCACAGAACCTGAAATCCTGTTATTTAAAAGCACAAAATCTAAACCTAAGTTAAGCTCACCGGTACTCTCCCAAGTCAGCTGTTTGTTAGGCAGCCTGTTAGGTGCATAACCTGCAGTATTAACTCCGCCAAAGTCATAAAAAGTCGCTCCAAGTGAAGATTGACTTGAATAGGCACCTATTCCATCATTACCTGTAATACCGTAACTTAATCTCAGTTTTAGATCATTAATCGCTGAAATGTTTTGGATAAACTTTTCCTGTGACAACCGCCATGCGAATGAGGCCGAGGGAAAAAACGCCCATTGATTACCAGCTGCCAGTCTTGAAGATCCGTCCCATCGGCCGGTAGCCGTGATCAGGTATCTGTCGTTGTAATTGTAATTAACACGAGTTGAAAAGGAAGCCAACGTTGATTGGGTAAAACTTGACCCATAACCGATTGCTTGTGCGGGAGGCGCTAAGTTATACCAAAGAGACCTGTACCCCAATCCTCGTGCACCGACATTACTTGTTTCTTCGCGATCCTTTTGCAGCGACTGTACCAGTGTTGCATTTACCTTATGTAATCCAAGCTGCTTCTCATAACTTGCCTGGTTATCCAGAATCCAACTGAACTGCTCTCTATACGAGGTAGTCCCTTCACTTGGCAAACTCCCAATACCCTGTTTAGACATTGAGCTAAAAAAGGTGCCGCTTCTTCCGGCTGAATAACTCGGGTATATGGTTGACTTCAATGTAAGATCCTTAAAAGGAGCAACTTGCACATAAAGGCTTCCAAAACTTCTCAAATTTCTATTTTGACGAAGATCGTTTTCCTGATCAAATAATGGATTTGTCACTGAAGAAGCGTCATACACAGCAAACACAGGGTTTCCAGAGGCATCATATGGATAAGCCATCGGTGGCATACGATAGGACGATCTCAAAGCTTCAGAACTTCCTAAATCCCGTAGGTTTTGAGCAAAATATAGGTTTAATCCGGTCTTCCACTTTTCGCTAATTTGCCTATCAATATTTCCCCTGAGACTATATCTCTGAAAGCTTTCAGGAGCCACATTTCCTTCCTCTTCTAGGAAACCGGCACTTAAAGAAAATCTAGTTTTATCGTCACCGCCACTAGCTGTTATATTGTGGTTCATTTGCAAACCATTTTCTAAAACTAAAGACGGCCACTCGGTGAATTTACCCTCGTCAATATTTTTCTGCATTGCTGCAGAAAATGGTGCAGCATTGCTACCTTGCCCTTTAAGTACTTCCTTACGATAGGCCACGAATTCAGGACCAGTAAAAAATTCTGGCAAATTAGTTGGCTTTCTTACCCCCATATACGCATCGTAGGAAATAGCCGTTTTACCGGATTTACCCCGTTTGGTAGTTACTATTACAACCCCTTTCGCCCCTCTTGAACCATATATCGCTGTCGCTGATGCGTCTTTTAAAATATCTATTTTTTCAATATCTGCAGGATTCAAATCATTTAAACCTGATGATGTTGGAACGCCGTCAATTACAAATAAGGGAGAATTTGACCCACCGAAAGAACTCAGACCACGAATATTAATGCTATAACCGCTACCAGGCTTACCTACATTCTTCACTACAGTTACTCCAGGCGCCTGGCCCTGTAAAGCACCTGTTGCGTCAGGGGTTGCGGACCTGGTTATCGTTGTAGAGCTTACTGAAACGATAGATCCAGTCACATCGGCTTTTCGCTGTGTGCCATAACCAACAACAACCACCTCGTTTAGATTTCGTGCTGACGGCGACATTTTCACCGATAAAACTGCTCTTCCATTTACAGGGACTTCTTGTGTTTCATAGCCCACATATGCAATAGTCAGTACCGCGTTTTCGGGTGCTGTAATACTGAACGCGCCACTAACATCTGTAGTGGTACCACCGGCCGCCACTCCCTTAATTTTAACGGTTGCCCCAATAAGCGGCTGATTTGTCTCATCCAGAACCTTTCCGTTTACCGTAAGATCACTGATTACAACACCTTTTGGCACAATTGCAATTAGATCGTTTTGGAGTATTTGATAGGTGTATGCTGTCCCTTGTAATACCTGTCCAATTACAGACAAGGCATCCTGGTTAGCAACATCGATGTCAATATCCCTAGATAACGGGATTCTTCTTTCGCTAAATACAAAGCGATAAGCCGTCCTCTTCTCTATTTCTGAAATTACTTTTTTAAAATCAGCCGATTTCAAACTAAGTGTCACCTTATTCTGGGAATATCCGGTTGCGAGCACCTGAAAACTCAGAATGAAGATCAGTGCAAATGTTAATTTCATAATAATAAGTGGTTTTCTAAGGCAATAGAAGCCCGAAACACCAAAAGGGTGTTTAAAAAAATTCATAACTTTACATTGTTAAGGATGATTAGAATGCAGGCTCCCGGTCAAAGCAGTCTGCGTTAATAAATAAATCGTCTTTGTGAAGACGGGGATGCAATTCCCCGTTTTTTCTAATCAAATATTTCTTTTCTCATATAAATTGTTGGTTAGGTTAGTTAATTGATTATTGAATTATAATATTATTGCCCCGAATCTTATACTCAAAAGGCTCTACAGTACTCAATGCCACTAAAATTCCTCTCACAGACTCTCTTTCAAAGGTCCCGGTAAATTTTAATGCTTTTAACTTTTCATTATTAAACTGCACTTCTACATCAAATGTCCTTTCAAGGATATTCGAAATATGTTCGAGTGTTTCGTCTTTAAATGCAATCTTATTATACATCCAGGATGTTTCGATTACGGTGGTGTCGCTTTTTTGAATATGGGTTACTTCGGTAAGAGCATTGTCTGTCTTGGTTAGGTTATTTTTATCGGCCTTGCTCAAATATTTCACAATTAGCTTTTCTGAAGGCCTCAAAGTCACTTTATCAGCGGGACGGTCCTTAAGGGTAACTTCTACCGTTCCCCTGATCAGGGTAGTTTCACTAAAACGGTCCTCAGGGTAAGATTTTACGTTAAATGCCGTACCCAATACCCGAACTCTCGTTTTGTCGGTATGAACTATAAAGGGTCGTTTTGAATCTTTCACTACGTCAAAAAATCCTTCCCCAATCAATCTAACCTCTCTTGTTTCACCCTCGAATAGTTCAGGATATAGAAGTTTACTTGCAGCATTCAATATAACTTTTGTCCCGTCGCTCAGAATAATAGTTTTTTTCGTAGCTCGATTTGTAGAAACAACATGAGTTGAGTGAGTATGCGATGGAGTTTGGAGGAAGAAGGTTATAAAACCTAAGATAAATATTGCTGCTATAGATCCTGCTATCCAAAAAGCCTTCCTGGTTATAACTCTCTGGCCGGGAGCTGACTCTTGAAATTTCGAAATCCCCCGCTTAACCCGTTCAAACAAAGCTGAGTCTGAGTGTGAGGAAAGATTTGATGTATCATTGGATAAATATTGCTTTAATAGGTCATATCGTTCTTTAACTTCACTGGCGTCAAGGAGCAATTTTAATTCATTCCCTTCAGTAACCGTTAGCTCGTCAATAAATTCCTTTGTTACTAATTCTATAAATCTGTCCTGTGATATCATGTATTACTCTTCTAGAACTAGGACACATTTATTTTGAAAATTACTTACACGCCGATAAAAAAAAAGTGACTAAAATAAATGGAAGTACGGAAATTATTTTTCGAATGACTGTGTTTGGAAATTTCACGTGCTCATTTGACAGCGTTGAATTGAGCTTTTTCATAGCCCTGTATAGTTGAGTGTGTACCGTTCTTACAGAAATATCTAAAACTTGGGCTACTTCAGCGCATTTCATTCTATCTTCTTTAACTAAAATAAATACAGCCCTGCATTGAAGTGGGAGAGAAGCAATAGCCTTATCCAGCTTCATCATGACCTCCTTTCGCTCAAATTCTTTATCTGGCCGGGAGATATCAATGATCTTATTTGTCTCCTCGTCCAAGGGAACTAATTCGATATAAGAATTATCTCTGAGATAATTCAATGCCTTATTTTTTACACTAACAAGCATGAATACTTCCGGATTCCTTACATGCTGCAATTTGCTACGATCGGTCCAGCAATTCACAAAAACATCCGACACAATTTCCTCAGCAATTTCCTTTTCAACGTACTGAAGGCCAAATATTAAAAATTTTGCATTCAGCATGCGGAACAATTGCTCAAAAGCCTTCGAATCGTTATTAAAGGTTATCCTTCTCCAACAGTTTAATATCTCGTTTTCTCGCTTCAATTTATTTAGATTATCACAGTACTAGTCTCAGAAAACTTAAAAAGCAATTATTAACAGGTTACAAAAATTTTGGAAGGTGACAATAAAGTAAAGGTTAACTGGTCAATTATCGAATCAAATCTGAAACCTTCGGAGTGCGATGTCTGTCAGAGAAATATATTATTTTCCAAGTAAAGACACCACTGGCTCAATTAACTTTCTTGATGCAATAGCATCTAGGTGTAAGCCATCATCTGTCATAGTTTCCATATTCAAGCCTGGTGTTCTGAATCCGTTGACGAAAAGACAATTATTCCGCGAAGCAATCTTCATAAAAGCCCTACTCATAGTTTTCATTCGTTTGTCGCCGCCCGCATACTTTTCTGTAGCTTCGGCTTTAAGGCCATATGGAGGTGGAGAAATGATAACTATCTTCGCCTTACGAATCGTTTCATAGCTGGACGTTTGAATTTTTATAATCAATTTTTCTAAATTCTTTGGCACTTCTTTCTGGCGGTTCGCAAATACTGCTTTTCCATCATTGGTACCGAGTTGAAGTAGAATAAAATCATACGGACGACTTTTAGTGTGTTCAGCAGCCATTTTAAGATTATTCTCAATTACAGCAAGAGAATTTAGGGTGCTGTCGCCAAGGTTAAGAAAACCGATAGTTCTACCCGATTTACTGATGTTGAACACCTCTGCATTCGGCATGGCGAGTTTTAATTGCTCAGGCCAGCTATGAATATAGGAACCATTACTGTCTCCAAGCGTTAGAATATTTAAGGATTTATCAGACAGCATAAGTGGCTGAGAATCGTTCAAAAGTTGATTCATTGCATAATCGGGCAGCATTTCGTGATCTCCCTCAAATATGGTTAGTTCCACATTACCATATTTCTTTTTTAAATATATTTTTCGGTCGCCTATCTTTCCAAAAACACCCAAAGGTCGTCGATGCTCAAGAAGGTCCACTTTCTCTTCCAATGAGACATAATTTAATTTATCTCTAACAGATAGGTCACTAAGCAATTTGTTATAGAAATTAATGGAGTGGGTGATCGGAACACTGCCTTGAAGTCCGTCATAAATACCAGCGAAAATAAAAACTTCGGAATCCTTAAGCTTCGATATGGGTGTATTCATGTAAAGGGGTGATTTCCTTCTCGCATTTTCAATATTAAATTCGTCTTTCGAACCTGTACAACTAAATATATCCGCCGCATATTTATTCTTAAGAATGGTACTCTCGTGAAACCAGGCTTCTAGGCTAGTTATTGAAGCCCATGCTGAGAACTTTTTGATTGTATGCCTTGAATTCATAAAGGTACTAAGTGTTGCATATCCCCCTCCGCTTACACCAATGACATAAATTTTACTGATGTCGACATTGGCATTCTTTATAGCAAACGAGATCGCATCATCAATATCGGCTAGAGCAAGTTCGCTGGAACAAGCATTATCTGTCCTATTTGCACCACGAAAGTTGGGATGTATGTAGTTCAGGTCCATCCGCTTGCAGATTGGGGCCACCTCATCTTTCTGCCTGTAATCTCCGCTCCAGGTATGCAACGACACAATGATGGGTTTGGGTTTACTTGCAAGGGTTTTATAGAAATAAGATTTCTGAATGGATGCGTCCTTGCTAGATTGAATTTCTACCACTTCAAATCCTGCTGGCCAAGTGGCATTTCTAGTATCGTCGAACTTAACGTATATTTCTCCACCTGGCTTCGCTATTAATGAATCTTTCGAAGTTACCTGCACCGGAGCTAAAACTCCAGGTCCTACCTTTTGTGCAAGGGAATTAACCGCAAACATTAGGTGTATAATTGTGCTAATAAATATGTATCTCATGAAATTCCTTACAGCCCCCACTAGATTCAACAAAAAGACGAAGTCCCCCACTTGACTAATTAAAAAACAATAGTTATCAGTATAAATATCTTGTTCTTACGGGTTTAAATAGTAGATAAATACACTGCGCTAAATTAGGTTCCATTTCAAAATAACTTAGGGAAATTTGTACGGAATATCGAGTCTTATCGATCAGAACATGTAATACAAATGTTCCAAAACCTAAATTTTTGGCCACCCCTATTTTATTAACAGTAGAAAATGTGTAAAAATTTACAGGGTTTAACAAATGGAATCTTTATCTAAATATCTGCGAAATTTCATAAATAATGAGATGTTGTCCATCCCATTCCAGGCTAAAACTCCATGATTTTCCGTACGAAATAACTTGCGTTCTTAACTAGCAGCAAATAGCTTTACTAAGATAAAAGTTCCGAAGAATGACGGCACACTAAATCACCACAATTAATATCGTGCATTACAATTTTTGCAGTTAGTATCTCATTTGGTAGCCTGGCAATTGGAATTTATTTTCCTATATCCTGCATCCATTTCATATGAATTATTCACCAATCAATTTATAAACTAATAATATGCAAACTAATTTTACTAGAAACAGGCTACCCGGCCGCGTAAACCTAAAAAAAGCGCTACTCTTTGTAGCATTATTCTTCTCAACATTTTCCGGTTTTGCTCAAAAGCAAATGGAGAAACTAAATCGGGGGGTAGTAGCCATCAGAACGAGTTCATCACAAGTATACGTGGGATGGCGTCTATTTGGTACAGACCCTTCCACCATTGCGTTTAATGTGTACAGAGGTACCACTAAAGTAAATTCTACTCCCATTACCACCTCAACAAACTATGTAGATAATACAAGCACCAACAGTAACTATACGGTTCGTCCGGTAATTAATGGTATTGAACAAACTGCCAGTGAGGTTGCAAGTGTGCCAAATACCGCATATTTAAGAATTCCTATTCAACAGCCCGCCGGAGGAACCACTCCTGACGGTGTTGCCTATACCTATCAGGCAAACGATTGTTCTGTTGCTGATTTGGATGGCGATGGAACCTACGACTATGTAGTGAAATGGGATCCCACCAACAGCAAAGACAATTCTTTTGGCGGATATACCGGGAACCAAATCCTGGACGGTTACAAAATGGATGGGACACATTTGTGGCGAATTGATTTGGGTATAAATATTAGGTCTGGTTCTCATTATACTCAATTCATGGTCTACGATCTGGATGGAGACGGTAAAGCAGAGATTGCCTGTAAAACAGCTGACGGCACCAAAGACGGAACTGGGACATTAATCGGAAGCGGAACAGCCGATTATAGAAATCAATATGGTTATATATTAACCGGACCTGAATTTCTAACCGTATTTAACGGCGAAACAGGGGCGGCAATGGCGACAACGAACTTTATCCCAGCTAGGGGGAATGTCTCTGATTGGGGCGATAGTTATGGCAATCGTGTTGATCGCTTTATTAGCACCATAGCATATTTAGACGGAGTGCGACCAAGTCTAATTATGGGACGGGGGTATTACACTCGTATGGTGAGGGTGGCCTGGGATTGGAGAAATGGAGAACTTACTCAACGTTGGGTTTTTGATACAAATACTGCTTTTAGCAATTACGCAGGCCAGGGCAACCACCAATTGACTGTTGGAGATACAGACGGAGATGGCCGTGATGAAGTATTTAACGGCTCTAGTGCGATAAATTATAATGGAACTGGATTCTGGAATAATGGATTGGGGCATGGTGATGCGCTTCATTTAAGTGACATGGATCCAGATCGTCCGGGGCAGGAACTTTGGCAGTGCTATGAGTCTCCAGGCAACAACGGAGGAATTGGGTTAGGATTACTTGATGCAAGAACAGGGGTTCCAATTTTCACTGTTGGTGGTTCTGGCGATATTGGCCGTGCTATGGCTGCCGATATTGATCCTGCTTATAAAGGATATGAACTGTGGGGAGCAACTGGCGGTCTCTATAGTTTGACCGGCAGAAGAATCACAAATAGTGTTCCATCAATGAATCATGCTATATGGTGGGATGCAGATTTGCAACGCGAATTGATGGACGGACCGGCTGTTGACAAATGGGTACCAAAGTCAAGAGCAGAAATAAGACTTGTAACTTTCTACAATATTATATCTGTTGGAACCAATAACGACACAAAGAGAAACCCTTGCTTAACAGCCGATGTACTCGGCGACTGGCGGGAAGAGGCTATTTTAAGAACAAGTGCTCAGGATGCACTAATTATATTTACAACGACAACTCCCGCAACAAACAGGATTTACACATTAATGCACGACACTCAGTACCGATGTCAGGTTGCTCAGCAAAACTCGGCCTATAATCAGCCTCCCCATCCAAGCTTTTATTTAGGTGGTGGAATGGCAACTCCTCCAAACCCCAATATTTATACAGTTGGTTCAACAACCATTGCCTCAGTTAAAAATAACTCTTCATTAATTCTAACGAACTTCGAAATCCCTAATACTGCGGTTTCAATATATCCCAATCCTACAAATTCCACTTTCAAAATATCTGCTAAGGAAGATTTCAGTTATACTATCGTAAATAGTGTGGGTGTTGAAATTGAGAAAGGAAAAGGAAGAGATGAGGTCACCGCGGGTGCGGGTCTTATTCCCGGTGTATATTTTATAAAAATAATGGGGCAGCAAAACAAAACTCTTAAAGTAATTAAAAACTAACATTAACCGGATTGGTGAATACAGGGAGTTAAGAATTTTCTTAACTCCTTTTTTTATGAATTGCTTAAAATTGCTTGAAGTATTAATTATTGAACATTTTACCAAACATGAAGGCCTATTGATGAACCACAGAATTGCTAACCCACTCTTTTATTAATTTTAATCGTTCAAAGACCTCACCGAAAGATCGAAAGGAAAATATTTTTATCTAGTTGTACATCAGCAAGTCCCGTCCTACCCTTGGGCTTCATGAATAATACATCTCAAAACCATTTGTCTGATTCTTTATTAGGAGGAAGCCATTGTTCCAAGCCTTGCTTCCTTAAGCTTTCCTGCAGCAATAGTATCGATTTAGCGTAAGCGATAAGACTATCTATTTTTCTTTTCGGATGATCCTTATTTTTACCGTTATCATACCAGCAAGGTGCAGGTTCCGTAGTTTGAGTCTATTTAAAGCTATCGTTGACAGAAGGGAATGATAGCTCCGTTTCTAAATTTACATAGCTTTAATATTTCAGCCATCCATATCTGATTGCTGATGGTCACTACACAATACTTATTACGATCTATATCTTCTTCGGATGAGCTGCAGGCGGAAAAAACCTATCATATTCAGAACAATAGAGAACGAAACCTGATATATTATTTAGGGCCTTTATCAATTTACTATTTGTTTTTTACCGAGAAAATTGTGCGGAATAACTGTTTAAAACATCAAAAAGAAGACTACACTCCTTATACAATCAATTACTCCTTAAACCTATTTGGTATTAGGTAGAATATGGCAACTAAAAATCGAGAGATTGCTAAAACTATTAATGCAATTAAAGCCATGCTTCTCAATAGCATAGTTGCCCAGTAAATTTTTCTTTTCATTTGAATAATTTTAATTAGTTATATAATGGTTTGGATAATTGGCATTCTAGATTATAGTTCACAAAATCAATTCACGATGCGAGGGATTCAGCAGAACCCTTAACAGTATCAATTTTGTTCTGAACATAATCATCAGTAAAGTTGGTGTCTCTAGGGATAATTTTACCGATAAAATTTTGCGGAATAACGGTTTAAAGCATCCAAAAAGAGAGAATACATACCGTAAACCTTTGAACCTATTTGGTGAGATAGCTAAAATTATTATCCAATTAAAGCCATGCTTTTAAAAAGCATAGTTGCCCAATAATTCACATTGCAAGGTTTTGAGCAGAACTCTTAGCAGTATCAATCTTGTTCTTAATATAAACATTAGTACAGTTGGTGCATATAAGGAAATACTACAGATAAAACTGAGGGAAATAATGGTTCAAAATGTTAGCAAGAGAATTACATGCTTTCTATATTCAATTACTCTTTTAAACCTATTTGCAATTAGGCAGAATATGGAAACTAGAAAGCGAGAGGTTATTGACTAAAATATAATTTGTAAAGAGAGCGAGCGAGCCAAATACTAAAAAAAGACATTTTTCAAAGAAGTATGTGTGTCTCCTCCATACTTTTCACCCTAAATATCTAATGCGCTGGACTTGACAAATTCTGATGGGGTGATTCCGAATTCAGCTTTAAAACATTTTCTAAAATAAGCTGCATCTGAAAAACCTATCATAAAAGAAACTTCATTTATGTTGAACTTTTTATCTTTTAAAAGTTGCTTTGACCGTTCTAATCTCATCTCCTTTATCAGCTCCGCGATACTCAAACCTGTCATTGTCTTTAATTTTGAATACAACTGAGTGCGTCCAAGTCCAACTACTTTACAGATATCGTCAACTGTAAAGTCAGGATTAGGTAGCTGTTGCTCTATACAAACCAAAACCCTTTTTAGCAGTTTCTCATCCGGAGATACAGGAATATCCCCGGAAGGCAGTAAGGATATTTCTTTCCTGTATTTTTCTTTTAATAGGTTTCTCGTAACAAGAAGTGATTTTATCCGTGCTGTTAAAAATAAAAGGTCGAAAGGTTTAGTAATGTAATCGTCGGCTCCGGTTTCAATACCCTCAATGCGATCTTCGATAGGTGATTTCGCTGTCAACAGGATTATTGGAATATGCGCTGTTTTTAGATCCGTCTTGATTTTTCTACAAAACTCCAGGCCATTCATCCCCTCCATCATTACGTCAGAGAGTATAAGATCAGGAAGCTCCTGCATTGCAACTGAAAGACCTTGAATTCCGTTTTCGGCTTCAAGTATTGAATAAAACCTTTCGAAATGCTCCTTCAGATATTTTCTCAAATATGGATCATCTTCTACAATGAGAATTAAGGGAAGTTTATCATTTATAAGCACTTTTTCAACTTTATTATTAAAAGAAGATACGGGCATAACTCGCAGCATACCATCGGTACCCGATTCGCTTATACTTTCAACTATATCTGGAAAATCATCGGTTGATAATTCAGCAGGCTGAATAGTTTCTCTCCGCATAGGAATTTCGACTTTAAAACATGTCTCACTTAAATTTTCTGTTAATTTGGAGCTATACGCGCTGATTGTACCTCCATGTAACTCTATTAGTCCTTTGCTGTATGCCAATCCTAAGCCTGTTCCGCTTTCGCTGCTAACTGATCCTTGTCTAAAGGGCTCGTAGATCAGCTCCATGTCTTCATCCCGGATCCCTTTTCCTATATTCACAATTTCGACTACAGCAAACTTGTCGACATTTGACTCCTTTATCCATATGGAAACCTTTATCGACCCAGAAGCCGTAAACTTCAACGCATTAACCAACAAATTGGCAATTACTTTTTCAATCTTATCTTCATCATAGTAAAAATTGCAGATAGGAGTACCAAGAACAAGTTCAATTCTAACATTTTTAATTTCTGCCAATGGCTTAAATCGAGAAATTAAGTTTTGTAGAAAGGACACAAGATTGCCGTTCTGGAGCCTTAACTCGATATTCCCTGTTTCTAATTTACGAAAGTCAAGCAGTTCATTAACTAATTTTAGCAAACGGCTCCCGTTGGTTTTCATTGTTACTAGTTGTGTTAACACAAGGTGATTCCCATCAAACAGCTCCAATAGCCGATCGATTGGGGCGAGGATTAACGTTAGAGGAGTTTTTATTTCGTGCGATATATTGGTAAAAAATTCAAGTTTATTCTGGTGAAGGTCATTTTCTTTCTCACGAATAAGTTCTTCATAAGCGAGCTTTGATTGCAATCGGGTAACCCGTGTGGAATAATAATGATACAAATAAGCGATAGCTACCACGATTGACGCATAAAATATGTAGGCCCATGTACTAGCCCAAAGCGGAGGATGAACCTCCATATTCAAAATTGCTGGTTTTAAATTCCATACACCATCGCTATTCGATGAAATAACTTTGAAAGTATAATTACCTGGTTCTAAATTCGAATACGTTGCAATCCTCCGATTGGCATCTGTTTGGACCCAATCTTTGTCAAATCCCTCTAATTTATAGGCATATTTATTGCTGTTGGGATTTGAATAATGCAAGCCAGCGAATTCGATAGCAACACTTTTATCGTCGTAAGTAAGTTCAACCTTATTGGTAAGATATAATGGCTTGCGGAGTATTATTCTACCGTTAACTTTTTCGTTAATGCCAACTCTCCGATTTAGTATTTGTAGCTCTGTTAACACAGTATTGGGAACAGTTTTCTCTGGTATTATACTTTTTGGGTCAAAGGCATTAAAGCCGTTATTTCCTCCGAAATACAGTTTTTTAGAGACCCTGCTTCTATACACCGCGCCATCAGAAAACTCGTTACTTTGCAATCCATCTTGTAATGTATAATTTCTTACGTGGAAAGTTTTCCTGTTCAATTGAGAAATTCCCTTTTTATGGCTGATCCATAAAATCCCGTTACTATCTTCTGTAATTGCAGCGATCGATGACTTTGGAAATCCTCGCGCCGAAAGGTTTGTAAAGACGTTGGTTTGCGGATCATATCGATCCAGGCCGTTGCCGGTGCCGATCCAAATAATTCCTTCACTATCTTCATAAATGCTATAAATCCTATTATCACTTAGGGAATTAGAATCTGGGATGTGAATAAAATGCTTTAATACAACCACAGAATTTCCTGCAACTGGCTTCATAACAACTATTCCCCCTCTCGATCCTCCTGTTCCCTCAGCTCCAGCCCAAATCTGTCCTTCACGATCCTGAACAACCACCCTCGAGTAAGTATCCAACAGCGAATTTATCGCCTCGAAATGTACAAAGGTGTTGGTAGCAAAATTGTATTTATAAATACCATCCCAGGTGGCAAAAAGCATATTATGCTCATTATCTTCTGTAATTCCAAAAACCGAAATGCCCTTTAGAATCTCGTTTGTAAAATCGCGAAATGCATTATTTGCTGAGTCGTAGTAATTCAGACCCACTTTTGTACCGATCCAAACCAGTCCCCTGCTGTCGCAATAAATGCTTCTTATCTGGTTGTCATTAATGGTATTGTTTCCACTTTTGACAATTTTACGATAACCCTTCCTTCCGATTACTGTGATACCTTTATCTCTGGTCCCAATCCATAAATCACCTCCCTTATCTTCACATATTGCTCTAACATCATTGTCTATTATAGATTTTGAGCTTAATGGATTATAATAAAAATGTTCGAAAGGCTTTAAACTTAAATTAGCCTTGTTTATGCCATTGCTAATAGTTCCTACCCAAAAAATATTATGATTGTCTTTATAAATATCAGTTACGTATGAATCATTCAGTGACCAGGGATCCACTACACTATGTCTGTAAACTTCCTTACTCTTTAAAAGCGCATTTGCTTCAACCAAAGAATTTGTTTTCAAGTCAATGCTCCAACTAAAGTCCTTGTAACTAAGCCTTAACGCTTCCACGTGCTTTCTGCGATTAGTGGAAGTTATGAATGACTCAGTAAGCTTAGACCTTGGAATCCTGTCGAAATTATCATGCTCATAATTATAGCGGCATAATTCATCACCATTAAAAGTCCGTATCCAAATATTCTGATCTTTATCTTTGATGATATTGTGAATTCTGTTATTGTTTATGCTCCGCTTGTCTTTAGGATCATATAAATAGGTTTTGAATGAATACCCGTCAAAACGACATAACCCATCCCAGGTTCCAAACCACATAAACCCATATTTATCCTTTATAATTCCATGAATTGTATTCTGAGCCAAGCCATCTTGAGAAGTGATATGCTCAAATTTCAAAACCGGGGTTTGTCCGTAAGAAAGTTTGAAATCACAAAAAAAACAGGATAACAGAAAACTAAAAAGAAAGGCTTTTTTAAATTTCAACATCGTAAACAACACGTAGGAAAGATAAATTTAAGTTTTATAATTAATGAACCACCTTAATTTTTTTCGAATTTAAAATCTATATCCACAGAAAGCCGAAAAAAGCCTCATCTTCCTTCTCAGACAACAACATCAATTAACTTTAAAGTTATAAACTTCAGAACTTGATGTATTTCCTTTGCTGTCTTTTGTCAGCACCTTCCAATAATAAGTGCTTCCCGATGACACAGCCACATCGCTGATAGCATTCGTTGTGCTATTCTCTTTTATCCTGGTCATGGTTGCTGCACTATTTCCCAGATAAACATCATATCCTGTTATGTCACTGTTCCCGTCAGCATCCTCTCCTACCCATGAAAGTGATATCTTGCCATTTACGGCGTTTATCGAAGCTCCCATCGCCGGAATCAGCTGATCGGCCGGGTAAGGCGCATACGAACTTCCTGCCTGGCCTGCATTGTAAAACTTCCACGTGGTACTTTGAGCGGTAGTGCTGACCTTACCAGATTTGGATATTACATACCAGGAGTACGGAGTAGCTCTCTGCAGATTCACCGACAACTGGGTTACGGTGGCTGCATGTGTGCTGATTGCGCTTGTGAGCAGGTTTTTAATTTTCACGTCATAGCTCTCTGCATTCGCTGCAGCATTCCAGCTAAGCTGAACTGTGCTCTCTGATGCCGAAATCACCTGCCCCTCATTACATGGAGCATTGTTCGCCGGGGCAACTAAAACTGCCTGAGATGGAGACACGTTCAAAGTCTCACCCGGCCCCGTCTTACTTTTTTTGCAGGAAACAATAGATATAATGATTATTGCAATTAGTACTCGCTTCATTTTTTAATAATTTGTGATGAACTTTCAGACTGCGCTGTTTTTATTTTAAGGATATAAGTTCCAGGCGCTAAGGACGAAAGATTAAGTTCGATATCCCCCGAACCTAAAACATGTTCTTTTGAATATACTTCTGAACCCGTGAGAGAAAAGATCGAAAGTTTTGCTGTTTTTGATAAATCATCTCCGAAATTGATAAATAAAGTTCCGTTAAACGGATTCGGATAAATCAGCTTCTTTGAGTCTAAAATCAAACTTTTGGTAAATATCCCCTGGCACTCTTTATCCGTACGGACAACAAGGTCGTTCTTGCCTTCTGCCAGATTCAAGGTAAAAGTATTCGAACCGGTTTTATAGATTTGTCCGTTCAGCTCAACTTCATAGGAGTTGCCTCCGGATAAACTTAAATAAACGGTTCTATCAGCGGGGTTAACTGATGAATAAACGGATAATGTGGCTGGCTCGGTGATGCGGACCTGGGGAGCACAAAACTTGTAGACAGCCTGGCCATCTACCGTAATACACACCTCGTAATTTCCTGCCGTTAAATTTGCAATCTCCAGAGGGGCTGCAGAAGTCAATAAGTACTCGGTACCGCTCCCGTTTAACTTCACTTTATAATTAAAGGCCGCAGTAGCTTCAATTTTGATCTTACCGTTGTTACTGCTCGAGCATGTTTCATCTGTGGCTGATATTTTGAAGTTTTTCGCCGGAAGACTGAATATCGAAGGAGCTGGCACAACTATCAATATTTGCTCAACAAGAGGTGCAGCACTATACATAGCATCGCCTCCCTGTGAAGCGGTAATGGTGGTTGTTCCTGTTCCAACAATATGTACAACGCCATTTGTAAGAGTTGCTACCGCTGTGTTCGAACTGCTGTAGCTTGGTGCTAACCCGGAAGTTGAAGTTGCGGATAAAGTAAAATCTGCATCGCCCACTGTCTTTTGAGGAAGATCCGAAAAAATGATGGTTTGCGACTTTTTATTTACCGTTAAAACTTGAGTAAGCGGAGTTGCTGCAAGATAGGTGGCATCGCCTCCCTGCGAAGCGGTAATAGTGGTTGATCCCGCAGAAAGTATATGAACATGTCCGTTTACGATTGTAGCGACAATGGGGTCTGAACTGGTATACGTTACCGGTAGTCCGGAACCGGCAGTGGCGCCCGGGTTAAAATCAGTATCTCCGACAAACTTAGCGCCAATAACAGGAAAACTTATAGTTTGTTGCACGATAGCTTTTATAGCAATATTAGGAGCAGGTGGAGCAGCCATATCGTAACCAATATAAAAGCTCGGATACGGCGGCTGGTTGTATCCGGAATTTTGCCAGGCAACTGCTGTACGGTATTGGGGATCGTGCATCAACGTATGAATTCGGTGCTCTGTTAAAATATTCGTTGTAAAAAGAATCAAAGCCGTATTATCCGAACGACGCAGAATCATTTCCTCCCGCCAGTCACCCATCAGGTCGGCGGTGAGGCAAGGGGTCTTTTTAGTATCATTGTTACTACTTACGGGTGCGTCATTATAGATTGTGAGGAGCCGACCCATAGAATTAGTCAAATAGTTCCATTTATCCATCACATTTCCTTCCAGCAGTTCACGCGCGAGATCCCCATCCCACCAAATGCCAAAATTGTACGAAGGTTTATTAGTGCTTATCTCATTACCTTTTACATCATAAAGATTACCTGAAGAACCCCACATTTCATAGCCTCTACGACTCGGATCAATATCAGCAGCTAATGAACGGCCAACATCACCTGTAGTGGGCACCCCCCAGATAGTTTGTCCGGTTTTGGCATCATACTGCCTCAAACCCAAAGACGCGTATTGACCAGGTGACTCAAGGTTGATCCAGATTTCCTGGCCCGGACGATCCGGATCCATATCAGTCATGTGCAAGGCATCGCCATGCCCCAGACCGTAAGTCCAAAGGCGTTTGCCATCGTCATTGATGGCGCTGGAGCCGTTTATCACTTCATCCTTTCCGTCGCCGTCCACATCCCCAATGGTCATCTGGTGGTTACCCTGGCCCGAATACGCTTCGTTAGCAGGATTGTTCGGATCTTTACTATCAAAGATCCAACGAAGCGTAAGCTGTCCGTTGCGCCAGTCATAGGCCGCACGTACCAGTTTATCATAATATCCGCGACCTATAATCAGGCTCGGACGGGCACCATCCAGGTAAGCTATAGCTGACACAAACCGGTCTTGACGGTTACCATAATTATCGCCCCAATCAGTTACCTGGCCGCGTGCAGGCTGGTAGGTGGTAGTTGCCATAGCAACACCGGTAAGTCCGTTAAAAACGGTCAGAAATTCCGGCCCCTGCTGCACCCATCCATTTGAATTACGGTAATCGACGGTTGCATTACCAATTACAACTCCCGTTCCATCTACCGTACCGTCAGCTGTTTTACAAACCATTTCAGCTTTTCCATCGCCGTCAAGATCATATACCATAAACTGGGTAAAGTGAGGACCGGCATTAATATTTTTTCCCAAGTTAATTCGCCATAATCGGGTACCATCAAGTTTATAGCAGTCGATGATTTGATCCCCTGAATATCCACCTGAGTTGTGATTCAATTTGGTCGGATCCCATTTGACAAAGATTTCATACTCACCGTCGCCATCCACATCTCCCACTGAGCAATCATTGGCTGAATAAGTGTAAGCCACGCCGTCGAACGTGGTACCACCGGCAGGAATTTGCATGGGTATGGATAATTGATTTTTTGACCAAACGGAAACAGGTGCCGAAGGAGCACCTTCTACTCCATTGATAACTGGCTTCACTATATAAACACCGTTGGTCGGGACATTATCTAAATAGTTGGTGGAGGTAGTAATCGGTGAGGCATTAAGCTTTATATCATCCCGGTAAAGGTTGAAGGCTATATTGGAAGGGTCGGTTCCCAGCATCCGCCAGCTCACAAAAACCTGGCTGGTTGTTTTCCGTACAGCAACTAACCCACGAGTCAAATATTCCATTTGCCTGGCAGTAGTAACAACCGCATCTGGTACAGCCAGAGTATTTAATCTTAGTGTGTTGCCATAAGTAGTATTTCCGTTGTTTATGGCATAGCCTCTTACATAATATAAGGTAGATGGAGCGAGACCGGTTATGCTTACATTAAATGATCCGGTACCACCAGAAAGATCTGCTATTTTGGAATTGGCTGTTGTTGGATTAGCACTGGTGCCGTAAACAACTCCCCTTTCTGTAATAGGTGAACCACCGTCAGAGGTAATATCGACTGCTGTTACTGCCGAGCTAGTCGTGATAGCGGATAAAGCTTTAGTTGTAAGGATTGCAGGTGCGGCCGGCGGAGTGTAAATCCGGACAATAGGGGTACTTATAGCAATTGAATTAGACTTGGTATAAACGATGTATGGATTTTCAGTTCCAGCAGCAATGGTGAGGGCGCTTGTTGGCTCATCGATCCCTCTCGTTACTGCCGGATCTCTGAGTTCGGTCCACGTTGAGGAGCCGGCGGCTTGCATAAAAACTCGAGCTACGTTACTAAAGGCTGTCGAGATCGCATCCACAAAAGAACAATACAAATTACCGGAGACATCTCTGATAAGGTTAAGATGGGGGGCATCGCGGCTAGAAAGAGCAGTAGCCGAACTCCAGGTATTATCAGCTTTGTTATACACAATAATAGTTGCCTTATTACTGTTACCCGTGTTAAAATAAGCAATCGTCGGATTACCAGATGAATTAAAGGCCATAGTAGTATGGCGAATACTAGTCACAGTTGAAGGTACTGGTTCCCAGGTTCCTCTATTAAATTTGTATAAAGCCAAATTTCCTGTAGAGGAGGTGGCGGAAGATAAACTGGAAAAGGCAAGCCATTGTACATCCGCTTCATCAATAACAAGACTGGGAGCGACAATTTTTGCAGCAGCATCCACAGATCCTGTTCCTACCGTCACCCAGGAAGTCCCATTGAACTTCTTCACATAGGGAGTAAGTTCTGCACCTTCACCGAAAGCGATATAAGGATTATTATCGGAATCAAAAGCCAGCGAACTTCTTTGCGTGGAGCTATATTGTGAAACAGTACTGGTTACCGAGCCGGTAGAGACATACAATTGATTAGGGTCGCTATTTAGAGGTTCCCAAATTTGAGTAGCAGCATTGTAAATCTTAACAGCAAGTTTATTTCCGTTTGCAGCATCTACATATGTCACATAAAGATTATTCGTTTTGTCAAGATAAATCCGTGTGTAAGTAAGATTTGCACCTATGTTATCACCTAACTGCTCCCAGGCACCTGTGCTGGTGTTCCGCTTTTTTACCTTTACAACAGGACCAGTGTCTCTGTAAACCGCAAAAGGAATATTATCCAAAACTGCGATGGATGTATAACTGGAAGCATCGGAAGAGATTTGACTTTCATTCCCAAGAATTGTCCACTGCTGTGCAAATGAATTTACACTAGAAAGGCTTAATATTGTAAAAGCAGCAATTCGTAAAGTCAGCTTTCGTAAAGCGGAATCCGATAAACTTAGTAAAGCAGTAAGTCTTATAGCTTTTTGCCATTTTTGACTTAATTTGATCGGCAAATAACAACTAAGCAGTAAAATAACTTCTCGTAAAAATTTCTTCATATTTTGTTTATTAATCGGTTCATCCCCTCTGGTCTTCATTCCTAACTAATTGCATTAAGCCAGGCTGTGTCATTAGCTTTTGAAAGCGGGGGTTCAAAAAGGCAAAGTGAAGATTTACCATGAAAATTAAAAAAGCCGGTCTTTCCACGGACCGGCACCAAACAACTACCAAATATCTTATGCTAAATAATCCTCAATTAGGTTCACCGTTAGACCGTTTACACAATGAGAATAAAATTAAAATAAGTCTCAAATTCGGACCCGCTAAAATCGTTCGTTTTATCGCGTATAATTGGTCACATTTTTAAAAAAACTGTGATAAATCACGCTGATGCATCTAGATGGAGCAGAGGCTGCCAGCAATCATTTAAAATTGTGCCACGTCGAACAAGGCTCCAGCTCTAAACCAAAGACAGGATTATCCATAAATCCGAATGCTTTTGCTTGCAATTTGGTGGATCCACGTATGAGTTCTTCTTTGCGGAACACCCCTGCCACTGAATCAACTACCCATAATTAATCTACCATTCATCTATATCAGATAAGATAATCGCTCTAACTGTCGTACAATTATGCCGCTTATTCCGTACGCTATTACAAAGCCTTTCCACATTGGCGCTGTAACTTTACTTCCCTTATAAACCCTTAAAAAAGGAGATGTTGGGCTTCGTCTGGCTTATAATCACTAAGCCGAACTTATTCATTAGCTATTATTATCCTCTTGCTTACTTAACCTATTTTATATAATGATTTGCTCCATTTTTTTTACTAACTAATTTAATTTGTATGAAAAAACTTTTACAAAACAACAAGCGGTGTATCGCCTTTTCCGTCTTTCGAGCAGCATTTTTGTGCATGGCAATACTACTAAGTAGTAATATTAAATCCAATGCTCAGTCTTGGGCTTCCCTCGGACTTGAAAATGACGTATCCTTGGGCACTAAGCACTCAAGTTGGTCATCAGTTACAACCATAGAGACGCCCTCTGGCACCGTTCCATATGTGGTTTTTGCCGAAAATGGTTCAACCGGATCAACAATTACTGCAGCCGGTCCGGTAAGAGTAAGACGATATGTAAATAATGCATGGGAGGATGTTGGAACCAGTGGTCTATCAGCCTTGGGATTTCATACCAATATTTTTTCAGATAATAATGGAAAAGTGTATGTTATCTACGCTGATATGACCGCATCGGGAAAAATGGCTGTAAAAACCTATGATGTAATTAACAATACGTGGATCGCATTAGGAGGGCTAGAGCATATCTCTACGGGTTCTGTTGTGTGGTCCGGTCATGCCAATTTCGACAGGCCGAATCCATATTGGATGGCTTTTGATAAAAACAATAATCCCTACGTGGTGCACACGGAGCAGTCGGAAACTAATAAACCATACGTTAAGCGGTTTATTAATAATTCCTGGGAAACTTTGGGTGGAACTTCCGTTTCCGCAGAGAGGGCAGCGGGCCTAAGTTTGGCAATTGACCAAACAACCGATAATGTTTATGTTGGGTATGTAAATATTCTTGGCACTGGTACTACAAATAGCAACGGAAGCCTTACACTTGGTATTTATAATGGCAGTGCTTGGACAACAAAAGCTCCTTCTACTGTATTAACTGCCCGCCATTCGACTATGGAATTGGATGGGAATAATAACCCTGTTTTTGCATTTACAAATACCGGAGGTAGTAATAGGGCAAATATTATTAGATATGATAGAACCGCAGAAACTTGGGGTACTCCATTTACTTTGTCGACAACTACACAAGGAGTTGGAACAATGAAAATGGCAAGAAGTCAAAGAGGGGATATTTATATCGGCTTTATGGATAACATTACCCCTAAAGTATTTAAGTTGATGTCTGGTGCCACTACATGGGAGCAACTATGGGATGGTGCAACAGCAATTGATACCAATGGGGACCGTGTAGGCCTTGCAGTAGGTAAAAACAACAAAGTGTACTTTTCGTATGTTAGAGCAAACGCTAGTAATTTTGGTACAGTGAGAGTTAAGGAATTTACGGGCCCTGTAACTTTATCTTACACTGGCAATACAGCGTTTTGTCCGGGCGCATTGCTGCTTACATCTTCGGCAGCTAGCAACAACCAATGGTTTCTCAACAGCGTTGCGATTGATGGAGCTACGGGGACAACATATACACCAATCGCTTCAGGTTCATATGCTGTTAAAGTTGTTACTGATCCAGCTGCCACTCCTCTTACGTATAGTATTTCATCAAACTCTGTTACTGTAACAGCTAATCCTGCCCCAACGGCAAGTGTAACTGCTAATGGTGCCTTAAGTCCGGGAGTTGTACTAAGCGCTCCAGCCGGTTACACCTACCAATGGAGCAAAGACGGAGCAGATATTTCCGGAGCCATCAGTGCAGATTATACCACTACATCATCGGGATCTTACCGTGTGAATGTTACATTAAATGGCTGTTCAACCCTCTCAGATGCGCAGGTAGTACTATCGGCTCCAACGATCACTGCGGGCGGAGCTTCGACCTTTTGTCTGGGCGGTAGCGTGGTATTAACTTCCTCAATTTCTGGCAATAATCAATGGAAAAAAGATGGGGTAGATATTAGCGGAGCAATTAATGACACCTATACAGCAACAGGATCGGGGGTATTTACAGTTGCTACTTCTGGAGTTAATTCTTCCAATTCGATAACAGTTATAGTTAATCCTTATCCAACGGCTACTGTAACCGCAAATGGCACCTTGGTTACCGGAGTTACTTTAAGCGCTCCAGCTACTTCGGGTTATACTTACCAATGGAGTAAAGACGGAGCGGATATTTCCGGAGCTATCAGTGGAGATTATACCACTACATCAGCCGGTACTTATCGTGTGAATGTTACATCAAATAGCTGTTCCGTTCTTTCAGATGCGCAGGTAGTTTCCAGTTCAATACCGGCTCCGACTATTAGTGCCGGCGGGCCAACAACCTTTTGTCAGGGTGGAAGCGTAGTATTAACATCTTCAAACCTTAGTGGCAACCAATGGAAAAAAGATGGCGTCGATATTAACGCAGCTATCAATAATACTTATACAACCACCGAATCGGGAACTTATACCGTGAGTACATCCGGCGTTAATTCGTCTAATTCGGTCCCTGTTACCGTTAACCCTGCTCCTACTGCGGCGGTAACCGCGAGCGGTTCTTTAGTACTTGCAAGCGGCGGAAGCGTAGTGTTAACTGCGAATGCAGGTACAGGCTATACTTTCCAGTGGACAAAAGATGGAGTGGATATCAACACAGCAACAAGTGCGAATTACACCGCTACAGCAACGGGATCTTACCGGGTTAAAGTGGCCCTTGGCTCTTGTACAACAATATCAGATGCTTCGGTTATTACAGTGACTCCGACAATCAGTCATTCAGGTTCCACAACTTTCTGCCAGGGAGGAAATTTAGTCTTAACATCTTCAGCAACAAGCGGAAACCAGTGGAATAAAGACGGCGTAGCTATTTCAAATGCAACAGGCCCAACCTACACGGTTACCTCATCAGGATCCTATACAGTAAGCAATGGCTCTACTACTTCAACATCAGTTAATGTAGTTGTTAATCCAACGCCGACAGCAACTGTGACCGCAGGTGGTCCGTTGAACTTTATTATCGGTGGAAACGTAGTCTTAACTGCCAATCCAGGTACAGGTTATACTTTCCAGTGGACGAAAGATGGCGCAGATATCAACACAGCAACGAACGCGAATTATACTGTCACTACAGCGGGCTCTTACCGCGTAAAGGTTACATTAGGTTCTTGTACAACAGTCTCAAATGCAACCGTTGTTACTGTTACCATACCAGTTCCGACAATTAGTTATACTGGCTCTACAACCTTATGCCAGGGAGAAAACTTAATATTAACTTCTTCGGCTGCCAGCGCAAATCAATGGTACAAAGACGGAGTGGCCATCTCTGGTGCGAACACTTCAACTTACACAGTAAACTCTTTAGGTACATATACAGTAACAGCATTGGGATCTATCCCTTCCAATGGAGTGACTGTAACAGTTAATCCTCTGCCACTGGCAAATATTACTGCAGCTGGCCCTCTGGACTTAAGAACTGGCGGAAGTGTTGTATTAGTAGCGAGTACAGGCGATAATTATACCTATAAATGGTTCAGAAACGGAACCTTGATCACGAATGCGACTACAAATAATTACACAGCTACACAGGGTGGAAATTACACTGTAGAGACAACGAAAAATAGCTGCGTGGTAATGTCATCAGCAGTTACAGTGGGCATGAATTTCTATCTTCCGCAAACTAACTTCAGGGTTGCTGTTAATGGAGAATCTTGTAAAACAAGTAACAATGGAAAAATCAAAGTTACCACCGTGCAAGATCTAAATTATACCGCTCAACTAATAAAAGACGGTGCAGTAGTCGATTACTCATTTGATAATGATCTTGAAATTCTGAATCTAAGTGCCGGCACATATTCTTTGTGTATCTCTGTAGTTGGGGAGAGCAGTTACAGCCAGTGTTTCGATAATCTTGTCATTGTTGAACCGCAGGATTTAGCAGTTTTTGCCTCCGTGAATCAATCAGATAAAACGATTACTCTTGATTTGAAGGGTGGTAAAAACTATAACGTTAGAATAAACGGTGTTAGTAGCAAAACTACCCAAAGCAGCATTACCCTTGCTCTTTCACAAGGTGACAACAAAATTTCAGTGTCGGCAGATAATGAATGTCAGGGCGTGTTTGAGAAATTAGTAACCTTAGATGATAAAATATTAATATACCCAAATCCTTTTGATGATTTCTTAAAGCTTACTCTAAGCAGTAGAAACACATCGAAAATTTCAGTTTCAGTGAAATCTTTAGAGGGTAAGCTGGCATATGCAAAGCAATTTGACTCTGCATCCAATATCAACCTAGACCTTTCTCACCTTACAAGTGGGATTTATCTATTAAAACTATCGCTAGACAATTCTGACTCATATTACAAAGTAATTAAAAGATGAAAAAACTAATTTTAACTATAGGAATATTAACGGTATTATTTGGTTGCCGGAAGGACAAAACTCCTGCTCCGGCGATAATACCCGATCCGGAAAAAGCAACACTTATATCTCCGGCTCAAAATGAAGCTTGTCTTACTGGAACAGTAGTTTCCGCAACTGAAAATTCTGTCACTTTTAAATGGTCAAATGCTGTAAATGCAGATAGTTATCAGGTAACTCTCAAAAACCTTGAGGACAATGTAGAAAACGTTCATAGCTCGTCAGACAATGAACTGACATTGATACTCAGGAAGAATACCCCATATAGCTGGTCTGTTACTTCAAGGGCATCAAGAACGACTGCTAAAGCAAAGAGCGAAATCTGGAAGTTTTTCAACGCAGGTTCCGGTGAGATATCTTATGCTCCGTTTCCCGCTGAGCTTCTTACCCCTACGTTCGGGCAATCTGTAACTGCGGTAGATAATAAGGTTACATTAGATTGGGAAGGATCGGACGTTGATGAAGACATCGCAAGCTATTCCGTGTTTGTTGGTACAAGCAAAAATGCGCTTTTATCAGTAGCTCAGGATATAACAGGGTCTGTCTTCTCAGCTACAGTAACCGCAAATACAACTTATTACTGGAAAGTGGTAACTAAAGACGCTACTGGTAACACATCCCATTCAAGCGTTTCGCAATTTAGAGTAAACTAAAAGGTTCTCCTTTATTAAAGCCCAACTTCCAGGTTTAAGACCTGGAAGTTTGGGCTTTTTTATTTAATAAAAATTCATTTTTCAAAAAGCATTATTTGGAATACTTTTGGTTACTGTTTATACATCACAAAAAGGCTTATCCTACCGTTATAATTCTACCTGTTTAGTGAATTTAACTGCTTTTATCTTAAATGCCTATTTTTTCGACGTACACTATTTGCCAGGAAATTTATCTTGGCCAATTTCTCATTCTGTTCTTCTTGCTATTTTGCTACTCTTTCGAAAGCTAATGCGGTCTAAATTTAGAATTACAATAAAATGGAGACGTTGTTGTATCTGCTATTTATATATTTTGCTCAACTTAAGGAGTCTTTATGATATAGCTCCTAGCCATAAGCTTGTCTGTTTAAATCATAAAATTCCCATTCGCCGTTTTAGGAAAAGTATCAGTTACAGTGATTAAATTATAATTAAAATTATGAAAAAAACATTGAGTCTATTGTTTATTCTAGTACTATCAACAATTGTTGTTGCGCAAACAATTAACATACAGCCTGGAAAATTAATAAAAAGTGAAACTCTTGCTATTCTGTATTTGGTTAATAAGCCACCAATAAAAACATATTTAACAAATCTTATTTATAGTATTTCAGACGTTGATAGTGAAGTATCGCCTCCCTATAATGAGATTTTAAAAATTGTGAAAGTGTATGCCAAGGAGGGAACTGTATTCTTGACTAAAAAAGAAATTTTTAAAATGTTTAAGGTTCCAAAAGCCAAATATAACCTGCCAATTTTGGTAGATGCTCGTGTCATAAATTTAAAATCTCCCTTGCTAGGAGTAAAATCAAATATAAAATCAGTTGATATTAACTTCTCAAGTAATATCAATTCTGAGGTAATCCAAATTACTACGTGGGAACGTTACAACTTTGAGCAAAAATTAAAAGCCGATACCTCCCATATGAGGCTTTGGATTCATTAAATGCGTTCATCTTAATATTTATTTTCAAGGAAGCCTCGGGGCTCCTTTTTTATTGTAAGCTTACACTCTTGTGTAGTGACCTTGTTTCGGAGATTTTTGCGAAAATCATCTTTAAGGTACACAAAGGAATTAAAGAAGGAGTTGGATACAAAAAGTCGCGAAGGCCTAAAACAATATTTTATTGACCGATAGAGTGTAGTTATATAACCCTCTAAGTACCGTGAATTAATGTGGGAGGTAATTGTGGCACCGGTAGTTTATTAAGAAACCTATTTGAGTACTGTTTGCTCTCACTCTAGTAGACTGCAATCCGTATTTCAAAGCTATCGAGGAAATCCTTCAGTTTATATTGTAATATAGCTCATTCTACTTGCTTTTTTGCTGGTTTTTCAATTTGCCAGGTTCTTAAATTGTTTGATAACAACGAAAATAACGCTGTTAACTAACTTAAGAACGGTTCTGGTAAATCACGCTTATAGAGGCTATAGTTTAGTTTTAGTCAGTTCTATACTCAACTGAAGGTGCTTTCGACGCAGATGTATTTTACACCTCAAACTCGGTTTACTAAATATTCCCTAAACCAACACTCTGTTCTTGTTGGTATTGTCCGTACTAACATTTCCACCGATTTTTATGATTTATTATTGTAAATAAAAAGGAACTTCCGCAAAGTCTCAGTTATATAACTATAAACAATATTGAAGATGCGGCCGTTCAAGATGCAATTATCTTTTTCACTTATTAGTATGCAGACTCCTATCAAACATCATGAAGTTGAGCTTGAAATTTAAAGTCTCTACTCCATCCGTAGCAGCCTTAATATGCCTATTTAATTGGGAACTCCGTTAATTAGTACATTTTCGAATTTCACCTCGGTATATTTATTATCAAATCCGGTTTTCTCAACTGTAATATTTATATTTTTAAAAACCACATTCGAAACTTTATCTGGAGAATTTCCATTCATTAACCCAAATGTTTTGCATTTAACCTTAATATTAGAAATTAATATATTTCGAACGGTACCAAAAGGTTGCTCAGTTGAATCCTTAAGGCCAAAAAATTGCCGCCATGGAGACATATTAATGATTGAACCGCTTTTCCCGGTGATATTATCCACAGTGATATTTTCGAAGAGCTGATAAGTATCCGGACGCATTTTTAACAACAAAATTGGTGACCGATTACTATTCACTGTACAATTACGCATGGTGATGTTCCGGGCGTGAATACTTTCACTTCCCATGGTTAGCACTGCATGTACCTCGCCGAATGTGCAATTCTCTATTAGAACGTCTTCTACTATCCCGTTCTCTGCCTTCTTATGAGCAGTGGGTCCTTTGCCACCCTTTATACATATACCATCGTCGTTGACTGAGATATAACAATTACGAATTGTAACTTTCTTACACACATCAATATCCACTCCATCCGAACTTGGCGCAGCCACTGGTTTGAACGGTGAGCGAATATCACAATTTTCGATTAGGACGTTATTGCACTGATATAAGTGAGTGGTCCAAAATCCAGAGTTATGCAGATTTACATCTTTAACGATTACATTGTCGCAACCCCAGATAAAAACAAGTCGTGGTCTTGAAACTTCCAAATTGGTAGTTTCTTTTCCGATTTTTCGGAGAGAATCACGATGGGCCCAAAATTTTTTCCAAAATTTAAGTGCATTTCCATTGATGGTTCCTGGGCCTGAAATACTAAAGCTATCCACATAATATGCATTAATAAGTGCAGCGTAATAAAGAAGATTCTGTCCCTCCATTCTAGAGGGTATCAGCGGATAATCAGCAATATTATCAGATCCTTTTAATTGAGCGCCCTCCTGTAAACGCAGCCTTGTATTGGGCTTAAAAAATAATGCCCCAGTTAAAAAAACGCCTTTAGGTATTACAATTGTTCCACCCCCTTCCAGGTGTGCCCTATCAATTACGTTCTGAATAATTTGTGTGTTAAGCTTTGTGCTGTCCGAATAAGCACCGTACTCGGTGATAACATAGTTCTGTGAGTAAACAGAAAAAAAAACAAACGTTAAAGGTAATATAAGCAACGTATTCATAAAATCAATCTATTCACGAACTTCGACTAAGACATTGTAATTGGGGTTCACAGGTTGCTCTGCCTTGATACATTAAACTTATCTCTGCCTGAGCAAAATTCAGATCAAGAGAATAAGGAGCTTAATTTTAACGCTAAGATATAATCTAAACATGGGAAACCTAAATCTGTACACTACTGCATCTTAACCAAACACTCGTTGGTTTTCTTACTTTATAATTGTTCAAACAATATTAATTTATCCCCCCACGATTGTCGTCATCAATCCTGTTCAATAAAGTTTTTTACGTTTTCCTGTATATGGGTATTAAGCTCAACGGTAACTGCACTCACACTCTTTAAATAGATATTCTCTATCGGCAACCCCTTCTGACCCAATATCCTCGAAATAAATTATCTCCCGCGACCGCCCCAAATTCAGTTATCAACATTTTTTTACTTTTGCCAAAGTCCGGCACATTAATAGCCAGCATAGTAAACGGGGCTTGTACATTGTTTGCTTTAATAATTACTATCTTCTTCGTACAAAAAGAAAATAGAAGCCCGCAGCAACAAAGCATCAAAAAAAGAGCCGATTGTTTCATTTGGGGTTTGTGTGAAAATAAATAATTGAACATCTAATTGTCTGTTAAAACTTATAAGGCCAAAGTATCAGCTAATTGGCCAATTAGCAAAAATCTATCTCGAACAAAATAAGCGTTCGTCCTTTCTCTCGTAATATATCCCTCTTTTTCCAACTCCCAATACGCTCGACGAACCGTTATCGTTGATACTGAATTTTGCTTTGCCACTCTGCTGATAGGTGGCAATTGAAAACCCTTTTCATACCTTCCCTCGAGAATTTCTTTTTTTATGAACACCTTTACTTGCAAGTAGAGCAGAACTGGCGACCTAGGAATTAAATTTAACGTAACCTCCATAAATATATGACTTATTATAGTGATAAAAATTATTCAATAGTTTGCGATTTAGCACCCGGAATTCATCCCGGGCACTCTCATCATTGGGGTTACTTAATCTTAAATGGCAAATACCAATTTAAGGGCTCCATTAGTTTCTGTTCTATTGCGGCAGCTGTAGAAAAATCACCAGCTGCAGTAAACTTGGCGGCGACACGTTTCGCTAAAATTGAAGGATCGTTTCTCCTGCGAGCTATCCGAACCAAATCACCCCATCTATGACCTTCAAACGCAAGCTCCAGGGCCGCCTCATTAAGTATCATATCCTCAAAGTCGTTAGTCAACGCATTTTGGTTAATAATCGGACGTTCTGACAATAGTGTCTCAACAGAGCTGAACCGATTAATACTCGGACTCATATCGTAATATTTAGCAGAGTCTACTCTCACAATTTCTACACCTGCTCTTCCTCGGACTCCCACATGATTGGAAAACGGTCCGCGGATTTGCGTCGGACGATTGTGTTCCTGCGCATTAAAGTTATATGGAAATAACCAGGGCGTTTTTTGTATGTTGGCCATATCCCTTCGTTCATTAGCATCAGGAGCAGGCCAATCAGTACTAAAACTTCTGCCTGGAAAATTCTCACTGTAAAATAAAGATCCTTGGAGAGGATCAAAAACCTTTTTTAGGTCATGGTTCACCATAGACCAGGCTAATCTGTGCATACCATCACGGTTTGCTGCTTCTGCAAATCGCAAATGTAAGTTGCCTGCGCGATTGAGGTACCAGATTCCCTTTTTCTCTAGAGGCTTTGTAGGATCGAAAGTTCCGATAAACTTTTTCACAACAGGCTGGCCACTCTGATTTTCCCAAGACGCGCCAGCTCCGCGCCAGTCACCTGGGGCGCCGTCTCCGCTCTTATTTTCTTTAGCCCAGTTATTGATCGCAAGTGCAGACGGTTTTAGCTGATACTTTCCATTCGAATATGAAAATAAATCTATAAGCGGATTTCCTGGCTCAAAATTCGGGAGCAGTGGAATTGACCATACCCACTCGTCATTATAGTCGCTTGAGTTATGAGCATCTTCAAACATATCACCCCATTCATCCCAATCATAAATATTGTAGCTAACGCGCCATTCGGTACGCTCGTCTGCGGAATTTCCGGTATTAGGAATATCTAAGATAGCTTTATAAACTTTTGCTGCTTCCAAATAGTTATTGTTCCACAGATGCAGATCTCCCAATATTAGCCTTCGGTATATAAATATTCTTTGCAAATCGACACCATCAACTTGTAATCTGGCGTTATTCGTGGGATCGGAAGTGATAATCGACGAGCCCGCTGCGTATTGTGAAAGGTTTGGCAAAGAAGCAGTGAACTGCGTTAATTTCTCCAATAACTCATCAAAGCTAATTCGCTTGTGCAATGCTTCATTATTCAGATCGCTGATATTCTCGATAGGTTCTGTGACATAAGGAATGGAGCCGTAATGAATTCCCAGTTGCAAGTACACCCATGAGCGTAAAGCGCCTATATCAGAGTATCTTTCGTTACGTTGCACCTGGTTAATTTTACCTTCTGCGAACATTTGGTCAAGGTTCTTCAACACATTATTACACGCCATTATGACCTCATAAAAAGGCTTAGGATCTGCATAATTGTTACCTTCAGAAACATTATGCAGATTAATCTCTTTTAAAGCATTATTGGTATTAAATGTAACGTCCACCAAGTCGGCTCTTAGTTCATTCAATACTATGTAGCGGTCCACTAGACCTAGAAACTTGCCATATACACCATAAATCGAATTATCAGCATCTGCCAGGTTTTGATAAACCTGCTGGCGTGTAAGCACATCCTCCGGCACGATATCAAAGGTGTTTTTGCAGGAAAACGTGCCAATGCAAAGGATTGCCGGCAATATCCATATATATATTTTTTTCATAATCATTTTACCTAATAAAATTATATTCCTAACCTCACTCCGAATTGAATAGTCCTGAACTGCGGCTCAAGTCCTGTATCCACTCCCTGCGAAAAAACACTGCGGGAGGAACTGAACTCTGGGTCATATCCTAAATACTTGGTGAAAGAAACCAGATTGTGCCCGTTCGCATATAGTTTAAGCGTTTTAAAGAACTTCTCTTTTAATGGAAGGTTATAGGATAACCCTACAGTTCTTAAGCGTAGATAAGATCCGTCCTCTATCCATCTGTCAGAAAAACGTGAGTTTTGAGCAGGGTCACCAAAAGCCGCCCTTGGCATATTAGTTATCTGTCCTTCAGCTTTCCAACGGCTATTAACACTTACTATTTGATTTTCATAACCACCCATTGACTCCAGCGACGCACGTGTGCCATTGTAGACATCGTTTCCGCTGCTGAAGGTGAAGATAGCGTCGAAGGACCAGTTTTTAAAATTCAAGCTATTTCTGAACATCCCGGTAAAGTCCGGATTAGGATCACCGATTACCACCCTGTCCTCTTCATCAACAAACTTATCACCGTTAGTGTCTGCAAAACGAACATCACCACCTTGAAGTCCTACCAACATACCATCAGACATCCTGTTGGTGAGGCCGGAATCTTCTGCTTCAGCACTTGTTGAATAAACTCCATTTGTTAGGTAGCCATAGAACAAATTCGAACTTCTTCCCACTTCAGTAAGGATCGCCGCACCGGCCAGATAATCTCCATCTGAGATAATTCTTCCGCCTGATAAGCTGGTAACTTTATTCTTATAATGGCCCAATGTGATACCCATATCCCATTTTAGTTGTCTATTAATAAGTCGGGTATCAATTGAAAGGTCGATCCCATTAGTGCGCATACTACCCGAGTTGGAAACAGATAAATCAAATCCGCTGGCAGAAGGGACATCGTCATAGGTCAGCATGTCTCTGGTATTATTGCTGTAAATATCAAAACTAACTTTAAAACGCTCGTCAAATAAGGATACATCAACGCCTCCGTTTAATTTCTCAATCGTTTCCCATTTCAACTGGGTATTTCCAACATTTCCGCGAATATAGCCTTTAAGCCCATACAAGCTCTGGCCAACATAGTAAGGAAGAGCAGCATAATTACCAATATCATCATTGCCGGTAAGTCCGTAGCTTGCTCGGAATTTCAGGAAGTTGATAAAATCAACTGGTTTAAAAAATTCTTCAGACGACACTAGCCAGGCGGCAGCCACAGACGGCATCATCGCGAATTTATTTCCATTAAAAGTTAAAACGTCTGGAATATCCTTTCCAAACCTTGATGAACCATCTATTGCAGCGTTGAAAGAAGCAAAATATTTATTTTTAAAAGAATAATCGACGCTGGTATAAGTACTCAGCCAGCGCATATTACTTAGCGAGCCGCCTCCGTTTCGAAGATTTGGATTCCCGCTTCCTAAGCTTGTATAGTCATCGGTCGCCGAATTATACGTAAGACCGTAGTCGCTTTCATAACGATCATCTTTAAATCGCATCCCCAGATTGGCATAAACACTGTGTTGATGGTCTTTAGACAGAAAAGAATAAGTTCCTTTGGTGTCGCTATACACAGCAAACATTCGGTCTGTATTAGTACCAATTCGGTTATCTATAACCGCTGTTCCCAAGGTATCTTGTGCTATACCGACGCTTGGAATGAACATTCGCTCTCTAACCTTATCGTAAGTAACCCCCAAAAGTGATTGAACTGAAAACTTAGGATTAAACTGGTATATAAAATTTGCAGCTGCAGAAACCCGATAAGCAGTGTTGATTCCCACCATATCTTCAATAAGGGAAGCTGGATTGCTAACAGAAAAAATATCGGAGTCAGCAAAAACGGGTGATGTCCCGCCTAAGGCACCCACCGCATTTGTACGGGTAAAAGGCGACTTTATAAGCGACAGATAAACTGGCGACGTATTGCTTCCTAACCCTTGGTTGCGGATGTTGTGAACACTATTTGTGAACGAAAGATTAGATACTGCTCTTAACTTAGGAGTTAAACGAAAATCAGCATTAAAACGGGTGAAATACCTACTCAAATTTGTATTCTTGATAATTCCCTCATTATTAAGGTATCCTAAGGATAAATTATACTTTGCTATATTATCACCGCCGGCTACATTTAAATGATAGTTTTGACTATAACTACTACTTATAGCTTCCTTTTGCCAATCTGTATTAACAAGATTATTTGGCCCGTTTTGGTATTTGAAGAAATCAGAATTGCCGACTGAAGACGAGGCCATGTATGGCTGCGCCGCTATGGTAGCGTTAGACATACCCTGCGACTGCAAAATACTTGTTAAATAGATCCGGTAATTACTTGCATCCAAAACCGGGAGCCTGTTGGCAGAAGAATTATACCCTCCAAAAGACGAGAAATCTATTTGAGTACTTTCCATAACAGGGCGGCGAGTGGTAATTAACATAACACCATTTCCACCTTTGGTACCATAAACAGCAGCGCCGGCATCCTTAATAATCGTAATGTCCTCAATATCCTTTACATCAATATTTTCGAGTGCATTACTTGAATTTCCCAAAAAAAGCGAGTTTGCCAGTGTTTCATTATTATAAATCATACCATCCACCACAATTAAAGGCTGGTTGCTGGTGTATAATGAATTAAATCCCCGAAGAAACATATTGGCACCTATTGACGGAGTGCCCGAACGACGCACCACATTCAATCCGGCAACTTTTCCCTGCAAATACGTATCAGGTGTCTCCTTAATGCTTTCTCCCCACATCTCTCTCGCTCTTACAGAGGAAACCGCATAGGGAATCCGGCTTTGCGAAATGGATCCGGATGGAAGCGTTACAAGAGAATACACTGAGTTATAACCGCTTTCGTAAAGTTTAATAGTTAGGGTACTTTCGCCTCTTAATGGCACTTCTTTATTTTGATATACAGTTGCTGAGATTCGCAAAACTGCATCAAAATCCGGAACCGAAATGCTGGCCTTGCCGTTTTCATCAGTTATTGCGCCCGAGTATCCCTCAACGCTCACGTTAATACCGGATAAAGGTTTTTTGCTGGTCGCATCGACGATCGTAAGTACTGCTTTTGGACCGGTATTTCTACTGGCAGCAACAGGAGCAGAAACACTATCTGCCTGACCATTGGTTAAAGAGTCATTCTGCTGTGCAAAAGTGGAAAATGATACGGAGAAACATAATCCTGCGAACAGAATAACTCTTTCCGCCTTCTTAAAAATGTGCATAGTTGTCAATTTATAATAGCGTTTTCTAATTTGTAACAGGAATAAGTCTGATATAATCCAGGACCAGGTTATTGAGTCCGGCTGCAACCGACTCATTATTACTTACAAGGAATATAGATTCATTTCCGAATTTATCTACTTGATAGGTCCCGATGTACTGTTCTTCATATTTTGGCACATATTTTCTTCGGCCGACAATAGGAGCTGGCAAAACTTCTTGAGCCTCAACATATTTATAAGGTAAATCTGTAGCGCTAAACATCTTAAAGGCAATCCGCTGCTGAAAAAAAGTGAGCGGGCGTTCTACAGTGCTTGGTGCAATTGGAGCAGGCGGAACCAAATCATAATCGCGCATTGCACGCCAGTAAACTTTGTATTTTACACTATTAAGTCGCGTTCTGTATTCATACCATGAACGGAGATTCGCCAAATTCGTGCTCCTCTGTTGAGTATAGGTTGTAATGCCATCAGGATTTCTTCGAGTATAGCGAGCATTTGCAGTTGAAGCTGAAACGGAAACAGAGCTTTCACCCTGAATAATAATTTCCCCTAAAAATTTAGATGTACTATATTTAATACTACTCACTACATATGCAATTCCGTTACTCAAACGGTGGGTTTCGATTATTGACGAAGGATTTAAATGAACATTAACTCCACGGACAGAAAGCATAGAATCTGGTAAATTACCTGGCAGAAATAATCCTTTAAAAGCAAGGTTCTCTACAATATGGTTACGGGTAATAAATCTGCTACTATCCTCTTTATAGATCCCTTGATTGTTATAGGCCTTAAAATAAGGCAGCAACTTATTCTCTTCAGCTAAAAATGCATCATCCTTCAATACAACATAGGTAAACAAGGAATCTTCAGTATTAATCTGAGCAGTATTTCTTAAATATGAATTTCTGATAATTGAATCCGTACCAGCTTCATATAGTGGCTTTCCCGTATCAGGATCGATCCCTAAGACAACACCGCCTCCAGGGTTGACAACCTTTCTATCAAATGATTTGATATGCGAAAGCAGCTTTGGAGCAACACCGGAACTTTCAATATACTCGTAAATATTTAACTTTGGAATGATGGCCCCATCGATGATGTGTAAAACCCCGTTACCTACATAGATATTCGATTTAGAAATCTCGATATCTTCTACAGTGAAACTGGAAAAGAGAACCGTTTTTCCGTTGTTAAGCGACTCCAGTCGTATAGCAGGATCCGCCATATGGGTAACATAAGACTGGTATACGATATGATTACCTACAAAAGCCTTTAATTTAACAGGGTCAGCAGGAATTGCAGGATCCAGAAACTCCAAAGCAGCATTGGTTGGAGCCCAAATGGTGAAAGCCTTTGAGGTAGCCAATACGGAATCGTATTTAGTAGCATGAATGTACTCGCTGAATATACTTAAGTCAGGATTCTTTTTGATTTCACTGAGCAGTGTTTCGGCGAGTAGAGGATCCTGTTCACCGTAATGTTCTTCCCATTTATCTTTACAACCCGATGCCATTAACAAGTAAAGTCCTAGAAGTAAAAAAACATATTTATGTATAAAACTCATCATTTTAAATAATTTTAAATTAGTATTAACGGAGAACTACTGCGATTTCCAAAGTAGTTCTCCGAGAGAAGCACTAATGAAATGTAAAACCATCAATTCACTAGTTGGAATAACTCATGATATCTAGGGCTTTAGCATATCAGCATCGCTCTGGCCTCTCTCCTGTACCCTTCCGTTGGTCCAGAATCTTGGCCACAACTGATCTTGCCAGTCTGGCGTAACCGGTATAAATTGAATCAGATCCAGATTAAGCCTTCTATCGAAGTTAGCACTTGAGTTGTCTACAAGTTCAAACGTTACCGTATGCCGGCCGGTTGCAAAAACTACAGCTGTTCCCAATAATCGGGCAATGCTTTTTGTAACATCACTATTAGAAGGTCCCATGTAGCGTTTCCATCCCGCTATATAACGTTGCTCTTCCGTCATATCCTGTGTGCTTCCCAGTACACTTGGATCCCATCTTTTTGGAAGCAATTGATCGTTGAAATAGACCAGGAATACGTTGCCATTACTTCCTGAAGGGTAACCAATCCAGACCCTGTAGGTGCCAGCCACAAGTACGGGAGTTGTAAACACCAGGCGCTTATTGAATGATGAACCACCCATAGGGAATTCAAGGTAATCGTTCCGGTGAGTGACCTTTGACTCTGCTGCCTTAATATAGGTTACAAACTTCTGAAACTCGAATTCCTTTAAGGCACCGTTCGTTGGTACGTCCCATACGAAATTAGCTTTGTCGTAGCTGGGGTGATTAACAAATTCCGGCTGTGCGGTTACATCTAAATAGGTTGGTCTTGGAACTCGCTTAATAATATTAAAATGCTTGTTTACAGTATGAATAACACCATTAAATGCTGTAACATCTCCTTCCACAAACGAAATAGGATATCCCGGATCTGGTATAGATGGATCTACATTTAATTTTATGCTCGAACTAGACTCAGCCGAAGTACTCAATCCCTCCTGGTATACTAAGGTCGGTATTGAAGTAGTAGATATCAGGTCGGCAAAATACCGGGCACTTGGGGAGATATGATAAGCCACCCATCTGTTCAAGCCATCTAAAGTATCCTTGTGATTGGCACCAACAACGGAATACCTTCCGACCAACTCTTCAATACTACCCAGGTCCGCTTCTTCAAGCGCCATGTCGGTTTCAGCGAATACAGTTAGGAACCGTTGCTCAGGATTTGGGTTATTTAAAGGTGAAAAATTCAGGCTATCGTATAAACCTGTTATTTCCAAAGCCTTTGCGAATACTTCAAACTTCGGCTCGGAAGCGATCATCTCAGCAAGGGTTTTCTTTGCAGGAATCAATACATTATCAATAACATGGATCACTCCGTTACCTACTGAAATATTTGATTGTATAATATTAGCCTGACGATTAACCACAAACGAAGTTGTAGGGTTAATCGGGTCCGGACCTGTAACCAGATATTGACCAAACATTGTCGGTCTTCCAAGCTTACCGTCGGTAAACTGAGTAGTTTTAATTGTATCACCCTGTATTAAATGCAAACGAACAATATCCTTCCACACCGTGGCGTCAACCTCCTCAACAGAGGTTTTATTGTTAGCCTGCAAATACGTTTTTACAGCATCATTGGTAGGCAGAAAAAATGTATACGCTCCGTAGGCTTGTAAAAATCCGTCGGAATCGGTGATGTCCAGAATCTTTCTGAATTCGGAAAAATTATCGGGATATTTATCCAGAAAGCCCGTGATGTTCACGTCTTCTGTGGTATACTCCACAATAGGGGCTTTCTTGCAGCCCGAGGCTAATATTGCCACCATGCATACTACAAGCACAGGCAATTTCAAATTGGTAGTAAAAAAAGGTTTCATAAACAGCTCTTTAGTTATTGATTAAATTAATCCGCGTAAAGGGACTTATTACTTAATGTCTTATCGGTAAAATGGATTCTGTGTTAAGGTCTTATCTGCCAGCAGTTCAGATTGTGGAACGGGAAAGAACCAACTGTTCTTATCCTGCAACCTCGCTTCTGCTGTTCTTTTAGCCACGTCTGGAATATTTGTGGTTGCTACTTCAATAAGTCTTGCTTTATAGCTTTCGTCCCTTCTTGCGAAACGTAGAATATCGAACCAGCGCTTTCCTTCAAAAGCAAACTCTCGCTGTCTCTCTTCAAGAATATAATCAAGAAGTTCTGCAGAGGAAGAAGAAGCATCCACTTGCCGCTGGGTTGAACTTAGTGCTTTTGCGCGACTTCTGATGCGATTAATAATACTAACCACCTCCATCTCGCTACCTGTAATGATGGCTAAAGCTTCTGCTTTCATCAGGAGAACATCAGCATAACGATATAGTATATAATTGGCCACAGAAGCATCCTGACTTCTCAATTCTAATTCGTCCAATTCCACATTTCCATTTGCTCCACCATACTTCCAGATAGAAAAATTAATAGGGTGAAAAGCAACACCAGGTCCCCTTAGGTCGAAGGCTGCAGGATCAAGATCGTCCGGCGGAAAAATCTCATCCATTGTTTCTGCATTTGCTATATAATCCTTGGAGCTTGCTGAAAACATGCTATAAAACATGTTCGGCATTCCTTCTGTATATTGGAGCTCAAAAATACTTTCTGCCGAATTTCCCTGAAAATATAACTGATGAAAGAAATCTCCACTGTTCCTTTCAGCCTGTATCAGCCCGAATCTCGAAGAATTTTGAATTGCTTCACAAGCTTCTACCACTGCAGGGTAATCGCCTTTCCAAAGATTTACATCGGCAAGTATTGCATAGGCTGCCCACTTGGTTATCCGTCCTTTATCACTCGCCACATTCTCATAGCTCTCCGGCGCATTAGATTTAGCAAATTCCAGATCCGCCAGAATTTGATTCATGATATCTGATTCGCTGCTTTTCCCTAACTTCTTGATTTGGGTATCTTCTGAAATTCCCGTCAACTGAAGAGGAACTTCTCCATAAGTTCTCAGTAGATAAAAATACATAAGGGCTCTTATCGCTTTAACCTCTGCCAGTTTCTCATTTAACTCAAGAATTTCAAATGAGGGATCTTCTTTGACTGTTTGCGGGGCGAAATCAATCACAAGATTGCAATTGTTAATTACCTTATATATATTGTTCCATTTTGCAAACTTGTTGGTAGGGAGTATATTACCCTGAATAAGATCATATTCTTCAGCCTCTAAAGAAAAACTTAAGGGAAGACTAATCATATCCCCTCGTATTTCAGACCATCTCCAAAGCTGATTTACAACAGAATTTTCGGCCATATATACATATGAACCTAGTACCGCGCTTTCCACCTGCTCTTTTGTCTTCCAGTATTCCTGCCGGATCAATCCGTCCTGGGGCTCCAGCTCAAGCCATTTATTACACGACGATGAAGAGATGATAAACAGTACTATTGTAATTTTATAAATTATGTTCTTTATCATTTTTATAATTTTAATAACTCCTAAAAACCTGCTGTAAGACCAAATAAAATATTCCGCGTTGGAGGAGTGTTAGACTTGTCTTGAGGATAAGTAAATGGGTCCTGATTACCCATAATAGAGATATCAGGATTCTGTCCTGTATATTTAGTCAGTGTAAACAGATTTTCAGCTGTGATATATGCACTTAAACGATCTAGTCGCAACCGGTCTATAATTGATTTGGGAAGAGAATAACTTACTGTTAGCTGTCCCATTCTGACAAACGAAGCATCTTCCACGAACCTGTCGGATCCAAGATAGTTGAACAGTCCCTGGCCTGCTCTCGGGATATCAGTAATATCTCCGGGATTTCTCCAGCGTCTTAATACTGCAGTACTCTGATTATCGTAGCCATCCATTTTAATGGATCCCATCTTTGCAGCATTTATGATTTGGAAACCCGCTCTGTAATTGAAATAGGTTCTCAAGGTCAGTCTCCCTTTATAGGTAATAGTCTGTCCGAATCCACCGGATATTTTCGGTATACCGTTCCCTAAATACACCTGATCCATATAATTGATATTACCGTCATGATTCACGTCAACATATTCTATGTCTCCGGGCTGAAACTGGTAAAAAGTAGATGGATAATTAAAACGCATATAGATCGGATTTCCATTGGCATCTACAATAGAATTTCCACTTGCGTCTTTAGCCATTGTAGACTCTAAATCTTTGAATACGCCCCTGGTTTTGAAACCATAAAAAGAACCGAAGGGGTTACCTAACTGGAGGAAAGTTTTATATTCCCCATTTCTGGTAATCCTTTGACCGTTATCCCTTGGAAAATATTCGGATATTTCATTTATGACGTTTTGGTTATTGGCAAAATTGAAGTTAAAATCAACATTCCAATTTTTGGTTTTTATGGGTGTAGTAGTTAATAAAAGCTCAAATCCTGTATTGGTCATTTTACCATCATTGTTGTCTACAGAACCGAAACCACTATAGCTCGGCAATGAAATCCCCGGCACTATCATATCTCTGGTAACTTGCTTATAAACCTCAGCGTCAATTTTAATGCGGTTTTTAAAGATATTTACGTTAAACCCCAGATTGGTACCTGTTACACGTTCTACTCTTAGACTCGTGATTTGCAGGTTTGATGATACGATGGCCGACTGCCCGGCATAGCTGCCGGAATAGCTTGCATTTAAAGGCGTTTTAAGAAAAGACGTTGGGCTGAAAATATTATAATAATCAGCATCCGGCCGATTTCCTGTAATACCCACACTCATCCTGATGGCAAAGTCATCCATCCACTTTAAATTTAACTTCTTGATTAAAGGTTCATCAGCCACATGCCACTTTCCAGAAACAGAGGGGAACGCTGAAAAGCGATACTTAGGACTTAAACCGGAATTACCATCAACACGCAGGCCTACGTTCAAAGCATATCTGTCTAATAACTGATACTGAGATCCGAAATAAGCACCAACACTTCGACCCAAGCCTACTCCACCGCTTAAATCGGTTTCGTCGCCATAGTACCTTCCGGGATTAGATGGATCCTGAAAAAATGCGGATGCGGTATTGGCTACCTGCAGATTAGAACGGACGTCGTTCTTCTCCCTTGCCTGTAATGAGGTAAATAATTGTAAATGATGCGCTTCCGACTTAAATTTAGGTGTATATGAAATGTCAAATTTGCCTTCAGTTACATACGAATCGCCGTCAAAATCCTGCGCGTTATTCACAATCGGATCGGAAATTGGTCTTCCTGAAACAATCTGCGGTAAAAAGTTATTACTTTTTGAGTTATTGATATCAAACCGCACAGAAAAATTTGTACGAACTTCCGGCGAAATTCTGTATTGAAGTGCGAAGCTCGGAACCAAGCGATCGCCTGTACTTCGGCTCACGGCAGCATCTGCCATTGCTAAAGGGTTAAAATAATTGGGAAACTCCCCCTGTATATTTTCAGCGGGTGAAAAATACACGTCTGTTATGTTGCCAAAATCGTCATATAAATAATCCGACTGGTTCGGCATTTTTATAAAAGCCTGTCCCCGGGGATTTGTGTAATTAAGGGTATTATCGATGTGGCTATATGCGAAATCAGAACGAAAGGTAATTTTATCAGATACCTGATAATCAAGATTAACCCTCGTCTTAATAGTATTTAATGAAGTTCCTACAGTTGTTCCTTTGACATTTGAATACCCTACAGATGCATAATATTGAGCACGTTCACCACCACCTTTAATATTTACATCATGCTGTTGCGTAATTCCTGTCCGTGTTATGGCACCTAACCAGTTGGTATTTTGACTGTAGTTGTAATAATAATAGGGATTGAATGGATCGTAGGCAAATTCAGGATTATTCTCCAAATTCATGAGAATACCAGATCTATTGCGGACCATTTCCTGGATCAGGGTGCCGTATTCATCCCCGTTAAGCATTGGGAAGGTTTTTGGCTGCCTAGATAACCCCCCTCTGAAATTAAAAGCAATCTGCGGTTTGCCAACCGAGCCTCTTTTAGTATTGATCACAAGAACTCCGTTTGCAGCTCTGGAACCCCACAAAGCCGTAGAGGCTGCATCCTTCAATACCGTAATATCCTTTATATCAGATGGAGCGATACTTAAGAGGTTAGCGTAACTCTGCTCATCCGCATTTCCAAAATTGAAATCAGAAGGAATTTGTGTTTCGTAGGGCATATTATCCAGGATGATAAGAGGCTGTGAATTCCCACTTAGACTTGCAGTTCCCCGGATCCGGATTGACATCCCTGCACCGGGATCTCCGGTTGTTGTTCCAAAATCGACACCCGGCATACGGCCGACCAGGGCCTGGTCAATAGATTGGGCTGACAGCTCTTCCAAATCCTTCGTATTTACAGTGACGGTAGCCATAGTATTATGACGTTCGCTTACATTCAGCATACCTCCAACATTTTGAGACTTGGCGCCCTGTATCACTATGGTTTCTAGCTGATTGCTACTCATTTGCAAGGAAACATTAAACGTCTTTCTATTTCCAATAGCTGAGGTAAAAGCATTATATCCAATACTGGAAATCTTGATTCTGTTGTTTACATTTTTGATAATAAGTGCAAAGTTGCCATCTATATCGGTAACGGTCCCTGTTACCGTACGGTTATCCTTATCTATTTCAATAACTGAGGCCGATATTACAGGACCTTTATCCCGGGCATCTATGACCTTTCCTCTTACCATACCTTGTGCTAACGTGTCGCTGACGTTGAAAAGCAGGGCAGTAATCAGGCATAAAATTATTCTAGAAGCTTTCATTTATTATGGTTTATCTTTTATTTATAAAATAATACATTGTCGATCGCGTGCACAGCTGCCATGTTCGCCAGATTATTGCTAGACGGAAGAACCAGATTAGCTACATTGCCCTTTTTATCTGTAAACAGCATACTATTCTTATTATTGACAACATCAATATAAGTTATTGGAGGGTCAGGCAGTAAGTTGTCATCTGTTAGCACGGTCTGTTGCTTTCCTTGTTTCTCCGGACTTGGATCACCATCAGAAACGAGTGTATTTCTAGCAAGAAAATGATATTGAATAAATTGCGCAACTTGCTCCTGTTGTGTTAAACTCCAGTTCGTAACAGTCAGCGATGGAAGCTTTCCGGCAGTAACAGCAGCCTGAATTGCAGTGTTAGTTGGAATAAGAACCGTATATGGAACACCTGCCGTCACACCAGTAATGGATTTGTCAGCGTCCGTCCACACAGAAGATCTTTTTAGATAGTTATAGAATGTTCCAAAAACCGGAGAAGTTCCTCCAACTGCCAGATCTTCAATATATTTTCCAAGAGTTTTTTCAGAATACTTCAGCATTCCTGTTGTAAAATAGGCGGGGCCATTCACAGTTACTTCTTTACCTGTTATAGTGACGAAAGTATTATCCTCCATATTTCCGGAGGCTTGCAATTTGCCGTCCGAATATTTTACGTATTCGGGCACATCTCCAAATCCTTTCAGAAATGCTGAGCCGGTGCTGAGGTTATCAGCTTGGTTAAGCGAATTGTCAAATGCAGACATATTGAGTATCCGGTGAACACGTCTCTGTGCCAGATCCCCTCTTTGAAATGCACCTGCAGGGGATGTCCATTCCCATTGATTAAACAAGGTATTATAGTCGAACCCAGCAGCTCTCCATTGATCGTCAGAAATCATCAGCAAAGCGGTTTTAATCAAAGGATTAGACAGCTCTCCCTTTTGGGCTGTCTCATTCATAGCCCGGGTCTGAAGTCCGTATTCTTTGTTTAAAAAGGGCTTCGAATACACCGTCCTGAATACATTGGCTTCCCAAATATTATTTATGCCATAAAACAACCCGTTACTCAAAACCTTTTTTTCTCTGATATCACCTGTGCTGAAAGTAGGAAGCTCATTAAAAGTATTCACTGTACTAGACAAACGGCTCGGCCATACTGTGGTATCCCAGATATGGGCATTTACAAAATACATCACCATTTCAGGGCTTAGCTCATTTCCCCCCCAATTAGCAAGCAGGTATTGTTTATAAGCAGTTACCTGATCGTTGGTGGGTACCGCTATGCTCATCATATCCATTTGAACGCCACCTGCTTCTGCCGATCCTGTGTTCTCATTATTTGGCCAAACCTTTACCGGTAGATTTAATACATCTGCATTATAGGTCTTTATATAAACCGGATCGGTAGCGCCTCCTGATATTGCAAAATATCTTTGTTGCACCTTATTATCGGTACTATAGCTTGCAGATAACTGCAGCAGCTTTCTAAACTCACTATAATCCGGGTTCGAAGCAAGATACTGGTCTATACTTTGAACAGGAGTTAAAACCTTGTCTATTGAGTGGATAACTCCATTTTCGGCAACAATGTCAGACTTTAAAACCTTCGCATCCCCCACATTGAAACCCGAGAATGGCACTCCAAATAATGTAGAATAATCCGACTCCGGAATTGCGGTATAATTAAAAAAATCATCAGTAAAAACAGGCAGGTATTTATTGTTATTACGACTATAATTGGATCCAGGACTATAACCAGAATTTGTATTAGCCGCCACAATCATTTTATCATCTTCAGGGTATGCGAAATCATAATAGGTCGTTTGCTTTCTAAATGCACCCTGAACTCCAGATTGAGCTCCAAGAAGATCATTCATATTAGCTTTTAGGTAGGAAGCATAAACAGTATTATATCGTACGATATCCGTAGCTGTTTTCTTATCTAAATCATTTATACTAGAAAGGTTTCTCTCCTGCAAAAATTGTTGAAACGCTTCATCACTTGGGGCAAATACCGTCCAGTAACCGGCCTGCCCTAGAATATCCTTGTAACCAGCTTTATCAATTACAGCCAGCATACTGGTCAATCCATTAGCTTTCAATTGCTCGTAAATAGGTGGAGCCAGATTTGCAGGCCGACCATAAAATTCATCCAGCTCCTTTTTATTGCAACTGGTAACAAAAATGATTATTGATAAAAAGCACAATAAAACACGTATTGATTTTTCCATATATATAATTTGTATTAGCTTTTAGGCCCCCTTAATGTTATAATCTCCTTTATTTTGCAATACCCTTTATCCAAACATCTGCAGAACATTCTTAGAGGTTGACCAATGCTTTGATATTCTAGATACCACTTTAGTAAAGACTTTGCTATTCATTTATTTTGATTAGAAAGCTCATTGAAACCTGTGTTATTCTTATTCAACTGCTTAAGAAAACGAAGACCCCTACTCTCGTTTATATTGGCTTATAACTGACGGTAAATTTAAACTGGCTAAACGGGAGGGACTTGTAATAACGTTCGGAATAACTGGTATAATTGTCCGAAAAGCTTAAATAAGGATGAGCAGACCCTTTTTTAATTTAAACTAATGAAAAAACGAGTCGGACCATGATGATCCGTATGAACTCTTATGAGAAATTGTGTTGCGTAATATTAGGTAAACATCTGCATCTAATAAGACGCCGTTTAACTTGCGTATGCACTAATTACTATAAAGAGCCGTCAGTCAAATTACTTGCGATTAATAATCTTCGTCAATATAAAAACGGTTTACGGGGATATGAATACAGAGGCACAAACTGAAATAAATGCTTATGCATATACTGGTTCTGATATCCTCTGAAGCAGCTGACAAGTGAGAGGAAAGAGGGAACCAGATTGGACAAACTCATTGGGAATACTATCCTGAATGGCTTAGTTGATGGCTTAAAGCGTGAGAGAACTTGCCGGGAAACACAAGCGAATGTTGGACCGTCTCGGTTTAATAACAGCCAATTTTTTTTAATTAAAAATTCGCCTTTTATTATATCATTAACAGGTATACCGCTGTAACGATCCGGGAAAAGGATCAAAACTTTTTTTCGGGATAACCTAGGTATTCTTTTTAATTAATCTTTAATACATCGTACCGAAAACCCAAATTTATAGTATTTTTTATCCCTATCCACATCAGCAAAGCCTTCCCATATCCTTTCGCTCCACGAAAACATTTCATATGTCCTGGTTTCAGTCCACCAGTATCCATTCGCTCTTAATGTGTGAAATTCACCATCTTCATCACGATATCCTCCGGGCAAAGCAGAAAAGCCGGAACTATTATTTGCGCCTTTATTTGGTGGCAACCAGTATTCTGTTCCGGTTATTTTAAGTTTTGCCGCAGCACTGGTATCAGATTTCAAATAAGTTATAAGCTCTTCAATTTCCTTTTCTGTAGGGATATGCCAGCCTTCTGGCGCTAGCCCGCGTGCGTCGTTAATAGCAAACCAGTTATACAAACGACCATAGGGCTCAACTTTTCCGGCGTCATTATCATACCAGCAGCAAGCCGCATCTGTAGTTGTTCCCCAAGTTTTATTATTGTTGAGCTGACGAATTGGATTATCATTTTTGAATTTGCTTACTTTTAAGTTTTCAGCCATCCACACCTGATTTCCGATTTTAACGGTAGAGTAAGTATTTCCGTCAATATCTTCAACTTCATAAGGAGAACTGCAACCATAGAAAAAAATAATGAACGAGAAAGTGAATAATATTAATGGAAGCCGGGAAAATTTATCTGTAAAGATCATAGTTTCGTTTCATCTACGGTAAATACTTTAATACTATCATTTCTTATATAATAAACCCTGTTATTAATTTCATAATTATGCAGGCTAATTCCGTTACTCTCTAAAATAAGGGATGAGATTTCGGGATAAGCGACGTCAATTTTCTTAGGAGATTCAACAAAAAGTCCGTACTGAATATCCTTTCCTTTAAATTCTCTTTCAAAATCTTCGGCAAAAGAATATTTAAACGAGTCGTCTTTAGCAATCAAAAACAGAAGCTTGAGCTTTCGCTCGGTTTCAGATTTAACCAATAATGCAAAATCTGATTTTTCATCATCGTTAAAATCGGAAGTGATGAAATTAGATTCAGTACCTCTATTATAAAAAGACCACCATAAATTTGCATAATCATCATTGGAAGCTACTTCCCAGCCAGGAAGAGCTTCTTTTATGAACTTTTCTGCGACGGTTAAGGCCGATATGTATTTAACGTCCTTTGACACTGAGGGGTCCTGATCAGTTGAAGTACAACTTATAATACTAAGAGTTAAAATTAATATGCTTAAAAATTTCATAATTATCTATATTGAAAAACCATGTACACAAAGTACATGGTTTACCAATTATCATTTTTAAATTACACTAAAAAAATAGATTACCAGATACCGTCACCAGTGTAGGTTTGACCATTTACCTTAGTAACACATCTCCTTGTGTTGTAATGCTGAATGTTTCGCACATTATTACTTGCTACAGAAGTTCCTCCATTAATGTATGTATTGTCTGCATCTTGAAGCAAAATATTACCGTCAGTAGAACTTGCGATATCAACAGTACCGATTGTAGTACCACCACTACCAGAAACACTGAAGAAACCACGTCCGCTATTGCGTGAATACACTTTGGTCACAGTGATCTCAGGACCATTATCATTAGCTACACGGAAAGTTGCATAACCTCCGCCATTGTTGTTGTAGTTTCCTGTAACGGTTCCTATAGTTGCTTTCGATGATTTATTAAGAAGCACTCCGCATCCTCTGTTTCTGCTCACACTTATATCGCTGATAGTAATACCTGTAACTCCAAGAGTCTCAATACCATGCTCACCACCTACAAAATCTAATGTTCCATTGATAGCAAGGTTACTTGACTTGCCTGTTGTATTATCAACACGAATACCTATTCCCAAGCCAGGGCTTTGGAGATCCATAGTTATATTGGTAAGAATTATGTTGCTGCAGCCCCTAAACCAGATACCGTAACGAGGATAACCTATAACGTGCAGGTTTTTAACCTCAATATTGCTTTTATTATCTGCTCTTACAGGAACGGTTAGTAAATCCTGATCTGTAGCATTAAAAGTGGTACCGGTAAAATCAAGACCTGTATTGCTTTGCAAAACAACCCCTCTAACAGCATCGCCTGAAGGACCCGCGTTACCCGAATTTCTAACATAAACCCATTCTTTCGTTGTTCTACCAGGAGTTAAATTATTAATAGCTGCATTAATAGCATCTCCATAATCTGTGCCTGAATACACCTGAACACCGTTTACACTAGAGATCCACGAACTACCAGATGAAACGACTTCGCCGCTGACTGCAGAAACTTTGGCTGCAGTTTTAGACGAACCTGTAACTTCCTGAGTAAAAACACTGTCATCTTTTTTACATGATACTATCATCATGCTTGAAATCAAAGCCACGCTAAGCATAGCTACACTCAAAATTTTTCTTTTCATTTTTGTTTGATTGGTTAATTATTAATTGATTGATAATTGGTTATAGAGGCACCTTTTGATAAGGAATAGGTTTAGCTAACACCGTCGAATATCGCTTCAGTTAAGACGGTAGAATCTTAGGAGCCGAAGTCCTAAAAAAAATATTTTTATCATTGCTGGTTTTATAATTTATTTATGTGCCTACTCTTAAGATTTTCGGCTTCCTCTTTTTAAAGTCCTGACGAAGGTGAAATGATGTTAACTTATTTTTTATCATAAGTGGCTAATCAGAAGCAACCTATATCTGCAATACTTTCATTAAGTGAACATCAATTCGAACTATGTCAAGCTATTCGGTTTATTTAGTTCTATATAGTTGCAACAAATGCACATTTTTCGCGATGGATGATCACACTAGCAAAGGGTTGCTTTTTTTGGTTTGTGGTTTATATTGGTTTAATCTGTTAAGCTATAAGTAAAAAAAGGAGTTATTATAACTTAGGTTAACAGAGGTAAAATTAGAATACATTTATTCGAGCAATAGAGCATTATCATTCGCAAATACCTGTAAAACTATTCAATTATAACACCGTACAAGCGTAGCAAGCTCTATAACTAGCCAGCAGATAGCAATCTGATCAAACAGAATATCAATGTTTGCCTATTTCGAGAGCGCCCTGCCGGAAGACATGAATAGCAAGGATTCAGCATAATGAACCACGGACGAAAAGAAAATGCAATAATTGCAATCGCGAAATCCAGATGTTCAAAATTTAAACGTCTTGTTTAAAAAGAACATTAGAAGTAATTTTATTCATTCATTTAATGTCTAAAACATAAAAAATCATTGAGAGTGTTATTCTACGTTTAAAGCCTGAGAACTGCACAGAAGGAACCCTTCCAATTTATTTAAGATTAACTGTGTCGGTTTAGGAACAGAATGGTATACGCAAAAGGCGAGTTGAATAGACTCCATCTTATATGGGGGAATTGCCGAGTAATAAAGCAAGCTATGATACGCGCTTGTTTCCGTTGAAGAAAACCATGACATCGTTCGAGAAGGGTTGGTATGAGATGGATTGTTCGGGTATTGGCGGAGCAAACAAAAAGAGGGTGTCTCAAAAGAGGAATTCGATGACTTTTTGCTAAATAAATTTTGTGAGATTTTATCCTAATAACATAAACGCTCAATTTCCAATCTGAAAATTGAGCGTTTTGCTTTAAAAAGGTATTTTAAAAAAGTCCTTCAGAATTTTAATTCTGTTTTGCAGGCTGGATTTTCTTTTTAAGATAGCCTCTTTTTTGAATAGTGGAATCATATTGTTTTTTGACTCTGTTTTTACTAACGTTAGATAAGCTATGCCTTATGGTGTACAGTTTTGGGTAACGTTAGCGTAGCTGCGATCTCCGGTAACATACACGCCCTCATTGGTACAACCTGCTTCAACTGTGCAAGCTACAACGTTTTCAAGCCAGATGCCGGCATCACTGGTATCGAAAACTTGCGCATTATTCAATTTACAATTATTACTACCGGACAGCACGAAATAGCCACGGCCACATTCGCGGGCAAACAATTGATTGATTGTAACTCTCTCACAGGTGTTCGCCAGGCGCAAACCTGCATAACCGCCGCCGTAATTACATCGGAAAGCATCTACCGTTCCCATAGTCCCATTGATAGTTTTATTAAGCAATACGCCACATTCGCCCATATTTTTGGCAATAATTGTAGTGCTTGTAAAACCGTCTACGCCGTAAGTCTCCAATCCATGGCTGCTGCCGTTTTCAAAGGTGCAATTCGAAACGTCAATATTTTTAACCCAGCGACCATCTTCATACGGGCGGCTAGGATGGCTGTCGATACGAATACCTATGCTACCGCCAATAATTTTGACATTTTGAATAGTAACGTTGCTTGCCCGACTGGTACGTATTCCCATTCCCTGGCTGGCGGTTAAAGTCATATCGAAGATTCCGATAGGTCCGCCACCATCTCTAAAAAAACCGTATCCATTATGTTTCTTGGCAAGGATATTATTATGAAAATATAAGTTTAAGCCAGGTTGAAGATTAATTTGTGCTGATAAATTACCACCTGTTATAACATGAACATCCCGGTTTCCGGTTCCTATACAGTTATTAATCGCGTCTGCCAGCTTGCTGGTGCTTCCCTGATCAACTCCATTGATACGCCAGACGTAACTATTGCCAGAAGCCCGCACCTCGTTTGTATAGGCGGCAGAAACCTTTGCAGAACTTTTACCAGTTCCTGAAGTCACTAGAGCATTGTCGCTCAAAGAACTGTCAGTTTTATTGCAACTTGCAATTACGATCACGGCAGCAAACGCTGTCACTTTTAGTAGCGAAGCCAAAAAAAAATTGCTTTTTGTCATTATTGGTTTTATAATATAGTTAGTGCCTACTCTTAAGATTTTCGGCTTCCTCTTGTTAAAGTCTTGACATAAGATGAACGTATGGTTAACTTGTTTTTTATGATAGGTAGCTATTCTAATCTAAGCGACCTCTAGCTGCAATTAGGTGACAAGCATTTCGAACGATGTCAAGCTATTCGGTTTATTAGTTTTTGATTAATTCTATATATAGAAGCAGTAAATGCACATTTTTTGAGTTGCAGGAACATACAAATACTAGCTTTTGTTGGTTGGTGGTGGTTGGTTTAAATTGGTTTAAACTATTAATCACCATGGTTTAAAAATGGTGTCTATGTTAACAGAGGTAAATTTAAAATACATTTTTTCGAACAATAGAGTGTTATCGTTCGAAAACACCTAGAATACTATTCAGTCATAGTACTTTTAGCGGTATTAATGTATTTATGACAAATTAAAGATTCGAAGTCGTCGACGACTAGAAAGAGCGTTACAAGCTCATTGAGACACACAACAGATATCCCTGTTCGCCCACTTTTCAGAGCGCCCGGAGAACAGGTGAACAGTAAGGATTCAGAAAATGTGATGAGAGTAGTCGCGAAGTGAGGGTCTCCCCAGCGCCAAATAATTTACCCGGACAATCGTTTAATTCTGTGCTCGAGTATGACTAAGCTCTCTACCGATCTAAAAGACTGCTGGATTTAGCCCTAGTCAACGTTTTTCCATTCTAATAGCACTATTAGTTTCGTTGTCTTTTTAATAAGCTCAATTTCGTTTACCGTAAGAGCCGTATGATTGTTAAAATTCCAGATTTGAATGTGTAATTTCATCGAAAAATGGCTATCTTAGCACTAATGAAATCGTTCATGTAAGTGCGAACCAATTCAAGTAAGTCGGTTACCTTTTCGGTTACCTATGCAAGATTAAGACTTGCAACATATTGACAATCAATAGCTTGTGCTAGAGAAATACGATCCCAGCGGGATCACAGAAAATCAAACAAAGCCTTGTACTAGAGATAGTTACAAGGCTTTTTTATTTTACCTGTCAAAATAACTGTCAACGAACGCTTTATCTTAATTGGCTTAAATTTAGTCAATATTCCTTTAATTATAAACTAAGGGACGTATTCTTCCAAACCTACATTCAATTGTAAGTCTAAAAAGGCTTTGAGATTGGCCCTCGTCAGGCATTGACTTAAAGTCAAAGCTTACCGTTTTTAAATTTTTGATTCCGTTGTTCGAGGTTTTAAATGAGCAACCCACTGGACAAATATTTTATAGAGTCAGAGTTTGTACTCTAATAATCTCTTTGCTAATCATTTCTCTATTTTTAAATATAATCTAAGATGTTTTAAATTTTGCTACTTTCGGGTCGGCGCCGACGTGATGTCTATCTCTCTTAATAAGCGGGGTGAGTAAAGGAATACCAGCAGCCAGATACCCAGATGGAGGTATTCGTGTTTAATACGTAGTAGCGGCGGCAGATTAAGTCTGCCCAAATTCAATGTTATCATATCTTTAATATTTAGGGTTATCATCAGGAGATATAAGCTGTAATCGCCTTATTATCTTATGTTTTTTTTAAGATTTACGTTCATCCTTCAACATCCTTCTTCGTCAATACTTCGCGATCCCAGGTATACCGTATCCGAAACATCTTTCCGGCTTGCGGCTATCAGGAAGAAGTAGATCTCCAGCTTGTCGCCGCTGAAATCACAGGGAACATCCAGGTGTACTGAATTGCCTGATTCACTCTGTGCGGACAGTGTGTAAACCCAGCATTTCTTTACGGAATTATAGACCAGAAGAACAGCGGTTCCATAAGTAACAGGATGATGATGACACCAGCTTAAGTTTATCCTCCAGCCGCAAACTGATAGTGCATGCATGTAGCCCGTGCGCATGTTTCCTGAACTTAGCTTAACAGCCTCAAAACGAATAAAACAACCGTCGCCGGAGCCATATACAGCTTCTTTGCTGACCCTGCTGAACGCGCTGTTAAAAGCTGTCTGCTTTTTCTTCCCTCTTTCGGGAAGCAGATGTAAAAGTTCCCTGAGCGGGTTAAGAAAGCATGAGGTAAGGGCGAACTTTGCCCTTTGTGTTTTTTGCGCCTCTGTTGCTTCCTTCAATGATTTTGCCGGAGCCTTCCGTATGCGATACCCTTGTTTGCTCCAGTAACCTATTATATCACCCACTTTTCCCCTAAAACTTCCCAGAACATTATTTACTAAAATTGCCATGATCCTTAAAATTGATGGTGAGAAAAAGAAACCGGGTTGCCCCGGTTCCCTGAATTATGCTACAAGGGTGGATCCCAGATATATACTTGTGGATACCAATTTACCATCAGCAGAGATAAAAGCCATCCAAACCTCAACGGTATCTCCCGAAAAGCTGTCGGGCAGAGTAATTGCCTCTGTGGCGGCACTCCTAAGAGCAGTTCCGGTGGTATATACATACTGGGATTTTGCCGGATTATAAATCATCAGCATCGCTTTGTCAGTAGCTTTTGCGTTGCCTGAACCTGTATTATCGGTCCAGCTTAGCGTTAGCACAGCCTCATCTACAGAAGAGGCTGCCGCATTCCACGGACCGGTAAGATCGCCCTGGCTAAACATCACTTTAGTGTAATCTATCAAATAATCGGGATAGGTGCCGGTAATGGCCTCCTTCACAATCAGCGAAGTTGCTACATTAAAGCCTGAATTGTTTACTGCCACTTTCCTGAACCCAATACCCACTAAAGGGCTCACTGGCTTAAGAAAGCCTACCGCAAGACCTAGTTTAACACGTTGCTCCAGCTGTTTGTCCGTTGGCGCTTTTGATGATTTCTTCGGTAAGCTGCGCATGTAATCTATTCCGTTCCAATTGCTTCCGACTACTGTTCCGACCTTGCCGGAAAATGAACCGAGGATTCCTTTTGAATAAGTTCCCATAATCTTGTTTTTTAAGTTTTGAATTTTTAATTAAAATTTCAGCACTCTGTTTGTACCGGTACGCTGTGCTGCTGAAACGAAAGTAGAGGCTGAAAACGAGCAAAAAAATAGCTGACCCTATCTGACCCCGTACTGACCTCTATTGACCCTGAAAAAGGGCATTTGTTCAGTACTTGCTCAGTGCTTGTTCAGTTCTTGTTCAGCTAAAACCGCCTTCAGAGCGTTCTGAGCTGAACAAAGGGTAAAGAAAGTATGAAGGAGAACTGAACAAGGTATGCGGCCGAAGGCATCGACTCCTATCGTCGATGACAAAAGAGGGTGCTGCGACCAGGCCCTTTGTCATTTCGACCACAGGGAGAAATCTTACCTGACATTATGTGACACCTGATCTTGGGGTGGTAAAAATGCGCTACGTTCATTAGATCTCTCCTGCCCGTCGAGATGACAAACGGGGATTACAAAAACAGGGCATTCAAGCTGCCTGCCCATTAGTGCTTACTACTCCTCACGCAAAAACAGGGAAAGCACGTCGAAGTCGAACGTCTATATATTTCTTCTACTACCCATGAGCTGCAAAGATCAAGCTATTATTAAAATAGAAATATATTTCAATCTTTCTATGATATACCTCTATCTAATTATTTGAAGTAGTTTTCACGGACACTACCTCACTTTAGCCTGGAAAATCAACTGTACTAATAGTTCCTAAAATGCAAAAAGGTACAGGATAGCTATTAACCATCCTGTACCTAATTGAATATGTATTTTATTATCCTTTCTCTGAGGTTATTACCATAACCCTAAAGAAAAAGCTTAGACACTCTCTATTTTCCGGATAATCCGTCGGCAACACCAACATACGCGGGTTTACGTACATATCCTTCTGTCCATAAACCGATTGGCTCACCAGCCCTCCAGCTTGAACCTGCCGGGCTATCAAGCGGGCTCCAGATTGTTATTCCGTATCGTTGTGCGGCAGGAATAAGTTCAAAGTATTTCTTTATCACATACTTGTACATTTCTGCCTGTGCAGCGTATTGTGCAGGAGTGGCTTGTGGTGTTTTTGTATTCGCCCCCAGGCCCATATCCAGTTCAGACACTTTTATAAGTTTACCTGTTGCAGCTAAAAGCTTAAACATCTCGTCAATCTTTGTCTTGTCAGATGTAGCATCGATATGCATTTGAGTACCTATACCATCTATCTTTGCGCCTTTACCTTCTAAGTAACTAACGTAGGCTATCAGCCCTCTGCATTTATTCAGATCGTATTCAAGATTATAATCGTTGATGAAATGGATATCAGTCGAATTGCCGTATTGACGGGCCAGTTGAAATGCTTTTAAGGCATAATCTTTACCTAAATAATCCTGCCAGAAGAAATTGTCTGCAGGTATATTCGTTCTGCCTGCAGCAGTCTTTAGTTCGGCTGGCTTCGCGTCATCCATTGGCTCGTTTACAACGTCCCAGGCTTTAACGTAACCCTTTGAAGCGGTCAGCATTCCTTTAATCCAGGTGTCAAGGGCATTGGTGAGGATAGTTTTCTTTTCGTCGGCTGTTTTCTCAACGGAAGTACTTCCTCCGGTTGGATTATACTTCTTTAGAGTTATATTATCGAAGTAGAAGGAAGTTGCAGTTTTTCCGAGATTGAAGGCGATGGCACCGCTGGTTGCCATGTCTGTAGTAACAGTGATTTCTTTCGTATATGTAGCCCAGGTAGGCGTTGAAGAAATAGTACCAAAGAAATCCCAGTGTTTATAAGCTCCGGGGGTAACGTGGGCCTGCGTAGAATATGAAGCTGCTACATCAGATCGAACGCTCATAATAAGCTGATATTTTTCGCCTACCTGAACGCCAGGTGAAAACTTTAAAAACAACTGCGCATCATAGTCATTCGTACGGACAGCGGCATTTGTCACTTTCAAAGCCCTTCCAGAACCGTTTGCACCCTGGCCCGCGGCTGTAAATGACATTACTGCATTTGTATTGGACTGGTAATTTGGCGCAGCGTCTGTTTCGAAGTCGGCTCCTGTAACAAGGTCCCAGCTTGGGCCACCTGAATTCGGAATCACTACCGGCGCAATGAGGCTTTTCAGATAAGTTGCATTTTGGTTGGCATGCCACATTAAAGTGTGACCGTAAACTGATATACCAGCGCTTGAAGCTGTTTCCAGCAATGTTGTCACATTGGTCAAATTCAACGTTCCGTTTGCCTGAACTACCGCTCCATGCTTCATGTCGTACCCCATAACAATTTCATCGAAATTACTGTTTACGAGCCTGTACATCAAGCCCTTTTGAGTATACTGAGACAATGAAAGCGCTGCACCAAGTTTAAAATTAGGATTTGCAGTCCTGTCCAGATAAGATTTTAATGGCTGGTAGGCGTTTATTTGCTCTTGTTCAGCGAACGTAACCGGCTTTTCTACCTGAAACTCCAGAGCCTCATATTTTTCACAGGAAACCAGTCCAACTGATACAACAAGACCTAGTGCTATTTTGTTAAAGAATTTCATATTCTAAAAATCTAAGGTTGACAATTAGTTAGCTATTGGTGTGAATATTTCGGCTTTGACACCACGATTGCGAAGTACGAGGGTATCAGCAGTCGTAATGTTTCTGTCTGACAATTCTACCTGATAATTCAGATAAAGAGCATCGCGATCCTGATTACCCCAGCTGTTCTTCTCACCTCTTTTTACGAATTTCCCGTTTCCGCTGGCGACAAAAGTAGCGTCGGAAGCAGATACGGTGCAATTTCCTGAATCATCAAAAGTCAGAAGCAGAGTTCTATTAATATTGGTTCCGCCAGCTCCTTTGAAAGTCACAGGGAATAAAGTTTTGTTCAGGGAGAGTGTACTCAATTGCTTTACCTCATCATTTTCCACATATGGCATGTGGCGAATATTAGTTTCGTTTAATGAGGTGTTTCCAGCTTTCCCAACCGCTACATCCTTACCTCTGCGCAGGTAGAGTCCATGCCATGGATTTATGTATTTTACAGCATAAAGGATGTGCTTTTTGTTCGCTAACATTGAATCAGCGTTGGTAACACCCGTCATTTTTAAAGGGATAACGTAAGTTGTATTTACAGACAGTGGATCAGCGAAAAAGGCATCAGTAAGCTGAACTTCAACTCCTCCGATTAACTGTCCCTTAGGAATAACAATTTTGTCGGATGCAAGGGTATAGTAATTGCCGGGCATAGGAATGACATTACCAGTTAAAGGTAAAGGAGCGAATTTAAGTCCCTGTGTTAAGGCATTATCTACCGCTATGCCAATCGTTATATCCTCTTTATTTAAGTAAACCCCACCAGTAGTTGCCATAATCTGAAGCTTATGCTGGTTGTCTAATGAAGTGTCGAAGATATCTTCGCCTAAAGTCAGCGTCCGGATGGGTGCCTGATAGGCGAAGTATACTGACTGCATTCCAGAGTCAGGAAACTCCCATTCCGCATTTTTACAAGAACTAAGTGCTGCTATCAGCACCAGTGAAATATTAAGTAGTCTTTTCATCACTATAATTGTTTTAACCAGCGGCAATTGAACGTAACCTTTAAGTATACTGAGCACATTGCGCCTATGGTTTGATTAAATTTTTAATCGGGTAAGAGGCCCGCAGGCCTGATCCCATTTACCATCCTGAGTTTTGCTGTTGCTGTAACTCGCTAAATTTCAAAGTTTCGCTATAAGGGATTGGGCCGAATCTCATATAGTCTTGAAAATCACGCGTTTCTACATCGAAAGGAGACTGGGGGATATTTTGAAGAATACGTACGCCCTTGGCGGTTTCTTTTAAATCCGAATTCCATCTGCGCAAATCCCAAAAACGAAATCCTTCAAAGGCCAGCTCAATCCGTCTTTCGTTTCTTATCAATGTCCGCATAGCATCTTTATCACTCTTAATGGATTCTAGATAAGCATGATTGTTTGCTGTACCTACAGCAGCCCTGGTGCGCAGAGCTTTAATGATGTCATAAGCTGAGTGTGCATTCCCTCCGGTTGCTAATGGTCCCCATGCTTCATTTGCTGCTTCTGCATAAATAAGGAATAACTCCGTATAGCGAATATGCGGCCTATAGTGTTTCTGGTTGTTAATAGATGCAGAGTTACGACTTACGTCATGTCTCAGCAACTTACGCATATAATATCCGGTTCTGGTAGAGGTTTCTACTTTTAATAAAGCATCATTCGTCGGGCCATCTGCCGTTGTGTTGATGGCAGTATTTGTTGGTCCAGCAGTATTTCCATTGTATATGATATACTTTTGCAAACGTGGATCCCTGCTTGCATATGGTGTAGCAGAATTATAGCCACTGGATGTTGAATTAGTGATAGGATATCCATTCGCCATCGGGAAAGCGTCCACCAGGTTTTGCGTAGGATTTAACCTGCCCTGACCAAATAAAGTAGGTGGGTAATGTGCTGCCTCCAGGTCGCTGCTTGAGGCCACGTTGGATCTCCATAACACTTCTTTAGGAGTACCTCCGGAAGCCAGAGCGTCAATCTCTGCCCTGTTATCATACCAGGTAACACCATTAGCATCCAGGTTAGTAAGCCATCCATTCAGTTGTAAAACTTCTGCAGCACGATTCGCTGCGTCCGCCCAGGTTGTGGTAGTACCGCCAGAGCTAAATGCAGGGCTTGCTGCCAGCAGGGCTGCTTTTGCACGAACTGCTTTGGCGATGCGGCTTGTCATTCTTTGCTTAAACAGTCGGCCAAAAACTCTATTATAGTTTTCCACTTTAACCCCCGCGTACTTTGCAGGAATCACTGACGCCGATGCTATATCGTTATAATCAAGTGGAAGAAGCTCCTCTGCTTTAGTCAGGTCGCTATAGATCTGCTGCATACAAACGTCGAAAGTAGCTCTGGGCCTATTGAAATCTGAAGTAGGACTTTCGGGTTCAAGCACTAGAGGGAAACCTAATAACACACCGTTCGAGAAGCCTGCATGAGCTTGCAACAGATGAAACATATGATATGCCCGAAGTCCGTAGGCTTCACCTTTCAAACGATCTCTAAACATGTCGTTGATCATAGGATCTTTAGAATCCCAGGTAACTTTGTCGGCTTCGGCCAGAAAAATATTCAAATATTGAATAGCAGATCTGGTGTTAGTCCACTGGTCGAGGGGATTAAATGCAGATGACCACTGACCGGTAGCAATCCTTCTGAAATTGTTCGCGGCGTCGTTACTTACAGCATCATCTGTGGCAACGTCATTAAAAGACCAACCATTTGTGGGAAGGCGGGTATATCCGTTAAGCAGAATCCCGTGAGCGAGACTTGGCTCGGTATATATATTTTCGAAATCCCCGTTATTCTGAAGAGCAGGTTCAGTGAATTTTTCACAGCCCATCAGAGTAAAAACGACTCCTGCAAGTAGTAATGAAATTTTCTTCATGTTGTTTAATATTATAATCCAATTAAAACAGGGCTTTCACTCCAAAGTTGTACATCCTGGTTTGAGGAGAGCCTCCAAGGTTCATTTCTAAAATCTCCTTTTCTTTGGCCACCGTTAGCAGGTTGAAACCGGCAGCATACACGCCTATTTCTTTGATAAACTTACTTTTAAGTACCTTATTCGAAATCTTGTATGACAACTGCACTTTAGACAGATCGAACCTGTCTGTACTGTACATCCAGAAGTCGGAGGTTCTAAAGTTGTTATCTCCGCCAAGTGTAGTAAGTCTTGGGAATGTAGCAGTATTTTTGGTTGCTTCGGTCCAACGGTTTCTAACCACGGCCGAATATTTATCCTCGCCGTTAACCCAGAAATAATTGTCGCTTTTTACAGCAGATCCTCCTACCCGGCCGGTGGTCAAGGCAAACAGAGTTAAATTCTTCCATGTTGCAGAAAGATTTAAGCCCAATGTCAGAGGTGCACCAAACCATCCGCCACGACCAAGATAAATCTGATCACGGTCATTTATAACATTATCGTCGTTTTGGTCTATATACCTGATATCACCCGGTTTTACCTGGCCAAATGCAGGTTTGGCGTTGCTTATGCCATCAGCAGCGGCAACTTCGCTGGCATCCATATAGAATCCATCGCTTTGAAGGCCCCAGATAGCATCGAGAGGTTTCCCCTGACGATTTTGATACGCGTCTTCAAAATTCTCAGCACGTTTTGTAGCCTTTGTAGTATAATAAGTAGCCGCGGTACCCACAGTCCAGTCGACCGCCCCAACTTGCTTGTGGAAGTTCAGGTGAAAATCTGCTCCTGTGCGCTGATCGTTATTATAGTTTACATAGGGGATAAATGAAGAGTTCGGGAATCCCTGAGTAAAGTAACTCGGGAACAGCACATTACTCTGTACGATATTACCAGTCAGATTATTGCGGAAGAAATTTGCCCCGAAGTTTAGCTGGTTTTTAAACATAGCGCCCTCGATCCCAAAACTAAGTTCTTCTCTTCTTGCCATTTTTAGATCCGGATTACTACCACGACGAGAATCGGTTGACTGAGTTCCCGCACCGTCATTCCAGCCATACCAGTTACCACCCGTTCCAGTATAAATACTTTCATACAAGAAGTAGTCATTGATATCAAGATCGGTATTCAATATTCCGGCTGATGCTGTCAGCTTTAGATTGTCAAGGAAGGAAACATCTTTCAGGAAAGATTCCTCGCTAATTCTCCAGCCTATTGAAGCCGCAGGCGAAAATGCAGTGCGGTTACCTGGAGCAAGCTTTGGCGAACGTACAAAGGCACCTGTTAGCTCGGCATAATACTTTCTGCTAAAATTATATCCCAACTGCAATCCAAGGTTGGAGTTCGTTGTTGGTTGATAAGTTTCGGACATTGACTGACGATAAGCAGCCCCCATTAAGATAGCCGAAATACTATGGCGATTATTAACTACTGTGTTATAGTTTAACTGACTTGATAGGGAAATCGTCTGACGATACCAACTATCAGCTATAACCTCATTTCCGCTTTTGGTATCTTGGCCAAACATCTGCAAACCGGAAAGCAGGTCTGTGCCTGAATAATTAGTCCAGGATGGCTGATAAGTAGCATAGCCGTTTCTGTACCCCTGGTTATACCTGTTCCAATAATCTACGCCCATGCTGGTATTAAAGGAAAGCCCTTTTAACACCCCATTTAAATCCGCGTCAACCCCTGTGGTAAACTGAAATTCGCGTTGAACAAAATTGTTATCACCGCCGGCATAAATGGCAGCAAAAGGATTGGTCTGATCCAAAGAGGTACCTCCAAGCACATACTTACCATCAATGATTTTAGCAGCGTTAACCACTGCCCAGCCCGCCTGATCGTTTTCTTCGAGCAAACTTATTGGAATAAGCGGAGTAAAGCGGTTAGGACGTAAGGATGCAGCGTTAGCCCAGTAATCGGTATTTACGCCCCCGCCGTTTGAAAATACGGCACTGGCATCCACACGCGCTTTAAGGATTTTAGTAAGCTTCATATCAACATTTCCGCGGACATTAAAACGCTTTGTGGTATTATTATCCGTGGCCTCACCAAAATTTAACAGGGAACCATTGGAGTTAAAGCCAAGATTCGTATAATAACGAGCTCGTTCGTTTCCTCCGTAGATCTCAGTTACTGCATCATAACGGCCAAAGCTATTTTTGATATAATCTGAAGAGTAATAATCAACACTTGGATAGCGATACGGGTTAACTCCCGAATGATTATATATTGTCTCGCTAGAATATAAAGCTCCTAAGCCATCATTGACCCGGGCCTCGTTATAAAGAGTCATATACTCAGAAGAACCAAGATATTGAGGGAATCTTTTGGGCGCGTTAACGGCGGCGTTAGATCGCACAGTGATCTTCTGATCAGATTCCGTTCCTCTTTTGGTTGTTATCATGATCACACCTTTAGCGCCACGGCTTCCATAAAGAGCAACAGCGGAAGCGCTCTTCAGGAATGTTATCTGATCGATCTCATTTGGCGTAACACTAGTAATGTCCCGCGGAACACCGTCAATCAAAACCAGAGAGGAATTCATTCCCCACAGGTTATTCCCGTTGAATCCTGGCGCAAGAGCTTCCATGCCGTCTAAACCATATGTAAAGAAATTCTTTTCAAATAGCTGTGACACGTTTACATTAGATACCCCTGAAGGCAGGTCTGTTTCGTCTACCGATTTGAAAGCCACAGGTATTGAACGAATGTCTTTCGCCAAATCAATTTTTTCCAGTTCCGCGCTTGCAACAACAAGTGAAGGCTTATAACCGGGTGCAGTTATGACCAGTACTGATTCAGAAGGAATTTCAACCGAAAACATCCCGCGATCGTCTGTCGTTATATTAATCTTACTCGTCTCGTTGCTTACTACTGCTCCTTTAACTGGTTCGCCGTTTGCCCCTCGAACAACAGCTTTAACAGATATTTTAACGGCCTCCTGAGCCTTTGTCACACCGATCATCAGCGTGAGTAATAAGCACAGAGCCATTGCTATTTTTGAATATTTCATTTTGTCTTTTTTATCTGATCTTAAAAATTCCCAAAATTACCAACCTGGGTTTTGCTTAAACTCCGGATACATATTAACATCGGCTCGTTTTAACGGAAGCCAGTAATGCTTTTCTAAAAACGGTCTTTGCAAGATCACTTTCTCACTAAGGTTAGCCACTTTATTCGTTTTTGGATCTTTCGTAGGATCAAGTGGCGCGGCTCTATTGAACTCTATCTTAGTCTTCAAAGTATAAGGATCCTCGGCCAAGAGATACCAGCGACGAAGATCATTAAAGCGATGGCCTTCAAATGCAAGCTCTACTGCACGTTCGCGTCTAACTTCTTTCATAAATTCGTCGGAAGAAGCGAGGAATTTTGCCGCAACACGACCAACTCCTGCGCGGTCGCGGAGAACATTAATTGCATCGACAGCAGATTTGCTAAATCCGGGCGCTGTTGCAGCAGCAGAATTATAGCCAGCTGTAACCGCTTCAGCATACATTAAATAAATGTCAGCTAAACGCATGTAAGGAACCTTGATATTAAGATTTTCACCATAATTCCAACCCTGATCATATCCATTGGCAGTACGGGGAATAAACTTATAATTGATATAACCTGTACGGCTGCCTGAAATATCACTGCGATAACTTCCATTAGTAAATAGATTAGCATAGCGATTCGGCTCCACATTTGCAGGAAGAGCACCTTGAATGACTTTTACTCCATCAAAACCGATATCATTATAGAATCTCGGATCACGATTACGCCATGGAAACTCAGGATCATAACCGGAGGCAGCATCTGCCTGGGCTAAATTTGGGATCGGTAATCCATTCTGCATACCGTAATTATTAACGTAATTGGCTGTTGGCGCAAACACCAGGTTTTCACTGCCAGCCGCCAAAGTGGTATACTGCTTTGCTGTACCATATGTAGACCCGTGTGCACCCCAGTATGGCCCTTGGAAAATAGCCTCGGTACCGCCCGGAATCATAAAGTTCTGACCTCGTGTATAGAAGTTGGTACTGTACTGAGCAAATGGCAACAGTTGGTAAGGAGTAGCGCCGCTTTCAGTAAGCTGCAACAATTCAGCAAATGCAGCCGCAGCTTTTTTGCTAAGTTCAACATTATAACTTTTACTATCTGAAGACTCGTAATTCATAAGCGGACTAGCAGCCCAGAGGTAATTCTTGCCAAGATATCCCAGCGCCATAATTTTATTTATGCGCAGCTTATTCTTTCCAAGAGTGGTTCTGCCGGCAACGGTTTCATCCCAATTAATCGGCAATAAATCAGCCGCTTCTCTGAAATCCTTTGCAGCTTTTTCAGCACATTCCTGATAACTCAAGCGTGGCATCCTAAGAGGTTCATCAGAGGGAAGAACATGGTCAATGTAAGGCAGCCCGCCGAAATATTGCATCAGCATGAAATGAGACCATCCCCTAAAGAACAGAAGCTGGCCCTTAATCAGATTGCGTTCTTCGTCTGTGGCATTTACCATCAGCTCCATATTTTCCAAACCAAGGTTAGATTTTCGGATGGCATACCAAGCTAATGGCCATAAGCCTTTGCTCATTCTGTCGTTGTTAGTGTTGGCTCCATTGTTATCCATAAAGCCTGCACCCCAGCCATCAAACTCTCTCTGCCAGCCCCAGAAATCTCCAAGGTCTATTTTATTAACGATGTGAAAGTTAAATGAAGTCGACTGAATTTCGTCCTCACCCCAGTTCCAGCTGTTTGTCCAATAACGATTGGTAAAGTCTGGAATACAGTTATACATTTCTTCTGTATATCCCTGGAAATTGCGGAAATCTTTGAATGCTGTTTCTTCTGATACAATGGATTCAGGAGCCTTGTCCAAATACTTTTTGCAGGAAACTACTCCGACCATAGAAGATACCATCCCTATGAGCAATATGGTTTTTATATATTTTTTCATCGCAATAATAATTAGAAGGTGATATTAGCACCCAGGTTATAACGTTTTACAGTTGGGTAAGCTCCCTGAGAAGCCCACCCCTGGCCACCAGCTCCCTGATAATTAGCTTCACGGTCGTCCGGCATTTTTGACCACACATGAAGATTATTCCCGTTTAAGAATAGTCTCACGCTTGACATACCTGCTTTTTTAACCCAGCTTTGGTTGAAGGTATAAGCTATCTCCGCATTTTTAAGACGGATGTAAGAAGCATCATACATATATCTGTCGGCGGTGTAGAAGCCCGTCGGTGTAGATTCCCAGCGAGGCATCGGCCCGTCCGGGCTGGTATTATCTTTATTCCAGTAAGAACCTTCCTCGTAAGCAACAGTGTTTTTTCCGGCGAAAGATCCCAATACTACCTGGCGGGTAACATTATTCACACCGTAGAACTGAGCAAAGACACTAAATCGCTTAATATCGAATCCCAGGGTTGCGTTATATGTATTTTCAGGCGCTCCTGAAAACCCATAAGGAACGTTATCATTTGCATCTATAATTCCATCCCCGTTATAGTCGATTATATGGAAATTGCCTGGAAGCTTTTGGTTATCGTTCGCATTATGCTGGGTGCTGGCAAAAAGCTCATCCCATGTATTGTAATATCCTTGGCTCACATAAGAATATGCCTGACCTATCTGCTTTTCAATAGGTTTAGAATAAAGCGGTAATAGTTCCGCAACGTCAGCCAGAATAACTCTATTGGTCGCACGGGTAAAGTTGACGTTTGACCATAAACGGAGATTACTATTTATTTTCTTGTTGAAACGAATATCAAATTCATAGCCTTTTGACCGCACCTTTCCAACATTGGCCGGAGGAGGGTTTGCACCATAATAAGTAGGCACAGCCCGGTTTGTGGTGATTATATCGCTTCTATCATCCTGAAAGAAGTCTATACTCCCTGTGATCATATCCCGAAATATTCCGAAATCCAGCCCTAAATTCTTTTTAGCTACTTTCTCCCAGCGAATGTTAGCGTTTCCTACACCTACTTGTCTGTACCAATTGTAAGGGCTTTGTTCGGCAGCTTCGCCGGTAATTCCTAAAGGTGTTCTGCCACCAAAAGCCCATGTATCCTGGTAAGCGAATCTTGGAGATCCACCATCATCACCAATCTCTCCGTAAGACGCTCTTATTTTTAGCATGTTTATGGATGTGATCGATTTCATAAACTTTTCTTCAGACAGCATCCAGCCGATTCCCCCAGCAGAGAAGAAATCAAAACGATTTTCTGGCCCAAACCTTTCAGAACCGTTGTAGGCCCCGCTATAGTCAAGGCTATACTTACCTTTAAAGTTATATGTTGTACGGAATACCCAGTCTTCACGATAACTTGGTATTACACTTCCAGAAGCATATTGATCACGGCTCCAAAGCCCCATCGCCGTAAGGTTATGATTCTTGGCAATCTGCGTCCCGTAATTCAACTGAAGCGTTGAAAATAAACGACGATAAGTAGCATTGTCGTCTACGTTACCAGGGGCAGGCGCCCAGCGCACACTTTCTCTCCATTCGAGCTCGGTAGCCGGGTCCTTAGTTTGCGAATAGGTAAGAAGTCCGGTTACCGGATCTATATACCTATTAAGAGTACCGTTATTGGTATCATTTACTCCACGGGCATTTTCGATGAAAGTATTGTCGATAGAAATATTTCCTCTGGCACTAAGGCCTTTTACTATTGCTTTAAGATTTTGATCAATAGTAAAGTCGGTTGTGATTCTCGAAGTAGTCACCTCTTGCAGACCACTGGTAGACAATATCTGGGCAGAGTTTAGACCTTGCTGCACATTAGGCGCATAATAACCCCACGTGCCGTCTGAATACTTAGGCAAAAACAAGTTTGGAGCAGCAGAATAAGCTGCAGTCCAGGTATTATACGGATTTACACCAATCCATGGTCTTGTTGTTAAGCCTCTGGAACCTGCTACATTTGTTTTGAAAACAGTGCTGGGCGTAAGTTGAAAATCGAGATTGCTCCGAACATTCATTCTTTTGAAACCATAACCACCATCATATCCCCGGTTGTTATCGAACCGGTTAAAGAGGTCTCCTTCAGAAAGATAATCGACAGAAGAAAAATACTTGACAAAAGGAGTTCCACCGCTAATATTAACGTTTGCGTTGTAAGACATTGCGTCATCTTTAAAAAGCACGTCTACCCAGTCAACATTTGGATACCGCTCTGCTTCTTCTAAATTAGCAGGAGACCGGTATTTCATCATCAGACCTTCAGGCATATAGGAAGACCAGGCGCCCGGTGCTAAACCCAGCTCATACTCGATAGTTTGATTACGAGTTTTGAACATGTCGTAAGAATCCAATTTGCCGGGTAACTTTGACGGAGCCTTCATCACGGTATTAAGAGAGGCTCTGATCTGGGCTTTCCCTTCACGCCCTCGTTTTGTAGTGATAAGGATTACTCCGTTAGCACCTTTAACGCCAAAAACAGCGGTAGCGGAAGCATCTTTCAAAACCGAAATTGATTCTACAGACTGTATATCGATATTGTTCATCGAACGCTCCACACCATCGACCAAAATGAGCGGACTGGCATTATTCCATGTACTGCGGCCACGGATAAGGATTTGAGGATCTTCCTCCCCTGGCATCCCCGTACTCGCTGTAGTAATTACACCTGGTAAGTTTCCGGTTAAGGCAGCGCCCAAACTAGATACACCACCATTACGCTCTAAAACTTCGCTTGTTGTTTGTGTAATAGCTCCTACCACGCTTTGCTTTTTCTGTTGTCCGTAACCGACCACTACAACTTGCTCTAATTGCGCAACATCGTCTTTCATAGATACGGTCACTGTATTTTTGCCACTGATGTCGACTTCCTGGGTCGTCATGCCCAGGTATGTGATTACGAGAAATCGTCCTTCGGCAGGAACATTAATCGAAAACGCGCCATTTACATCTGTCATGGCCCGGGAGGCCGACCCCTTGACGGCAACGCCTGCTCCGATAACAGGCTGTTTTTGCTGATCGACAACAATTCCTCTTACAACCCGGCTCTGCTGACCGAAGACAACACCTGCTAACAGCAGGATCAGAATCGTAAAGGTGAATTTTAACGTATGCCCTTGTGAACTTCTCTTAACAGGAGCAACATTATAGAATTTGGTAAATTTTTCCATTATTAAGGTTCTAGAAAATAGAATTAGTTAGGTTCGGTTCACTGTATTATGGCCATTAGACCTCTGACAGAAAATAGCGTACTTAAAAGAACGAGACGGTTCTTTTAATGAATTAAGAAATTTGTTCATTAGTTAGGTTTAGTTAAAAGTTTGATTAGTGATCGATATTCATGTTTCACTCTAAGCATTGAGGATAACAGTACTCCATTCCTGCCACCTTATAAAAATGCTACAGATTTATCCGCTTCCTATTGAGAGGATGTTAGCAGGAAGACGTTTAGAAATACCCCCTCCATGACGGGTCTTTGGTTGTAAAAATTTTAGCATATAAGTTTAAATTAGTTGTTACAATTTTTTGGTGATATTAAAGCCATGCAGACATTCTGCATTGATTCCTATCGTAGGTTTTTTAGTTGGCCAGTTTTTAAAAACCCCGACTGTTCATCATCAGTCTGTTTTTGAATATCTAAAGATAGATTAGGTGACTTTTTTCGTATGGCACATTTGTACATATTTCTATCTCATTTGTTCATAAAGAGCATTATCAAAGCATTTTATCAGGAAAACCGTTTCTTTATGCCAACGTTGACATAAATGACTCGTTTTTTTTAAATTAAATTAAAAACAAAGGCTATTTTTCTAATTGCCAGGGGTTGAAGCTCTTCGTTTTCTCCGGCTTTCAGGCTCTTGCCGGCGTCCGATTTTGTTTTATCGCCTCGCAGTCTCGGGCGGAGCCAGAAAAGATGGTTTAAGATTTCCAGTATCTACCACGATCTTGTGCAGAACCACCCCCGGATCTATCCGCCAGAATTTGAGAATATGCCTGCCCTCTTCTTTCACAAGATGCGTAGTAATTAATACTTTGATATTTTCGGCCACAGCTTTTTCCCAGGCTCTTTCAGACATTCCCTGGTGCAGGTTGACGATCTGAGGCTCCTAATTATCGATAGAGACAGCATATCTGAGCCCTGTAGAATTTGAAAAAGCTAAGGTCGGCGAGAGATACACATTGATATCTATTTTATCTTTACTGAACAAATAAATGTCGTACTTCAGATGCGGCGAATCTTTACCGGGTACAAGCGAGGGCCCCGCGGTAACCGGGTATGCTGACACTGCAGAAGCTGTTCTTCCATTATCAGCAGCATTCTCCACTGTACAGAATCGGACTTGGTGGCCAGGCTGGAATTTTCAGCTTCAATAGATACATAGCCATTCTCTTCTACTATCACGGGCCCAACCTGTTAAGGCAGGCGCCTCATCATTAGAAATATACCTCTGTGCTTTACTGCCGGTTCTTTTTGTACATGCCCTGCCTGCAAGCACGAATACATCCTTTTGCCTCACAAGGGGCACATCTGCCCACCAATTCCATGGAGATACATCAATCTGTGCCGAAAGCGTGTATATCCCATAAATAGTGCGGCGCTTGTCGCTTCTGCGATCACTATGCGCGTTTTATTCCGGGAAAAGGCTTTTCTACAACCTGTGTGATCGAAGTCTCCCATTTCCGGCAACATCTATTTTTCCGGCCCTGATAAGCTGATCGATATATTCACTCTTACAATGGTTACGGCAATGACAAACAAATCAGAACCTTTTGAAATATCCTCGTTCCATACAGGCTCCAGGCCAGTCATTGTTTTTATATCTTTTCTTAAATCACCGAACGCCCTATCACCCCGTCCGGTCACTTTTACTGCTAAGCAAGCCTGCTACTTTCCTCCTGAACTTAAAGAGATAGCCGACGCGGATTTTTTGAAGGAAACGTAAACATCGGTTTCAACTGCATTTGCTTGAAAAAATCCGCCCAGGATTTCGAACAGAAATATTCCCTTTAAAGATTTTCATGTACTATTTCTTGAAATTCACAACGCCCCAAAAGGCCTTTTTGGGCTGCAAATTCGTATCAAATAAAAGGGGATAATTTTTACGTCCGGGGACAGGATATCCGTCCAACCAGGTATACCGGTCAGAAATATTCCAGAAAGTAACGTTCGTCACCACATCTTTATAATCCCTGAAAACTTTAAAGACCTTAGAGTATTGTTCTACCTGCTTTTGCTCGAGCTCAGGGGTCAGTGTATCTGATTCTCCGGCACGCTTTTGTCTCCTATCTTTCTCCCAGGGATAAATCGACATATCAAGCTCGGTAATCTGCACTTCCAATCCAAGAGAAGCCATCTTCCCGATGGTATTGCGAAGCTCCGCTTCTGAAGGCTCATAAATTGACCAATGGGCCTGCAATCCCACCCCGTCTATAGGAACTTTTGCGTCCACCAGTTTTTTCATCAAGCGGTAAAGACGGTCCATTTTTCCGGGCCTCTCGGTATTGTAGTCGTTATAGAAAAGCTTAGCGGCCGGATCTGCCTGCCGCGCATACTCAAAGGCCTTAACTATGAAGTCTTCACCACATATCTGGTACCACAAAGAGTTTCTTAGAAACTTTGTGCTGTCATCATCAATAACTTCATTCACCACGTCCCAGGCGTAAATCTTTCCCTTATATCGTCCTGCTACTGTAAATATGTGATCTTTTAATCTTTGCAAAAGCACTTCCTTACTCACCTGTTTACCCTCAGCGTCTTTAAACATCCAGCCCGGTGTTTGCTCATGCCAACACAGATTGTGGCCCCGAACTCCAATGCCATGCCTTTGAGCAAAATTCACGATAGAGTCTGCATCACGCCAGAAATACCGATTCTCCTCCGGATGTATCGGCCCCATTTTCATGGCGTTCTCTGCCGTGATACTATTATAATGTTTCAAGATAAATTTTGCGGTTTCGCCGCTCAGATCCTGAGGTCGTACTGCCACACCCATTTTGAAATAGGATTCATAGTAATTCCTGAGCCCTTTGTCCGGATTACCTGGTGCGCTTTTCCTGCTTGCGCAGGCGACAATAACTAGCGCCGTTAACGACGCAATTATTACTGCTGTTTTTCTTCTCCTCGTCATTTGATATTCATTTTAATATTGATCTATTCTAATAGTAAATCAAAAACATGTTCTTGTGGTCGGCGGAAGGTGCGAGTATCAACTCCGATCCAATACTGACCAGTGCTGCGAACAATCATCGCTCTCAATGAGATTGTTTGCATTTATCTGCTGACAAACCGGAATTTTTGTTTCGACGTACTGTTAAGACCAGCTCATGCTGTTTTGGTTATAAATTAGTCATCATACAGAACGATGTAAAAATAGAAGCCGAAAAAATAGGAAGCTTTCAGGATTGTTCGAGATAATGGAACAAATGTTCAAAGCAGGGAGAGCATAAATCAGTGCGGCAATTGGAACTTACTAAAAACATTATCCTGGCAGGATATCTCCATTTCGCCCATTCCTGATAAGAAAATAAGCAGTCGCTACAAAAATGTTACCTAAAACGTCCTAAAATCGGGTGCTCCTGAACATCTGTTCCGATATTGTAGCCAATTGCAACAAGCTATAGATTGTATTGCCGGTATCTTTGACCAGATTTTATAACCAGTACCCACATGCATAGATTTACAAAAACAAAGCTTATTATCACTCTGGTCTTCATGTCTGTAATCATGATTGCAGCATCAATGAAGAAGCGGGAGAACCCTCAAAAAGGATTAAAAGACTATTATAAAAAATATTTTCCAATAGGTGTAGCTGTACGGCCGTCCGATCTCCGCCCGGGCGAAGAAAAAAACCTCATTCTGAAGGAATTTAACAGCATTACTGCGGAAAATGCCATGAAAATGGGACCTATACATCCTCAGGAGAACCGCTTTTTCTGGAGGGACGCAGATTCAATAGTGGCTTTTGGTGTTCGGAATAAGATAAACGTGCGCGGACATACCCTTTGCTGGCATGCACAAACTCCTTCCTGGATGTTTACGGATTCTACAGGCAAACAGGTAACGAAAACGGTGCTCCTGCAGCGCCTTAAAAACCATATCCAAACAGTAGTATCGCGCTACAAAGGGCGAATTTATGCCTGGGACGTGGTAAACGAAGTGATTGCAGACGACACTACCTTCCTTCGTAAATCAAAATGGTTCGAAATAACAGGCGACGATTTTATTGAGAAAGCATTTGAGTATGCTCATGAAGCTGATCCAAAAGCTATCCTTTTCTATAACGATTATAACACAGAAATTCCTGCAAAACGAGATAAGATATATCGTTTACTAAAGAATTTACTTGACAAAGGAATTCCTGTTCATGGTGTTGGACTTCAGGCACACTGGTCGATAAATTCTCCATCAAGAGAGGAACTGGAAAAATCCATTCAAATGTTCTCTTCGCTTGGCCTGCAGATTCAGTTTACAGAGCTCGATGTTTCTGTGTATTCAGGAAGGCAGGGAGGGCAGCTTATCCAGGGACAACGCCGCCAGATGGAAACGCCGGTCTTTACAGCTGAAATGGAGCAACAGCAGCTGGAAAAATATAAGATGGTATTTGAAGTATTTCGTAAATACCGCAAGAACATCTCCGGCGTAACATTCTGGAATCTTTCGGATAAATATAGCTGGCTTGATGGGCGCGGCAGAAAAAATTACCCTCTCCTGTTTGACACTAATTTGCAGCCGAAGAAAGTTTATAGTGAGGTTGTAAAGTTTTAATTTATATCCGCTCCTTGCTTCGACGAGCTCAGCATGACGCTTCCGTATAGGGCTTAGGGCCGCATTATTGCCACCGATTTTTGAGAGACGGACGCGGGCCAGACGTCACATTGAGCCCGTCGAAATGTGTGTGGTGGGCGTAAGGGCTGTTCGTTGATATTCTCTCCGCTCTATGCTTCGACGAGCTCAGCATGACGCTACCGTTCAGGGCTCAGGCCGCATTATTGCCATCGCTTTTGAGAGACGGACGCGGGCCAGACCTCACATTGAGCGCGTCGAAATGTGTGTGGTGGGCGTAAGGGCTGTTCGTTGAGATTCTCTCCGCTCTATGCTTCGACGAGCTCAGCATGACGCTACCGTACAGGGGTTAGGGCCGCATTATTGCCACCGATTTTTGAGAGACGGACGCGGGCCAGACGTCACATTGAGCCCGTCGAAATGTGTGTGGTGGGCGTAAGGGCTGTTCGTTGAGATTCTCTCCGCTCCTTGCTTCGACGTGCTCAGCATGACGCTACCGTACATTGCTCAGGGCCGCATTATTGCCACCGATTTTTGAGAGACGGACGCGGGCAAGACGTCACATTGAGCGCGTCGAAATGTGTGTGGTGGGCGTAAGGGCTGTTCGTTGAGATTCTCTCCGCTCTATGCTGCGACGAGCTCAGCATGACGCTACCGTACAGGGCTCAGGGACGCATTATTGCCACCGCTTTTTGGGAGACGGACGCGGGCCAGACGTCACATTGAGCCCGTCGAAAAGGGTGTGGTGGGCGTAAGGGCTGTTCGTTGAGATTCTCTCCGCTCCTTGCTTCGACGTGCTCAGCATGACGCTACCGTACGCCTTTAGCTACCGTACAATCTCAGTCTAAGGACAAGAACCCTATTTCGAAAACATCCAATAATCAAAATACATGATTCTCCCCGGCTTATCGCCTTTGAAGATAAAATAAAGGTCATGTACTCCGGTCACCTTCTGAATATCGGTTGTTACCAGAGCCCACCGGTCATCTCCTCCCGTAAGAGGCACCTTTAAGGTCCCAAGAAGCTGCCCCTCCTTACTGTCGGCGCGTACTTCCATAGTTACGCCAGAATTATGTGTGGTTCCAATCCTGGTCGTTAGTTTTGTAGCTCCGTGTTCACGAAAGTCGGCATCCCTGATTTTCAAATAGCCCCCATTTTTAACAGCATTAACGAAAACCCCTACTTCATCGCTTTGCGAAGCTTTTACCCCTTCTGAATATGCTATCGTTTCTGCTTCCGTTTTTCTGTAGGGGTTTAGGGTTTCGAGGCCTTGTTCAATTCCCTTTGTCATTTTCATAGGCTTTATAGTACCGTCTTTACTGAACTCGGCCGTTTCTACAGCGACGGAACGATTAAAACCTCCCCCTCCAGGTAAAGCTCCATTATGATAAAAGAAATACGTCTTCCCCCTGTAATCTACCATTCCCGGGTGATTGGTAAAGCTTCCGCGTTCTGTAGCCATGAGTGTGCCCCGGTTTGCCCAGGGCCCCACAGGACTTTTACTTGTAGAGTATCCGATATGCTCAGGGAGTGGGCCGCCCGCCCAAAGCAGATAGTACAAACTTTTGCGTTTATACAACCATGGCCCCTCTTCGTACGAGGTGGGACGTTCCGGCACATTACCTTCACGTTTACCGAAGGAGGCTTCGGTCATCGGTACCTTTACAATTTCTCCGGAATATGATATCATATCCTCATTGAGCTTCACATAATAGTTGTAGGGATTTCCCCAGTACAGATAGGCCAGACCGTCGTCGTCAATAAACACAGTCGGATCAATATCTCCCTTGCCCGACCGAACTAAAGGTTTTCCAAGGGGATCTCTGAAGGGGCCGTACGGACTATCTGAAACAGCCACACCGATAGCTGGACCGTTAGTTGCCTTAGTTGTTACCGGCGCATAGAGGTAAAACTTTCCGCCCCGTTCTACAACCTGTATCGCCCATGCATCGCCTTTGGCCCATTCGAATGTTTTATAAGATGCTACTGCACCATGATCCGTCCAGTTAACCATATCGGTTGTGGTATACAATTTCCAGTCATCCATTACAAACCAGGTGGACTGATCTTCATCGTGACTGGTATAGAGGTATAATTTATCCTTATAGACCAATGGAGCAGGATCAGCAGTATACATTGTTTGCACAATCGGATTTTGTGCATTCGTATCTTGCAAGAAGAAGCAGAACATAAGTGCCTGTACCAAAAAAATTCTTTTAAGGTTTTTAAATTTCATTGTCTGTATAATTTGTCTGTCGTAGAATTAAAACTAAGAGCTGGTATAGGTCTTGTACTGCTTCTTTCTGTTTTTTATATTATTTAACCGGAGCCAGTATCAATCCGCCTCCCGGCTGCATTTCAATTTCCAGGGACCCACCTTTTTTGACATCCAGATCTCTGGTATAGGCTTCCTTATTTTGATTGTCGCCGTACATCCGAACTTTTTTTCCTGCAAGCATTGGCAGCTTGACATTTTTCTTCAGTGTCTGCTTTTCTCCATTTACGCCTGCCACATACCAGTCATTTCCATGACGGCGAGCTATGATACAATACTTGCCGGGATAACCGTCTATATAAACCGTTTCGTCCCAGGTTGTAGGCACTTGTTTCATGAATTCGATTTCAAAGGCCGGAACATCTGTTAAATTATTTGGTGTAAGACCAAACATCTGCACCGGATTTTGAAATAATACCGCTGTAGCTAGTTGAAAAACATCGGTAGTCAGACGCTTGTTCCTGCCTTCGTTACTTTTCACCAGGTATTTATTTAGCAAGGTTCCACCGAACTCCATGCTTCCTACTGTGTTTCTTATAAATGGATGTAGGGTGGCATTGTGGGCCTCAGCCTCGCGAACGCCCTGAACAAAAATGAGCATCTCGGACGCTACTACCGCCTCACTTCCCACGAAATTAGGATACATTCGCTCCCATCCGCGCGGTAAAGTAGTGCCATGAAAGATGATCATTAAACCGTAATCATTTGCGTCAGAAAGAATATCTTCATACAGGCGCATCGTCTCCTGCTTATCCCCGCCGAAAAAATCTACTTTCAGACCTTTAACTCCTGCCTCGCGAAGCCACTTCATCTCTTTTTTTCGCTCAATGGATGTACTCATTTTATTCCGCGGTCCTTGTGGCGCATCATTATAGGGGCCGTTTGAGTTATACCAAAGAAACACATCTACACCTTTGGTATTAGCATATTTAATCAGCTCCCGCATACGGTCCCTGCCAATATTCGTATCCCAAAGAGCATCCATTAAAATGTATTCATACTTCAAAGCAGCAGCCAAATCAATATACTTTACCTGATCTTCGTAATTCATACTGTTGTCCTGCCACACAATCCAGCTCCAGGTTGAACGTCCATACTTATATTTCTGAGATGCCTCATATAAGGGTTCTACCACATCGAAAGGTATAGTTGTTTCAACAATAGGCTTTAAATTATCACTCAGAGTTATCGTTCTCCAGGGCGTCACTCCGGGGAGTGCAATGGCTGCCCCCGAACTTCCAAATCCATTATTTTGTTTAGGATCAGGGTATTCGATTGAATAAATACCATCCTCTGAAGATTCACTTAAATGAGACCCGCAGTACAAGCTGCTAACCCCTGTTTCAGACAAGAGAACCCAGCCATCTTTACCCAAACGGAAGAGTCCCGGAAATACATATCCTCCTTTATTGGGAGTGTTCCGTATCATCGGAGCATCTGCAGAATAAGCACTTTCATAGCTTGGAGCAGTCCGGGCAAAACCGGTCATCGGACGCATCATTGGCGACAGGAAAGTGGTGGTGCTTTCAGGAAAGTTAAATCCTGTAGCTTCTTTTTCTACAAAACACGACATCCTTTCTCCCCATACAGGTAATTCATAACGGAAAGCGATATCATTATCACTTACCTGAAACACTACTTTGATTTGTTTCTTCTGCGCGTTTTCAAACGAACAGCTGAGCCTGTTGGCGCGGTACTGAATCTGAGATTTCTTTATTTTATCCTCGCTATAATTTTTTTCTACGCGACCCACATCTTTTCCCAAATACTTCATCCCCGTACTAAAATCACCCTCATTGGTGGTGAGGCCAAGCGGGGATTCTTCAAGCATAGTTTTTCCTTTGTAGGTAACAGAAAACAGGGGCTTTCCGTCCTGAACACGCACAATCAGTTTCAGGAGCTTGTCCGGACTGGAAATTACAGCATCTTGCGCAATGCCATTGGAAAATAAGAAGCACAGGATTACTGCGAAGTAAAGTTTTTTCATTTGAGAATAATTGTTTTTTAATGGATATGAAGCTTGCATGATGGACTATTAAAGCTTAACGCTCACTTTTTTTCCCGTGTATTTTACCGCCTTATCAAACGGGATAACCGGTTCCGTATCCAACCCCACACCCTTGCCTACCATTACAATATTGAACTTTCTGTTCTTAAGAATTCCTGGAAAAGATCCTTTTCTATCGTTGATCGTCAGGGTACGTTTTGCATCGTCCCATTTAAAATCGATAGTCGAATAAACTCCTTTCTCATAGTTGTAATTATCGTTTTCATCCTCGTACAGAGTAAACGTACCATTAGCTCCCGGATAAACGCGTATTTCCAGATTATCCCATTTCTTCTCCTCCGCATACTGCACTTTTGGGCCAAGAGGCATTATAGAACCGGCTTTAATATAAAGGGGAATAATATCCATAGGGGTTTCCTTACTCACCTTTTTACCACCGCTGTTTTTTTCACCGGTCCAGAAGTCGTACCAACCCGCCCCCTGTGGCAGATACACTTCTTTAATTTTTACCGAGCTGAAATCCTCAGAAGGAGTTCCGGTTCCCTGAGCGGGTTTTATATACATAGCCTGAGTAACCGGTGCAACAAGAATAGATTTACCAAACATAAACTCGTTATTAATATCTAAAGCATTTTTATCTGCGGCAAAATCCATCATCAAAGCCCGCATCATGCTCGACTGATTGGCTGTAACGTCACGTGAAGCGGAATAAATATAGGGTAACAAACGGTACCGGAGATGGATGAATTTTTCGATTGCATCATAGGCCTTACCGCCCTTGCTGCCAAATTGATAGATTTCACGCGGGGCGTCGGCACCATGAGAGCGCATCATCGTACAAAAAGTTCCAAATTGAAGCCACCTCACATACAATTCGCGGTACTCAGGATCTTCTAATTTTCTCGGGAATCTGGAAAGGAAAAAGCCGCCTATATCGCTGTTCCAGAATGGTATTCCGCAGAGCGAAAAATTCAGTCCGGCCGAGATTTGATTTTCCAATGCTTTCCAGGAAGCCGTTACGTCTCCCGACCAGGTGTTAGCACCAAACCGTTGCTGACCCGCGAAAGCTGAGCGCGTGAGGATAAATACCCGTTTTTTCAGGCTTTCGGCCTTTTGGTGTTCTGCCACACCACCCACAGCCATCAAAGGATAGGCATTCCTAACTTTTCTAAATGATCCAAGAAACGTTTTATTATCAAAATCTTCCGGTTTGAAGCTCAAGTGATCGGGCTCGGTTGAGTCCATCCACCATCCATCCATACCTAAAGAAAATATTCCTTTGCTGAGGTATTTCCAGTAAATATCGCGGGCAGCCGGATTGTATGCATCATAAACGCGGACGCCGGAGGGATACTCTTTGTTAGGGGGCCATGTGTCAGTACCCGCCTGCGGCCAGGTTTCAAAATTCAGAAGCATATTTTGCTTGTCCATTTCCCTGTATGGCTTGGTATGCGGACCGAAAGATGACCAGATAGATATAATCATCTTAGCATTTTGGGCATGTACGTCCTCCACCATCTTCTTAGGGTTGTAAAACTCGCCGTTAAGGAACTCCATTGCATTCCATAAGTAGTTGTTTCCCCAGTACTGCCAGTCCTGAATAATGCCATCCAATGGAACGCCAAGCTGACGATATTTTTTAACTACATCTACCAGTTCGTTATGGCTCTTATATCGTTCTTTGCTCTGCCAAAAGCCATAGGTCCATAGAGGAAACATAGGCGCCTGACCGGTAAGTTCGCGCATCCCGGCAATTACTCCATCAGCATTGCGACCATACATAAAATAATAATCCACAGCCTCTCCAACGTCCGATTTGAAGGAAGTACCCTGGGCATTGTCTTCAAACACAGTGGGAGAATAATTATCCCAGAACAGGCCATAACCTTTAACAGAATGAATGAAAGGAACATAATCATCTGTATTGCCCTGAACCATGTTCAACTTCAGGTTGCGCTGCACCATCTTCCCGCCTTGTTGTGACCCCAGGCCATAAATACTTTCGCCGTCTTCAAGGGTAAAGGTCTGGCCCACGGTGTGAGTCCGACTTCCTGCATCATTAAAAGGCCTAAATAGTGTTCCGGATTCTTTTTCCTTTAAGAGATCAGCACCCTCAGGAGTCTTGAAGCTAAACTGTCCGGTCTTTTGATTGAAGACAACCAAAAGAGCATTAGTAACTAAATTAAGTTCGTCTCCCTTGAGATTCACAGTGAAAGGCGTCTTTATAGGCGTTTTAATTACTGATAAGCTTTTTTTAGCTACAATCCCGGATGTTGGTGATTTGAGTATTCTAACAATAGACTGAGAATAAAAGCGAATTTCAATCCCGCTTGAACCTACCTGCGTTTTTACCCCTGTATCAGTTCTTTGAAAAGTTTGTGCATTGGCTGAAAAGCCTGCAGCTATAAATAGGAATAATGCTGCGCTGGTAAAACGTACAATCATTTTTTTATCTGATTTATAATAATTTAAAATCATCATACCACTCTCGCCTGCATTAACAAGCATGCTTAGATGACATTTAAAGCTATTTAACACGTGCAACGCCCGCAGATGTTTGAACTATTGGCTTAATAGTGCCATCCTCATTATAATACATATAATCTACGCATATAGAACGCCGGTAACTACCTCCCGTCGGCAGCACTCCATTATGATAGAAGAAATAAGACTTTCCCTTAAAATCTACAATACCCGGATGTGTTGTAAAACTATTCGGTACATTCTCCTGAATAATTCCCCGGTAAGTCCAGGGCCCGGCAGGATTTTTAGCGGTACAATATTCGATCATTTCAGGTTTGGTGCCTGCACTGGCATAGACCAGATAATATAAGTCTTTCCGTTTATACACCCAGGGGCCCTCAATATAACCTTTAGGGATTATAACAGAAATAGGACCATCCATCTCAATCATATTTTTCTTCAACTTAACCCATTTGCAGCTTCCATTTCCCCAGAACATATAGGCCTGGCCATCGTCATCTACGAAAACCGTGGGGTCGATATCATCCCATGCATGTGGCTTATCCTTTGTCATCTCGTTAATAACAAGCGCCTTTCCGATAGCGTCTTTAAACGGGCCTGTAGGCTTGTCTGAAACAGCTACACCGATAGCCGCACCACCGTTACTAACCCCATCATTTTTGTGGAAGGTTGACACAAACCAGTAGAACCTGCCATTACGTTCGATGCATTGGGCGGCATAGGCGTCACCTGTTGCCCATGAAAAGGTTGATGGAGACAATAAAGCACCATGATCTTTCCATTTCACCATATCCTTTGATGAAAAAACGTGCCAGTCGGGCATTTTATAGTTTGTCGCGGTTACAGAAGCAGTATCATGCCCCGTGTACAGGTAAACCTTTCCTTTGTAAACGATGGGAGATGGATCGGCGGTAAAGATGTGTTTGATGATGGGATTTTGTGCAATTGAACTTGTAACTACACAGCAGGCAAGTGTTATTGCCAGAAACAGTTTTTTCATATTTTATTGTTTGCTTTTTTGGTAATGGTTGGAATGGTTATCAATGGGTTCATATTATTTCATGCTTAGCGTAAGGCCTCGTCCCTGGTATACTACAGTTTTCTTAACGCTTCGCGGATTATCAATTCCATCTCCGTCTTTCACGATGAGAATATTGAACTTTCTGTTTTTAAGATAGCCGCGGTAAGACCCTTGAACATCGTCAATGCTGATCGTTTTTGCAGCATCATTCCAGGTAAAGGGGATAGTAGTGTTTTTTCCTTTTTCATAATTGTAATTGTCGCCTTCGTCTTCATAGAGTTTGAATGTTCCATTAGCGCCGGTATAAATCCGGATTTCTAATTCATCCGCAGGTTTCTCTCCGCTGTATTGCTGCACTTTTCCTACCGGGATTATAGATCCGCCTTTTATAAACACAGGAATTTTATCATGAGGTGAAGCGGCCGATATTGTTTGTCCGCCGGAGTATTTCTTTCCTGTCCAGAAGTCATACCATACTGCAGATACCGGCAAGTACACATTCCATTGACTAGCCCCGGCTTCGGTAACAGGGGCAACCAACATAGACTTGCCAAACATATATTCATATCCTTGCTGAACGGCTTTTTCATCGTTCGCAAAATCCATTACCAGTGGTCGCATCATAGTAGAGCCATTTTTAGAAACCTGCCATGCTTCCGAATAGATGTAGGGCAATAATCGGTAACGAAGATTGAGCATGGCTCTCATATTACTTTCTACCTTTTCACCATACTTCCAGGGCTCTGTTTCGGATTGGTATCCGTGTAACCGAAATATTGGATTAAATACTCCCCACTGAAACCAGCGGGTTAAGATCTCGTGATATTTTTCGTCGGTGTACTGGGATTGACCCGGTCGAAAAAAGCCGCCAATATCGGTAGTCCAGTAAGGCATTCCCGTCAGGTTGAAATTTAAACCGGCAACAATCTGCCGTTTAAAGGCATCCCAGTTCCAGCCTATATCGCCCGACCAATTAATGGTTCCATAGCGTTGCTGACCTGCAAATGCAGATCGTGTAAGAATGGCTACCCTCTTACCAGGATCAGTATTACGTTGACCTTCATAAACTGCTTTAGATACGAGTAAAGGATACGTCAGGCGGTAAAAATCACCTAATCCATAATATGTACTCTTTCCTGTAAGGGCGTCATTTTCAGGCTCTGTAGCATCCATCCACCAGGAATCAACTCCATAACTAAACAGATTTTTATTTAAGGCGTTCCAATGTGTTTTTTGTGTTTCAGGATTATATATATCAATCCAGGGGCTGTTCTTTATGTACAGATCTTTTTCAATATACTCCTTGGCTACTTCAGATTTCTTATCCAGGTTTTCCCATACGGAAATGGAAAAACGGGCATTCAGATCATGCAGTTGTTTGATAAATTTATCCGGTTCAGGGTAGTTCGCTTCGTCAAATTTGGGCACGCCCCAACCGTATTTCCCCCAGTACTGCCAGTCCTGCACAATCACATCCATGGGCAGATTTCGTTTTCTGAATTCCTTTACAGTTTCTACCAGATGATTGCCCGAAGTATAACGTTCCCGGCATTGCCAGAACCCGTAAGCCCACAATGGCAGCATAGGGACATTGCCCGAGAGATCACGATAGCTCGCAATTACTTCATCTGCACTTTTTCCAAAAAACACTACGTAATCCAAAGATTTCGCATTAGGAGAACGGAAGGTGGTAATATTATCAGCAGGTTTCCACGAAAACTTTGGAGTATTTGTTGCCTTGCAAATTATCTGAACGATGTGCTCTCCCGCCTTCAACTTTACAAGCTTTCCCGCTGAAGGGGGAAGCCATAAATTCGACTGATCGATGTGGGCTACCCCATCGATAATCACCAGATGGCGGTTGTCCATATTGCCAAGATCAAGCATAACGGAATATTCACCGTCTTTATCAACCTTAAACTTTCCGTTGTAAACTGCCTGTTGCTGCGATACGCGTTGCGTTCCTGAGCTTGTAGTAACTTCGGCATCCCGTTTCTCACTTTCGGAGGTATCATGCTGTACCAGTTTAACTACGCTGTCTGCAGGATTGTAATACGTCAAGCCGTACTGGTGCCAAAGTATTCCGTAATTTTTACTTGAATAAAGAAAGGGAATAGCGATTTGGGTATTCACCTGAGTAAGTTTCCGGCTTACATTTTTAAGATTAAAATTGCCGTCCTGAAACTGCCCGAGACCAAAAAGGGATTCTCCAATTGGTGAAGAGAAACTTTGCTCGGCTACAAAACAGGGTTCCCCCAAAATGGTATTTGAGGTTAGTTTTCTCCCTCCTGCCGTTTCACTCAAAAACACTTTTCCAGCCTTATCCAGAAAATCTAGAGTCGCGGTTTTCTTGGTAAAAAGCACCGTCACTGCCGAGGTACTTAGCCTTAAATGCGTCTGATTTTCAGAGAACTTAAATTTCGGAAGGGCTTGCTTATTTATTAAAACCAGATCCTGTGATTCTTTAATTCCTCCTTTCTCCCATTGCACCCTGATGGCTTTGACTGTTAAGGGGATCAGGCTCAGAACACCTTCAGAAAGGTTGATGACAAGTCTGTCTGGTTTTAAAGTATAATTTTTATAGGGCTGCCCGAATAATATGATGGGAAGCAAGCAGAAAACTGATAAAATAAAAACTCTCATAATACAGCTAATTGCGGCGAAAACATATTTAATTAAGCGGACGTATCATAGCTACAAAACCTCCGCGGCGGAGTAATTTCACATCAAGGAGACCTGTTTGATCTACCTCAAAAGAGCTTGTCATAAACTCCTTATCGTGTTTACCATCCGCAATCACAGTACATTTGTATTTGATTCCCTTTTCCAGGAATGGCAATTTTAAGCTTTGTTTCTTTTCTTTGATCTCTGCATTAATTCCCCCTATATACCAGTTATCGCCTTTACGACGAGCAATAGTTGCATCTTTTCCAGGGTAGCCATTAAGTAATCGGGTTTCATCCCAGGCACTGGGGATTGTCTTAAGAAAGGACTTAACAAAGTCGGGCAGGTTAAGGTATCCTTCCGGGCGATCAGCCATATGCTGTAAGCTAGACTCGAATACAATACTTAGAGCCAGTTCGTGCCCGTAAGAAGTAATGTGCGGAAACTGAGAATTGGTAAAGGTTACCGGGGTGTAATCCATGGCTCCAATTACATTTCTGGTGAATGGAAGCGTTGCATTATGCTCCGGAGCAGTGGTTGTAAATTCCGGACCATTATTGTACCACTCCGCACCTCTAACAGCTTCGTAAGTCATTAAGTGCGGGTAAGTTCTCGACCAGCCCCGCGGCACAATGCAGCCATGGAAATAAACCATAATTTGAAACTGAGCTGCATCTTCGAGTATATCCAGGTAATATTTGATCATATCCTGCTTTTCACTCTCAAAAAAATCAATCTTAACACCCACAACTCCTAGTTTTTTGAGTTTTGTAAACTCCGCTATCCGGTTCTCGTGGGTGAGCATTCTATCTTTAGGTGTTGAAGGCACCCAGGTATGATCGCCACCTGAATTATACCACATTAGTGGTTTCAACCCCTTTGCCTGAATATATTTCAGTGCGTCTTCGAGTTTTCCGCCATTGCTCATACTGTCCCATTCCCAATCAAGTAAAGTATAAGGCCAGGTCATTTCCGCAGCCAGATCAGCAAAATCTGTAACTATTTTATAATCCTTTGTACCGTGATTGCTCGACCAGTAATTCCAGGACACAATTCCAGGCTTAATCCAGTTCGTGTTTTTTATGGTGGCCGGGGTTGAAACATCATCAACCAATGTGGAAGTGACCAATTCCTGCAAACTTCCAATAATCACAACCCTCCATGGCGATTTCCAGGGGAAGCTTATTGTTGGGTTTGATGCCCCTTGCCCCCGTCCATCTCTTTGATCGGGAAAAGTAAGCTTGTAGCTGTCTGATTCTGCCGTATTACTTAATTTCGTTCCGCAATAGGTCCGGTTTAAATCTGCCTCATGCAATAAGAACCAGGAGCCAGCATTTGCCTGAAAAAGTGCAGGATAACACCATTCCTGTTTCTGCACTTTATCATCGCTCATAACAGTGTAAAGACCTTCATTGGCCGGGTTCCATTTTTGCATCCAGCGCTTCGTTTCTTTAGGAATGGTATAGGCAGTTAATTCATCCAACATCGTGTAACTTCCACTTTCTTCGGGAAATTCGTAACGAAAGGCCAGCCCGTCATTGTAAACCCGGATGATAACATTCAATTTTGATTTGAGAGGGCTTTCGAAAGAAACTGACACCTCATTTGCTGAATTAGTGCAGGATGACTTCTTTCCATGTGGAGCGGTATAGCTTTCGGAAATCAGCTTTTGCTTTCCTGCCCTCAGAAACTTCAGGTCTTTAGAAAAATCCTGGTCACTTCTTTTTAAACCAAGACTTATCCGCGGTATAATTTCATTGGTTTTTCCACTATCTACCTGCGTAACTCTGAGATACCAGTATGATTCCTTGCCTTTTTCTTCAAGATAGAGAGCAACACTATTCTTTTTATTTGGTGACTGAACAACCAGCTTTTGCGCTCTTGATGGATAGATACAATAAACTGATAACAATAAAAATGCAGTAATGCAACGATTCATAAAAAACTAAAAATTCTATTGGTCTATTTAATTGTGCTAACCTTGTACAGCACCACTCCATGCACCGGAACCTCCACCTGAAGAGCTTCTTTTCCAGTGTTTATAGCTGCAATGTCTTTCTGTCTCCATACATCGCGAACTTTTTGCTTTCCCGTGATACCCAGTTTTGCAAAATCAGTATAAGACAGCTTAAGCTTCTCCAAACCGAAATTGCAAAAACCTACTGCACGGCTTCCGTCCTCAAGTTCCTTCACATAAATGCGCAGATCGCCGATTGTCTGAAGGCTTGTGGCTTGTTTACCGAGAGCATCCTGATTGATGGCAATCACTTCGTCGTTTGTCAATAAATTCAGGGTAAACGCATCCAGTTTTTCCATATCGCAACCAATAAGCAACGGCGCAGAAAATAGACTCCAGAGACTAAAGTGAAGATATTGCTCATCCGGCTTAAGCTTGCTTGGATGAGGATTGCCCCATCCTACCGTTCCAACTACAAGCATATCAGGATCATTCCAGTTACCAGGTTTAGCAAAGGGTGCAGATTTATCCTGTTCTAATGCAATGCCCTTAACACTTGCCCAGGTATCCGTTATATCATTGGTGGTGCGCCAGGTGGTTCCGCCAACAGAATCGCCCCATTTCCATACATCCGACATGCCGTATTGGCACAAACTGAAAACAATATCGCGTGGTTGCTCGCGGAGATAATCGCCCATTACTTTAAAGGGTTTAATCGCGGTAGCCAGCTGATTTCCTCCTTGATAAGACAGCGAGCTCACCTTGTGAGGATCATTTTCCGGCATTCCATTTATCACGTTTCCGTAGCTGCACCAATCATATTTCAGGTAATCAAATCCCCATTTGGCATAGCTTTCGGCATCTAGTTTTTCATAGCCATAACTTCCGGCACAGCCACCACATGTCCAGGGACCGGGACTTGAATAAAGGCCAATTTTTAAGCCGAGGCCATGTACATAATCTGCCAGTCCTTTCATATCACCGAACCTTTTATTAGGAACAATATTACCCGCCTCGTCCCGCAGCTTACCTTGTAAAGAAGGATCTTTCGAATCGCGGTGATTTTGCCAGAAGTCGTCAATATTTACATAATTCCATCCGTGATTTACCAATCCTGATTTTACCATTACTTCCGCAGCACGCTTTACCTTTTCTGCAGAAACCTCTCCGGCGAAGCAATTCCAGCTGTTCCAGCCCATTGGTGGAGTAAGCGCGATTTTATCACCACATTTTATGCGTAGACTTTTCTCGGCTACTCCTTTCGCATTCTTCGCCTTCAGGGTAACAACATACTCACTGGCCTTGGTTAGCTTCCCTGTAATAAGTCCTGATTGAGGATCAAGTATAAGTCCCTGAGGCAATCCGGAAGCAGAAAATCTCATTGGCCGGTCGCCTGTAGCAGGTATTCTGAATTGAAAGGGAGAGCCCGGGCGAACACCGAATAGGCTTGCACTATTAATCTTCGGTTTTGCCGATTCCTGAGGTGTAAGTATATAGACTTCGCTGGAAACAGGATTAACAGTAACAAAGCTTGACACGCCTGCCGCCTCGAATTTCGCATCTGCCCAATCTGCATGATCGTAATAATTTCCGTTTCCTCCATCACTTACAACCAGTTCAAGTTTTTTCACACCGGTAAGCTTTACATTACATCGCCGGGCAGTATCGCCTAAACGCATTAATCCGCTCGACCACAACTTTGAACCATCTCCGTAAACGATAAATTCTACTGCAGGCTGTTGGCCTTTAATTTCATCATCAATTCCCACCCAGGCGCTGAAGAAATTTGCCTTACCATCAAGCTGTATTAAAAGGGAACTTTCTGCGTGGGTACCAAAGCCGCGTTGAAACGTTTTGCCCGCAATGGTCATAACCTTGCCATCAACTGTCCTGTTTTTCCTAGGTACTCCATAGCCCTGCGTAGCTGCGTTGAGATCAAGCTGATCTAACCAAACAGTTTGCGCAGAAAGAGAGCTTATTCCTATTAAGCTGAAGATTATTAGAATGGAGAAAGCAAGAGTAAATTTGCCTTTACTTGGGGTATTCATTTTTGGTTTATAATTGGTAGTATGAGTGAGTATGAAAAAATCTTATTTGTCAAACTTCCAACAGTTGACTTTGAACAGATCGCCCTGACTGCCATTAAAAACAAAATACAGATCGTGAACTCCATTTGTCTTATTAACCTTAGCTGAAATCGTTATCCACTTTTGTAAGCCTCCGGTATTTTTTACTTCAGATTACCCCAACAGTTCTCCTTCAGGGTTATTTAAATGCATTTCAATAATTCGCCTGTAGCTGAGCTTAATTTGCGGGTCGAGCCTCACTTGTCTAATATCTACTTCACAGCACCATACCCCAAAAGGGAAAGCATCTTAGTGCCGTAACGCTTTCCTAATTCGCGATAGCCCTCAGGTGAGAAATGCAAATTATCTGCCCCATCAGCGCAGCCTGCAGACGAAATTACGTGCGCAGTTGGAATAGTTTTCGGCAATTCTGCGATAATCTTGTTCATACTCGCACAAACACCTCCCTGATCGGCGTGCACCACTTCTCCTGCAAGCAAGGGAACAGAAGCTGCCTTCAGGTTGAGATCCGACAGCAAGTTATTATATACCCCGTTCACCTTCTGGGGCCAGGTTGCATCGTTGGTATTAGATTCGCCCTGATGTAAAAGAATCCCTTTTATAACACCGCTTTTTTGGGCAATCTTCGCCATTTCCACAAGCCTAGCATAGGGATTTCCGTTATATTCCTTAATCATATTGAGCATCCAGTCGGGTGCGGTAGAAACATACGACTCATAGTTATTTTTATCAAAAAGCTCTATTTTACATCCTCCTACAGCTACATTAATCACTCCTACTTTAACGTCCGCAGGAAGTTGGGCTACCATTGTGCGACCAAAATAGTCGGTCGGCCCCAAACCTGTTCTGCAACGGCTAAGCGGAGGAACAGCCGTATACCACTCTCCCTTTTTTCTGCCCAGGTTATCGCAGTCAACTGCTTCCAAAACTTGAAAACGATTATTAACAGTGGTATCCTGCGGCTCAAATTTAGCACTACCCTCCATATTGGATTGACCCAGGCATAGGAAAATGTAGAACTTAGGGTCTTGTGAAAAAGCCAGCTGATTCGAAAGCAGGAAAAAAGAAAACAATAAGGTGATTCTCAGTAAATTCATATTCATTTTTTTTAATTGTCATTAATAAACATTGCCAGACATCATACAAATCATGCTGATATACATTTCTATTCTCACATAATAGAGAGTTAGATTATTTTGGTTTCGATTCCTAAATTAGCTGGAACGTGCCCTATCGATTAGCACGAATCTTACAAAATGATGTCACTTTTGTTCAATGAAATTCGCGCAGACCCATAAAGGTGAAGTATATTCTGTCTATTCTTAATTGAAGCAGACCTATTTAAAACTCATCCAGTCTACCTCAATCCCGCCTACGCCTTTCTGTGTTATAAATAGATGCTGAATTCCTTTACCGGCTCCGGAAAGTTTAGATGTAATTACCTTCCATGATTTAGATACCGGAATAGTCACCTCTGCCAGAATGGGCCCAGCCGGAGAGTTTGACCTTATCTGCAATGTACCGCCGTCATCAGAAGCTATCATTAATTGAACCGAGGCAGGCTTCTTCACACCGAAATCAACACTATTATATTGCAGCCAGGCACCGGGAGAACTAAACTTAGCTTTCCATCCCTTAAAGCGATCCGCAGTATCAATAAAAGCTACAGATACGCCCTCTTTGCTTATCCCGCTATAGCGGTCTATCTGTACTTTTGCATTTGCATTTGTAAGCCCTGCTCCCCTTAGTGTGGGAATTACCTTTCGGATAATACCATCTTCATTGAAAGACAAACTGTCCATCCGTATCGACCGGTTCTTATCAAAGTCTGGAGAAAGATCATTATGATGATAGAACAAATACCACTGCTTTTTAAAATTGATGATGGAATGGTGATTAGTCCAGCAACCCGTCGCAGATTCGTCCATAATTACACCAGCAAACTTAAAAGGCCCCAGCGGATTATTACCGATAGCATATTCCAGCCTCTCGATTTTATTTTCAACATGAGGATAGGTCATGTAATAAATCCCGTTACGCTCAAACACGTATGGACCTTCCTTCAGCCCTTTGCTCGGCAGTTCGCCAAGAGTAAGGGGGTCTGAGGCCAGCTCAAGCATATTCTCTTTAAGCTTTGCTCCATATATATTTCCCTGCGACCAATATAAATATGCCTGTCCGTCTTTGTCGATAAACACGTTTGGATCGATTCCTTTCACATTTTTTATAGGTTCAGGCTGAGGCACGAAGGGCCCTGTCGGCTTGTCGGCTACAGCAACACCAATGGTAAAGCCCCTTACTTTAGTCGTGTCTTTCGACGTACTTGGAAAATAGAAATAATATTTGCCGTTCCTGTAGATACAATCCGGCGCCCACATACTGTAACTATCCGGTTTCACCCAGGAAACCTTGTTCTGTGTAACGATCATCCCGTGGTCGGTCCAATCGGTTAAGTTGGCAGAAGAAAACACATGATAGTCTTCCATGACAAACCAGTTCGCCCGTCCTTTTCCGGGTGAGTGAGGAATATCGTGAGAAGGATACACATACACCCTGTCGCCAAAAACCCGGGCCGAAGGATCTGCGGTATACTGGTTCGTGATCAGTGGATTTTGGGCGAAGAGCTCACCGACAACACAAATCGTTATCACAGAAAGGATATAGAAAAACTTTGCTTTTATCATATATGCTTGAAAAATATTTTAAAAATTACTAGTTGTATGGACCTGAACGAATACGGCAACCGAACTTTACTTTATTCTAAACCAATCGAAATCAACGTAGCCACCGATATTTTGGGTGGCATAATTAAACAGACCAAATCGGTATCCCATAAAGTGTGGCAAGGTGTAGGCCATTTTCAAAGGTTCGCCAATTGAAGTCCAGGTGTTCCCGTCCAGGCTATACGAGAACTTCGCTATATCTTTCCGATCTCTGAAATCACATTCCGCTTTCAGGTATACCTTCTGCTGCTTTAGTGGAATCCTGGTTATCTCAACAGGTTTTTCGCTTTGCGCACTGATCATGACTATAGATTTGGCCCCAGCCTCGGATTTCACGCCAACAATACCATATCGTTTCTGTAAAAGGGCCAGCCCTGCTATATCACCATCTTTCATTTTGGAAACATCTAAAACAGTGGTTCCTGTGCTTTCCGGTCCGAAGGTTCTTTGGGTCAGGGTGTTTCTGGCTGATAAAAATGAAGTGTCTGTCCTTCCTGTTTTAAGTCTAAGGTAACCGGGGCGTTCATTTACCGACCAGAGCTGATTCGCAGGATTATGATTCCATTGCCACACGAGCGGCAAAGCAGGCTCTCCCTTTTGACGGGCAAACTCATCAGAAGCCACAATCGCTGAAATTAAGCCCTTAGATGGGGGCAAATCAAGCGTTTGAGGAACCTTTCCCTCTCCTCCCAGTACAGGCCAGCCATCCACCCATTTTACAGGTACCAGGTATGGAATGCGCCCCACAGATCCATAATCTCTGAACAGATATGAATACCAGGTACCGTCAGGCATATCGATCAGTCCGCCTTGCGCAACCCCCATATCCTGTAAGGCTACCCGGCCTTCATAGGGACCTGTAATCTTATCCGCCCGATGGACAACGACAGTTCTCATGCCGCCCCGGGGCCAGGTTATATTAAAAAGGTAATATTTTCCATTCACTTTAAACAATTGCGATCCCTCGGCAGGAAGCCCGACGTTGCTTCCGGATGGAGCACTTGCGTTTTCGATAAGTACCTGCTCCCGGGTTCCCGGCTTAACGCCCGAGGCGTCCGGATTAAGTTCAATTAAATTAAGCTTTCCGGCCCCGTAAATCATGTATACCCTCCCATCATCATCAAAAAACAAGGAATGGTCGTGATAACTGGGATTGAATGAAGATAACTTCCAGGGACCCTTCTCTATGTTTTGTGTAGAATATACATAGGTTTTACCGGTTGTGCCAGCGAATGTACTGACATAAAAGGTTCCTTTATGATAACGGATACTGCTTGCCCATGAGCCGCGCCCGTAGGTGCTCTTTCCATTATTAAGATTAAGCTCGTCTATATTAGCCAGGGTGTCGTAGCAATATCCTATCAATTTCCAGTTTACCAGATCTGTTGACTTCATGATTGGGACACCCGGACTCATGTGCATAGTGGTACTGCTCATGTAATACACATTTCCAACCCTGATCATGGAAGCATCGGGTACATCGGCAAAGATAACCGGGTTTTGCGCCCTGTTACCTTCGGCTACGGATACAGCATTGTTAGACGCAGGCGTTCCATCAATGCTGTATCTGGAAAACAGAGAGGCGTCTACCGGCTTAAATAACAACTGCGAGAACATATATAAATCGTTCTTCCAAACTTTGAAGTCGTGCCCTCCCGGCTCTATATAAAAAACATGAGGAACATTGTTCTTTTTCAGATAATCGTGAGTGCGGCGGCTGATTCGCATCAGATTGTCACTGTTTCCGCAGGAGACCCATAAAAGTTTCAGCTTTTTTTTCGCTTCTTCCGGCTTAGGTAATAACACTTCAGGTTCCCTGGTATTTGGCGCCGATGAAAAGCCTCCCACCCATGCAAATTTATCCAGATTACCTAAGCCAAAATTCAATGACTGACCGCCGCCCATAGATAAACCTGCGATGGCCCTGTTTTCCGGGCTCGTATTTACCTTGAAAGTGTTCTCAACAAAAGGAATCAAGTCATCAAGAAGGTCCTTTTCAAAAGCTGCAAAGGCCTGAACCTTGTCGGCACCATAAATATTCCCTGCAGCACGGTCATCTTTAGCGGCCCTTCCGTTCGGGAGAACTACGATCATAGGCTGAAGCTTATTCTCTGCGTAAAGGTTGTCGAGTATCACCTGCGGATTTCCCTGTTTATACCATTCCTTTTCATCGCCACCAATGCCGTGCAATAAATAAAGAACCGGATATTTTTTACTTTTCGAATAAGCCGGAGGCGTATATACCAGGGCCCTGCGCAGTGTTCCAACAGTTTTTGAAGCGTAGGTAATGGTATCGATCTTGCCATGAGCTATGTCCTTTCGGACCACATCGAAACCCTCTGGGGCCTGCTTAATAAGGGTTTGAGCGCTAACAAAAGATGCAGCTATTAAAAAACATGCAGTTATAACACTTATTTTTTTCATCAGAATATAATTAATTTTTTGATGGAGACCAGGCTATTCTGTCAAAAATTGATTCCTTTTCAGGATATAAGAACAGGTTCTTTGGCTTTACCGCCTGATGTTCTTTTGTGACTTCAAGCCCCGCAAAAAGATCATACTGGCAGCGTCAAATTTATATTGCACGAAGCATCAATGCGGAAAAAAATCAGCAAATTCAGGGTAAGAATGTTTAAAAATTCCTGATTCATCTCCAGCGTCCATCCGACGGGAGTATCTCCGGGCAGGCATCCGCCATCAGGTCGAAAAGCCACCGCGGTAAACAACGGGTTTTCCCGCAGCAAACAGATTAGATTGCCAGAGGACAGTTACACTGTTATGTTTAGGACTTTGTTTCCCTCAGCTTGTTGTCAGCCGCCTTCCTTTTCAATGCGATGTACTCGGACGGTTGCATATTGAATTTAGCCTTAAACGATTTGGCAAAGTAATTTGGGGTGGCAAATCCGACCATATAGGCAATCTGCGCCACATTCATGTCGCTTTTTTCGAGCAAAACAGCAGCCTTATCAAGCTTAACCGATCGTATGTATTCAACAGGCGAAAGGCCTGTGAGTTCAAGTATCTTATTGTATAGTGATCCCCGGCTCATACCAACATGCCGGCTAAGGTCCTCAACCGAGAGTTGAGGATTGTTGATATTTTCCTCAATGTACAGCACTACCTTATTCAATAATTTATCACTATGCGATTCTATTACGGGTTCGGACGAATGAACTTTTATCTGCTTGGTGTACGTGTTCTTTAAGGTTGAATTAAGAACAAGCAGGTTTTTGATCTTAGCGTTCAAAATCTCAAAGTTAAAGGGTTTAGTCATGTAATCATTTGCTCCTGTTTCAAGGCCCTTAATCTGCTCCTCCTCGCCTGTTAAGGCAGTTAACAAAATGATCGGAATATGACTGGTGCGCTTATCTGATTTCACCTTCCTGCAAAACTCGATTCCGTCCATTAAGGGCATATTGATATCGCTTACGATAATTTGAGGATGGTTTGCCAAAGCCTTTTGCCAGCCCTCCTTTCCGTTAGTTGCTTCGTAAACCTTGTAAAAGTTTTTCAGATTATCTTTCAGATAGAACCTAAAATCATCATTATCCTCTACAAGTAAGATTGATGCTATTTCAACTGCCGATCCGTTTTGTCTCTCTGCGACTTCAACTGCTGCTTCAGGTTCTTCTTCAGGGTACTGATCTGGTGCCGGCTTGGCAGTCGAAGCCACTTCCAAACTGGATGTTTCAATAAATTCAAGAGGAGAAAAAGGAAGATGAATGATAAAGCTGCTTCCTTTTTCCAGCTCGCTTTCTACCCGAATTGTTCCGCCGTGCATTTTCACAAACTCGCGGGTAATAGAGAGTCCGATACCGCTCCCCTGATTTAGAATCGAGGCTGCAGTATCGCTTTGAAAAAAGCGGTCAAAAATCTTTTCCTGCTTGTCGGCCGGAATTCCTATCCCGGTATCTGTAACCTTAATAATTATAGATGATCCCACATCCGGCCCTCCTTCCGGAGCCTTTTCCAGCTCCACTTTTATACTACCCCCACCAGAAGTAAACTTGAACGCATTGGACAATACATTGAACAGGATGCGTTCTATTTTATCATGGTCGAAAGTAGTATAATAGTTTTCTATAGAACTCTCGAACAGGAGAATGATATTTTTTCGCTCACTCAAATCTTTGAACGAATCGACAACCTCGCTGACAAAAGAAACCAGCTCGCCCTGCGATATATTCAACCGTAATTCGTGTTCCTCCATTTTCCTGAAATCGAGCAATTGATTAACAAGGTTCAGAAGCCTTCGCGCATTTCTCTTAACCATATACAACTGGCTCTTGCCAGCTTCCATCACCTTATCTGACAGAAGCGTGTCCACAGGTCCCATAATTAATGAAATTGGAGTCCGAAACTCGTGGCTTAAATTAGTTAAGAACTTGATTTTTAGCATATCAAGCTCGTGAAGGCGTTCAACCTCCTTCCGTTCCTGATCAACCTGCTGTTTCGCCTCCATTTTTTCCTGTTCAATCCGGAATTCGCGCTTCAGCTTTTGAATACCCCTGTATCGCAGATAAAACAATATGCCCAAGAAGGCGAATCCGTAAAAGATATACGCGTATATGGTTAACCAAAAAGGTGGCTCGACATGAATCTTTATAGTAGTGACTTTCCCGTAAGCTGTTCCATCGGCATTACTCACCCGAACTTTAAACACATAGTCTCCTGGATCTATATTGGTATAGGAAGCCGTCTTTGAAGTTCCTACCTCATTCCATGATTTGTCAAAACCCTCCAGCTTGTAAGAATACCTGTATTGCTGCGGAATAGTATAACTGAGTGCAACAAATCCGAGGGTAAAATTTTGTTTATAATCGAGATTAATTTCCTTCGCGATTGAAATATGTTCTTCAAGAGGTGAGTGTTCTGCCGGAACGACCGTGTTATTATCAACTTTCAATTCCCTGATCAGAACATTCGGAATATCTGTATTGATCCTGATATCGTGGGGATAGAAATAGTTGAAGCCATCCAGTCCTCCAAAATACATTTCTCCGCCGGATAACCTTAGGCCAGCTCCCTGATTAAAATTACTATTTTGAACACCATTATACCTGTTATAGTTCCTGAACTTCCTGGTTTTCGGATCGAAGCTGCTGATCCCGGAATTTGTACTCAGCCATAACAGCCCGCTCTTGTCCTCCAGGATTTTATAAACGACCCCATTGGCCAGGCCATCCCGTTCTGAAAAAGAGATAAACTCTTCTTTTTTCCGGTCTAAGAAACTTAGGCCGCCGCCGAGTGTGCCCACCCAAATATTCTGACGACTATCGGCGAATATAGACAGGACTACATTGCTCGGCAACTTGCTGGTGTTCTGGTCATAGAGCTTTGCGGACTTTGTCTCGGGGTTAAAAACGGTCATTCCCGAACCGTGAGTACCTATCCAGATATTACCCGCACTATCCTCTTCAATCGTTCGTATATAGGCGTTTACAGGCAAATTCCCTGGCTTTGCAAGTGGCGATTCCCGGTGATAATTACTGAAAGTTTGCGACTCCGGGTGATACACATTCACTCCTCCTCCGTTTGTTCCTATCCATATATTCCCTTTAGAGTCTTCCTTCAGGCAAAATACATTATTATTCGTGATTGAAGCCGAGGAGCTCCCCTGAAGAAATTGCCGGTATTTCCCGGTTTGGGGATCAAATTCGAAAAGTCCATTCGAATATGTACCAATCCATAAACGATTATTTCTGGCCATTTCGAGTGCCAGGATACTTAAATCCCCCGATTGAGCTCCTGTTCCTTTCGGATGCAGACCATAGTGAGTAAAGAGTTCTGTCTTCCGGTGAAACAGATTAAGTCCACCTCCGTCTGTTCCAACGAAAACATCACCGTTTGCAGCTTCGGCAAAGGCCATCACATTTGAACCATTCAGGCCCCTGGTATCAAAGGGGTTGCTTTGTTTCAGGTTAAAAAGGCTTAGATTCTTATCATATTTGTTAATACCGCCTTTAAAGGTTCCTGCCCAATAGATGCCCTGCCTGTCGATATAGATATGACGAATAGACTTGGCGGTCAGGCTATGAATGTCCCGGCTGTCCGGCTTATAGGTTTCGATCCTGAACGATCTGATATCAAGAATATTTAAACCCTCTTCGGTGCCCAGCCACAGCTTGCCTCCGGGATCAGCGGCAATGGAATATACATCGTTACTTGCTAAAGTAGTGTTATCGCCCGCCCGATGCAGGAAGTTTCTGAAACTCCTACCGTCAGGCATCAGCATACTCAGGCCCTGTTCCGTGCCGATCCAGATATTACCGGCAGCATCCTCTGCAATACATCTTATCGAATTACTTACAAGACTTGAAGCCGATGCGGGAGAGTGCCCGAAATGCGAAAAAGAATTTTCTTTCCTGTTATACAAGAATACGCCCTTATCGGTTCCTACCCAAAGCCGGCGCCTGCTATCCTCAAAAAGAGCAATCACGTTGCTAGTCGACAAGCTGCCAGCGCGTAAAGGGTTAACGGTAAACTGCGATACTTTTTTTGTTTTGGGATCAATCACGCTCAGTCCTGAAAAACTCGACACCCAAACCTTTCCCAGGTAATCGCTGCAGACAGCCCGAATAACACTGCTTTGTGCATCGAAACCGGAAAATGAAGTTAATCGTTTGAACGAATCCCTTTTTCTGTCGTAAATAACTAATGACCCTCCGTTGGTCCCAATCCAGAGGTTTCCTGAGCGGTCTTCGTGAAGCGACACGACGTAGTTCGTCGGCAGGCTGCCGGGATCCAGGTCGCTGTGGCGATAAACGGTAAAGCTCGTACCGTCGTACTTATTAAGTCCGTCTTCGGTGGCGAACCACATCAAACCCTCACGATCTTTTAAAATCGACGTGACGGTGTTCGACGACAAGCCGTCTTTCGTGGTAAGGGACGTGAAATTTATCCTTTGCGGTCGCGCATATGAAACCTGTATTATCCATACAGAAATTAAGCAAAAGCAGAAAAATTGTTTCAATATCAAGCTGTTTAGCATAATTTTGGCCAGTTCATTAATTGTGTTATCCCGGAAAACTGAATCGGAAAACTCACATCATCCATCAAAATCACATCCCCTTCTTGTATAGAAATTCCAGGTTTAAGTCAGGGCAAAGAATGATTTGAAATTGGTTATGAAGACGAAATTACACATAAAAGCCATTGGCAAGAGAAACAAATGTTAATTTAATGCTACCTAAGTTAAAAAAGCTTTACTATAAGAGGTTGGGGGCGGATTTCGGAATTTTATTTTTAATTATTAAGAGTTAATTAAACAATAATGGTGCAAGTTCCCGCAGGCTTCGCCGCCATGTTAAAAATTCATGGGCCGTATTCTCCGAAACATAAGAAACTGCATTATAGCCTGCTTCTGTTAAGGCCGCAACAGCATTTTTCACCCCTTCCGGACGCTCTTTACTTCCACAACTGATGAATATTAATCCGGGTTTGGCTTTATCTTTAAGTTCCCCGGGATTATATGTTCCTCCACTTAAGAGAGCATAATAACCGAATAGATCAGGCTTATTAAGTGTTATGGTATGCGTTTCCATGCCGCCCATTGATAAACCAGCCATAGCCCGGTTTTTTCTGTTCGCAATAGTTTGAAAATTAGCATCCACATACGGAATCAGTTCCTCCGTTAACACTGTTTGGAACCCCTCTATTTTAAAATCTCTCATGCGGCCCCACTTAGTTTCATTCGTCATGCCATATGTCATAACAATAATGAAGGGCTTGACTTTACTCTCAGCTATAAGGTTGTCCAAAATCAGATTCGCGCGGCCCTGGTTGCTCCATGCAGTCTCGTCCTCGCCCCAGCCATGTTGCAGATATAAGACAGGATACCGGCTGCCTTTCTTTCCATAACCTGGAGGTGTGTACACGTACGCTCGCCTTGAGGTTCCGGTACTTTTTGAGGGGAATAAGATTTGCTGTACATTCCCATGAGGAACGTCTTTAAGGGCATAGAAATCCTGATCTTTTGCCGGGATCTCAATTCCGCTTTCCCAACGGGTTGAACCGTAAAAGTTCAAAGCTCCCGGATCGTTAAAAACACCGCCATCAATTGTTAGATGATAATAATGGAAACCTTCATCCATTGGACCTGAAGTGGTTCCTGTAAAGAATCCATCAGGGTCTTTACTGAGCCGGGTGCCTCCCTGACCGCCAAGACCGAGACTAACTCTGATACTGTCAGCCTGGGGCGCTTTTACTTTAAAACGGGCATAGCCTTGTGAATTTACCTGGGGATACTCTTGTCCGGGTTGGTTCAGCGCGGAAGGTTTAAAATCTTCTTTAACGCCCTCAGTGCCGGTTTGGGCATAAGTAAATCCGCATATTAGTGTGATTGTAAGAGCAATGATGAGGCGTTTAACGTTCATATTTTATTTGGTTAGGTTTTCTCGTTGAATTAGCCAGTTAAGCCTACTTCTCTTTCATTTTAATTCCGCATTTTTAATAATTTTATCACTCGGAAGCAAAAATAAATTATACGTCTTTACCACGCCTTTATAATCAAACCTAACTATCGCAGTAGCAGATGCTGATGTTGCCTGAGTTACCGCCACTTTAACAGCAGGATTACTTGCTGAAGCCGATACAACAGGCATTCCGGTCGTGCCCGAAGGAATGGTATAAGTTGTCTCATAAATGTCGTAGCCCACTATTCCGTTTGCATCCGTAGATCTAACAGGCGTTTCCGGCATATTTATTGACTTTCCGTTAACTTGAATGTTTACAGTCGGCACAACCGGAGCAACGAGTTCCTGATTCTTAGAACTAAATCCAAGGCCCATTAAATCGAAAAGTGCTTCCGATTCTCCTCCTTCGGCCACTAAATAAATGGCGTGCTTCTTATCGAGATGATCCACAAATTTGGCTACATCCACTGTGAACTTAGTAGCTTCCTGCTTAGCACCGGCCGGAACGATAATTTCGCCAATTTTTTTCCCGTTCCATGTTTTATTATCCCAGGGTCCGTCTAACCAAACATTAACTTTAAATGAATTTTTAGTCTTTGGAGTAAGGAAGAGATTAAATGCTGTCTTGTTCTTTTTCCCGGTTCCTTCGAAGGCATTTAAACCATTTTTATCGCGCTTAAGGCCTCCGAAACCAAAATACTTATAGCCTATGATGTGGCCGCTTTTCACTTTAGTAATGGGCATGTGGTTGTCCCATATATCCCATGAATCCTGCTGGATACTATTGTCCGAAAGATAAGAAGCATAACCAGCAGAATAATATTGGTATGGATCAAGTCCGTACATATGGAAACCTTCCGAGGTCACTTCGGCTCCTTTATATTCTTTTCCCTGGCTGTCATTTGCCGTCCATATTTTATTCTCCGAATACGGGTCGTAAGCTCTGATATAAACCATTCCCCCTTCTGATACTGATTTTTCATCCCAGGCAACACTAATGGGCGCTACCACTGCCTGGCGTGCGAAACCGAACCCTCTTGGAGGTCTGTGATAAAACACATACCATTGGCCATTAATCTGCTGTATACTACCATGAGTATTGTGCCCCGCATTGCTTGTTTGTATTGCGGATCCGTCCTTGTTTAGTACTGGGGCACGCGAGTCGACCAAAACGCCCCCACTTTTCCAGGGTCCTAATGGTGAATCGCCAACAACATAACGCAGGGTAGAGTTAGAGCTGCTTACGCCATACTCAGGCCCGGAATAACCACTGTAAATTGATACATATTTGTTTCCGACCTTTCGAATAGAGGATGCCTCAAAAAAATTAAATGTTCCCAAATCTTCACCTGGATAAATTTGCGGAAATTCAGTCCCTTTCGGATCGCGGATTACTCCGTACCTCGAACTGGCGGGTAAAAAGCGTTCAATGATTTTGGTTCCGGGTCTGATTGAGTACATGGTGTTCTGATCCAGCTGTGCCGCTGTCGATCTTTGAAATCCCCAATATCCATATGCCCTGAAGCCAATCTCATAGTCGGGATCTTTAGGATCGGTAATGTTTTCAATATAAACAGCCGGGTCAAATCCCAACACACTTCCAGGAACTGTACGTTTTCCGTCCTCGGAAAGGTTTACCGGGGTAAAAGGACCATCCGGCCGGCTTCCTTTAACCACCATCGCTTCTCTGTTCGGACCGCGACTGTGCGGGTATAGATAGTATTCTTTTTTTCCGTTTCTTCTTTTCACCTCAACAAGATCGGGTGCATACATTACGTCCCATTTCCCATCTACCGCGTACGTAAAAATAGCACCTTCATCACGCCAGCTGGCAAGGTCTTCTACAGGAGCCGACCACATCCGGATATCCGGACCGCAATAGCTTGTGAGCCTCAAATCATGCGACCCGATGATATAGGCACGAAATTTCCCAGGTTTATCGGGATCTTCAAATACACGTGGTTCTCCATCAGGTAAATGCTCCCACAGTGGAAGATAAGGATTTCCTATGGAGCGATGGACAAAGCGATTCCCCGATTTCTTGCCTGGACCTGCATTATTTTGTCCATTTGCCGCTGTTACAGAAAACAGGAACGTAGCTATACATAATAAAACTAGGTTTTGACTTCTTATGGCAAATTTTGATATTCTCATATACTTTATATTTTCTTTCTTACTGATTACTCATTCAGCCCGGCTTTCCAGCTTTGGATACCGGCTCATAATTGATCTCATAGAGGGAACAACCTACCATCCTTTCATAAAGCGTATTTGTTCTCCCAACTAAATTTTCCCGTTTTTAACTGGTTTTTCCTAAAGTTGTATGTCATTTGCGGAAGTTGCATACAGGCCTATCAAACTCCCTGTAAAGCCGCCTGCTACGTTAGTCGAAAGAATATCTCCCGATACCGTACCCCCAACATTTTTAAAATTCTGTTTATCTACCGAATAATTGAACCTGTAATCATCCCCATCTGCTTCCACTTGTAATTGAACAGGTTTGCTGACGTCTATTTTCTCACTGGCTACGTTAGTGGTATTACCCTTTTCTGTTCTAGCCAAAACTATGTAATGATCATTTCCCTTTTTTGTTAGCCCGAAAACATAGTTAAACTTCTCGCTCTGATAGCAAACTATACCCGCGAGGTCCTTCTCAGATTGTGGAGTGTACTTTAAAGTCGCTCCTGCATTGAAGGTATTATGTTGCTGCCTGTGAAAAAGCGTAGATGTGGGCACGCCAGCCTTAATGTTCTGGTTAAAAGGCGTTATTGTCAGGCCGTTCTTTGTAACCGTCACAAATTCTTCGCGCGGCCCTCTCACCCCAATCCACCTGTGATCAAGGGTTTTGGCCTTGAAGTTATCTGTAAAGGTGAAATTACCATTCGGAAAGAATCCGTTCTGGCCGTTTTGGTTTTTCACGCCTCCGGGAGTTTTCAATTTAGGTTTTAATGGAACAAGTCCACTTTCAAAAACCGGAAACTTTCCGCTCCAGTCTACCGGCAGAATGAAGGTTTCTCGTCCGGTATTCACCCGACCTTTCAGGTTCGGACGCACAGCCAGAAATACCCCGTAATATTTGCCATCAGCGGCTTCTACCAAATCTGCATGTCCGGCCCAATCTACTTTATCAGCTCTGTTTGCCGGGAAATATCGCTGCGTAAGTATAGGATTGCTATTTGCAGGAATAAAGGGTCCTTTAGGATTATCGCTCACAAAAATAACTTCGCTATGCCAGTCGCCGGTACCCCCTTCGGCGCACATTAAATAATAAAGACCATTCTTTTTGTAAAGATGCGGAGCCTCAATCCAAATCGGCTTTTGACTTATATCGGTTCCGCCGTTTACCACAATTTTGTCTGTGCCGGGAATTATCTTATCGTTTTGAATATCATATTCCCAAACTTTTATAACCCGATGGCCATTGTATAGCTCCTTTCCCTTTGGCGGAGCATCGTTATGGAACACATATGACTTTCCATCATCGTCGAAGAAAAGCGATGGATCAATGCCGTCAAACGCAAGTTTGATAGCATCGCCCCAGCCCTTTGCCGGATCCTTTGTTTTTACCACCATATTACCCATTCCTCCTGCAATTTGTGTAGTTATCATATAGAAGGTGTCGTTGTTCTTATTATACTTGATATCCGGTGCATATATCCCGGCAGAAATCCCTGAGTTCTGTACTTTCAGTTGCGAAGGCCTTTCGAGTACGTGCCCCAATTGTTTCCAGTTTACCAGATCATTAGAATGAAAAATAGGCACTCCCGGGAACATCGCAAATGAGGAGCTTACCAGATAATAATCATTCCCTTTACGGGTAATACTTGGGTCAGGATAACATCCCTGTAATACGGGTGTGAAGAATTCATCGGGCTGCAGCGGATTTTCCTTGTATATACGATCATCTCCCCGGTATGAAAACTGAGTGAACAAAGGTGCATTCATAGAAGCCTTACTACGTTCCTGTGAAGATACTTCTGAAAAAAACAAGATGGAGAGCAATGGAATTATGATCCGCGGTGATGAAGAGAATAGTTTAGTTTTGTTCATTATATTGTTTATGATATATAAAGTTGTTCCTTAATACAGCATCCGCTTTGGTTAAATACATGTCAAAATAAATTATTAAGGGTTATCTATGGCTTAATAGGTTATCCGGTTGCATCAGAAACATTGTAAAGATAAAGAGGAGGCTGAGGAGCGAGATGCTTCGAATGTTTAAACTGACTGCACGAATGTTCAGAAAATCGTGATAGTATCGTTTTAACGAACGACTGGTGCAGTTAGGAAACAAAATTCAAACTTTATTCTCAGAGTTTCTCTCCCGTCTCAAGGAAAACATCTTAATTATACCGGAATAAAACAGCTGCGTACCGGCTGCGACGAGTTGCTTCCCGCCTGGCAAAAGGGAGAATCCTGTTTAAAGAATTTACTAAAAATATAAGGAACTCCAGTTTGTTTGGATAAAGACCAACGTTTACCAAAGTCTTCTACCCTCTCTGCCCAGACTTCTCTCCGAAACGCCGAGAAAGGCTGCTGCCCCGACCAGGACAACGTCTTCTTAATAGCATTGGTTGAGACACCAGCCCCTTTCAGATCCTTAACTTAATTCCATTTGTTTCTGTCCTGGAGAGTATCGCTTTAACCTATTGGATTAAAAGGGTATTTAAAATAACATTCCCGCTCTTTGGATTTGTTTCGTCTGGCTGACTACCGCCAATGCCAATTCCAAGCTTTCCTTTGAACTGTCTGCGCGTTCCATCCTGGCTTATATATGACAGGTCGTCTGGAGTAAGCGTGAATCTGACGATTTTACTTTCTCCGGGGTTCAAAGTAAGGCGCTGAAAACCTTTTAAAGCCTTAGATGCGACTTTGAGAGATTTATCCTGATTAATCAAGTATAACTGCGCAACTTCTTCACCCGCCACTTTTCCTGTATTAGTAAGCCTCACAGAAACCGAAGCACTTTTCCCCTTTTGAACAGAAACAGGCATTGCCAGCTGATCATAACGGAAGCGGGTATAACTTAAACCATATCCGAAGCCATAAAGCGGCTTTCCTTTAAAATAACGATAGGTCCGGTTGGTCATGTCATAATTAGTAAAAGCTTCAAGATCGGCATCGCTGCCATAAAAGGTTACAGGCAGCCGTCCGGCAGGATTATAATCACCGAAGATGACGTCTGCTACCGATGTTCCTGCAGCTTGTCCACCGTACCACGCGTTAAGAATAGCAGGTATATTTTTCGCTTCCCATGGGATGGCGATAGCACTGCCGGTCATCATTACAAATACAACCGGCTTACCTGTAGACTTTAAAGCCTTCATCAATTCAGTTTGCACAGCCGGAAGTAAAATAGAAGTCCGGTCGCCGCCATCAAAACCGGGATAATTAACACGCATTTCCTCGCCTTCAAGTTGGGGGGAAATACCTCCAGCAAAAACAAATGCATCCGCATCTGTATGCTTCTGTGTCAGTGCTGCAAAATTGCTTCGCTGATAATCACCAACGCTTAGCCTTACATTACCTTTTCCTTCTCCCTGCCAGTATTCCAGCACAAGCTGATACACAGAGTCTTTTTGAGTTTGCAAGCGATACGTTCTGGCACCCCAGCGATTCCGGGACCATGCATCTACTACCGTCTTTCCGTTAATTATAAAGCGATAGCCATCATCAGCTTCGAGTTCGAAAGTTATATTACCAGACGAAGCCGCTTTAAAACCGGTAGTATAGCGTGACGAGAAATTGTTTGCTTGCAAACCTTGCGCTACCTGCTCTCCCTCCTGCCATAAATTATTTAAGTTTTGCTCCATCCTAACAAGCTGCGGCACACCCTGGAGTTCTCTATTTTTAAAATATTCCGCCCTGAAACCCTGCGTCCCATTGAACGAGTATTGCCGACTCACATCCTGATATACAAGGAGCGTATCATTAGTAAAATTGATTACCTTTTCATAAACCACTTCTGTGTTTTTTCCAACTTTATCTTTTATCCCCTGCAATATGGTAGTAATCTTAGAAGGTGTGCCATTATAATTACCAAGTACCGAGATCGAATTATCCGCATTTGGCCCCAATACCACAATCTTTTTTAGTGTTTTTTTCAAGGGAAGTGTCTGGCTTTCGTTCTTCAGTAAAACGATAGATTGACGGGCCATTTTCAAAGCGTGATCACGATGAGCCGGACTTTCCAGAACAGAAAAAGGTGTCTGGGCAAATTTCACCATCGATGGAGGATCGAACATGCCGAGCCTGAAGCGTATCATGAACAGGCGTTTCACAGAAACATCAATTTGCTTCTCCGTGATTTTCCCTTCTTTAACAGCCTGAACAAGGGCTTTATATGCATCGGTACCGCAGTCGATATCGGTTCCATGAAATACCGCATCGGCAGAAGCGGAAGCCGCATCGGGATGGGTTTTGTGGTTCTTATAAAAATCATCAATTGCCCAGCAATCTGAGGTAACGTATCCGTCAAATTTCCACTGATTTCTGAGGATGTCTGTCATCAAAATATCGCTTGCACAGCATGGTTGGGTTCGGAAGGCGTTGTAAGCGCACATCACCCCGGCTACTTTTGAATCAACTACCAGCTTTTGAAAAGCAGGCAGGTAGGTATCCCAAAGGTCATAAGCGCTGACATCCGCATTATACACATGTCGTAAAGGCTCTGGTCCGCTATGCACCGCATAGTGTTTAGCACAGGCAGCTGCCAGTAAATATTTAGAATCATTACCCTGCAACCCCCGCACGAAAGCGTCGCCCATAACTCCCGTAAGAAAGGGATCTTCCCCATACGTTTCCTGTCCGCGTCCCCATCTTGGGTCCCGGAAGATATTAATATTAGGAGTCCAGTAAGTTAATCCTAGATAACGCTCATTGGTTCTTCCGGTTTCTACCGCTTTATTGTAAATAGCACGCCCCTCAAGGGCGCTGTAGTTAGCCATTTTTGATAATGAGGTCGCATCGAAGGTTGCTGCCATACCAATAGCCTGCGGGTATACTGTAACCTTAAACGGAGTTCGGGCAACTCCGTGAAGCGTTTCATTCCACCAATCATAAGCCGGTATACCTAATCGTGGTATCGCCGGTGACGAATTTAGCATTTGAGAAACTTTCTCTTCTAAAGTCAGCCGGGCAACAAGATCAGCTACACGGTTCTCAAACGTTAAGTTATAATTATTGAAGGGGAATTTATCGTTCCTGGCGAACGTCAACTGACAGATAAGCAATTGAACGAACAACAGAAATACAGTATGCAGGGCCTTAAATGTCATAATTAACGAAGCTCTTAATTCAAAATTGGTGAGTGGTTTGTGTGATATTATTGCTCCGGTTTTCCGTAGGGTTCAATAGTAACAATTTTACCGTCTGGCGTATAGTTCAGCTCTGTAACCTTAACATTCCTAAGGTGAGTTTTACCTTTCGATAATTGGGTATCATGATAAAACAGATACCATTTATCTTTAAACTCTACAATAGAATGATGTGAAGTCCAGCCAATAACAGGTTTCAGAATTACACCCTGATAAGTAAAAGGACCGTAGGGATTGTCTCCGATCGCATAACAAAGATTGTGTGTATCACCCGTTGAATAAGAAAAATAGTATTTGCCATTGTATTTATGCATCCATGAAGCTTCAAAAAAGCGCCTGTCGTGGTCGCCTCCCTTTAATGGCTTACCGTTCTCATCAAGTATCAGCACGTCTTTAGGATTCTCGGCAAATTCAAGCATATTAGAAGTCATTTTAGCTATTTTTGGAGCTAAGGCCGGTTGGTCATCCTTTCCCAAGTCGGTTTTTGAGCCGTTTGGATTAAATTTACCATCGGCCCACTTCTGAAGCTGACCACCCCAGATACCACCAAAATACATATAACTTTGACCATCCGCATCAGTAAAAACAGATGGATCGATACTAAAGCTATTTTTTATAGGTGCTGGTTGCGGCTTGAACGGACCCTGTGGTTTATCGCTTTCTGCCACGCCAATACGGAATACATCCTGCTTGTCTCTAACGGGGAAGTAAAGATAATACCTGCCATTTTTATATGCCGCATCGGGAGCCCAAAGCTGCTTACCTGCCCAGGGAATATCACTTACTTTCAGGGCAACTCCATGATCCTTTACCTTTCCCCCAACGCTGTCCATGGAATAGATGTAATAATCATTCATCGCGAAATGATCACCGTTGTCATTTTCGGAGACTCCAGCGTCAAAATCATGAGAAGGATAGACGAAAATCCTGCCTTCAAATACATGAGCAGACGGATCTGCGCTGTATCGCTGGTTAATAAGCGGTTGTGAAATGGAATTGCCGAAGCCATCCGCTTGCTTTGTTATTTTCGTTGATGCCGCATTACTGCCTGCATTCTGACTTTGACCCTGTGAACATGATGAGAGGCCAACCACAGCAGCTGTAAAAAAAAGTGTTCTTATTATCATTTAGTTCTTAATAATTTTAATAATTTTCTATTGGCGATTGCTCAGTTGGTTAAATTTTATCTATCCTCCCCACAGAGTTTGGGAAGCTAATTTATATCCAACACAATTAAAGATCAGTTTCGCCCAGTTAGCTATGGCAGTAAAAGTAGGTGAATGCAGCTTACAGGAATGTTATAATTGTTTAAGTTTCTGGATGAAATGTTCAAAAAAATCTCAAAATCAGACTTATTATCAAACTTTTCCAGAATACCTGCAATAGAAGCCTCTGCCAGATAAACAATTAGCCATCCGAACGGCTTCATTGCTTATTTATATTCCATCAGAGAACGGATCCGTCTCATTTTTATATGCTAAACATATACTCCATAAAGCTTTACAAACCTCGCATATACAGTATTGGCTTTACAGTAATTTAGGCCGATATTTAATACCGCTGATAACAGCCAGGCGGTTGGTCGTAGTTCGCTTAGTAATACGATATGATTAAAAGAATATCATTAAAGAAACAAGCACACAGAAACTTGAAGATTTAAAAACCTAATTAAAATAACAGTACAACATGAAATTTTTTATTGATACAGCAAATCTCGCTCAAATTATAGAAGCCCATGATTTAGGGATACTGGATGGGGTAACAACTAATCCGAGTCTGATGGCTAAAGAAGGAATCACGGGACAAGAAAACGTGATCAACCATTATAAGACTATTTGCGAAATTACAGACGGAGACGTGAGCGCAGAAGTTATTGCTACGGATTATAGCGAAATGGTTGCTGAAGGCGAAGCCCTGGCCAAACTCCATGAAAATATTGTGGTGAAACTGCCGATGACAAAAGACGGGGTTAAAGCACTCAAATATTTTAGTTCTAAAGGCATCAAAACTAACTGCACGCTGGTGTTCTCAGCAGGCCAGGCTTTGCTGGCTGCGAAGGCAGGCGCTACTTATGTTTCTCCTTTTATCGGCCGTTTAGATGATGTTTCAACTGATGGCTTAGCGTTAATCCAGGATATCAGGTTAATTTATGATAATTACGGCTATACTACACAAATCCTGGCCGCTTCTGTTCGTCATACCATGCATATTGTGAATTGTGCAAAATTAGGAGCAGATGTAATTACAGGACCTCTTTCTGCAATTGCAGGATTATTAAAACACCCACTAACAGATAACGGATTAGCGCAATTTTTAGCAGATCACGCTAAAGCAGCTGGTAAATAGTAAAATCATGAACAAGGTAATAGAAGCCGATATAAACAAATTAAACAATATTGCCAAGCAGGTGCGCCGTGATATCGTTAGAATGGTTCATCAATGCCAGTCGGGTCACCCCGGAGGTTCTTTGGGATGTACCGATTACATGGTAGCACTTTATTTCCATATGATGAACCATAAAACCGATTTTAGTATGGATGGAAAAGGTGAAGATCTGTTTTTCTTGTCCAACGGACATATTTCTCCGGTTTTTTATAGTGTACTGGCCCGCTCCGGCTATTTTGATGTAAGTGAACTTACCACTTTCCGTAAACTGGATTCAAGACTACAGGGCCACCCTACTACGCATGAAGGTTTACCTGGAGTTCGTATCGCCTCCGGCTCATTAGGTCAGGGTTTATCGGTTGCCATAGGCGCAGCTCTTACAAAAAAGTTAAATAAAGACGATTCTCTGGTTTTTACATTGCATGGCGATGGTGAACTTCAGGAAGGACAAATCTGGGAAGCAGCTATGTTTGCTCCTCATAATAAAGTAGACAATCTAATCTCTACGATCGACTTCAATGGTCAGCAAATTGATGGCCCGACAGAGAAAGTTCTTTCGCTTGGAAATCTTAGAGCAAAATGGGAAGCCTTTGGATGGGATGTTATGGAGATGAACGGGAACGACATGGAAGATGTTATCCGGGGTCTTGAACTGGCAAAATCAAAAGCATTTAAAGGAAAACCAATCATGATTTTAATGCACACCAATATGGGTCATGGTGTTGATTTCATGATGGGATCGCATAAATGGCATGGCGTTGCTCCTAATGATGAGCAATTACAAGAGGCTCTTTCGCAGCTTGAATGCGACATGGAGGATTATTAACCGCTATCCCCCTAAAGGGAATTTTATAAGAAACAAAAAAAACCTCTTTCTTAAAGAGGATTTATGTAAGAAATAAATGAAACCTGCATGAGCTTACCGCTCACAAACCGAAATGAACAAACTCATGCAAGCTTCATAGCCTTTAAAAAAACAACTATATTCTGATGAAAAAATACTCTTTTACAGAAAAGAAAGATACTCGTTCAGGTTTTGGAGCAGGTTTGCTTGAAGCCGGACAAAAAAATGAAAATGTAGTTGCTCTTTGTGCCGACTTAGTGGGTTCATTAAAAATGGAAGCTTTTATAAAAGAATTTCCGGAGCGCTTTTTTCAGATTGGTATTGCCGAAGCTAATATGATGGGAATAGCTGCCGGGATGACCATTGGCGGCAAAATACCTTTTACAGGAACTTTTGCTAATTTCTCTACAGGTCGCGTATACGATCAAATCCGTCAATCAATTGCCTATTCTGATAAAAATGTTAAAATATGCGCATCTCACGCAGGATTAACTTTGGGTGAAGATGGGGCAACTCACCAGATCCTTGAAGATATCGGATTAATGAAAATGCTTCCGGGTATGACTGTTATCAATCCTTGCGATTATAACCAGACCAAAGCTGCAACCATTGCCATAGCTGAATATGAAGGACCTGTTTACCTTCGTTTTGGCCGTCCGGTAGTTCCTATTTTTACAGACGCCGATCAAAAATTCGAAATTGGTAAAGCATGGATGGTAAATGAAGGAAAAGATGTAAGTATTTTCGCTACCGGACATTTAGTGTGGGAAGCAATTCTTGCTGGTGAAAAATTAGCTGAAATGGGAATCGATGCTGAAATTATAAATATCCATACCATTAAACCTCTTGACGAAGCCGCGATCTTAAAGTCGGTTGCCAAAACAAGATGTGTGGTAACTTGTGAAGAGCACAATCGTCTGGGTGGTTTAGGAGACAGCGTTGCTCAGGTTTTAGTAAAAAATGATCCGTTACCTCAGGAATATGTTGCCGTGAATGACTCATTTGGCGAAAGCGGAAAACCTGCAGATTTAATGAAAAAATACGGATTGGATAGCGAACATATTATTCAGGCTGTTCAAAAAGTGATGGCAAGGAAGAATAACAGAACCGCAAACGTTGATTTATTCATAACTTCATCCTAAAGAGGGTGTTTACATTGAACGTTAATTATATGGCTACTATGCCATTACATGAGCAGTTGAAAAATAAGATCGGGGATTTAATGAAAACCGGACAACTAGCAGATGGAACTTTGCTACCCGACACAAAAACACTTAGCGAAAAACTAGGAGTTTCACATGCCACGTCTAAAATGGCCTACAAACTTCTGATCGACGAGGGATGTGTAGTTCATTTGAAAGGAAGAAGCTATAGAGTTGCATTAAACTGTATAGCTTTTAAGGAACCCTGATGGTCTGTTTCCCTAATACATGGGATGAGGACCTCCCAAATTCGCTTATGCCACAGAATCTCTAGAAATGAAATCTGCTAAACCAGTAAGTTTAACCTTTCTAATGAAAAGTAACGGCCAGTTTATGACAAAATTATTCCTCATTTCCTTGTTTGTCTTTATAGGCATTCAAGTAAAAGCTCAGCGTCCGATGGACTGGGCTTTTAAACTGAACCTCATCGATTTTAAGGCCGAATATTCAGCCCCCAAAGGGTTTAGAGAGCTGGACTCAATGACCAGTACTTATTGCATGGGGAATCATAAGGATTTATTTCAATACAGCTTGATTGATAAAAAAAACGAAATCGCTATCCGGTTTTTCATGAACAGAATAGTGCATCAATCAGCAGCCCAAATTGAGAGCATCAAGCACATGTTCAACCTTTCTTCCGTTACCCTACCAAATGAAAACTACCTGAGAATTATTTACCTGGAACTGCAGGGCGACACTGCAAACCGAATAACTTATTACCCGAAAACATACGCAAAGAAAACGTTTAATGCAGATGCTGTAGGGGAATATGATAAAGAATGCAATACGGTTTATAAGGGTAAGTTTTATAAGAGCCGGGTAGTATTTCTGCATAAAGAAGACGTGGGCGATTGCTCTATACATTATTTCTACAAGGAAGGAAAAGAGAAGAAAGCAAAGAAAGCCATAGCTAAGACTGCGGGTATGTTTAAGTTCCAATAGACATAATGGAATATATTTAAAGTCTGCGCTGATTCTTGTATGCATTGATTAAGAGTACAATGGTTAATACGATTAAGCAGATTGGAAAAACTAACCTTATCACCTCTTGTTAATTATTTTCCTTACCTGGAGATTTAAAAGTAAACGATTTTAAGCCCGAAAATTATCAGTGTTTTATTTTGCAACCTTTCCATACTTCAATACGCGGTTGGCCCATGGTATAAAAAACTGAAAGTTAGGAGCGTCAGTATGCCCTCCGTTATGCTGCCGCCAGGCTAATTCACCGTCAAGCAGACCATGGAGTACAGGAGGCATTTTTTCAGTTTGGTAATTATTACTTACACCGAGATCTTTTGCACCCAATAATTTGAAGACTTCGCCAGCTGCTACAACAGCCTTAAAACTGCCCATTTGATCCAGCCATTTGGCATCACCCTTTTCAGGAACACCGTAGCTGATGAAAGTCGGTCTTGGCGCGCAAAGTGCAATCAATTCATGCGAATCTATAGGAAGGTCGCAACCATTCCTGGTTCCGGATGATGATTCGGCGGCTGCGTATTTAAGATAATTTCCTGCCATCCAATGATAGCCTCCGCCGGACGCTAGACTTTCGACTGCTTCACCGAAGACCCGCCGCTGCAAGGTGGTACCTCCTTTTCCGGATGAGCCAATAAGCCCAAAAGCAAATCGTTGGTCAAAAGCCATCGCCACCAGTGCCGCCTTGCCATAACGGGACACACCCTCAATGCCCACTTTTTGAGCATCTACCAAACTGTCTGTTTGAAGATAGTCTAAAGCCTTGGAAGCCCCCCAACCCCAGGCTCTCAACGCTCCCCAGTCATCTGGCTTGCGTGGCTGACCTTTGTTCACCAGGCCAATAATTCCTCGGGTAAGGCCTGCACCATTATCAGCCTGCACACTGTTTGCCTGAAGTGTGCAGTAGCCCCATCCGGCAGCCAGCAATTGTTCGGTTGTCGGAGAATCCCCGTTAGTTGGCGGGGCGAAGAAACCTGGGCCTGAAATTTTATTTATGGGAGTGTAAGCGGGGTAGCGGTCAAAAATCGCTTTCATGTCCGGATCGCTTTTTATCATCATTTCCTTGAAAGCTATATTTATTTTTTCCAGGTCAGCGTTTGAAGGCTGCGCTGGAAAGGGCAGCGAGGGAGAGCCGTACATAATCAGTACAGGAACTGGCCCTCTTACGTTTAGCGGCAATACCACGACCATATTAATATTGACATCTATCAAGGGATATTCGCTGTTATCCACACGTCCCACGAGTTGTTTTGCAATGACAGGTGTACGACCAACAAACTCGTAATCTGCAATTTTGACGGTCCAGTTTACTTTGGGTACATTTTTCGGCACCCTGCCATACATTTCCGTTTCAAAATCTTCAACAATTTCAGGTCGGCGCAGTTTCCACCATTGTTCCGGTGTTGTTACTTTCTTTCCACTTTTAGTTAGCAACGCTTCTGGTAATTCTGGACATGGATTGGCCTGCTGTTCATCTTCATTGGAATGATTAGGATCCGATTGATTACTGCTTGGACCTTGCCTTAATTCTTTTATTCTCAGTTGTTGCATCATATTGGCGTGATCCTGCTGCGTGGTCATGTTTACGAGTGGTAAATACTGACTACTATCGATAACTTGTTGCTGGGCTTTACCGCAAAGGGTAATAGAAAGTGCCAAAAGCAAGCTCCATTCTTTTTTCATATAACTATTGTTTTGGTGCAACCAGCTAAAAGCTCTGCAAGTCGTGTAAATAGTGTAGTTAATTTCGGATTGATCCCTAACCGGTCTCCCTGAAGATAGAAGCTGAATACGGCGCAAAGCGGGGTCAGCAACAAAAAATTAAAGTTAACAGACATGATAAATTGATGGCTCTGGTTGAAAAACAAATATCGCTGATACTTGCAACATCGATGGTTCAATTATACATATTGACAGCACGAATGTTTATGGGAAGTCTGGTGGTTTCTGTGCAAGAAGAAAAGAGTCTTATATACCATTTACCTTTTTTTGTCCGCACCAGTAGCTGCATTATCTATTGGTGGTAATACAGTAAGGGAATCAAGGATTTAGTCGGTAATGAAACTTATGGTTTATTTGCGAAAAATCTTTTTTAACGAATTTCCAAAAGATCTGAGGTAGCGCATTTCATTTGCGATAGACCCTAACACAGAAGAATCTGATTTGAGAATATCTTCCATGACGGGGTTCTGATCCAACTGCCTGGGATATAAAATCATAAAACTATTGTTTTGAAAATACGAACTAAGGTAATAAGGTAACTTTTCGAGATATTGATTGTATGAGACGTTACCATATCGGGAATTAATAATTACGAAAAATTCATTCGATTTTAATTCGCGACTAAAAATCAAAAAGTCCTCCCAATTATTAAACTCATTAAACTGCATTGCGGGGCCATTAATGGTATTTTCATTAGCAATTTTCAGTTCAGCCAATGTCTTGTCTCCGGCATAAAACGTTATCGGCATCCCCGCTGATTTGGCGATAGTAGTTAGTTTATCAAACCAGTGCACAAACCCAGGTTCAAGCTCTGCCTGATCTGGCACCAGAACTACCATCTTCTTTAAAGTATTAAAGGGTTGGGAAGGTTTATAGATATAAATGGTGTCTTGTATGCTTTTTAGAATCTTCTCAGCAGTTGGGCCAAAAAAGGCTTGTTGATCACTATTGTGATGAAGTCCAATAAGGACATCGGTGATATTATGTTCTTTAATGGTATAAATTATACCATGACTGATATTGATATCAAAGCGGGTAATAGGAATCAGCACATTTCCAGTGGCAGAGGCATGTTTCAATGCTTTCACCATCATCTTCTTTCCGTCGACGCCCGAATTATCCATGGCGTTATCATCTAGGGTTACATGTAGTGCATAAACGGGTATGTCGCTTTTATGAGGCTTAAGCATCAGACCGAAATCTACCAGGTCTGAAACCGTCTCGGGATAAGCAAAAGAGATTAGGATTCTCTCATTCGTATGTGTCTGAGTTTGAAATGAGCTTTCTTCTTTTAAAGCAATTACCTGCGCCGCTTTTTCAACTACAAATGAACTTATCGTACAAGTCACCAGAATCATTAACACTGCTCCATTTAGCACATCTTCGTTTAAAAGCCTTATAGGTTCTCCACTTGCGGTTTCAGCAAGTATAATATTATAGCCAATAAGAACTATCGCCAAAGTTGCACCAACGCGGGCATTGCTTAATCCAAAAATTAAACGCTGTTCATCTTTAGATAAATTAAAAGTCTTTCGGGTAAAAACAGCAGCCAGGTATTTCGATGTAACGGCCACCAGAATCATTACTGCAGCAACTGTTATAGCCCCTAATCCTTTAAATAAAACACTAACATCAACCAACATGCCTACACCAATCAGGAAGAATGGAATAAAAAAGGCATTTCCAACAAACTCTATACGGTTCATCAGCGGTGATACGTGCGGGATAAACCGGTTTAAAGCAAGTCCTGACAGAAACGCACCTATAATTGCCTCCAACCCGGCAATCTCTGCAAGAAAAGATCCTAAAAACACCATCGCCAGCACAAAAATGTATTGTGAAATATGATCATCGAATCTTTTGAAAAACCAGCGGGCAATAATAGGGAACAGCAAGAATACGATGCAGCCGAAGATAATACAGCCAAGCACCAGGCGTATCCAAAAAGAAAAGCCGATATCACCTCTGGTCATACCTGTCACAGCAGCAAGTACGAGTAAAGAAAGGATATCTGTTACAATTGTTCCTCCAATGGTTAATGTTACGGCTCTGATCTGGGCAATTCCATATTTGCTGACAATAGGATAAGCTAATAAGGTGTGTGTTGATAGCATACTCCCGAATAATATTGAGGGGTAAACGCTAAAATTTAGCATGTAGTAAGCCGCAAGACTCCCTAAAACTAAAGGAAGGATAAAAGTAAAGATTCCAAAAACCAGACTTTTTAAGCGGTTTTTCTTAAACTCCTCCATGTCTATTTCCAAGCCGGCAGTAAACATGATGTACAAGAGCCCAACAGTCCCAAACAGAACAATACTGCTGTCACGAAGTAGCAGATTTAAGCCATAGGGACCAATAACAATACCGGCTGCAATCAAACCGACAATGTGTGGAATCTTAATTTTGTTAAATAGAATCGGCGCAAATAAGATTATAAAAAGTACCAGGGAAAAAATAATCACAGGGTTCTTTAAAGGCAGAGAGAAGTCAATAGCAGACAGTAAAACTATATTCATATCTAATCCTGTTGTTTTTCTACTTTGAGGGAGAAAACAACCCTACAATTATTCCTTCTGTCGATCACCCGTTGTCCTTCCATTAAGTTCTCATTTGTGGCATGAGGGTTTAAAACAACCTTCATTTCTGTATCAGCATCCGGAACTGGCTGTGCTTTAAGATTTAAGCTATTCTCTTTGAATAAACCTGAATAAGTACGTATCACTTTATTGTTGGACATAGCCTTCACGATAACTTTATTGTTTCGATAAGAGATATTCCAATGCTCTGTTTTTATATCCCCCACTGCATAACCTTCACAGTTCGCCTCGATACAATGCATGCTCACCGTCCAGTTACCTAATAATTTCGGGTTGTAAACTCCAAGTGTGTCTGTTTTAACTTTAAAACTATCAGCCTGTTGCTCCCTTCTAATAAGTTCCTGCTCCTTCAAATTCAACTGTTGTTCCAGTATAAGTAATTGCTGTTCTTTTCGCTGAACTTCCTGTTCTCTGAAATCGAGTTTCTTTTCAGTATCTGTACTTCCACATCCTAAAAAAAATGTCGAAGCAAGAAAGAGGGGGATGAATAATTTTGAATACATAATTTGCAATTATGTTCTGTGGAAACCTTCGTTGCCTTATGAGTGAATGTTTAAAGGATATAATAACGATTTTCTACTAAATAGGTTTTTTTTAAATAGGTAAGAGTCAAGTAGAATCATATTTCAAAAAAATTACCCGCAACATTAAACGGCTATTTTATGGGTCTAAAAAAAGTTAGTTCTCTTAAATCCTTTTCTCTCACACCTGCAAATTATTTTCAACAAAACCATAATACTAATATTTTTAGCATTATTTTTGTATCTATTCTTTATACAATTATGCTTGCCACCAAAAAAGATCTCATCTCTCAATTGCAAAAGAACATTTTGCAATGGCAGGGCATTAATATTCCGCAAGCAAGCAGTACCCGCTTTGCCGGACTAGAACAAATAGAGGCGGCCTTTCCTAATGCAGTATTCCCCACAGGAGCAATACATGAATTTTTAACGGAGGAACCGGAATATGCCGCTGCTGGAGGCGGGTTCCTGGGCGGTTTATTGAAAGTATTCATGCAACAAGGCGGTATTTGCCTGTGGATCAGTACCTCCCCTACTCTTTTTCCACCAGCTTTGAAAAGCTTTGGCGTTGACCCGGACCGCATCATCTTTATCGACCTGAAACTAGAAAAAGATATTCTCTGGGCAATGGAAGAAGCGCTGAAATGCGGATCTCTTGCAGCAGTGATCGGAGAAATTGAAGAAATAAGCTTTACAGAATCCCGAAGGCTGCAATTGGTAGTTGAGAAAAGCAGGGTAACGGGATTTATACTAAGAAAAAACACCAAAAAACTAAGTACAACCGCTTGTGTGGCCAGATGGAGGATTAAATCTTTACCAAGTGAACTGGAAGATGGTATGCCCGGACTTGGCTTCCCTAGGTGGAATGTAGAACTGCTGAAGGTACGCAACGGTAATCCCGGCTCATGGACGATTGAATGGCATGCGGGAAGATTTGTTCCGGTAGTTGATAAGAAGTCGGCGGTTATTACAGAAGAAGAGCAAACAAGGAAAGCTGGTTAGGAGGATGAAAGATGCAGAAACGCTATGCTACAATATGGTTCCGTCATTTAACGACCGACTGGCTAACACTTCGCCGGCCGGAATTAAAAGAGATACCTTTTGTTTTTGCTATCCCTGATCATGGACGAAAGGTAATTACAGCTGCTACCGCTATTGCCGGGTCGCAGGGCATACACGTTGGAATGCCGGTGGCCGATGCAAAGGCGATGGTTCCTGATTTGCAGGTATTCGATGAAAAACCCAAACGCGCCGAACAATTGCTGAAGGCTCTTGGTAAATGGTGCATCCGCTATACTCCTATTGTAGCATTAAATCTTCCCGATGGACTGATTCTCGACATCAGCGGCTGCGCCCATCTCTGGGGTGGCGAACGGGCTTATTTGAAAGAGATCGTAACCCGTTTGCGCGGTTCAGGTTATGATGTGCGTGCTGCCATCGCAGATACCATTGGAACAGCCTGGGCCATTTCACGTTTCGGACAGGTAAGTCCAATAATCGAAAGCGCTAAGCAGGCACCCGCTCTCCTGTCACTTCCCGCAGCTGCTTTACGCTTAGAGTCAATGGTATTAACACGCTTGCAAAAACTGGGATTATATACAATTGGGAGTTTTATCAGTATGCCCCGTTCTGCCTTACGCAGGCGCTTTGGTGAGGGCCTTTTATTAAGACTAGCTCAGGCACTCGGTCAGGCTGAAGAATATATTCAGCCCATCATAGTACCAGAGCCCTGGCAGGAACGACTACCTTGTATGGAACCCATCCGTACAAAAGTTGGAATTGAGATAGCCATTAATCGTCTTCTTGAAACACTTTGCCTGCGCCTTCAGCAGGAGGGAATGGGAATAAGAACCGCAATACTCAAGTGCTATCGTGTAGATGGTAAAATTCAGCAGGCAAAGATTGGGACCAATAGAGCATCTTATCATGTTCAGCATCTATTTAAACTGTTTGAATTGAAGATAGCTTCCATTGCTCCCGGCTTAGGTATTGAGCTTTTTATACTGGAAGCATTAAAGGTGGAGGAAGTTTCTCTTTCTCAGGAAGCTTTATGGGCAAGGAAACCAGGTTTAGATGACGAAGGAGTAGCGGAGCTTCTCGACAGGATAACAGCTAAGGCTGGTACAAGAGTTATTCATCGTTATCTGCCTGATGAGCATTACTGGCCGGAGCGGTCAATAAAACCAGCGTCCTCTTTACAGGATCAAGCAATTACATCATGGCGCAGCGACAAACCAAGACCGGTAAGAATCTTAGCCAGACCTGAACCCGTAGATGTTACGGCACCCATACCAGATTATCCGCCGCTGATGTTCAGATATAAAGATAAGGTACATCATATTAAAAAAGCCGACGGCCCTGAACGGATCGAACGCGAATGGTGGCTTGAAGGTGGTGAGCACAGAGATTATTATAATGTGGAGGATCAGGATGGACAACGGTATTGGTTGTTTAGGCTCGGGCATTATGAGGGAGGCCAGTCAAAGCAATGGTTTATTCATGGCTTTTTTGCATAGAAGAAGGGAGTATGAGCTACACAGAATTACAGGTAACAAGCAATTTCAGCTTTCTGCGAGGCGCTTCTCATCCGGAAGAACTGGTACAGCAGGCAGCTGAACTGGGTTACACAAAAGTGGCGATTACCGACAGGAATACCCTGGCGGGAATTGTACGGGCGCATGTAGCCGCAAAGGCAAAGGGAATAACTTTAATTCCCGGTTGCCGGCTGGACTTAATGGATGGCCCGGACTTGCTTGCTTACCCAACTAATCTTGAAGCTTATTGCAGTCTTTCCGCCCTGTTAAGCAAAGGAAATCTTCGGGCTGAAAAAGGCGACTGTATCCTGTACAAACAAGATGTTTATGACCATGCTAAGGGTTTAAAGCTGATTGTTATACCTCCGGCTGCACTTAATGAAGTATTTAACTTTGACCCTTCTTTTGAGCAGCAAACCAGGGATTATAGCGAGGTTTTGGGTAACAGCCTGTATATTTCAGCGACACGTTCTTATCAGGGCGATGACAGCAAGAAACTCTTTCGGCTGGCACAATTATCTGAGCGCTTAGGGATTCCCCTGGTGGCAACTAATGATGTGCATTACCACAGTTTAGGGCGAAGGGAATTACAGGATATATTAACCTGTGTCCGTGAAAAATGCACTATTCAGAATGCAGGTTTCAGGCTTCATCAAAATGCGGAACGATACATGAAGCCAATAGATGAAATGCAACGGCTGTTCAGGCAGTATCCTGATGCAATTGAACGTACGAAGGAAATAGCTAAGGCCTGCCAGTTTTCACTGGATGAACTGAAATATGTTTATCCTGAAGAGATTACAAGTGAGGATCGAACTCCACTTGAAGAGCTGGACCTCCTTATATGGGAAGGTGCAAGAGAACATTATGGAGAAAACATTCCCGAAAAAATACTTGCCAATATCCACCATGAGATGAAGTTTATTGAGGAAATGAACTATGCTCCTTACTTTCTTACGGTGTATGATATTGTTCGCTTTGCAAGACAGCAGGGCATTTTATGTCAGGGGCGTGGATCTGCCGCAAACTCTACCATTTGTTATTGCCTGGGCATTACTTCCGTTGATCCAACCAAATTTGACTTATTATTTGAGCGATTTATCTCCTCCGCACGTAATGAACCGCCGGATATAGATGTCGATTTTGAGCATGAGCGCAGAGAAGAAGTAATTCAATATATCTATAATAAATATGGCCGTGAGCGGGCGGCCATTGTAGCTACGGTTACTCAACTGCATCAAAAAGGTGCAATTCGGGATGTAGGAAAAGCAATGGGATTGTCTGTAGATACCGTTAACCGTCTTTCTGGTGCGATATGGGAATTTACGGATGAATGGTTTGATGAACCCCGCCTTATTGAATCAGGGTTAAATCCCGGAGATCCGCATCTGAGAAAAGTATTGCAGCTAACTGCTCAATTAATGGGCTTTCCAAGGCAACTGGGTCAGCATACAGGCGGCTTTGTGATTACTCAGGGGAAATTGACTGACCTCTGCCCTATCCTGAATGCCCGCATGCAGGATCGAACCAATATAGAGTGGAACAAGGATGATATTGATGCCTTAGGTTTTCTTAAGATAGATGTTTTAGCCCTGGGAATGCTAACCTGTATTCGTAAAGCTTTTGATTTAGCTAAAAAGCATTACGATTTGAACTTAACGCTGGCTAATATTCATCAGGATGACCCGGAGGTTTATGAAATGATCAGTCATGCCGATACCATCGGGGTATTCCAGATTGAAAGCCGAGCCCAGCAAACGATGCTGCCCCGTTTAAGGCCAAAATGCTTTTACGATTTGGTGATTGAAGTAGCTATCGTTCGCCCCGGACCAATTCAGGGTGACATGGTGCACCCTTACCTTCGTCGCCGTAATGGTGAAGAGCCCGTTGAATATCCATCAAAAGAACTGGAAGAAATACTGAGAAGAACTTTGGGAGTTCCGCTCTTCCAGGAGCAGGCCATGAAGATAGCCATTGTTGCCGCAGGCTTCACGCCTGCTGAAGCAGATGAACTGCGCCGCAGCATGGCGACTTTTAAATTGAAAGGTATGGTGACGCAGTTTGGGAAGAAGTTAATCAACGGCATGAAATCTAAGGGCTATTCGGAAGAATTCGCCCACCGGATTTTTAAGCAATTGGAGGGATTTGGAAGTTATGGTTTTCCCGAAAGCCATGCCGCAAGCTTTGCCCTGTTGGTGTATGTTTCCTGTTGGCTGAAGCATTATTATCCCGATGTATTTGGGGCAGCTATATTAAACAGTATGCCAATGGGCTTTTATCAACCTGCTCAACTGGTGATTGATGCCAGTAAACATGGGGTTGAAGTACGACCGGCAGATGTTAATTACTCTCAATGGGATAACCTGCTGGAAGAAAAATCGGGTAAGTATTTTGCATTGCGGCTAGGATTAAGACAGATAAAAGGGATGAAACAGGAAGACGCAGAGACCCTGGTCTCTGCAAGAAGAACAGGCTACAAAAGCATTCCTGCTTTGCGCGATGCTGGTGTTTCCCAGGCTGCGTTGGAACGACTGGCCGATGCAGATGCCTTCAGGTCATTGGGGCTGGATCGAAGACAAGCTTTGTGGGAAGTTTCGGCTCTGAATGACAGGCCAATCGCCCTGTTTGAGGGGCAGCCTTCAGAAAGCAGCTTAGAAACTCAGATTAGTCTTCCTTTAATGACCACAGCCGAACATGTGGTGCACGACTATGCAACAACAGCTTTATCATTAAAGGCACATCCGGTCAGCTTTGTTCGTGAGAAGCTCCAGCTATTACGTATTCTGTCGTCAGAGGACCTTAAGGATGTAAAAGATGGAACATTAGTAAAAGTAGCAGGTCTGGTACTCGTTCGCCAGCGACCCGGAACGGCTGGCGGCGTTTGCTTCATCACCATTGAAGATGAGACAGGATTTTCGAATCTGGTTGTGTTTCAGCAGCTTTTTGAGACTTACCGGAAAGAGATTCTGGGTGCGAAGCTGTTAATGGTTGAAGGGAAGCTCCAGCGGGAAGGTGAAGTAATTCACGTGATCGCCAGGCGATGCTTTGATTTATCAAAGCTGTTGCGAGGGCTTACTGTTATGGAAAATGATAATCAGCCTGTATTAACCTTATCAAGAGCCGATGAAAAGACACCTTTTCCGGCGGAGAATAAAAGATCGCAGGTAAGGGATGCTGTGGAAAAAGAGGTTTTTCCGAAGGGGAGAAATTTCAAATAAGACTATTAACCCGCATTATGCAGCTTTTCCAGCTCTTCTGAAATAAGCTCCATCATAAAATCCGGTAAGCTTGTGCCATTAACCAGATGCCAGCCCCGATTTGTTGAAACATCAGAATCTTTACGAAACCAGTATTGATTACCCTTAGAAGTCATAATATAAATTCCCTTGCTTTCCCGACTTATATTACGCTGGTAGATAGTCCCGTTATATTTTAAAGTGATGATTGGCATAGAGCTCAAAGCTAACAAAACTAAGTATATTAGCAAAAAATTAGAACTATTATTTACCGCACCTGTTTCCTTATAGCTTTGCCCCGAATGCAGGAGTACCTTTGTCGAACACGTTAAATGAAAGCGCTGCCGGTTATATCGGGACCGCTCCGAATTGGTTCTCTGTGAAGAGGCACAGGATCTCAGGTCTACGATTTTTCATCCAGTTATCACTGCTGGTCACTTTTTTACCATTGGATTTGATCAGGAAATCGGGCAAGGAATAGGGCCCCAACCTTCGCCTCCTCATAATTTACAGGAATGCCTGCCACGAATGTCGGCGCATCTGATCTTTCAGCGTATCACTCACCTTCATACTAAGCGCTATTATATTAGGATAAACCAGTGTAGTTCTCATCTTAATTTTATTTTTGCATTACAATTTTAACCGGCCCAAGAAGACCTGATTCCTGCAGCTGGTATGGGCCGCCGAAGGGTCTTACATAACCATCGAGTATTTTTTGATCCGGGAAAAGATTATCACCTGCAAGCCTGTTCGTCCATCCGTTAGTCACCTCTACAACAAGGTCGTTGTCCCCAACTTTAAGGGCCTGTGTAATGTCCACGCGGAAAGGCGCTTTCCATATAAGAGGCATTTTGGTGCCGTTAACTGTTACGTGGGCCAGGTCCTTAACTTTTCCAAGGTCAAGATAGATCTTGCCCCCTTCTTTCAGCCAGGCCTTTTGCACCGGAAAGGCTTTACGATAAACAGCTTTGCCGGAAAAGTATTTTATACCCGGTTCTGCGTTTACAGTAAATGAACTTAGAGAAGCAAACTGGACCTTTTCGGGAGCCCCTGATTTTGCCGGGAAGGTCACTTCCCAGGGACCTGGAATTTCGGACAGGATCTTCTCGGGCTTTGCAGCAACCGCTGGCTGCGGCAAAGCCTGCCCTGAAAACACTATAAAGCTTGATCCCCCGGCTGGCAATTCAAACTGTACATCAGTAAACTTACCGGCCATAAGATAAGATACGGGAGCTGTTGTTCCTTCATCCGGATCCCATAATTCTACATTTTTACCGTTCACCCTGAAACGGGCGATCAGCTGCTGAGCAGTATCAGTTCGGTTAACCACATAATAAATATCCCGGTCGCTATCCTTACGGTGAATCCAGGCTGTTTTATCCGCCTTGTAGCTTAGTTCCGCATCCTTCGAAATATTTGCAGCCGCCAATACCTGAGATAGGGGTACTCCCCAGAAAATGCGGCCCTTGCCATACTCGCGGCGGGTCCGGCTCTGGCCATCCAGGTCTGCCCAAATTTCGTCGGCAAGGCTTGCAAACTCCAGGTCGGCATTTGCCGCAGTGTTCAGCCCTGCCAGTTTAACTGGTTTCGGACCAACTATCGTAGCGCCCTCAGCTAACAGGGTTTTCAGTTTTTTCAATACATGCAGAGTCATTTCAGTAGCATCCGGCAATACAAGGATGGCATAGCTCATCCCATCCGGCAATACCAGCCGCCCAGAGGTATCGGCCTTCATCCTGCCAATGAGCGCATCAGCGTTGATGTAATCGTAGTCATATCCTTCGGGTAATTCAGGTTTTAAACCGCCGCCCCAGAAAGGCATAGTCGACGGAGCTCCTTCATTTAACAGATAGGCTACATCCGCTACAAATAAGCCACGCTGCAGCATATAGGAATTGCGCGCAAAATGTGTAAACAGCGGACGAGCATCCTCTGCCCAGGTAATATTACGGTTGATATGAGTACCCACCATGGCATTTCCTGGCTTCGTATCCAGCGGCTGATGCGCCGAGGTGTGGAACACCAGCCTGTTTATTCCCTGGGTGAACCAGTAGTCCCCGATCTTTTTGAGCGTAAACGGAGATTCAAAATTACCGCCGGTAAAAGATTCAGCAGCCACCAGGTTCTTACCATATACATGAGAAGAGGAGGCTGCACCGCGTACATCCTGGTAATACATCGATGAAGGGTGAAGGTCCTTTACCCAGAATTCTCCCATCGGGATATCCACATACTTTTTATTCAGCAGTGCGTCTTCAATGGTCTCGAGCGATACTCCTCCGGCCTCGCCGTATGTTTTCACTCCCTGACTGTTCAGGTAGGCTGTAACTGTTCCGTAATGGTTCTCGGCGAACATGTCGACCAGGGTACGGCGAAAGTCCCATAGAAAACGATCACTCGTCACCGCGTCGCCTACGATGTGCCCGGCCATAACCGGAAGGAAAGGGACAAGACTGTAGCCCCGGCGTTTCTGGAACTCTTCCGCCATTTCGTCCGTCCAGTTCTGAATTCCGGCTTCCCAGCTGTCCATCATCATATATCCTAAACGCTTACCGAATAAAGGTCCTACGGCGCTTTTGAGCAGAGCAGCATAATGCCGGATATACTCTTCAGAATGTTTTTTACTCAATTTGTCTACTTCGTATCCCAGAGCAGCCGGGACCGCCGGCCGGTTTTTCGCCCCCGTAAGCGCATAACCAAACCGCATGATCGTCCAGTTCCCTTTTGGCACCTCCCAGTTAAGAGTGCCATCCGCTTTCATCTTAGAAGTAAGGTCAATCACCCCTGCTTTCGGTATCTGCGCATTAGCAGGCGCTTCTGGTGTAGAAACCCCTGTATACTCGAATAACATATTAAAACCTGCCTTATCTTCCCATCGGTTTACCCTTGCTCCCGAATGGAGCCGCAGCTCGGACAGTGTATAAACACTATCCATTAGCGTCGTTCTCTCGGAGATCACATCCGCTGGCCTGACTGGTGCATTGGTAAACTCCAGGCGATAATATTTTGCGGTCGTCTCAGGAAATGCATATGTCCGGATATTACCGCCCCTGTAACCCGATTTTCCGGGCAGATTGGTAAGAGTTTTGAAATTAACGCCGTCGTTGCTGGCGGCTACCTGCGCAAAAGGAATTCCCCTGGCAGCGGCAATCGACAAAGCCCTGGCCCTGAAAGGCTTCGGATAGGTCAGAAGCAGCCAGGATCTTTTTTTCTGGCCACCAGAAGCTTTAATAGTAACACTTGTCGACATGTCTCCGTCGTAAAGTGCTCCGCCCTCTTCCGCTCCACGGTTGGTACTGAAGATTGGTTTTACATTTTCATCTTCCAGCTCAGCTTCCGGTGTCCTGAAAGCAATCACGGAATAATCAGCATAAAAAGAGCCTGCCTTTGAATTTTTGCTGAATACATTGGGTCCGGCTCCTTCCGTGCTCGGCGGAGCCGGTAGTTTTTGGTTAAAAGTCTTAGAGCCATTTACTTTAATCTCCGACCAAACCAGTTTTTTCATCGCCTGTTCCGGCTTTACCCAGGTCCCCCCCGTTAAGCTCCAGCCGGCGGAGGTGAACGTCGCCATTTCCAAATCCAGACGCTCCGCTTCTGTTGCTGTATGACGCACCGCATCAAGCCATTGCGGGGTTCCGAAGACAATCTTCTCGGGCACTGTCTGACCGCTGCCGGAAGCGACGTCAGCCAGCTGAAAGCCTTCGATACCCACACGTTTCATCCACTCGAGGTCTTTGGTGATGCCTTCTTTTGTGATGTTACTATTAGTCCAGTGCCACCAGGTACGAGGCCAGGCGGCAGCGGGAGGGTTTTGAAAGTTTCTCTTTAGCTCGTCATTGGTCTGTGCACCTGCCGTTACTGCGAAAAAACAGAGTGTACTTAATACAGAAGCTATTCTAAATGAAAAATTTTTTCTAATCATACAAAGGTTGGAGAGCTTTCAGGAGCTCCGATAATGTTAAGTTTTTATTAGTATTTGTCATTCTTTAAACCCGCCTGCATTTATTGAAGTTATGGCTTAGTTTCAGATTGGTATTATTGGTAATACTAAAGTATACGGATAAGAACTAACTACTATCATGGTCTGTCATGAATCCGCCCGGCAAAAACCTTAACTCTTCCTAATCCGGCCTTAAAACCATTCAGAAACAGAATTTGCAACATCAAAGTTACAGCCTGTCCGGTGAAATTGCCTGGCAACGGCAGGCAACTTCTCTGGAATTTCAGGCTTTTTATGGGGATGCCGGAATCAAACGCAAATACACTAAGTAAAGTGAGAACCAAAGTCAGTCAGCACTCCCGGCTAAACAAATAAACTTTTTACAATGGTTGTGATCATTTCATTAATACGAAGTAATAAATATTGGTTGGGAGTCTGAAGATTGGCTTTGGCAAATCCATCCAATTTCGTCAGATTGGCTTCCTATCGTTCAACACCCGTTCGGAGAGAGCTTATATGTCCATCTTAATCACCTCACCATATTCCACAGTAATGTCAAAGAAGGAGCTCAAAGGAAGAGTATTAATTTGGCACAAAATCAGTCTGATAACACCTGCATGCGTTACCAACACAACACGTTCTGCATCTGATTTATGAAGCTTGTTCCAGAAACGCATTACCCTCACCTGCATTTCCCCAAGGGTTTCGCCTTCCGGCGGACATCTGTTCACGAAATCTTCGAGCCAGAATTCTGATTCTCCCCGATTGATAGTTTCCCAGGTTTGGGCTTCCCAGACACCAAAGTTCATTTCGTAAAGATCTTCATCTGTAATGTATGATGAAGACAATTCTTTGGCAAGTTGGGTGCAGCGTTCTGACGGACTGGAATATACCGCATCTATGCCATCAGGTAATTGCCTGATGATGGCTTCTTTTTCTTCGTTAAAGGTCGCCGCAAGCGGCACGTCTAACCTTCCGTAAATAAGCCCTTTAGAAATATCAGGACAAGTATGCCGGATTAAAAAAACTTCCACAGAATAATTAAGGATAGGTAATTAACCAATTCAGTAATTTGCTGTATCGCGCCTAAACAATCGCCGGTGTATCCTCCGATCCATTTATTGAAATAGCGGCCAAGGTAAAGTTTAACAAATGTAAGAGGAACCAGGATAAAAATCCATTTGTACTGAGCCGTAAGGATAAAAATAAGCAGCAGAGGAAGAAGTGTAAATACAAGTGCGATATACAAGTCCGATATCCCGGTATTCATAACCATCTGCTTCGATTTGTTTTCTTCTAAACCCGCATAATGATGGGTAAAAACCATAGATAAGGCGCTAAATCGGCTTAGTGAATGTGCCAGCAAATAAAACAGGATGAGCAAGTCGAATTGTCGTGGAAAAGAAGTTATACATACCAGTTCCCGAAGGGCAAGGAACTTGAGGGCGAGTATGAAAACCAAACCAATAACACCATAGGTACCGATTCGGCTGTCTTTCATGATGATCAGGATTTTTTCCCGCGTCCAGCCCCCGCCAAATCCATCGCATACATCGGCCAGACCATCTTCATGCAGAGCTCCGGTTAGCAGAACGGATGCAAGCATGGAAAACATGATGGCTATCTCCACACTGAAAAGTTTTGTCGAGCACCAAAAAACCATAAAAGAAAAAAGCCCGGTCAGCCAGCCAATTACGGGCAGGTATCTGATTGAATTAGCTAAATAACCGGATTGGAAATCGCCTGTGGGTTTTACCGGAATCCGGGTATAAAAAGATAAGGCGGTTAAAAAAATTTGCCACTCATGTTTCATAACTCCTTATTACTAACCGCCGCACTTTCAAAGCTTGCCATTTCGTTAAGAAAAGCTACAGCATTCTTAATTATTGGGAAAGCCAGCGCGCAGCCTGTTCCCTCTCCCAGGCGCATATTTAAATTTAAAAGAGGGTCTGCGTTGAGATAATCAAGCAGTAGATCGTGCCCTGTTTCGTCCGACTTGTGACAAAATATCGCGCTATTTCTTACTGCAGGATTAATCTTAGATGCGCAGAGGTATGCGGCTGTACAGATAAATCCGTCAATAAGGATCAGCATATTCCTTCTCCTGGCCTCAAGAATTGCTCCGGCAATCTGGAGAATCTCGAATCCCCCAAAATAAGCCATCAGATGATACATATCCCTGCTACCATTATAATTCTCTGCAGAAGTCTGCAGAATTCGTAGTTTGTTAAGAAATTGTTCCTCGTTTACACCCGTTCCTTTCCCAATGCAATCCTTAAGCGGGATATCGCAAAGCATATGCATCAAAACCGAAGCACTGGATGTATTGCCGATACCCATTTCGCCGAATCCAATGGTATTGCATCCCTTGGCACTCAGAGTTTTCACAACCTCCGCCCCTTTGTAAAAGCATAAATCGAGCTCGGAAACCGACATGGCGGGGCCGTGCAGAAAAGATTGTGTACCTCTGGAAATTTTGCAGTCAGTAATTAATGCATTGGAGGGAAAATCATAATTAACTCCCGAATCCACTATCTGCAGCGAAAGGCCATTCTGCCTGCAAAAAACATTTATTGCAGCGCCCCCTTCCAAAAAGTTATTCACCATCTGCCTGGTTACTTCCTGGGGATAAGCGCTTACTCCATGTTGCGCGATACCATGATCTGCGGCAAACACCACCAGATGCGGATTATTAATTTGCGGAGCAGTAGTTTGAAACACTTCGCCGATTTGAAAAGCCAATTGCTCAAGTGCCCCCAGTGCACCTACAGGCTTGGTTTTATTATCGATTTTCTCTTTTAACGCTTTTAAAAGCTGGTCGGATCGCACGATGCCATGTTCATCATTCTCCTGTTTAACCGAACCAATTTTATGAATTTCCCTGATCTCGGTTACAGAAGGGTTCAACGTCTTGTTTTTCCATCCTAGTTGTTGCAGCATAGGCTGCTTTTCATAATCAGTGGCTGGCTTGCCCACACAAAAATACCCCAGAGGCTCTATTTCGCCGGGCAGGTTGAGCAGTTCCTTAAATTGATAGTAATTGAGGATAGATACCCAGCCCATCGAATACCCCTGCTCTGTTAACGAGAGCCAGATGTTTTGAACAGCACAAACAGCACTAAATTTAATTGTATCGTTACTGGCGATGGTACCGATGGTAAAATCGTTCAGCACCGACCGGTCGTAACATACAACAAGGCCTACGGGAGCGTCGAGAATTGCTTCCAATTTCAAACTATTGTAGAGTATCTTTTGAGCATCGTTCTCAATTTTTTCGTTGGCCTTATGATTATACGCTTCAAAGAGTTTCTTTACTTCCTGTTTTACTTCCGTCGATTTGATGATGTAAAAGCGGGTGGCATCAGTTAAGCCCACAGATGGCGCGGTGTGTCCGGCAAGCAAAGCTTTTTCAAGAACTGATTGGGGCACCGTTTCTCCGGTAAAATGACGGGTGTCCCGCCGGGCTTTAAATAACTCTTCTAAATCCATCCTTTAGTGCGCCTTTTGCTTTAAATACAGGGGTAATCCTGAAACTATAAAAATGGCTTCTTCAGCCTTTGAAGCGACATACTGATTGGCCAGGCCCTGTAAATCTGCAAACTTGCGCCCAACCGGGGTGTCTGCGTGTAATCCCATTCCGATTTCATTTGAAATGATGATAAAAGTAGCGTTAAGTGCTTCTAATAAATCGATTTCTTTCTTAAATGCTTTAAGCGACAAGTCGATATCACCACTGAAATCCATAAAAAAATTGGTCAGCCACAGGGTAACACAATCTATTACAACGATTTTGTCATCAATTGCCAGGCTGTGAATTTCCTGATAGGCTTCTAAAGTGGTCCATTCCGGGCCGCGTTCATTTTGATGCTGCTTAACGCGTTCCCTAAAATCATCATCCCAAATTTTTGCGGTGGCAATATATACAGGATGTTCGCTTAACTCAAGCGCCATCCGTTGCGCGAAAGCACTCTTACCACTTCTTACACCACCGGTTATGAAAACTATCATGTTATTCGGTACTTATTTCGGGTTCTGCCTGCTTTTTACGTTTATATAAAAAGAGCTGCCACTTTTCTTCGGCCACACCTGCTTTGTCCATTTCGGCCCTTGCTAAGGTAAAGAACAGGTCGGATAAACGGTTAATATAAGCGGGAATGGCCTCATGTACTTCATCTTCCTTTATCAGGCTCACAAGTTGTCTCTCTCCTCTGCGCATCTGTGTTCTGGCCACATGACATAGAGCTGAAACTTCGTTTCCTCCCGGAAGAACAAAATAATCAGACGGCGAACTCATGGCTTCTTCCAGCGCGTCAATCCATTCTTCACAGAAAACAGCACCGTCTTCGGGCAAAGGATTAGTATTAATCTTTTTTGTATCAGACGGACGTGCCAGATGAGACATCATATCCATCATATCCTTTTGGATTTTATGGAGATTGGCCTGCCATGGGTGCTCGTTGCCAAGTTTTACCCGAAGTAATCCGATGGTCGAATTTACTTCATCCAATGTGCCGATACATTCAACCCGAACGTCGTCTTTGTATACGCGTTTGCCACCAAACAGTCCTGTGGTGCCTTTATCGCCTTTTTTAGTATATATTTTCATCAGATATAATTGTTTTTAATGGAGATGAAGCCCATCCGAACGGCATGGCCTGGCGGGCTATAATGACATATTCATCCGCTGTTTCGGATTACCTTAAAAATTTAGTGAATATCGTAACGAGAAACTTCTGCCCTGAAGATTATAGCCGCGTTTCTCGTAATAATTTTCGTCTGTCATATTGTTTAAAAGCAAACTTATGGAATGACTTTTCATAAAGGTATAGCCTGCACCAAAGTCTATTGTCATAAACGACGGATACGTAATTTGCGGAACCCTGGTGTCATTAAAATCGGTATCTTTCCTTTTTCCCACATAACGGCCTGAAAGACGTAAATCCAGGCCTTTTAAGTTGTTATATTCCAAGCCGCAGGTAGCTGTAAAATTAGTAACGTTAAAGATATCCCGGTAGGTTTTTACCCTTGCCGGCTGCGAAGTTGCCGGATCAATCGGGTTGGTGATAGTAACTTCCTCGGCTTTTAAAGTTCGGGTAGCATTTCCAAAAGCTTTCAATGAATATCTCATTTCCTTTAATGCGCCCAGGTCAAAAGCAAACTCGGCTTCGAGCCCGTTGATATTCGCTTCATTTGCGTTCACGTAAGTAGTCCGGGTGTTAATCACATATCCGCTCTCAGTCTTTTCACCCGAAGTTAAGGTAGTTCTTTCAGTAGTGATTCTATCGTTTACATGTGTAGAGAAATAAGTTATATCAGCCGAAAGGCCAAGCGATGGTTTACTCACACGTAATCCAGCATCCCATGACGTTGAGTTTTCATTTTTCAGATTCGGGTTCCCAACAGTTATGTTCGCCTTCTGTGTTGTAGTATTCACATTTTCTGAATAACCCGCAACATTATACGCATCCGGAGTTACAAAGGCCCGTCCCACCGTACCGTGTACCGTTAGTGAGTGAATGAATGTATATTGTGCTGCCAAGCTCGGACTAAAAAAAGGATTACTCTCTTTACCAGGCGAATAGGCAGTTAAAAAAGGAGTTTGCTTTACATTGTAGGTGATCAAATCAAGCCGTGCTCCCGGGTTAACGATTAATTTTTCATCGAGAAAATTTAATTGGCCCTGTAAATAGGCCCCTAAAGACTGAAGGTTGTAATTTGGTGAAAAAGGAGCTTTTTCTGTATTATTGGGATTAAAGCTCCGGGATTTTGTGGAGGCATCATTAAAATCAATACCAGCAATAACAGCGTGCTTAGAGATCTGATATACATCTTTCAGCTGCAAACCTTTCCATTGGGTTGAACTTCTGAATGACAAATAAGGTATGATAGGTGCACCCGATGATATCAGAGTATTGTTGAGATTATCTTCCTTTGAAAGATATCCCCGCAAAGACAATTGATGATTACTTACTTTTCCGGAAAGGGAAGCTTCACCATTGCTTTTATTGATATCTTTTGAACTTGGCTCTCCATTTCCGAAAGCAATGTCGCTGGGTGCTTCTACGTTTTTGGCGGCGAAGCGTTCTCCTTTAATGTCTACCCTCCAATTATTGGTCAGCTTGTAGCCTAATCTTAAATTGGCCGAATTATAAGTTAATCTCGAAAATTCACGGCGTAAACCATCAGCTCTTTTATCATCTTCTTCAGCCCGGGTTCCATCAGAATAATTTTTTTGAGCCGTTTTGGCGTCCAGTAGTTTTCTGAAAAAATTTCCAGCTCCAAGCTTCATGTTTTTATTTCTATCGAACAGATTGAATGACAAGTCGAAGTCGAGATTATCGGTGACATTACCTCCCGAGGTTCCTCCGGCTTTGAAAGTTTCATACGATCCATATTCTACAAAAACATTCGAGCGAAGCATTCCCGAGGATTTTCTGGTTATGACATTCACAACACCTCCCATAGCCTGAGAACCATAGAGGGCAGACGCCGGACCTTTCAGAATTTCTATTCGCTCGACATCTGTGCTATTAATGGTTGATAGATTAGCTGTACCAGCCGGCCTCCCATCAATTAACAGCAGCGCACGCTGGTTTAATCCGCTAAACTGTGGCCTGAAACCGCGGATTCCCACTCCCGAAGATAGGCCGGGGTATTGGATAATGCTTACTGATGAATTTTTCTTTACAAGGTCTGTAAAATCTGCCGATGGAGTAAGATCAATGTCCGATTTACTAATCACGGTCATGGTTTGCGGCACTTTTGATCTTTTCACATTGTTACGCGTTGCACTGACAACCACTTCATCCAGATAGCTTGATTTTAGCGTATCCGAAGTGCGTTCCTGAGCGTGGCTTGATGATACAGTTGCAAATAATAGTAGCAGAGCCGGTAAAAAGGCTTGAGTAAAGTTCATTTTCATTTTTTGAGTGATTATTGTTTTGATTGTGACGGGCCGCGGGTCCCTATGGTAATGGTTTGTAATAAACCAATTTATGTCTGGGCAGCAGTTCAGGGTGAAGAATTTTTATCAGGTCAGCCAGTATGATATGGGGATTAACACCACCAGATTCCCAAAAATCATTAGCACCGATGTCATTCACCTTTTTATTGTGGTTGTAGATTTTACTGTTTTTAAAGGGCTTGAAATAAGCGAAGCGCGAATCTTTAGCCAGAATATCTTTCTTGCTGTTTACATAGCCAAGGTTTAGCCAAAAATCGGCCTTTAAAGCTGTGGGGGCCACTGCTTCAAAACTGAGCGGAAGACTACCGGTACCTTTCTCATTAGACCACTTATAATTAGTGCCGGCATCTCTGAAAAACTGCGTGTGATAACTGTCTGCATCGGGTACCAGCCAGGTACCTTTAAATGGCAAACCGGCAATGACAGTTGGACGCGTTTTTGCTTTTTTAGCGAGTTGTACCAGGCGCTGATACTCCCGTTCTACCCGGGCAAATTTCTGATTGACAAGCTCTTCATTGTTTAACAGCGCGGCAATCAGCTTAACCCATTCCATCCTGGCCAGAGGGGTTGTTTCAAGCCACTCATTGTTTGTCAGCACCGGTACAGCAGCTCCAATCAAAGTTTGATAACGACTGAATTTTGCAGAGGGATTTCCCATAACCATTACAATATCCGGATGCATAGAAATAATTAGTTCAAGGTTCATCGAGCCGTCGAGCCCGACTTCTTTTACCTTTCCCGCTTTGATGCTTTGACGTACCATTGGTGATGTAACATACTGCAGGCTCCCCTGACCAATAATCAAATTGGCAGATTCAGCAAAATCGGCCATGGCGATATGCATAGACGACATTCCAATAATACTTCGGAGGGGAGTTCTGATAACCTGGGCATTGGCATATCCCCTGGGAATTGAATACTTTCTGTCAACCAAAAGATATTGAAGCGTATCTTTCTGGTTATGATAGTAGTTAATAACATTAACCACCTTATAAGTACCGTAGTACGTGATGCTGAAGCCTTTTGCGTACTTTACCTGGCTTTTGACCGGGTATAAATCGACTGCCGTTTCCGAAAACTTAGCAGTTAAAGCAGCTGGAAAAAAGATAAACAAACAGGCGAAAACACCTGTAAAATTGAAAGTGGAGGATTTCAGAAAAATACCTTTCCCGAAAACCAAGAGTGGAGTTTTGGCTTCTTTAATCATATTCCCTGCCTTTCTTCCGAAAGCATTATGAATTTAATCAAGGCAGGTCTTCTGACTTCCTCTAAACCGCACCTTCCCATCAGCATTGGAGCCGACAGTGGTATATTGCGGTTATTTTTTATGAGGTTACAGCAGCGGAGACTGTTCCGGAATTACACCGGTATTCCCTATTAAAGCCGTTCGTTATAGAACATGCTACCTTTGCGCCACAAAACTATAAACTTTCTGATCTAATCAAAAATATTCTGCATTATCTGTTAAGTGGAATTTGCATTACATCTAAAATATAAGCCGCACGGCCTTCCAGCGGCATTTCGGGCACCTCAACAAGTTGAAAATTTAATTCAAGATAGGTTTCTTTGATTGCCCGGTAGAGTGCCGCAGACTCGGCAAAAGTTTGCCAGCGCTCCTGATCGTTCACATAAATTTCGGGCCAGGGTGGCAGGATAAAAACGCAGGGATTGTAGGGGTGATTTTTTAACGCTTCATAATATTTACCGTCAACGGGCATATTGACCGCTTTAAGATAAGCCATAATATCTGGTATGCCCCGGTCGAAAAAAGTCACAGCACTGGCCGGAGTTTCATGATAAAGCTTCTTCATCCGCTCCAAAACCAGTTCTGCGAAAGCATTCAAATTTAGCCAGGGCAAAATATCTGAGTTTTTTGCAACCTGTTCCACAATTAACTGCCTTGATGCTTCTTTTGAGCAACTGTACCCTAAATCTTCTAAATGCGCGATTAAACTTGTCTTACCCGAACCCGGGCCTCCGGTTATGATAAACTTATCCAAGCTTGTTAAAGTATAAAAATATTACCACCAGAAATATCATCAAAAGCGTAGTTTTATGATTGATCCGGGCTACTTCACCGATTTCTGAATGCCCTATTTCACGACTATTCTTGCCGATATAGGGCTTCTTCACCAGATTACCGTGGTATACATTTGGCCCTCCGAAACGCGTATCCATAATTCCCGCCAAAACAGCTTCAGGGTAACCGGAATTAGGGCTTTTATGCTTATTCCCGTATGCAAAAATGAAGCTTAGCCCTTGTCGGCTCAAGGTGATCAGGACCATCAAGAATGCGGTTAACCTTGCGGGAATAAAGTTGGCCACATCATCAACCCTGGCCGCGAACTTGCCAAAAAGCTCATACTTCTCATTTCGGTAACCAATCATAGAATCTAATGTATTTATCATTTTGTAAGCCATCATCCCTGGCACGCCGGCAAGCAGGTAATAAAATAAAGGAGCGATAACTCCGTCGCTCAAATTCTCAGACATAGTTTCAAAAACCGCAATCCTGATTTGCTGTGGGTTTAAGTTAGATGTGTCGCGACCTACAATCCAGGATAATCTTTTTCTCCCTGCTTCCAGCCCTTTGTCTTGAAGTTCATTAAATACGGCCCGGCCCTCGTGTATTAAACTTTTGTTGGCCAATCCAAAAAAAACGAAAACACCCCCTGAAATAATCGCGAGCCATAAATTGAGCGACGCCAGAGCGTTCATCAAAACATAGAATACCAGGAATGTGAGTACACAAAATACGGCACTCATCAGCATCCCTTTTAAAAAGCGATATTTCCCTTTGTTAAGCCATTTCTCGCAAACAGATATCATATTTCCAAACAGCTTGACCGGATGCGGCCAGGTATGAGGGTCGCCAAACAACAAGTCGAGCAAATAACCTAAGAGAAGCGGGATAATAACTTTTAATGATTCTTCCATGCTTCTAAAGCTTTTATAAGGAGCCGGTTTTTATCCGGCGAAAGCGTTGCAATACGAAAATGAGTTTCTTTTAAGCCTCTGAAATTTGCGGCATCGCGTATTAGCAAACCGAATTGAGATAGCAGAAAATTTTTAAGATCCGCTGCCCGGCCCCGATTACTTTCAGCCAGAAAGAAATGAGTGTGGCTTTCAAATACGCTGATGGGTGCATCGGCGAGGGCTAATACAAAATCTTTTTTGTCGTTCAACAACTGTTGGACAGGAATTTGAATGCTTGCAAAATTGTCAAAAATAAAATGGCCGGCTTCTAAAGCCATCGCGTTTACGGACCATGGAAATTTAAATCGCTTCAGCCTGGCAATCAAATCAGCATGTGCCGCAATATACCCTAAGCGCAGCCCGGGGATTGCAAACGCCTTAGTTAGCGAATGAAGCACCACCAGATTTGCATATTTCTTTATCAGATGAATTACAGATGAAACCGAAAGAGAAAAATCAATAAATGCTTCATCGACAATAATGGTACATTCAGGGTTGTTTTGCAGGAGGGTCTCCAACTCGGTAAAGACAGACCCGGTAGGATTGTTGGGGTTGCAGATGAAAAACAGGTCGGCATTTATCTTAAGCTCCGCATGTAATTCGTCCCAGTTTACAAATGTCAGGTTATGGCCGTACATGGCACAAGCGTCTTCATATTCAGCAAAAGAAGGCACAGCAATGGCTGTGCGCGAGTTCTGCCAGGCCTGAGCAATGAGGTAAATACTCTCTGTAGAGCCATTGTTTACGAGAACATTATCTGTATCTAACAGGTATTGAGCTGCTATCTTTTCGCTCAATTTTTCAGCAATCACTTCAGGGTAGCGGTTTACACATTCCCAGTTTCTGAAAAGATGTGTTTTCAAATTTTCTGGTTCTCCACCGTGCCACACATTGGTGCTAAAATCGGCTTTAATTTGATACTGGTAGCGATATCCGTCGTCTCCGTGCCCCTGCAACATATCAGAGTTTTATAGTGTTATAAATCTGCTCCATATCTACATGCTTTCTTATCAGAAGAGCCAGTTTATCGTATTGCTCCTCTTTAAAATCACCATAATCACCGATCTCTTCAGTTTTTTCTGTGTAGGGCGACAAAAGCCTGTTGATAACGGAAGGATTATCCAAAATTCCGTGCAGATAGGTTCCCCAACACTTTACGTTAAGTAGATAACCATCAGTTCGGCCATCTTCAAAATAGTTCAGCGGCTGCTCTTTTTCGCCGGCGAAAGTCTCGCCCATATGTATTTCATATCCGGTACAGCTATCGCTCATATCCATATGAGTAAACCTGCACTGTTTAGTAGTTTTTTCGGTTCGAAGAATCGTTTTTACCGGAAGAATACCAAGGCCCTGAACTTCGGCGATCCGGCTCTCTACATACTCAGGATCCTGAATCAGTTGGCCCATCATTTGAAAGCCCCCGCAAATGCCGATTATGGTTTTGTTGTTTTTAAAAGCTTCGGTAATTGCTTTTGCCACCCCCTTATTTCTTAAGGCGATAACATCTTCAATTGTATTTTTACTGCCCGGGATGATAACAATATCTGCTTTTGAGATTTCATTTTTATCGATGCTATAATACAGGTTTACACGCGAATCCTTCTCCAGTCTGTTAAAGTCGGTAAAGTTTGAAAGCTTATTAAGGAGAATGACGGCGACATTGACCTTACCCGCCACGGCATATCCTTTTTTCTTTTTCAGCGATACAGAATCTTCTTCTTCAATAACGATATCTATAAAATAAGGCAGAATTCCAACCACCGGAACCCTGCAAAGGCGCTCTATCATCCTTTTTCCCTCATCAAACAAGGCGGCGTCGCCTCTGAATTTATTAATGATAATTCCCTTGATACATGCCCTCTCATTTTCACTGAGCAGTTCCATGGTGCCATAAAGGCTGCCGAAAACGCCTCCCCTGTCAATATCAGCAATCAGATAGGTAGCTGCTTTGGCCTCAATGGCCATGCGCAGGTTTGTAATATCTCTGTGTTTTAAGTTGAGTTCTGAAATGCTCCCCGCTCCTTCCATCACAATAGGGGAAAAACGTTGGTTTAAACGATGGAATGCAGCACAAACTTCGGGAAAAAGGTTATGCCGGTTAGATGAGGCAAAATAATCTTTGGCCGACATATTGCCCAGAGGTTTTCCGTTTAATATTACCTGTGAAGTTTTATCGGAGGTCGGCTTCAAAAGAACGGGATTCATATCCGTATGGCAGGGAATTCCGGCTGCTTCTGCCTGTACAGCCTGCGCACGACCGATTTCTAAACCTTCTGGCGTTGCATAACTGTTCAGCGACATATTTTGTGCCTTGAACGGGGCAGGAGCATATCCGTCCTGTTTAAATATCCTGCAAAAGCCTGCGGTGATTATGCTTTTGCCTACGTCTGAAGCTGTTCCTACAAACATTACCGGCTTCAGTTTCTTTCGGCATTCCATCGGGTGTTAAAATATCCGCAAAACTGCGATTATTAACTTGATTTTGAAATGGTGTCAGAAAATTTAATCCCCAATGGAGAAGGGAAAATAACCATGTAAGTCTGATAAATTCTATTCTGTACTTTAATCAGTTAAACTCTGGTACACCAGCGCTTTGAACTTATCGTGAATATCGCTGCGTAAAGGTGATTGCTGAATAAAGATCAATCCAACGATTTTCTCTGCGGGATCCACCCAATATGTCGTCCCGAAATAACCACCCCATGCGAAAGTCCCTTCGGTGACACCTAACTTCGCCATACCTTCTTTTGAAGTAATCTGGAAACCCAGGCCGAACTTATCTGTCCTCACGTTTAAATCTCCAATCTGGTTCATGGTCATAAGATCGACAGAGCGGCGCGATAAAAGGCGGGTTCCCTTATAAGTACCTTTATTTAGCAGCATTTGGAGAAAAACGGCATAATCATAAATGGTAGAACTTAAACCGGCGCCTCCCGAAAAATACGTTCCTTTACTTTTAGGATAGTCGGCCGTTATCACTCCGTTGCGCAGGTATTTTTCCAGGTGGTTTTGATTGTCAAAAGTATAAATCGGGACCAGTCTCGAATATTTAGATACTGGCAGATAGAAATATGTGTCGTTCATCCCTAAAGGCTTAAAAATGCGTTCTGCGAAAAACCTGTCGAGGCTCATGCCCGAAGCGACCTCCACCAGATACCCTAAAACATCGGTATTCAAACCATAAGTAAACCTCTCTCCCGGTTGATGTACCAGGGGAAGCGCACCCAGTTTCTCGATCTCCGTTTTAAGTAAGATGCCTGCACTGCCAAACCCAGGAGGAATACCGGACTTTGCATAAATGGCTTTCATATTCGCTGTGCCAATAACCGCATAATCTATGCCGGAGGTATGGGTCAGCAAATCCCTGATAGTAATTTCACGTTTTGCGGGTATCGTAGTAAAACTTGAATCGGCAGGATTAAATTTATCAAGGACCTTAGGCCGGGCAAAGGCAGGTATGTATTTTGAAATCGGGTCGTCTAATAAGAACTTTCCTTCTTCAAAAAGCATCATCACGGCCACGCTGGTAATTGCTTTGGTTTGGGATGCGATTCTGAAGATATCATTTGTACGTAAAGCCGTTTTGGCCTCGATATCGCTATAACCAAAAGCTTTGTTATAAACTATTTTGCCATCCCGGGCTATAAGACCGATTGCACCGCTAATAAGTTGCTTATCTACATTATTTTGAATCAGGTTATCAATACGCTGTAATCTGTCGGCACTTACCCGGGCGGAGGCAGGCGGTGCCGTTTGCAATTGAGTTTGTGCGAAAGCGCAGTTTAGATAAATAGAAAAAAACAGAGATAAGAATGTTGTATTGAGTTTGTTCATGGTACTGAGTATACTGTCTGCAAAATAGTAAAATCCTGCTATTAAAATTCGTCTTCTGAAATTCAACATTCCCGAACATAAAAAGCTTAATAAACCTTTCTGAGTAAAAATAGCCTTATCTGAAACATTTACAGCCTTTTGAAATTATAGAGTAATAAGCAATACTAGATTTGGGAAGATTCGGTACTATATCATTAAAAATTCTGCTGGGTATCATTGGCTTTATAATATTGCTTTTTATACTGATTTTTATATTAATCAGAGTACCGGCAGTACAGAATTTTGCCCGGGGCAAAGCAGTAAATTATCTGGAAGGGAAACTGGGGACTAAAGTTGAAGTTAAACGACTGAGTTTGAACCTGCCCAAACTGGTGGTTCTGGAGGATGTTTATTTTGAAGATCAAAAAGGAGACACCCTTCTTGCGGGCGATACTCTAAAAGTTGACATCAGCCTTCTGAAACTTTTAAAGAATACCGTAGAAATAAACGAAATAGATTTACGCGGAGTTACGCTAAACGTGAATCGCGGCGCCGACAGTGTTTTCAACTTTGATTATATTGTAAAAGCCTTCGCCACGCAAGCGGCTTCTCCGCAGCCAGTGGATACAACTGCTGCTGCAATGAAATTTTCTGTTGATAAAATCAACCTGGACAGAATCCGCTTAAAGTATCAGGATGCACCTACCGCAAACGATGTAAGCCTTTACCTGTCGCATTTTGATACCCGTGTTAAAGAGTTCGACATGGAAAAAATGCGGTTCAACATTCCGAAGTTTAAACTTTCGGGAGTTAATGCGGTAATTATCCAGAGTAAACCAGCTATAAAAAGCGACTCGAAACAAAAAGATATGGTGGAGGCAGCTACTCCCCTTGATTTAGATCTTGTTCTTGGCGCTGCAGAAATCGACCGTGTAAAAGTTAAGTATCGAAATGATGTTTCTGCATTAAACGCTGATATGGACATCGGCAATCTTGACATCGAGTCGGATAAACTGGATATGAAAAAACAGAATATTGATTTAAAAAGCATTAAGCTCGATAATTCGATGTTCAATATTACTCTCGGCACCAAACCTCAGGCTCAGGTAGTTGTGAAAGAGGTGAAAGAAAAAGCTGAAGCCGTGGCTACGTTCTGGGGTTTTAGCGCAGATGATATTCAGCTTACCAACACTCAGCTTCGGTATAATGACCAAAACCTTCCTGTGCAAAGACGGGGAATGGATTACGGACACCTGGATATTAAGAACCTTAACCTTGATGCCAATAATTTCCTGTTTGCGAAAGATACTATTTCAGGTAAAATAAACTCCGGCAATTTCACAGAAAAAAGCGGGTTTCAATTGCGCCGCTTAAGAACCACTTTCTTTTACGGAAATAATAAAACAACCCTTGAAGATCTGTATCTCGAAACAGATAAAACATTAATCAGGAACGACATCAAACTGGCGTATTCTTCGATCGAAGATATTAGCAAAAATCCCGGTGATTTACGGATCGATGCCGATTTAGACAATACCCGCCTTGGCCTCAGGGATGTGTTAGTCTTTATGCCCGATCTGGCTTCTACGGAACCATTCAAAAGCAACTCTGCTGAGGTGCTGCACATTAACGGGAGTGTAAACGGACAGGTTAAAAACCTGTCGATCTCAGGGCTGGAAGTATCGGGCTACCGAAATACCAACCTTAGGGCCTCAGGCAGAATAACAGGCCTTCCGGATATGAATAAAGCATACTTCGACCTGGATATTGACCGATTTACGACCCGAAGTTCCGATATTTATTCATTCGTACCGGCCGGAACCATTCCGTCAAATATCAGAATACCTGAAGCCCTAAGCATGAACGGAACCTTTAAGGGCAGCATGACCCGGTTCAGCACAAACCTTAACCTGAACTCCAGTTTCGGAAGTGCTAAAACTATTGGCACATTCAGCTTTGGCAAAGTTCCGGCATATAATGCCCGCATCAATACCTATAATTTTAATGTTGGCCGGATGATTAAACAGGAAGCCACCATCGGAAGGATAACAATGGGGATGAATGTTAACGGCAGCGGTATGGACGCGAAAACCTTCAGCGGAACCGTGAACGGAAAAGTTATCCGCGCCGAGTATAATAAATACAATTACCGCAACTTAACATTAAGCGCTAATGCGAAGAACGGGGCGATAACGGCAAAAGCGTTTATGACGGACCCTAATATCGATTTCGATTTAAACGCCAGAGCAAACTTCAGAAACAAGTATCCAAAAATTCAGGCTACCCTGGATATAGACAGCCTGAACCTTCAAAAACTGCATTTTTCACCAGATGATTTCCGCTTTCGCGGAAAAATAGTTGCCGATTTAGAAACCGCCGATCCTGATTATTTAAACGGAGAAATATTGCTTACCAACGCTTTAATGGTGACCCAGGGTAAACGCATCGATCTGGATTCGGTTAGCGCAGTTTCGACAGCCAATGCAGACAGTAATACGCTGAAGGTACGCTCGGAATTTTTAAGCGCAAATGCTTCGGGGAAATATAAGCTTACAGAGATCGGCCCGGCTATACAGTCGACATTAAACCGCTATTACAATCCAAACGGAGCCACCGTTATCACCCGAGCGAGTGGCCCGGCTCAATATATGAAATTTGATGCCCGGCTGGAAAACAATCCCCTGGTGCAGCAATTCGTTCCCGAAATAAAGGAAATGTCTACCATTTCTCTGGCCGGAAATTTCAACAATCAAACAGGAGCATTAACAGTTAATGGCACGGCTCCCCGCCTGGTTTACGGAACTTACGATCTGAATAATCTGGCTTTTAATATTAGTCCTGACGCAAACGGAAATACCCTTACTTATTCCGTCGCGCTTAACAAATTCGGCAGCGCACAGTTTCAAATTCTAAACACAAGTCTTACCGGGACCATTCAGAATAATATTATATCCACCGACTTTCAGGTTAAGGACGCAAGAAACCGCCAGCGTTACCGTATCGCTGGGAATCTGCGGGCGATGAAGGCAAACTTCGAATTCAGCCTTTTGCCTGACGGGTTGATTTTGAATTACGATCCATGGATCGTCGGACAGAACAATGCTATTCAATTCGGAAGCAGTGGGATTCTGGCACGGAACTTTACGCTTAGTAACAGCAATCAGCTGATCAGTATCAACTCACAACCCATGGGACTAAACAATCCTATGTCGGTTGATTTTAAAAACTTCAGGATTGAAACCCTTACAGAGATGGCTAGAAAGGATTCATTGCTCGCCGGCGGAACCATCAACGGCAATGCATTGATTCGCAATTTCCAGACCTCCCCTATTTTCACTTCCGATTTAACGGTAAGCGATTTTAACTTCCGCGGGGATACGATAGGAAACATCGCCATGAAAGTTAATAATGAACGGGCAAACACTCTGGCAGCCAATATAGGAATCACCGGAAAAGGGAATCAGGTAAACATGAATGGGTATTACTATATCAATAACAGCAGTTTTGATATGACACTGGATATCGGCACTCTCAACCTTCAAAGTATCCAGGGGTTTACCATGGGTAACATGAAAGATGCAAGCGGAAATTTAAGCGGCCGTCTGGCAATTACAGGTACGGCGGAAGCGCCAAGAATTAACGGCGACGTGAACTTCAATGATGCCGCTTTTAGAATTGGCATGTTCAATTCGCTTTACCGGGTAGATGATGAACGAATCAGTTTTAATGATTCGGGCATAAATTTCAACAACTTCACTTTGCTGGACTCTGCAGGAAATACTGCCAATATTGACGGGATGGTTTACACCAAAAATTTCCTTGACTATAATTTTAATCTCGACGTAAACAGTGACAATTTCCAGGTGCTGAACTCAACAGCTAAAGACAACGAGCTTTATTACGGCCAGTTATTTGTTGACAGCCGCATCCGGATTCGTGGCAGCATGATCAATCCCGAGGTTGACGCTGATCTGAAAGTTCTGGACAACACGAGACTTACGGTCCTGCTTCCGCAGACCAATCCGGGAGTTGTAGAACGCGAAGGAATTGTAGAGTTTGTGGATATGGACGACCCTGAAGTATCAACAGTTTTTACTACCGGTCTTGACTCCTTGAATACGGCTCCTTTAACCGGATATAATGTTGCCTCGACAATCGAAATATCAAAGGAAGCTGAATTTAACCTGATCGTTGACCAGGGAAACGGCGACTTCATTAAGGTTAAAGGACAGGCACAGCTTACCGGCGGTATTGACCCAAGCGGTAAAGTTACCTTAATAGGAAATTATATATTGGAGGAAGGCGCTTACGAACTATCGTTTAATTTCATCAAAAGAAAATTTGATATACAAAAGGGCAGCACAATCACATGGAATGGTGAACCTACCAGCGGCGACATGGATGTAACAGCAATTTATGTTGCGGAAACCGCTCCGATAGATCTGGTACAGTCTCAACTGGCAGGGGCCAGTCAGGCTACGTTAAACACCTACAAACAACGCCTGCCTTTTCAACTCTTGCTTAAACTTAAAGGCGAATTGATGAAACCGCAAATCTCTTTCGACATTGAATTGCCTGAAGGAAATTACTTTGTTTCCGGAGATGTTATTTCGACGGTAAACACCCGTTTAGATCAGTTAAGAGAGGAACCCTCTGAATTAAACAAGCAAGCTTTTGCTCTGGTTTTGCTTAACCGTTTCGTAGCTGAAAATCCTTTCGAGAGCAATGCAGGTGGAACCAGTGCCGAATCTTTGGCAAGACAAAGCGTAAGTAAGCTGCTGACAGAGCAATTGAATAACCTTGCGGGAGGATTGATAGGTGGAGTAGACCTGAGCTTTAACCTGGAAGCTACAGATGATTACACAAGCGGTGAATTGAAAAACCGTACCGATCTGAATGTGGCTGCATCGAAACGCCTGTTAAACGACCGTTTAAAAGTTTCTATCGGCAGTAATTTCGAGCTCGAAGGGCCACAGCGCGCCGGACAGCGTACCAATAATATAGCCGGCGATATTGCGGTTGATTACCAGTTATCGAAAGACGGTCGGTATCTGCTTCGTGCCTATAGAAAAGACCAATATCTTGTTGCGGTAGAAGGACAGGTTATTGAAACCGGCTTGAGTTTTATTTTAAATATGGACTACAACAAGTTTCAGGAAATTTTTAAAAGCAGAACCAAAGAAGACAAGCAGCTTAGAGAAGCGCAGAAAACAGCCGAAAAGGAAGCTACAAAATGAAGGCAGATATCATCAAACATTTATTAATTTTTACGGCGTTCGTACTTGCATCCTGCAGTGCAGTTAAAACTGTACCCGAGGGCGACTATTTATATTTAGGCGGAAATGTTCGAATAGAAGACGGTGATAATACAAGGCGGAAAGAAACCAAGGCACTTGCCAGCGAATTGGAAGGAGTATTGCGTCCAAAACCTAATTCAAGATTCCTGGGTATGCCTTTTAAACTTTGGATCTATAACTTTTGGGGTAACCCTAAAAAAGAAGGCGGCATAGGCAATAAAATTCGCAACAAATTTGGTCAGCCTCCTGTACTGTTCAGCAGTGTCAAGGTTGAATACAACCGCACCCTGGTGCTTAACCGTTTAGAGAATCGGGGGTACTTCCGCTCGGGGGTAACACCCGACACCACCCTGCGAAGAAAACGTGCCCGCTTAACTTTCAAAACAACTACCGGTCCTCAATACATGATAAATACTGTGGTATTTACTACCGACAGTTCGGATTTGGGGAAAGCAGTGAATGCAAGCTCTCCACGAAGCTTTCTTAAACCAGGCGACGGCTATGATCTGGATGTGATCAAAAGAGAGCGCGAACGTATTGATACACGATTGAAGGAACAGGGTTTTTACTATTTCAGTCCGGAGAATATTATTGTACAGGTAGACAGCACCAACAATGAGCACAAAGTTGATTTAATTGTGAATGTAAAAACCAGTACCCCGCTTAAGGCTCTGCAGATTTACAGCATTAACGACATTTTCGTTTATTCAAATTACGATGTTTCTAAAGACTCTACCAGTATCACCGAAGGCATAAAACATCGCGACTTTTACGTAATAGACAGCTCCAGCACGTTTAAGCCGCAGGTTTTTGAACGGACTATGTTCTTTAATAAAGGTGATTTGTATAACCGCACCGACCATAACATGTCGCTAAACAGGTTAATGAGTTTAGGCACGTTTAAATTTGTAAAAAACGAATTTGTAGAAACTCCTGCAAGCGGAGATAATTCACTTGACACGTACTATTATTTAACTCCCTATCCAAAAAAATCTCTGCGTGCCGAATTAACCGGACGCACAACGTCGGCCAATTTTACCGGGACCGAAGTCACACTGAGCTGGAGAAACAGGAACGCTTTCCGCGGAGCAGAACTTTTAACGCTTAGCGCGTATGGCGGAACAGATATTCAGGTCTCAGGAATCAATAAAGGCAATAATATTTTTCGCTTAGGCGCCGAAGCCAGTCTGAATATTCCCAGGTTTATTGCTCCTATAGGTCTCAAATCAAACAGTGCCTTTATTCCGCATACAAAAATAACATTAGGCGCGGACCTGTTAAACAGGTATGAAAGCTATACCTTAAACTCATTCAGAACATCTTTTGGTTACAACTGGAAAGATAATATCAAAAGGGAACATCAGTTAAACTTACTTTCGGCAACTTATGTAAAAGCCTTAAATGTAACTAATGCCTACAGGAGTTTGATAAACACAAATATTAGTTTGCAAAGAGCCATCGAAGACCAATTTATTATAGGTCCGAGTTACAATTTCTTATTTACCAACACCAGTGAAACCCGAAAGACCAACACGTTTTATTATAACGGAAATATTGAGGTAGCGGGTACAATTTTAGGATTAGCAACCGGCGCCAATGTTGATAAAGGACGGGAGAAAGAAGTTTTCGGAACGGTATTTTCTCAGTACGCACGTTTAGAAAATGATTTCAGGCACTACTTTAACTTAGGCTTTGGTTCGCAAATAGCCAGCAGAATAATTGCCGGGATCGGCGTTCCTTATGGAAATTCTGCTTCTCTCCCCTTTATAAAACAGTTTTTTATTGGTGGGACGAACAGTTTAAGAGCTTTCAGAGCTCGTTCTATAGGTCCGGGTTCTTATCTTCCCGATGAGGCCGTAGGTACCACATCTATAGCAGCAGACAGAACCGGCGACATCAAGCTCGAAATAAACACCGAATACCGGCCCAAAATAAATGAGATTATGCGCGGCGCAGTGTTTCTGGATGCAGGTAATATCTGGCTCATGGATGAAAAAACTAAGTATGGAGATATGCCCGGCGCTAAATTCAGTAAAGACTTTCTGAAAGAGTTAGCCGTTGGAACCGGCGTAGGATTACGTTTTGACCTGACATTTTTCGTTCTGAGAACCGATCTTGCTATGCCCCTGCGCAAACCATGGCTACCCCAAGGCGAACGCTGGGTTTTTAAAGATATAAAATTTGCCAACCCAGATTGGAGAAGGGAAAACCTGGTATTTAACCTGGCTATCGGATACCCGTTTTAGGTTAATAGCTCATTTGCCTTTTTCCCCAGTGGTCGGTTACCCCTGTGGTCGGTGTTAAGTAACAGACTTGGTGGTAAGTCGAAGAGCGGTTGGTGACAACACCCACCGCTGGTGAAATAGTACTTTGTGAAAACCTAAACCAATATTATGAAAAGATAAAATAACCCGCACCTAAAGTATTTTCTAGGACTTGAAGGAAAAAAAGACCTCAAATTCACGCGGCTGAGAACTTCATTTGAGAGAGTGCTTCCAAAATTGATAATAAACTTCCCAAAGAATACCGATCAAACCTATTATAAAGTTCGCCTCTCATTTTTGGCAACTGTAGTGTTTGGATTATTTTCCGTAGGCTTGTTGCTAAATCTTGCTTTTTTAATAGCTGGTAGGACTTCTTTCGACAACTTTTTGACGGTAATAATTATTTTCTCCGCTTATTTGTTTCTAATCTTACTGGAATTGAAATTAACAAAATCACGAATCGAAAAGGTTATTCGGAAATACGCCCTAACGCGAGAAGAGGCTTAAATTATAAACATGGCGACTAGAGAATGCCTACCGCTATGGAGAATTACATGGCTTCGGCTAGGCCTCGACCGGAAATTAGACATCAACTCGACATCGGTTACGAATTAGATGACCAATGTGTAATATTAAACGAAATTAGACCCATTTGGCAGAACCCTAAAGAAATTATGACGACCGGATATGCTAAGGCGACATTTGTTAAGAGCAAAACATTTGGAAAATTTATTGGAAACGTGCAAGCAAAAGTGGTGCGCTTATGAGCCTAAACCGTTCGTTAGACAATTAAGCGACTTTTTGAAAACTGTTGACGAGGACAAATATCATTGCTTCAAGGGCTGACAGAAACGCCTCCTAACATCTGGTTTAAGTTAGTCCCGGGTGAGGTGAATCTCGTTCCTTTTCTACTTTTACATTCTAATTTTTTTCGGTGCAGTTTAAATTCTAAGGCAATACCTCATTCCTCCCGAATCTTATCGCGGTGATTTTTGCCCCAATCAATCATTTCCGCTACCATTTTTTGCAAAGTATCACAATAATCAGAAGTAGTATATTCCACGATTGGAGGAGAACTGTCATATACTTTTCGTACGACAAGCTTATTCAGCTCCAGTTCCTTGAGTTCTTTGGATAAAACTTTACTGGTAATACCATTAACACTTCGCTGGATGTCACGGAACCGGCTGTTACCCTCGTGAACAGCTACTAATATCGGCAATTTCCCCTTTCCGTTTATCACATACAAGGTGTCTTGTAAGTGTCGGATTTGTTGTTCAACAGTTATTTTGGCATTTTGTATATCTGGCATCCTTTAGGTAACTGGTATGGTTTGTAAACCAATCGAAGCGTAAATTTACAAAATATTTAAAGCGATATGAATAAGAAACAATTGATACTGGTAGCTGGTGCTGCTGGTACACAAGGAGGAGCCGTAGTGGATGCGCTATTAGCTAAAAATATAGCTGTAAGAGCTATTGTACGAAATAAAAACAGTGAAGCAGCAAAGGCCTTGGCTGCGAAGAATATAGAGGTAGTAGAAGCATCTTTTGATGATGTAAAAAGTTTAACCGAGGCTGCGAAAGGCGCCACGGGGATATTCTCTTTACAAATGGGTTCTCATCCGGGAAATAAGGGAGAGGAAACCCAACACGCAAAAAATTTGGTGGCAGCAGCAAAGACAGCAGGAATAGAGCAGATTGTGCATACATCTGTCGCCCGTGCAGGTGAACACGAAAACTTTGTGGATTGGAATAAAGGCAGATGGGAACCTACTTACTGGGAAGAAAAAGCGGCAGCCATCAAAATTGTTAAATAAGCAGGTTTTTCTTATTGGACAATCATCAAGCCGCCTTTAATTATGGAGAATTTGCTCCCATCTAAGAGTGAAGTGATGTTCCCCACCCTGGCACAAGGCAAGCTGTACACTCTAATCGGTCCTGAAACAAAATTAGATTGGATTTCCCCAGCTGATATTGGTCGTTTTGCCGCTGAAGCATTTGCACAACCTGAAAAATTCAACAAGAAGGAATTTGCTGTTGCCGGTGATAAACTGACACTGTCAGAAATAGCGGAGATTCTTTCAACAGTTACCGGTAAACAATTTGACGAAAAGACAATAACCATTGAAGAAGCTGTAGAATTCGGATTTCACGAATTGGCGGCTCAAAGCTATTTGTGGCAAGAAGTTGAAGGTTATAAAGTTGATCCTCAGGAAGCCGCAGGTTTTGGAATCCAGCCGGAATCGCTGAAAGCCTATTTAGAGAGAAACAAATCGCTGCTTTTGGAAGGATATAGCGAAGTAAAATAAGCAAAGGTCAACCTGTGGATTTTTCTAATTTGAAGAATGAAAGATAGAAAATATTAATTTAATCTGTTTTGGTGAAAACTTAAGCTGCTAAGCTGAAACGGACAGCAAAAAGGCAGCCGCTAACCTTGTATTGGCGTTATGGCGGCTGACGCACAAAAGCTCAACCGTATTAATACTATTGAGCTTTTGTGCTATATTCGGCTGACGGAATTCTATTTACGCAACAACGCCAATGCCCAACGTTATGCACGATCAAAAGCTTTCACTATGACAAAAAGTAAAACAATTTTACCAAACGAATCTGCCGACTTATTCTTAACCGATGGTGGACTTGAAACGACTTTGATTTTCCTGGAAGGCTTTGAACTTCCTTATTTTGCAGCCTTTGATTTACTGAAAGACGAGAAAGGATGTAACGCTATTAGGAATTATTATAAACGATACTTGAAAATTGCAAAAGATTTTAAAGCAGGTTTTATCTTGGAAAGTCCAACCTGGCGGGCCAACCCTGATTGGATTGAAAAAATTGGGTATCCAAAATCTGCAGTATCGAAGATTAATGAAAAGGCTGTTCAACTCCTGGTTGATTTAAAAAGTGAATTTCGAGATGAATTAAATACAATTATTATCAGTGGTTGTGTAGGCCCTCGTGGTGATGGCTATAAACCTGAAACTATAATGACTGTTGAAGAAGCTCAAAAGTATCATTCAGAGCAAATAGAGGCTTTTAGTCATACACCTGTTGACATGATTTCGGCCATTACTATGAATTATGTAGAAGAAGCTGTTGGCATTGCCCGTGCAGCGGGTGCTGTTAACCTTCCTGTAGTGATTTCCTTTACCGTTGAAACCAACGGCAAACTCCCTACAGGAATGAGTTTAAAGGAAGCTATTGAGCAAGTTGATAAAGACGTAAAAGAGCCTCCTCTTTATTTTATGATTAACTGTGCACATCCCACCCACTTTAAAAATGAATTACTCGGGGGGCAAAATGAGCATTGGACAAAGCGCATAAAAGGAATCAGGGCTAATGCGTCTTGCAAAAGCCATGCTGAGCTGGACGAGGCTACAGAATTAGATAGAGGCAATCCGCAGGAATTAGGTAATGAGCATAAAAGTCTAAAACATACATTTAATCAGCTAAATGTTTTTGGTGGATGTTGCGGCACTGATGAGGAACATGTTCTTGAAATTGCAAATCAGGTTAAGACCGTTTAACATGACTGTGCATACCGGCACATTCGCAATAGGCGGGGTTTCATTTTCCATAGACGGTTTTGTGGTTACAGGAAGTTTCAGTGTGCCAAATAAACATTTGTGCTGAAAAGCCCGCCCGTGATTTGGCGCAAGTATGCAGGGCTGCCTGTGTGTGGCATACTTGTGACTGGTTAAACAATCATAGGATTTAAAAGCAACACATCAATCAGTCCTTTCATACCATAATAGGCACCTACCAATACTGCAAGACGAGGTAGAAAAGCTATTAAAAGAATAAAAAGCATTTACCATTTCTGAATTTAGAAAACCACTCAAACCTCCCCCATCCAGAAAACACAGAAAAATTTGCGTAGTCAAATAGCTACATCTATATTTGTAGTCAAATAGCTACGCAATGAATTTAAGACGAGACGTATTTCAAGCCATCGCAGACCCTACAAGAAGGGCTATACTTGTATTGGTAGCTTCACAATCCATGACGGCGGGTGCAATCGCATCAAATTTTGACACAGCAAGACCTACAGTTTCAAAGCACCTTCAAATACTCACCGAGTGCGAATTGCTCAAACAAGAGCAAAACGGCAGGGAAATCCACTATCACTTAAATCCCAAAAAGATGAAAGAAATAGCTGACTTTATCGAACCATTCCGCCAAATGTGGGATGATCGATTTAATAAGTTGGAATCGATCATGAAGAACTATCAATCAAAAAAATAAAATCTATGGAGCCAAAAACAAAAATCAATGCTGAAGACGGCAAACAGGAATTGCTGGTTACAAGGGAATTTGATTTGCCATTGGAATTACTTTTTAAAGCCTATACAGATCCCGAAATTGTTGAACAATGGATGGGAACGAAAGTGCTGAAACTCGAAAATAAAAAGCACGGCAGCTGGCAATTTGAAACAACCGATCCTAAAGGAACTAAACATGGATTTAACGGCGTAATTCATGAGTTTAGCCCCAACCAAAAAATCACGCGTACATTTGAAATGGAGAATACGCCTTTTGAAATCCAGCTTGAGTTCCTGGAATTTGAAAAACTTACTGACGACACCAGCAAACTTACTATGCATATAGTATATAGATCAGTTGCACTCAGAGACCAAATGCTGAAGCTCCCCTTTGCTCAAGGCATAAATATGGCACATAACCGCTTGCAAGATATTGTAAGCAAATTAATTAATGCATTATGACAAAGAGAAATAAAATCATCCCTGCCCGGAGGATCCGTTCAGGCGGGTATTGGATTGCTACTGTCTGGCTGGCCTTAGGAATGCTATCAACCGGAATTGTGCAGGTATTAAAAATGAAAGAAGAGGCAGATATGTTTACGCATTTGGGTTATCCCGGCTACCTTCTGGTAATAATAGGTATCTGGAAGATTTTGGGAGTGGTAACAGTGCTTAGTCCTAAATTTCCTTTATTAAAGGAATGGGCTTATGCAGGCTTTCTTTTTGCGATGTCGGGAGCCATCTTTTCTCACCTTGCCCAGCGGAGATGGCGCCAAAGAATATTTTGGGCCGGTATTACTACTCATTCTCACTGTAGTATCCTGGTATTTCAGGCCATCTGATAGAAAAATCAGTTCATTATCAATAAATTGAATAGCATGAACCCTAAGGTTGATTTTTATTTTAATAAAGCCAACAAGTGGCAGGAAGAAATCAAAAAATTGAGAACGATCGCTCTTGACTGTCAGCTAACTGAAGAATTAAAATGGGGTGTTCCCTGCTATATCCGTCCGACCGGGTCGACCGGGCGGGAGGTCCAAAAAAGTAACATCGTATTGATCCACGTGTTTAAAGAATACTGTGCGTTTCTGTTTTTCAAAGGTGCCTTGTTAAATGATGCCAATGGCATTCTAATACAACAAACGGAGAATGTGCAGGCGGCTCGCCAGATTCGGTTCACAAGTATTCAGCAAATAACAGAGATGGAAGCTATCCTTAAAGCCTATATCTATGAAGCTATTGAAGTGGAAAAAGCCGGTTTGAAAGTAGATCTAAAAAAAACTGCCGAGTTCATTGTTCCAGATGAGTTTCAAAACAAATTAGATGAAATCCCTATTTTGAAAACTGCGTTTGAGGCATTGACGCCGGGACGGCAAAGGGCATATATTCTCCACTTTTCTGCACCCAAACAATCCAAAACCCGGGAGTCGAGGATTGAAAAATGTATGCCGCAAATTCTTAATGGAAAGGGATTAAATGATTAATACTTTCGATAAGAAATAATTAGTCAAAAATCAAGACATTGGCTTTCGGGTTCGGAAAAAACTTAACCAATCCATATCCGATGAACCTGTTCTACCAATAACAGAAAATTATGAGCAACATGAATAGCAATAAAAAAGACTTGTTACCAGATCAACGTGAAGATCTTCTCAGAGTATTGAAAGCCCGTTTTGAGAAAAACACGAACCGCCACAAAGGCATCGAATGGGATAAAGTACAAGCAAAACTGGATTCTAAACATTCGGGAGAAAAGCTGTGGTCACTCAACGAAATGGAAATAAGCGGCGGTGAGCCAGATGTTGTTGGTTATGATACAAAGTCGGGCGAATATATTTTTTACGATTGTTCAGCAGAAAGCCCCAAAGGCCGGAGAAGTCTTTGTTACGACCGGGAGGCTCTGGAATCAAGGAAAGAATATAAACCAGAAAATAGCGCTGTTGATATGGCCGATGCTATGGGCATTAAACTTTTAACAGAAGAACAATACCGGGAACTGCAGAAATTTGGAGAGTTCGATAAGAAAACATCGAGCTGGGTGCAAACACCGACCAATATCAGAGAACTGGGTGGAGCCGTTTTCTGTGATCGCCGCTACAACAATGTCTTCCTGTATCACAACGGTGCAGAATCTTACTATGCAGCCAGAGGTTTCCGTGGCTCACTAAGGGTTTAATTTGCAGACAGCGATTGGAGTGAAATAAAATGACGGTAATTTGGACTCAGATCCACTTTTGTGAATTTTTTTCACAAAAAATGGTAACATGCCATATTTAAATTTTCATGGTAATTACTTTATCTTTAGTATAATGAATTGATGATGTTTTTCATCATCAATTCAAAAGGAATATTCCCTGGTAATTTATAATCCAAAAAAATCTGTCATGCTTAACGAAACTTCTATTCAGGAATTCAGGGCGACATTAAGAGGCGGTTTAATACAACCGCAGGATGAAGGTTATGACGATGCCCGCAAAGTTTATAATGCCATGATCGACAAACGCCCGCGCATGATTGTGCGATGTGCAGATGTGGCGGATGTGATACGGTCGGTAAATTTTGCGAGGGAAAATAATATTCTTCTTTCCATACGCAGCGGAGGACACAATGCCGGTGGATTAGGGATTTGTGATGACGGATTAGTAATTGACCTTTCTCTTATCAAATACACTCGTGTTGACCCGGCGTCAAAAACAGTCGTGGCCGGCGGAGGATGTTTATGGGGTGATATTGACCATGCAACTCATGTATTTGGGATGGCTACGCCAAGCGGAATTATTTCTACTACAGGTGTGGGAGGATTGACAACCGGGGGTGGGCTTGGCTATCTTACCCGAAAATGCGGCCTGACCATTGATAACCTGCTGTCAGTCGATATGGTATTGGCCGACGGAAGTTTTATAACAGCAAATGAAAATCAAAATCAGGATTTATATTGGGCTGTAAGGGGTGGTGGCGGAAACTTCGGAGTAATTACGGCCTTCACCTTTAAGTTGCACCCGATAGATATGCTATATGGCGGTCCGATGTTATGGGAGCTGGACGAATCCGAAGACGTTATGAAATGGTATCGCGAACTGATAAAAGACGCGCCTGACGACCTGAATGGATTTTTCGCCTTCCTTACAGTTCCTCCCGGCCCCCCTTTCCCCGAGCATCTTCACCTAAAGAAAATGTGCGGAATTGTGTGGTCATACACCGGTCCATTGGAAAAAGCAGAAGAAGTATTTAAACCCATTCGCGCTTTCAAAGAACCTGCTCTTGATTTTGTCGGCCCCTTGCCACAACCCGTTTTACAAACACTTTTTGATGGTTTATTACCTGCAGGTTTGCAATGGTACTGGCGTGCAGACTTTGTGAATGAGCTGAGCGATGAAGCTATTGAAAAGCATATTTCATTCGGTAAAACTATGCCAACTCCTTTAACAACCATGCACTTGTACCCTATCAATGGCGCTGCTGCCCGTGTTGATAAAAAGGATACGGCATGGAATTTTCGCGATGCCACCTGGGCGATGGTAATAGTAGGAATTGATCCTGATCCCGCAAATAAAGAAAAAATCACTTCGTGGACTAAACAATATTGGGAAGCGCTTCATCCATATTCTGCTGGTGGCGCCTATGTAAATTTCATGATGGATGAAGGAGAAGACCGTGTAAAGGCAACTTATGGCGATAATTATGAACGGCTGGTATCTATAAAAAATAAATATGACCCCAATAATCTGTTTAGGGTAAATCAAAACATTAAACCAACATTAAAAACATAAAACGTTACGGCCCCGTGCTGGGGTGGAAAGACAAAGAATAGAAACAGGCAGGAATTAGAATCTCTGTGCTTTAGAAACCTTTTAGCCTTAACCATTCATCCCCGTGGCCTGTAAATATTATAAATTCGGACTGAATTGCCGATCCATTTCTATTTTACAATATTTTTAGAATAATCTTTCGCTAAAAACTAAACCATAAATTTACCTTCATGAAGCAATTCTTGCAGTCTAATAATATATAAACACGCTGCATCATAAACCCTAAACTTTGTGTGTAAATTAGTTTAAGATACCAATAAAACAATGGCTAAAAACAAGACCGCTGAAACTAACGAAGACGTATATGATTTCATCAACACTTTTGCTAATACCGAACAGAAACGAAAAGACAGTTTTGAATTATTGAAACTGATGCAGAACATTACCGCACACGAGCCCAAAATGTGGGGACCAAGCATCATAGGATTTGGAAGCTACCATTACAGATACCAAAGCGGCCACGAAGGCGATGCCCCACTTGTGGGCTTTTCACCGCGCAAAGCTGCAATTTCACTCTATGTCTATACAGGGCTAAAACAACACGAACATTTATTAAAAGACTTAGGCAAGTTCAAAATAGGGAAAGCCTGTATTTATGTCAATAAACTTTCAGACATTGACCCGCACACTCTGGAAAAATTGATAGAAGAAACAATCTCTTATTTAAAGACAGAGTATGGGAAAATTTAAAATGAAAGTAAATGTGTTCGTCATTTGTAAAACCAAAACTATAAAATCACTCTTATAAAAGAACTAATTCAAATATCGCCATGACAACAGTAAACGTTTATCTGAATTTTGAGGGCAACTGCGAAGAAGCATTTAATTTTTACAAATCCGTATTGGGCGGGGAATTTTCTTATGTAGGGAGGTTCAAAGATATGCCACCACAGGAAGGCATGCTGCCAATGTCAGAAGAAATGGGCAACAAAATTATGCACATCAGTTTACCTGTCAGCAAAGAAACAATGTTGATGGGTAGCGATACAGGCGGAGAATGGGCTCCATCCTATATTCGTGGCAATAATTTCTCCATCTCCATAAATACTGATAATAAAGAAAACGCAGACAGACTTTTTAGCGGGCTTTCGGAAGGGGGAAATGTAGGAATGCCTTTAGCCGACACGTTTTGGGGCGACTATTTTGGAATGCTTGAAGATAAATTCGGAATCAACTGGATGATAGGTTTTAACAAACAACAACAATAAAAACGCTATGCAACAGAGAGCTTAAGCCCCTGGACGGATAAACGCGTCCGGGAAACTTTTAAATGATAACCCTGGGAGCCCAAATAAAAAAAACCTTAAATTTGCAGGCCAAATAATAAAGACGAATTCATGTAGGATATACTTTCTTTCAAAAAATAAATGGAGCACCTCTAAAGGTCCTCTGCATTATTTACTCTTTAAAGAAAGAAAGCATGCTTATTCTTCAAAATATTAGCTACATACATCCTAACAAAGATTTTTTGTTCGACAACATAAATCTCAACATTCATAAACAGAACAAAACAGCTCTAATCGGCAATAATGGAGCAGGAAAATCTACTCTCCTTAAAATTATTGCGGGTATTTTACAACCTTCTGGCGGCACCGTTAATACTGCTACCAGGCCCTATTACATTCCCCAGCTTTTCGGTCAGTTTAATGATTATTCAATAGGGCGCGCATTAAGGGTTGAGGACCAATTAAATGCCTTAACAGAAATACTTGATGGCAAGGCAAATGAGACCAATCTCCTATTGCTTGATGATGACTGGACCATTGAAGAACGATGCAAGGAAGCATTGGCTCACTGGGAACTTAGTGGTCTGGATTTAACACAGAAAATGGAAACCTTGAGTGGCGGACAAAAAACAAAAATTTTTCTGGCAGGGATTTCCATTCATCAACCCGAAATAATTTTGATGGACGAGCCAAGCAATCATCTAGATACTCAGAGCAGAGGCATATTATACGATTTCATACAAACTACATCAAGCTCATTGGTGGTGGTAAGTCATGATAGAAAATTGCTGAACATGCTCGACCCGGTTTACGAATTAAGTAAACGGGGAATTAACGTTTATGGCGGCAACTACAGTTTTTATACTGAGCAAAAAATGATCGAAAGTAATGCCTTAATTCAGGGTATAAAAAGCAAAGAAAAAGCATTGAGGAAGGCCAAAGAGGTGGAACGCGATGCCTCGGAAAAACAACAAAAACTGGACGCCCGTGGTAAGAAAAAACAGGAAAAGGCAGGCCTCCCTACGATATCAATGAAAACATTTAAGAACAATGCGGAAAAGAGCACCGCCCGTCTCAAAGATGTTCACTCCGAAAAAACGGGCAATATATCTCAGGAACTGAGTCAGTTGAGAAAGGAAACACCTGAAATGGATAGAATGAAATTTTGCTTTGACAATTCAGCTTTACACCGGGGGAAGATTTTAGTTACAGCACAAAACCTAAACTTCAGCTACGAACAGAAACAGCTTTGGGAACAGCCTTTAAATTTTCTGATTGCAAGTGGTGAAAGAATAGCGATCAAAGGGCATAACGGTTCGGGTAAAACCACTCTGATAAAAATAATCCTGGGCGAAATAAAACCCCAGTATGGCTCTATTCACAAAGCCGTCACTAATTCTGTTTACATAGATCAGGATTATTCATTAATCGATAATAATTTATCGGTTTACGAACAAGCGCAAAAATTCAATTCAACAGCCTTCCTGGAGCATGAAATCAAAATTCGCCTGTCGAGATTTTTATTTTCAATAGACTATTGGGACAAGCCCTGTAAAGCTTTAAGCGGAGGTGAAAAAATGCGGTTAATGCTTTGTTGCCTGACGATAATCAATCAGGCACCTGACATCATTATATTCGATGAACCAACTAACAATCTGGACATCCAGAACATAGAAATATTAACAGCAGCAACTAACGATTACCAGGGAACATTACTTGTCATTTCTCATGATGAATACTTTTTGGAACAAATAAATGTGAAGCAGACTATAGAATTGAAATAAATGCAATAGCTTAATCCGGCTTAAATATCACTAATTTTAGTATTTTTAATTATTCAACTTGATTCCAAAGAACTGAATGACCATGAACTACATTATCATGGAAAATACATCTGAATATGATTTACCGAAATGGGAGAATTTTGCCGGATTCTTTATAGACAGGTTTAATAAATTGCTTTATCCTTTATGATATGATTTCAATTGGGCAAATTGAAAACCATTGTTAGCTATGAAAGCACTTACCAAATATTTGGAAAACCGGAAAGATTCAATAACCGCTCTTATAAATAAACCTATACACACCTATACGTCCGACACATTTCATCAACTGCGTATTGAAATTAAAAAGCTAAATGCATTTATTGATTTGATAAAATTTTGCGCTCCTGATTTTAAACGAAAGAAAACTGCTAAACCCTTTAAACTCCTTTTCCGACAGGCAGGCAAGGTAAGAGAACTTCAGCTCCAGGAAGAAATGATTAAGAAATATCATCCGGGGAGCTCGTTGAAAAATTACATTACGGGCTTAAAAAGAATGAGATTAAAGGAAGAGGAAACCTATTTTTTACTCTTAAATAAAAAGAATACAGACCGATTAAAGAAAAACTTCCCCAAAATTATTTCCAGCCTTCCTGCGGTAACTATTAAAAAGGCTCACAAATATTTAGAGCAAAAGAATAGGGCAATACAAAAACTCATTAGTCAGAGCACCCAGCAAACAAACCAGGTTCACGAACTTCGCAAACAATTGAAGAATCTTAATTACACCATGAAAAGTTTGTCTATGGAAACGTTCAACAAACCTCTTTCTATGAACGATGATTTGCCCGAACTTCTGGGGGAATGGCATGATTTTCAGGCAATAATTCAGCACTTGATAAAATCTATCGATGCAGGGTTCGTATATCCCAAAGAGATTGTTCAGCTCGAGAAGCTAAAAATAAAACTAAGATCTATAAGCGACCGGTTGTTTGAAAAAATCACTAAAGCACTATCAGATCAGCAAACAGGATCCTTGTAGATAAATCTTTTCAACCTTTGAAATGTATAGAAGGTTATTTCTTGCTTTCTCTTACATTCGTTTAACGTCGCTCTACACTATTCGGGCTTTAAGACAATAAAGAAAACTAATAAAACCATATGGCTGCACTGGCAATTCTGATTTTTGTTTTAGGATATATTGCAATAGCATTTGAGCATTCAATCAAAATAAACAAAGCCGCCACTGCCCTGGTTACAGGAGTTCTTTGCTGGACCCTTTACATCCTTTTTTCGGATGATAAAAACATTGTGAATCAGGAGCTTAGTCATCACCTTGGAGAACTTTCGAGTATTCTGTTTTTTCTGCTTGGGGCAATGACTATTGTGACCCTTATTGATGCGCATGATGGATTTAACATTATCACCAAACAAATAAATCAGACCGATATCCGGAAACTGCTGTGGATTATCTCCATAATTACTTTTTTCCTATCATCCATCTTAGATAATCTTACTACCACCATTGTAATGATTTCGCTTTTGCGAAAACTTGTGCAAAACGATAAGGACCGTATGCTTTTTGCCGGCATGATAGTGCTGGCTGCAAATGCCGGAGGTGCATGGACACCTATTGGCGATGTTACCACAACCATGCTTTGGATTGGCGGACAAATAACAACATTCAAAATTATGACTAAACTCTTTATTCCGAGTTTAATGTGCACTGTTGTCCCTTTGATCTTTCTTTCTTTCAAATTAAAAGGAAGGATTGAACGCCCCCTGGCTGAAGCAGACACAAAGAAGCCGCTGATCTCCAACAGACATCAGTCTTTAGTTTTCTTTGCAGGAGTGTTAAGCCTGGTATTTGTTCCGGTGTTTAAATCAGTCACCCATCTGCCTCCGTTTATGGGGATATTAATCGGACTTGGAATACTTTGGATCATTACGGAAATTATTCACGAAAAGAAAAACGACGCAGACAAACATACTTTATCTGTGGTGTATGCCCTTCGCATGATTGATACACCTACTATTTTATTTTTCCTGGGAATCCTTATGAGCATTACTGCCCTTGAATCAATCGGCTTGTTGGCTCAACTTGCAGAATGGATGACAGCAACATTTCATAACGACAACATAATTGTTATTTCCATAGGCTTACTTTCATCGGTTATAGATAATGTCCCTTTAGTGGCTGCAGCTCAAGGCATGTACGATTTAAACCAATATCCTACAGACCATTATTTTTGGGAGTTTCTGGCATATTGCGCAGGCACTGGAGGCAGCATTCTGATTATAGGTTCGGCAGCAGGTGTAGCGGCAATGGGCATGGAGAAAATCAGCTTTTTCTGGTACCTCAAAAAGATGAGCCTTCTTGCATCGCTCGGATACTTTTCCGGAGCCTTCTGCTACATTTTACAACATTATTTACTGGGGATTTAGACAAAGCTTTTATGGAAATGGGCAATACCAAAACCATTAAATTCTCCGCTCTGATTGAAATCATAGGAATCAATCCATTTGTTTATCTGCCCGAAAATGTTCTGAATTTCATTTTCCTTGAAGCAGGAGAAAGCAAGGGCAAAATACCCGTAAAAATAAAAATTGAGGGTCACGAATTTCCTCAAACCCTTATTAAATATAGTGGGCATTGGAGACTGTACTTAAATACCCCGATGAGAAAGGCTGCCAAAAAAGATGTGGGAGATAATGCAGACTTTGAAATAGCTTTTGATAAAGTTAAAAGAGAAATACCCATGCACTCAAAACTTTTAAAGGCCTTGCAAGAAAATGAAGAGGCCAGGAAAATATTTGACAATCTCAGGCCATCACTCCAACACGAAATTATAAGGTACCTGTCCTTTCTGAAAACAGAAGAAAGTGTAGAAAGGAACGTTACTAAAGCAATTGGTTTTTTATTAGGACAGGAAAGATTTATCGGACGGGATAAGCCTTAATGTAAAGTGGTCTCGCGATCGTCACGCAAATAGAAAAACTCTATCTCTCTATTAATACAATTTGCATTTTTTAAAACTGAACCATACATTGTCATAACCTAAAGGTTTGGCTTTATGCAAAGAGATATTCGACATCAGTTTTACTTCCCTCAACCACCGGAAATAGTCTGGGAGTATCTTACTAAAACAGAACTAATCGCCCAATGGCTCATGGAAAATGATTTCACGCCCCTTAAAGGACACAAATTTCAGTTAAAAACAAGACCTAAAATAAAATTGGGTTTCGATGGAACTGTATATTGTGAAGTTCTGGAATTTGATTATCTCAGGCGCTTAAGCTATTCCTGGAAAGGGGGCATATCAACAGACAAACCTACCCTGGACTCTGTAGTTATCTGGACATTAAGCCCTGCATCCGGGGGTACTGAACTTTTGCTGGAACATACCGGATTTAATGGCATAAAGAATTATCTCGCTTTTATCATTATGAACATGGGTTGGTTAAAAATCGGGAAAAGGTTATCGGGACATTTAAAATCCCCTGCTACTGACAAAGCAAATACCTGACGCATTTTCTGATCTTATTTTAAAAAGCGGGATCGGTTCGTTCATCAGAACAAACAACTCTGTTTTGCCAGGAAGTAATCAGCTGAGAATTTAGAAATACCCTTTATCTTTCCCTAAGACCACACCTTTTGAGCAATAATGCAGGTAAAGTCCGGGAAATATCTTCACAGCTTTACAATCTATAGATTCTTCACCTAATCTGAGGTATTGTTTTTAAATTTAAGTTACAAAGCTTGGATTTAATCATCTAAAAAAACCATCTCATGAAAACAAGAATCCCTATGCTAATCCTGCTAACTATATCAGTTTCCGCGGGATATGCACAACAATCCAAAACTCAGGTAAAAAATAAAGAAGTGACCGCTAAGATTATGAAAGCCTTTGATGATGGAGATGCCAATGCGCTCGACAATTTAATCGCGGCAGATGCTGTGTCACATTCGGAAATGCCTCCCGAAATAAAATCAACAGGATTACAAGCTGTGAAGGAAATGTTAAAAATGCAGAAAGCCGCTTTCCCCGATATAAAAACCAAAATACATGTCATGGCCGTTGCCGGCGATACAGTTATAGCCTATTTCACCTCTACTGGCACTAATTCCGGATCTTTTATGGGAATGCCTGCCACAAATAAAAAAATCAATACAGAAGGTGTGGATATTATCCGGTTTAAAAATGGTAAAGCTGTAGAGCATTGGGGAGTTTATGATAATATGAAAATGATGCAACAGCTTGGAATGATGCCTCCTCCTCCACCTCCGGTAGCTCCTGCTATGCCAGGTACCGAAATGAAAAAAGAAAAATGATATTCACTCTTAACCAGTAATGCCATGTATATAGTTCGCGATATTTTCCACTTGAAGTTTGGACATTTTAAAGATGCCAAAAGTTTGCTAGACCAGGCTCTGCAGTCAAACACCATGCCTAAGACAGAATCAGTCCGCGTATTAAGTGATTTTACCGGCGATTCCTACAGGTTGATTTTTGAAGAGGGTTTTAATACTCTTGCAGACTACGAACAGTCTTTAACTTCCAGTATGGGGGGAGAAGATTGGAAAAAATGGTATGAACAGTTTAAACAACATGTTTACCGGTCACACAGGGAAATTTTAAAACAGGTAAGGTAATTTTAAGGGGAATACTTCTGAAAATTCTTTATATTCTGTGCTTACCTGCTGGGGCCAAATCGATAATTCAAAATGCCCTTGATTCGCACAAAATCTATTGGAGACTGAAGCAGTATTTCCCTATAGACATTGTAGGTAACATTACCCATTTCGATGAAAATCAATAAAGAATGGCATTTAAAAAACAAGATTCCTAAGAATCCTACATTTAAAGAACGGGTTAAATGGCACTTAGAACATCAAAAGAATTGTAATTGTCGTCCAATTCCCCGGATACTGCTTGAGGAAATGAAAAAAAATGGCCTTTTAAAAATTCTCTTTTTTATCTCATAAATACCAGAATCGATACCATAAGGGATATTCTGAAAGTCCATTTTGTCTGCCCGATCTGGATAGCCATAAAAACCGCTGATCGAGTATTCCCGAATTCAATTTTATATCCCTTCAACCCTGATTTACCTGGCGGCAACATCCATTTCAATTCCAGCAATCCAAGCCTGATCTGCTAAATTATTCACACTCAATTCACATTTTATATACACTTTCCTGTACCCCTTATACAGTTTGAATTATGCCTGCTTCTTTGTTCAACAAATGAATTAAATTAGTACCAGCAAGCGATCAATTGAGTTGACAAGCCGTGGAAAAGCTACCAAAAAACAACTGAATATTATGCAATAAAATATTCTGCATCAACTAATTGACCGTATATAATACAATCTAATAAGCTCTTGTTATGAAAGACTTCTCCCAATTAAAGAAAAATTTAAAAAAGGATTTTTCCAGTTTCAAAACAATTAAAGTAGCCGTTTTGGGCGATACGTCAACACAATTCCTAACTCAGGCTTTGAGAGGGATGGGCTTTGATAGTGGCCTGGATTTGCGAATTTGGGAAGCAGACTTTAATCAGATAGAGCGGCAGGTATATGATCCCGCTTCGGAACTATATGAATTCGGGCCCGAAATAGTAATTATATTTCAATCTTCACATAAATTACTGGCCAAGTATAATAAGCTAAGCACAAACGAACATCATCTATTAGCAGCCAATGAATTGCAACTTATAAAAAGCATTAACTATACATTAACAAGCAATCTCAATGCTAAAATAATATATTATAACTATTCGGAAATCGATGATTCTGTCTTTGGAAGTTATGCCAATAAAATAGAATCTTCTTTTTTGTTTCAGTTACGCAAGCTCAATTATGAGCTTATGCTGGAAGCTGCGAAAGACCCCAATCTATATTTGTGCGATACTTCCTCTGTTCAAAATCAAATCGGGAAATCAACCTTCTTTCATACCTCAGTTTATATAAACACCGAGATGGTGCTGAGCATCGAAGTATTACCCAGCATAGCGGCAAAAACTGTGGATTTAATTGGTGCTTTAAATGGCAAAATTAAAAAATGCGTCGTACTTGATCTGGACAACACCATTTGGGGGGGAATCATCGGAGATGATGGAATGGAGAATATTCAGATTGGTAGCCTGGGAATTGGAAAAGCATTTTCCGAATTTCAATACTGGTTAAAAAAGTTAAAAAACAGGGGAATAATTCTGGCGGTGTGTAGTAAAAACACCGAATCTGTTGCCAAAGAACCTTTTGAAAAGCATCCGGATATGGTTCTGCATTTAGAAGACATTGCTGTGTTTGTAGCCAACTGGGAAAACAAAGCGGATAACATCCGCCAAATACAAAGCATTTTAAATATAGGCTTTGATTCGATGGTATTCTTAGATGATAATCCCTTCGAAAGAAACCTGGTACGTGAGAATATTTCTGAAATTTGCATCCCCGAACTACCAGAGGACCCTGCAGAATACCTGGAATATTTATATTCCCTGAATCTTTTTGAAACAACCTCATTTTCAAATGAAGACACAGAACGAACCAAGCTTTATCAGGTAGAGGCTCAACGGGCTATTCTTCAGCAAAAATTCACTAATGAAGACGATTTCCTTCAGAGCCTGAATATGGTTTCGCTGGTTGAACCATTTAATAAATTTAATACACCAAGAGTAGCGCAGTTATCACAACGTTCTAATCAATTCAATCTCCGAACAGTACGTTACATAGAGCCGGATATTGAAAAACTCGTTTCTTCGCCAAACCACTACACCCTGGCCTTTAGCCTTAAAGACAAATTCGGCGACAACGGGCTGATCAGCGTAATCATTCTGGAAAAAGAAAACAATAACGATCTTTTTTTAAATACCTGGTTAATGAGCTGCAGAGTATTAAAAAGGGGGATGGAAAATTTTGTACTCAATACAATTGTATCTGTTGCTAAAGAGAATGGGTATTCACGCATTAAAGGCGAATACATCCCCACCGCCAAAAATGAGATGGTAAAAGATCATTATTCAAATCTGGGATTCACAGAAAACAATGGCCATTGGGAATTGAATGTGGCTAACTACGAACAGAAAAAAAATCATATCACAATTAAACAAAATCAATTATGCGAAGAAATGAAATACTAAAACAGGTGAATGATATTTTCACCGAAACACTGGAGAACGATGAGGTCGTAATTGGTGAGGATACTACTGCCAACGATGTGGATGACTGGGATTCTTTAACCCACATTCAGCTGGTTGTAGCTATAGAAAAACACTTTAATATCCGGTTTACTTCGAAAGAAATTCAAAGCTGGAACAATGTAGGTGAGATGTTGGATTGCATTGAGATAAAAGAAAATGAGATTAAAGTCTGATCTACATCGCCGATGCTTAAAAATCACGGCAATTTAAACAAGATCAGGACTCGTAGGATGTATTTTTAGATGATAAGTTATGCTTTTAAACTCCGAAATATTTTTAGTTTTTTTTATTTTATTCTTTCTGCTTTATTGGCTTGTATTTAACAAAAACTTAAAGCTTCAGAATATTCTTGTTTTAGCTGCAAGTTATATATTCTATGCCTGGTCCGACTGGCGATTCCTTTCTTTCTTAATTTTCGCCTCTGCTTTAAACTTTTACCTGGGAATTTACATCTCAAAAAACACCAGATACAAACGATTACTACTTTATATTGGATTGCTGCAAGGCCTGGGATCCCTGGCGTATTTTAAATATTTTAACTTCTTTATAGATTCCTTTAAAGAAGCTTTTCAGTCGTTTAATATTCATTTAAATGTTCATACTTTAAATATTCTCATTCCTTTAGGGATAAGCTATTTCACGTTTAAAACCATTAGTTACTTATTAGATATTAATAAAGGCAAAATAAAACCCACTACAGACTGGATTGTATTTTTCGCTTACGTATCCTTTTTCCCCACTTTATTATCAGGGCCCATTGATAATGCAAAATCCTTTATTCCCCAGTTAGAAAAGAAAAGACCTTTTGACTATATAGAGACCAGGGAGGGATTGAGACAAATTTTGTGGGGGGTATTTAAAAAGATGGTCATTGCGGATAAATGCGCTCTAATTGTAAATCCCATATTCGACGATTACCAAAACATGCCGGGCAGCACTTTATTGGTAGGCGCTTTCTTTTACACAATACAGATTTACACCGACTTTTCGGGATATTCTGATATGGCTATAGGTATAGCACGACTAATTGGGTTTAGGGTTACCAAGAATTTTGATTATCCGTTTTTTGCACAAAACATTGCCGAATTCTGGCGCAAATGGCATATGTCTTTAACTTCATGGTTAACCGAATATGTTTTCACTCCATTAAATATCTATTTCAGGGATTATGGGAAGTTAGGGCTTATAGCCGCCATAATTATTAATTTTGTCGTTGTAGGTATTTGGCATGGGGCAAACTGGACCTTTGTACTATTTGGTTTTTTACATGGCTGCTATTTTATTCCACTTATTTTACGGGGGACATTTAACAAGAAGAAAAAAATAGCAAAAAACTCCTTCCTGCCTTCATTTTCTGAATTAACAAACGTTTTATTAACGTTTACTTTAGTAATGCTGACCTATATAGTTTTTAGGGCGGATAATATATCGCAGGCCTTTAATTTTTACAAGATTCTTTTTTCTGAATCTCTTTTTTCCATTCCGCTGATACCTTCTGGAAGACTGGTTTTATTTACCACTACGCTATTTATTTTTCTGATGATGCTGGTTGAATGGCTTCAACGAGAAAAAGAATATGGTCTTCAAATTGACCTGGCTAATCGGCCGGCTATCAGACTAAGCATTTACTATATTTTAATTTTTGCTATTATACTTTTTAGCACTGATAACGAAAATCAATTTATTTATTTTAAATTTTAATCTCGATGAACATGTTTTTTAAACGCCTTTTATATTTCCTTCCGATTCCACTGATAATGCTATCAGTTAATTTCATTAAAGACCCGGCTAATCTTTTTAATGCAAAATACGAAGCAGGTATAGCAGATTATTTAGTTCAGGGGTATAATGTTACCAATGTCCGTAACTACAATGAGCGCCTTTTGCAGAAATTTTTTATAGAAAAAATGAACACCTGCCCTACTGAAATAATTCTTGGTTCAAGCAGGGTAATGCAGGTTAAAGCCACAGACACCAAAAACCCCGGCTTCATTAATAATGGTGTAAGCGCTGCATCCTTAGAAGATATGATGGCAATCTATTATCTGTATGAGAAGAAGGGATGTAAAATTAAAAAAGTCATTATGGGTCTGGACCCCTGGCTAATAAACGACAACCATGATCAGCAAAAATGGAAATCTCTGGCCACTGAATACAATAAATTCTCAGCCCAATTAATTAAGAGCCATCCTTTTAACGCCAGCCTTTCCAGGTTCTATCAATATGAAAGGCTATCAGAACTCTTATCATTTTCGTATTTTCAGACATCTGTATCCTATATTATCAAAGGTGTTGATAAAACCTATGAACCAACAACGAAGATAGAGAACGAGGGATTTACAAAACTTAAGGACGGCTCCATTTTCTATGACAGACCTTATAGAGAAGTCTCATTAATGGAGGTTGACGATAAAGCCAAAAGTGTAATTAAAGAAAAACCAGTTAAAGCCTGCGGTAATTTCACCAATCTTTCAGAACATTACAGGGGTATATTCACAAAATTCGTAGAACATCTTCAAAGTAAAGGAATTGAAGTAGAGTTTTTTATGTCTCCCTTCCACCCTATAGTATATGATTTTTTTCGTAAAAATACTGTTTATCAAAACGTGTTGGGGGCTGAAGCTTATTTCAGGGATTATGCAAAAAAACGCAAAATAAAGGTATTTGGTTCCTATAATCCCCGCGATTACAATTTTGACAGTTCATACTTTCTAGATGGTCTTCATTGTACCGATAAAGCAAGAACCATAATTCTAAAAAAGGAAATAACCCTATAACAAGTATTTGGTTTACATGATGTAGTTCGAGTTTACCCGGGGTCTTAACGCCATGAAAATCATTCTCTATGTGAAAAACCCAGGATCTCTAAGCCTTTTGTCAGCCGAAAGGAATTATTATCTTTCATCCTTCATTAAACAACAATCAACACTGTCATTTTTTTCTTACCTTTTTGACAAAGCCAATAATCATGAAAGATGAACCGGTTGTAATTGAACGTACTATTGATGCTGAGATTGAAACAGTTTGGAATTCAATAACTGATAAAGATTTGATGAAACAATGGTATTTCGACATTCCTGGTTTTATACCCGAAAAAGGTTTAGAATTTCAGTTTGAAGCTGGTGATGAAAAGAAGAAGTATGTACATCTATGCAAAATAACAGAGGTTATTCCTACCAAAAAGTTAAGTCATAGCTGGCGGTATGAGGGTTATGAAGGTGATTCTTTTGTAACCTGGGATCTCTCACCTCAGGGAAATAAAACACTCGTAAAACTAACCCATAAAGACCTGGAGAGCTTCCCCTCAAGTAACCCAGATTTGGCAAAGGAGAATTTCATAGCCGGTTGGACCGAAATTATTGGAACAAATTTGCCTGACTTTTTGAAAAAAAAACAAATGACATAGCCATCTCCATCGTTTAATACAATTGAGCAGGATATAGGCGGACAAGAATATTTCCATACCTTTAAATATGTCAGAGCAAAATAACATTAAAGCTGTTCAGGTCTTCGCTGGAGAATTTTGGCAGGCTTCTACCATACAACAAGTATTAGAGGGGAACAGCATTCAAGCCTTTCTGGAGAATGAACACATGGGGAGTATTGCGCCATGGAGAGTGGAAGCCGGAGGTTTTAACCCGGTAAAAGTAATTGTATCGAACAATGATTACGATTTAGCCATAAAACTTATTAATGAATTTAATGGAGCACCAGATGAAAATGAAAGCGATGATATTTCTGACATAACATGAACGAAATAAGCAGCAAACTCATCACCTTATGCAATATTATTCCGGCTAAGCTAAAGCTGATTTCCAAGAAAAACCCCCTTATTTTTCTATCTCTTCTATAATAATTACCCTTCCTCGCTTTTATATCTAATATTTCAGCTCCAGTAAAGCTACTTTTTAAGAGTTTTTCGATCAAAAAAGGTCTTTATACAGCAATCTGTAAAAAAAGACTTAGCTAATAGCTGAAACATCGCAAAATATCCTAAAAAGAATTTCATTCAAGCCTATCATTTTTTTAACTTGGGCGCATTGTTTGATTTCAAATTAAAAATAAAAAAAGCTAATGAGAGTTACCGTAGTTGGAGCAGGAGCAGTAGGTGCTACCTGTGCTGATAATATTGCAAGAAAAGAACTTGCTGAAGAAGTTGTTCTTCTTGACATAAAAGAAGGATTTGCAGAAGGAAAATCAATCGACATGATGCAAACCGCTGCATTGTTAGGCTTCGACACTAAAATTGTTGGCGTTACGAATGATTATTCAAGAACTGCAGACTCTGATGTTGTTGTAATAACTTCCGGTTTACCGCGCAAGCCAGGAATGACCCGGGAAGAATTAATCGGAACCAATGCCGGCATCGTTAAAAGTGTTACAGAAAACATCTTAAAATACTCTCCTAATACTATTATAATCGTTGTATCTAATCCGATGGATACTATGAATTATCTTACATTCAAAACTTCAGGTTTGCCTAAAGAAAGAATTATTGGTATGGGCGGCGCTCTTGATTCTGCACGTTTCAAATATTACCTGAGCCAGGAATTAAACTGCTCTCCTGCTGATCTTAATGCCGTTGTTATTGGTGGTCACGGCGATACAACCATGATTCCTTTGATTCAGCATGCAACATGGAACAGTATTCCGGTAACTCAGTTATTAAGCAAAGAGCAACAAGATAAAGTAGTTTCTTCAACTATGGTTGGCGGCGCTACCTTAACTAAACTTATTGGAACTTCTGCATGGTATGCACCCGGCGCCGGTACCGCTGCAATGGTCGAAAGCATTTTGCGCGATGAAAAAAAATTAATCTCTTGTGGTGTTGCCCTGGACGGAGAATACGGACAAAAAGACATTTCTCTTGTTGTGCCGGTTATTTTAGGAAAAAATGGTTGGGAAAAGATCATTGATTTTAAATTAAGTGATGAAGAGCAGGCCAGCTTTAATAAAAGCGCTGATGCTGTTCGTGCAATGAATAATGTACTTGCTGAATCTAATTTAGTTTAAGGCATTCAGCTCAATTAAGAACCTTCGGGCGAATAAACGCACCCAAACTCCCCTCCCTTCTTCAGGGAGAGTTTGCGAAAGCTATCACCCGGGCGGGTGAGGGTTTTTTAGCCCAAAATAATATGCATAAAGCAGATTTAGAAATTCTTAATCTTCACGACGATGGCTTCCACCTTTTGGTGGAAGTTTTCGTTTTTGATAAGCCCTTTAAAGCGGTTGTCGACACAGGTGCTTCAAGAACAGTACTCGACAAATCTACCGTTGAACAATATATAGAACAGGAAACGCTCCAGGCAAGCGATAAACTATCCACCGGACTTGGAACCAATTCCATAGAAAGCCACATCCTGACGATCCCCAGACTACTGATAGGCGATCTGACAATTTCCGACTTTGAAACCGCGGTCTTAGATCTTTCTATGATTAACACGGCTTATGAGAGCCTTGAAGTTGGACCGATAATTGGGGTCATTGGAGGGGATATTTTAATGAAGTATAAGGCGACGATCAGTTATCTTTCGAAACAGATATCCTTTGAGTTATAAACAAATTACTTATCCTTAAAATATTAAAAAATGAAGAAGGATATAACGACGAGAAAAGATATTGAGCTGCTTGTTAATTCATTTTATGACAAGGTTCAGAAAGATGAAAAAATAGGTTACATATTTACCGATATCGCAAAAGTTAACTGGCAGCAGCATTTACCCAAAATGTATGATTTCTGGGAAACGATATTATTCGGTCAGAAAGGATTTAAAGGAAATCCAATGGAGGTTCACTTCAAGTTAAATAAGATCCACCCCTTGCTTCAGGAGCATTTTGAGAGATGGAAAAGCCTTTTTAACGACACAATAAATGAACAGTTTGAAGGTGAGTTTGCACAACTCGCCAAAGAAAAAGCTCAATCAATTGCCGATTTAATGCTTTATAAAATGCGGCCCGATTCACAACAAGTCATACCAATAAAAAACAACAAAACAAATCTTTAATTTTCGTACTTTTAATTGAGAGCCAGCTAATTGGGATCAATTAAAATGAAGGCATTACCTATCCTTTTCATTTTCCTTCTTATACAAATTCAGTGCATAGCACAAAACGTAGCAGGGAAATGGTATGGAAAAATAACTCAAAAGGCCGGGGGGTATAGTGAGCTCTATGATCTGGAACTGGATTTATCTCAAAAGAAAAATATTACCGGCGAATCTTATGCCTTCATCCCAAATGTTCTGCACGTAAAAATTGGACTCAAAGGTTATATTGACGGAGATACCATCCGATTATTAGAATCTTTATATGATATCAGAGAAGAATTTATGCCCCTTAGCTGGATTGCGTGTATTAAAAATCTTAATTTAAAATACTACAAGCAAGGGAACAGTGAATTTTTAAAAGGAGTGTGGAACGGCAATAGTAAGGAAGACCGGTCTCCCTGTTTGCCCGGAGAAATAATCCTGAGCAAAAGCAAGCCTGATCTTGAAGAGTTTATTGCAAAAGACGGATTTCAACAACCATTTTTAAAAGAGAACATCAAACCCCGTCCTGACTTTACACCAACATTTTTAAGTACCGAAATAAAAAAGGTCAAAGAACTTGAAGTACACAGCAAACAAATAGAGCTACGCCTGAATGATTACATGAAGGTTGATAACGATATTGTTTCGATATACTTTAACCGGCAGGCTATCGCAAGCAATAAACCTATTTCGAAAAAACAGATTCGTTTGCTTATTAACATGGATCCTGGTTTAGAACTTAATGAAATAATTCTCTTTGCGGAAAATCTGGGAAGAATACCGCCGAATACGTCACGTCTTATTATTATAGATGGAAATATCACGCATCAGCTTGTAATTGAGTCAGACAAACAAAAAACTGCTGCTATATATTTAAAATATAAGCCATAATCCAATCAGAAAAAAATACCATTGTATGAAGAAAAGAGTATTATTTATGCATTTCTATCTTTTCTTTTCTATTACAGTGCAATGTTTCGGCCAATCGAGCCTTAAAGGTTTGTGGAATGGTTATATAACCACAGACGGATATGAACATAAAGCCGGCTATATTATAAATATTGAAGAACATAAAGATGGAATCGTATCTGGAAAAGCATTACTTTACAAGCCAAATTTATACTCTGAGGCCTATGGTCTGCAGCAATTTATCGGAACTATAGAACAAAATACTATACTAATTAGTGATATTCAAATTCTAGACGAGCGCTTGCCAACAGAAGACTTCCATCTCTGTTTTAAATTAAGTCGTCTTAGTTATTCGCCTGAAGGGGAAAATGAGTCGCTAAAAGGCAAATGGAACAGCAACACGACTAACTGCGTACCTGGAGCGATATCTTTATCGAGATACATTGAAAATGAAAACAAGCAGGTTCCACCGTATGTGTTACATGCCCTCAAAGCGAAAGGCACAGAAGCAAATTTTAAAAACACAGCCTTGTCACCTCCTATAAGCATCAGTGTTAAAAAGCCGATAATAGACATAGAATTAAAAGACTATTTAAAAGTCGATAATGATACCGTAAGTATCTACCTTAATCGCCGGATTATTTTAAACCGCATAAATGTTACTAAAAAACCTTATAAATTCACAGTTAAAATAAACCGAAATATCGCTGTGAATGAACTTATTCTTTATGCCAATAACCTTGGTACTATTCCGCCGAACACTTCTTTATTAATCATTAATGACGGCATTCAAAAACATAAAATACTAATTGAATCCTCTCTGCAAAAAAGCGTTGCATTATATTTAAATTATAAACCATAGTCATGATGGGCAAGAATTTATTATTCTTTCTTCTTTTACTTTGTTTGCCTTGCTTAAGCAAAGCCCAGAACTTCAAAGGTCTCTGGCACGGATATATCACGGCTAAAGGCCAATTAAACCAATCTTTATACGCACTGAATGTTAAATCGCAGGAAGGAAATATAATAAGCGGAAGAGCCTATCTCTATAATAACTTCCTCTTTGTTTTTTATGGAATATTCGATTTCATTGGAACTGTTGATAAAGGGAATGTGAAAATTACAGAACTAGCTTTAGGAGAATACCAGATTCCGTTCAATAACCTTTGTATCAAATTCGCTAATGTTAACTATTCCAAAAAGGGTGAAGATGAATACCTTACAGGTACATGGGATAATATGAAAGGATCCTGTCCGGTCGCCGATGTTTTGCTGAAAAAACACATTCCGGAAGAAGCTAATTCTGCGCTGCCTGCAGAGGTTTTAAAAAAAATCAACGAAGACACAAATAAAGGGATCCCTTTCAGAGAAACCCTGCTGACAAAACCGTTTGTATTGAATATTTCTAAACCTACTATTAAAATTGAGATCAGAGATTACCTCAGAGAAGACAATGATACAGTTACCGTTTTCGTTAACCGGGATGAGGTAATTAAGAGGCACCGCATTTCGCATAAACCCTATAAGAAAACAATAAGCTTTAATAAACTGGCTGGCTTAAATGAAATCATTGTTTATGCAAATAATCTGGGAAATATACCGCCCAATACCTGTGTTATGATAATAGACGATGGCAGCACTAAACAACGCGTTAATATATTTTCATCAAAACAATCAAGCGCTGTAATCTACCTGAATTATACACCAAAGGTATCAAGGTTAATCCCGGTCCAGTGGGATATTATGCAGGAAAAGCTGGGACAAATTGACAATGAACAAAACAAAAGATCCAGATAAACCTCATCCTGTTCACTTGGCTCTTTTGAATTCCGACAAAACAAAAAACCCGGCTATGAACCGGGTTTTAATTTTATCTAATGGTTAATCTATTAAACATCAATCCTTCTTGCATACTTTGCGTTTTTCTCTATAAACTCTCTTCTTGGAGCCACTTCGTCCCCCATAAGCATAGAGAATATATGATCGCATTCTGCTGCGTTCTCTATGGTTACTTTGCGCAGGGTACGGGTTGCAGGATTTAAGGTTGTATCCCATAACTGTTCCGCGTTCATCTCACCCAAACCTTTATAGCGCTGAATATGAACACTTTCCTCCTTACCGGCACCTTTTAAACGTTGTACTGCGGTATCGCGTTGTACATCATTCCAGGCATATTCAAAATCTTTACCCTTTTTAACTAAATATAACGGCGGAGCTGCAATGTACACATATCCGTTTTCAATCAATTCCTTCATGTACCTGAAGAAGAAAGTTAAAATAAGGGTTGTAATGTGCGATCCGTCAACGTCAGCATCCGTCATGATTATGATCCGGTGGTAACGCAACTTTTCTATGTTCAAACCCTTTGCATCCTCGGCATTCCCTATGCTGACACCCAAAGCAGTAAACATATTCTTGATCTCATCATTCTCATAGATCTTATGTTCCATTGCTTTCTCCACGTTCAGAATCTTACCTTTCAGAGGTAAAATGGCCTGAAAGTTACGGTCGCGGCCCTGTTTTGCAGTTCCACCCGCAGAGTCACCCTCTACAAGGTAAAGCTCACAGTTTGCAGGATCTTTATCGGCGCAATCGGCAAGTTTACCGGGTAGGCCCGAGCCTCCCATAATACTTTTCCGCTGAACCATTTCACGGGCTTTTCTGGCTGCTGCTCTGGCGGTGGCTGCTAAAATAACTTTGTTAACAATCATTTTAGCTTCTTTCGGATTCTCCTCAAGATAATTTCCCAGAATCTCCCCTACCGCAATATCAACGGCACCCATAACCTCATTATTCCCTAATTTGGTTTTGGTCTGCCCTTCAAACTGAGGCTCCTGCACTTTTACCGAAATTACAGCGGTTAATCCCTCACGGAAATCATCACCTGTAATTTCAATCTTCATATTTTTCAGTAAACCCGATTTTTCAGCATATGATTTCAACGTTCTCGTTAAACCTCTCCTAAAACCGGCAACATGGGTCCCTCCTTCATGTGTATTGATATTGTTTACATACGAATGCACATTCTCTGCATACGTCTCATTGTATTGCAGGGCAAGTTCAACAGGAATTCCCTGTTTAATTCCTTCAACATAAATAGGTTCCGGAATTAATGCGGAACGGGTGCCGTCCAGATATTTAACGAATTCCTTCAATCCTCCTTCAGAATAGAATTCCTCTTTAAGCAAGCTTCCGTCTTCCTGTTCTTCACGCTCGTCGGTTAAACTTAACCTGATACCTTTATTTAAGTATGCCAGCTCGCGGAGACGTGCGGCAAGTGTATCAAATTTATATTCAGATGTTAATGTAAAAATTGTCTGATCGGGCTGGAACGTCACTATGGTTCCGGTACGCTGTGTTTCACCAATTACTTTCACATCGTACAAAGGCTTTCCGCATTCATACTCCTGACGCCATATTTTACCATCACGATGAATAGTGGCAGTTAAATGAATAGACAAGGCATTTACGCAGGATACACCCACACCATGCAAACCGCCTGAAACCTTATAAGTATCTTTATCAAATTTACCACCGGCGTGTAAAACGGTCATTACAACTTCCAGAGCCGATTTTTGCTCTTTCGTATGCATTGCTGTTGGAATACCACGACCATTATCCTCAACGGATATCGAGTTGCCTTTGTGAATTGTTACTATAATATCTGAACAATATCCGGCAAGAGCCTCATCAATAGAGTTATCAACAACCTCGTAAACAAGGTGATGCAATCCTTTAAAACCAGTATCACCAATATACATGGACGGACGCTTTCTTACGGCTTCCAATCCTTCTAAAACCTGAATATTATCTGCGGAATAATTAGACTTGTCTTCTTTTTCTTCGCTCATATTTTATTTTAAACAACAAATTCAAATTTAACTTTTTTGACCGAAACAACGGCATTTGTGGATAAATAGAAGCACTGTGGAAACCTCTTATTTAAATCTAAAAACCGGATGGTTACTTTGACGGTTTAAGGCTCTTTAATTATTATGATACTTATCCTGAAAGTTTATCTTTGCTTTTAAAATCATAACCATACAATGAATAAAAATCTTTTCAAACTAACCGCAGGATTATTAACTGTTGCAAGTTTTATAGTTTCATGTAATCAAGATCAACCTAAAACTGACAATGCGGCCAAAACAACTTCAGCAGATAAGCCTGTTGAGAAAATAGTTTATGTAAACTCCGATTCTTTATTGGAAAACTATACTTATTTTAAAGATATCCGCAGCAAAATGGAGACAAAATCCAAAAAAGCTCAGGTAGATTTAACGGCAAAAGGAAATGCTTTCCAAAAGGAAGTTGCAGAATATCAGCAAAGTGCACAAACGATGAGCGCAGATGCACGTGCGTCGACAGAACAAAGACTTGCCCGTAAACAACAGGAACTGGCAACGTTCAATCAAAATGCGAGTTCTGCACTGGCAAATGAATCAGCGGCAGAAAATGAAAAGCTTTATGAAAAAGTATCCGAATACCTAAAAGGATATGCTAAGAAAAAAGGCTATAAAATGGTTTTAACTTATTCTAAAGCAAATCCGACCGTGCTCTATGCAGACGAGAGCCTGGATGTAACCAAAGAAGTTGTTTCAGGATTGAATGAAACCTATAAAAGCGAAAAAAAATAAACAGATATTGTAAATTGCCTAAAACCTCAGCATTATGTTGGGGTTTTCTTTTTTAAGAAAGGTTATGGAAACAGCAAGTTCTCAGCATTCGAAGTTCATGAAAATGGCAATTGCTCTTTCTAAAAGAAATGTAGTAAAGTGTGAAGGCGGCCCGTTTGGGGCTGTACTTGTAAAAAACGGGATAGTTATTGCCAAAAGCGCCAACAGAGTTACCACCACCAACGACCCTACGGCCCATGCCGAAATAGTTGCTATCCGCATAGCCTCCAAAAAGCTTAAAAGCTTCGATTTAAGCGATTGTGTTATCTATACAAGTTGTGAGCCCTGCCCTATGTGCCTGGGTGCAATTTACTGGTCGAGAATATCAAAAATTTATTACGCAAATACAAAATATGATGCTGCAGAGATAGGATTTGATGATAAGTTTATTTATGATGAACTCGATCTGCCTGTAGAGAAAAGAAAACTTCCTGTTATTCAGTTATTACGTAATGAGGCTATAGAAGCTTTTCAAGAATGGCAGAAATCTGAAATGAAGATTCATTATTAAATCAATCATCAAAAAAACTATCCGCAGAAACCACGTCATCATCCATTAAACCATCAATATCTCGCCGCTCTTTTTTGGTTGGTCTGCCCGCCCCTCTGTCGCGACTTAATACTGGTGCGTGAAACATTGATCTGTAAGCCTGAGTTTTTTCAACCGGGGTAACGTCTTCGTAATAGTTCACTGCTTTTTTCGCATCCACTCTGTTAGATAAAAGCCCGGTTACTTTTATTTCTCTTCTTTCAATTCCCTTTGATACAAAATAAATCTCCCCAGGCTTTACTTCGTGCGAAGCTTTTACATTGTTTCCCTCAAGTTTTACCCTCCCTGCTTTGCATGCTTCAGTGGCCAGCGTGCGGGTTTTAAAAACTCTTATAGACCAAAGATATTTGTCAATCCGCAATTTTTCCTTTTCCGCCATTATAATATAACCCTGTTATAATTGAATGAAATATTGTACAAAATTAATTCGCTATTTTGACAAAGCACGCTTTTATTTTGCAGCTTCCTTTTTTCAGGCCAATAAAGTAGAATTTCCACTTTAAATTGGGCTGTTTTACCCGAAGATCGCACAGCGCTGTTGCAAATTAGTCAGCATTTAGTTTTTCAAAACGAAATCCGTAATGTTTTTCACCAACTCATTTGCCAATGGTAATTCAGAGTTGTTGTATGTCGCAATATTCGCTTTTTTATCACCATCAACTGTTCGGAAAATATGATTCATTTTGTCAATCAATACCAATTGCGATTTTGGGTTTGCTCTTGAAAGTCGCTTTCCATCTTCAACTGTTACTTGAATATCATTAGTTCCTTGAACGATTAGAATTGGAATACTTAATTTCTGTATTTCAATTTGTGGGTCATACTTTAACCATGAAATCATATAAGGTTGGACGCTTGTTCTGAAAAGAGAATTAAGCATTGGATTCACATTGTCAACCGTTTTTCCTTTTACCAAGCTGTCAAGAATAGGATAAGATAAATCTTGAACTTCTTTTGGTTGACTACTCAATTGTTCTTTGATAGTTTTGTCTGCAGACTGTCCTGCACCTGCAATAGAAATAAACTTATCAGCCCTTGTTGATGCAATCATTCCAATCAATGAACCTTCGCTATGTCCTATCACAATGACTTTTGAAAATCGTTTGTCTTGCTTTAATAATTGTATCCATCCCTTCGCATCATCTACATAGTCATCAAATCGAAGGTCTGCCTCCTTCTTTCCTGCTGCTTTACTTTCTGCAATTCCTCTTTTGTCATAGCGTAACGATGCTATATTATTTTTCGCAAGTCCGTAAGCAAGTTTTTTGTAAGCATCGCATTTCATCATGGGATTATTGCAATCTCTATCCGTTGGTCCAGAACCTGCAATTATTAAGGCAACAGAAATGTTAGATATTTTTTTAGGAGTAATCAATGTCCCGAAAATATCGCCACTTTTTGTCTTTAAAACTATTTGTGTTTCAATAAAGGTTGTGTCCTTATTTTCGAATGCTCTTACTTCTTTTTCGATTTTAACTTTTGATAAATCCATTGGAAAAGATTGCCCTGCTTGCTTAAAGTTCCCAATAATATTATTGTCTTTATTCAAAGTTCCTTCGTATTCAATTCTTGCATTTGTCACCGCAAGTTTTAAGGTTGATTGGTCAAAACTTATTGTAGTTACAGGAATTCCTTTTGCTCCCTGATCAGGGCTATCCATTGTGGAACTATATCCATTGTCTGTTTTAGTAATATTGAAAACAACTCTTAATTGCGTTCCCTGAACTTTTAATATTCCACCCCATTGCCCAGTGATGTCTTGTCCAAACACAGTTAACGATGTCAGGAACGTAAGTAGAATGAATGTTGCTTTTTTCATAGCGTTTTATTTATTGTTTATTAAAATTTCTTGCAATATCGATGTTAGCAGTCACCCAAGCTTGACGCATAACGTTCGACAGATTTGCGATGGGCGATATTTTCAGCACAAATATTAATTGGCGACTGAGCACTTTGTAATCTATTCTTAGTTGCGCTTGTTTCTCTCTTTCTTTAAATCCCTGACACGATTCAAATCACCCGTACCCAAAGAACGTTTACCGTATCTTTTTTGTAGGATGAAATTTTTGTCACCTTCAAAACGGATTAAATAGCGGATACATCATTTTTTGTTAGTTTTGTCTCGAGAGACATAAGGGTCTTTAAAATCAAACATAAATTTTAAATAATGCGAAATAAAGTTACTAAACATGCCACTGTTTTTGTCCCTTTTTATTAGTAAAGTGGATTTTAGTATTAATTACGGGGCAAATGTAAAATAACCTTTATTTTGCGGAAAATTCTTTACAAATGATACCTGAATTAAAAAAGAGAGTTGAAGAAGCATGGAATGACCGAAATCTTCTGACCTTTAAAGAATATGCAGAGACGATAGAAAATGTAATTCTAATGCTCGACAAGGGAGAGATAAGAGTTGCTGAACCTATTGGTACCCGCTGGCATGTAAACGACTGGATCAAAAAAGCTGTAATTTTATATTTCCCGATACGCGAAATGAAGGAAATCAATGTGGGACCCTTTGTGTTTCACGATAAAATGAAACTTAAGACCAATTACAAAGAACTCGGAGTTAGAGTTGTTCCTCAGGCAAGTGCCCGTTACGGAGCATATCTGGCTAAAGGAGTGATTTTGATGCCTTCTTATGTAAATATCGGCGCTTATGTAGATGAAGGCACAATGGTGGATACATGGGCAACCGTGGGATCTTGTGCTCAGATTGGTAAAAACGTTCATTTAAGTGGTGGAGTAGGTATTGGTGGCGTATTAGAACCTGTTCAGGCTGCTCCGGTAATTATCGAAGACAATTGTTTTATTGGATCGAGAGCAATAGTAGTTGAAGGTGTACGTGTGGAGAGTGAAGCAGTTTTAGGAGCAAATGTTTGCCTTACTGCGTCAACCAAAATAATTGATATAACAGGAGAAGTGCCGATAGAATATAAAGGAATTGTGCCTGCCCGTTCGGTTGTAATCCCGGGTTCATACACTAAAAAGTTTCCTGCCGGAGATTACCAGGTACCCTGCGCGTTGATCATAGGAAAACGCAAGGACTCAACAGATAAAAAGACTTCGTTAAATGATGCTTTGCGCGAGCATAATGTAGCTGTTTAGAAGGTAAAAGGTTAGAGGCAAAAGGTTAAAGACACCTTTGGCCTTTCACCTTTCACATTATACTTTCACCTCTTATCTTTATCTATTACCTTTACAACATGCGAATAGGTTTTGATGGAAAACGTGTAGTTCAGAATTTTACGGGGCTGGGTAATTACAGCAGGTTTATTCTGAATTTACTTACACAACACTTTCCTGAAAATGAGTATATCGTCTATTCCTCTAAAAAAGCTTCGGATAATTTAATAATACCCCCGGGCATACAATTTCATCATCCCCCTGCTTATAAGCTACCAATATTCTGGCGCAGCTATGGTATTGGGAAAGATTTACAGAAAGATAAAATCGACCTGTATCATGGATTGAGCAATGAATTACCTCTTGGACGTTTATCGTCAAAAATCCCATCGGTAGTTACCATACACGATTTAATATTCTTACGGTTTCCTGGTTTTTATCCGGCTATCGACAGAACAATTTACCGTTATAAATTCCAGTTCGCCTGTAAAAATGCTACCAGAATTATTGCTGTAAGTGAACAGACAAAGAAAGACATCATAAACTATTTTAATATCCCTGAAGAGAAGATTGATGTGATTTACCAGGGCTGTAATCCCAGCTTCAAATATTCAGTTCGGGAGGAATTTAAAGACAAAATCAGGGAAAAATACGCATTACCTAAACAATACCTCCTGCAGGTGGGAACAGTAGAGGAACGAAAAAATTTAATGCTTACAGTAAAAGCATTAAAGGCCATCCCAAACGATATTAAGCTGATTGTAATTGGCAAGCAAACAGACTACGTAAAGGAGATTAAAGAATACATAACAGATCACGGTCTGGACAACAGAGTGGTGTTTCTTACAAACGTTCCTTTAGAAGATTTACCCGCAATTTATCAGCAAGCCAAAATCTTTGTCTATCCATCAGAATTTGAAGGCTTTGGAATACCTGTTATAGAAGCCCTTTATTCAGGAGTGCCTGTTATTGCCGCAACAGGTTCATGCCTTGAAGAGGCTGGCGGTCCGGGAAGTTGCTACATCCATCCCAAAGATGATATTCAGCTTTCATGGACAATAAATTCTATTTTAAATAGTCCGAAAAAACAACTTGAAATGATAAATTCAGGTTATGAATATGTTAAAAAATTCTCAGATGAGCACTTGGCTGCCAGCCTGATGAATGTTTATTTAAAAGCTTTAAACAATGCTTAAAGAAGAAGTCGAAAAGGCCCTGGAAGTAATTAAAGAAGGCGGAATCATTCTTTACCCCACAGATACAATTTGGGGTATCGGCTGTGATGCAACGAATGAAACCGCCGTTGAAAAAATCATCCGCCTTAAAGGAAGGAATGAAAACAAGAGCCTGATAATCCTTTTGGAAAATGAAAACCGCTTAGAAAGCTATGTTTCTGATGTACCGGAAATAGCATACGACTTAATTGAATATGCAGAAAATCCTTTGACGATTGTTTTTTCAGGAGCAAAAAACCTAGCAGCGAATGTAATAAACCATGATAACTCTGTGGGTGTAAGAATCGTAAAGCATCCATTTTGTGAGCAGCTTATTCAACGCTTCAGAAAACCTCTTGTTTCAACATCCGCCAATTTAAGCGGATTTCCCGCTCCAAAGAACTTCAACGAAATTTCTGAAGAAATTATTAATGGAGTTGACTATGTAGTTAATTTTGGGCAAGATGACTTATCAGAGAAAAAACCTTCTACAATAATGAAGCTCGAGTCCGATGGGCGCTTTAATTTTATCAGAAGATAAAGAATTGTAAGATTTGTTCCAGCTTTATTAAATTAGAGTATTTTTGCAACCCGGCAATAATAATAGCCTTTCTGGTATTTCAGAAAAACCACGTTCATGAAACAACACCTCCAACATCCGGTATTTAAAAAGCTGGGCGCATTAGCCGATCAAACGAATACAGAAGTATTTGTTATCGGAGGTTTTGTACGCGATATTTTTTTAAAACGCCCCTCCAAAGACATTGACATCCTTGTGATTGGGAACGGGATAAAATTTGCCGAAGCGGCATCAGTGGCTTTAAAAAGCCAGGTTTCTGTATTTAAAAACTTCGGCACAGCCATGCTTCGTTACAAAGATCTTGAAATTGAATTTGTAGGTGCTCGCAGAGAATCTTACAGAGCTGATTCCAGGAAACCTCTTGTTGAGGATGGCACACTTGAAGACGATCAGAGACGCAGAGATTTCACAATCAATGCTATGGCTGTCAGCCTGAATCATAGTACTTTTGGTGAGCTTCTGGATCCGTTTAACGGAATAAAAGATTTGGATGATAAACTTATCCGAACTCCCCTTAACCCTCTGGAGACTTTTTCTGACGACCCTTTACGAATGATGCGCGCCATCCGCTTTGCGAGTCAGTTAAACTTCAGTATTGACCCTTTAGCTATTGAAGCGATTAAGCAAACAAAGGAACGCATTACTATAGTCTCAAAAGAACGGATTACGGATGAACTGAATAAAATAATTCTATCCGAAAAACCCTCAACAGGCTTTAACTATCTATTTGACACAGGGCTTCTGAATTATATATTTCCACAAATGGTGGACTTATTTGGTGTTGAATACATTAACGGAAAAGGGCATAAAGATAACTTTTACCACACCTTGGAAGTTCTTGATAATATTTCAGGGTTAACAACTGATCTTTGGCTAAGGTGGGCCGCAATTTTACACGACATTGCAAAACCTGCTACCAAACGATTTGAACCGTCACATGGATGGACTTTTCATGGTCATGAAGATAAAGGAGCCCGCATGGTGCCAAAAATCTTTGCACAGTTAAAGTTGCCCTTGAATGACCGGATGAAATATGTTCAGAAACTTGTACAATTACATTTAAGACCAATAGTTTTAGCTCAGGAAATTGTCACTGATTCTGCGGTACGAAGATTGCTGTTTGATGCTGGAGAGGACATTGAAAGTTTAATGTTACTATGCCATGCGGATGTAACTACAAAAAACGATTATAAAAAGAAAAAATACCGGCAGAACTTTGAACTTGTAAAACAGAAATTAAAAGACGTTGAGGAACGTGATAAAATAAGAAACTGGCAGCCTCCTATAAGTGGAGAGGATATAATGGAAGCATTCGGAATACCAGCAGGTAAAGAAGTCGGGATAATAAAAAGCCAAATAAGAGAAGCTATACTGGAAGGCGAAATAAAAAATTCAAGAGAAGAGGCCTTAAATTATATGCTTCAAAAAGCTAAAGAAATAGGATTGCAGCCAATAACAAATTTTAAATAATCTTAATCAAACTTTATAAGTAAAAAGGCGTTATCGTTACGCCAAATTATCAGAACCAAAATTAAAAAAACATGGCTATTTATAGATTCAGGGTTTCCTTTGAAGATTACGATGACGTGATCCGAGAGATCGACATCAAATCAACTCAAACTTTTGAGGAATTACATCTTGCAATTCATCGGACAACAGGCTATAATCCTGAAAAATCGTCTTCTTTTTATGTAAGCAATGACCACTGGATTAAAGCAGAAGAAATAGCCTTTTTGCCTAATCAACGAAAAACAGATGCGGGTGTCGCTTTAATGACAGGCACTAAACTTTATAAATTTATCGACGATCCCCACCAAAAATTTTATTATACCTACAATTTCGAGCGTCCTTATGATTTACATGTTGAGTTAATCAAAATTCTTGACGAAGAAAAAGGGAAAGAATATCCTGTTTTAGTACGCCGCTCTGGTGAAGCTCCTAAACCTCCCGGAAGTGTTGTAATCCCGGTTGAAACTGGCGAGGAGGGAGAATTTGACTTTCTGAATGATATTGATGAGCCTGATGAGGAAGACATTATATCAATGGGTGTTGAAGAGGACGACCTGGGAGAAGGCTTGGTTGTGAAAGAACACCACGAAGATGAGGAAGAAAAAGACGATATTATGGATGAATTTGCAGACAACGACAATTTAGACGCTGATGAATTTGACAGTAAAGAAGATTACTAAAGAATAAAGTCAATTTTTCTATAAGATCACCCATGCCGAACTAGTTTCGGCATTTCATTTAGATACGAAATAGCTTTTATAATGATTAAACCTGCATATAAATGTCCGGCAGTACACTTATCGTAATTGCAGGCCCCACTGCCATTGGGAAAACCGAACTTGCAATAAAAATTGCAGATCATTTTCAAACCGAAATTGTATCAGCAGACTCGCGACAGTTTTATAAAGAAATGGAGATTGGTACAGCCAAACCTTCACCAGATGAACTTGGCTCTGTCAAACATCATTTTATAAATTCATTATCCGTTACGGATGATTTTTCTGTAGGCGAATTTGAAATCCAGGCCATAGCTGTGCTTAATGCCATCTTTAAAAAAAATAAGTATGCTGTGCTGGCAGGAGGTTCAGGCCTTTTTATTAAAGCAATTACAGAAGGCCTCGATAATTTACCCAAAGCTGACCCTTCTATTCGCTCAGAACTCAATCTCTTATTTGAAAAAGAAGGTATTAAGTCTCTTCGAGAAAAATTAGAACAACTTGATCCCGAATACTATAATGTAGCAGACTTGAACAACCCTCAAAGGATAATCCGGGCTTTGGAGGTTACTCTATCTTCAAACAAACCATTCTCACGATTCCATACTAAACAAAAGGCTGACAGACCATTTAAAAGTATAAAAATAGGCTTGAATATTGAGAGGCCAGATCTCTATGATCGCATCAATACCCGTGTTGACATAATGTTTGATTCAGGTTTGATAAATGAAGTTAAAAGCTTACTCCCGTACCGCCATCTTAATGCCCTTAATACCGTTGGATATTCAGAAATATTCGATTATCTTGATGGTAAAATTACATTAGAGCAAGCGAAAGAGAGCATTAAACAAAATACCAGGCGTTTTGCGAAAAGGCAATTGACCTGGTTTAGAAAAGATACTGATATTCACTGGTTCGAGCCATTTCAATATCAGGAAATTTTAGATTACATACATACAAAGTTATAAATCAGGCCTGTGCTGTTGGTCCTCCAAAATTCATAGGTAAGCTACCTTCGTCCATTACTTTTATTCTTCCATTAACTGCTTCGAATTTTTCGATATTATCGTCAATAGCTCGGGCTAATCGCTTGGCATGTTCAGGGGTTAATACTATTCGTGATTTTACTCTGGCCTTCGGAACTCCTGGCATCACTCGTATAAAATCCAGCACGAATTCTGTATTCGAATGCGTAATAATTGCAAGGTTTGAATATATTCCTTCGGCTACTTCCTCAGACAACTCAATATTAAGCTGTCCGTCTAAATTTTGATCTTCCATCTTGTAAAAATAAAAAATTAGTGGTCTACTCACTAAAATATATCAATGCATTTTAAATTCAGGTTCTTCTTTGTTTTTATAACACGAAAAAGCCGGAATTCCTCCGGCTTTTTAATATCTAATCGAAAAATTGTTAAATTTCTAGAATGCGTAAACCGCAGCTAAAGAAAACTGAGTTGCAGATTTAGTTGGGCTTCCGTTTTCTTTCATAAATTGACTTACAGATCCATTATCCAGTCGGATCTCAGGAATAAAAGTTAATCCACCAGCTTTCAAGCTTCCTGAAAGAGTTAGAGAAACTACAGATTCACTAGGAACAACACCAGAATAAGTCGGGCCGGCTACATCATCCTTAGACATAAAGTACTCCCCTCTCAATCCTAATCCGAATCCATTTGTAATTGAAACCTGAGGGTATAGAGCAACACCTGTGTATCCGCCTAAGTCTTCACCTACTGAAAAGTCAGCAGCATTTAATCCCAATTTAAACATTGGAGTTATTTGGTATGCGGTAGTTAAATCCACAATAGTTCCAGACTGATCGCCTGTTAATAAATTCAAATAAGCACTCCATCCTTCAACTGGAGATAATGATATTTGAGCACCAAAGGTATTAACACCTAATTTCGGATGAGCCTTGTATGAATTCCAGGTATTGTTGAACAAACCAACCATTACCCCCACTTTGCTGGATAAAGCATAGTTAGCTTTTATACCTGCGTTCTGGAATGGACCGTTAGTAAATAAATATGATGTAGAATAGTTATAGTTCCCCACAGGAGAGATTACTTCATATCCAACAAAAGTACCCATGTATCCGGCAGTCATTGAAAATTGGTCTGTGAATGCATAAGTCGCATACAGATTCTGAATATGAAAAGAATTACCATCTGCACCATCACCATTAGGAATTGATTGATACTGACCTCTTGGACCAAATGAAACTTCTCCTACAAAAGAAGCTTTACCTGTAGTTTTTTTCAAAGCCACGTCGATCATTCCCAAAGAAACAGAATTCTGATCGGTTGCGAAGCTGGTTCCGATATTTGCAACTTTTGCAAAATCGTATTTGTAATACGTGTCTACTGAACCAGAAATTGATAAGGGCGTAGATGTCGTATCCTGAGCATTTGCAAATGATACACCGGCTAATGCGATTAATGAAAGTACTGTTTTAAACATGTTGCTTTTTTTTTAAAATTGTTAACTAAAGGTATATTTATTTATTTAAATTAGTCTTCAATGACATCCTTTTCGAAAACTTTGATATCACGTTCAACAGTTTTACCGTTGTTGTTGACTAATAAAGTTCCTTGGAGATATTTTTCATTATGTTGTGAGGCATCAAGACCCAACTCTTCATCTTCTAATGAAACGCGGATTGGTTGGATAAAGTTGATTAACTTGAAGATGACAAAGGAAACTGTAAAGCTATAAGCTACTACAATAGCCAATCCTTTTAATTGAGTAAAGAAGAAATCAGCATTTCCATAAAACAAGCCATCTGCCCCAGCACTGTTAACCGTTTTGGTTGCAAAAACACCTGTCAATATCATACCTACAATACCGCCTAATCCGTGGCATGGGAAAACATCCAATGTGTCATCCAGAGATGATTTTTGTTTGTAGTGAACAGCAATATTTGAAATTATAGCAGCAATAAAACCTATAAAAATACTTTGTGGAATTGCAACAAAACCGGCCGCAGGTGTAATAGCAACCAAACCAACAACTGCTCCTATACAAAATCCAAGAACAGAAGGTTTTTTGCCTCTTATTACATCAAAGAACATCCAGGACAGACCAGCTGCACCGGCGGCTGTATTAGTTGTTGCAAAAGCGGAAACTGCTAAAGCATTCGCACCCAAAGCTGAACCGGCGTTGAAACCAAACCAGCCAAACCATAATAAGCCAGTACCAATAAGTACATAAGGAATATTAGCCGGTGGTATTTCTCTTTGCTCTAAATGAGATGTACGACGTTTCAAAACAAGTGCACCTGCTAAAGCTGCGCAACCAGCAGAAATATGAACAACTGTTCCTCCCGCAAAATCAAGAACACCCAATTGAAACAGGAATCCATCAGGGTGCCAGCTCCAGTGTGCAAGCGGCGCGTATACAAATAAGCTAAATAGAACGATAAATAAAATGTAAGATGTAAACTTGATACGCTCTGCTACCGCTCCAACAACCAATCCGGGTGTGATTATAGCGAACATCAATTGAAATAAAGCAAAAAGTGTTAAAGGAATAGTTGGAGCAAGACTCCATGGAGCTCCGGAATTAACATCTTTAAAAAACAGGAAGGTCGAAGGGTCGCCTATAAGACCATTAATCGATGTTCCAAATGCTAAACTGAAGCCTACGGTAACCCATAGTACACTTACAATTCCTGCAGCTACTACACTCTTAATCATAGTAGAAATAACATTCTTACGATGCACCATGCCCCCGTAAAAGAATGCAAGACCCGGAGTCATCAAAAACACCAAAGCTGTGGCCACAACAATCCAGGCGATGTCAGCTCCATTGTAAATTTTTCCACCGTCATCAAAATTCGGTAATACAGGAATAAAAATTGAGGCCAGGGCCACTACAGTCAGTACCAGGAATGGTGCGATCTGTTTAATTGATAATTTACTCATTTGTTTAGTTGTTTAGTGTTGTTATTGAATAAAATCTGCAATAAAGTTATACATATTTTTATAAAATCATAACATTCATGGTTTTTTTTAACAAAAAACGCCAAATTATAGACAAAATAACCGCAAATACATAAAAACACAGATTTCAGATTAAAAAAAATTAAAAAATAACAAATACGGCCTAAAAAAAAATTTTAATACAAAAAAAGAGGGCCAACCAAAGCTGAACCCTCCCAACACTAAACCAAATAAGGTTTTATTTATTTATTATTTGCATTTCTACACTACCAGAATGCTCTTTTTCATTCGAAAGTCGGCTAAAAATACTCTTCAAAGACTAGATTATAACTCTTCATCATGCTGACTCATATCCAAACCAATTTCTTCATCTTCAGCAGACACTCGAAGAGGACTTATAGAATTAGTTAGCAACAACAATAAATACGAGCCAATAAAAGCAAAGGCTGAAACCGCCACCAGGGCAATTAAATGCACAAGAAATAATTTGGTTTCACCAAAATACAATCCGTTTCCGGTTGTGTTAGCGGCATTTACACCTTGATTAGCAAAAATTCCGGTCATAAGCATGCCCACCATACCTCCCACTCCGTGACAGGGAAAAACATCAAGTGTATCGTCAATATTTGTGCGAGTTCTCCATATTACTACAAGATTACTTACAACCGCAGCAACAACTCCTATAATTATCGAGTGAGAAACACTAACAAAACCCGCGGCAGGAGTAATAGCAACTAAACCTACTACTGCCCCAATACACGCACCCATTGCAGAAGGCTTCTTTCCCCGTGCTATATCAAAGAATATCCAGGACATGGCCGCGGCTGCAGACGCTGTAGTTGTAGTTGCCAATGCTGTTGCTGCCAGAGCACCAGCTCCCACCGCAGAACCGGCATTGAATCCGAACCAGCCAAACCATAATAAACCTGTTCCCAGGATTACATAACTTACACGAGCCGGAGTATGCTCATTAGATGTTCGTTTCTTTAGAAAAAGAGCGGAAGCAAGTGCCGCCCATCCGGCCGACATGTGAACCACTGTCCCTCCTGCAAAATCAAGAACGCCTAATTCAAACAAAATCCCTTGAGGATGCCATGTAGCATGAGCCAAAGGCACATAAATACAAATCATAAACAAACAAAGGAAGATCAGGTATGAGTTAAAACGAATACGCTCTGCAAATGCCCCGGTAATCAGAGCAGGGGTGATTACAGCAAACTTTAACTGAAACATTGCAAATAAAACGAGTGGAACTGTTGGAGCCAATGGCCAAACTGCATTTCCAACCATTCCTTTCATCATAAAGAAAGTACCAGGATTCCCAATTATACCGCCAATATCATCCCCAAATGCAAGACTAAATCCAAAGACAACCCACAAAACAGTGATAAGGCCCATACAAACCAAACTCTGAAGCATCGTAGAAATAACATTTTTCTTCCTAACCATACCCCCGTAAAAATAGGCGAGTCCCGGTGTCATCAACAATACCAACGCGGTAGCAACCAGCATCCAGGCAGTATCTCCTGTGTCGATTTTATTCTCAGCAATATTAATTACTTCCACAGACGGGAAGAGAAGGCCCAGCACAACGGCTACAACCAACAGTAAAAAAGGTAATACTTTTTTCATTTTAAATGTTTAAAGTGTTGAAGTAATAAGTGAATTAATAATATATGGCACCATTCATTAAATAAAGGTCAAAAGACGAACATTATTTTATTCCACAATAGTTTTTTAGCTATTATTCCACACAAACCCACCCCTTATGTTGTAAATTTAATAAAATTATTTACCGTTGAAGCATATAATTATAAAATTAAATCAATAATCATAAAATACAAATAAAAAAAGCGCTAAATTTCTAACAATAACACCCATCCACACATAATCTGGCAATAAAAAGGAACGAATTCACAAAAACATCCCCCTAAACTAAAAAATTTTAAAAACCAACCTGAAATACCGATAAAAAAAGAGAAATAAATATTACCGGAATTTTAACCCCAACATACCAAACTTAAGACCTTGGAAGAATACTAATGGTAATATCGGAATATAATTAAACTTATTGTTAAAATTTATACAATAATCATTGGGAAGTTTTCACTCTGTTATATACAGTGAGAATTGATTATTATTAAAAGGGAAATTGAAAACCCCGAAACCTGGTGGGCTAAACCTGCGCTGCTAAACCTGAAACATACTGGGAACCCTGTTTTACTCCCCGGCTTTCAAGAGCTTTATCAATAAATGTTTGAATCTGCGACTTCTTCACTCCCCAGTTAGGAGCAATTAGTAAATCAAAGTCGGCTATTCCAAACAACCGTTGAATTATTATATCAGGCCTTAATAACGGAATGAATGAAGCCAGAAAATCGGTATATTCTTCAAGGCTGAAAACTTTAAATGGCTCTCTTTTATACTGAACTCCCATAATAGAACCTTCAACGATGTGAAGATGGTGCAGCTTTACAAATTTTATTTGCGGAAAGCGGTTAATTTCATCAGCATAGCGCAGCATCATCTCTTTAGTTTCCCAGGGAAAACCAAAAATGGTATGCACACAAACTTCCAGAGGAGAGTTGTCGACAAGTTTTAAGGTTTGTTCAAGCTCTTCATGCGAACATCCTCTGTTAATACGCAAAAGAGTATCATTATATATAGACTCCATACCCATTTCAAGGTCTACATCTAAGCCTAAGTCAAGATAGCTTTCTAGTAATTTAACTTTTTCTGCATCAATACAATCCGGACGAGTTCCAACCGATAAACCAACTATATTTCCAGGCGATACACTTTCCGCGATATTGATCGCCTCATCATACATTACCTTTAAGTAATGCAGCGGCGCATAGGTATTAGTATTGGGCTGGAAATAAATAATAAACTTCTCTGCGGCATACCCTGTGATTGCACGATTTATACCGCGCTCTATTTGTTCGCGAATATTGGGAGTACTACGGGATAATTCGGGGGTAAACGAATCTACATTACAATATGAGCATCCACCGTATCCTTTACTTCCATCGCGATTGGGGCAAGTAAAACCTCCGTCAACGATAATTTTGAACACCCTTTTACCATTATATTTTTGCTTTAAGTAAGCTCCGTAATGATTATAAGGCTTCTGTCCAAAATCTAAAGGTGTACCCATTCAATTTATTTATTAATGATCTTTAATCAAATTAAATAAGCGATATCTTGTCAGATTTATTATCACTCACTAAATTATTTTACTTTTATCTTCTTTTGCAAAGATACAAATTCATAATGGTGAAAATTTAGCAGGATTTAGATGTTACGTATATATTATAAAAAGGACCGCCGTTTAGCTAAAGAAACCGACCTGGAGCTTTTGAGAGATATCCCTATCGAAAGTTTGATTTGGGTTGATCTTCAGAATCCTACTATTAAAGAGAAAATCACCATTGAAACCTTTTTTGACATTAAATATTCCTCTGAAGAAGAATCTCAGGAGATTGAAAGTTCATCACGTTTTAGCGAGCTTGAGGATGAAATTATAATAAATTCCAATTTCCTCTCCTTTCATGAAAAAGGTTTTTCTTACTGCCCTGTATCGATAATCCTGGAAAAAGGCATTTTATTTACCTATCGGGATGACAATTTAAAAACCTTTAGCGAATCTGTAAAAAGGATTAAAGCCAGTCCCGGGTCTTATACAAATGGTTTCCAGATTCTGCTTACTCTCCTGGAAACTTCCATCGACCTGGATGCAGACTTAATTGAAGGGTTGGCGAAGCAGATTGCAGATCTGAATAAGCAATTAATCTTGAAGAAAAACCGCCCCGATGAGGAAATTTTGATCCAATTATCTTTGTTTCAAAATGAGACCATGTCTTTAAGGGAAAATATAATAGATAAACAGCGCCTGATATCCTCCTTAATGAAGAGTAATATTTTCCCTGAAGAATATAAAGGCGTATTGCGAATTATGATCAGAGATATTAGTTCGATCCTTGAGCATAATAAATTTGCATTTGAAAGGCTGGAGTACCTGCAAAACACATTTATGGGTTTTGTAAATATTGAACAAAACAGGATTATTAAAATATTCACTGTTGCAACAGTTGCATTTATGCCCCCAACCCTCATAGCCAGTATATATGGCATGAATTTTAAGTTTATGCCAGAATTGAGCTGGAACTATGGCTATATATTGGCAATTCTGTTAATGGTTGCTTCTTCCGCTTTCACCCTGATATATTTCAAGAAAAAAAACTGGCTGTAGTAAAGGTCTAATCACGAGAAATTAAGACTAAACCTATTAATCGACAAGCTGTTTATATCTAATGATAAATTGGCGAATAGGTTGTTCAGGATTTCATTATAAGCACTGGAAAGGCACATTTTATCCTGAAGATTTAGCACATAGGAAATGGTTTAATCACTATTGCCAATTTTTTAATACTCTTGAATTAAATGTTACTTTTTATCGCTTTCCTCGGCTCTCCTTTCTGGAAAACTGGAGGTCAAAAAGTCCTGAAGGTTTTCGATTCGCTGTTAAAGCTCCGCGAGCTATAACTCATTACAAAAAATTCATTGGCACAACTGATCTGATAACGGATTTTTATAATACAATAAGAGAAGGCTTACAGGATAAATTGGGATGCGTATTATTTCAGCTGCCTCCAAATTTCCATTATTCAGAAGATCATTTGGCGAAAATCACAAGCAGTCTTGATAACAGTTTCCTAAATGTAGTTGAATTCCGACACGCAAGTTGGTGGACAGAAAATGTATATGAAAAACTAGCCTTGAAAAATATTAGCTTTTGCGGGATGAGCCATCCTACCCTTCCTCATGACATTATAAGCAATACTTCTTTGTTATATTACAGAATGCATGGTGAAGGCCAACTATACTCGTCAAATTATGAGAATCATCAACTTCAAAATTTCGTAACTGAAATAAAAACAAAAAAAAACATCAAAGACGCCTACATCTTTTTCAATAACGACATTCATACTTATGCGGTATATAATGCATTAGAGATGTTGAAAATGACGGAATAACAGCTTATCTAGTCCAGTAATGTAGCAAAGGCCCTTCATTTCCGAATACAGGATCCGTTTCAGGAGTTTTAACCGCTGCAATATTTTGAATGGCTTCTTGTCTTTCCTCTTCTTTGCCATATTTCATATCATACTCGTTTCCCTCAGGGTAAGCACCTATGCATAGAAAATCTTTGCTGCCATTTAAGTTCTTATGGGCAACTCCTGCCGGAATAATAACGACATCGCCGCGGGTTAATTCAACGCATGTTCCTTCCGTACCTCCTAAAATAATATCGGCAGTACCGCAAAATATACCTAAGACCTCATGAGTTGAACTGTGGTAATGATCGAACTCAAGAACTCCCCCTTCCCAGCTGTTCTTCCAATCGTTTTTTTTAAAAAGTTCGGCTACAGCATCTGAACTATCTCCCGGATGAAGATGCAAGGCTCCTTTATATACCAATACAGGCAACTTTGGATTATTGGGAAACCTGCCGTCATCTTCGAAAATATGAGTTGCAATATGTCCGTGTATTACTTCAGTTATATTCGCCATAATGTTATTATTGAACACTAATAACAGTTAAAATCATGATCTGATTTTTTTTATTTATTTTAAAATGATATTACATCATTTTATTCCTCTTGATTAAATAGGAATTCAATATTGGATAAAAACCTTCATTTATATCTGCATCCACTAAATCGATATGGTATTGAGTGCACCTTTGCTGAAGTACTTCACGGAAACTTTGAACGGATTCGGTATATGCCTCCTTAACCTGAGAAGGATGAATTTTTAGTTCTTCACCTGTTTCCATATCAACAAAATGATAAGGACGGTTTTCGAAATCAAAATCCAGCTCCTTTTTATGATCCAGCACATTAAAGATCACTACTTCATGCTTATTATATTTTAAATGCTGAAGCGCCGAAAAAATCTCATTTAAGCCCTGTTCAGTGGTTCCGGTTTCAAACATGTCACTAAATATAATTACCATGGATCGCTTATGAAGCAACTCGGCTATTTCGTGAAGTGAACTTGCAACGGATGTTGTCGCTTTTTTACTCTGCTGATTGACGAGCTTTTCAAGCTCAGCGAATAAATATTTTTGATGAACCGCCGTAGATTTCGCAGGAGTTGAAATGTGTAGCGTATCAGAAAAGCAACTTAAGCCAAAGGCATCACGCTGTTTTTTAAAAAGATAGATAAGTGATGCTGCAGAATAGACAGAAAAAAGGAGTTTATTGAATTGCTTTTCAGGAAAGTACATGGAAGAGGAAATATCCATAACTAACTGGCATCGCAAATTAGTTTCTTCTTCAAAACGCTTAACGAATAACTTATCAGTTCTTCCGTAAAGTTTCCAGTCGATATTTCTTATAGATTCTCCGCTATTGTACTGACGGTGTTCGGCAAACTCAACTGAAAATCCATGAAACGGACTTTTATGCAAGCCTGTTATAAAGCCTTCTACTACCTGGCGTGCAAGTAACTCAAGGTTTCCAAAATCTTGTAAGTCTCTATATGTATTTAATTCGGGAAGCATAATGCAATTTACGCTTTTAGAACTACCATTTTTGGAACTTATCGATCAAAAAAAAATCCATCCGTATTTTAACGAATGGATTTTTTTTGAGATGCCGAAAATCTAAGCGATCTGCTTACTTAACTTATCAGCAAGTACTGATTTTGGTACAGCACCTATTTGTTTATCTACAATTTCTCCGTTCTTGAAAAACAATAAAGCAGGGATATTGCGTATTCCAAATTTCATCGAAATTGCTGGATTATGGTCTACATTTACTTTACCTACAACGGCCTTACCTTCATATTCCTTTGCCAGTTCTTCAACCAGAGGACCAACCATGCGGCATGGACCACACCATTCTGCCCAAAAGTCTATAAGAACAGGTTTATCAGATCTCAACACTAATTCATCAAAATTTGCGTCTGTTATTTCTAAAGCCATGATATTTATTTTAAAATGTTATGAATTCAAAACTACATATACAAAAACCTAACCACAAATTTTGCAAGACATTCTGACAGGAGGATGATTATAGAGAAAATAACATGATTTTTTGAATAGACCCTTAAATAATATTTTATTTTTTTACTCCATCTTTTTTCGTCAAGAATTAATTCAACTTATAGGTAATATTCTGCAACTTATGAAGATGCTCCAGAAATTCATTACTTGGATATATTTTAACACTTTTTGAAGGCATTTCTACGGCAATAGTTTCTTCAGAATCAAAAACAGTAAATTTTAACTGACAGTTTCTCTGCGCGTTCTGTTCTGTATTTACCCTTACCAATTCATCCATTTCGGAAATGAATTCTTCTGATAATTGATGAAGAGGGAACTGTATCGTTAAACATTTAGACATTTTATCCCGTATTTCCGACAAAAGGTTAATGTTCGTAATTTTTAGCTCCCAATTATCTTTTTGCTTAAATCGTTCGCCTACCGTCCCTCTTACCTGCACGAAATAACCATCTGTAAAAAATTGTTTGAGCTTCACATAATCCTCCCCAAACAATACAACTTCAAAAGAATCGCTATAGTCCTCCAGGATCATTGAACCGAAAGGTTTACCATTTTTAGTGGTACGGTGCTGAGCATTTGAAACCAAACCTCCGATAACTAATTCACGGTTTTTTACTTTATTAAATTCTTCCGTATCAACTTCATTTAACTCTCCGCTTTTAGCGCGATTAATTAAGGCCAGATGCTTTACCTGAAAGGTGCAAAAATGCTCCATCTCAAATTTATAATTATCTAAGGGATGACCGGTTAGGTAAATACCAATCATATCTTTCTCGTATTTAAGCCGCTCAATTAATCCCCACTCCGGGCATTCCGGCATTTGAGGTTCAGAAATATGAGCATCTGATGTACCTCCAAACAGAGATACCTGAGAAGAATTTAAGCTATTCTGGTAATCATTATTATATTTAATTAACCGTTCAATACCGTTGTAAGGAATATTATCCGGTTTACAAAAAAACTGAGAACGGTTATATCCAAAACAATCGAATGCCCCGCTATAAACTAAGTTCTCGTAAACTTTCCTGCTAACGGTTCTTGAATTTACACGTTTGGCAAAATCATTAATTGTAGAATAAGGACCATTTGCAACACGCTCTTCAATAATACTTTCTACAGCCTTCTCTCCTATTCCTTTTATGCCCGACATTCCAAAACGAATCTCTCCCTTTTTATTTACAGCAAAGCGCAGATTAGATTCATTAATATCAGGACCAAGAACCGGAATTCCCATTTTTTTACTCTCCTCCATAAAGAAAGAGATCTTCTCCATGTTATTCTGATTGTTTAATACAGCTGCCATATACTCAGCCGGGTAATGCGCTTTTAAAAAGGCCGTTTGATAAGCTACAAAAGCATAACAGGTTGAATGGGACTTATTAAAAGCGTAAGATGCGAAGGCCTCCCAATCTGTCCAGATTTTAGAAAGCTGCTTTTCATCGTGACCTAATTTCTTAGCGTTTTCAATAAACTGAGGCTTCAGTTTATCAAGCATGTACCGGTCCTTTTTACCCATTGCTTTACGCAAAACGTCGGCATCACCTTTGGTAAAACCTGCCAGTTTCTGCGATAAAAGCATCACCTGTTCCTGATAAACGGTAATACCATATGTATCAGCAAGATATTCTTCCATATCAGGAAGGTCGTAGCTTACTGTTTCCCTGCCATGTTTCCGGGCAATAAAATTTGGAATATACTCAATCGGACCCGGACGGTATAATGCATTCATGGCGATCAGATCTTCAAACTTATCCGGCTTTAGCTCCCTGAGATACATCTGCATTCCATCGCTTTCAAACTGGAACGTTCCGTTGGTGTCGCCCTTCTGGTAAAGTTCAAACGTTTTCTGATCGTCAAGCGGAATATAATCTATATCAATTTCAACTCCATGATTTTCTTTGATCAGCTGAAGCGCATTTTTAATAATTGTAAGAGTCTTCAGACCCAAAAAGTCCATTTTTATGACTCCGGCATCCTCAATCACGCGACCGTCAAATTGAGTTACCAGAAGGTCTGAATCCTTCATCGTGGTAACGGGGATAATATCCGTTAAATCGTATGGGGCAATAATAATCCCGGCAGCATGAATTCCGGTATTTCGAACAGACCCTTCAAGCTTTTCTGCTTCCCTGAGCACTTTAGCACGGATATCATCACCCTTTAAAATATCTTTTAACTCGCCAACCTGGTCAAAAGCATCTTTTAAAGTAATTCCAAGAGTATCCGGAACGAGCTTTTTAAGCGCATTCACCTCCGATAAGGGAACGTCAAGCACACGGGCAACATCCTGAATACTGGTACGGGCAGCCATTGAACCGTAAGTTATAATCTGGGCAACCTGATTTTTACCGTATTTATCCACAACATAATCGATCACTTTCTGCCTGCCTTCATCATCAAAATCTGTATCAATATCGGGCATTGACTTTCTGTCGGGATTTAAAAAACGCTCAAAAAGGAGATTGTATTTAATGGGGTCGATATTCGTAATGGAAATACAATATGCCACCACAGAACCGGCGGCAGAACCACGACCTGGTCCAATAAATACACCTAAATCCCGTCCGGCTTTTATGAAATCAGAAACGATAAGGAAGTACCCGGCAAATCCCATAATTCTAATGGTATTCAGCTCAAAATCGAGTCGTTCCTGAATTTCGGGTGTAATATCCTGGTAGCGTCGCCGGGCGCCTTCCATTGTTAAATGCCGGAGGTATTCCCACTGGTTTAAAGTATCATCAGCATGAACTTTAAATTCGGAAGGAATCGGAAAATTGGGTAAAAGTATATCGCGTTTAAGTTTGAGATGCTCGACTTTGTCTACTATCTCATTGGTATTATCCAGAGCATGAGGTAAATCATGAAAAAGCTTAGCCATTTCGGCCTGGGTCTTAAAATAGAACTGATCATTTGGGAAACCAAAACGGTACCCCTTACCACCTTCTTCATCGGTAGCAATTGGCGTACTCTGCATATCACCGGTATTTACACAAAGTAAAATATCGTGCGCGTTTGAATCCTGCTGATCTACATAATGAGAATCGTTTGAGCAGATTATTTTAACATCATATTTTTTAGCAAACTTTAACAGAACATGATTTACTTTTTCCTGATCCGGAATATTATGACGCTGAAGTTCGATATAATAGTCCTCCCCAAATAGATCGAGCCACCACTTAAATTCTTTTTCAGCTTCCTCTTCGCCTTGCTTTAAAATTGCCTGGGGTACAGATGCACCAAGACAACAGGTAGTTGCAATTAACCCTTCGTGATACTTTAAAATGAGCTCTTTGTCAATACGGGGCCATTTGCTATAAAGGCCCTCCATAAATCCATAAGAACAAAGTTTTACCAGATTTTGATAACCTTTCGGATTCTTTGCCAGGAAAAGCTGATGACATCTTATATCCTTATTCTCTTTGGTAAACTGCTTTTTGTGCATGTCATCCACCACATAAAATTCGCAGCCTACAATAGGCTTTACATTATGCTTACCCGCCTCTGCCACAAATTTAAATGCGCCGAACATATTTCCATGATCGGTTATTGCCAGAGCTTTCATTCCATCAGCGGCAGCTTTCTTAAATAATTTAGAAATATCAGCAGCTCCATCAAGAAGTGAAAATTGAGTATGTACGTGTAAATGAGAGAAATCCGGCATCAGCTAAGCGTCAAAAAGAGTACATCGAATTTAAGGAAAAAATCCTGTGCGTGTACGGGTGTTGAAAAATTACTCCGGGAAAATCTAAAATTTTCAGAGTAAGAAGATCGGAATTATAACGACCTTCCAACGAAATTAATTGCCTGATAAAAAATCTTTATACCATATCCCCGAATCTTTCACTGTTCTTTCCTGGGTTTCAAAATCCACGTATATTAAGCCGAAACGGGGATGATAACCCTCGGCCCATTCAAAATTATCAGTTAAGGTCCAAACGAAGTAACCTTCCACCTTGCAGCCCTCACTTTTGGCTTTCAATACTTGAAAAAGATTATCTCTAATATATTCGGTTCTTTTATAATCATGTATTGACTCTCCTTCTAATACATCCGGAAAAGCTGCCCCATTTTCCGTTATCAGAATTTTCCTGATCTGAGGATATGCATCGAACTTCTTTATGATGTGATATATTGCCGGAGGGTATACCTCCCATTTCATTTCTGTTACCGGAACTCCTCTCTTCTCTGCTTTTACAATATTGGCCCCTATATAAGGTGTAAAAAAAGAGGATTGTACGATCTCTCGGGTGTAATTCTGCAAGCCGATGAAATCAAAATCAAAGAACATTGCACTTTCATCCCCGGGTCTGATGTATTTCTCAATCTTTCTCAAAACAGGCAAATCCTTGTGGGGATATCCGAGACCAAGGATAGGCTCTATAAAGGTGCGGTTCAATAAAGCATCGACGCGCTTTGCAGCCTCAATATTTCTTCCACTCTCAGATAAGGGTTCGATATGCGAGCACGAAAATGTAGTTCCTATATTTGCATCCGGCAGGGTGCTTCTCAATATTTTTGCTGATGCACTTGTGGAAAGAGTAACGTGATGTATCGCTGAAAGAAAGTTTTTGAGTCCGGTTTTTCCCGGGGCGTGTATTCCTAAAAAATATCCGGCGCCTGTAAAAACCGATGGTTCATTCATTACCATCCAATTTTTAACCCTGTCGCCAAAATTCTTTGCGCAAAGTTCCGTATAATCAGAGAACCAGTTTACAATATCTCTGTTCGTCCAGCCGCCTTCAAGTTCAAGAGCGTATGGCAGATCCCAGTGATATAAAGTTAACCAGGGATCGATTCCACATTCAAGAGAGTAGTCTATAACGCGATTGTAGTAGTCTATTCCGGGCTGATTGATCGCTCCCTGCCCCTTTGGCAGAACCCGGGACCAACTCACAGAGAAACGAAAGTTTGGGATGTTAAGATCCCGAATAAGCTGGATGTCTTGTTTATAACAGTTATAAAAATTGCAGGCTGTTTGCCCATGGTGGCTATCTTTAATATTTCCTTTACGGGAAGAAAAGACATCCCAAATGGAAAGGCCTTTGCCATCAATATTATGGGCACCTTCAATTTGGTAGGCCGCTGTGGCCACTCCCCAATTAAATTCGGCACCAAAATCTTCCCGCTTAAGGCTATCAGATTTCAATATATTCTTCATTAAAGATATAAATTCACAGAATGTTAATACTTATATCTGCTAAAATGATGTTAATTAATGAAGAAAAGAAGACTGCATCGCTTTTAAAAAAAGCCAATGTTTAAATGATGATATTAATCTGTATCCAATGAGTTTCATATGTATACTTTTGATGCTACATAATTAATCATTTGATATTAAGTCTTGATGCATTTAAGATTAACAAATATTAACCTGAGTTCGCCGAATCTCTTCACTGTCAGATATCCGTTTTCTCATAAACGGCTGCATCTTGAAGCGGTTCAGTCGATCTGGCATGGTGGGGTAAAGACGGGTCCTGATCAGTTAGCGTGCCGTTTCTGTATTTTTAAAAAAGTTTTCCGCCTGTTGTTTTCATCGTTAATTAGGAGATGACCTGTTTATCTTTTCACAATCATTAATGCTAAGTTCATATCTCTTTATAAATCGTAAGCTGCCTTGGTAGTAGATGAAAATGAAAGAAAATTAAAGTTTTTTTGAAATGTGATTTCTCACATCCGAAAGTACACTTTTCATACATTCAGTTTCTGAATTTTCAGACAAGTACGTATCTTTGTTTTAAACACACGTGCCATGACAACAAAATTAACATTAACTGTAGAACAGGACGTCATTAAAAAAGCGAAGGCGTACGCCAGGCAAACAGGAAGAAGCTTGTCAGAGTTAATTGAAAATTATTTGGAGACACTGACGGAGGAACACCGGGAGGCGAAGCAAATTTCTCCTAAGTTGAAGAAATTGGTGGGTTCGGTTAAGCTACCTGCAAATTTCGATGAAAAAAAAGAACTGGGCTCCTATTTTGAAAGCAAGCATTTATGAGGAATGTGTTTGTTGATACAAATATTCTGATTGATCTTCTTGCCGATAGACCGCCATTCAGTAAATTTGCAATAGAAATCTTTGATTTAGCCGAAAAAAAACAAGTCAAGCTCTTTACCTCCTCTCATACTTACGCAACTACACATTATTTATTAAAAAAACACATCGGTGAAAAAGAATTAAGAGAGCTGCTATATTCTTTGTTAGATTTTATTGACCTGATTTCCATCGATATTTCTATTATTAAAAAAAGCTTGTTATCTAATCATAAAGCCTTTGAAGATGCCATTCAAATATTAGCTGCAAATTCAATAGCGGATGTAGATTTTATCGTGACCAGAAACTTAAAAGATTTTAAAGATGCAGGGATAACTGTTTTACCACCTGATGAAGTGATCCGATTTTTGTAACCGGGCGTCTATCAGGGTATAAAAAAGTGTATGATCAAAGTCAGAAACTCGCGAAAGATGCAAGGAAAGTACCTAAAAGGTTATTTCTACAAAAAAACTGAAAGAACGAACTAAGGTTTGTTTTAAGGCGAAGAACTTTAATTGCATTATTGACAATTGTCAGGGGCCTCTAAAGGAACTCAGGTTATTATTAAACCACATTGCCAACCATTAAATCATTCAGATTGTATACCCCAGTTTACTAAAAAGCTTATACATCAACCATATCGGGCCATTTAGTAAAGATTTGATATTTGAGGAAAAGCCGGGTGTTTTACCTTCATATTTATACCCAAAAAACTGCAACATCAATCCAAGCATAAAAACGCCCAAACAAACAGCTCCCATTGTGGGCCAGTTTTGATTGGTGTGAAGCTTTTCTAATCCAACAATTCCTGCTGAGAATGCAAACACAAACAATAAAATACCGTAAGACAGAATAGGTGACAACTTATAATAGTAATATATTGAGAAGGCAATCAGGAAAGACGCCCAATTAACAAACCCATTATATTTTCCCAAAAATGATAAATTGGGGAAGGGAACAGACCACACTATACCGAGAATTCCGAAAGTTAATAAGGAAATACATATCCATTGAAGAGAGCTGTTAACAGGGTTTTTATGTGCTTCTGAAAAATCCTGGATTACAGTATGAATTTCTTTTTTTTCTATTTGCTTTTCTGCCATATGAAAAGCAAATATATTCAATATAATTATCCTGAATTTAAAAAAACATTAGCGGTTTTGAAAAAGAAAAAGGCGCTGATTTCTAAGCGCCTTTTTCTCTAATTACTTATAAAAAACTATTTCGCGTAAGAAACAGACCTTGTTTCACGTATTACAGTGACCTTGATCTGCCCCGGGTAGGTCATTTCGGTTTGAATTCTGTTTGAAATATCTGCTGCTAAAATCTCAGCCTGATCGTCTGTTACACGTTCACTTTCTACAACCACACGTAATTCACGTCCGGCTTGAATAGCAAAAGTCTTCTCAACACCCGGATAGGATAAAGCTAACTCCTCAAGCTCTTTTAAACGCTTGATATAACTTTCTACCACTTCCCGACGTGCACCCGGGCGAGCGCCCGAAATAGCATCACAAGCCTGGATAATTGGTGAGATCATCGAAGTCATTTCGATCTCATCATGGTGAGCCCCGATAGCATTGCAAACTTCAGGATGTTCCTTATATTTCTCGGCAAGCTGCATTCCCAAAATTGCATGTGGCAATTCAGGATTATCATCGGGAACTTTACCAATATCATGCAAGAGACCTGCACGTTTAGCCAGTTTAACGTTTAAGCCTAATTCTGAAGCCATTGTAGCACAGAAGTTCGCAACTTCACGTGAGTGCTGCAATAGATTCTGTCCATACGATGAACGATAACGCATTCTACCCACCATCCGGATTAACTCCGGATGCAGGCCATGAATTCCAAGGTCAATAACAGTACGCTCACCAATCTCTACTATTTCATCTTCGATTTGCTTACGTGTTTTTGCAACAACCTCTTCAATACGTGCGGGATGGATACGACCGTCTGTTACAAGGCGATGTAATGCCAGACGCGCAATCTCTCTCCTTACCGGATCAAACCCTGAAAGAATAATAGCCTCAGGCGTATCATCTACAATAATTTCCACACCTGTTGCCGCTTCCAGGGCACGAATATTACGTCCCTCTCTACCAATAACACGACCTTTAATTTCGTCGCTTTCAATATTAAATATCGAAACAGTATTTTCTATAGCAGCTTCGGTAGCGGTACGCTGAATAGTCTGAATAACAACTTTTTTGGCTTCTTTGCTTGCGGTTAACTTAGCTTCATCCACGATGTCCTTTATCTGCATCATGGCTTTAGAACGCGCTTCTTCTTTTAAAGAATCGACCAACTGGTTTCGTGCATCATTTGCTGATAATCCGGCTATAGTTTCGAGCTGGCTTATATGCTGATTTTTTAATACATCAACTTCTTCTTGTTTCTTAACGGCAATTTCTGTTTGCTTCTCAAGATTTTTCCGCTGATTATCAATATCCTGTTCTTTTTTATTAAGGTTCTCCAGGCGCTGATTCAACGACTGTTCCTTTTGCTTAACAGAATTTTCACGCTGATTTATTGTATTGTTTTTAGCGTTAATCTCCTGCTCATGCTCCCCTTTTAATTGAAGGAACTTCTCCTTAGCTTCTAAAAGTTTATTTTTCTTTAAAATTTCAGCATTATTTTCAGCGTCCTTTAATATCTTTTTTACTTTGTTCTGCGCTGCAACTTCCTGGCTTTTCAATAAGGATCGCAGCATAAAGCGCCCGATACCGATACCTACTACCAGTCCTAATAAAATGTATCCAATTATCTCCATAGTACTTTTTTCATAAAAAAACCGCAAATTAAACTAAGTCTCATGTATTGTAAAACTTCTGTAAGCACGATTAAGTCATAATCATAATCAACTGAAAACAGATGATTTGCATCTTTTGACTTCGTTATATTGAAGTGTTAAGTTTAATTAATAGTGAAACTTAATTTAACTGCGGTTAAATCTTTGCCCTAATATAAAGAACGTAAATTACTTAGAAAAGAAATTGTTAAGCATTTGATCTAACTGATAAACCTTATCGGCCACATCTGTATCTTCATCAACCCTTTTCTTATCGGCTTTTAATGTAGCAGTTGCATAATGCAATACACACATTGACAATAAATCTTGTTTATCCCTCACCGCATAATTGTCCTGAAACTCTTTTATACGGTCGTTTATAATCTTAGCTGCCCGCCTAATCATTTCTTCCTCTTCCATATTTACTCTTAAAGGGTAAACACGGTCAGCAATATTTATTTTAATGGAGATTTCTCCCATTTGGCTTTATTTCACTTTTATATTACTTTTTTAGCAATACAATGCACTTATCAATTTCTCGCACAAAATCGCTAATTTTTTGCTTTATATCAAGCGTTTTTTCATTACTAGATATTTGTGTCACTGCAATACCTTCTAAAGACCTTGCAAGCTTCAATGCTTTTAACTTTTCTTCCAGGTCAGAAATTTTAGATTTGTTGTTATCCAAGCTGGCTTCCAGTGCCTTATTCTCTTTTTTTAAAAGATTATTTTCTTCCTGTAATACTTCACACAGCTCGATAAGTTGCTGCGTTCTGTCAAGTACATTTGTTAATTGGCCTGCTAAGGACATGTTTCTTTGCTATTATTGATTGAATGAAAGGATGAGTGAAGGAATGAATATTATTCCGGTTATTGTATTTCCATTCTATCCTTCGATCCTTCCATCCTTCTATCCTTTCCGAATTTCCGCTCCGAGTTCTTTTTCGAAAATACCAATTAATTTATTCATTACCGAATCAATCTGCTTATCAGTAAGAGTTTTTTCTTCATCCTGCAACAGGAAACTTAAAGCGTACGATTTTTTATTCTCCGGCAGTTTCTCCCCTTCATAAACATCGAACACATTTATTTCCTTCAATAAGCTTCTTTCCGATTTTAAAGCCAGAGTCTGGAGCTGATTAAAGGTAATATCCTTGCTGATCAGTAAAGATAAATCTCTTCTAACAGACGGAGTTTTCGGAACATCCCTGAAAGTGATTTTGTTTTTCCTGATCGCCTTTAAAACCAGATCACAGTTAAAATCAGCAAAGAAAACTTCTTTATCAATATCTAATTTCTTCAGAGCTGCATTTGAAACCTTCCCGAAAGAAACCAGAGTTTGCTCACCTTTTTTATATTGATGGGCCTGTTGAAAATTGATATTATCAAAACTGTCTTCTGTTAATCCCGAAACATTCAATCTTTTTACTACAGCATCAACCGCTCCTTTTAAATTAAAAAAGGAAGTTTGAGAATTATTGTGGTTCCATTGTTGACTAAAATTTCTACCCGTCATAAAAATCCCCAGTCTGAAATTTTCACTGTATCCTGTTTCAGAAGTAGAATACACTTTCCCAAATTCGTATAGTTTTAAATCAGGGTTTTTGCGGTTCTGATTATACGCTATTGCTTCCAAACCTGAGTATAGAAGAGTTTGACGCATCGTATCCAAATCGCTGCTGAGTGGATTTAACATTCGCACTGCGGTTTCCGGATCCTGATCATAGGCCGATTTGGTTAAGGAGTTTGAAAGTATTTCGGAGAACCCGTTGGCAGACAACAAATCGGCAATCTGGTTTTGTACCACCTCTTTATCCGGTTTAACCGAATTCGTTAATGAAGCTCTGACTTGTAACGGAATAGCAATATTGTTGTACCCGTAAATGCGAAGAATTTCTTCGATAATATCTACTTCGCGTGTTACATCTACTTTAAAACTGGGGACTTTCAGATTCAAACCTTCAGCGGTCTCTTCTACAATTGAAATACCTAATGCTTCAATAATACTCTTTATTGTTTCTTCCTCAATTACTTCACCAATTAAGCGATTAATGTTTTTATAAGATACTGAAACACTAAAGGGAGCTTGGGGTGAAGGATAAAAATCACTTATCTCTGATGAAATCTCGGCACCAGCAATTTCCTTAATCAGCAATGCAGCCCTTTTAACTGCAAAAACTGTCATTTCCGGATCGGTTCCGCGTTCAAAACGAAAGGAAGCATCTGTTTTTAAACCATGTCGTTTCGATGTTTTTCGTACGGCTACAGAATTAAAATATGCGCTTTCGAGAAAGATTTTTGTAGTCGAAGATTTTACCCCCGAATTAATTCCTCCAAAAACACCTGCAATACACATAGGAGCTTCGCTGTTACAAATCATCAGATCCTCGGCTGATAATTTACGTTCCAGTTCATCTAAAGTTGTAAAGGGAGTACCTTCAGAACAATTCTTCACCAGAACCTGCCCTCCTTTGATTTCATCGGCATCAAAAGCATGTAAAGGCTGGCCAAGTTCGTGCAAAACATAATTGGTTACGTCAACTACGTTATTTACCGGGCGAACGCCAATTATCTTTAACTTATCCTTAAGCCAATCTGGAGAATCTTTAACTTCCACACCTGTTAAGGTAACTGAAGTATATCTGGGGCAGGCCGCACTATTCTCAACTTTCACAGGAATAGATAGACTATCATTATCCGATTTAAAGGCGGAAACATCGGGCATCGCGATGGTTGTCCTGAGATAAGCCGCCAAATCTCTTGCAACCCCCAAATGTGAAGCGGCGTCGGCCCGGTTTGGTGTTAATCCAATCTCAAAAAGATAATCGTCGCCAACATTGAAATATTTTTTTGCTAAGGTTCCAACTGTTGCATTCTCATCTAAAACCATAATTCCATTATGAGATGAGCCCAAACCTATTTCATCTTCTCCACAAATCATTCCTTCAGAAACCTCACCTCTGATTTTAGACTTATTGATTTTAAAGGCCTCGCCATTTAATGGATAAACAGTAGTTCCAACTGTTGCAACCACAACTTTTTGACCTGCAGCAACATTTGGGGCACCACAAACCACCTGTATGTCTTCTCCATCACCTACATCGACCCTGGTAATTCTCAAACGATCGGCGTTAGGATGCTGAGCACATTCTTTTACATAACCTATCACCAAACCTTCCAGTCCTCCGGGGATAGTTTGGACTTTATCTACACTCTCTACTTCCAGACCAATTGCTGTTAAGATCTGAGATATCTCTTCAGGCGATTGATCAGTATTTATAAACTGCTTTAACCAGTTGTATGAAATCTTCATTTGAATTTTAAATGATAAAGGGCAAAGATAGAAAAAAGGTGAAAGGTGAAAGGTAAAAGGTGAAAGCTTTAAAGGTATAATCCCGGAGGCTTACGAATCGCCCGGATTATTGATTTTATTATAATATCCCCTCATCTGCAAAGCTGAAATATGATGAATTGGTAAATATCACATGATCAAGGACGCCAATATCTAAAAACTGACCAGCATCTCTAAGTTTCCTGGTAAGGTTTAAATCTGCCTGACTAGGCTTTAGGTTTCCGGATGGATGATTATGACATAAAATTATCGAAGCCGCGTGGTTTTCTAAAGCAGCCTGAAAGATAATTTTAGGATCAGCTATCGTTCCAGCCTGGCCTCCCTTTGAAATTAAGTGTTGAGAAAGTACATTATTGGCTCTGTTCAAAAGCACAATCCAAAATTCCTCGTGATTTAAATCCGAAAAATAACGACTCATTAAATTACAGATATCTTTGCTGCAGCTTATCTGATTAACTTTTGACACTTCGCCTTCTCTACGCCGCCGCCCCAACTCCAAAGCTGAAATTATAGAAATGGCTTTGGCCTCACCTATACCTTTAAATTTTGATAGTTCATTTACTGACAAGCGCCCCAGCTTATCTAAGTCGCTGTCAAGAGAGTGAAGAATACGCTTGCTTAGCTCAACTGCAGTTTCCTGGCGATTACCGGAACCAATTAAAATAGCTATCAATTCGGCATCGGTTAAACTTCTCCTGCCTAAACTTAATAGCTTCTCACGAGGCCGGTCTTCTTCAGACCATGATTTGATTGTAATTTTGTCTTTGTAGGTTTCCATATCTAAAACTATAAAAACCCTAAAACAAAACAAAAAAAGGGGGCACTTTACAGCACCCCCTTTCTACTATTGAGAAATATTTTATTTTAAAGCGTTTACAAATTTAGTCAGTTTTGACTTATTGTTAGCTGCCTTATTTTTATGGATAACATTTTTCTTTGAAAGACGATCAAGCATTGATATAACTTTAGACAAAAGTGGAGTTGCCTCTTCTCTTGATGTTGTACCACGTAATTTTTTTATAGCAGTACGAGTAGTTTTCGCCTGGTAACGATTACGTAAACGTTTAGCTGCATTCGCTCTGATTCTCTTTAACGCTGATTTATGATTTGCCATTTGTAAGCTTTTTGTCCGTCTTATTTTAGGAATGCAAATATAAGGTGAACTATTTAAAAATCAAACACTATTGCTAAAAATATTTCATTATATAAAATATTCATAATCACCTATCTTTCACTTTCCTAAGAAACCTATGTTAAAAAGATTACTATACTCTCTCTGCATTCTTACAAGTGTGTTTTTTTTAAGTTCCTGGGGATTCTATGCTCATAAAAAAATCAACAGACTTGCCGTATTCACACTGCCATCAGCGATGGTGAAATTCTACAAAAGCAATATTTATTATTTAACTGAACATGCTGTTGATCCTGACAAACGCAGATATTCGGATACTGCTGAGGCTGCCCGGCATTATCTTGATGCTGATCATTATGGCTCTGCTCCTTTTGATAGCATCCCTGAATTGTGGAAAGAAGCGGCAGATAAATTCTCGGAAGATACCTTAAAAGCTTACGGTATTATTCCATGGCAAATTCAGCGGACTTACTATTCTTTAGTAAAAGCTTTTGAAAACAGGGACTCCTCGAAAATATTAAAGTATTCTGCTGACCTGGGGCATTATATTTCTGACGCACATGTTCCTCTCCATACTACAGAAAACTATAACGGACAACTTACCAACCAGGTTGGGATTCATGGCTTCTGGGAAAGCCGCTTACCAGAACTTTACTCTAAACAATATGACTTTTTTGTTGGAAAGGCCCGGTATATAGAAAATCCACTAAAAGAATCATGGAAGATTTTGAGACACACCTATTCATACAAAGATTCGGTTCTTAAAATAGAAGCACGCCTTTCCAGGAAATTCCCAAGCGATAGAAAATACAGCTTCTCTGAGAGAAACGGAATGATAATAAAGGAATATTCAGAAGAATATTCAGAAGCCTACCACCTGGCCTTAAACGGGATGGTTGAGCGACAAATGAGATCTTCCATCCTTACAGTTGGAAGCTTTTGGTATTCCGCATGGGTTGATGCCGGTCAGCCCCCGTTAAAATTATGGAAGAAAGCCGAAATGACATCTTTAGAAAAAACCGCTTCAGAGAACGAAGAATTATTTTTTAAAAAAGGCCAAATATTGGGTCGGTCAGATGATTAAGCAAGTTTTTCTTTCTTAAACTTCTCTCTGAGTATCTCAAAAACAGGAGGCAATATGGATAGGATTATAATCCCTATAATCACATAAGTGAAATTCTGCTTAATAACAGGCAGTCCGCCAAAAAAATAACCAATAAACAAAAAGCTTGTGACCCATAAAAATCCACCAACCACATTATAAGATGCGAATCTGGAATAACTCATGGTACCAATACCTGCCACAAAAGGCGCAAAAGTTCTTATTATAGGAATAAAACGCGCATAAATAATGGTTTTGCCACCATGTTTTATGTAAAAGCTTTGAGTTTTATCCAGGTATTCCTTTTTGAGGAATTTATACTTTCCGCTAAAAGCCCTGGGACCAATATAATCACCAATCATGTAATTCACCATATCGCCAATAATAGCAGCCAGAAAAAGCAAGCCCCACATGAACCATATATTTAAATCACTTTCAGGCTTCGCAATAATTGCACCTGCTGCAAAGAGCAAAGAATCACCGGGTAAAAAAGGGGTAACAACCAAACCTGTCTCTGCGAAAATTATTAAAAATAAAATAAGGTAGGTCCAGGTTTGATATTCACTAACAATATCAACTAAATGCTGATCTATATGAAGTATGAAATCGATGAGATTGTGTATAATTTCCAAATTGTTTATTTTGAAGGCAAAAATAGAAATTACTTTTAATATCCTTTGTAAACAAAAAAAGTCTGGTCAAATTGACCAGACTCATTCATTTTTTTGGAGACTTCTCTATTCTATGCGTAGCTATTTAACATTACCGGCATAACAAGCATCAACACATCTTCTTTATCATCGTTGGTTTGAGGAAAAAGCAAACCAGCCCTGTTCGGAGTACTCATTTCTATAGTAACTTCCTCACCGCTTAGATTGTTAAGCATCTCGATTAAAAATTTGGCATTAAAACCAATTTCCATATCATCGCCTTCGTACTGGCAACTTAAACGCTCGTGTGCTTCATTTGAAAAATCAATATCCTCAGAAGAAATATTCAATTCGCTTCCTGTAATTTTCAATCTTACCTGATGGGTTGTTTTATTAGCGAAAATCACAACACGGCGTAATGAATTCAGGAACAAGGAACGATCAAGAGTAAGCTTATTGGTATTGTTTTGCGGGATCACTGCTTCGTAATCCGGATAGCGCTCATCAATTAAGCGGCAAATAAGATTAATATTTCCGAATCGGAAAAACGCACTTGTAGAATTATATTCAACCGACACGTTGACATCATCTGAAGGCAATGATGATTTTAATAAAGTTAAGGCCTTTTTTGGAAGGATGAATGAGGCAGATGAATCCGCTTTTGCATCCATACGGCGATAGCGAACCAGTTTATGAGCATCGGTAGAGACAAATGTCAGATGCTGGGGCGTTAACTGGCAATAAACACCTGTCATAGCAGGACGTAACTCATCATTACTTACCGCAAAAATGGTTTTGTTAATAGCTTCTGCTAAAACTGAAGCCGGCAGATTTACCGATGATGCATTTTCTACTACCGGAATTTTTGGAAAATCTTCACCATTCTCTCCGCTCAATTTATATTTACCATCGCCTGCACTTATTTCAATTGCAAAAGTATTATCATCGATGGTAAAGGCAATTGGCTGATCGGGCAGGGTTTTCAGCGTTTCCATTAAAATTTTGGATGGAATTGCAATTTTTCCTTCTTCTTTTGATTCAACTGGCAAAGAGGTCGTCATACTGGTCTGCAGATCAGTAGCCGATATGGTTAACACATTCTCCTTTATTTCGAATAAAAAATTCTCCAGAATAGGCAACACAGTACTGCTGCTTGACGCCCCGTTTACCGCCTGCAATTGCTTTAACAATGTTGACGTCGAAACAATAAATCTCATATCTTATATTATCTTAAAACTATGTAGCAAACAAATCTAAAGTTCCTGAAAAAAGAAACCATTACCCATCAAAAATAGAAAAACGCAGGACATACAGGAAAAGAAAATCCTAACATTCTTCAGCGAATGTTAATAAGAATTATTATCAGTCAATTAGAAGACTAAACTACTCTACCAAACCTTTTTTTTCGATATAAATGATAAAAAACGGCAAATATTCCAATCAACAAAAAAGGCAACACGATATTAATTAATTGCCAGTGTAACCTTTCTGCCCGAATTCTTGCCTTATCAAGTAACCTGATTTTAATTTCTTTATTTCTTAATTCGATAATTCCCGAATCATCGGTTAGATAGTCGGCAATATTTAACAAAAAGTTTTTGTTTCCAAACTGCTGTTCGGTGTACCGATCAAAGCCCAATGGAAATGGGGAACCATCTTTACTACTTATCTGATTTTTCAAAATATCTCCATCCGACACAACAATCATTTTAGCAGGAACACTTTTGGCAGGAATAGTCACTTGCTCATTTATCCCCTCAGGAATAGGACGATTAGCAAATACCGAAGGAAACACCCCTTCAAGCAAAACGCCAACCGGCTTTGGTGCACTTTTAAAAGATTCAGGATCGGGCTCCTGTTCAACCATTTGCAATGAAATTATTGAGGGTATTCGCAAAAGTCTGTTAAAAGGTGAGGAACTTAAAATAACCTCTTTTCTAACTTCCGGTATTGCAATAGTATCTATAGTATTTGCAAACTCGCTTTTGATGCCATCTAAATTCTTCACCAATGGATGCTTAACCGTTGGGATAAAAACCGGGTAAAACAACCATGGAACCAGCTGTAGTTGCGCTTGCCCTCCGACATTTCCAACACTAAGAGGTATTTGAGAGCAGTTCATGTCAGCAATAAGATCGTAGTTTATCCTGACGCCATATTTGAAAAGCATATCATCCAGATTGAGTTTTTTTGCAAATGCAAGCTGAGAACCTGCATTTTTCAAACTGTCCAATTCTGCATTTACATTGTCAACCGCCCAAAAAACACTCCCCCCGCGCATAAGGAAATAGTCTATTTTATACTTCTCTGCTTCTGTAAATCCCCTATCTGGTTTTGGAATAATAAGCAGCTTCAGTTTATCCAGTCCCTCAAAAGTAATAGCACTCAAGTCGACACGGCCCGCTTCATAACCATACTGCAATGAATTCATAGCGTCGGCCAATTGCAAGTCTGTTAATTCACCATGGCCTTCGGTAAAACCAATTCGAGGTTTTCCGCCGCTTAAAATCTTTTTAATCGCACTGGTAAATGCATATTCTAAATTCTGAATGGAGTTATTCAATACCTCTTCAGGAGAAGTATTTTGTTTGTTTTGAAACAGATTCACTGCGATTTGTTTCCCCTCATAAGTGATTAATGCAGATGGAAATATGATCTTCTGAGTGCGTCCGCTTTCGGTATCAACGGTCAGATTGGTTGGCTCAAGTCCTTTTTCAACTAAATCCTGATAAACTTGCTGTTGAGTTTCCTGGTCGCCAGAAGATGGATTAATAAAATCATACCTGATCCGGTTATCTGAATATGCCTTATAATCAGTTAATAAATCGCTGGTAGAATTTCTCAATCTTTTAAATCCTGCCGGAAAATCTCCTTCAAGATAAACTGTAACTTGTAAAGGCTCTTTTATTTGGGATAAAATCACTTTGGTGTTTTCAGAAAGAGTATATCTTTTTTCCGTTGTAAAATCAAAACGTTCAAAAAAGAATGAAGAAACTATATTTAACAGCAACAGACCTGCAATACATACTCCCAGGTAGGTTAAATCTTTTTTTCTGCGACTTACCATTTTCTTCCCCCAACTACTGTTTTTGTAAATACAAGAAACACTGCAATAAAACTCAGAAAATATACCAGATCACGGGTATCCAGCACTCCCCTGCTTATCGACTGATAATGTTCATTAATCCCAAAAGAAGAAACCAGAGTATCAACCGAGCGAAAAGACAATAATTTACTAAGGGAATCAAACCCGCTGAAAGTGAAAAAGCAAAGAAAAACACCAATTGCAAATGCTATAATCTGATTTTTCGTTATTGAAGATGCAAAAACACCTAATGCAACAAATACTCCGCCTAATAAAAACAACCCTAAATAGGAGCCGATTACTGCGCCCGTATCAACATTGCCTCGTGTAACGCCCAATTCATAAACAGTATAATAATAAACAAGAGTAGGTAACAAAGCGAACAGAACAATTACCAAACAGGCAAAGTATTTCCCAAAGACTATTTGCCAGTCGGTTAAGGGGCGGGTCGCCAGCAATTCAAAAGTCCCCTCCTTTTGTTCTTCAGACAAGGCCCTCATGGTAAGAGCAGGGATCATAAACATAAAAATATAAGGGGCAGTATTAAAGAGACTGTCAAGCCCGGCATAACCGTATTCGAGAATACTGGATTCGGGGAAGACCCATAAAAAAAGGCCCATTACCAACAGGAATATGCCGATGGTAATATAGGCAACCGATGAATTAAGATATCCTTTAATTTCTTTTCTGAATAATGTAAGCATAGAAAGAATCTGGCTGCCGAAATTACTTACAATATCCACTAAAACAAAAAAGGCCTCTGAGTTTTCTCAAAGGCCTGATTAAATTTTTAATTCTCTTAGAATTTTAAAGCAATATGGAAACCGATCTGGTCAATTGAACCGCCATTTTGTGACCAGCTTTCGTAACGAAGGCCAGCATCGATATCATTTCTTGCAGATACAGGATAGGAAATCCCAATTCCCGGAGCCCAGGCAAAAGCAGTTTCAGAACCTTTTTTTGTACCAATAGCGGCTCCTAATTCACCAGCGCCATAAAAATTCTTTCCAAAAAAATACTTAAGACCCGCCTTTAATGGCACAAAACCCTGAGGGTCTGAATCAATTCCCAATGCATCAAATGCGTCTTTAACATCTTTTTCCAAAGAAAGGCTGGTGTAGCCGGCAGAAACTGTAGCAAATGCTTTAGCAGCGACCGGGATTTCAGCTTTAGCCGTTCCTCCTATTCCAAAACTAAAAACGTCGCCTGCATCACCTACGGGTAATCCAGCTTCAAGGCCAATACTAAACCTGGTTCTGCTTTCTTGTGCTGAAGCGGTGAATGCAGCTGCTGCAAATACGGCTAATAATAAGATTTTTTTCATGTGATGGTATGTTGGTTTATGTAAACTAAGATAAGCGAAGTATTACAATAAAAGCAACAAAAAAATAATTTATTAATTATCAGGATAAACAGCAGGCGAGGTCAGGTTTAAAAATATCTTTTCGAGAGAAGTATTTTCATATTCCAACTTTAAATCCATCAACGAGGAGTCGGCTACAATATGACCCTTATTTATAATAACAAGCTGGTCACAGACAGCTTCTACCTCCTGCATTATATGAGTAGATAAAATAAGGGTTTTAGATTGTCCGAGAGTTTTTAGCAGCTGCCTGATTTCCACTAATTGATTCGGATCAAGCCCTGATGTAGGCTCATCCAGAATTAACACCCGGGGATCGTGAATGATGGCCTGAGCAATTCCAACCCGCTGACGGTATCCTTTAGATAAGGCACCAAGTTTTTTATGTTGTTCGGGGCCAAGGCCTGTAAGTTCGATTACTTCATTTATTCGGCTTCTCTTATTGTCAATCTTATGAAGGTCAGCAATAAATTCCAGCGATTCTTTGACATACAAATCGAGGTAAAGAGGATTATGCTCCGGCAGATAACCCAAATTCTTCCGCACCTCAAGAGATTGGCTGGAAACATCAAAACCTGCCACAACCGCCTTTCCCGATGTTTGAGGTATAAAGCCAGCCAGAATTTTCATAGTGGTTGACTTTCCGGCTCCATTTGGACCAAGAAAGCCAAGAATTTTACCCGGTTCGGCAGAAAAACTAATAGTATCGATTGCTTTTTGCTGTCCGTATATTTTTGTAAGTCCTTCTACTCGTATCAAAATGAAAAAATTAAAAAGTTAAAACGCTAAAATTAAAAATACCTGCTAAAAGATTCGAAGCACAAAAGTTAAAATTAAAAATATAAACCTTCGCATACGTTTATTATAATTAAATCACAATTCATAAATCGTAATTCGTAAATCAGATTATATTTGCAGCATCATGAGTAAAAATAGCGACGAACTGTTTAAAAACGTTATATCCCACGCAAAAGAGTATGGATTTGTATTCCAGTCGAGCGAAATCTATGATGGCTTAAGCGCTGTATACGATTACGGCCAGAATGGAGCAGAGCTTAAAAATAATATTAAAGCCTATTGGTGGAAATCAATGGTACAGATGCACGAAAACATTGTAGGTATTGATGCCGCTATTTTCATGCATCCCACAGTATGGAAAGCTTCGGGCCATGTTGATGGTTTCAGCGACCCGATGATTGATAACAAAGATTCAAAGAAGCGTTATCGTGCAGATCAGTTGCTTGAAGATAAAATAGCCCGTTATGAAAAAGACGGCAAAACAGAAAAAGCAGAAAAACTTCAAAACGCGATGGATGAGGCTTTAAAAGCCGAAAATTTATCCGCTTTGCGTGATTTAATTATAGATCATGAAATTGCCTGTCCTGTATCAGGCACCAAAAACTGGACCGATGTGCGCCAGTTCAACCTGATGTTTTCGACACAGATGGGCGCCGTAGCAGATGATGCCGATTTGGTTTATCTGCGTCCGGAAACTGCTCAGGGAATATTTGTCAACTACCTGAACGTTCAAAAAACAGGCCGTATGAAGATCCCTTTCGGGATAGCGCAAATAGGTAAAGCTTTCAGAAATGAAGTAATTGCCCGCCAGTTTATCATGCGGATGCGTGAATTTGAGCAAATGGAAATGCAATTTTTTGTACGTCCCGGCACAGAAATGGAATGGTATGCGTATTGGAAAGAGGCTCGCTTAAAATGGCACAAAGGTTTAGGTACAGATTCTGCAAAATATCGTTTCCACGATCATGCAAAACTTGCTCACTACGCTAATGCCGCTGTAGATATCGAATTTGAGTTCCCTTTCGGCTTTAAGGAAGTTGAAGGTATTCATAGCCGTACCGATTTCGACTTAAGTCAGCATCAGAAATTTTCAGGAAAGAAACTTCAATATTTTGACAACGATTTAAATGAAGATGGTAAACCTGTCGGAAACTACATTCCATATGTTATAGAAACCTCTATCGGGCTCGACAGGATGTTTCTTTTGACCATGATTAATGCTTACGAAGAACAGGATTTAAGTGAAGGTGATAAAAAAGACAGCAGGGTTGTTTTGAGACTTCACCCTTGCCTGGCTCCTGTAAAAGCAGCGATCTTCCCTCTTACTAAAAAAGATGGACTGCCTGAAAAAGCGAAAGAAATTATGGACAGTTTAAAGCTGGATCACAATGTTATTTATGAAGAAAAAGATGCTATAGGTAAGAGATACCGCCGCCAGGATGCTATTGGCACTCCATTCTGTATTACAATCGATCATCAAACGCTTGAAGATAATACTGTAACTATTCGGCACCGCGATACTATGGCCCAGGAAAGGGTAGCTATCGCGGACCTTGATAGAATAATTGCAGGCCTTGTAAGCTGGAAAAATTTACTTCAGTAGATCGGCATCAAATCAATGTTGTTTTGTTATTTTGAAAAACGTTAATCATTCAGAATAACAAAACAACATTTCCTCCGTTTTTACTTCGATTAATATCAGCCAAATATTCAGGGCAAAAAGGAATGACATTCATCTGATACTAATACTTTGAAAATCAGGACAATTAGTTTATCTTTGTATTACAAAACCTAAAACCTCTATATATCGACAATACTCTACTCTAACAAACAAATCACTGAGGAAATTAATATGAAGAAAAGGATTTTTCGCGGGGCAGCTTTCGTTCTATTAACATTAAGTGTGCCTGCACTTGGCTGGGGTTTAAAAGAAAAAGAAGTAATTTCAAACACATCTGTTCCACAAGAACAAACAAACGGACTTTCTACCGTAGTTTCTGAAACTGTATCTGCAGAAACTTTATTTAATGACCACATTACAAAGATTTATGATTCAGCAGGTTTAAAAAACGCCTCACTGGATTTTGAAGTGTATAAAAAAGCAATTACCGGTTATTATAATTTGAAAAGCAACTCTAAATTATCAGCGCAAAAGCAAATTCTTTCTATAGTTGATTTTAGCAAACCAAGTACTCAAAAACGCTTGTGGATAGTTGATTTAGCAAGTAATAAATTATTATTCCATACGCTTGTAGCACATGGAAGAGGAAGCGGTGGCTTAATGGCCAGCCAGTTTTCTAATACTGAAGAGTCTTATCAAAGCAGTTTAGGGTTCTATGTAACCGACGATACTTACTTTGGCAAACACGGATTGTCACTACGTTTAAAAGGATTAGATAAAGGATTAAATACCAATGCTCTTGCGCGTGCAATTGTGGTTCATGGAGCAGATTACGTAAGTCAGCGTTTTGTTGATCAAAACGGTTATTTAGGAAGAAGTCATGGATGTCCGGCACTTCCGGTTGAACTTACCAATGATATCATTAAAACAATAAAAGGAAATACAGCCCTATTTATCTACAGTGCCCCTGTTAAATCTGATTTTATAAACACTGAATTAGCTGTTAACAGCTTCATGTCAGCAAATCAGGCATTAGCAACATTGTAAGAAAGAAATAATTCCATAAAAAAAGGTGGTCAATTTGGCCACCTTTTTTTATGGAATAAATCTCTGAAGGTCTGCGCTTTATTTTGCCCTTTGGTATTGCAGGGGCCAGTTTACATCAACTCCTAGTTGTCTGGCAGCATGTAAAGGAAAGTAAGGATCTCTCAACATTTCTCTGGCAAGGAAAACCATATCGGCTTTACCGGATGAAATAATTTCTTGGGCTTGCAAAGCATTCGTAATAATTCCAACAGCAGAGGTAAGTATTTTGGACTCCCTTTTTATAACCTCAGCGAATGGCACCTGATAGCCTGGCCCTACAGGAACTTTAGCGTTTGCAACATTCCCACCACTAGAACAGTCAATTAAATCCACTCCGGCAAGAGATAAGATGGAAGCAAGCCGAATTGAATCATCTATATTCCACCCTCCCTGCGTCCAATCGGTAGCAGAAATTCTGGCAAAAAGAGGATAATCAGAAGGCCAAACCTCTCTGATTGCGGTAACAATATCCTGCAAAAACCTGATACGATTATCAAAAGAACAACCATACCCATCTTTTCGGAGATTAGATAACGGCGATAAAAACTCATGTATCAGATAGCCATGAGCGGCATGAATTTCGAGAACCTTAAATCCAGCAAGTTTTGCACGAAAGGCTGCTGCACGAAAATCTGCAATAGCTTTTTGTATGTCTTCTAAAGACATTTCTGATGGAACGCTATATTTATCGGAGTAAGCTAGCGCAGAAGGCGCCAGGGAATGCCAGCCTCCGTCTTCTATTGAAAGTCCTGCGCCTCCTTTCCATGGTTCTATAGCACTTGCTTTACGTCCTGCATGAGCAAGCTGTATCCCTGCAATACTGCCCTGAGCATGAATAAAATTCGCGATCCGATTTAAACCGCCAATGTGTTCATCATTCCAGAGGCCCATATCGGCATGGGTGATTCTGCCTTCCGGTGATACCGCTGTCGCTTCGACCATTACAAGTGCTGCCCCACCTACGGCCCGGCTCCCTAAATGAACTAAATGCCAATCGTTCGAAAAGCCATCAATACTAGAATATTGACACATAGGGGACACTCCTATTCTGTTCTTAAACTCTATTTTTTGAATCTTTAAAGAATTAAAAAGTGAGATCATAGTATTTAATTATTTAGACAAAAATGAACCCATGGTGTTGTGTGAGGGTTGAGCTTTTGCCATTTTCTAATTTAGTCAAAATTCACTGGTATGAAAGTTGACATTCTGGAGAGATAAAAGGTTTGCAGTTTCTGAAGCGATTTTTTTATCAGGCTGTCAAAATTAAATTTCACGAATGCTGGCAATTTATATGAACTGACTTAATATTTCAAAGCCTTGGGTGTAAGAGTATAGCCCAGATTTTTCAATAAAGTAATCAAGCCGTCATTTCCAACAAGATGACCTGCGCCCACAGCAAAAAACACCGGCCCCTTTGTCATCAGCGCGGGTATTTCTGCAATCCAGCGCTTATTACGCTTTGCGAGTAATGCATTCATTTCTTCGGGGGTATAATCGTCATTTTTAAGAAATGCCGACTCTATTGCTTTAAGATCCTGACGTTTATAGCTTTCAAACAAAGCCTTGCTTTCCTCAATCATCCTATCGCTTTCGCGTACGGTCTTAAGCAGCAATTCTTTTTGTCGCCGGATGGAGTCATCAAATATAACAGCTCCCTGTTCCTCCAGCGTTTCCAATCCTAAAACCGGAATACTCAATTTCTTAGCTTCTGTTTGAAAAAACATATCGAGCGCGGGGTTTTGCGGACTTATATCTTTAGGAATAAGGAAGGCAATCAATGTAATTTGAACTGCAGAAGGCTTCAAACCGTTTAGCACGTTCAGGTTCATGCCTGTTTTAAGTCTTAAAAAAGAATCGGTTTCTGCATATTCCTTTGTGCTTAGAATATTCTCAAGACTGCCTTTTTTAAGAACCATGAGAGGTATAAGCTTTTTAGCCATGCTCATTTCATCCTCCATTATCAGCTCACCCACAACGGTTTTAACTTTCCTGAGCTGATCGATTACAACTGGCAGAGTATCTAAAAAGCTTTTCCCTACAAGATGATACGTTCCAAATAAATACGAGGGTGCTTTCATACCCTTCCCACTTATCTCCCAAAGCAGCCCTGGATTCGTGTTGGGCTTTAACTGGTGTTGTGCCAATACACCATGACTTAAAAATAGAAGTATTGAGCACAGAGTACGGTATTTTAACGATCTTTTCATAGGCAGAATGCTTAAGTTAAGTAGAAAACCTTAACCAGCCTTTACCTTCATACCCGAAAACAAATTGCTTGGGGTGGATAATCTCGGCCAGTAATTCTATAGTATCCACCACTTTTTGACTTGAGCGATTAAAGTAATGATTACCATCTGCAACAAAAACTTTATTGCTTTTTACCGCAGATAATTCTTTCCAGCCAGGCAGGTCGAATAATAAATTAATTTCCTGTAATGTTCGCTCAAGCGAAAAACCACATGGAGCAATCACAATAATATCCGGATCAGCAGCCTGAATAGCTGAAAACTCAATATATCCTGAATGCTTTCCATTTTCGGCTAACAGCGAAAGCCCTCCTGCTATCTGGATTAATTCAGGCGTCCAGTTACCAGCGGCCATTAAAGGGGAAAGCCATTCAATACATACTACCGAAGGCCTTTGTTCAACAAACTTTAATTTATGATGTACAAGATCACAGCGTTCCTGTAAGTCCTCCACCAAAGCTCGTCCCGCCTCTGCTACACCAAGTTTTTCTGCGAGCAAAAGTATCTCCCCGAAAATATCAGAAAGAGCCTGGGGATTCAAGGAAATCAATTCTACCTTGTTTTCCAGCATTTCATCCAAAGTTTCCTCAACATCTTTTAATGATACGGCACAAACCTCGCATTGCGATTGAGTAATAATTACAGTTGGACCCAGTTCCTTTATTTTTTCCTTATCAATAGTATAAATAGACAGAGCATCGGTTAAAATCTCCTTTACCTGTTTATCAATTTCTAAACTTGAAGAACCGGAAATGAATTTTGCAGAAGAGCATACCGGTAATTCGACAATACTTTCAGGTGAATCACATTCGTGAGAACGGCCAACTAATTGATCTTTTAATCCCAATGCGCAAACTATTTCAGTAGCAGCAGGTAGAAGTGATATGATTTTTTTTTCGGGCATTTGTGCAAAGGTACAATACAAAATAAAAAATGCTGGGAGCCAAATGACAAATAGCATTTTTTATTCAGTTAAATAACACTACATACCCTGAGTATTTCCACCATCTTGTTTAAGATCGTCGTTGTTTACACCGCGTTTCTTCTTTGGTTGTTGCGGAGTAAAATTCATTTTACCAAACTGCCAGCTGAAATTTACTCCCACAGACCTGAATGGAATTGAGAAATTACTATTTTGAGTTAAGCCGTTTCCACCAACAAAACTGCTTTTAAAATTTTTGCGCTCATTAAAAGGATCAACAACATTGATTCCGATTTTTCCTTTCTTTTTAAGAACCTCTTTATTCAAAGAAAACTGCCACATATTAAATGATGGATTACGGCCCTGGGATGTACGACGGGGAGCATTAACGATAGCAAAAGTTTCTGCTAAAAATCCTTTAGCCAGGGTTACAGAGCCCCCTAAAAATGCATTGTACATTAAATATGTCTTATCGCCATTGGAAGCAGCCGAAGTATACGAAATACTTACATTTGGACTATAGGTATAAATATTTAAATTCCCTCGCATAGTTACTCCCTTAACAAGGGTAACCTGGCTAAAAACCGAACCGCCTATAGAATTATTCTGCCCAATATTTTGGAATGTGGACAAGGACACCCTCTTGGTTTCTCCGTTAGGATAAGTATAATCTTCTGCTGTTAGAAAATTCTCTATCACATCTTCTGTATGTCTGAAATACAGGGAAGCGTTAATTACTGATGACTTTATATAGGTGGAAAAATTAAATTCAACACTCTGAGAAATCTCTGGCTCCAATTCCGGGTTTCCGACCGAATGGAATATATCATTGCTTATATTTCTGAACGGATTTAAATACTGCAAACTTGGACGTTGAATTCGTTTGCTGTAACTCAATCTTAACGAATTCGTTTTTATAGTTTTAGATACTGAAAAACTTGGAATAAAATTATCGTAATTAGCAGAGAAGGGCTTTAAGCCTTGTATTGTATTGTCAACATCTCCTCTGATCAAAGTAGATTCCATACGGCCACCTGCCTGTAAACCCCATCCCTTTTTTAATTGAAGAGTCAGCACAGAATACCCTGAATAAACATCCTGCTCATAACCATAGATATTAGAGAGATCGGTATTGTTAACAAAATCACCAGTGCTATTTCTTTTATTAAAAACGGATTCACTATTTATTCTTCTGAAAATGGATTTAGCTCCAAGTTCCAGTTTAACTTTTTCATTTATGGGTAGTGAATAATCAGCTTGTGCTGTATATTCATTATTAATCCCATCATTATTCCCAATCTGATCTTTTGTGATTTCACTGCTGTAATAATTTTCAAAGTCAGATTCTGCCTGCATCCGTGTCCATTGACCGGCAATGCTTATTTCATGTCCCGCCTTTTTGTATTTATGGTTGTAATCTCCACTCCAGTCAAAACCGGTAAACTGATTCTTATTATCGTTTAAGATCGTGTTTATGAGTGTGCCCGTTCCGGAAGTACTGGTATTTACCGAGCTTCCGTCTGTTTTAAAACCTCCCTGATTGAACCTGATACCAGAAGAAATGCTGTTGGAGCTATTAATATCATAACTAACATTACCCGAAGTTGTAAAGCCATAGCGCATTGCTTCACTTGTACCTTGCTGAGAACTGGAAGAAACCAAATCCTCACGCTCTATACTGGTTAAACTTTCTTGCGGCCATGTTAAATTTCCGCCAAAATTCCCTGTAAGGCTTAATCTATTTTTATTCACATTAAGGTTCGCGTTTCCATTGTTCTGACGAGTTCCAACCCCGCCACTTAATGAACCGCTAACTCCCGACATTTCCTTTCTCTTCGTAATTATATTTATGATTCCACCTGATCCTTCGGCATCATATTTAGCTGATGGACTGGTAATAACTTCAACGCTTTTAATCTGATCGGCAGGAAGCATTTTCATAGCATCTCCCACATTACTGGCCATCGCTCCTGAAGGTTTACCGTTTATTAATACTTTTATATTCTGACTGCCCCGAAGAGATACGTTGCCATCCTGATCTACCGAAACCATAGGAACTTTCCGGAGAACATCCCCCGCATTTCCCCCGGATACAGTTGCATCCTTTTCCGCGTTGTAAACTACTTTATCCACACGATTTTCAATTAGTGCGGCCTGACCAGTAACCTGCACTTCTTTTAAAGCAGTGGCAGATGCGGATAATACGATCCGGCCCAGGTTTAAATCCGGTTTTCCGGGAGTGGTAATCACAGAATTTATAATTTTTGTTTGATATCCCATGAAACTTAAAGAGAGCTTATAGCTTCCCGCAGATACATTATCAATTTTAAAAACTCCTTTGGAATCAGTTAGCGCGCCATTTGTACTTTTCGCAGAACTAGCCCTGCTCAAGCTTACCGACACATAATCTAAAGGCTTTTGGGTGACAGAATCAATTATCGTCCCCGAAATCCTTCCTGTTATAGCTGGTGTTCCAGCAACAGGCATTTGGGCCATCATCGAATTTGCCAAGAAAAAACTTATTATTAAGAGAGATAGAGATTTCATTATCGTATTTTGGTAATTAGTCGCAAAGATAGACTGAATGTTACAAGTGTTTTGCTTAAAGTTCTGGGCAGAAAGTAAAAAAGCGATAAGAATATCCTACCGCTTTTTTAAATATGAGTGTTATTTAAAACTACACAACCAGATTTACTATTTTACCTTTCACCACAATTACCTTTTTAGGCGATTTCCCGTCAAGATACTTTTGAACGTCTCCATTCTCTAACACAAACTTCTCGATTTCAGGGACCTCCAGTGCAAGAGACATATTTAAATTCATCTTCATTTTTCCGTTAACGGAAATGGGGTAAGCGAACTCATTCTCTACCAAATAAGCAGGATTAAATACCGGGTAGGAAGCATAAGAAAGACTGCCTGCTTCATTCCCTAAAAGAGTCCATAACTCTTCAGTGATATGCGGTGCGTATGGTGCAAGTACTATTACCAGATCCTGAAGGATTTTTCGTTTGGAACATTTCAGATCGGTAAGTTCATTTACACAGATCATAAAACTTGAAACAGAAGTATTGAATGAGAAACGTTCAATATCTTCCTCTACTTTACGAATGATCTTATGCAATGACTTCAGCTCTGCTTTACCAGGTTCTTCTTCAGAAACCTTAAAATTAAACTGCTCGTCATGAAACAGTCTCCAAAGCTTACGCAGAAATTTGAAAACTCCCTCAATACCGTTGGTGTTCCATGGTTTACTCTGCTCTAAAGGACCAAGGAACATTTCATATAAACGCAAGGTATCAGCTCCATATCGTTCAATGATATCGTCCGGGTTTACAACATTGAACTTCGATTTTGACATCTTCTCAACTTCTACGCCGCAGATATATTTGCCATTTTCAAAGATGAATTCTGCGTTTGCATATTCTTCTCTGGAACTTCTGAACCTTGCTAAATCAAGAATATCATTTTCAACAATATTAACATCTACATGCACTGCTGATGTTTTATACTGATCTTTTAATCCGTTTGATACAAATGTATTTGTCCCTTTTCCTTCTTCATCAATAAGCCTGTACACGAAATTTGACCTTCCCTGGATCATTCCCTGATTGATCAGCTTCTTAAAAGGTTCCTCCTCGATCACATAACCAAGATCTTTCAAAAATTTATTCCAGAAACGACTGTAGAGCAGATGCCCGGTTGCGTGTTCAGACCCACCGATGTACAGATCGACGTCCTTCCAATATTGTATAGCTGATTGAGGGGCGAATACACTTTCGCTGCGTTCATCGGGAGAAGCCATATAACGGTACCAATACCAGCTTGATCCTGCCCATCCGGGCATCGTACTTAATTCGTACTCATACCGATCCTTATATTTCCAATCTTTCGCTCTTCCCAAAGGAGGTTCGCCGCTTTCTGTCGGAAGGTATTTATCTACTTCAGGCAATACCAAAGGCAAATCACCTTCCGCTATTAAGTAAGGCAGCCCATCCTTAAAATAAACCGGCACAGGTTCACCCCAATAACGCTGGCGCCCAAAAATGGCATCGCGCATGCGGTATTGTATTTTGGCTCTGCCAGCTTTCAGCTGTTCCAGTTTTTGAGTTAAAAGTGGAATAGCTTCCTGATAGGTTAAACCATTTATAATGTCAGAATTAATATAACGGCCTTCTTTTGTAGCATCCGCTTCATGCTCAATATCTTTTTGGGCATCCAGTATCTGGATTATCGGCAAATTAAAATATTTAGCAAAGAGCCAGTCCCTCTGATCGCCGGAAGGGACTGCCATTACGGCTCCTGTTCCATAGCCTGCCAACACATAGTCGGCAATCCAAACAGGAATTTTAGTACCGTTTAAAGGGTTTACCGCATAACTTCCGGTAAATGCTCCCGACACAGTTTTTGCATCGGCCATTCTATCTAGTTCCGACTTCTTTTTTGTTTGAGCAATGTACTCGTCGATTTGGGATTTCTGATCGGGAGTTGTTAGAGATGCAACCAATTCATGCTCTGGAGCAATAACCAGGAAACTAACTCCGAAAATGGTATCGACACGGGTGGTGAAAACTTCAATTGCTCCATCACCTTTTTCAAGAGGGAAAATTACTGATGCTCCGGTACTTTTCCCAATCCAGTTGCGCTGCATTTCTTTCAAAGGGTCCGGCCAGTCGATATGATCAAGCCCCTGAAGCAAGCGATCAGCGTAAGCAGTAATGCGCATGCTCCACTGCATCATTTTTTTCTGTTCGACGGGATAGCCTCCACGCTCAGAAACGCCTTCTTTAACTTCATCATTTGCGAGAACAGTCCCTAAGGCTGCACACCAGTTTACGGTGCTTTCTCTAAGAAATGTTAACCGATATTTTAAGAGTTCTTGCTGCTGCTGAATTTCGGTCATTTGTTTCCATTCATCGGCCGAGAAGTTCAGAACTTCTTCATCAGAAACTGCATGAATTCCTTCAGACCCTTTAGTTTCAAAATGCCCGATCAGCTTTTGTATAGATTCTGCTTTATCCGACTCAAGGTTATACCATGAATTAAATAATTGCATAAAAATCCATTGCGTCCATTTGTAATAGGACGGATCACTGGTTCTTACCTCACGACTCCAGTCGAATGAAAAACCAATCTGATCTAACTGACGACGATATGTAGCGATATTCTGTTCTGTGGTCAAAGCAGGATGCTGACCGGTTTGTATAGCGTATTGCTCTGCTGGCAACCCGAAAGAGTCATAACCCATTGGATGCAATACATTAAAGCCTTTAAGGCGTTTATAACGTGCAAAAATATCTGAAGCAATATAGCCCAGCGGATGTCCCACATGTAAGCCCGCACCGGAGGGATAGGGAAACATATCCAAAACATAATATTTAGGTTTTGAAGAGGTGTTATCAACTTTATAGGTCTGCTTTTGGGCCCAAAACTGCTGCCACTTATTCTCTAAGTCTCTAAACTGGTAATCCATTTTGTTATTTGTAGGGTTGCGAAAATACTAAAATTGAGAGGATTTGACGAGAAGAATTATTTATGATTCTATAGAAAAGAACCGCTTCAGCGTAAGGGAAAAAGACATTGAATGGCAATCAAGGATATTGAGCCGGAATTCTCTTTATTTATTTTAACAGATATTAACTATCCTTTTTTCACGTTTCTATCCTTTAATTTTTAATTTCGCATATTCTAAACAGGCATTATGGAAGAATTTGAAAGCAGCTCTGCTGCTAAAAAGACTAAAACCGTTTACATATCCACAGTTATCAGTATTGCTTTAGTATTATTGATGATAGGTTTATTAGGCCTTATAATGGTTCATGCAAAGAATCTTTCTAATTATGTAAAGGAAAACATTGTATTGAACATTATTGTAAGTGATGGCGCAAAAGAAGTAGACGTACTTGCTCTACAAAAGCAATTAGACGCACATCCATACGTATTAAATTCTCAATATGTGAGTAAAGAGCTTGCCGCACGAAACCTGCAAAAAGATTTAGGCGAGGAATTTGTTCAATTCCTGGGCTATAACCCATTGCTTTCTTCTATCGATATTTACATGAAAGCGGAGCACGCCAATAATGCCAGCATACAAACTTTCAGCAATCAGCTAACAAAAAACCCACTGGTTAAAGAGGTTATTTATCAAAAATCTCTGATAGATATGGTTAACCAGAACATAAAAATAATTGGTCTCGTTATTCTGGGATTTGCCTGCGTATTATTAATTATTTCAATTGCCCTGATTAATAATACCATCCGACTTTCAATCTATTCACAACGGTTTCTGATAAAAAGCATGCAATTAGTTGGCGCAACCAAAGGCTTTATCAGAAAACCTTTTTTAGGTTATGGAGTTTTACATGGTTTATTAGGCTCACTTATCGCAATTATATTGCTGCTGATTACTTTATATGTTGCTCAGCAGCAGATTCCGGAATTAGTGATTTTAAGAAACTGGAGAGAGTTCATTATGGTATTTCTCGGAGTTCTGGCAATTGGCATATTGATCTCATTCCTTAGCACCTATTTCGCAGTAAGCAAATACTTACGTTTAAAAATTAACGCCCTTTACAGATGATAATGACACAAAAAAAAACAACAAGTACCGCCACTGAAAGCGCCCCTGTACAATTTGTATTTGGAAAAAGCAATTACCGGATCATGCTTATCAGTATTGCTGTTGTAGCTCTTGGATTTATCCTTATGATAGGTGATACAGACATTTATGATTTCCGCAAAATAATTCTGGCTCCTATTGTAGTTCTTATTGGTTTCGGCATTGGTTTCTTTGCAATTCTAAAAAAGCGCAAGTAACCTTCTCTTATGAATATTTTCGAAGCAATCATCCTTGCTATTATAGAAGGGTTGACTGAATTTCTCCCTGTATCCTCGACAGGGCACATGATCATTGGCTCGGCTGTGATGGGTATTGAAACCGATCCCTTCGTTAAGATGTTTAATGTTGCCATTCAGTTTGGTGCTATCTTATCTGTTATAGTTTTATATCGCCGGCGATTTTTTAAATCTTTCGATTTCTATTACAAATTATTTGTCGCGTTTTTGCCAGCTGCGGTAGTAGGCTTTCTCCTGAATGACTATATCGACATGCTCCTTGAGAATGTGCTTGTAGTAGCGGCAATGCTTGTATTAGGAGGGATAATTCTTCTCTTTGTAGACAAATGGTTTAAAGGCGGAGAAATAGATTTTGATGTTAATTATCGCGAAGCTTTCTCTATAGGCTTGTTCCAGGTCATTGCCATGATTCCCGGGGTATCCAGGTCCGCAGCGACGATAATTGGAGGATTAAGTCAGAAACTAACCCGGAAAGCAGCCGCAGAATTTTCTTTTTTTCTGGCTGTACCCACCATGTTTGCGGCGACAGGATATAAAATGCTGAAATATTATAAAGAAACCGGCTTTGAATCAAAAGACCTCAATGTGCTTCTAATAGGTAATATTGTCGCTTTTGTTGTAGCTTTATTAGCCATCAGATCTTTTGTGAGCTATGTTACCAAATATGGTTTTAAAGTTTTTGGATATTACCGGATTATAGTAGGCGTTGCTATTATTCTTCTGTATATGCTGGGTTACGAATTGAAAATTGTATAGTGTCTGAAAAAACCTTTCCTGATTTTAATTTCGCAGAAGGCGAAATGCTCTTAATAAATAAACCTTACCGCTGGACCAGTTTCGATGTGGTAGGAAAAATAAGAAACTCTTTTAAGCCCCTGAAACTAAAAGTGGGGCATGCCGGAACCCTGGATCCATTAGCAACCGGCTTATTAATTATCTGCACAGGAAAGCTCACAAAGAAAATCGACGAGTTCCAGGCGCAGGATAAAGAATATACCGGAACGATGACTTTAGGCGCAACCACTCCTTCTTATGATTTAGAAACTGAGATTGATGCAACTTTTAACATCAGCTCCCTTACAGAGCAGCAAATCAAAGAAAACTGTAAAAATTTCATCGGAGATTTAGAACAGTTCCCGCCAGCACATTCAGCAGTAAAAGTAGATGGAGAGCGCCTGTATTTAAAAGCCAGAAGAGGAGAAACTGTAGAATTAAAATCACGTAAAGTGAGTATTTCAGAATTTGAAATAACCCGCATCTCACTACCAGAGGTTGATTTCAGAGTAGTGTGCAGTAAGGGAACCTACATTCGTTCACTGGTTTATGATTTCGGAAAACTTTTAAATAACGGAGCTTATCTTTCAAAATTGAGAAGGACCCGCAGCGGGAATTTTCATGTAGATAATGCGTACGAAGTGATGGAATTTGTAAATCATGTAAAGAGTTTAAAAGAGAATAAAGTCACAGACTGATTTTATAAAAATCCATTATAGTCATCCAACGATTATAATGATGCATTACAATTCAATATCTTTGCCGCCTAATGAAGGTTTACAGACATCTGAATGAATTTCAAAAAGTAAAGGATGCGGTAGTTACCATTGGAACTTTCGACGGAGTTCACATCGGCCATCGTAAAATCATCTCACGTTTAACCGAAGTTGCAAAACAAATTAACGGAGAAAGCGTAATCCTTACTTTTTTTCCCCATCCAAGGATGATTCTTAATCCGGAAGATGTAAATCTGAAACTGATTACAACTATTAATGAGAAGGCTCAACTTCTGGAAAAGCTTGGTGTCGATCATCTGATTATTACTCCATTTACCAGGGATTTTTCCAATCTAAGCGCAGAAACCTATATCAAACAAATTCTGGTCGATAAAATAGGCACGAGCAGAATCATAATTGGTTATGATCATCATTTTGGTAAAGACCGGGAGGGCAACCTGCATCAGTTACAAAAGTATGCTTCCGAATATCATTACCAGGTAGAGGAAATTCCGGAACAGGACATTCACGATGTTGCTGTAAGTTCGACCGAAATACGGCAGGCTTTGGCAAAAGGAGATGTAGAAACAGCGAATGATTTTTTGGGATATCCTTTCAGTTTATTCGGACAAGTGATAAAAGGAGATCAGTTAGGGCGAACACTGGGTTTTCCAACCGCAAATTTATTAATTGAAGAAAACTATAAACTTATTCCTGCTGACGGTATTTACGCCGTGAAAGTTAAAATACCGGCTGAATCTCAAAGTTCTAATCCACAACCTGAAAATCCGGAATATAAGATTTATAAGGGGATGGCCTATATAGGAAACCGGCCCACCATTAACGGGATGTCAAGAAATATAGAAGTAAACATTTTTGACTTTTCGCAGGATATTTATCGTCAGTACATTAGCGTTGAATTCCATCATTTTATACGAGATGACATTCGATTTGATAATATTACTGCATTAAAAGTTCAAATCACAAATGATAAAAAATCGGCTATAACTTTGTTATCTTAACCGATTCTAATTTTTGGGATAAACTAATGTTTTGAAAAAACTAAACCTCGATAAACAGGAAGCTGATTTTTTAAACAATACCATTAATCATTGGCACAATGAAGGTATTGTAAATTCTGAAACTGCCGAACGACTTCGAAACACTTACGATATAAAAGAGTTTGACTGGCGCCGCCTTGCCCAATATTCTTTCTGGGTGGCTCTTGCATGCGGCCTTATCGCCTTCGCCTCTTTGGTTATAGATGACGATGTGCTCAACCTGCTCAAAAAAATTTCAGACACTCCGGATATTGTTATAAGTTTAATATCAGCAGCATTGGCGGCATGGTTATATTATCGCGGACAAAAAAGCAAACAGGTATATCCTGAAAAAGTGTTTAGTAATGAAGCCACCGTTTTTATTGCTGTACTGTTTACGGCCAGTTCAATCGCATTTCTGGGTAAGGCATTTGATAATGGTTCGGGCCATTTTTCTATCTTATTTCTTCTTTCTGTTGTTGTTTATAGCATTTTAGCGTGGAAGTATAAATCGCAGGTAATCTGGGCCTTTGCATTAATTTCATTGGGCAGTTGGTTTGGAACTGAAACTGGGTATCAAACTGCCTGGCGGGATTATTTTCTGAGAATGAACTACCCTTTAAGGTTTGTATTTTTCGGGGCTTTTTTATCTTTTGCAGGATTTAACCTCTACCGGGTTAAGGTGCTGGAAATGTTCAGAGACGCCACTTACATAATAGGTTTATTATATCTTTTCATTTCGCTGTGGTTGCTCTCCATTTTTGGAAATTTTGGAAATTTAGAAGACTGGTTTACTGTTAAGCAATCGGATATTTTTTATTATGGAATTATTTCTGCCCTGGTTTCAATAGGTTTTATCATCTATGGCTTAAAGAGAAAAGATGAAATCGCCCGTGAATTTGGAATTACATTTCTTCTGATCAATATTTATACACGTTACTTCGAATATTTATGGGACAGAACAGACAAAGCAATTTTTTTCGGAATCCTGGCGATATCTTTCTGGCTAATTGGGCGTAAGGCAGAAAAAATCTGGAACATTGAACTATTTTCCAGTAAAGCACCAACTCAGAATAAGGATCTGAAATAATTAAAGAGCCATTAGTTGATAAAAACAAATGGCTCTTTGATACAGAAAACAATTATCCTTCTTTCGAGAACTGAACGTTCATGGTTAATTTAATTTCATTCCCCACTACTATAGCGCCAGCTTCAGTAACTCCATTCCATTGTAAGCCAAAATCTTTACGGCTTATCTTACCCACAACCTCGAAACCAGCCTTTAAATTCCCGTAAAAATCTGTCGCCGAACCTCCATACTCTACTTTGAATGTAACGGGTTTAGTGGTCTCTTTAATAGTTAAATCTCCCGTTAGGGAATATTCAGCATCACTAACCTTTTTGAAAGCAGTCGACTTGAACTCGATTTGCGGATACTTTTCAGCCTCAAAAAAATCGGCCGAGCGCAAATGATCATCTCTTTGTTGCTGATTAGTGTCTAAACTCGCCACATCAATAGTAAAATGAATGTTGGCATCGGTAAAGTCTTCATTTTCTGAAACTACTTTTCCATCAAAGCTCTTAAAATTACCAGTAACGGTAGAGATTACAAGATGCTTTGCCTTAAATTGAATTTCTGAATGGGTTGGATCTAACACCCAGGTAGTTGTTGCCATAATCTTTATGTTTTATTTCACAATACAAATGACGACAATTACATGTTTAAACATGTAATTGCACGGTAAAAAACTTAAGCCTTTAAAAATGGAAATTATTCCTTCTAAAGGCTTAAACAGAGCACAAAAAGTGCCAAAAATCAAGTGCTTTTCAGATTGACAGCATAGGTTATTTCGACCCCGCCCGCAGCAAGCATATCATGAACTGAGCAATATTTTTTAACAGCCAATTCTGCGGCCTTATCAGCCTTTGCCTGGTCTACATTGCCGGTCAGGTTAAAATCCATGTGAATTTTAGTAAATACAGAAGGAATTCCATCCGCACGTTCTCCTTCAACATTTACCGAAACATCGTCGATATCCTGTCTTTGTTTTTTTAATATGGTAAGTAAATCAAATGAGCTGCAGGAACCAAGCGCCATAAGCACTAATTCCATAGGTCTGACACCCAGCCCCTGACCACCAATTGCTTCAGAACCATCTACCTGCACTTTTACATTTTCAGAACCTGATGCTTCAAAATGTACGGCATCGTTAATTCTTTTTAATTCTACTTTCATTTTGAATGATCTAAGGCTTGTTTTATATCGTTGAGAATATCTTCAGCATCTTCCAGTCCTACCGAAATACGTATGCTACCCGGCTGAATACCAATGGCGCCACGCTCCTCTTCACTTAATTTTGAATGGGTTGTTGAAGCAGGATGAGTTGCAATCGTTCTTGAATCACCCAGATTTGAAGAAATTAAAATCATTTCCAAAGCATCAAGAAATTGCTTTGCACGTTCGAAACCACCCTTAATATTAAATGTCACGATTCCGCCTCCCTGTTTCATCTGACGTTTCGCAAGTTCATATTGAGGATGTGAAGGCAGGTGAGGATAACGTACCTGTTCAACTTCCGGATGCTCTTCTAACATTTCAGCCAGCTTTAAGGCGGAACTGCAATGACGATCCATCCGAATAGTAAGAGTTTCCAGACTTTTGGAAAATATCCAGGCATTAAAAGCAGACATAGCAGGGCCGGTATGCCGGATAAAGAACATTAATTCTTTTATCAGATCAGCTCGCCCGACAACAACTCCACCTAAAACACGACCTTGTCCGTCGAAGTATTTAGTAGCCGAATGGCTCACCAAATCAACTCCGTATTGAATAGGCTTTTGCAAATACGGAGTAGCAAAGCAGTTATCTACATTTATAATGATGTTAGGATATTTCTTTTTAAATCCGCCAAGCCATTCTAAATCAACCAATTCAAGACCAGGATTGGATGGGGTTTCCAAAAAAATCATTCTTGTTTCGGGCCGGATAGCCGCTTCCCAATCTTCAGGTTTAGAAGCATCGACATAAGTGTAGCTTATTCCCCAGCGGGGGAACAGCTGATTAAGCAACTGATGCGTTGAGCCGAATATTGAGCGGCAGGCAAGAATATGATCGCCACTTTTCAATAAACCTGCCAATGAAGCAAATACGCCGGCCATACCTGAAGCAAAAGCTAATCCGGCCTCTGCACCTTCGAGTTCGCAGACCTTATCTATAAACTCAGAGGTATTTGGGTTTGAATAACGGGAATAAATATTCCCAGGAATTTCGTCCGCAAAAACAGCTCTCCCCTGTTCCGCATCATCGAAGATAAAGCTGGAAGTGAGGTATAAGGGAACCGAATGCTCCCTGTTTTGACTGCGTGCTGCTTGATTTCGTATTAATTTAGATTGCTCTTTCATCAGAAGGCAAACTTACGGAAGATTAGGGTAAAATTTGTGTCAAAAAAGATTCGAGAACTATGGTTTATACAAGATTTGACAACTTTTATAAACCTGTCAAATATCAAATCTGATAAATCCACTCATGATGTTGTAAGCCATCAATTCAGAAAGTTCTTTCAGTCGTATGCAATAGCTCAGATCACCCAAGTAAATTAAAAATGGAAGAGGTAATAGAGTGGTTTACCGATCTATTAAATTTCGAGAAATATTATAGAGAACTTATGTCAATATCAATAAGAAAAGTATAATGATAGAAAAAAACTGGCTTTAAATTTAATGATGGAATTAAATCACCGATTTTTATAAGATTTGACAACTTCCTAAAAGGTTGCCAAACCTTTATATCATCTTCAATATAAAAGTGATAATACTTTTCAAACTCACTAAAATAACTATCACCCCGACGGCCACCATAATACTTTTGGCGGAAATCCGATTCGATACACGTGCCGCAATTGGAGATGCAATAGCACTGCCAATTACCAAACCGCCTATCGCTTCCCAGTGAAGTCCTTTTAACATGGTAATAAAAGTTAAGGAGCTCATAAAGGCCACAAAAAAACGGGATGCTTTAACCGAACCTAATGAGAACCGGGCATGCCGGCCACCGGCAATTAAAGAAGACAGAACGATTGATCCCCAGCCACCGCCACCTACCGCGTCAATTAATCCTCCTCCAAAGCCCAATGCTGAAATATTTTTTATTTTCTTCTTCCTCTTTACTTCTCCCCTTTTTCTTCTCAGATTAAAAGCCTTAATAAGAATGACGGTTCCAAGGATTAGAGTATATATAGAAATTACCGGTTTGGTATAATTACTATAATGTTCGAGTGAGGATAAAAGAAAGGCCCCTATCATGGCTCCAATAATACCGGGAATTACCAGTAGCTTAAAAAGCTTAATATTTACATTACCCATTTTGTAATGCATCAGACCTGCAATTCCATTGCTCAGTATCTCTGATAAATGTACGGCCGTACTGGCAGAAGCAGGAGGAATACCCATAGATAGACTAAAGGTTGTGGAGGTAACGCCATAAGACATACCTATTGCCCCATCGATCATCGCAAAAATAAAACCCGCTACCAGGAAATAATAAAAATGGACAGGGATATCCGAAAAATACGTTTTAAAAGAAGGAACATAGACCCAAAGCAGTACAATTGCTATTAATATTAAGACTAATGAAGCTATTGTTAATATTAACTTCGTTTTACGCAGTTCAGGCTTTGTAACGACCGTGTCTTCCTGAACTATTATTTCCGGCTCCTCACTAGTGCTTATCTCCATTTCGGTAAATCAAGCCTCAAAAATACAAAGTATACATGATAGCTAGGGTAACAGTTTTAATTTCTCAAAAATGAGTTTTCAAAAACTGCCCTGTAAATGACTCTTCTTTCTTAATGAGATCCTCGGGAATGCCTTCAAATATTAGCTGCCCTCCTCTATCTCCGCCCTCAGGGCCAATATCAATCACCCAGTCTGCGCACTTAATTACATCCATATTGTGTTCAATAACCAAAATTGTATTGCCCTGATCTAACAAAGCATTGAACGATTTTAATAATTTTTTAATATCATGAAAGTGCAAACCAGTTGTTGGTTCGTCAAAAATGAAGAGTGTTTTATGACTATTATTTCCCTTAATCAGAAAGGAGGCCAGTTTAATGCGCTGGGCCTCTCCGCCGGAGAGCGTATTTGAGGATTGTCCAAGATGAACATAACCCAGACCCACATCTGCCAGTGGCTGCATTTTTGCTATAATCTTGGGTTCATTCTTAAAGAACTCTATAGCTTCATCTATGGTCAGATCCAGAACTTCCGAAACTGTTTTTTCCAGGTATGTAATATCCAAAACGTGCTGTTTAAAGCGCTTACCATCACACGCTTCACAAGTGAGGTAAATATCCGCCATAAACTGCATTTCAATTTTAACCTCACCCTCTCCCTGACAAACATCACAGCGCCCGCCTTCAACATTAAAAGAGAATGCGGCAGGTTTTAAGCCCGCTGCTTTTGCAGATGCCTGTGAAGCATAAAGATTACGAATCTCGTCCCAGGCTTTTACATAGGTAACCGGGTTAGAACGGGAGGATCTTCCGATTGGATTCTGGTCAACAAGCTCAACTTGTTCGATCATATTAAAATCACCGGTTAATTCATCATAGGCACCGGTTTGTTCGCCAGAATAATGACCTATTGCTTTTTGAATAGCGGGCTGCAAAATCCGTTTCACCAGGGAGGTTTTACCCGATCCCGACACTCCGGTAACGCAGGTAAACACATTAAGAGGGAACTTAACATCAATACTTTGTAGATTATTCTCTCTTGCACCCTTTACTTCAATAAAATTATTCCACCTTCTCCTGCTTACAGGAATATCGATTTTTTCTTTTCCGCTCAGATATCTGCCGGTAAGACTGTTTTCATCTTTGATAATCTCCGCATAATTCCCCGTAAAAATAAGATTGCCACCATGAGTACCGGCCTCCGGACCGATATCAATCAGGTAATCTGCAGCGTTCATAATTTCTTCTTCATGCTCCACTACCAAAACAGTATTTCCGACATCCCGTAACGACTTCAAAACACCAATAAGCTTTTGCGTATCTCTAGGATGCAGCCCAATGCTGGGTTCATCCAACACATAAACTGAACCTACCAATGAGCTTCCTAAAGAAGTGGCAAGATTAATGCGCTGAGACTCGCCCCCGGAAAGAGTATTTGAAAGGCGGTTAAGAGTAAGGTAGCTTAGGCCTACATTGTTTAAAAAGCCTATTCTGTTACCAATCTCAGCAAGCAAACGCTTAGCAATTTTTGTCTCATTTTCGCCCAAATCAAGTGTTTGAAAAAAATAATGAGCCTTATCCAATGGCATTAAAACGATATCAGTAATTGATTGACCGTTTATTTTAACATATGTAGCATCCTTGCGCAATCTGCTGCCTTTACATTCGGGACAATTAGTTTTTCCGCGATACCGCGAAAGCATTACCCTGTATTGAATTTTATAGGTCTGTTCTTCCAGGTGCTTAAAAAACTCATCCAAACCTCTGAAATATTTATTCCCGGTCCACAATAATTGTTTTTGTTCTTCTGTAAGCTGATTGACAGAACGGTGAACGGGAAAATCAAACTTTAGTGCATTTTTCAGCAGAACGTCCAGCCATTCTCTCATTTTTTCGCCCCGCCACGGCGCTATCGCTCCATCATAAACAGATTTATTTTTATCAGGAATAACTAAGTCTTCATCAATCCCTATTACTTTGCCATATCCTTCACATCTCTTACATGCACCGTAAGGGTTATTAAAACTAAAAAAGTTAGGTGTAGGCTCTTCAAATCTTATCCCATCAAGTTCAAACCTATCGCAGAAAAAATGCCTGTTAGTATTCTCTTCAACATAACAATCGCCCTTTCCTTCAAAAAAAGCAGTTTGAACAGAATCCGCCATACGACTTATAGTTTCTTCCTCATGGTTGACAGAAATTCGGTCTATTACAATCTTTAGTGTCTCAGCATCAATAAGCTTATGGTTAATCAGCGATTCATCTTCCAGCAAATCTTCGATTTTTGAAAGCTTGTCATGAAAATAAACACGTAAAAACCCTTTCTGTAACAGTACAGCTAATTCCTCTTTAATTGAGCGGTTACTGTGTGGATGAAGAGGGCAAAATATAGTTACAGAAGTTTCTTCCGGTAAAGCAGAGATAAAATTCACAACTGTGGTAACCGAATCTCTTTTAACCTCCAATCCTGATACAGGAGAATACGTTTTCCCTACCCTCGAAAACAAAAGTTTTAAGTAATCATAAATCTCTGTAGATGTTCCTACCGTAGACCGGGGATTACTGGTGATCACCTTTTGTTCTATAGCGATAGCGGGGGCAATACCTTTAATATAATCTACATCCGGTTTATTCATCCGGCCCATAAATTGTCTGGCATATGAAGACAGACTTTCTACGTAGCGTCGCTGTCCCTCTGCATACAGCGTATCGAAAGCCAGAGACGATTTACCAGAACCAGACATTCCGGTAATAACCACCAGCTTGTTTTTAGGAATGGCTACATCGATATTTTTAAGGTTGTGAACCCGGGCACCTTTAATTATAATATATTTTTTAGGATCTTTTTCTGATTCTGTACTCATGAAACCTTTCTGAACTTTTTCTCGTATACTATTATAATAGGTAATATATACGGGTTATTTTCGCTCAAAAATACTACCAATTAGTGTAAGTTTTTTTAAATTAATGTTTGTACATATAATATTTTGCTTATATTTGATATACACACTTACACAGATTACACAGTTTTAAATTAAAAGGAGAAATTTATAGACACAACTCTACTTAAATAACTTATTACTACAATTAATTAAGGGGAATTTAAATAGGAGTCCTATGAAGCTTCAGGGTAAAAATGACCAGGAGTTAGTACATATGTACATAACCGGTCAAGAGACAAGTTTGGAAGAGCTGATTCGCAGACACAAATCCAAAGTTTACACATCTATATATATGCTGGTAAAAGACCAGTATTTGGCAGAAGATATCTTTCAGGATACTTTCATTAAAGTAGTTAACACTTTAAAAGCCGGAAAGTACAATGAAGAGGGTAAGTTTTTACCCTGGGTACTTCGCATTGCACACAATTTAGTTATTGACCATTTCCGTAAGGAAAAACGCACGCCGGTTATTACCAGTGGCGATGGCTTTGACATTTTTGATGTACTGGGCTTTTATGATGAAAGCATCGAAGATAAAATGATCAGGGATCAGACTCATAAAGACTTAAAAACGCTTATCCAGTTATTACCGGAGGAGCAAAAGGAGGTTCTGATTATGCGTCATTACGGAGATTTAAGCTTTAAAGAAATCGCTGATATTACGCAGGTAAGCATTAATACCGCACTTGGACGTATGCGTTATGCTTTAAATAATCTTCGAAAAATGATGCAAACAAAAGAAATGAGCCTGAAAATCAACTAGTTTCAAAAAAATAAATTTGTTATAAAATATTAGATTTGCAATGCCGTTTAATTGGTATATTAATTCACCGAAAAACATTTAAACGGCATTGCTTATGTTACAAGTTTCTACCACTGATTCTGAGTTTAACCTATTTCCTGCCAGGGAAATAAATTTAGCTCCCACCTCCGCTTTAAGCGAAGACGATGATGCATTTTACACTTCTATTAAAGAAGAGTTAAATCAATTAACATTCGATCCTTCTACCCAAACTATCGACAGAATTCTTAATTATTCAAGAACACTATAGAAGAAACTTTTACTAAATGTTTAGCTGTCTTTAAAAGACCGCTAATACTTACTTTTGTGCATGCTTAAACAGGATCGTTTTAAAGCTTTTGTAGAGTATTTTTCTACTCACCAGCCAGATGCACAAACTGAACTTAATTATAATAACCCCTATCAACTGCTTGTCGCCGTTATTTTATCAGCACAATGCACTGATAAGCGTATCAACCAAATAACACCAGCTCTTTTCGAGAAATATCCGGATGCTTTTGAACTATCGCAGGCCAGCCCTGAAGAAGTGTTTGAATACATTCGTTCGGTAAGTTACCCGAATAATAAATCGAAACATCTTGTGGGAATGGCTAAGCTTTTAGTTGGAAAATTCAACGGGGAAGTACCTTCTTCTATGGAGGATTTACAATTGCTGCCGGGTGTTGGGAGGAAAACGGCAAATGTGATTACTTCTGTAATATTTGAAGCGCCTGCCATGGCTGTTGATACTCATGTATTCAGAGTTGCGAACCGATTAGGCCTGACACGCAATGCCACCACTCCTCTTGCCGTTGAAAAGCAATTGATAAAATACCTTCCGGAGGAAACAATCCGTCATTCGCATCACTGGCTTATTTTACATGGACGTTATATCTGCCAGGCCAGAAGGCCGAAGTGCGAAATATGCCCGATTTCATGGTTTTGTAAGTACTATGAGTATCAGCAAACAGCTACAGCCCTTACTAAAGCAGCTGTAGCAGAGCGTAAAAAGGAAAAAGCTTTAAAAGAACGGAAAAATGCCAACAAACTTTCAACAGTACTGAAGAAATTGGAAGTAAAAGAATAAATTAGAAATATTAATAAATATTTTGATAAAAATTTTAGCATTTTATTATTAAACCTTACATTCGCAACTGACAAACTAAAATAATGAGCAACGCAGATAAATTAAAAGCCCTACAGCTTACTCTTGATAAATTAGAAAAATCATACGGTAAAGGCACCATTATGAAACTTGGTGATACTGCTGTCGAAAAAACTGATGCTATATCAACAGGATCTCTAACCCTGGATATCGCACTGGGAATAGGGGGCTTGCCTAAAGGTCGTGTAATTGAAATTTACGGTCCGGAATCTTCAGGTAAAACCACTTTGGCTATACATGCTATTGCCGAAGCACAGAAGAAAGGCGGAATTGCTGCATTTATAGATGCCGAGCATGCCTTTGATAAATACTATGCTAAAAAATTAGGGGTTGATATTGAAAATCTTCTTATTTCACAACCCGATAACGGAGAACAGGCTCTTGAAATAGCAGACAATCTTATCCGTTCAGGAGCTATAGATATAATTGTAATCGATTCAGTTGCAGCTCTTGTACCAAAAGCAGAAATTGAAGGCGAAATGGGTGATTCCAAAATGGGATTGCAGGCCCGTTTAATGTCTCAGGCCCTGCGTAAACTTACCGGTACAATTTCTAAAACTGGCTGTTGCTGTATTTTCATTAACCAGTTACGCGAAAAAATTGGCGTGATGTTTGGTAACCCGGAAACAACTACAGGCGGTAATGCCCTTAAATTTTACGCTTCCGTGCGCCTGGATATCCGCAGAACCTCGCAAATAAAAGACAGTGAAGAAGTATCGGGCAACCGCGTTAAAGTAAAAGTTGTAAAAAATAAAGTTGCCCCACCTTTCCGAATAGCAGAATTTGACATCATGTTTGGCCAGGGAATATCTAAAGTTGGTGAGATTATTGACCTGGGAGTAGATTTTGAAATCATTCGTAAATCAGGTTCATGGTTCAGTTATAATGATACAAAACTGGGTCAGGGTCGCGATGCTGTTAAACAACTTATCCTGGATAATCCGGAGTTAATGGAAGAACTGGAAACAAAGATCAGAGAAACTGTTACGGGAGAAAAACTTGAAGAAGTTTTAGGCAGAGATTAACAAGAAATCCTTCATAAATAACAAAATCCGGGTCCATGATCCGGATTTTGTTATTTACGGGCACTAATTATCTGAACTTGATTTTTCATTTGAATATATTTGTCTTTTAATGGCGATGAAGTCCGCCCGGCCTCGTTCGGACGGGCTATCATGAGCTTCATTGCTGTTGGGGGCGGTATGCCCGCCTGTTATTTGGGCAGGCTCATGATGGTTTAATTAATATGTACACAAAAATAACTTCAAGTCGCATTATAGTGCTTTCCGGCCTTTTGCTCTTATTTAGCTTTTGCACCCAAAACAAGGCCCCGGGAAAGCATGCTGAACTCAGGGAGAAAGTCACATCCTCTGACGGCATCACATTTAATGGTGATACCTCAAAAAAGGGCATGGTATATATTCCGGGAGGACAATTCATGATGGGTGCAGATAATGATCAGGCAAGTAAAGATGAATATCCGAAGCATAAAGTTATTGTAAATGCGTTTTGGATGGATGAGCATGAAGTTACTAATGAACAGTTTGCCAAATTTGTAGAAGCTACGGGATATGTAACTACTGCAGAGCAAAAACCAGATTGGGAGCAGCTGAAAAAACAATTAGCGCCTGGTACACCAAAGCCTGATGAAAGTCAGCTTGTAGCCGCATCTCTGGTATTTACTCCTCCTGCTGAAAAAGTAGAGCTTAATGATTATTCACAATGGTGGAGCTGGGTTCCCGGAGCAAGCTGGAAACATCCTGAAGGACCTGAAAGCAGTATCAAAGGAAAAGAAAATTTCCCTGTTGTGCATGTAAGCTGGGATGATGCCATGGCTTACTGCAAATGGGCCGGCAAGCGCTTACCTACAGAAGCGGAATGGGAGTTTGCTGCCCGGGGAGGATTGATAAATAATATATACCCATGGGGAAATGAACATGTTAATAAAGGGGAGGCTAAAACAAATTCGTGGGAAGGAAGCTTCCCGGATAACAATACAGGTATTGACGGATTTGAAGCATTAGCTCCCGTAAAATCGTTTAAGCCCAACGGTTATAAGCTTTATGACATGGCGGGTAATGTCTGGGAATGGTGTTCGGACTGGTATCGGGATGATTATTACCAAACGGTCAATAAGCCAAACGGAGTTAAAAACCCTGCAGGACCAATTGATAGCTATGATCCGAATGAGCCGTATACGCCTAAAAAAGTTTCAAGAGGGGGTTCGTATATGTGTAATGACAGTTACTGTTCAGGATACAGAGTTGCCCGAAGAATGAAAGCCTCACATGACTCGGGTATGAGCAATATGGGATTCAGGTGTGTAAAGGAATAAATATGAAACGGGCGTAGCTTCAAAAGGCAGTTTAAATTGACGACACCGGAAGCATGGCATCAACAGCGAATAAAAGCCCGTAGCGGAATAGAACCGGCTTTATCATAAAAACCAATTTACTTAGGGAGGGCAAAAAAAAATCATAAGATTGCTTTCCTACTATCCGGCTGCCGGCAGGCCAAATAAATTACTGCATGGATTATCAGAATGGTAATGCAAGTGAACACCCACATTATTAGCTACAGGAATTATCTGGCTTTTGAAAAATTCCAAATTATGTTTGTAAATCCTCATTAATTAATTAGTTAATGCCGGGCTTATTATCATCTTTATCAGCTCCAGATAATTGTATTGGTAAAGAGGAAAAACTAGGCCGACATTTCTTTTTCACAATACATTAGCCCAAAGTATCACGCCAGCGCCATATATACGCCAATTACGGTATTTCTATTAATTCTAAAACAACACTGGTACGGCTTGCATTTACCTGGGGATTAAAACCGATGGTCATCAAGAATTCACCAGAAAAAACAAGGTTTGTTGCAAGGGCTGATTGCGTGCCGGGATACAGGTTAATTTCCCTGACCGTATATTTTTTTTGGGGGTCTAATCCTTTAAAACGAACCGGGGTTAATGAACCTTTACCAAAGCGGCTACTGGTAAAGTAAGAAAATATAATTGCCCGATTCTTGGTTTCATTTACAAACATTAAAGAAGCAAAGGGGTTTTCGCGTGGATTTACTAAACGAAACAGATCACCATGCCAAACCAGATCACTAAATGAGTGATAATTTGCAACGGATTGCTGACTAAATTTCAGATCGTTTTCGTCAAGGTTACTGACAACAATATCGTAACCCATCTTTCCCATCATGGCTACATCCGTACGAAATTTGAGTGCTTGCTTGCCCCAATCTGTAATATGGTTACAAGTTGCTATAGCAGGGAAAAAATAAGAATACTCCCATTGGATAAAAATACGTTCTAACGGATCTGTGTTATCACTTGGCCAGAATTCAGAAAAATACTTTAAAGCCTCATAATCAACACGGCCGCCACCACCAGAACAAAGCATCATAGGTACTTTGGGATATTTGTCCCTTATTCTTTCTAAAACTTTATATAATCCCTTTACATAATCAACATACAATTGAGATTGTAGTTGACCTGTTTTTTTAAGATAATCTGAATATGCATTAAAAATTACCGCATTACAATCCCATTTTACAAAAGCGACTTCCGGGTTTTGAGTAAAAATATTATCTAAAACCCCATATACAAAATCCTGTACTTTAGGATTGCTCAGGTCTAAAACCAACTGATTGCGGAAATAATGTTCCGGACGATTGGGCTGCTTAATTACCCAGTCGGGATGTTTCTCATACAATTCGCTCTTCGGATTCACCATTTCCGGCTCCACCCAAATACCAAACTTAACCCCCGCATTTTTAGCTTCTTTAACCAGATACCCAATACCATGAGGAAGTTTTTTAACATTTTCCTGCCAATCACCTAAACCAGCACGATCGTCATTTCGAGGATATTTATTTGCAAACCATCCATCGTCCAATAAAAACAAATCCACACCCAACTTTTTACCATCCGCAAAAAGTTCTTTTAATTTAACTTCATCAAAATCAAAAAAGGTAGCTTCCCAATTATTAAGTAAGGTTAACCTGGAACTTTCACCGTCAAGCAGACGGTATTTTCTGGCCCAGTTGTGGAGGTTTCTGCTGGCTTCACCTTTACCATGTTCTGAATAGGTATTAATAAATGAAGGCGTTTTAAATTCTTTACCAGGCAATAATGCATATTCTGAAGCATGGGAATTTACACCCGCGATTAAACGCAGGTTATGGTAGGAATCAACCTCAAAATCAATCTGGAAATTTCCGGACCATGCCAGGGTTCCTAACATTACTTTACCATCATCTTCGGTTGATGGTTTATCAAAAGAGACCATAAATGATGGTGGCTCAAAAAGATTTGCCCGCGTACCCAATTTTGAATCCAGCACTTTAATACCAGCGGTAAGTTTTGTTTCTTCGGGATTCATTTCCTTTGCCCATCCGCCGTGGTAATGTGTCAGATAATAATCATCTGCAATGAAATACAAATTAGCAGATGCGTATTTATTCAAAGTAATGGAACCCTTCTGCATGTTTTTTATCACGCTCCATTGCTCTATAACATTCTCTTTAAAATACGTTTTATAGAAAAGTGTCACCTGAACAGCATAAGTGGGATCTTTCAAGATAATACTTGCCAGGCTTACATTATCGTCTTGCTTTGTAATTTGATGACTTACGTATTTCAACTCCAATGAGTTATTTCCATCAGCATGGGTAACTCGAATTGCCGGTTCAACCAAATTCCATGATCCGCTTGGGGTGTAAACTGAATTGTATATACCGGCATTATCTTCTATTTGCTTGTTTTGAGGCGGGATGGATGCGTATTCCGTTTGTTGACTTAATCGTCTCCCAAAATAAATAATGCCCAGGCGATTGTCTTTATCCGTTTTAAGAACCAGGGCATTTTGCTGGGTTTCTATCGGAATTACACTATTGTTTTGAGCAAATAAGCCCGAAAATAGTATAGCAAATAATGCGGTTATCAGGGTCTTTTTATTCCTTGAAGAAGAATAAAAATTTGGGGAGGTTTCTGTCATTTTTATTGATTAGGTTATGAATTATCATTTCAAATGGCTTGGCTTAATAACTAATAATGACACCTGAGCCTGGATTTGATCATTTCCAAATTCTGTTCATTACAGAATAATTTAATTTGTTAATAAAAAAGCTGTCAGTTGATTTTATCTGGATTTGATTTAACGGCTTAGTTGGGAAAAATATTCCTGTCATCGCTGTCAGTCCGTCATCAGCAAATAATTCTACCGATGCTGCATCCACTATCAGAGTTAAATCAGCTTTTTCAGAATCAGACAATCGGGGACCCAAATATTTTTTTGCGAAACCCTTCTCAAAATCATTCTTTCCGGATTTAGTACGATCAATATAATATTGGTTCGTTTTTTTGTCGTAACCTATACTAAGTTCTTCGCCTATATCATTTGAAAGTACGATAGAAAAACTTTTCAATTGTTCCGCAGAAAGTTTGATTTGGTATTGACTATCCGAACTCTTCAGCTTTTGCGATAAATTAAATCCTCCCTGAACTTCTATATTTTCAAAAGAAACATCGTTCGACTTAATTGTATTAAGCTCTTTAACAGGCTGGGAAGTAAGGAAATAATCCTGACCTGATTTTTTGAGATTTAACTCTCTGGGTACCGTCATCGCACTTCTCCATCTATCTGTAGGAACCACATTTGCATATTGCCAGTTACTCATCCAACCAAGAAATATTTTCCTCTCTCCGGTGTTTGACCAGGTCACTCCGGCATAATTATCCGTACCATAATCTACCCATTTGGTAGCTGTATTAAAAGGAGTAAATTTTACACCATCAAAATTGCCAACAAAATATTGTGTGGCAGAACCCCCATTCGGGCCACCGGGATTGATACTAACCAGTAATACCCATGCGGTTTTTCCATCAATTTGCAAAGGGAAAAGATCCGGGCACTCCCAAACACCACCATGCCCGCCAACTTCTTGCCCAAACTCACTTTCTTTCTTCCAATCTTTCAAATTAGCAGATGAATAAAAGCTTATCCGGTCTTTGGTTGCCAGGGTCATAATCCATCTTTTCGAAGGTGCATACCAGCTAACTTTAGGGTCTCTGAAATCAGTTATTCCGGGATTTTTTAAAGCCGGGTTACCTGTGTACTTTGTCCACGTTGCTCCGTTATCTAAACTATAGGCCAGGCTTTGATTCTGATAATTGCTTGTTCCTGCTTTTTCTCCTTTCGGGTCATGATGAGTAAATATGGCTACCAATGGAACCTTACCATCTTTGCCAAGTCCGCTGGTATTATTGGAATCTACTACTGCACTTCCAGAGAATATATATCCTAAACTATCCGGATAAAGTGCAATAGGCTGCTCATCCCAATGAACAAGATCTTTACTTGTGGCATGCCCCCAATGCATAGGCCCCCAAACAGTACTATCTGGATAATACTGAAAGAACAAATGATAAATACCCTCATGATAAACCATCCCGTTAGGATCATTCATCCATTTTTCTTTAGGGGAAAAATGGAATTGTGGGCGATTTTTCTCTAAATAGGATGTCTGTGTTGCTTTCTCAGCTGTGTTACAGCCCGATATAAGCGCTGCAAGTACAATAATTACAGTAAATGTTTTCATATCAAAAATAAAAATTAGTTAATTAAATATTTTTATAAACTTTAGACGCAATCACCTTCTAGGGGCCATCCCTTTACCATATTATAAATATTCCTACTTTATACTCTTAACCTTTGCAATTATGTTCAACATGTTTTTCTCGTCCTGTTCATACATTTCAAGCTTTTTATACCGATTATATAAAAAAACAGACGGATATTTCAGTGGCTGAAATTTGGGTATGAATTCATACTTGAGGTCTTGCAGAATCAGTACATTGTTTTTGTTTAAAAAGGCCGGACCGTAGCTATTCACAAACTTTATAACGGCATCTTTACGATCTAAGGTAATTAGGAAAACTGAAATGCCTTTAAGCTCCGGATAATGTTTTGACAGAAGCGCCATGGTTACCTTGCAATGAGAGCAGGTTACATCAAAAAAGCTAAAAAGAGAGGGTTTTCCCAACGGGATTTGTTTAGTTGAAAAGGGGGTGCCGTCTAGTTTGAAAAAGGTAAAGTCTGGCACTACCGACGCAGGCGTTTGAGACATTACAGATCTTGTAATGCAAATTATTAACCACACAATTAAGAAGCACCGCCTTTTCATTTTAAGCTTATTTAATTTATAAATCCCTTACCATATTTTAGAGATTTCATGGAATTCCATTGAAACCAATTTTACGTTACCGTCTGTAAATAATGAGATATCGTTGTTGTCTGGTGAAAAAGCAAATTGTTCTGAGTAAGAATAGACGCCTTGATTTGCAAATACCTCAAGCTGCCCCCAATCTACCAAAATCCTCATTTTAATTTTATTTGATGCATCTGGCTTCAAATGCTCATCCAGTAAAATCTGGCTTTTTACCTGGTAAGCGATTGTTTTATTTGAAACCTTGAACCCAAACTTTGTAGCCGTGATATTTGTCAGATCAAACTCTGCAATTATTTCAAATTGCTTAGACTTGGTATCAGATAAAAGATTGCTTCCGGGATCAATATCCAGGTTCTCCCATTTTTTTTCTTTTGTATATAAAGATGATATTTCCTTTATTGGATTACGGGTTAAGCGTATTTGATCTTCATAAGTTACTAAGCTCAGAGAAACAGGGAAAGTTGCATTCCTTTTCCATTTAGTTTCACCAAGGCCCCCATTCCAATGATCCATCCAGGCTAATTGTATGATTCGTTGATCATTATTTGGAAGACTTCCGGCAGCAAAGGATTGAGCAGCATAGAAATCATTTCCAAGTGTCATTACCTGAGTCTTTTGCCCTTCTTCCGGTTTAAATTTCACTCCATCAAACTGGCCAACCAGATACGAGCCATTCGCATCCATTAAAACCCATTTCATATTCTTTTTATCACCATCAAGAGGCAGTTCAAAAAAATCAGGACACTCAAAACCGAATTTAATATTGCTCAGCTGGGTCCACTTTATCAGGTCGGGTGAGCCATAAAATGTAGTTCCGTTTTCATAGATAGCCATTATCCATTTCCCGCTTGGCTTGTGAAAAATCACACGCGGATCTCTGGGATCTGCACTTTTCGTTATGTTAGCTACGGGATTTTTCTTGTAATCATGCCAGGTTTGTCCAGAGTCCACCGACCAGGAGAGGCAAGTTCCTACACCCGTACCAGTATAAATGGCAACAATTGCTTCTTTTTTTGTACCCGTAATTCGCCTTGACATTTCGCCTGACACCACTACTGCGCTTCCTGAAAAAACTTCGTTTCCGGAAACATTTCTTACCGCCTCTTTCTGCAGATCTGATTTCTGCGGGATCAAAGCAACCCCTTCATCTTTCCAATGTATTAAATCGGTAGAAGTAGCGTAACCGCCATGTCTAACAAATTCGCCCCATTGGTATATCATATGATATTTCCCCCCCTGAAAAACCAGGCCATTAATATCATTCATCCATCCAACTTTTGGACTGAAGTGATACTGACCACGGAAAATCTCGGTGTAATTCACATCATTACTTTTCGGTTTAAATTGTGCAGAGACCGTAAGCTGTGTGCTAATAGCAACAGCAAAAATTATATAAAATTTAATTCGTTTCATTGATTAAAGTGATGCTTTGAGGGCAGATACAGGCAGAAATATTGCTAATAATTGGTTTATTACTGGAATGGTCCGTTTCCTGATTAAAAATCGGCATCTAGCTCTATTCTGAGCCGGATGCCGTTAGTCATTATGAATTAATAGCCCGGATTTTGTTTATACAAGCCGTTTGTAAATGTAATTTCAGATTGCGGGATGGGCAAATACTCGTCTCTTCCTGCTGTAAAAACGGCTGTGGCTAAAAATGGTCTTCTGGATTTTTCAGTAGCTATATATGCATTTAAGGTTTGTTCAGCTATTCCCCATCTTACCAAATCAAAGAAACGCTCTCCTTCAGTTGCAAATTCTAAACGTCTTTCCCACTGCAAAGCCATGCGTGCATAGGCCTGCGTCCATCCGGTAGCAGGATAAGGTTTAATATTGTAGTTTGAAGCAAAGGTGCCATCCAGTTTTTTGAGTCTGTTTGTACTGGCTGCCGCTCTTGTCCTGATTTGATTAATTAAAGGTAAAGCTTTGTCCTGCTGTCCTAATTCAATATAGGCTTCTGCCTGCATTAATAAAACATCGTCATACCTGAGTATATCATAATTTTTTGCAGATCCCATAAATGGGCCATTTTTAAAATAAGATGAACTGGATGCCAATTGCTGATTACGCATGGTATGAAAATTACCGTATACACCCGCATCACGTACCCAGCTGTTACTAAATAACTTTGTGTTATCATATTTGTAAACGTGCCCATCTATTCCTACGGTATGGTCAAGACGAACATCTACAGTTGCAGTAGCTAAATTTGCAATACTATTATTAAATGTTGTAAAATTAGGAAGCCCGTTTGCATCAGTGGTAAAGGCATTCACCAGGTTTTGACTCGAAGCATGAAAACCGCAGCAACCATATTGCGGCGCACCGTGTGGGTAATTCAATCCGTCTTCATAATTCAGCCTGCCTGCGGTTGTACCGTCATTTATTGTGAACTGAATGGCAAAAATAGATTCAGGTCCGTTTTCAGTTTCCGGCAAGAAATTATCGGCAATATCGCCGCTCAAAGAATATTTTTTAGAAGAAATTACAGCCTCGGTTAAAGTAACTACTTCCTGCAATCTTGCCTGATCAATACTGATTACTTTATTTAAATTATCCTGTTTGTATGCCTGAAACAATCTTAATTTAGCCAAATACGCCTGTGCAGTTAATTTATTCGCGCGGCCGAGTTCAGCCTGCGATGGAGGTAAATTATCAATTGCAAATTGAAAATCTGCAGCGATTTTATTCCAGGACTCGTCATTATCTAAAACGTTTGAAACTTTTAATATATCCTCATCCGATGCAGTTTCATCAAAAATTGGAATATTTTTATAGAGCAGTTTCATGGTAAAATAGCTGTGAGCTCTTAAAAATTTCAATTCTCCTAATCTGACCTTCTTTTGCGGAAAATCTGCTTCCGAAAGCGAGTTTACCGCCCGAATGGCAACATTTGCTCTCCCAATAGATTTAAATAAATTTTTCCATGTGCGGAAAACATAGGCATCCATTGTTGGCGTAACCAGGTTATAATGTTCAATGGCATCTATTTCACCAACATCTCCAGTTCCTCCTCCTCCTTTATAAGAATCGTCAGAGCGAACACTTCCATAAACCCATTTACTATAAATGGGCCCGATCATATCTCCATTACCGATTGCCGCATAAGCCGACGTTACCAGGCCTTCTATAGCAGCAGGTGAAGTCAGATCTTCTGATGATAATGCCCCGGTTGGTGTATAATCCAATTGTTTTTGACATGAACCGAAGATTAATAGTCCGGATGTCACTAAAGCGGTTAATAATATATTTTTCATTGCTTATATTTTTTTAAAGAAGCTGTTATGAGTTGTATACTTATCTGTACTGTAAGTGGTCAAGGCTCGTTGAGCTTCATTTTATCCTGTTTATTGTTCGTTAAAAAGAAGCGTTAACACCAAACGTAAATGTTCTAGGGATTGGCACAGGCCCTAAATCGATCCTTTCAGGATCCGGGCTTAAATAATCTTTGCTTTTGAAGCGCAGCAGATTCTCGGCCATGGCAAAAACACGTAATCTTGAAAAAACAGATTTGGGCTGAATAGTATATCCCAGCTGCACGTTACGCATTTTGAAATAAGAGGTGTTTACAAAGAAATAATCAGAAGTACGACCCTCGTTATTATTGTCTTTAAGTGTTAATGCCGGAACATCTGTATCTTTATTTGTGGGCGTCCAGCCATTGAATACGCCTGGACCCACATTTTCCCGGCTTCTCATCAGGTTGTTAAACACGGTATAAACATCAAACCCGGTTCTGCCGGCAACACCTGAACCAAAAATGGATAAATCAATTTTTTTGTACTTCATATCGATTCTCAAACCGTATTCTAATTTTGGTAGTGTGGTGCCAATCCAGGTTCTGTCTAAATCATCAATCTTACCATCCGAGTTTATGTCGACATACCGAATGCGGCCGGGACCTGCACCAATTTGGGTAGGGGCAGCATCTACTTCGGCTTGAGATTGGAAAAGGCCATTGGTTTTGAAACCAAAAATGTCGAATTGAGAACGGCCAATAATAGTGTTCACCAGATTGCCAGGATAAGCCGGGCGAACATTTTCAGGTAACTTCGTTATTCTGTCTCTGAAATGAGCAAAATTAAGTTGCAAATTGTAGGTGAAATCTCCTGTTTTTTCTCCGCGGTAGCCTAATACAAACTCCCAGCCTTTATTACTTTTTGATGCACCATTTACCGGTTTAGTTTGCCCTTCGCCTAAAGCAGAAGCAACGGGAGGAGTAATTAATATGCCGGTAGTTTTTCTCGTAAAATAATCGAATGAACCGAAAATCTTATTTTGGAATAAAGCGAAGTCTACTCCTGTGTTGATTTCGTCTGTAGTTTCCCATTTAAGCGAAGGGTTGGCCGCTTGTGTTTGAACAAAACCAGATGGCAATACACCAGTATTTCCGCCTGATAAAGAGTAGGCTGTACCTATATTCATGTATTGCTCCCAAAAGCCGCCTTGAAGCTGTGCCAATGATGTTCCATATCTTGTATCAAATAATCCAAATCGGGCTAATTCACCAATCTGCTGATTTCCTACACGCCCAGCGCCAACTCTTAGTTTTAATTCAGAGAAAATTTTACTATCCTTCAAGAATTCTTCCTGGTCTAACCTCCATCCTACGGAAGCAGCCGGAAAAATACCATAGCGATTATCTTCTCCAAAACGCGAAGATCCATCCCGGCGAATTGTAAAAGCTGCTAAATATTTATCAGAAAAATTGTAATCAACCCGGCCGAACAGGGAAAACAACCGGCTTCCTATTGAACCACCTGAAACTGTTGTGTTGCCGGTACCAGAACTTAATGTGAAGTACTCTTCAGTTTGAATGGCGAAGCCTTCTTTCTTGGTTGATTGAAACTCGAGATCAGATTTAATATATTCTGTACCCGCCAGGAATTTAAAATTATTTTTACTGTTCAGATCCCAATTGTAACGTAAAGTATTTGAAAGAGTGATACTTGAAAAATTATTTTGATCAAACAGTAAACTATTGGTGGTTCTGTTTAAAGCTCCTTCAGAAAAAGTAGGTGTAATTACTTTATTCTTGAATTTGGAATTATCCAACCCGATATTCGATTTAAAGAATAAATTCTTAAGAGGTTGAATTTCTGCGAAAACGTTGCCAAATGTATTCAAACGATTTGCATTGTTCCATCTTGCCAAATACTGCATGTGCAGCGGATTATTTCTATCCGAATAACCGGCTCCCGATTCGCCGGCAAAAGTTATTCCGTCTTTTTGATACACAGGAATTGTAGGTGCTAATGTAACTGCCAGGCTGGTTGTGCTGGCGCTTCCCAAATCATTGGCTGTTAATGTTTCGTTCGAATTGGCCACACGCATGTTGAGGCCAAAATGAACCTTATCGTTAAAGGCACGGGTTAAAGCGTTGATGCTACCTCCTAAACGGTCGTATCCTGTGTACCTTAACATTCCGGTATTCTCCAAATATCCCAGGTTGATTTCTAAAGAGGAATTTTTATTGCCCGTGGATGCTGTTAAACTATTGTTTGTTACAAATCCTGTTTTATACATTACATCCTGCCAATCTGTATCGCCGGCAGGTGTATTTGGGTCACCGCCCACAAATGGCTTAACCGTTACCTGGTTTAGTACCGGGTTGCTAAAGTTTTTATTCCATTCGAAATTGTAAATTTCACCATATCCAGCTGCAGGGTCTTGTCCATCATTAACAGAAGCTTGCCATAATGCTTTCCCTCTGTCTACTGCGTTCAGCATTTTAAATCGCATTGATTTTTCGGATTGAGAGGATACACTACTGTTAAATTGGAAGTTGACTTTACCTTCTGTATTGCCCCCATTTTTTGTAGTAACGATAATGACGCCGTTGGATGCCCGCGCCCCATAAATAGATGCCGCAGAAGCATCTTTCAGAACCTGAATGGATGAAATGTTTGCAGGATCCATATTTTGGAATATCTCGGGCCTGGTGGTAGGAATCCCGTCGATAACATACAATGGATCGGTGTTGCCCAGTGTATTGGCGCCGCGTATAAGTATCTTGCTACTAGCTCCGTTTGGCGAACCATCCTTTTCAATATACAAACCAGCTACACGGCCTTGCAAAGCCTGCATGGTATTGCCCGAGGTATTATTTTTGACCGGAGCTAAATCTACTACGGCAACCGCACCCGTTAAATCCTGTTTACGCTGCGTTGAATAGCCTGTTACAACTACAGATTCAAGTAATTTTGTAGAGCCTACCATTTCAAGGGTTAATACACTCTCGTTTTCTTTGATGTTTCTGATTAATGTTTCATATCCTACATATACTACTTTTAGATTTTGCCCCGTTTGTACCAGAATTGAAAAATTTCCGTCAACATTTGTTACTGCACTCCTGCCTGTTTCCTGCACTAAAATTGAAGCGCCGATTAAGGGTTCTCTTGTTGCCTCATCCACTACCGTACCACTAAGTTTCCTTTCCTGGGAAAAACCTTGTAATACTGCGAACAAGAGAGTGATAATTGGTAATAACTTTCTCATGATTAGTTTGATTATTGGTTAATTAATTGGTTGTTTTTGATTATTTCATTATTAAATTGAAAGCGGTTTAAATCTGATCTGGAATAGTGCGGGCATGCTCCCGTTTGTGTGGTAATGAAAGCGCCCATCGCACTTGCGAAGTCTAAAGTTTCTTCTAAACTTTCTCCTGATAGTTTTTTATAAAGAAATGCGGCAAGGAACGAATCTCCGCTGCCCACTGTGTCATTTACCTCAACTTTATAAGCGGGATAATGGTAATGTATATCTGGTGAGAAATAAGAAGCCCCGGAGCTGCCTCTTGTAACGATCACCTCTTTTATATTATATTCATTATGAAGGATTGCAACTTTATCCTCATCTCTTTTTGAGGAGCTGCTATACCAGCCTGCGATTATTTCTAATTCGTGGAGATTTAACTTTAACAGATCTGTTTTATGAAGTAATCGCGTTATTGTTTCCTTATCGATGTAAGGCTCCCTTAAATTAATATCGAATACCTTATAAACCGGGCTCTCCAGCAGCTGCTCTAAGGTGTCTTTTGAGGTTTTATTACGTGTTACTAAACTTCCAAATACTAAAGCGTTCGCATCCTGAAGAAGAGAAATATGCCGTTGGTCTGGTTCAATAAAATCCCATGCAACCGGAAATACAATATCATAACTGACCTCGTGGTTGTCGTTAATAACCACTTCAACCTTTGAAGTTTTATACTTGCTATCTAACTGGCAATACTCAAGAGAAATACTTCGTTCTTCCAGAACTTTAAGCAATTCAAATCCGTCGGCATCATATCCTACCCTGCTTATTAATGTACTTTCTATTCCAAGCTGATTTAAATGATAGGCTACATTCATGGGTGCACCACCTGGCTTTTTTCCACCCGGAAGATTGTCCCATAATATCTCGCCAAAACACACAACTTTTTGTTTATTCTTTTCCATGTCCCTAATAATTTTAAGGTTAATGCATTACCATAGTATGTTCAATCTGTTCCAGGGATTTACCCTTAGTTTCAGGCATCATGCGCCATACGAAGATTAACTGTAGTATCATCATTACGCTGAAGAACATGAAGGTTGCTCCTCCACCCAGTTTCTCAGATAAGTATGGAAAGCTGAAAGCAATTAAAGCAGCCATTATCCAATGAGTAAAACTGCCAAGCGTTTGTCCTTTTGCTCTAACTTCATTAGGAAATATCTCAGAAATAAATACCCAGATAACAGCTCCTTGTGAAAAAGCAAAAAAGGCGATGTAAATCATTAAATAAAACGTAATGGCAAAACCACTAAAGTTACCCGAGTAAAAAGTGCTGGATACCATACCCAAGGAAAATATTAAACCTACTGAGCCGATTAACATCAGTGTTTTACGGCCTATCCTGTCAATAAAGCCAATAGCGATAAGAGTAAAAGTGAAGTTCACCATCCCGATTCCCACAGTTGAAAGAAGCGATGTGTGGGCACCCAAACCAGCCATCTCAAATATTCTCGGAGCATAATATATAATGGCATTAATTCCGGAAACCTGATTAAATACTGCGAAAAGCACTGCTAATGTAATTGGCGCTTTATACTTTTTTGTTAAAAGCTTTTCGTTGGATGTATGACCTTTATGTGCATTTTGAATTGAAATAAGCTCTTCCTTATAGTTCAAGGGATTAATTCTTTTTAACACATCAAGAGCTTCCTCCACCCTGCCTTTCTGTAACACCAGCCATCTTGGGCTTTCTGGAATAAAAAAGATAAGAACATAAAAAATTGCAGATGGAACAGCTTGAATACCCAGCATCAATCTCCATGAGCTTTCCCCTTCCTGGCCAATAATGTAATTAGATAAGTAAGAGATAAGAATACCGAGCACAACATTAAACTGAAACAATCCAACAAGCCGTCCGCGAGATTTTGCCGGCGAAATTTCCGATATATATATTGGTGCCGTAACAGAAGAAATTCCCACTCCCAAACCGCCGAGGAATCTGAAAATTAAAAACACATTCCAATCAGTTGCTAAAGAAGTTCCCAGCGACGAAAGAAGATAAAGTGCCGCTACAAAAAACAATGTTTTTCTCCGGCCGAATTTGTCTGAGGGTATTGAACCCAGCAGAGCGCCAATTACAGTTCCTATTAAAGCAATAGAGACGGTAAGTCCATGTTCAAATACATTTAAGTTCCAATAGGCTTGTATTGATTTTTCTGCACCAGAAATTACTGCAGTATCAAAACCAAAAAGGAACCCGCCAAGTGCCACTACCAGCGACCACGCAATCACAGAATTTTTTCGCATAACTTTTTATTAGGTTTATATAAAGCCTAATGTATAGTGTTTAATTTGCGGGCACTTTCAATTCTGTCTCAAACTGATTAAGAATCTGAACAAACACTAAATCACTTATAATCATGCAATTAAGGGAACAATTCAATTCTACATCCGTCTAAATCTTAACTTTTGTTTCATGAACTTTAACTATTGATACAGGAGAAGGCAGTGTTCAAAAACTCTTTGGGATTTTTATGATTGCCGTTCCTTAAAGAAAACACCAATTAATTTTCAATCCGGATTTGTTTTAGGATTTCATCAAAAAAATTGATAAAAATGGGGGGGGATAATCCTTTGATTTAGCTTGAAAAAAGTAACATTTAAAAAAACATATTATTGACTATACCACATAAATAATCATATTTACAGCCTAATGATTTTTCAGGATAAATTTTGACACCAGAATATCAATAAACAGAGAAATTTATAACCCCTTATTTTTTATTCTGGCCGATTATTCGTAATTTCCATACACCAGGACCTAATATTTAACCAATTACTAGTTCGATTACATTGCTGTTTAATCACGTTCACTTTATAAAGCTTTATAGCTTTTTTTTATTAAGTCTGATCTCTTCTTGCGGTACGAAAAATCCTACTCCTGAAAAGAAAGACCTCATTATAGGATTTTCTCAATGTGTAGGCTCCGATCAATGGAGAAAAACCATGTTGGAAGAAATGAAAAGAGAATTAATTTTTCATTCTGAGATTACTCTTCTTTATGAGGATGCCAATAACAACAGCAAATTACAAATTGAGCAAGTAAAATCTTTACTCGATAAAAAAATTGATTTATTAATCATATCCCCTAACGAGGCTAAACCTTTAACTCCTATAGTTGAGGAGGCGTTTAAAAATGGAATACCGGTAGTGGTAATTGACCGCAAAACATCTTCAAGCTTATATACAGCTTATATAGGAGCGAACAACTTTGAGATTGGAAGAATGGCGGGGAAATACCTGGTAAATTCTCTTAAAGAAAAAGGAAATATTGTAGAAGTAATGGGATTACCAGGCTCTTCGCCCGCAATTGAAAGACAGAGAGGCTTTTATGAAGCGGTTAAAGATTATCCAAAAATTCAAATAGTGCAACAAGTTTATGGAAACTGGCTGATAAACAAAGCGCAGAAAGAACTTGAAAAAATTCCTGATATCAACATAGACGCCGTTTTTGCACATAATGATCAGATGGCTTTGGGCGCTTTTAAGGCATTACAAAAAACAAAGGCTTCTAAAAAAATCAAAATAGTAGGGGTTGATGCATTACCTAATAATGGACAGAAGCTGGTTGCTGATAATATTCTTGCTGCCTCGATGCTTTATCCAACCGGGGGAAAGGAAGCCATCCGAACTGCATTGGCCATTTTAAATAACGAACCCTTTGAAAAAGAAAACATATTAAAAACAGTTGCGATAGATTCTTCAAATGTTCAACTAATGAAAATGCAGTCTGATAAAATCAATAACCAACAAGAGGATATTGAGAAACAACAGGATATGCTGGATGAACAGAAAGTAGTGTATAAAAATCAGCAGGTTATATTAAATATTTTGGTATTTAGTCTGGTATTGGCACTGGTGTTTGGAGGAATAGCTTTTATCGCATTAACAGAAAACTGGAAGAACAATAAAAAGCTGGAACTAAAAAATGTAGAGATCCTTGAACATCAACAGCAGCTTCTTGAAATGTCAGCTAAAGCCAAAGTAGCGTCAGAAGCCAAATTCAACTTTTTTACAAACATTTCTCACGAATTCCGAACGCCTCTCACCCTTATATTAAGTCCATTAGAAGAGCTAATAGCCGATCCGAAAATTTCTTTTTCTGTAAGAGATCATTTACAGCTCATTAATCGGAACGTAATCAGGTTATTGAGAATGGTTAATCAATTAATTGACTTCCGCAAGATAGAATACGACGGAATGAAGATTAAAGCCAGTGAAAATAACTTTGTTGAATTTGTAAAGGAAATAATGGATTCTTTTAACGACATCGCCATAAAAAGAAAGATTGATTTGCGGCTTATGACTCCTGCAAAAGAAATTAAGCTTTGGTATGATGTAAATATGCTGGATAAAGTGCTGTTCAATTTACTATCCAACGCCTTTAAATTCACCAAAGATGGAGGGAAGATAACTGTAAGCATTAAGAAAAACGAAGAAACCCAACAGATAGAGCTTAGTGTACAAGATAACGGAGTAGGAATGAACGAAGAGGACAGCCAGCATGCCTTCGACTTATTTTACCAGGGAAAAGCTGATCCTTCTAAAGGTTCTGGCTTAGGTTTAGCGCTTTCTAAAGAAATTATTCAATTGCATAAAGGCCAAATATTGGCCGAAAGCAAGCCTGGCTTTGGCACAATCTTTACATGTGTTCTGCCTACAGGTAGCTCGCATCTTTCTGATGAGGAAAAGTTTGAAAAAGCGGATGACTCCTACAAAACCTATGATAACATTAAAATCTTCACTACAGATCTGCAAACCACTTCATCTCCTGTAACAGAAAATAGTTTAAATGGAGCGCCTAAGGAGTTTTCTTTACTGATTATAGAAGATAATGAAGATATGCAGGGTTTTCTTAAGAAAATGCTGTCTGATGAATATGAAGTTTTTACGGCCAGTGATGGAACTTCCGGGATAAACGAAGCGTTTGAAAAAGTACCCGACCTAATAGTTTCTGATATAGTGCTCCCTAATCAATCGGGCATTGAGTTGACTCAACTTTTAAAGAATGACGTTAGAACTTCTCATATCCCAATAATCTTACTAACCGCAAAAGGAAGTCAGGAGCAACAGATTGAAGGAATAAAAACTATGGCTGATGCCTATATAACCAAACCTTTTAATCTTAAATATCTGAATGCCACAATTAAAAACCTTTTATACAACAGAAATTTACTTAAATCCAGATTTACAAGTGAACTTCCTTCGTATAATAAAAACAACATTTCCAATAAACTGGATAAGAAGTTTTTAAACGAATTTTCGGGCATTGTAGAAAACAACTTATCAAACGAAAACTTTAGTGTGGATGATATTTGCAAAAGCATCGGAATTTCCAGAGTCCAATTATACCGTAAAGTAAAAGCCTTACTGGATTGCAACATTACTGATTACATTCTCAGTCGCAGGTTGCAGCAGGCAAAGTACCTCTTACTTAATGAAGATTTGACAATCTCTGAAATAACCTATAAAGTTGGGTTTGCCTCTCCAACCTATTTTTCTACTGTATTTAAAGCTCATTATGAATGTACACCTACAGAGTATAGGCGGAAAAAAGAGGGTTCTAAGATTTAAAAATAAGCCGGCGTTCAGCTAATTATAGATTTAATAAGTTTAAATTACATGGATTATGGTAAAGCTGGCCTGCGGAAATATTGAACTGGAAAAAGCTTCAATTCGGGATCTAAAATCGAGTAAAAATGCGGCTAGATTTTAAACGGTATCAGCTGAGTTATTGATTTTTGCGCTTAACATATAAAGGCATTCTACTAATAGAATGCCCTTATCGCTTTTTTCAAGGCAATTACGTTGGCATCATTCAATGATGCCTTTTTGTTAAAAATGGCTGAAGCGTTACTATTCGAAGCATAAAATGCCTTATTAGCATTCTTATCCGGCGATAGTTTTGATCCGTTTAAAGTAAGTCCTGCAAAAAGCCCTTTACTGCGAGAATATGAATACACTTCCGCATCCAGCTTTGTATCTGTTGACGCAGATGAACTTCTTCCTACAGGACCCGCCGCTACGCTGATATCGCCACCAAGAGTAAATTCACCATTACTCAAATTCCTCAATATACTGCCTTTGGTAAAAATCATTACCAGGTCTATGGCCTGCACACCAGCCTGAAAGCCGATACTTCCGCCAGTTAAGGTAATAAAAACCGGATCGCTCCAGCTCCCGTCGGATCTCCTGATCATTGCTACGCCCTTGCCTCTTTGTCCTCCGATTCCCAAACCCGCTTTTATAAGATTAGGAATAACAACTATACCCTCTGCCTTTTGCATTAGCTGAGCCGGAATATTCTCTTTCATTGCGGCAAAAGCTTTAAGTACCGCAGTCGACTTCTGAAGCTTTTCATCCTGCTTTTCCTGGGCAAAAAGACTAATGGAACTTAAGAGAAGCACAATAACCAGAGATTTGATTTTTTTAGACGTTTTCATGTTTTCGTATCTTAATGAAATGTTGATATTAATTATTTGCATTAGTGTTTTCTTTCATGAACAGTACTGGTATATCATTATCAAAAGAAAACTCTTTTGTAATGCTGCTATGAAATATCCCTTCAAAAAAAGCATGATGCTGTGGGATCAGAATCAACAGCTGGATTTGATATTCATCTACAAACGCTTTTATACCTTTTACAATATTTTTATTGGTTACGTAGTGGTACTCTGCATTTTCACTGTTCCATAGTCTATGAAAATTCTCCTGATTAAGAATAGTATCCGGATCCAGTTCACCTTCTTCCGAAACATTTACAATAAAAAGCTTTGCGTCAAAAGCAGAAACAATGGATTTAATAGTATCTGAAGGAACAATTGAATTATTCTTAAAATCTGTGGCAAAAGCTATAGTATTCACCGCAGGAGATATTTTTTTCTGAGGAACCACTAAAACCGGGGCATCCGATGATTTGATAATATCACGAGTAGAGCTTCCCACCAGCATTTTTTCCATGGCACCTTTTTCAGAACTCCCTATAACCACCAGATCGACATTCTGGATTTTGATCACGCCTTTGATGCTTTCTGTCAGAGGCTTATCCGAAGTAATAACCTCGATTAAGGTGACCGGATTGATATCATTCAACAGCTTACTTTTCAGGTCATTTAATTTCTGCAAGCTGCTCTCCATAAGGTCGCCTGAATAATATGGTGCCGGATAGGGGACTTCTGAAGCTATGAGAACAGGTTCAAAACAATGCATCAGAAGAATTTTAGACGGTTTAAGTGTATGTGTTAATTGAGCTGCAAATACTGCAGCATTAACTGAAGAGCCCGAAAAATCAGTTGGAACCAGGATATTTTTCATAGCACATTTTTTAAGGATGATTTAAATTAAAAATCCATGAATTGATAAGCGGAACAATAAAACCTCAATATTTTTTCACAAATTCCAGACCATAAATGATCTGTTAAAAATCATTGGCAGATTTTTTAGACCTAAAAAAGAGTTCGAAAATCAGTCATTCAAAGCACATCCGGATAATTCATCATATAAGACCGGGACCAAATCTTCGTGTATCCATGAAAAATCCCCGGTAACGAATAATTTTAATAGGCATTCTTTCCTAAAGCAAAAAACCCAAGATTCTGAAAAATAAAAATCACTGATTATGAACCTGATCCTTTTGAAAAACTGCGTAAAAAACGGGTACTTTCCTGATACAAACAGGTATTTAACTTTTCCATCAAACACCTATCTATCAAATATTTATGTACCACAACGGACTACATATTTATATAATCATGTACAGTATTTCCGTCCCAGAAAGCACTTTAATCTCAAGCTAGATTTTCTAAATAGTTTGGACTGGTTCCAATTCTAAAAAAATTAAATATTTGTCTGATCTCAATCAGGAAGTTCAAACCTTACAGTCTTTTTATCGCCGTTTATAAAGGAAATCTCTGCCCTGTTTTTTTTGGGTGAATACTTTAGTTTTTTTAATGGAACCAGTTCATCATCACTCCATTTTTCACCTGATTTTTTCCAAAGCATCAACGAAGCATACAGGTTATCCTTTCCCGGAACAAACTTGTCCGACACATCGATCACAGAACTTTGATCTGATACCGGGTTCAGTCCCTTTGCGTCGACAACTTCCACTCTATCCCATCCCGCTATAGAAACTAAAGCCAGTTGATAATCTCCATTATCTATAATTTTAACTGTATAGCCTTTAACTTTACGTGTATCCTTTTTAACCGATCCATTTACCGCCGGTAAAGAATAATGGCCCGACCGTATTTCGGCAGGTACAGAACTCATGTTTCTGTCTATTCTTAAAATTCCATTCGGAAGAGTTATTTCTGCAAGGTTCAATCTTACACTTGTATCAGAAGCAAAAACACCATCACGGTAATAAATTCTGTCCTCATACTTTTTGAAGCTGAACATTCGTAATGCTTCCCACTCTGCCTTCGCGGTTTTATAAACATAAGCCATGGATACCTCGCCGTTTTTGCCATCTGCCTGCCATGGAAATGCACTGTTATAAGATAAACGGGTATAGTTTTCTGTTCCCTGATACACGCCAACTGATTTGCTATAGCACCAGGCTCTTATTTCAGAGGCTCCAATGTCTGGATAATCTGTTATAAGAATATTAGATTTTTTGGCAAACTTGTCATAGACCTGACCTGGTTTAAAATCCTTTTCCCATTTACCCTCGTTTTCAGTAGCGGTCCAAAACGAACTGCTGGCAGGAACCAATAAGCCTAAAAACAATTTACCGAGCCAGAAGGCACTCCCGCGACAGCTATATGACTGAACGGCCGGTTCGAAAGCACCATAAAAACCCAGAGTTGGTATGCTATCTTTCAAATAATCAGGGTTCTCCAAAAATTGAAGAATCGTTCCTGAAGCAATTCTGCGCATCCAGCCATAGTTAATGTCCCGATCGTTAGTAAAACCCATCATAGGGAAAGGAACAGCTGCGCCCATCCTGTAAGCAATACTGCGTCCCCACATAATCATTTCTCCCTTTCGGGAAAACATATTGGGATAATTATCCTGTAAGTCCTTAAAGTTAGAATCTAGTTTAGCAGCGTACTGTGGATAATACCTTTTCCCAAAATATTCGGACCAGATTTTACCATACATCTGAAAAGCCCACATACTGTAATAATCGTAATATGGACTATCATTATACCAGCCTTGCCCGTCATATTGAGCTAAAGACTTTTCAATCAGTTCTTTTAGCAGTGTCTCATTAACTTTATACCCCTGACTTTTGAAAAAGCTCAAAATCAAAATATTGAAATACCTCCAATTCATGCCGATAGTAGGCCCGTCACCATAACTAAGCATTGTTTTTGATAGTTTTTGTTTTACAACCAGAGGAAGCGGTTCCCAGAAAATCTCAGGGGCTGCGAGCAGCGATGCAGCAAGACCGCCGAATTCTACCAGTTTCTGACTTGGCCCTCCCTTCTCAGATCTTGGTTCAATATATGTATCACTTGCGGGATCCAACATTCTAGCCAATTGATGACGGTAATAATTACCCACATGAATACCGTTTATAACCAAATCGGGATGTTCTTTGAGCAAAGGACCAGCAATGAACATAGTACGGCAAAGGCCCTCCATTTTTTCGGTCGCGTTCGGTTTTTCATCCTTGGGATAACTTTTTCCTGGCTGCTTTGGAAATTCCATCGGGTCATCCAGTGTACGTATATAACTGAAAGCACCGCTTAGCAGATACAATCCGGCTTCCTTCCAGTGTTTCCTGGTCATTCCTGTTAAAGGACTTAACTTAAAGTCCGGCTTATTTATCTGAAAAACTTGCTTGTTACCCATCTGCTTTTTCAAAGCAGAAACACTATCAGAGCTAATAATTTGTGCATTAGCCGAACAGAAAAACAACACTGAAGTAAGCTGTAGAAATGCTTTAAAAGTTAACCTGATATTTATTTTGGTGAACATACACAGTCTATAATTTTTTCAAAAGATTTGTAAGGAGTCTCTGCAAAGGACGACAATCTGCATTAACGAAGATAGCTTTTGCAGAATTGAAGAAATAAAAAAAGAGCACCGCTGCTCTTTTTTGATAACCTATACAAGAAGAGGCTATCGCTTTCCTGAAAATCAAGTAAGTTCCGGTTAATTCTTTATTTTCCTGACTGAAGAAAAAGCCCGGTTTTACAATTAAGTAAAGCCGGGCAAATAACACTAAACTGGTGAACCTAATCTTCAGGTTAGAGTTTATGGGAAATTAACTTCCCGCTCACTAAAAATTACCTCCAACGAGGATCTCCAATTCCATTGGTATAAATTGGATGGTTTAATACTTCAGGAGTATTCTTGTACCGCAGACCATTCAGGTTATAAATATGAGCATCAGTGGCCCAGGCTGCTCCTACCAATTTGCCTTTTGGATAAGGATCGACCATCAGGTTTTCGGGAGCAATCGGGGTTGGTCCGGTTATAACTTTTGTTGCCTGCAGTCCTCCCACATTCAGGACTCCTCCGTTAAATCCGGCGCCCCTGCTATTATGGCTAAACGGCTGGTTATTAAATATCTCCGCAGATGAATAATAGGTAATCGCATTGTTCGCCGATTTTGCTGAAGTTGAATAATTATCAGCGATGTCGAAACTTAAACCCGGACGATAAGTCCTGAAGTCCATTCCGCTCAGAAATAAAGGTCTGGAGTCTCCGGCAGCTTTAACAGCGATAAAGAGGTTCTTCTTAATCGTGTACTTACTGTTAGCAGGCGGGTTCTGATGTTGTATCAGGAAACGTCCATTTGTGATCGCAAATGCATTTAAAAAAGTATTATTCACAATAGTTACATTCCAGACCACACTTGGCGCCCAGGCAAGGTTTGCATTTTCACGCACAAGTTGATCATAGCTAATTCCAATGAATGAATTATTTTTAATGACCACATTATTGAAAATATTTGTTTTCTCCGACTTTGCTTCGCCGGTAATCAAACAATATCCGCGACCATTAACATCATACATACCATCATCGTGGAACAAACAATTATCGATAATGATATTTTCGATCACCTGACGATTTGTGCCTTGCGTTCTGAACCAGGCACGCACCATCCCCTGAAAATTACAATTTCGGGCCTCTAATTTGGAACAAGTGAATGGCATTGACGCCGAGTGCTGGTTAATAAAATAGTTACCTGTGATTATCTTACCCGGATGTAAGGACTGATTGAAGAAGTTAACCGCATACGGCACCTCGAAGTTAACATCGTCGAAAATGACATCCCCCATAGTAATACTTCCGATTTCGCCGGCCTGGGCCGGCCGTCCGAGCTGGAAGTTATAAGCAAGTGAACCATTGTTGGCATCATTATAGCCAAGCCCCATAAAAACAGTTGGCTTCGTGCCCGGAGTGTTTGTTTTCAAGGTTAAACCTTTAGCTAAAACAACACCGCTGCCTAAATAGTAATTTTTGCCTGCTTCGAGCAGGAATATAGTTCCTTCGGCCAGGGTATTATCAAATAGAAATTTATTTAATATAGTATCGAGGCGCGACGCATTATGTTGTTTTGCCCAGGTATTTGTCTCGTCAACTATATGCTTAATAAGGATGGGTGCACCTATCTGGCCTCTCATACGCACCATACTAGTGTTGTACAAGCGGTCCCAGTAGCGCACAACCTCGCTATTTAACCCATTTACAACATATAGGGCATTTGAGCTTAAGCCGGTAACATCAATATATCCTTTTGTCAAGTCTGCAGGAGTGAGAGTGATCGTTTGCGAGGGCAAATCTTTGTTGACCGAAGCGGGCTGAATTAAGATTTCGTCGATTAAAAATTTGTCATTCTCATATTGAAAGCTGGGGTTAAGAACCGCCGGGTCTTTACTATATACTTTCAGGTCGAACCACACCCGCATACCAGTTTCTGTTACATTAGAAACCGACACAACATCGGGAATACCTTTTCGCTCTCCCGTTTCAAATTCTGTCCTATCATCAGGGTGAGCGCCATCGCCTAGACCATACCACTTCGAATGAAAGGCCTCTCCCAGAGGAGAAAGAGTTTGTATTGCAAAATTATGCTTGGTTGAATATTGCAAATCTCTCTTTGTAAGTTTAAGAACATCGGGCCCTACGATGGTGTCCCAAAGAACATCAGTTGGAATGTCCCAGGAACCAGATTGAACTTTCATCTTAATGCGGTAACCCGAAGCGCCTTTGATGCCGTTCCAAACCAGGTATATGTCATTTGTATTAACAACCTGACTGGAAAGAGGATCTCCAGACTTTCCGGTATTCGCCTGTGTTCGAAACACAGCCATAAATGCCCTGTTTTCTTCTTCGGCGGTAAGTTCAAGTTCCGGTTTCTTGCAGGCATCGAAAACCATTGCCACCAAGCTTGCCAGAACAATGTTCAGTATAAAAAATTTAGTTTTCATATTCATTTTTTTATGCACTAATTATAGCCATATTGGTTCTTATAAGCACCATTGCTCAACTGGAGAGCAGAATTAGGTAAGGGCAGGATATAACGCACCGGCGGCAGGTTATTACGATCCAGCGTCTCCCAGTTAGCGGCAGGTCCGCCTTTAATAAAGCCGCGGTAGGAATAAAGAATCTGGGCTCTGGGCACAGACGTATCTACGTTATACCAGTCATATAAAGTGGCGGTTAAATAACCCGCGCCTGGATTAAGTACAGCTTCCCAGGGATTGTAAAATTCAATAATAGGCAATGTGGTGTTCGGATAGATGTCCTTATTAACCGGGTTAGTTTTACGTATGTAGAACTTGTTAACAGGGAGAGTCTGATATTTGTCGGAACCGGCCATAAAGTCTCCTCCGGCCATTGAAGCTACTATAAGGTACTCCATAAAACTATCGTACACAACTTTCGAATAAAGGTTCCAGCGAACCAAATCTTTCCAGCGTATATTTTCACCCCCAAATTCCCATTTCCGTTCTTCCACTATAGCATTAAAGAAAGCCCCTTTTGAGGCAGCCGCCGTGCTGGTATACCCATCAACCTTCAGGGCGTGGTCTGCGGGTAGAAATGCGCGCTTGCGGACGTCTTTGAAAGCCTTAATTGCTTTTGCGCCATTCGGCCCGGCTACACCTTCCTCCACCTCATTAACGGCTTCCGCAAACATCAATAAGATGTCCGCATATCGCATATACGGGAAATTTATACCGGTACTTCCGGCGCTATTGCTTCCTAATGCGTTTGAAGGATCGGCCCATAATTTTGACCACTTATTATTGTACATGCTATAGTCAACAAGTACCTGCGGTTGGCCAGCAGCATCATAATTCCACATTCCGACTGTATAGTCTTTCCTGAGATCCTTGCGGTCGAAGGAATAATGATAAAATGCATTAAGTCGCATGCCACCGCCAGAGCCCCCAAAGGGATGGACGGTAACACCTTCAACCGACGCAACGGCCGGCCCGGTATTAAAGCCGACATTGCTGCTCGAACGCTTCAGAAAAGGAATCTCAAAAATCGGATCGTCGGCATTGCTTACCACGTAGTTGGATTCATCGATAAATACATTTCTGTAAGATTTATTAAGACTGTGCATACCGGATGAAATAGCCGAATCGGCATACTGCATGGCAATTTGGTAATAATTTTTATAGTCGGGCATCCGTTTCATCGCGCCTGAGGCGCCTTCAGGATACAGGGCATACCCACCGCGGGTTAAAGCCATCCGGGCGATCATGCCATAACAAAATTCCTTAGATACCCGTTCTACACCGTGATCCAGTGCAGCTGCGTATTTCATGCCAGAAGCAGCCCCTCTCAAATCTTCAATGAGGAAGCTGAGGATTTCATTCCGGTCGGTCATCGGAATCACAAACGATTTTCCAAGTTTCATAGACGACTCTGTATTAAAAGGAACTTCTCCAAACATCACCACCAAATCGTGGTAGAACATCGCTCTGAGAACTTTCGCCTCACCGAGTTGCTGCGTGAGATCCTTGTCCCCGGTATTAAAAACGGGGCTGCTCTGGACTCCATCAATAAAGATATTTGCCCGTTCAATTCCTTCGTATTGCTTATTCCAGAATCTCTGGATGGAGGGAGCATGCTGGGCGCCATCAAACGCTCTGAAATCCTCTCCGCTGATGTTCGTAAACTCATTGGAGAAGGCTGTAAACTCCACATCACTGTTTAAAGCGAAAGTGCTAAAAAACGCGTTACCGTAAGTGTCATTGCTCATTAATGAAGCATACACCGAAGTTAATACCCTGTTGATTTCCTCTTTGTTTCCAAACACATATTCGCCTTCGTATTTCGAGTCGGAACTTACTTCCAAAAAATTCTTTTTGCAGGAAGCAAGGGAGATTAATATGGTACTGAGAATTATAATATATTTCCTCATATCTATCTAAATTTATACTATTCTGTGAGTGACTGGATTATAAAGTGATATTTAAACCAGCCACAAAATTCCGGCTTCGTGGATAACGGTTATAATCCAGGCCTGGTGTAAGTCCTGTTTGTACATCAACTTCTGGGTCATACCCCTTATACTTGGTCCATAAAAACAGGTTGTAGCCGCTGAGAAAAACCCGCAGATTTCCCACTTTGAGGCGGCTCATAACGCTTTGAGGTAATGTGTAGCCCAGGGTAAGGTCTTGTAAACGCAGGAAAGAACCGTCTTCGATAAAATAAGAGTGCGTTACTTTCTTGCCAATATCTACCGGATTAAAGATCGTAGCATCGGCATTTACTTCCTGGTACTGAGCAACGTAACTCGCCGTGCTCACCATCCGGTCACCGTAGATATCATCCGCATATCTCCAGCGGTTATTTCCATTAAATTCCGGAAGGATATTGAAGTAGTTATTAGTATTGTTTTCGAAAGACGACAAAGTATAACGCGACGCGTTGTTTACATCGAATCCGTACATCCCGAAGAAGTTAGCAGAAATATCGAAATTACGCCAGCCTCCTGCAAGATTTAAACCTCCGCTGAATTTTGGATTGGTATTCCCTATCACTACACGGTCATTTGAATTGACTACATTAGCCTGACCATCTTCGTTCACAAAGTTCTTGAATTTTGGCCTGCCCGGTTGTGTACCGAAAAGTGCGTCGTTATTAACTGTACCGGGCTTAGCTACGTAGTTAAGGCCTTGCAGATCGAATTCATCAAATCTGTAAATTCCATCGTACACATAGCCATAGATAAGCCCCAGCTGGTCGCCGACTTTTAACATATAGTCACTGTCTGAAGATTGCCAGCGGGTATTAGTCATCCAAAGAGCGTTTTCAGTACCATTAAGCTTATCAATACGCGTCTTGTTTGATCCGAAGGTTAAGGTAGTAGTCAGGTAAGCGTTCTGCTTTTTAATAATCTGTGCATTAACACTCAGGTCGAATCCGCGGTTGGTCACCTGGCCGATATTTTGCATTTGTTGTGTATACCCTGAGGTGGTGGGAATATTACTCAGGTAAAGCAAATCCGTTGTAGTATTCCAATATACTTCGGGTGTTATCGTCAGGCGCTCATCAAACATTCCGATGTCGAAGGCCAGGTTACGGGTTAGCGAAGTTTCCCATTTAATATCAGGATTAGGTATAGTTCTGCCACCTGTATTCAGATAATATTCGGATCCGGTTTCATTGCTTTCTCCCCATCCCGGCCCCCCGCTTGAACTAATTTCGTACTGATACCGCCACATATCGTCCGTAATCCGGTTATTTCCTGCTTTACCCATGGCAGCCCGAATCTTAAGTTGTGAAAATAAGTTTTGATCAGCCATAAACGTTTCGTTCGATACCACCCAGGCGCCGGAAATTGCAGGGAAGTGTCCCCACTGCTTTCCTGGCGCAAACTTGGTCGAGCCATCGGCACGATAGGTAAGCGAAAGCAGGTATTTTCGATCAAAATTGTAGTTGGCCTGTGCAAAATACGATGATAATCTTTCAGGCGAAGTTATAAATGTTGAAGATTTCCAGGGAGTTCCGAGATTCAGATTCCGAATCGCTCTTTCCGGCTCAACTGCTTTTGGAAAAAAACGAGAGCTATTTGTGCTTGTGAACCGCTTTTTACTATTTAGTTCCTGCCCTACAAGCAAGGTATAATTGTGCTTTTCTATCGATGTTATATACTCCAGGGTATTCGTCCAACCATATTCATTTCGCCTTTGGGTTGAAAGTTCGGCTAAAGGCAAGCCGTTGTTACCCGCTGCAGTTGAAGTTAGATCGCCCCAAAAACGATCTCCAAAATTATATCCCATAAACTGTGTACCCAGCGTCTTGAAAATCAGCCCCGGCACAATATTCCATTCAACCGACGCCTGGTTGGTGAAATCATAATTATTCCCTCGCAGATAGTTCTGGTCAATGTCCCCTTTAGGGTTTGTATATACAAAAGAACGTTCATCTTCCGGATCAATGTCCTCTGCGGGAAGAAACGAAAATTCCCGGAGACCATTTATTGGCCGGTAACGCAGCACGTCCATGATACCGCCGCCGCCAACAGCGTCTGCACCGGCGCCGCTGTTCTGACGATAGGTGAACCTCGGATTGATCAGCAATTTCACATTTTTAGAGAGGTCGGCGCTAAATTTTGTATTGACGTTGGTGCGCTTCAGGCCCGATCCAATAAGAACTCCCTGCTCGTCATGGTGCGTTATACTTGCATTGAACCTCAGGGCTTGCGCACCACCGTTCAGCGTGAGGTTATACATTTGGCTCAGAGGCGACCCTCCTAAAATCTCATCCTGCCAGTCATTTGCTTCAAATCGCTTATATAAATCAAAATCGAGTGGATTACCAAAGTTTCCCCGGAATTTCTGACGGTTTGCATTATTACCTACAACTGACTCGTATTGAATTTTTACAAATTCATAGGGATTCATCAAGTCAATTTTACGGGCCAGGGTCCTCACCTGGGTGTTGTGGTTGAAAGTTACACTTACTTTACCGGACCGGGCGCGTTTCGTGGTTACCACGACAACCCCGTTTCCTCCGCGAGCACCGTAAATCGCCGTCATCGATGCATCCTTAAGAATGTCGATACTCTGAATATCTGTAGGAGGTATATCATTGATGTTATCAACGGGAAATCCGTCAACGATAAAAAGAGGAGCGTTACTTTGTGTTACTGAGGTCCCCCCTCGAATACGAATATTCACCTCAGAACCGGGCGTGCCATCCGCAGTAGTTACCTGTACACCAGCTGCTTTACCTTGCAGAGCCTCAGCTGCCGAAGACACCGGAACACGTGCCAATGTCGTTCCCGACACCGTGGAAACAGAACCGGTAAGTTCACTTCTTTTCACAGCGGAGCCATAACCCATACCCACAACGACAACTTCTTCCAAAGCCTTGGAGTCCTCTGCCATTGCAATGCTTACCGGGCCGCTTCCCTTCTCAGAAACAACCTGAGTTACAAAACCTATCATTCTAAACTCCAGTTCGACGGTTCCAGTCTTTGTGGTCAGGAGAGAGAATTTTCCATTTCCATCTGTAACGGTTGTCACATTGGTTCCCCGAAGCAGGATTGAAACACCTGGCAATGCCTCTCCTTTGCCCTTTTCTATTACCTTACCGGTAATTTGCCTTTCCTGAGCAAACAAGCTGAGAGAAACCAACAGCAAGATTGGGAGTAGCAGTCTTTTCATAATGCAAGTAATTTTAATTTGTAATTATTAGTTTGTTAATTGTTGGTTGTTTATAACGCTTCATAAATGAGTGCAGGGTAGATTACCGGCACGAATGAACAATTGAGTTACAAAAGGGGGTAAGTAAAATATTTACATAAGCATTCTTTTTGTTGTTAGGATTTATAAATAATTATTTGGTTGTATACTAAAAATGCGAACGTTGGCACCACCGACGATTGAATACTTACTCTACGATAATTTTGGGTTTGCTAAAAATTGGTTATTGGTTAGAGATTTAAACCGAAGTCTTAATCTTAACACAAACTTAATCAAGAACGGAAATCAGAAGGTTCAAATTCTAATAAAAAAGGTCTAAATTCTGATAAAAACTACCAAAAAACCGCTCATATCCTTGTAAAAAAATATCCGGTCATAAAATGAAAAAACAGGACTGACAACTATTATATCTCCTTTTTCTCTGTCTTTTTAAGGGTTTTAAGGTATTCGCTAGGTGTTTGCTGATACTGCGCCTTAAAACATGTGCTAAAATATTTTGGATTGTTAAATCCGACTGTATAAGCCACTGTAGAAACATTGTCTTCTCCTGCGTTAAACAAGTCTTTCGCCTTCTTAAGTCTTGTCTCACGTACGAATTCAACAGGTGCGATATTGGTAAGGCTTTTAAACTTTTTAAAGAAGCCCGAACGGCTCATTCTGATGGAACCGGCAACATCATCAATATTAAAGTCAACATCGTCTAACTTATCCTCAACGATTGCTATAATTTTCTCCAAAAATGCTTTGTCCTGCGGGGATATAAAAAATTGATCAGAACCATTCAGTTCGTCTTTCGTTCCTTCAACTAAATTTTGAAATAACTTTTTTCGACGATTTATTATGTTACTTATGGCAGCTTGTAGCAGCTCCATTTGAAAGGGTTTGGTTACATAATAATCGGCTCCGTAGTTTAATCCCTGAATCTGGCTTTCCACCGAATACCGTGCGGTAAGTAAAATTACAGGAATGTGGCTTGTAGCCAAATCACCCTTTACCCTTTCGAGTAACTGAATGCCATTGAGCACTGGCATCATTATGTCGGTTAAAATCAGATCCGGAAGCAAATCCCTTGCCTTTTCTAAGCCTTCTGCTCCATTGTTGGCAGTTTCCACCCTATAAGATTCAACTAATGTACCGGCAAGAAATGTTCTCAGCTCATCATTATCCTCTACTAAAAGCACAAGTGGCCTGTCCTCATTTCCTTCAATCGTTGCAGGCGACAGCTCTTCATAATCAACCTGTGTAAGTTGGCCATATGTGGAATGTACTTCTTCAGAGTGAGAGTCTATATTGTCCACCTTTAATTCTACGATAACTTTAAGTCCCGAAGAAGAGTTATTTTCAGCACGGATAAAACCACCGTGCAGTTCTACGAGCTCTTTCGATAAAGCAAGGCCGATACCGGTGCCTTTCTGCGGTTTGTCTGATAACTGTTCTCCCTCGTAATATAGCTCAAAAATGTCCTTTAGCTCATTTTCCGCTACTCCTACCCCTTCGTCAACAATCTCGACCCTTAAAAAGCCCGAAGACCCACTCTTTATAATAATTTGTATATGGGACTTGTCTGGAGAGAACTTAATGGCATTAGCCAATAGATTATAAAAAACAATGTCTAATTTTTCTTTATCGGCAGGTATAACTAGTTCTGAAAACTCTGAGACTACTTCCACACGCAAATTTCTTTCTCTGAGTACATCAGAAAAATAGGTTCTCATATCTTTTAAAAAGGAAACTATTTCAACCTTACTTATTCGCAGTGTAGCTTTTCCACTCTGTACTTTTCTCAGATCTAACAAGTGATTTACCAACCGGACCATGCGGCGGGAATTTTTTACCACTGTATTCAGGTATTCCCGTCCCTTTACTGATAGATTTTCTTGTTTTAGAACTTCCTCAGCAGGATTAACAATAAGTGTAAGAGGAGTCCTTAATTCGTGCGAAATCTGAGTGAAAAATTTCAATTTTAATTCAGCAACCCTGCTATCTATCTCAATCTGTTGCCTTAGCCCAAGAACCGTAAGAATTGTTCTTCTGATAAGTATAAACAGAACTACAATTATTAGAATATAGATCAGATAGGCCCACCATGTCTTCCAGGGTGGAGGGAGAATAGTGATATGCAATGATCGTATTGGTGCATTCTTATACAGTTCTTCGTTCAAACTTTTAACCTCAAATACATAATTACCGTGAGACAATTTGCTATATGTAGCCCTTCTTTGGCCTCTGGTATTACTCCAAACATCATCCAGACCCAGTAACCTGGAGGCGTAATTCCGCTTCTCCATCGAATGATAATCCAAAAGGGCAAACTCTATACTAAAACTGTTTTGATCATGATTAAGAACGACTTTTTCTGAATTATTAATCGGCACCGCCAAAGGCGAATTATTTCCTGGTACAACCTCTTCGCCATTCACCTGAAAGCCGGTAAACGCCAATTTGACATTGACTTTTTCTGTCTGAATTTTAGACGGGCTGAACATCAAACAACCTATCGTTGTCCCGAAAAAAAGATCGCCGTTCATCGTCTTTGTACATGATGCTTCTGAAAAAGAAGCCTTTGACAGGCCATTATAATGGTTAAAATTCTGAAATTTCTTCTTGTCTAAAGCGAACTTGGCAATTCCGTTCTGAGTAGCTATCCAGAGATTCCTCTGATTATCCTCCGCACAGCTCAATAAAAAATCACTGGGTAGCCCATCCCTGGTAGAATAATTTAAGAACGACAAGGATTTAAGCGGATTTGTCCCTAATGCCAGGTTGAGCCCTCCCGATGAAGTCAGAACCCACATCTGGTTTCTTGAGTCTTTAAACAGGAATTGCACATCATTTCCACCCAGACTATTAATATTTCCCGGCTCCTTCTCATACCGCCGGAATTCATAATTCTCCGGGGAACCCGAATTGGGATCAAATACCAAAAGGCCTTCAGTGGTACCAATCCATATCCTGCCGTTTGCATCCTCAGCAAGATGCCTTATTCTCTGGTAGCCGTTTTTTGGATACTTATTGAAAGAAGTATTAGTTGTAAAAACCGCTTTTCCATTTTTTTCCTGAATAAGGATCAATCCTGCGCCAAAGGTGCCCGCCCATACCCGTCCTTTTTTGTCAACTAACAGGCAATAAAAAGAACTGTTGCTTATAGAGCCGAATTTCCCGTCGGATAAATATCGGGTAACCTGATATTTATTTCCTTCCGGGTCAATAGGATCTGCCTTAAATAATCCATCTCCCTTTGTCCCAATCCAAAGCCTCCCTCTACGATCCTCCACTATGGAATAAACACCAGTCTCAAACTTTGGCTTATTGATTAAAATATTTTCAATCCGGGTATTGTTTTTATATACCAACAAATCGCCGGACTTCGTTCCCATCCATAGGCGGTTTCTTCTGTCTGTATAAATTCCCCTTATTTCACCATCTTCTTTTCTGAAAAGATTTGCCTGAGGGAGAAACTGCCTGAAGTCGTGCTCCTTAAAAAGGATCTTTTCGACACCGCCATCGTCGGGTAATACCCACAGAACTCCTGCAGGATCATACAAATATCGATTCTTAATTCTCGATAAATTCTCATTTTCGCCTTTATATTCAAAAACAGGAGCCTCAAAAATTTCTTTCTGACTATTGTAACCTTTGAGACCTTTGATATTTATCCAAACTCTTCCATTTTTATCCTCAAAGATTACGAAATTTCTACTCGTCGCTTTAAATTGATAGTTTGACCTGGGAAAAAAATAGGTCAATTTTTTATGAATGGGAGAATATTTTACAAGACAAAAACTATTAGACTCGATCCATAAATTAGAGAAACGATCCTCATACATAAATAGCAATGGTGATTTGTCAGTAACCCGTGCTAATACCTCAGATTTACCATTTCCCGAAACAGAAATCAGCATTCCATCTGACGTCGAACAGTAAACCTTATTTAAGTCGCGCGACACGCTTATATGATTCAATCTACTATTTGAAATTTTATATGCCTTCCCTATCTTCAGACTCCTGTCAATAGATAACAGGTAACCCCGATCAGTCCCCAGCCAAACTAAATTTTTATTTTCAGTTATACCTGTAAATGCTTCTTTTCCTAAACCTTGAATCATTTTGATTTCAAAACCACCCTTTGGCTTATATTTCAACACCCTTAAACCCAAAGCTGTACCAATCCAGGCATTATTAAATTTGTCAAGGTGAAAAAATGTGATAGCATTCGCAGGTAACCTATAATTAACGCCCGACTCTTTTGATATCCTGATACAATGGGGTTTACTTCCTGATGAATTGGTAATCAAAAACAAGCCCTCATTTTCAGTTTTTAGCCAAACGCGACCCTCTTTTACTGCTAAGATTTTGGTGAATGAGACTTTTCGCAACGAAGTATCGTCTAACAACTCCGCTATCGCGATAAACCGTTGAGTTCGCTTATCAAACCTGTAAACATTATCGTAAGCCTTAACCCATAAGTGACTGGTTTCACCCGGATCTTCAATAATATCATCTATCCGATTACTCTTAAGGCTGGAGCTGTCTCCCGGAGAAGATTTGAAAACAAGGAAATTATTTCCGTCAAAGCGGGTGATCCCGGACCAGGATCCAAACCACATAAAACCTTCACTATCTTTTGTAATAGAGGTAACCTTGTTGTCAGACAAGCCATCGGCAGTGGAGTAATGCCTGACATTTGTTATAACCTGACAATAAGCTTGAACGCAGAAAACTTGTATTAGTAGAATATATATACAAGCTCTAAATCTTTCACACATTAATAATACGGTTAACCTGGCAAATTCTTAACAGTCCCCGAACTATGAAGTTCGGAGACTGAAAATCTACGCTAAAAATACCAATTAACCATCAGAACGATACTGCTTTTTGCAAAAATAAACGCAGCGCCAGGTGTCCCTTTGTAAAGGGCCTTAAGAATCTAATTTATAGTAATTATTTTTTGTGTTACGTTACTGCTTGTGTGAAGCTCGTCAGGCTGATTTCCTCCTACCGCGATATTTACTTTGCCTGTAAACTGAATGCTCAGACCCTTAGAACTTATATAGGACAAATCCTTAGGTGACAATGTAAACTTGACGATCTTACTTTCGCCAGCCTTAAGAGTGATCCGCTCAAAACCTTTTAAGGCTTTAAGAGGGGCCTTTACAGAAGAATTTTGATTAACAACGTAAAGCTGTGCTACTTCCTCGCCTTCTAGTTTTCCCGTGTTGGTTACTCTGACTGATACAAGTACGTTTTTCCCCTTTATTACTTTTGCCGGGACAGCCAGCTGATCGTATTTAAAGGTTGTATAACTTAAACCATAACCAAAACCGTACAATGGCTTATTTTTAAAATAACGGTAGGTTCTGTTATCCATATTGTAATCTGTAAAACTTGCCAGATCACTGTCTCCTTTATAAAATGTTACCGGTAACTTACCTGAAGGATTATAATCGCCAAAGAGGATATCCGCTACCGCTGTTCCTGCCGACTGCCCGCCGTACCACGCGTTTAAAATAGCCGGAATATTATCCGATTCCCATGGCGTTGCAATTGCGCTTCCTGTCATCATTACAAAAACCACAGGTTTGCCGGTCGATTTTAATGATTTCATTAATTCCGTTTGAACGGCAGGTAATAAAATTGAAGTACGATCGCCGCCAGCGAAACCGGGATCATCAACCCTCATTGATTCCCCCTCTAACTGGGGAGAAATTCCTCCTGCAAATATGAATGCATCTGCATCTTTGTAACGTTCAGCCAAAGCGGTAAAATTCGTTTTTACATAATGGCCAATATTGAACTTTAAATGAGCATTACCATCGCCCTGCCAGAATTCAATAACTACATTGTACACAGAGTCTTTTTGCGATTTTAGGTTAAACCTTTTTAGCTCCCGTTTTTTAGTTGCCCAGTCGTCTATAACTATCTTTCCGTTTACCATAAGCCTGTAGCCATTATCAGCATCGATCTCCAATGCCAGGCTCTGATCAGCCTTTGCTTTGAAATTAGTGGTATAACGGGCGGAGAAATCATTAGCGTTAAGATTATTAATTACTGTCTGACCTTCCTGCCAGATATGATTTATCACACTTTCGTTTCTGACGGCAGGCTGTCCCTTAAGCTCTATATTATCAAAATACTCCGCTTTAAAACCTTGCTTGCCTTCATAGGAAAACAGGTTGCTTACATCTTCATAATTCAAAAGGTCATTATTGGTAAAGTTTATCGCCTTCTCATAAATAACTTCCGTATTTGCTCCAACCTTATCTTTTATCCCCTGTAATACAGTAGAGAGCTTAGAAGGATTCCCGTTATAGTTACCTAGAATTGAAACAGAATTATCTGCATTAGGTCCTAAGACTACAATTTTCCTTAAGCTCTTACTAAGAGGAAGGATCTTATCATTCTTAAGCAAAACCATCGACTGGCGAGCCATTTGCAGAGCATGCGCCTTATGTTCGCTGCTCTCTAAAACTGATGCCGGAGTTTGAGCATATTTCACCATAGAAACAGGATCGAACAGGCCCAATTGGAATCTGATCATAAATAGGCGTTTAACTGAAATATCAATTTGCTTTTCGCTAATTTTCTCATTCTTTACAGCTTGTACCAGAGAAAGGTAAGCACCCTTTCCGCACTCTACATCTGTTCCGTGAAATACAGCATCAACCGATGCTGATTCAGCGTCGGGATGAGTTTTGTGCTTGGTAAAAAAATCTTCAATTCCGGCGCAATCCGAGGTTACATAACCTTTGAAATTCCATTGATCACGCAGAATGTCATTCATTAGAATATCACTGGCGCAGCAGGGTTGGGTGCGAAAGGCATTATAAGCGCACATTACACCAGCTACTTTTGAATCAACTACCAGTTTCTGAAAAGCGGGCAAATAAGTATCCCAAAGATCATATGCAGAAACATCCACATCAAAATTATGTCGCAAAGGCTCGGGACCGCTATGCACCGCATAATGTTTGGCACAAGCTGCAGCTTTCAAATATTTCGGATCATTTCCCTGTAATCCCTTTACAAAGGCATCTCCAAGAACTGAGGTAAGAAAAGGGTCTTCTCCATAAGTTTCCTGGCCTCTTCCCCAACGCGGATCGCGAAAAATATTGATATTAGGTGTCCAATAAGTGAGACCCTGGTATCTTTTGCCGGGCTTTCCGGATTCCAGGGCCTTATTGTAAATGGCTCTCCCTTCCAATGCAGAATAATCAGCCATTTTAAACAGCGAAGCCGGATTAAAAGTTGCCGCCATGGCTATTGCCTGCGGAAAAACTGTTGTATTATAAGGAGTTCTTGCAACCCCATGTAATGTTTCATTCCACCAATCATATGCGGGTACTCCAAGACGCGGGATTGACGGTGCGGTATTTAACATCTGGGCAACCTTCTCCTCTAATGTAAGTCTGCTGACTAAATCATCAACGCGTTTCTCAAAAGTCAAATTATAATCCTGAAAAGGAAACTTTGAAGTTTGGGAAAAACTGGCCTGTGGAATAAAGAACAGGCAAATGATGCCCGTTATTAAGATAATTCTCATTTTAAAAATGGTTTAGAGTATATTGATTGTCTGTTGTATTTAATAACCAGAAGGAAAATCACTTAATAAACTTTCTGAAATGGGCTGAATACTGGTCGCGCATCAGGTAATAGTATTTGTGTATAAAATCAGGTTCATCTTTTATTTTTGGCACCATCTGAATTTGCTTACAAACCTATATCAGAATTAAAAAAAAAGGGTTAAAAATTTGGTCGAACAGGTACAAATTCAGGTAAACAATGAATATTATTACTGATATCTCAGAGTACTTTAGCTGGAGATGGGTTTGTGAGATATATAAAATTAAACGATTACCAGAGCCTCTTGATCATAAAAAGGCTTGAACTTGAAATTAATGGCTTGTTCGAAGGACCTCAAAAAAGAAAGGTCTTCAAACGGGGAGAATGAAGACCTTTTAACTAACCAATTATAAACCTGAGACAAAGATATAAAATTTGCCAGAAATACAAAGAATTTTAACAAAAATTAACAGTTTGGCAATTGAGAAATCAAATTATTGCAAAAGCAAAAACCCCCGTCTGAAAGACAAGGGTTTATATGAGGTATATTTGGATAGTTTGGTTTCTAAATGTACGCTTTTTTTCAATTTTGCAAAAAAATTATTCAAACTAATGCCTGCATTATCAATTTCATAATCGATTCATCTGGCGGACCCACTACTATTTAATTAAAATCTACCACGGTTAAAAAGCAAATCTTCTGTACTCACAAATCAGGACTGTACATTCTTAAAATTTAAGGCCCAGTGAAAGAAGATTTGGAATACATACTTTTAGCAAAAAGATTTGTTTATACCACTTCATCTAATTATCAAGGTGGTGCTTTGATATTAATAAAAACAGTTTGTCATTGTCTTTAGCCTCATCCATATTCTCGGTTAACAGGGTTTTTGCCTGGTTATATCCCAGCTTAGCAGCGGCAATTCTCAATGTTCGGTAAGCACCTACCTCAACATGTTTTATTATATGAGCATAAAATATTAGTGACATATCTCTTTGAAAGGAGTTAGCTGGTGTTTTACTAATCGCTACATATGTTTCCTGAACAATTGCTTCTACTCCTAAGGAATGATTCTCATAGTCATCCACTATAAAAAATTTAGCTATTTCGTCAATACGTTTAAGTTGTTTATGAGTGTCTTCCAAACTCTCGTCAAAAGCCAGCCTCAAACTCGGGAAAGAGGCCAAAGACCCCAAAATGGCAAGATTCTTTGACAAATGCGTTAATGCACAGTACATGGTACTTAATTGAGTTTTGAAGACCGCACTAAAAGCTAGCGCATCAAAGCCTTTAGTGTTTTCTTCATGTGGAATTTGCAGAGGTTTGAGGATATTCATATATAAGCAAATGTTTCTATAATAGTTTACCGGAGATTAAAGTGTCTTAGCTTGCTGTGGCTAAATTGGAAATCATAATGTCTTCAAGCATTTCTTTTGTCAAAGGCTTTGACAGAAAGCCGTTAACAGCGGTGTACTGCTTTGACCGTTGAATCTCCCGGATATCAGTTGATGATGATAAGATATAAATATCGATACATTTCCCTAAAGAGGGACTGATTTCTTTATACCGATCTAAAAAATTCCAGCCATCCATCACAGGCATATTGAGGTCAAGCAATATTACGTCGGGTAACATCAATTTGCTGCTTTGATTATGAATTATATCCTCTAAGGCTTTTTGTGCTTCCAAATAAGGAGTTATGGTTTCAAAAAAACCATGGTTTTTAATAATTATTTTAGCAATCAGCAGATTGATTAAGTAATCGTCAATTACAAATATACTTTTGTTCATTTCCTGATTATTAGAAATACAGTATAACCAATTCAGTGCCAATAATAAAACACTGCTTCAGGCCACTCAGAACAGGGTGGAAATTTCACTATGCAGGCCCAGGACTAAAAACGCCTTATTTAACGTACAATTAATATTCTATCTAAAATGAAACCCAATAAAACGTATCTCATAAATGAGCTATCCAAAAGATCGACCATTTATCTTCTATTACAGGTAAAATTTGGAAGATCTGCAATAATCGCCCTTGCCTGAACTATGGTAAAACAGTCACCGCGAAGGCTATTTTAATATAAATACTGGTTCTCTGCATGGTTTTCGGCTCTCTTAACCATGCACTCTTGCTTGTCTTAAGACTGGACTGAAAAAAATTTAACACTGTAATTCGCGGACTATAACCTGGACAAACACTAAACATACTTTGATCCATAAGAAAATCTATGTTATTTTTTTAAGTCGATATTTTAATTACCTCATGACTCTAGTGCGAATGGTTAAAACTCTAACACCTTTTCTGCACTTACCGGACCTGAGTCTTCTGTTATACCCTCCACCACTACCCTTACACGCTTGTTCTTCTCCGGAGGCGGAAAGGAGATTGTTAATTCACCCTTATCGTCTGTTATCTTATTGGGCTCCCAAAAAATTGTGTTAAGGCGGACACCTTTCGTTAAAAACGGGTCTACCACCTCTGCAAATTCCCGGGCCTGATAAAAGTTGCGTTCTGCACCTTTCCATTTATCCACCAGGTGTTTGGGGATCGCCGAGTTGGTGGTAAGTTCTAAAACATAGACATAGCCAGGGCCTTTTTTGCTCGTTTCACCTGCATCCCGGTCAATTGGTTTATAGATCATGCTCTCCACGGATCTGTCAATCGACCATTTAATATTGATTTTTTCAAACGCAGAAACGGGCGTCGCATAGTAAGAATCAAGAATTTGTTCCAGCATTTCTGCATCCCCGGTATTTGTATAGGGAAATGCATAACCATCAACAATCAATCTGGGTAATCCAAGCGTGAATAAATAGGTATAGTGCTCCAAATAATGACGAAGGTTCTTATGATCATAGTCTTTGGGATCAACCATCCAGGTGTCTGTTTTGAAAGGCCTGAATACCTGGTCCACCAACTTTATCTTTTCCTTTGCCCTTATCGTTACGTCTTTTAACCGGATGTTGTCTTTCAGAGATTGGGCCGGCTCCTTTAGTGCACCTGCTTCCAATGACCGGTAGCTGGAAGCGGCCAGAAGACTCTTTGCCTCTGTCTCCAGCCCATCTTTCCCCATTCTTAAATCCGCATCTATTATCCGGCGCCACAGGAAATAACGCCACCCTCGGGTCATCAGCAGCAGGTCAAGCATTTCCTTTCCTTCCTTATTATTACGGTCAAAGTAGGACCGGACATTGTCAATAGGGCCCTTGATCTCCGAACGAAGATCGATATAACTGATAAAATCAGTCGCATTTGAAGGTACAGATTCATCGGTTACTGAAACCGATACATTCCCCTGAACTGCTTTATCTCCCAGCCCTTTCAGGCTAATAACTACATTCACACCGGAGTCTGCTGCTGCCTTTTCTATCCTTACCTCCGGCCGGCCTGCTCGTTCATGGTATACCAACCGCTCTGACTGGGGCCTGTCATTTTCATCTGTTAAACGGAAGTCGGAAATACCACCAGGTATCTCCGACTTCTTAATCGTGACTTCATTGCTGGTGGCTTTGATTGTCAGTTTGGACATATGGAAGGTCTTGCCCTTGTTTTTACCCGCTAATGTGTAGTAGGGAGAAGACTGGCTCTTTATGGTAGATTCATTGGTCAATATTCGCACAACAAGTGCCGAATCTTTCCAATGGGTACTGATGGTCATGCCGCTGGAGAGTGCCGGGGGAACCGGAACAGTAAAACTTTCTCCCGTAAATAATTTGACTTTTACCGTATAGCTCATTCCGGCAATGGGCTTCAGCTTAAACTTACCCATACCTGCGGCACCCGCACTAAAGTTCAACAGCACCTTTCCAGCATGGTCAGTCAGTGTACCGCTAAGGTGCTGGGCGCTGTTGTTTTTGAAAGCCACGACACTTTCTACTCCTTCAATCAACGAACCTCCCTCTGGATAAAGGCTTAGAGGGGGCAGTGCTCTCGGAGCTAGTTGCCCCTGCTGTTTCGATGTATCAGAAGTCCGCGCCGAAGATGTGCCGGTTGAAGTATTTTTAGCCACGGCAGGGTTCTGATTGTAAACCACTATCAATTTCTCAAACCGCAAATTGTTACCCAGGTAAGAAGTAAAGGCTGTATTGGCCCTCAGGATATAGTTACCTGAAGGCAGATCTTTCGGCAGGCGAAGATCTCCTTTAGAAAGGCCGTTATGTAAGCGAACAGGTTGTTGGACGACGGTTTCTGATTGTTCATTCAGCAGTCGGACACTCAGGGAATCACTCGAGGCTGTGAGCATAGCACTCTGTCCATTAAGCAGGTATGCTTTGTACCATAGATCTTCGCCTGCATTATAGTACTCTCGGTCAGTATGCAGATACAACTTCTCAAATACCAGCATTGGCACTTTAGCGTGGACTGTCTGACCGGTGGCGTCGACAAGAAACACCAGAATCGAGGTAAAAAAGGAAAGAAGGTATCTCGATAGGTACATATGTGTGAGGCAATTGGTTATGCAAAATAAGAAGTTTTTGGTGAGCTGCAAAACGTGCAGAACCAGCCCGCCAGGAGACTCTACCTAAAATTCTAACGCCTTGATTTTCCCGGCACCTTTTACAGGGACCTTGCGGCTCTAAAGATTGTATTAAATCACTTATACAACTAATTATAGCTTCCTGTAAATAAAATTGTCATACACAACTTTTCCGTCTCCAAATGCAAATAACCCCACCCTCAGGCTCATAAAACCACCGAAAATGTTGTGATTGAAACCAGTTGCATCAATGCTCCGCTCTACCCTGTTCCAGACTTTGGCATCGTTACTGAAATAGAAGCTAATTTCATTTTCATCGTTGATAATTTTCAGATAGCCGTGATTCCCAGCGGCATTGGGTTCAGATATCTTCCTGCTTTTTTGATTGAACACAGCGAATTGTCTCGAATCCGCCGTTACCCGCATATTGCCCTGATCATTATAAAACAGTGTCATTCCTGCCGTAGCATTTCCCTCAATGGTAAATTCTACTTGCGCTTCATATCTTCTGTCGGCCGGGTTAACCAGCAGAGGTGCACTATTTTCGAAAGCATTACCTTTTGCCTGCAGTTCGAGTTTCCCCTCTTTCAAAACTACCCTGTCAGCAGGGGTACTTCTGAAAGATTGCCATTGTAAACCAAGGGTCCCGCCAGAAAAGTCATCTGACAGGCCTGACCCCGAGGCTGAAGCCGGGAGTGCCGGTTTTCGGATGGGCGCACTGCTTGAAATTCCCTGCGGTACGCGGAACCAATTGTCTTTGGTCCAAACAACAGGTAACATTAAAGTTTGGCGCCCTAATGTTTGATAGTACTTTTCATACCCGTGATACAGAATCCACCATTTCCCGTTTACGTCATCTACGAGTGTTCCGTGGCCCTGGCTCCACCAGCGCTCTGCGCGGCTTGCTGTATGAATAATGGGATTATAGGGAGAGTTTTCCCATGGTCCGAGCGGAGATTTAGATCTTCCGGAAACAACCATATGAGAGGTTGCAGGGCCGGCGGTGCCCCCTTCTGCTACTATCTGATGAAAGTAGCCATCCTTTATAGTCGATTTAGGTGACTCCAAACAAAAGCATTCGGTACTCCACTCCTTCGGATACTGCCAACCTTTATAGCCTGACTGCGGCTCACCAGCAGTGGAAAGACCATCCTCTGCCAGCTTTACAATGAAGCCTTTGGAGAGATAAAGGTATCTGGTTCCAGTGCCATCAACAAGGTGCCCCGGGTCTATGTACCCGCTCAGTTTCAGGTCGACCGGGGCCGACCAGGGTCCTTCCGGAGATTTTGCGGTTACTACCCAATTGGTACCTCCTGCCGGAAAATAGATGTAGTAAGTGTCTTTATGTTTGATCAGGTCGGGAGCCCATACCGAACCCACGTTTTTATTCAAAGCAAAGCCGATCCGCTTCCAGTTAAGCAGGTCGGTGGAATGCCAGACCAGCAGGCCGGGATAGTACTCAAATGACGAATGAGTCATATAGTAATTCTTCCCGTCCCGGAGAATTGACGGATCGGGATAATCGCCGCCGAGTACCGGATTTTGATAGAAGCCAGCGGGCACATTATCAGTCTTTCCGCCAGTTTGCGCAGATGTACTGACGAAAAACAGCAGGGTGTATATAAAGATGGTCGATGAGTAAAAAATATATTTTGTACGCATTTATTTATTTGTTTTTTTCTGTAAAGTTTTAGCTGTTAATACCTCCGGATGAAAACGAATTTCACCTATCAATCCTTTGAACCAGTTTACCTTGTTCAATCTTACGCCGATGGACAGGCTGCCATCTTCATTTGTTGTAACAAAATTGGTTTCACCTTCCAGTTGTTTTATGCCATTTACATAACTTACCATTTTTTTCCCATCGTAGGTTAGAGCAGCCCAATACCATTGGTCTGTTGGATATAAGAGGGTAGAGTCTATCAGGGCAAGTCCGCGGTCCCCGGCCTTTCCATTTTTCAAAAAAGTGTCCAGATACCACATCTTGTTGGGAGTTATTCTAAGTTCGAAAGTACAACGGTTATCTTCCGTATCCTGAAAGTGAATGAAACGGGGGGCGACGGGTCCGTCGCCTGCAGGCTTAAAGAGCACTTCGATACTAAACTTTGTCCAACCCTGTATCGGAATCTCAGGAACAATTAATCCATCATCAACACCATCAAAAAAAAGCACCTCGTCGCCTTCATCTACCCTGACAACAGGTTGCCCTAATATGGAAGTTTTGAATTTCCCGATCTGAGCCGGATTATCAATCTGCCAGATGATGGTCTTAGCCGGCATCTTTTCATTTGGCGGTTCCTGCGCATAGAGAAAGGAGCAGTTGAGAACCAGACCAAGTAAAACGACAGGTTTAATGATATTTTCGTTTACGAGTGAAATGATATTGCGCATTTGATAAAGATTAATTCTGAGACGTTTTGCCTACAGAAATTATGTATTGAATTAACAGGTTCATGTTCCGGATGTAAGCAGGTGTTGATATATAGTAAGTATCCGACGTGTCTCTGAAAGGAGATGTATCTGTTTTATCGCCAACGAAAGTTGAGGCATATTCAGTGGTAGCCTCTTTATTTTGCCCCTCACCGATGTAAGGATTACTGATCGACACACCTTTAACGAGCCAGCGGTTTCGACTATCCAGGCTTGAAATTATTCCATTTACCCTTTCTTCACTGATGGACATATTGCCATTCCGACCGCTGGTTGAAGAAAAATAAAAATCCGGAATTTCTTTTTCCGCATGACCAGTTTTAAGGGGGGAATTCCGTGTGGCGAGCCCGGGCGATAAAGCACTGACACGGATATATTCATCTCTTAAGCTTGCAATATTTACAGAGCGCTTGCCCAGCATATGAGCTAAAAGATTTTGATCATCGTAATCGGCATAATAGTAACCATACTTCACATTAGAGCCTTTACGATGAACAAACAAGGGCTTATCCGTTTTCAATTCCACATAAAGCGGGTGCGTATACCGCCCACCTAAGGTCATAGATGCCGGAAGTTTAACTTTTTCAAGCCAGCTAATAGCATCAGGGATGCGTGCCAGATACTTCCGGTCGCCTGTGTACTGGTAGAATCTTAGAAGTATAGAGCAATTTTCGGCGGTCGCGCCGGGCAACAAAGCCGCAGGTTCGTAGGTTCGCGCACTTGCAGGTTCCATTTTCATATTGTACTGCTGGCCCCAGGCGCCATTAGGCTGCTGAGAAAGAAGGTAGAAATCCATCCCCCGCCGGATCGGGCCGAGAAAGCGCTCCTCATGCAAAACCTGAAAACATTGAATCAGGAAATTTATGTTTTCCCAAATCACGCTGTCGTTAAAAGTATAAAATGATGAATAATCGGGAAACCCGGCTTTGTTAAAGTCGCTTTTCAACGGATATCGCTGCGGCCAGCCACCGTTAGGATACTGGCTTTTCAAAATAAAATTTATCGCCTTGTCGAGTGCCTCCTTATACCTGATCTCCTTTTTTTGCATGTACATCTTCAACAGAAAACGTGCGGCATCGGATGTTACATCATCGTCATAGGTATCGTTTCCGTAATAGTGCTGAAACTCTTCGAGGCGCCAGCCGTTCTTCCCGATAGTATTGTACCAATTCTTTAAAGACTCCTGGCCGGCGAAGTCTATCATATAATTCCATCCGCCTTCTGTACTTTGTCCTTTAATCAATGCTGATGCCGCTTTTCCGGCGGCCTCATAAAAATAGTCATTGCCTGTGGCACGGTAGGCGTCTAAAAGTGTATGCCCTACAGTAACCGTACCTCCGCCTTGTATCCATATCATGCTTTTATAGGCCTCCATCTCACCCCAGCGCCTGGACAAATCGGTAGTGTAATACCAAACATATCCGCCTTCCGTGCTGACCTCATCTACCATAAATTTAGTAGCCTTAACCATGGCTTTTTCAGCTTTTTGTGCAAGGGAATTAGTTTGAGCCCGGGCGGTATCATTGATAACTAAGTAACTTAGAGCAATAGCAACTATGGCGGCGCATCTTCTCATGGTTTATAATGAATATTGGTTAATTAATTTATTGCTTCCATTTTAAGCCCTTGTTCAAATTCTGACCGTTTAACCGGCTTCATACACAGTAACAAAGGGTTTAAGTCTTTGACCAGCTCAGACGAACATATCCCTGCAAAGTCCTTTCATTGTACCTCAATACCTTGCTTCCAATCCTTCCAGCATGACCCTGCTTGCTCCTCCTGTGCTGCCAGTGTGCTGAACGCCAAAGCCGCCGAATGAATTCGGCTGAACCTGGGCTTTCAAATTTACCTCGTGTTCCAGCCCTGCATCTTTTTGCCCCGATTGCTGCGGGCTGCTGGTAGTCACTCTCGCCGTAAAAATATTTCCCCTGCAGCTTAGTTCTATTTTACAGCCTGGTAAGAATGCCGACGAATACCGGTGATCTGAGATTGCCGTGCCCAAACCATCACTAAATTTGTAAAGTGTAAACCTCACGCCGTTTCCGTACATCGGCGTTCGTTCTATTCTTAAGCCATAACCACTCAAGGTTTTAGGATCAAATTTGATGTATACATCCAGATATTGACCGGTAGCACTGCCAAAGCCCTGACCTGCTGCTTTGTGCGGACTTAATTGCAGTACCAGAGACATGTTTTGATACTGACCTGCCTGCGGGTAAAGAAGCCGGGCCCCGCGACCTGCAGTCATGAAGCCCTGGCGGCCGGCCGTTGCGTCGCTACCCCAGCCATACTGCCATGCTGCTCCCCCATCTGGTGTCCAGGGAAAATCTTTACTCAGGTCTTTCGGGCGATAGGTATTCACCATCCAGAATCCATCCCTGATGGAAGAGTTCCTGTCAGTTGGAAGGTTTTTGAAGTCTGTAGTGATGTCTGTGGTGGTAATATCTTTTGCGCTGATTTTCCGGCTCATCACCAGAACCGGTTCGCCCGCCAGGCTGGTATTATGCCTGGGATATATTTTGGCAAACAGGTAGTAGCCAATATCGCCGGTAGAAAGCTGGTAATCTTTCAAAGGAGCAGTATTCCCGCTTACCGCAACCTTTGTCGAATCACTTCCATTGTCTGCTGAGCTTCTGTACCATACTATAGAGGAAAATCCTTCTGATTCACCAGATTTAACTTGTAATCCAGAGAGAGCATACCTGCTTTAGGTTCGTTCATTAAAGGGACCTTCACGAACAGGGGTGCTGCTTGAGGAGTTCCACTAACCTCGAAATACACCAGACTCCGGATGCCCTGTTCAGTTTCCGCCATCAGATACCCCCTGCGTGTACTGTCGCTATTGTTAGACGCAGTGACTATAACGGAACCATCCGCATTTTGAGCATAGGATAATATATTATCATCGCTCGAGGTCCATTTCAAGGCTGTAGCTTCCCTCACCCGTTCCGGGTAAACAGCATAGGATATCTGAGCCTGCTCCCTTGTACGCCCGTCTAGCTTTACTTTATCAGCTGATAGCTGCAACCCGAAAGGCAGGTTTTTGTAATTCGCCATCCGCGATTTTTGCCCTGCCGGATCCCAGTCGTCGTTACCTCTTAATAAGTTGTAGATGTTATATTCATCCCCTACCTTAAACGAAGCCAGAGTTTTCCCTTTCAATTCGATCGAGAGCTCAGGTTTTGACTCGCTAATATTTACTTTTTTTCCATTAAGCGTATTATTGTGTACATAGTGACGCACATGATCCGCGGGCACGTCTGTCCAGCCTAAATATTTGGCGTTGCCGGTGAATTCGGCATCTACTACTGCAAAGACATTATTGTTCTTAGCGAAATAGAGGGTTGAGTTGGCGTCAGGATCGCGAAGCATTATTTCAAATTTACATCCCAGATATGCCTGGAGGATTCGTGAACCTCCCCAGGAGGGATGGTTAGAATAGAACCTGAACCTGCATCGGTCGAAAACACTGATATCCCCCGAACCCACGGCATCGTCTGTGCATTGCAGAAAGCAGTTCTTATAGTAGGTACGGAGCGGCTGATTACCCGCAGCAAAGGTATTGAGATAACTGATGAAACGACAGTTCTCAAATATCCACTTATCCATTTTACCATTATGTGCCTTGGTCAATACCTGTGCCTGTGTAATGGTAGACTGGCGCTTTTTAAGATTTTTGGAAGAATCTAAAGGATAAACTAAATCTTCGTTACAGTAGTTACCGAAGGTAATGTTATAGGCTTCAAAGCCATCAGCTACGCCCACAGTATTCCAGTTGCCGATAGCGCCCGCCATCTGGCCCCGGTTGCCTGCAATTATGGTATGTTCAGGATTTTCCGACAAGCCAATCAGGGTAATATTCGCCTGAGGAATAAGGAGGCCAATAAGCTTATTTTGTTTGTTGTCAGCTTTCGGATCATCCGTCCAGTAAACGTCAGGCTCCATATAGATAATTGTAGGCTGCTGTTCTGTACCGTCCTTAGCAAATTTTACCACTCCCTGAATAGTATTGAAAGCATAGCTACCTAAATCTGTATCCTTAAGTTTGGCATTAAGATATAACGCCCTCTCATTTAGCTGTATCGTTTTACCCCGATACTTTATCCTGGCGACAGGAACATTTTGAGAGTGCCCCTTTTTACCAGAGATCCGGAGTGATAAGTCTGCCGGCTGAAAAGCGAACAGATTAACCGGCTTTAAGATCAAAACAAAAAGCAGAAGGGCAAGAGAAGAGTAGCTTAGGTTCATAGTCGGCATCGGGTAGTTAAATCTATGAATAAACCTGAAAGACTGACGCAAGTAGTAGGAGTTTTACAATCGGGTTAAAAAGCCCTGATCGAAAGCCTCATAATGGAGCATTTGATAAATGTCGCCCGTTTCCGCAATCTTTATCTATCCTTTTTAACGTTGCCCCAGCTGATAATCTTTAACAGTAGCTTCTTGACACGGAAAGCAAGAGAGGAGAACGCGATATTCTTTTATCCGGGGAACATCCGCATAACTGGATACAAACATATACCAATCGCCCTGTAACAGCAAGATTAAAACAATATATACTTATAAAACAACCGCCTTCCAAAAAACCAGAGCGCCAGACAGCCCGCCACCAGGGACAGAACACTAAGCCATGCCATCCACCCCCTTCCCCGACTGCTCACCTCCCTTAGCTTTTCATTTCTGCTGATTTTTTCTTTCATTTTAAGGGTACTGGTCGCGGAGGAATCCCGACTCAATAAATTATGGCTTAAACTTGCGCCCGCAGAATTTTGCCACATTGAATGATCTCCTGAAATTATCAGGGATGATGCTTTGCCACTGAAACCTTTATCTAAGGAATAGGAAAATTCGCCTTCCGGAACAATACTAACCCGGCTCCTGTATTTCGCAGAATCGGAATACAGGTAAAGCATTTCAGTCCTTTGCTTTTGCATTACTTCCAGTTTAGTTTTTTGTTGTTCTTCCTTTATGGTTAGGCTGTCTGATTTCAGTATGCTTTTGCTTTTTAATACTGTGCAGGATGAAAAAAGCAATAGAATAAGGCCGAATTTTATGGCGCGGCCGCCGCAAGCTTTCGGGCTTGTTTTTTGGGTATGATCTTGTTTTTGCATCTCATTATTTGTTATGTTAATTATTAGAGCTTGAAAAATATGGTGGATATGAATAAGCGATAAATCCTTATTCTCTTAAATAGGGCGATCAAATGTTCAGGATCTCTCCTGGCGTCGGGATGACAAAAACCGCTCAGGATCTCGCGCCGAATACAAAACACCGGCAAGCCCGGGAACCAGTGTCACAAATCCCCAACCCAATTTGCAACCATGTGTACAGTACTTTTCAACCTTCTCTTCTTATACACCCCGTCACCTTCCCTGCTCCCAGCCTCATTTGTGTTCCCTTCAACCGTAAGCAGCCAGGAATCATTCCACGAATCCACAAAGCCGCAATGGGCGATCCGCCCTTTTGAGGCGAAGAAAATTCCGAATACATCGCCCGGAGAAGGCTTATTGGTTTGCCTTTGCATGCCGGATGGCTGAATGTTCGGGTGCGGGATTTTAGCGTAAACGCTCTTCCCGCGCTGCCATACCAGCTTTGAAGCCGGAAACAGATCGGGCGACCAAGCGCTGCGGGGATTTGTTAAAACCCGCATTTCCGATTATATATTGTGCCTCCAAGATTGCGCAACAGTATTATCACTGAATCTCCAAAATCTATTAAGGCCACACAACTTGATTCTATCAATCAAACCATAGACGATGGTATACTTTTGCATTCCAAAAGTCGATCAGTTCCAAAAACTGCAGATGGAGCAACAAATCCCCAACCGGGCAGATTGAAGAATGAGGAGGCAATTGATAATGAAGGCGTTATGAATTTCGCAGTAATAATAGGGAAAGCTGATAACATGACAAGTATCAAACAACAACAGGAATTAATATATAAGATATTACACAGGGCTTCGTTTCCAATGCAAAATGATAAACTTCACCGATTGGTAATTACCGGTTTTTCTAATAAAAAAATGGCAGAGGAAGCTTTTCAAAAGCTTCTTAAAAATGGGCTAAAAGGAGGGTATATCTTACCTTATAAGGTAAAATTTACGAAGCTTGTACCGATTTGATCAATGTATGTTTAATGCTAAACAAGTAGACAATAATGGAAAAGATTAAGGATTGCAGCAAGGCGATTTCAGGAGACTTTATTCTTTATAAAGGGTTTCTTTATACGCTAAATCAAATTGAAATCATTGATGAGGTTTTCAGACTTACGTTAGATAAAGATAAAGTAATTGACATTGTGAGTGATTCAAAGTTTACAATATACCGAATACAATAATGCTTATTTATCTTTTCAGATTCAGATTTAACTTGTCCCCTGTTCTAACTAGGTTTTGGAGCTTTTAGGATAAGGAGTATTAAATGTATTATTCTTTTATCTGGCACTTGATTATATAGGACGATTTCAAAACTTCTGTCTCATTAACCTTCAATCTTAAGGCTAAATATTTGGAAGCTCACAAATATTCATTACAAACACATTGATATTGAGTCAACTAGCTTTAATAATTCGTTTGGCATATTAAATGTAATGTTTAGTAATATGAAAGTATTCAACCTTAAAATGTCACCCGCCCTAAATGAAACTCAAAAATTATTTAAGGCTATTTTAGGAAAAGATACGAACGCATTTAAATCTACAAGGATGCAATTTCTACGCAATAATCAGGCATATAATTCCAAGTTTTTAGGATTTATCGCTTGATCAAAGGTTGTGGTATCTCCCCCGAGCATACGCCTTAGGTTTTTGAGAAGTATTACCGGGTAAACAAAAACGGGAATCAGGGTTCTGGGATTGGAGTGCCAAACACGGGTTATAAACCCTGAAATTGAAATGCAGGAAATAACGAAAATATTTCACTTAGGTTTTTTAGGACGCAGTATGTTGCTGGCTGTCTTTATTATCATATTTCTAAGCTCTTCTTCACTTTTTGCAGCCTTTTCTGCAGCTTCTTCAAGCTTTTTACGTTCAAGAAATTTCTGTGTGTTTTCAAGAATCCAAACGGCTACTTTCTTTACCTGCCCTTCCTTGTTCATTAATGGAGAGTAAACGAAAGACACCACAATATCTTCCTCCTTTCCATGGCGGATTAGCGTAAGTTCTTCTTCAATAGCATAATAAGGTTTGCCGGTTTTTATAACTTTATATAGAAAAGCTTCGTAAAATTGCCTGAATTCTGCGAAGACATTCCAAAAATATTTTCCCACAATGGCATCATAATGTTTACCTACTACCTGCAGAAAACTTTCATTAACAATCTCACAAGTTAAGGTAGCAGCATCCAAAACACAAATCCCAATGGGAGCATTCAGTACTAAATCGTGTAGGTATGCCTCGTCATCAATTTCCATGTAGATATTAATCCTAAGTTATAATTGCAAATAGATCAGCAGATCCAGGCATTCTAAAGATTCACACCATCTACCTTATAAGGCTAAATGTATAAAAGCGGCTTAGTAATAACATAGTAGCAAGAAAATGGGTAATGATAGTATCACGTAGCAATGAGATTTTGAAACTTAACTTTCAATTTTTATTGCCGCTTCATTGATCATGCCATCGACCCCATTCTGGATTTCTATGATTATTCAATTTACAAGAGCGAGCGCCCTTTTCATCTTTGGCGCAATGAATTTATAACTTCCTTTTCCTGAAATGCTCAGAAAAATAGTATTCGTCCATAGCTGATTGAGCATAGATCCGCTATTAAATCTAGCCAGTAATATTTACAAACACAAATACAATATATCGTGAAGTTATATCATTAAAAGTTTACACAAAGTTCAGCTTTAGACTGCTGAAGCGTCCAAAAGATTGCCGAGCATACCCCCCGCTACCGCGAGCACAATGTCGTTAAGTTAAGAGTTTGTTCACTGAACTATCAATGACTCAAAGGTTTCCGAAATTTTAAGCCGACATTCAAGTGTCAGACACCTCAAAGGTGTCTGACACTTTTCCTTAACTTAACGACATTGACCGCGAGCGTACCCCTTGTTTTAAAGCGATTGCTGGTTCGGGCTTGCAGCTCGGACCTCTTTACATGAATCAAGTTCCAGGACTCCTCTGTTACCGCAATAATCTATTGCACTGCTGTACTGAGATTCGTTTACATAGGAACAACAGGATTTCGATGAATATAATCAACCTTTTAATCATCACTTCATGGCTCCATAGTTCTATCGGTTTATTATGCTGCTGCCAAAACTGCATCCCTTCACATTACTATTTTTCAAGCTTATGACCACACCAATAGTTTTGCTACTTTCATTTTGAGCTAGACAAGCAATTTAACTCACTGAAGCACAATTAACTTTGTCTGCCAGATTTCTGATACTTCATTCGCTCAAATCCTGAGCCATTTAAGACCTTTTGAATATCTATTTAGCCTGCTGACTCTTGACGATGTGTGTTTAAAGTAAATGAGCGAATATCTAAAAAATTCGGCGATGAAATACTAAACCTTTCACGTAATAATTGAGAAACCATTTTCGTTGATCTATGTTTATGAAATCCGAGTACTCGCCCACTGTAAAGTGATGATCTTAAAAGGATACAGTAAGTGCTCGATTTCAATATTATCATTTTAGTCAAATTAGTAACTAAACATTATTTTGTCTTTTCATTTTTCTTTGAACTTTTCCGATCAACTAAAATCTCAAACACTGGCACGGCATCAAAACCTTGAAAAGCTGTTGATGCAAAAAATGCGTTCGGTTAATTCCGTCCAGGATTACCTTCAAATACTATCGTGGTTCTACAGCTTTTTCGGCAGTTTGGAGATCCTGGTAAACAATTTTATTCGAAGCTCTGAGCTGGAAGATTATTTGCAACGCAGAAAAGCTTCTAATTTAAAAAACGACATTCTCTACTTTAAGGGCACATGCCCTGAACTTGCAAGCGGCATGGAACTTCCTCTAATTCAAAATTGGGAAGAAGCTTTGGGGGCTCTCTATGTAATGGAGGGTTCAACTCTTGGTGGCCCTATCATTGCCGGTCTTATGCGCAGACAGCTTGACTGGGCAGGCAAAGAGGGCTTTTCATTTTTTGAGTGCTATGGAGATAATACACAAGCAATGTGGCTCCGTTTTAAATCTGCCCTAAATTCTAAAATCACTGCAGATGAACAAAAACAGTGTGTAATCAGGGTAGCTGATGACACATTCGGCAAATTTGAAAGGTTCATCGTAAACAACAGACACCTAAACACTCGCTGACAATATTATGAATACCGACTCGATCGACCTTAGTAATTGCGATAATGAACCTATTCATACACCAGGGGCTATTCAGTCTCATGGTTTTCTAATCGTACTTGACAAATCCCTCATCATTACCTATCACAGTCAGAATGTAGCTGAGTTCCTGGTGGGAATACCCTCAGCTATCCTTGGCCGTGCAATTAGTGAGATTGAACCTCTTATCGGGAAAAACGAACCACCTAACTTTATTCATCAGCTAATCACCTTTGGTAAAACTATCGGATTCAGCCAAACAAACCCCTTTAATACCGATATAAATGGAAAACCTTTTTATTTAATCATTTCTCAAAGCGATGATTTGTATACCCTCGAATTTGAGCCGGCGACATCAGAAAAGAAACTGGATGTTCAGCGAATGATTGGCAGTAGTATTTCTCAAATGCTTGCTGATAAAAATCTTTCCAACTTGCTAAATAATACTGCCCAGCAGGTTAAAAAAGTGATTAATTATGACAGAGTAATGATTTACCGCTTTGCAGCCGATGGCCATGGTGAAGTGATAGCGGAGTCTAAGAATGATGATTTGGACTCGTGGTTGGGACTACATTATCCTGCCTCTGATATTCCCAGGCAGGCACGTGAACTTTATAAAATTAATCTTACCCGGCTTATTGCGGATGTGCATGCAGAACCTTCCCGCATTGTAACGACGACAGAAGAAAACAGCCGGCTCCTTAATCTTACCAATGCACAGCTCAGGGCAGTATCGCCTATCCATATTCAATATTTGAAGAATATGAAAGTAGCATCCAGCTTTAGTATTTCATTAATGTATAAGGATGAATTGTGGGGCTTAATAGCTTGTCATAATTATTCTCCTTGCTTCATAGACTTCAAGTCCAGGCAGTCGGCCCAACTCATTGGCCAGATTCTTTCATCTGCTCTCGAATTTCGGCACGAGGAAGAAAATCAGAAGGTTAAAGAACGATATAAAGCTGCTGTAGACGATCTGATCAGACAGATGCAGAAAAGCAGCAGTGTAGAGGAAGCCCTTACTGCTAATCGTACTACCCTACTGGATATTACCGATGCCACCGGAACGGTATTAGTTTTTGAAAATAACATCACAACCGTCGGACTCACACCAGATAATAGTCAACTTGAAAAACTATTAGCATGGATAAAAATGAACATAAATGGTTCTATCTTCCACACCAATCACCTGTCTTCAGTATATGTTGGTGCGGCGAACTATGCCGATAAAGCAAGCGGCATGCTGGTAATCATCTTATCCAGAGAGCTGAATGAATATGTAATATGGTTCAAACCCGAGCTTTTGCAGGAAATTAAATGGGCAGGTAATCCGGATAAGCCTGCCGAAATAACCGGACAGGGTTTACTGCATATTTCGCCCAGACGTTCCTTCGAAGCCTGGTCAGAAACGGTTTCAAAAACTTCTTTGAATTGGTCGCACGAAGAGATCCAATCCGTAATGCGCCTCAAAGCTGAAATAATTTATTCTATTAATCAAAAAGCAAGTGAAATCAGGTTGCTAAACGAAAAATTGAAGAATGCCTACGAAGAACTTGATACATTCAGCTATACGATCTCACATGATTTAAAAAACCCTTTATCGACCATAAGAAGCTACGCACAGCTGGTACTCAGAGATAAGAGCATTAGCCCCAAATCACAAAAAATGCTTGATAGAATTGTTGCCGGAACAGACAAAATGAACAACATGGTTAAGGAAGTTCTGGAATATTCGCGTATAGGAACGGCTGATATAGGCACTGCTAAAATTGAGATGAGACCTCTGCTGGAAGAAATGATCAAGGATTTAAAATTAGCCTATCAAGCCGAACATATTGTGGTGTCTATCGCTGAGACACCCGATACAAAGGGAGATCAGGTGATGATCTCACAGATCTTTTCCAATTTAATTAGTAACGCCATCAAATATTCATTGATACGTCAAGATCCCCAAATCAGCATTAACGGCACTGTTCAGGATGATCAGGTTACTTATTGTGTAAAAGATAATGGAATTGGTATAGATACAAACCAACTTCCGCATGTGTTTGAGCTGTTTAAAAGGCTGGATAATGTAGAGAATATAGAAGGTACGGGTGTTGGGCTGGCTATAGTTAAAAGAATAGTAGAAAAACATAAGGGTAAGATTTGGGTAGAAAGTGAACTCGGAAAGGGATCTTCATTTTATGTGACCTTCTAAAATGGTATTTCTTTGCTCTTCGGATACGGTAATCATTATACCTATAAAGAAATTAGCAGCCTGAATTTGTCGGGGAGTTTAAAGTGATGCTTCTAAACCGAGCTAATAGGGTTTTGGGGATCATTGAAATTAGTATTGGTGGTACTAGCTCGACAGTAGCCGATCCAAAGATAATCATAGGTTGGGTGAGGTTAGTCATGCTGCATTGGCGAGTAAGTTTGGGGGCATGGCTATGCAACATTTGTTATCATTGAGTTCTGGTAAAATCCACTATAGTCCGAATTCTTTCATCAAGCTGGTTTACTGCCTGGTTCAATAAGCTTAAATATTCACTGTTTAGGTCTGTCTGTTCTTCATTAATAAGATCCATCACCCCAAGTATAGAAGATACTGGCACCCTTAAGTCGTGCGATTGAATACGGGCGATCTCCGATAAAGCATCGTTTTGTTTTTGCAAGGTTTTAAGCGCAAAATCCAGCTCCATAACATGGCTCACCTGATTTGCCAATGCCGTTAAACTGTGTTGTTGTTCCGGACTTAAGGTTTTAGGCTGTAAATCGTATACACACAATGTTCCAACATTAAATCCATCGTGCGATTTGAGGTTGGCGCTGGCATAAAAACGGATATGAGGATTATTAGCCACTACAGGAATATCTGAAAACCGACTGTCGAGAGATGCGTCCTCTACAATCATGATCTCATCATTCTGTATAGCATGCGTGCAAAACGATGTCTTTCTCGGCATTTCACTAACATCCACTCCCAAATTAGCTTTTATCCATTGTACATCCTGGTCCATTAAAGTAATTAATGAAATGGGCGTTCCACAAATTTGGGATGCCAGCATTACCAGTTCATTTAACTCTTTTTCTCTATTGATATTGAAATCTAAATATCGATGCGTAGCATTAAGCCTGGCTGCTTCTTTAGCTGTATCGAACGTGTTATTTGCCATAGGATTTTTAAAGGTTAATGTACGCAAATTTGAGTAGATAGGTTCAGTTTTTACAATCAATAAGTATTAACCGGGTGTAAAATAAAAAATTGCTTTTGATTATAAATGCGGATCATCAGTAGCTCATGACCGGAAAGATAAAAATCTTTTATAAAAAGTCCGAGCTACAAGCTCGAACCAGCAAATCTTCAGCTAAGCTCGCGTTCAATGTTGTTAAGTTAAGAGCTTGTTTACTGAACCATCAATGCCTCAAAGGTTTCCGAAAATTTTAAGCCGACATTCAAGTGTCAGACACCTCAAAGGTGTCAGACACTTTTCCTTAACTTAACGACATTGAGCTCGCGGTAGCAGGGGCTTTACTGCACTGGAAGTTCTATAGTGAATATGGTGCCTTGGCCAACGGTGCTATTTACATCAATTTTGCCGCCAAGTGCCTGAACTTGCGTTTTTACTATATACAGGCCCATACCTCTACCTTCCGTATGGTAATGAAACCGCTTATAAAGTCCAAACAGATGCTTTGCCTGGTTAGCCAGGTCGATACCTAAGCCATTGTCAGAGAATACTAATACCGATTTATTTTCAATTTTATGAGAGCTGATGTTAATGACAGGTGATATATTTGGCCGGGAGTATTTGATGCTGTTGCTAAGGAGATTATAGAAGATGCTAAAAATGTAACTCCTTATCCCTAAAACCTCATTGTTATCTTTTAAGTCGACCTGAATTTTGGCATTGCTCGTTTGAATCTGGTCTGCGAGATCCTGCTTTACGCTGGAGATTACATCCAATATGTTAAGACTTATTTTATTTTCGTTTATCTTACCCTTGATTCTCAATATTAGGTTCAAATCTGCAATCACCTCATCCAGCCTTTCGCTTGAGCTCAGAATCCCGGTTATTAGATCTGCCATCTCATCAGCAGTAACGCTATTCTCTTTTAATAACCTTGCCAAGCTCATCAAATTAGCTACCGGAGCTCGTAAGTTATGGGATACAATATAAGAGAACTGTTCCAGCTCCTGATTGGTAGAAATTAGTTCAGACATAAACGAGTTAAGCTGGGCATTCAACTCCTTAAGTTTAATTTCTCCCAGCTTCCGTTCAGTTATATCTGCCATCGAGCCTACCATACGGATAGCATTACCCTTTTCATCCCTAACCACAAATCCCCGGTCACGGACATAAACATAATCACCATTAGACCTCTTAAATCTATATTCTTCCTCCCATCGATTCAGTTCTCCTGATACGGCATTGCTAAGGCTCCCGTTTACTCTCTTAAAATCCTCCGGATGCACCAGCTCTCCCCAGAAAACTATTGAAGTTCGATTGTTTAGGATTTGGTGTCCAAACATATTAGTAAAAGACTCACCCCAATAAATAAAGTCCGACTGAAGATCCCAATCCCAGATTGCGTCTGTCGTTGCCTTCATCACATAATCATACCTCGCAACACTTTCCTTCAGAGCTGCTTCTGCTGCTATCCGGTCTGAGATATCAATACCTGAACATTGGATTTCTTTAGGCGTACCATCAGCGTTTGTTACACATAGAAAGTCCCAAAGGGTTGATCGTACTCCTCCGTCTTTTCTAGGCTTATCTATCTCAACCTGAAACACTTCATTAGGAACACTTAAGCATTTTTTTACCGTCTCGATTACAATTTTATGATGGTAAGGCAAAATCGATAACATAGAATCTTTTCCAATAAGCTCACCATCGGAATACATCCATCCAAAATCTCTAAAGAAACTACCATTGAAGTAAGTATACTTTGCTTCAAGATCTGTCCTAATCAAATAATTGGTTTGGGAGTTTACAATTCCACGGTGTCGGGCTTCGCTAATTGAAAGCTCCTGCAATGCAACGTGTTTGGAGGTGACATCCTTGAAATATACTGATAAGCCATCAGGGGATGGATAGGCTGTAACCTCAAACCAAAGATCAAGTCGTGGCAAAAACTCTTCAAATTGTACAGAAATTTGTTCCTCTATTGCACGTTGATATTCAGAATAGAACTTTAATGGCATCGCATCCTTGTATTCGTTCCAAAGGTTCTTTCCAAGCATCTCTCTGCGAGAGCGTCTTAGTATACGCTCAGCTTCATAGTTCCAGTAGGTTACATTCCAATCTCTATCCACCGTGAAGAAGCCATCAGTTATGCTCTCAAGAATAGATTCAGTACGATCTGAATGCCCTTTAAGAAGTTTCTCTGCATTTACTTTTTCTGTGGCGTCCCTGGCAATACAGAACATCGTTTCTTCCTCAGCATCCCATGTTGCTGACCAAACGATATAAACAGTGGAGCCATCTTGTCTTCTATAACGGTTTTGAAAATTTGTAAAATCCGTACCCGCCATTATTTGACTGGCCACATGCCTCGTAAATTCACGGTCCTCCTCTACAATAAAGTCCATATAAAGTTCACCTATTAATTCATCAGGTGAATAACCCCATATATCTTCCGATGCCCTACTGCATTGAATAAACCGTCCTTCTATATCGAAAGAACAGATCACATCTAAAGAGTTGTCGAGCACACGTTGTAAATCCCGTGCTTTTTTAACTATCTCAGCCTTATAATCAAGCACCTCCTGAATATTTCGGGTAGTGACTAGCCGGCATTGAATTCCTTTAAAAGAATACGGGATAGAGACAATCTGAACCCAAAATACGTTACCATATTTATCCTTATGATGAACATCTATACTGTTCTTTTTTTCTAAATCGATTTGCGACAATATTTGTTCCGGAACTTCTCTTTCTGAATCTGGTCTTAAGTCTCTAAGAGTTAGTTCTTGAAATTCTTTTTTTGTATACCCGTACATCTCTGTAGCGGATCTATTCACATTTAGAATCTTTAGGTCTGCTAACCTGTAAATCCACATCGGCTGCGGGCCTTCTTCAAATAGTAGCTCGAGAACTTGTTCAGAATTATTCATTAATAATATTGCGCCTGCAGTTGGTTAATTCAGTTTTAGCGCGTGAAAATGGCGTTAAACCAGGACTCGAAAGTACGTGATATAGCTCAAAAGGTTACAATGCTATGCGAATAAATACGTTTTTCCCGGTTAGTGGAGATTGAAATCTGGTTCGCACATTTTATTTTACAAGGCTATATAGTTAAATAATTTGTTTAAGAAATACGCCGTTGGAATTGAAGATGGCTGTTATCATAATAGTATACACAAAGTTAAGCTTTAGGCTGCTGAAGCGTCCAAAATATTTCCGAGCATAAACCTGCTGAATTTCTTGCAAAAAACTCTTTTCAATCCACGTATTTTACAATTTCTCGTCTGCTTTAATTGAAAGACTTTTATTTATACCTTCTCAATATTCGCACTTCTCGCAGACCGGAAGCCTGCAAAGCCTCCGTGGGAGAAGCAATCACTGGATAAGCATATGTTATTCGCTTTTCTTCTGGCAGTTGCACATCATAGATCATCCTGTTCATCAAGCTATTTGCAACGTGAATCTCCAAAGTATTGTCTCCTTTTTTTAGGTAAGGAGTGATATCAAGTTGCCATGGCGAACACCATACAATTCCAGCATCTTTTCCATTCACATGCACCTGAGCAACAGACCCCGGATTGCCTAGATCAATTCTGATCTCATTATCCAGATGGTATATCTGAATGGTCTTTTTATATACCGCTGTTCCCGAATAATATTTGATCCTCGGATCTGTATTTTTTGTCCAGTCCTCTAATGTTTTAAAAATCACCTCACCTGGCCCGCCTGCCTTTTCATCAAAGCGGACCTTCCAATCACCTTTAAGTACCTCGCTTTTAAATGCTTTATTTTCAGACGCTAACACAGGAAGCTTTTCCTGTTTATCAGTAACAACTAAAAAACAGGATTCGCGGGCAGCCATATTCAATTGGACAGAAACGCTTTGCTGATCGGATTTTGCAATGGGGATTGAAAAACGTTTACCCGTTACAGCGTTCCATAATTGCACTTGTTTTCCGGGGGAATTGAAGGTAAAAAGATTACGCTCAGCTAGATCCTTATGATTGTTGAGAAAGTAAATGTCAGCATCAGTCAGCTTTTTATGTGCGAAGTAAATCTTTGAGGATTTCGTATCTCCAACCTCCATTTCAATGTCGGGTTTTATCCCTGCATTTTTGAGCGCCTCATTGAGAGACATTCCCCAATAAATGCTTCCAAGGCCAACATTTTTAGAACCTACTTGTCCCGACGCTTTGCCCCAGAGTTTATCTGCAAGTGATTGGTATTCATTTTCCTTGCCTATATCCCGGGCCGTTCCGGACGTATGCGGCTTCGGTCCGTAAACATTTCCTCCCTGTTGAATAAGGGACGCAATCTTACGCAACGCATCAAGAGTAATGTCCCCATTCCGAGGGAGAACCATCATCTTATAATTTATTCCGTCAGGTAAGGAAATCTTGCCCTTGCTTCCGTTCATACGGGTAAGCAAGGCATCTGTTGTGAAAGCATCAAAATCGAATCCTCCTGGAATATCCGGCAGCCTGTATGTAAGAATCTTAACGGGTGCATTCTCTCCGAGATAAATGCAGAGGTCTGACGAGGATTTACCTGCGCGCATAATAAAAGCATTTCTTGCCTGGTAATCCCAAAAAGGACTGCTATAATTCCACCAGGTATTATTCCGATTAATTGCATAATGCCTTCCTCCACCTGTACTTCCTGGTAATTTGTCGAGCCATGGCTGATATGCTGAGGCACAGATTACAAACTCGTTTATACCAAACGCATAGGCATAGTCGGCCAGTGATTTCAACTCCGCCAAAGAAGTACTATATTTTGCATCAGTGTATGCCTCCGCGGAAGCTATCTTCTTGCCATACAAATGAGCCGCCGATGAGCTTTCTTTAATATCATAATTGCCCTCCGGATGAATTGCCCAAAACTCCCCCTGAGGCTTGCTAACTTTACTTTTTGCCAAGATAGGGTCACCAACAATACAGAGTGCGTTTCCTATTGCCTGAGCGGTGAATGTTAAACCTCGCTTTTGCGAGAGACGTTCAAATGTGCCGTAATAGTTGTCTGCTATCATATCCGCAATATTGCGGCGAACGTCAAATAAAAATCCATCACTTTCCTTTACCCCACCAACAACATATCCGAGCATAGCCGGAAGAAATGGAGTAGGGTCATAGCCTCTTCGTAACCTAAACTCTTCGATAAAATTGTCGGTCCAGTTTTGTGAGCCTGCCTCATGACTGTCCATGGCTACTCCCGAAAGGTTTCCGCTGTTGGTAGCCCGAAGCGAATCGGCTATCCTTCCCACATAATTATTCCAATGAATTTCGGCAGCTTTAACGGAGAGTTTGTCACATTCAAGTCCAATCATGTTTTTTCGCCCGTGCTTTGTCGATACGCCAGTCGGTACATAAGCGAATCTCATTACAACCCAGTTCCCGGGCGGAACATTCCAGGTTAACCTGCCTTCTCCATCCAACTTATCGCTGATATTAAGAACCTTTTTCGAATCGATTACTTCTGCTCTTGAAAAAGCTGGAGTCTTGTCGGTTTCTATGTATTCTGTAAAAAGTCCTGCCTTTTCCTCCCATTGATCAAGCTTTGCTGAAGATTGCAGGCTTACTGCTCCGATCATAAGGTTTTGGTTAGCCTCGGAGACCTCCCACCAATTATGTAAATTCAGTCGAAAGTATTTAGCTTTTATGGGTTTAAAAGATATTGTTTTCTGACGCCATCGCTCATGAGCGCGGTAGATTGGTTTAAGGTCGCAAACTTTATTGTAGTGGACCCCGTCATTAGATGCTTCCAGTTGGCCGAGGTCTGGCAGTACCCGATAACCTGTACCAACAAATACCTCTGAGGGTGGTCCGGGTACATTCGTAGCGCTCGTTGTTGCCTTGCCTTTCGGCTGAACCTCATAGCTTATACTCCTTGCTTCAAATTGCTTAGGAAATTCTAAGTTCACGTAAACCGGACTATCCTGCCTGGGAATTTTGGCAAGTGCTTTTTCATTGACATTAAATATCTTGCGAACATCCAATTCCTTTACATTTGATGATATTTTAATCTTTTGGGAAGAGGATGTTATTCCTGCACCAAGTTGGGCCGGATATGCGAGAACTACTACGTCTTTATAAAAGTTATATTCATTAGCAGGTTTTAATAAGTGTCCGGAGAATGCTTTTCCCCCTTTGAGATAAGTCTCCGTGGCAACAAGACGTTTCATACTAGTCTCGTTGGTTATCCATGGCCCACCAGCTACATAGCCATTGGATAGATGGATTTCAAATGTTAATCCCAGACGTTTTGCTTCTTCGGCTGAAAATCGCAACATCTTCCACCACTCAGGTGAGAACCCTTCCAATGCGTTTTCTGCCTTACCATGGCTTTGGTCATAATAAACAACTCCGCCAACCCCAGCCTTTTTGAAAGCTTCAAGGTCAGCCGTTATTCCCTCACGTGTCGTCTCAGTCTCGCCATGAAACCACCAAACCTTCGTTCGGGCACTGTCCTGAGGGTTTTTAAACCCATGGTACACAATTGACAAGTTTTCAATTCGCAATTCCTGAGCGAAACTAGAAAGGCAAATTATAATTGAGAATAGAGAGGGTAGTAACTTTAACATTCGATTTGTTTATACGTATGCAATATAACAAGCATTGAATTTAGAACGGATTTCTAAGGTCATGTCTTAATAATCTTACCGAGACAAAGTACGTGAACCCTTTAAATACTTCTCATATGACCTAAGCATATTTGCAGAGATTTCCGTTACTGGTACAATTTCACTATTAAAATAATCTTTGAGACTATTTTAAACAGTTACCATGTTAGCCGCGTTAGCGAATCGCTCCTCAGCCTTAAGTTCCTTAACCTTATTTTCACCAAACTCTATGAGATTAATCTCTTCCGCAGTTCTCTGCTCCCCGAAAACAAGCCAATTAGCGAGGCCGTCTGCATCAAAATATGAAACGCGCTTTCATAGTTCGCTAATTCGGCAACGATAGTCCATCCAGAACAGGATTTAGCAGCTTTATTATGATGGGGTCTTTAATTGTGCCATTGGTTTTTACTTGCTTGCTGGTTACCCAATGTTCCGTCGGAATATACTTGGGCTTAGCCCTATGCCAAATTCGAATAGTTACATTATAGGTTCCATCCTTCTTTTTATTACTTTTTAAAACTACCGCTGCTATTGTAGCATTAGCAGAAATACCTGTAAAACTTAAACAGGGCGCTTAGGGCGACCGCCTCGGCAGATATAGAAAAAGTGCTTTTAAGCACAAAAAAAGCCTGATTTAATGAAAAATCAGGCTTTTTAAACGTGGTACCAGCTGAATCGAACCAGCGAGCAGAACTGCATTCCAAAGGTCTTTAAGTGGGATTGTTTCTTACTCTCATCCCTAGACAGATAAAACTCCTGGAGCTTAAGGACAATTGAGTTGTTTCGATCATACTCTATTCGCTGCGTGGATTTGCACCACGATGCACTGAGTCTTCGGATATAGTCTTCTTTTCAGGGGGCAAAAACTGCGTTTCTGATCCACTAAGGCACAATTTACTACTTTTACTTTATCATCAAAATAGTTCTGCTACGTGTTTGTGACGGCAATTTAAACGTACTCTTTTTCGGAGTAAAACAGCTGATATAAATTTCAAGAAGTCATTTAGAAGCTCAATTAGTGTAACAAAACGTTTAAATCTTATCGTTTGCGTTGATGCAATTTAAATCTTCAAATGCCTGAGTTAAGCGCTTAACAAAATTATCTTCGCACTTACGCAACCAAAAACGCGGATCGTAATATTTTTTATTTGGAGAATCCGCCCGGTCAGGGTTACCAATTTGAGACTGAAGATATCCTTCTTTGGATTTGTAAAAATCCTTAATTCCTTCCCAGAATGCCCATTGCATATCAGTATCGATATTCATTTTTATTGCACCGTAAGAAATGGCCTCTCTTATCTCTTCTTTTGAAGAACCGGAACCGCCATGGAAAACAAAATTGATAGGATTCTCTTCTTCGATATTAAATTCTCTACGGATATAATCCTGAGAATTTTTGAGAATACCAGGTTGAAGTTTTACGTTTCCTGGTTTATAAACGCCGTGAACATTTCCAAATGCAGCCGCGATTGTGAATCGTGGGCTCACTTCGCTCAATTCTTTGTAAGCATAAGATACTTCTGAAGGCTGAGTGTATAATTTAGAGCTGTCCACATCTGTATTATCAACTCCGTCTTCTTCTCCACCGGTTACTCCCAACTCAATCTCAATGGTCATACCCATTTTTTTCATGCGCTCAAGATATGTTTTAGATATCTCCAGATTTTCTTCGATAGATTCCTCAGAAAGGTCGAGCATGTGAGACGAGAATAAAGGCTTTCCTGTCTGTTGGTGAAACCGCTCACCATGCGATAACAGGCCGTCTATCCAGGGTAATAATTTTTTAGCAGCGTGGTCTGTATGTAAGATGACCGCAACACCATAGTGTTCTGCCAGTAAATGAACGTGTCTTGCAGCAGAAACTGCACCCAGGATGCAGGCTTCTAATTTTTCATTATTTAGTGATTTTCCAGCATAAAACTGCGCTCCGCCGTTAGAAAGCTGAATTATTACAGGTGAATTTACAGCTTGCGCTGTTTCCATCACCGCATTTATAGAGTTTGTATTAATGACATTCACAGCTGGCAAAGCAAATTGGTACTTTTTCGCTTGTCCAAACAATTGTTGAACGGCATCGCCGTATAAAACGCCTTTATAGTTTTTAAGATTCATTTCACTTTTTAATTATTTCCTGGAAAGGAGAGGTTTTTGTGACAATCACAACTAATCGATTGGAGTCCCAAATCTTTTATAAAAGCATCGGAGTAACTCGCCCGTAATTTTACAAAAACGCAAAATCGCTCCGCGGCCTAAAAACTTATCTTCCAAAATCGTCTTGTAATCTTACAATGTCATCTTCATCGGATGGATTATCAAAATCAGTATGCTGCCAGATTTCGGCTAATACTCCATATTCATCTAATCCTACCAACCGATGTCTCTCTCCTTGCTGAAGTTTAATACAATCACCTTTTTCTTTCTTAAAAAGTTCTCCCTCGTGATCAGTCTCACTTATCACAACACCAACTGATCCTCGAAGTACCTTCCAAATTTCCGCTCTTCTAAAATGATATTGCCCCGACAAGCGCTTTTTGGGAGCCACTATCAGAATTTTCGGACTGAGTTTTCCTGACATTATCAAGTCACTTAAATCCAAACGGTTAAAAAAAAAGTTGGCAAATTCTTGGGCTTGTTCATCACGAATCACAAAAAAACCTCCCCAGGGTCGGTTTTTATCATACCTTACTACATCCAGGCGGAGTACTTTAAGCATTTCTTCTATTTCTGTAAATATTTTTTCTGACATTATGTAAATTCCTTTTCGTTAAAAAATCACCCAATAACTTCCTCATATATGCTATACAGAATCGTTGGACCTTAAGATTAAGTTCCACTTCCTGCTATTCTTCTCATAATTTCCATACACGCACGACTATTATGATAAGGGCACTTCCATAATCCCGCCTTATCCTGATTGTCCATCACCCTGCACGCTGATGTTACGCCCCAAAACCATTCACCGTTGGTCGTATCAAGAATTTCATTTTTGATAAACTCCCAAACTTTAAGAGATTTAACCAGGTAACTCTCCTTGTGGGTTAGCTGGAAGGCATTAAAGAAACCTACCATAGCTTCCGCCTGTACCCACCAGTGCTTTTCTTGAATAAGGTGTTGAGCAGATGTTTCAAACTCATAATTCAAACTTCCGTCACTTTCTAAACCTTCAGTTGCCGCATCTGTCATCGTTAAAGAGGCTTCCTTAATTTTCAAAATCAAATGCTCATCCTCAATCACCTCGGCTGCTTCGAGTAAAAGCCAGGCTGCTTCTATATCATGACCGTAAGATATAGTGTCCGACTTTCTTTTCCAGTTCTCGTCTAAGAACAAAACTAAATGTCCGTTGTCCCCATCTATAATATGCTCCAGAAAATTTTGGATAAGGATCTGGATCTGCTCCTTCAATCCATCATCCTTCCAAATACGATAGAGCGTTGTATAGGCTTCCAGAACATGTAGATGAGTGTTCATGGTCTTTTTCTCGTTAGCATCTTTTTCACTTAAGCGCAAGTCCGAAATCTCATTCCAGTCGCGGGTAAAAGCTTCGAAATAGCCTGTTTTCTCTTTATCAAAACCTTTTTCCACCAAAAGCTTGTACAAATCGATGGCCAAATCTTTAACCTTTTCGCTTTTACAGGCCTGATAGTATTCGCTAAGGGCGTAAATAGTAAAAGCAATGGCATACACTTGCTTTTTAGTCTCTAACGCAACCCCCTCCGCACTAACGGTCCAGTAGACTCCCCCAAATTCCTTATCAATAAAATGATCTACAATATACCCGCAGGCTCTGTCGGCCATTTGTAAGTAATTTTGATTGGGCTCAAGATTATAAGCAGCTGAAAAAGACCAAAGGATACGGGCATTAAGCACCGAACCCTTTGGAGCGGAATAATCACGAGTATTATCACTATCAATTTTTCCCACAAAACCTCCATTTATGGTATCGGGACTAAAATGCAACCAATAGTCCAAAATATTGTGTAACTCTTGTTTAACCTCTTTCTGGTACACTCCTAATTGAGAATTAAGTTGAATAGTTGACATTGACATGGATGTTACCGCTAGTATTAAATTATCTTTGATTCTGATTCCCTGAAGTCTGTTTCAGCCTGAATTCTGTTTATTTCAGATTTTTATTATTATTAATAATGTTGTATATCGATTCTACCGATTTTGCTGATCGTAATCCGTCTTCGGGAGTGTTAATGGCATAATCCAACAGTTGGTCAATTGTTGATACGGCTACATGCTGGCGGGTATCTGAAGTAGCATAGTAGATAAATACCCTGCCATCGTCGTCTGCGATCCAGCCATTGCTAAAGGCAACGTTTGAAACATCGCCGACTCTCTCATCACCTTCAGGTGCAATGAAATAGCCGTTAGGTTTATGGATAACCTTTGTAATATCATTCAGGTCGGTGATAAGGACATAAAGCACATAGCGTAATCCCGCTGCTGTGTTCCGCACTCCATGCGCCAGATGCAACCAACCTTTTTCGGTTTTGATAGGTGCAGGACCAAGACCGTTCTTCGATTCGTAAACGGTATGATATTGCTTCCTGTCAATTACAATTTCTTGATCAATGCTAGCATTTTCGATGGTCGCACTTAGTCCAAAACCAATTCCTCCCCCTTTGCCTGCATCAATAAAACTGTCCTGTGGCCGGGTGTAAAAGGCATACTGTCCATCGACAAATTCAGGATGAAGAACCACATTCCGTTGTTGAGGAGAAGGCGTTTTAAGATCAGCCAAACGTTCCCAGGTAAGAAGATCTTTGGTTCGGACGATACCACACTGAGCAATTGCAGCCGACTGATCTCCATCCGGAGCTGCCGGGTCCCTGCGTTCAGTACAAAACAACCCATAGATCCAGCCATCTTCATGTTGCACCAAACGCATGTCGTAAATATTGGTATCCGGTTCATCTGTTTCAGGGATCAGACAAGGATATTCCCAGAAACGGAATTTATCTATCCCATTATCACTTTCTGCAATAGCAAAGAAAGATTTTCTATCCCAGCCCTCTACCCGGGCGACCACAATATATTTGCCCTGGAACTTAATTGCACCAGAGTTGAAGGTGGCGTTAATTCCAAAGCGCTGCATCAAATAAGGGTTGGTAGCAGGGTTAAGATCATAGCGCCATTCCAGCGGTGTATGAGCCGCAGTAAGAATTGGATTTTCGTAGCGGGCAAATATCCCATTGCCAAATTTTTCCTCCTTGTTTAGTTTGCTTAATAAAACTTCGTGCGCCTGCCGAAGGGCATTCAGACGCTTTTCAAAAATTAAGTTTGTTATTAATGTTTCTTCTTGCATTGCTTTGATATTGATCTCCGTAACATGGAGTTTATAAACAAAAATTATATTATTTTACAGAGTTCCTATTTGTCAAATCCAATGAGCGTTGCCGGGCTAACAGAGGTATTCTCCAGGGTTTTTTCTTCAGCTGCAGCGCGAGCCTCCTCCTGCAACTTATCCCACCATGTTTTCTTTAGGATGAATGCTAATACAACCAGAATGAGCACAGTTATGGCCAGAGGGGCCTTCATACCCAGAATTAGATACATGGGCAGGACAGTTAAACAGAGTTGAGCTATCACACCAACAACCACATTGAACATGTCAAGCTTGAAGTTACGATTGGGCTCAAACGAAGGATCGTGTGCCCTCACCTTCTCGCATATAGGTTGCCAGAAGCCCCATGGTCGGACAGTTTTATAGAATTTCATCAATACGGCTTCATTGGTTGGAGGAGCGGTATAAGTACCAACCAGACATCCTGCTACTGAAATAAGGAACAATAAAGGCCAAACGTATAACATCAATGTTCCAGGGAAGATAAAAGGGAAAACAAGTGCTGCTGCAATACCTGCTGCCATACCCCAAAAAAATCCATTCGCATTAAATCGCCACCAATACCATTTCAACACGTTCGCTGCAATATAACCTCCGTATAGAGCCCCTACGATCCATTGAAGAATGGTATTAACATCTTTAGCAAAGAAGCCAAGAATTACACCAATGGCAACTACAACAATCCCAACTAAGTAATTCGCAGTGATGATCTTTTTGGTAGAAGCGTCAGGGTTTATGTATTTGAGATAAATATCGTTCACGACGTAAGCCTGAGCGGCATTAAGAGTACCTGAAAAGGTTCCCATGAAGGCTCCTAAAAGTCCGGTTAATACCAAACCTAATATTCCGGTAGGCAGAAAGGTATTTATCGCAGCCGGAAGGATGCGTTCAAAGTCTGATTCTCCGGACCCGGAAGTGATGTCAAGTTTATCAAAATATAATAAGGCCAACACGGTGAGACCAATAATCATAGAATAGCGGATAGGAAGCAGAACAATCGAAACAAAACCCGTCATTTTAGAAGCATCTTCCGGCGAACGGGTAGAAAGGACTTTCTGCATATCATAACTTGGTGAGGGACCGGCCAAACTTGAAAGCACACCTTTGAAGAGCATCATCATAAAGAAAACCCCAAACAGGCCAAAACCGTCCTGCTCGATCTTTTTATTTACTGCGGGTAAAATATGACTCCAGTCGAGATCTAATTTCCATCCAAAGAAAGGGTCATGCCATCCGGCGGGGACTACAAGCTCTTTCCCATTTAAATGAATTATTGCTATTACAGCAATACAAATACAACCTACCGTCATAATTGCATACTTTATTACATCACCTAGTACAATGCTATGCATTCCTCCAAGGATGGAGTAGAACATGGCAAACAGAGTAAATATAATTCCGTAAAAATGCGCTACATAAGCAGCTGGAACATAGAAAGGCAAATAAGGTTGCACAACGTCCCATGGAACGAAAATCTCAATAAATTTGCCTAATCCTACAAAACCGTAGGCAAGGAAGCCAAGACAGCCGATCAAAGCAAAAGCTACCACAATATTATGAGAGGCTTTTACTCCTTTACCTTCTAGTCCGAAACGAGTAGCTAACCATTCAGCACCAGTATTGGCATTAGAACGACGAAGCCATTTGGACAGGAACATCATATTAAATACTTGGTTGAACACTGGCCATAACCAGGGAATCCAAATACTTTTTAATCCGTATACGAAACATAGTGATATCATCCACATTGTACCACTAATATCGAACATGTCGGAGGCATCACTTAGCCCTAGCATGTACCAGGGCAATTTCTTACCCCCCATCAGATAACTTTCCTTATTCTGGCGGGCTTTATTCCGGTAATACCAGCCAATCATTACCATCATGATGAGGTAGAAGACGATCATTGAAACGTCGATAAGTGTTAAATTCATTTTCCTAATTTGATAATATCTAGTTTATAATGGTCGAGTAGAATCCCATGAGTTGTTCATCTTATTAGGGCAGGTAATCGCCTTACTTCGTTTAAATAAGGGCTAATACCGTGAGACCTGGTCTACTCCGTTTAATAATATGACTCAAAGATCTGCAGAATCACAGGTTCTATTGCTCAAAAAATGGGGCTGAAATGTTTAACATTTGATGAAAATGTTAGCTTGCACTACATTTAAAGGCATTTTCTAAATAATTTCAATTGATTCGATTGGTCTTCGGTCAATTTTAGCAGACAGGTCGGGAATTTTATATATATAGCAAAGCAGGATCCACTAAGGGATCCTGCATACATCAACAACCATATATAGAAAAAAGGAGATCTGCCTTCCTGACAAAGCTAACAGGAAATTATTTTCACAGATCTTATCTGGCTCTTATTGTGGGTGCTTATACATTGTTCGAACAAGCTCATTCGCAAACATTACATATGCACTGTTTTTAAATTGCACAAAATCTGTCTCTGCAGGATGATTTTTGTAAGGAGTCCAATATGATGACGTTGTATTTGCCCATACCAGCACGTATGCCATCTCGATTTTTTGAGTTTGAAGTATTGCAAGCAATTTTTGAGTATACCAGTTATTAACAGTTAAGTTTTGCTGTCCGGCTTCTGTAAACGCGGCGATTTTATTTTTATCTTTAGCGTAATCAGAAACAATTTTAAGCTTATTAGAAATGGAGGCATTAGAGATATTCGTATTTAAGCCGTAATTATCAGTGCCCAGAATATCAACATAGTCATCCCCTGGATAATATTGAAGATATTGCGTTGAACTTGTATAATCCCCGCCAGGTGACCAGCAGTAAAGAAAATTATGAACGTTCAATTCCTCGCTTAAATAAGTAACTGTAAACTGGAACAGTTCTTTGTATTGAGCAGGAGTACAATGATTTTTCCCCCACCAGAACCAGCTACCATCCATTTCGTGAAAAGGCCTGAATATTACCGGCACCAACTTTCCGTCCGCACCAATCAGGGATTTAGCATAATCCGCGATTTGTTTCAGCGACCCCTTGTAAATTTCATGATGTGATCCTCCGGGCAAAATTTTGCTCACTGCTTCAACCTGCGATTCACTCCAATTAAAACTCCCTTTTGAAACAGGATTACTATAATGCCAGGAATAAGTATTAATACCTCCCCGGTTGTATGCTTCGATGGTAAGTTCTTTAGCAATCTGTCTCTCGTAATCAAACCAACCGCCGTCTGACCAACCAGCAATGTAATTAAAATCGTGACCGTATACTGCCGGAAATGAGCCGGTGATTTCCTTAACGTCGGATTTTTCCTTTGAAACAGTCGGAAGATGCTGCTCATTTGCCCACGATGTGGAAGGATCTATCACTCCCCTTTTCGTCGCGTCCTGATGCCCAAAAAGAATATTTTTTTTGGCGACCATCTTCATATTGTAGAAAAGCCAGGCAGTTTCGTCGGTCGCATTTCTATCTATTAACCATGATCTTATTGTAGAAAGATTGGGCACTACCTCCTGTTCTTCAATAATTGGCTGCGGGGTCGAATCGCCCCCATCTCTTTTTTTACACGCTTGTAAGCAAAAGGCCGGAAGCACTAAGGCTAAAAACATCACTTTAAAAATTATTTTTGAATACATCACTTATCCTAATTATGTTTAAAAATCACTTGCGACACTTTATGCTGTCTCATCCTGCATTTGGTTTTCCTAAAACTTAAAAACAATACCTCATCTTTTTATTAATCGGATCATCAGAACATCCTGCCCAGGAATTAAATGAGTTAAAGTTTTCTTCGTTGTTCCCATGTTCTTTTTCGTCCACAAGTTCCTAACAGTGAAACTGGATGATCGGGTATTCAACTGCCTTTTAGCAAAGGAGTCGGTAATTGTGTTTGCCTGCCAGTTCGCTTCAATTAATCTAGGCGTTTTGGATCGATTGAGAAAGCACACAGCCCAATCCCCACCCTTCAGAGGTTTGTACCAGGTTTCAACGCTATCTTTAGAGGCTTGTTTAAATCCCTGAATACCAAGCTCGTCCTGATCTACAGCTATAACTTCCTTGTTAGTCAGAATTTCGATGGTTTGCTTACTCATTGTTCTTAAATCATTACCAGCAATCAAAGGGGCTGCGAGCATCGCCCACATCGAGAAATGAGCACGATCCTGGTTAACAACCATTCCGTTTCCAACTTCCAGCATATCAGGATCATTCCAATGGCCAGGTCCCGCAAATTCGCGCAGACCGTCCTGTTTATCCAAGATTTGCATCACCCCCCACGACTTCCAGGTGCCATGGTCTTCAATACAATCAAAACAATTGTAAATATCTCCGGTGGTCCTCCATAAATGTCCAACTGTCTTTCCCCATTCCCAGGGCTTATCATTTCCCCATTCGCAAATACTCAGAACAATTGGCCTGCCTGCTTTTCGCAATGCTGCGGCAATTGTTTTATAAGCACCTTCAGCTTTAAGTCCTTCTGTATTACACCAATCGTATTTTAAGTAATCTATTCCCCATCTCGCATACATATTGGCGTCTTGAAACTCATAGCCTCTACTTCCGGGGCGTCCGCCGCATGTCTGCGAGCCCGCGTCAGAGTAGATACCCAGTTTCAAACCCTTTGCATGAACATAATCTGCAAGCGCCTTCATTCCGGAAGAAAATCTTTTTGGGTCAGGATGAATGAAACCCAGGCTGTCGCGATCTCCATGCCAGCAATCATCTATATTGATATAAGTATATCCAGCCTCTTTCATTCCCGACGAAACCATGGCATCCGCTATTTCCCGGATCATACTTTCATCCACATTACAGGCAAATTTGTTCCAACTGTTCCAACCCATGGGCGGTGTTAAAGCAAGCTCCTCGAACTTGGTATAGTTTTGTACGTAATTGTTTCCCTGAGCAAAGCCGCTAAACGAAATGCCCATTGCCGCAATTAAGCCGAATAGTTTTGTTCTCATTTTTATTATCTAAGTGTTTATTATTTAGTTGATAGAGCTTTAAAAATTATTACACTACGGTAAACTGTAATATTGAATCAGATCCCATGTTTTGTCATCACAATCAAAGATGGAATTGAGTCCTTGTTCCTCTTGAGGAGGGTCGCCTGAGAAACCGTCGCCCTGTTTCCAATAAAGCTGACCAGGCACCGGCCTTTCAACACCACCAAAAGCCCAGAAATTCGACCCGGCGATGGATCCACGGGTTCTTTTACTTTTTAACCATTGTTCGAAAACGGCTGTAAAAAACTTATTTCTGGACCGGGTAGAAGAATGTGGATCAAAGGAATGACCATCTCTAGGCAAGCCAAATTCTTCTATCACCAATGGTTTTCGAAGTTCATCAGCAACAAGCTCATGTTTAGTTATATAATCTTTTGTTCTACCAAGAATACTTTCAAGAGAATCTGTTATGGTTGTATCCTTAAACCAGCTCCAGTTTTTGGGCCAGATATGCAGGGTGAGATAATCGATATTTTCTATTGAATGAATTTCTTTATACAGACTAAGTGATTCAGTGCCCATTTCCCCTTCTGTTCCGATTGTAACCAGGTGATTTCGATCTAAAGATTTAATTAACCTTGATGTTACTTCTATCCATTTTTTGTAAGCTAATACAGCAGAAGCCCTCATTGGACGGGGCTCGTTTGCTAGTTCCCAAGACATGATCACAGGGTCATTAATGTAAACACGCTGGTTATACTTATTCTTATGATTCAGCACGTACCGCAACTGGGTTTCATAATCCTGCAAACATGGCTGGCATGAATAAAATTTTGAAGTTTCATCTCTCAATTCGTCCCAGGACAGCCGGCTTTTCATTTTCTCATCACTTAATCCGTCATTCCAGTTCAGATACTGTAGAAAACCCCCGCTCCACTCCCAGTTATTACTTAAATAAAGAACTGCATGCATATTCCGCTTCTCCATTTCGAATAATAGAAAGTCAAGACTTTCAAGAATTCTGTCGTCAAATTTTGCTTTTTCTGGTTGCAAAGAAGGAAATACCCTCGTTTGTCCATTTATTAGCCCCTTACCTTCTGCTCCAACTAAAACCCGGAGGTTTGTAACTCCTTGTTTCTTTAAAAAATCCAGTTCATTTTTAAGTCTTTCTTTACCTTTTTTGGGATCGTTTTGCAAAGCCAAAAGCGCTCCATACCAGTAGTTGGCACCGAGAAAATAATAGGGTTTATTGTTCAGGAATAATTGATTCTGTTGGCGTTCAATAAAATTCACTTGTGCAACTCCATGAAATGCTAGCCCGATCGCACAAAGCAATACGAGACAGCTCCGCAAGCTAAAGTCCCTCATTAAATACGAATAAATGATGTGTAACAAAACCTGGTTGAATATTTATCAACCAGGCATAGTTAGTCTAATCCTGCTATTTTACTAGAAGGATATTATCAAAGAAGAATAGATCCGGATCGCCGTTTATTTGCATTATCAAATTGTCCAGAGAATTAACACCAGAACCTTTGAAGGTATCTAGATCAATTTTATGATATGTCCATTTACCTGCCGGTATTGTAACCTGAACACCCTTGGCCCAGTTGAAATTTAAGGAAACAACTCTATCGGTGGCAGAACCTTTAGTCCAAAATGTCAGGTACTTATAAGGTGTTAGACTTACAGAGCTTTTTTGGGCCAATTGAATTCCACCCCATCCTCCTGTGTACTCTGCACTCAAGCCGTTTGATCCTGAAATCTTATTTAAAGTTGATATCTTAAATTCAGTACTCCACGACCAATTATCTACGTTGCTGTTAAACGCATCGCCATAAATCGCATAGGCATTGGCCACATAGGTAAACTCCTGCTCACCTACCTTGGTACCTGATGAATTCGTAATTGACAATTTAACTCTACTCGCCGAGCTAGCGGGAATTTTTATAGTTAACTGTTTTTTACTCATCGAAACGATTTCGGCTTCTGTTGTTGTCCCGTCGATAACCACTTGTGATACGTCTTCGAGGTTTGTACCGGTCAAGGTTACAATCTGGCCGGCTTCGATATCAATTGCCGAAGACTGGCTTATTACAGGAAGAGCAACTACTTTAAATGGAATCTTTACACTTTTTCCTGCTGTATTTGTAAAGATGATGTTCTGAGGTCCGCCACCAGCCGTGTCAGGTATTCTGAATACAACGGATTTATCTTCATTAAATACAGGATTAAAACCTGCCGGAACATTATCCTTTTCAAATGTGATTGAGCTAAGACTACCTAAGCCAGCTCCTTTGACGATTAGAACATCCCCTCCAGAACCTTCGCCTGGATCAATAGTACTCACCTGAAGGTCGCCCGCGCCATACTCGGGCATACCAGTTCCGTCCTTCTTACAGGCTATAATACTAATAGTAAGAGCCGCTATGGCTACAATGGCTTTTATATTTAAAACTCTGAATTTTTTCATTTCAATTAGGTTTTAACAAATTTGTTAGTAAAAATTAACCGGTTCCTGAGTTAGTAAAGGATTACTAACTTTCTCAGCGGATGGGATTGGTAAAAACAACTGATTTTCGCTGACAAACTGCCCACTCACATCCATATGATTTATTGTCCGAACTCCATTATTGGTAGTATACTCTCCCCTTTCCTGTGCATGAAGAATCTGTTTTGCTTTATCAAAGCCCTGACGCTGGACATCGAACCAGAAGTCACCTTCAAAATTAAATTCAATCATTCTCTCATGAAGAATAATGTCTTTTGTTAAAACAGTCTTGTCTAAGCTTGCAGAGAAGCCTGCACGATGACGCACTTTGTTAAAAGCTGCCAGAGCTGATGCATCGGTGGTGGAAGAGTTATCTCCCAGAACAGCTTCAGCATAGATTAACAGGACGTCTGCGTATCTGATTATATAAGTACAGACCTCAGTATTCGAACCGTTTACCTTCTCGCCATTCGTTCCTGTACCTACGATATATTTTGCACTGTTAGTCCGGGTAGCGGTAAGAATCTGCTTCCCGGCGCCGGCGGCAGCTGTGGTATCGTAAGTATAACCGTTGGGATAATTATCATTTTTCCAATCTTGACGAAAAAAACCATGCTCCATTACACTTTTACGTCTTAGATCGCCAGACTCAAAGGAGTTTAGAAGATTAATGGAAGGAACTACTGAGGAATATCCTCCCGCTCCTGCTGGCTTAGGACTTAACAGTGGTCCGGGACCAATATTAGTTTGAGTATGATTTGCTGAACTATAATCTCCTGTAGCAGTCCATTGAAAAGCGAACAGGGACTCGATGTTTCCATTAGATTGAGCCGTTGAAAACATAGTATAATAATCCGGGAATAAATCAAACTTGCCCGAATTGATAACTTCCGAAGCTTTTGCTTTGGCATTTTCGTAATCTTTCATATACAGATATACCTTTGCCATCAATGCTTTTGCAGAATAAGCATTAACACGTAACCTCGGCTCGGAAATTACTGTAGGTAAACCCGCTTCTGCGACTTTCAAATCGTCAATAATAAACTTGAGTACATCGCTTTGTTTATAGCGGGGCACCTTGGTGTCTCCGCTTGTTGCTAACTGTATCGGATCCGTAATAATCGGAACATGTTGAAAAACTCTGGTTAAATAGAAATAGGCCATTGCTCTCATAAAGCGTGCTTCGGCGATACCTTTGTTTAAAAAAGCCTGGTCGCCAAGTGTTCCTTTCTTCTTTTCAAACTCATTTATAAGAATTGTTGAAACTCCCGCAACTTTATAGAAGGAATTCCAAGCCCGGTAGATCTGAGCATCTGTTTCAGATACAGTAAAGTTCATATAGGGGGCGTAATCGCCGGGCCCCGAGGTGATACCCGTTCCACCCATGATTTCGCCGATACTTAAGAAAGCCCGATCCATAAAGGGATACCATGCAGCTCCATACAGCAACCCTGTTGCACCCTCTACCTGCTCAGAGGTATTATAGAATGTTTCGAGAGTTGGAGCATTGGTATCCGGCCGATCCAGAAACTCCTTGCTACACGAGGTAAGTAGTGTCACAGCTGTAAGAAAGGTTAATATATTGTATTTCATCGCTAATTCTGTTTAATTCAGGTTAAAAAGTAATGTTTGCACCGATTGTGTAAGTACGTGGGTTTGGATAGTTTCCATTGTCGATGTTCGACATAAGTATATTGTTGTTAAAGGAACCCAGTTCAGGATCTAAACCGCTGTACTTTGTAAACGTGTACAAGTTCTGGCCTGAAACAAATATTCTGGCATTTGATATTTTAACCTTTGAAGAATACTTGACAGGGATATTATAACCCAGGTTTACCGTTTGAATTCGTAAATATGAGCCATCCTCAACAAACCGTGAGGACAAGGCACGGTTATTTTCATGCCATGAATTATATCTTGGCAGCGCTCCATTAGGGTTTCCAAGCGAATACCTGTTTGTTAGTGCTTCTACTGTTTGATTGTTATATACGTTGTACAAACCCTCTGTAAGTAGCTTTGTAAAATTCAGAATATCTCCTCCCTTGCGGCCCTGTAAGAATATACTGATATCAAAAGCTTTGATATTAAATGTATTGGTTAAACCAAAAGTAAATTTCGGATTAGGATTCCCTATAGTGGTAATATCGTAAGAATCTATAGTTCCGTCCGGACTACCATCAGGTCCGCTGATATCTCTGTATTTAACATCTCCAAGCCAGCTACCTTTTGGCCCAACTGCAATACCCTGATATGCATGGTTATCTATCTCACTTTCGGATCTGAAAAGGCCATCTGCAATGTATCCGTAAAACTGACCTACCGGGGCGTTTATTTTAGTGATAGTAGCTTTTCGAGGAGCATTCAATGCGTCAGTTACTTCATAAATAATTGGCACATTGCCAATATTCAGCTCCTTCAACGAGTTGGTGTAGTGACTGAATGTTAGAGTTGTTTTCCAGTTGAAGTTTTTGTTTGTGAAGTTGAAACTGTTAAGGGTCAAATCGAAACCATTGTTAACCATCTTACCCGCATTTGTAATTGGAGCTTGAATGTCATCCCAATTACTGCCAATACCTGTGTATCCCGGCAAAGACGATTGTAAAAGCATATCGGTGGTAAGCTTTCTGTAAACCTCGAAAGTAATTTCCAAACGTCTATTTAAAACTGAAGCATCAACACCTGCATTATAGGTTTTAACAGACTCCCAACCAAGGAATGGATTCGGAACATTATATGGCCAGCTACCCTGTCCAAATGCACCAGTTTGAAGAGTCATTCTCGAAGTAAAAGCATTACTGTATCTGGTATTTGCATTTCCTACAGCGCCCATTCCCAACCTAAGTTTCAAGTAATTCAAAAGCTTCAAATCTTTCGCAAAAGATTCGTTGGTGATCGTCCATCCTACCGAAGCGGCAGCGAAATTTCCAAACCGATTTTCTGGTCCAAAACTGGATGATCCATCTCTTCTTGCAGAAAGATTTAAGGAGTATTTATCTGCGAAAGTATATCCTGTTCTTGCAAAATAAGAGAACATAGCACTTTCTCCATTTCCCCCATCTGCCACCATCGTAAGATCCCTGGCTCCGGCAGCAATTGATTTAAAGTTTAGTATCAGATTTCGTCGATATCCACTAATATTATCCCAGGTCGATTCCCAGGCTTCCTGTCCCGCCTGCGCAGTTACAGCATGTTTTCCGAAATTTTGGTTATAATTTAGAAGGTTTGTAAAATTCCAGAACAATCCATTACCTCTTTGCTCACTGATGCTGCTCACCGGAATAATCGCAGTGTTACCATTTTTTGCTTCTGGCTCAAAAAATGTATTTTGACTCGCACTATAGTCAACACCAAATTGAGACTTGAATGAAAAATGTTTTAAAAAGCTGATTTCACCGTACAGATTAGCCAGAGTCCGATTATTTTTTATACTTATATCACGAAGTGAAGCGAGAGCCAGCGGATTTTGATTGGTACCAAAATTATACCCACCAATATTGATACTTGGAGCGAACGTTCCATTATAATAAATGGGAGCAGCAGGGCTATTACTTACCGCAACATTTATCGGTGTAGCTGAACCATTTGTTAAAGCTACATTTTGATCAGACCTGCTAAAGGTTGAATTTATTCCTAATTTAAACCAGTTTTTTACCTGCTGATCAAGATTCACCTTTAAGGAATATCTTTTTACTCCCGACCCAACAACTACACCTTCCTGGCTATAATATCCTCCGGAGGTATAATACGATGTTTTATTTGCACCCCCAGAGAAGGAAATCTGATGTTGTTGTGTTATTCCGTTTTTAAAAATAGCGTCCTGCCAGTCCGATCCATTTCCTAATATTGAGGGATCTCTGTACTCTCCGATTGGCACATAAGGGTTTCCATTGGTCGTCGCGATTTCCTCTAATACTTCATTTGAAAATTGGGCATACTGACTTAGATTCATTATATCCAGCTTTTTCTGTATTTCGGAACGTCCTCTAAATACATCATACGTTACTTTAGACTCGCCCGCTTTTCCTTTCTTCGTTGTCACAATTACGACTCCATTTGCAGCCCTTGATCCGTAAATAGCCTGAGCCGAAGCATCCTTTAAAATATCAATGGAGGCAATATCGACAGGGTTGATATTAGATAAAGGACTTTGTACCGTTTGAGCAGCACCAGCACCTCCACCACTATAGTTAGCTATAGTTGAGCCATTAAGAGGTACTCCATCTACTACATACAGAGGTTCATTTCCATTTACAGAGGTTACTCCCCGTACCAGGACAGAGACTCCTCCACCTGGTTGGCCACCGTTGGTTTGTACAGTAACACCAGAAACCTTTCCCTGAATCGCCTGATCTAAATTGGCAACCGGCAGGTTCTTCATATCTTTCTCAGAGATTGATGATATAGAGCTTGTAACCTCTGCTCTTCTAACAGAACCGTAGCCGATAACAACAACCTGGTCGAGGTTGTTAGTAGCCGCATCACCTAATACAATTTTTAAATTCGTGTTATTACCGACGCTCACTTCCTTAGCTTGCATCCCTAAAAATGAAATTACGAGTACACTATTGTCGGATACCCGGATTGAAAAAGCGCCGTTTTCATTAGTCTGTGTAGAGACCGTTCCATTTTTTACCTTAACAGATGCACCTGGAAGTGGCAAGCCGGTACCATCTGTAACTGTGCCAGTTATAACTCTCAAGTCTTGAGTATACGCGCTAAAAGTAGTCAGTAGTGTCACTAACAGACATAAAAAAGTTATAATTTTTTTGTGATTATCTTTGTTCATTTTGATTAACATTTTTGGATTTTGTCATAATTGGTTGAATACTCTTCTGTAATTTTTCAGTTCATAGTTACATCTGTTTTAATAATTAGTGATTTACATTTTCCAGATATCTGGTTTAGCTTTATTACTATCGAAGATGTTCAGCGGTAGCTGACACGGTCGGTTAGTAATTGGTTTATGATGTAAAACTAACTGGAGCAGAATATTGGTTTGCTTAAAAACAGGCACCCAAATGTTAAACACGCCGTAAATGCCTCATTATTACAACCTTACCAATAAAATTTACTGTAAATGGCTTGAAAATCAGCATTTGATCTTTATATCGAACTTCAAATAAGATAGCAATAAAATTACAGTTAGCCCATTCATACTAAACTTATATGTGCGTAATCAAAGGATTAACTCAGGTCCAGAAAAAAGTTCAAGCTTGATTTAGGGAATGTTTGACACTTCATTTCTCAATGTCTTTAGCTGCAAAAATGAGAAAGAATGGAGAAAGCAATTTACAAGGAGTATTAGGGTTTGTGTTTTAGGATCCAACATCCCTGTTTCAAAAATTGGATAAGGTAAAAAGCGGGATACAGAAGACACAAATTCAGGTTTCAGATTTCTACTCCATTTTCTTCGGTACCTTATTAATCGGCACTAGTATCTTTTCTACCCTGATACTTCGACGGAATGACATCAAATTCTGCTTTGAACGACTTCGCAAAGTTTCTAGGGGTTTTGAAACCTACCTTATAACATAGCTGTGAAATGGTATAATCACTTTTCTCTAACAATTGAGCCGCTCGTTTTAAACGGTAGGATTTGACAAATTCTAGCGGCGTTTTGCCGGTAAGATTCAGTATTCTGGTGTAAAGAGTAACACGACTTACAAATAAAAGACTACTTAATTCATCAACGGAGAAATTACTATTCGAGATGTTTTTCTCGATGATCTGAATTGCTTCTTGTAAAAACTTTTCGTTTGCAGATTCAATTTCAACCTCTATAGGCCTTACTTCAACCTGCTTTTGATAGGTTTTACGGAACGAATCCTGCTGTTTAAGAATATTGCGAAGTTTTGTTTCGAGGATTTCAAAGCTAAAAGGCTTTGTCATATAGTCATTGGCCCCAGATCCAAGTCCCTGTAGCTGACTTTCTTCGCCTGTAAGTGCGGTTAACAAAATTACCGGAATATGGAAAGTCCGGGTATCGCTTTTTATCTTTTTACAAAGATCTATCCCATTCATTTCGGGCATCGATATATCAGAAACTACCAAATTAGGGTGATAAAATAACGCCTTCTGCCAGCCATCTTTTCCATTGCTGGCTTCAAGAACGTTATAATCTTCTTTCAAATTATCCTTAAGATAAAAACGAAAATCTACATCATCCTCAACTATCAGCAAGGTAAGCTTTTTGTTAGAAACTCGTTGATCAGCAGACTTTATCACCTCTACAGATTGATTTTCGCCGACAATTATTTCCTCAATTTCGTTCTGTGTTTTTTCTTCCATTGAGATCCGCTCTACAGGTAAGAGCACAGTGAAGCAACTACCAAAACTTACTTCACTCTCTAAAAGTATATTCCCTCCGTGCAATCGCGTAAATTCTTTTGCAATTGACAACCCTATTCCACTCCCCTGATTAATAATGGCATCTGGAATTTCGTTCTGGAAAAAACTCTCGAAAATTTTGTCTTGCTTATCCTTCTCGATTCCTATTCCGGTATCCCGTACTTTTATTTCTACCTGATTATCTTTAGTTACATCGATAACTACATTGACTTTGCCATTTTCCAAGGTAAACTTGAAGGCGTTGGAGAGTAGATTAAATAGAATGCGCTCTACTTTATCATGGTCAAAAGCGATGTTAAGCTCTTCAAACCCTGAATTAAATGAAAGCTGGATATTTTTCTGTTCTGCAATATCTTTAAACGAGAATACAATTTCCTTCACAAATTTCACAAAATTCCCGGAACGTTTCTGCACCTTAAGTTCCTTTAGCTCCATTTTCCTAAAATCCAGTAATTGATTAACCAGGTGCAGAAGTCTCCGCGCATTGCGTTTAATTACCGCAATTTGATCAAGGGCCTTAGGATTTTCGGAGTTTTGTTTTATCAACTTATCTATAGGAGCGAGAATAAGTGAAAGTGGGGTTCGAAACTCGTGGCTAACATTAGTTAAGAATTTGATTTTCAACGCATCCAACTCTCTATATCGCATAGCTTCAATGCGCTCCTGCTCAATCGCTCTTTGAGTTTCGGCCTTCTGCTGTTCAATCAACCGTTGTACCTCTAACTTTTCCTGTTCTGCAGCAAATTGCCTTTTCAACTTCCTGATTCCTCGTTGCCTTGCCAGGTATAAACATCCTAAAATACCTAGCAGATACAAAGTGTAAGCCCAGGAAGACTTATAAAACGGAGGAAGAACACGCACCCGCAGCTCTGCGCCATTCTCGGTCCAACCTCCTTCTGAATTAGATACCCGGACTTTAAATATATATTCCCCCGGATCCAAATTGGTATAGGTAGCCTTGCGGATATCGTTTTCAGCTGTGGTCCATGTGCGATCGAACCCTTCCATCATATACTGATGTTTGACTTTATGAGGTTCGATATAATTTAGAGCCGCGAAGGCTATTGTAAAAACATTCTGATGACTTTTCAGAATAATCTCCTTTGTATCCAGAATAGATTGATCCAGGATAACATCACCATCTATAACTTCCCCAACTTTAACTGACTCATTAAACAACTGCAAGTCAGTAATAAATACAGGACTCTGATTTTGATTAGTTTTAATTTTAGAAGGATCAAATATGTTGAAGCCGTCTGCCCCTCCAAATACCAACTCCCCGGTTTTTAAACCTAAAGAAGCATTTCTATTGAATTCTTTTCCCTGCAGACCGTCAATTTCGTCAAAATTAGAGAACCGTAGGCTCATTCTGGGTTTGTGTACTATCGTTGCTCTTGATAATCCACTAGAGGTGCTTATCCAAAAATTGCCTTCACGATCTATCTCTATTTCCTGAATATTGTTGTCAGCCAGGCCGTCTATCGTAGTAAAGTTCATATAACTTTTTTTAACCGGGTTATAAACACTCAAGCCCTCTCTCGTACCAATCCAGATATTCCCACTGGCATCTTCACGCAGACAGTTTATGGTATTGTGAATTAAATTATTTCCGTTGTCTCCTTTATTAATAATTGACAAAAATTTATTTGATTTATATGGCAGAACAGCCAATCCATATCCTGTACCAAACCATATGTTTCTCTTTGAATCCTCCAATACGCAAAAAACGTAATTTGAATTCAGGTGTTTTCCCTGCAAGGTGAAGGCCTTAAATGTTTTCTCTTTTCTATCGAACAGATTTATTCCTCCTCCCATAGTTGTGATCCAAAAGCGATTTGAAGAATCTTCAAAAACTGAAGAAATCCTGTTGTCACTTATAGTCGTGTTATCTGTAGGATTATTTTTATAATGGGTAAAAGTTTTACCGTCAAAGCAATCGAGCCCACCTGAATAGGTTCCCGCCCATAATTTCCCATACTTGTCCAGATAGGCACATACGATGGCGTCATGCGATAGGCTCCCAGGATCCGAAGAATTATGTTGATAGGTTGTAAATGTATTTGCCTGTCGATTATAGTATGATAATCCTTTTCCATTGGTAGCAATCCAAAGATTTCCCTCCTTATCTTCTGCAAAGTCATTGATATCATTATAAATCAGGCTATTTGAAGTACTTGAGTGCTTTATTAAACTAAATTTAACAATATCGGGATGAAAATAACTTAAGCCTCTTTTATAGGTACCTACCCACACTGTTCCGAAGTTATCATAGTAAATTGACGAGAGATTATTCTGGCTAATGCCTTTGTCCTTGTCTTCCCGGCTTGATATATAGTCAACTTTCAACTTGTCCTTATCAAGGATATTCAGACCGCCATGATCGGTTGCGATCCATATTTTCTTCTTATCGTCCTGAATAATGCCAGACACAATGTTGGAGCTTAAGCGAAGAGGAGATGAATTTTTATTGAAATTAGTAACTAAACCTTTATGAGGCCGTATGTAAAACACCCCAAGAGAGAACATACTGTCATAAATCCATAAGTCGCCCTGGTTGTCAATAAAAATCTTGTAAGTATCATTTTCAACTCTTACCTGCTTATTTAAGACCTGAATTCTTTGTACCATTTTTCCGGTTTTTCGATCGATTTTTTCCAAAAGACCGTCCGCGTGAATTATCCAAACTTCATTGCGTGGGCCGAATCGCAGATCAATAATAGGGACAGCCGAAATAGAGGCTTCATCTTTAGGAATATGTTTTATATATTTTGTTGTTTCCTTCTCAGGATCATAGTGATAAAGTCCGGTAATAGGAGAAATAAACCAGAATTGTTTCGCCTTATCCTTCCTGACAGCTTTCACCAAACTTTCAGAAATGCCAATTCCCTTTAGATCGTCAATTATTTGTGGGTCAAAGCGATCTATTTTCGGATCATAAATCTGTATTCCGATTCTGCTTTCTACCCATAGCTTTCCAGCGGGACCTTCCGAGATGCTTCGGATATCATTGTCTCCGACAGTTGTTGAGTCGGATGATTTATGTTGATATAACTTGAAAGAATAACCGTCGAAGCGAGCCAGCCCGGCCATGGTACCAAACCACACAAAACCTTTTTCGTCTTTATAAATACAGTTGATCTGATTATGAGGTAATCCATCTCTTACCGTAAGATGTGAAAACTGATACGAAGGTATTTGAGCTAAAACGGGTGTCCCAGCTAAAAAGAGAAGCAAAACAACAATCAATCTTGAAAACATAATTCAGGGTGTACGTCAATTCAAAAATCAGATACTCATCAGATGGAGGTCAAAATTGGTATACGGGAGTTTCTAAAGGTTACTCAATCGCCCTCGCATAGCGAAGGATAAGATAGCAAATTTTCAGTTCACCTGCCACTGGTATTAAACAAAATTAACATACTTTGAGTACCTTTTTGATAAAAAACGAGGCGTCAAATGTTAAGCCCAACATGCGTAGCCGAAAAAATCCCTCCCGTCATTAAACAAAAAAGCAGGACCTTTGGGAGAGGCCTGCTTTATATAACCAATAAAAAAGGGAGGGCATGCAGTAATTATATCTCTTGCAACGGAGAAATTTTAATTTAATTTACGATCAGCTTACAAAGTTATTCAAATGGCCTGATGAGAGCCAAGCAAGATTACCCCACTGGTTTACAATCGTTTTTTAATAATTGCGGTCCAACCACCCCCACTTGACAGATGGATTTTCAGCTTGTCATTTTTTGAAACATCCACGACCTCTAATTTATAATCTTCCGCATTCCGGTCGGCATTCACCCCATCCGCGAATATTTCAGCCTTAAAAACGCCATCTTCAAGAAACGAGCAATCTATCTCAATCTCTCTCGCCGTCCAATTTGTTAATGCGCCCACATACCAAACATTTCCTTTTCTTCTAGCAATAGCAACAAACTCCCCAACTTTTCCTCCCACTGCAACAGTTTCATCGTAGACAGTAGGTATTTGGGTTATATAGCTACAGGTCTCCTGTTCTTTTGCATATGCGGAAGGGCTATCTGCAAGCATCTGCAAAGGCGCTTCGTATACCACATACATCGCTACTTGATGCGCCCGTGTTCCATGACTCATCGGCATAGAGTTCGAAGGGAAGAAATTTCCCTTGGTAGCATTCGTCATTGCTCCAGGGGTATAATCCATCGGACCAGCTAACATTCGAATAAAAGGAATTGTCACGTCATAGAGAGGGACATCATCATTAGGGGTCCATTTGGAGTTTTCCAACCCTTTAACACCCTCGAAATTCAGGACATTGGGAAAAGTACGCTGCAAGCCATCTGGCTTATAAATGCCATGCAGATCAATAAGCAATTTATGTTCAGCTGCCTTTCTCGCGATGGTGTATGTAGATCCAGTCATCAGCTGATCATCTCTATCTAGGAAATCTAACTTAAAACCCTTTACTCCCAGGTTGGAATATTTTTCCAGAACATTATCCAGGTCTTTCCAAATAGCTCGCCAGGAAGCCCAAAGAAAAACCCCAACATTCTTGCCTTTTGCATAATCAATCAATTCCGGAACAGAAATATCAGAGTTTAACTTTCCAAGATCTATCGGATCGCTCCAACCTTCATCCAAAAGAATATATTCGAGTTTATTAGCTGCCGCAAAATCAATGTAATATCGATAAGTAGCATTATTGATCCCTGCAGTAAAATCTACCCCGGTAATATTCCAATCGTTCCACCAGTCCCACGCTACCTTTCCCGGCTTTATCCAGGAAAGATCTTTAACTCTACAAGGTTCAGCAAGCTTTTGTACCATATCACTATTCAGTAACTCCCTGTCGTCTCTGCTAATTATTATAGCTCTCCAAGGAAAATTAACCGGACCCTTCGCTTTCGCAATATACGCGGCTCTTTTCGATGGAACAGAATTGAACAACTTATGACCTCCGGGCTCCTCAGTTACTGGATATCCGGCGAACCGGGCATTTAAAGAGTTACCCGTACCCTTTAGAACGAATAAGCCGGGATAATTTTCGAGATTGACATCAATTATGGCCGCTTTCAATTCATTTCCATAATCTATTAGTAAAGGAAGAAAGGCCAAAGAATCGGGATACAGTTCTGACAATTTTTGTTCATCGTATAATGACTCGAAGGAATTGACATACCTGTCGTTCTTTTCTCTTAGATCATGGACATAGGGTATAAAAACCTTATAATTGGATTCGAAGTTAAAGTCCGCTCTTTCTGAGACGACTTCAAATTCGCGTTGGTCCTTACTTATAAAACGGTAGGCTGCCCCATCGTTGTAAACCCTTACTTGCAGACCGTCTCCGTCGTTGAAGTTCAGGGAAAGAATATTATAGACATCGTCAACACTACTTTTTTTGTACACGGGAGTTGCGAAAGAAGAAACGACTTTCTTAACGGTGGACTTTACAACCCGGACTTCCCTACCCATAATTTTGCCACTACTCAGATGTAATGCAATAACAGAGGGTAAAAGAATAATCTTTCTGTCGGATTTTATACTCCACGTTAATTCATGCCCAACTTTAAGACTTACTACAATCCTTTGATCAGGAGATTTTACCAAATACCCGTTAGTTTTTGAAAATATGGGACCAACGCTGGTCAATAGTAAAGAAACCGCAATAAAAAAACCTTTCATTTTCATCCTACTTATAGATTTTTAATTTCCTCGCATCTTTTTCAAAAAAAGTCTCCGGAGATCTATAAAACCTGACAAAGTCGGGAGCAGAACTGTGGCCCGGGTAAGGCACGTAAAATTCTGTGGATCCGTCATAGGATTTATATCCCGCATTTCGCCACAGGAGTACATAGGCAATCTTGAAATTCCGTAGTGACGGCTGAAGCACCTCAGTAAACCAATGATTATAAGGAATTTGATTAAAACCAATTTCGCCAACTGCAGCAAGTTTATTTCGCTCCCTGGCAACTTCGTCCACTATCGATAAGCACTCCCTCAATTTATTTACAAATGAAGTATCTATCGGTATCTTGCTGTGCTGATAAGTATCAAATGATAAAACATCAACGTAATCATCCCCAGGATAACGATCTAAAAACTCTGCTTTAGACCTAATCTCATTTCCTGTATTATATACGACAATCAGGTTATGCAGCTTTTTTTTGACTCTTAAATAGTCTATAGTAAACCGAAATAATCGTATATATTCTTCGGGGCTGCAGCTTTTCGCTCCCCACCAAAACCAATGACCCGTCAGTTCATGGAAAGGCCTGAAAAGCACGGGAATGGGTTCACCTTTTTTCCCCTTTAAGTCAGCTAAAAAAGCTGCAACCCTGTCTAATTGCTTTAAAAATGTTTCATATTTCGCTCCTCCGGGCAGGATGGATGATACGGTACCAGGAAAAGGATCCCAGGCTGACTTACCAGTGAGAGGATTATCTCCGTGCCAGCTGAGTGAAATAATGCCGCCTTTGGAATACCCTTCCCTGATAAAACTTTTCATCTTATCGAATGGCACGCTATCAAGATTCAAATGAGCACCTGTCTCAAGATGCCCCAGTTCCCATCCATATAATGCAGGGTATTCTCCTACCACCTCTTTTATATCAGATTTTCCTGGAATATACTTCCACTTTACTCCATAAGCCAGGGCATCCTGGTGGCCTACCATATACCCTTTTTCGCGATTTTTTATAAGATTGGAAAAGAGAGCGGCTGTTTTTTTGGTAGCTTCATTATCTGAAAGGCGATGCTGCGCATTCAGTGCTGTACTAATAACCAGCACTGCAATCAATAGTGTGTGTTTTATTTTCATGTTTTTATTTAGGAACTCCGACCTTCGCATTCGAGCCGACACCTACCTGCTGTGGCTAATAGTTCTTTGCTAAAATACAGGCAATCAATAGAGAAAATGTTTAATAGTAGGCATCCAAATGTTAAAAAGAGGGACTGAAGTTTCACATTTTTGGGATTCGATGCATGCACAAAGCTCTCAGCTAGCTGACAAGTCCTAAATACGCGATATAGAGAGTTCTGATACTTTTGGTTACTGATGACATAAATCACCCAGTTTTAAAGGTATGGTCGCGCCTTTTAGAAATAATATTTTTAAATGACTTTGATCAGTCTTGAATGGCTATCGATAAAAATTCATTACGTAAAAACGCCGGTTGTGATCTCACAACCGGCGCAGTTTTTTGACTTACACTCAACCACCACCGTATATGAGTGGATCATAGTTTCTCTATTTCAGAGAAGGCATTTCATCTAGTGTAATAACATATGAATGATTCATGATTGCCTTCCACTGATTTAAAGTATTCCAGGTGGAGTTTCTGGTATATTCACCATCCCAGGTCATAAACCAGGACCACCCAGCGCTATCTGCTACTAATAAGTTGGGATCCGGGTTAGAACCAGTTTCAGTCATTGCAACCATTTTTTTCCCTCCATATAAGCTATTAATATTGTTGAATTCTATAGCTTGAGAAGAGTGATTCCCTTGGCTATAAATGTCTTTTCCAATAATATCAACATAAGCATCTCCGGGATACCATGCTTCATCATTCGGCTCACGCGTCCAAACCCATATAAGGTTCTTAAGTCCATGGTGGTTAACAAGTCGGTCATACATAATCTGCCATAACTTTTTGCATGGTTCAGGCCCTTTCGCTCCCCACCAAAACCAGCCACCTGCTGCCTCATGGAGAGGGCGCCATATGACTGGAACATTTTGTGTTTGCAATGCAGATAATAGTCCTGCCAGATAATCAATGTCTGAAATCATGGCGTTATATTCTGGCGAAGACGGAATCAGAATTTTAGAGACGTCAAATTGCGTATTGGCGGAATAAAATTCCTCTGTTATACGAGAAGGATCTCTCCAATGCCAGGTAAAGGCTGTGATTCCGTTCCGATCCCACCAAGTTTTAGCTTCTTGCACAGGCGTATTATTATCATACCAGGTATAACCTCTGTTAATAAAACCAAAATCATTACCCATCAAAGCTGGCTCTTTGCCTGTTTTCAGTTTTAACCAATCCACCTCAGCCTTGTTCATTACTCCTGAAAGGATCTTCTTACTATAATTATTCCTTAAAAATTGATATAGGTTATTTGCTTGAGACGTTGCGCCGACAGTTACCAACGATGTGTTAATATTAAACCGACTAGCTGGATCGATCGCCTCTAATTTTAAGAGGTCAATCTGAATATAGCCCCAGGAATTATTTATAGCAATGGTATGTGTTCCTGCAGTGAGCTTAATCGACGTTACTATTTTATAGTCAACATAGCTGGCGTTTGCTGGAGTAGTGAAATTAGACGACATGGCGTCAACTGTCACGACATTTGTCTTCTCCCCAAAAGGTGACGCAGCATTAATGTAAATATTGTAAAAAGCGTCTGTAGGGATGCTTACCTGAAAAGATACACTGCCGGAATTTTGTTCAACAAAATAACCTCCCGAGCGGTTCACATCCGCTACTGCTACTGCCCCCCCCGCTAAAGTCCCCATTTCAGCTTCTAAAATTGGTCCGGTAAGGGGTGGCGTTGTAGTTCCTCCGCCTGGTTTTCCAGATATTAGTTGTTCAATTTTTGCTGCAGCTGCTTGTTCTTCTTCCTTCTTACAAGCCGAAAACAAAGTTAGGACAAATAGAAAGGTTAGTAGAAAGTTTTTAAGATTCTGTACTCTCATTGTGTTTATAATTTATAGTTAATTGGTGGTGGTTCTTTTCTGAGCTGCCTGGAGAGACAATTCATTTTTTATCGAAAATTTTGGTTTACTTCTCACAATTTCAGCTATTAGAATTTCGGATAAAAAAGAGGCTCTGCTGAGAGAATCTGAAATCCTTAGGCCTAATTGGTTGTCGAATCAAAGATATATTGACGGGAATGTCCCTTTGTATAAAAAGAGGGGGGATAATGTAAAGGAAGAGTCCAAACGAAGGGCATTTTCAGGATTTAGCCTCCGGGTCTCGGATAGAAATTCGTGTATTAACCTTTAAGAAGTTCTCATTAATTTCTCAATTGTAATTTCATCATTATGTCGATCTGCTCATCATCGCCTAATTTGAAAATATGCTTCTCGAACTCACCCTTTTTATATTGATACTTTCCATTGAGGTTGATCTTAACAACCTCGGCAACTTCGAATAATGTTTGTTCCATAAAAGCCACTGTACAACAGTTGCTATGGTAGAATGAGTCGCGTGTTATATAATAGGTATTTTGTTGAATCTACCCGTAACTTCTGTTCCAGAGCCTCCGCTACCTCCTGCATATGCGCACGTAAACGCCAAGACAAAACTTCCAGAGGCTTTTCCTTCTGATATACTCTCAATTTTTATCCAGGATTTGACTAAAGCGTAGTCAAAGGTTGTCATGTGCTTAATAAGATCATTGTTTTTCTTATGAGTATAAGATACTAGACCACGGGTATTAATCAGGCTGTTCTGAAACATATTCAAGTTATATGTCTTTCCTTGTTGCAGGTTTGCACCGTTAGCAGCACTCGACCAATAAAAATCAATTGCGTACTCATCTTTTCCTTGTAATTGATAGTCCGCATCGCAGAATCTCCATAATGGGAATGATTGATTCTTGATATCTCTACTAGGGCTAAATAGCCAAAAGCATCTAGTTGTGTCTCCACCGCGAGAAGAGACATCTAAACTTCCACTAGTTAGAGGATATGTCCTATACTCAAAATCTTCAGGCGTAGGAAATATGAGATTTCCTAATTGATCTGATTTGCCAACATTAAGAATTATATAAGGGAGGGCTGGGTCTGGTGGAGTTGTTTTATTCTCTTGGGGCTCATCGTTTGGGCCATCATCTGACTTTCCACACATTACCAGAAATAGAGAAAACAACAATACAGAGGATAATGCAATTCGAAGGGTAGCTTTAGTTTTCATAATAGAGGAGTTAAGTAGAACAGATGTCTCAATCGTTATGCATTGTAGAATACCTTAACAATGAGTAGGTTAAATATCTAAATGAGCAACAAAGGGAGTGACTTGAGGTTTGTTAAAAAAAATAAAAGTCTTCCGATGAAGTTGTGTTAAGATAGCTGACCGTTCCTGAGCTAACAGATCGTTGTAAAAGAATGTCCGGGGGCTAATAGAGCTATTCTTTTAAAAGGTTTATTTATAAGCTTAGCCTTTTAAATGCATGTAGTAAATACAACATTTACCTTACCCATAAAAGCCAGTTTTACTTTCATTAAATTGATTTGATGAGATGTCATTCTTAACCGGGACTTCGTACGAACCGTTACTTCTTTTGAAATACATTTCTCGGATTAAAACTATCCATATGAATGGAAGTAGCCAGACCAGGAGGATATGACTGAGCTTCCTGGAGGTTGATAGCAAATCGCTCTTATTAGCTTGAATGAATAAAATCCAGAGAACGCAATACAGGTCAATATGGTGATGAAAATGAATATCTCTTTCATGAACTCTAAGGTACAACCATTAAAACAAACTATGTACTTGATGATCGCATTTCATCATTTCCCTACACTACAGCTCAATTTAGGATCTGTAACCCAAGTTTTACCAGTGTCGGAAAATTATAAAAATCCGTTCAGCCTGCTTTTTTAAAAGCCTGACTTTTAAATAAATGTGTAAATAATTAGATTTAGTTCATTGTTCGTATTCAGCGAACAAGCGCACCCAGCTGCACATCTTTCTACCAGTTCCTGTATCTATATACCCTTGTAAATAAAAATGTGCATGACCTGAAGAATTATATATCTTTAGTTATGAAACAGCCACTTTATCTTCTTCTCTTTCTAATTATTCCATTCCTCTCTTTTGCTCAAGATAAGAATCAAATTATGCAGCAAGCGCTTCTTGTCGCAAAAGCCACGAAAGATAAAGACTATGCTACTGTTGTTAAATATACTCATCCTTCTCTCATTCAAATGATAGGTGGCAACGATGCAATGATGAAACTGTTAGCAACCACAATGAAGACTATCGCTGAACAAGGTATTTCAATCGATTCCGTTAGTCTTGATCCACCAGGAAGTAATTTCAAAGCTGGTGATGAAATACATTGTTTACTTCCCCAAACTGTCATCATGAAGTTTAAAACTGATAAGAAAATTATAGCCAAAGGCTACCTTCTTGCTATAAGTAAAGACAACGGATTGAATTGGAGCTTCTTAAATTTAACAGAAGAACTAAACAACCAAACTATTACAAAGCTTCTGCCAAACTTCAATCAGGCTCTCAAGCTTCCAACTGATAGTAAAATGGAGGTGATCGATAATTGATTTCTATAGAGGCTTATTTGCTACGTTAATTACAAGCCTAGCCTTTTAATTCGACTGCTATAATGCTATAAATGATTCTTACCTCTTAGATATAAAACATACTGTCAAATAATCTCCTCCAGAGGTTGCCATACTTTTGGTCGAGGCCTTGCAGCGGTTCCCGGCTTAACCTTGTCCTATCATAAGTATATGATAACAGGTTCGAATGATAATTTATTCTTTAAACTTCTTCAAAAGCTTTTTAAAATCAATAGGATCAAACTCAAATTCAGGTGGCCTTTCATTGGCTTTATTTACTACCAATGCAAATTTTTTAGCGTTTTCTTTAGGTACAAATAATTTATACCGATATACGCTATCTGAATTCATTTTATATTCCCAGACGGAAATATTATTAATTGTATCTACAATATAAACATTCAATATATCTGGTGAATAAAATTCCCCTGGGATATTATCTTTAGTTTGAATTCTGTACTCATTGGGACTTATTCTTTCAAACTTGTCCATTATAAAATAGATTGGTTCCCACTGATAGTAAATTACAAGGGTATCACTAAGGACTTTTTTGTCATAACCATTTGCTGAATTGTATATATAATATTTGTCTTTATGCTTATATAATGGCACCCATTCATCCGGAAGCATAGAGGTGTCAAAGTGTTTCAAGTGTTTTACGGTATCATTCTCAAAAGCTTCGTTCATGCTTTTACCTTCATAAGAAAAATCCAGAGCCTCGTTATAATAAGTTGACTTTCTATCAGTTTCAATGAAAACTTTGTTCCACACCGGTAATGCCACATTTTCATGATAGAACGTTTTGCTATAATTTCTTAGGAAAATTGTATCTCTGTTACTTTTAAAAGTTTTAAAATTTCTGGAAGGCATAATACAGCCAAAGAGAATGCTGATTGCCAATATTGGAATAAGGCTTTTAACTAATTTTATAATAATGACCATCTAGCAGTTTAACTATGAAGTTATAAAGTTCTTGCTTAATCTTATGTCTATGGGGCTTATCAATTCATCACTCCTTAATGTTGTTCAATCCAAAATTCGATAGCCTGTCCCTGGTCATCTAGCTTTACAACAAGAAAGTTAGGATCAATAGTAGACCAACCAACTGGATACAGCATTAATGTATCTGGTTGTGAGTTGAGGCGCATAAATTCATTTATTTGATTCATAATTCGACCGTTACTGTCAGCCCTAATGTTTTCGGAATTAGTATAGGAGATTGAATCAGGTATCGACATTCCTTTGGGAAGCCGCTGTTCAATTTTATCGCTATATGGTTTACCAAGTAAGGCAATTATAGAGTCTTTGGATAGACCAGTCTTCAAATAATTTTTGAGTAAATCTTCAGTCATATAGGCACGTGGATTTCCTGTGTCATTTACATCGTTATTTTTTAACCAGGATTCTCTTTCAAATTGCTTTGGATGTGAGCAAGATGAAATTAATACAATTGAACATAAGACAAAAAGGTAGCGTAACATAAGTCAATAATATGATGGTGCTGTCAAAGCTAAATGCGCGATCTGGTTGATTATTTAGGTGTGTTTTCTTAACCTGAGCGTTCGATGAGCCTAAGCTTATAAAACTTGATGATCAATGTGAATAATACTGTTTCTAATCTTTGCATGGCGGTATATTCTACTGATGCAATTTTTATAAGCTTTCAATAGATTTTAGTTCCTACACTTCCCTTCATTTTCAAGGTATATATACCCTGAGCCAGGAAATGTCGGAAGTCTTAAACTGATTCTTTACAAGGTAACCTGTTAAACAATAGGCTCAAAGTCTGATTTAGGTTGCACATTTTCGACCAGTTCCTTCATCTACATACCCCTTGTAAATTAAAATGTGCAAATTACTTACTTTTCTATTTTACTTTCGATGTGAGGTATAACTTCTTTATAATCAATCTCTGTTCGTTTACTTTTTTCTAAGGACTCAAGTTCATCTTTTTTGCTCTTCTCATAATCGCTAATTTCATCAGTCCTAAACTTTATAATTGAATCAATCTGCTCCTGTTGAGTTTTTACATATTCATAAGGTATAAGGTTAAGGTGTTGACAATTAACGGATAATCTCCGATATTTCCAATCGTTACGGAAGAGAGAGATGTATTAACTTTAAAATAAATCAGCTCAGGCATCCTTCCAAACAACATGCCTCATTACCACAAATTGAGCTTCTTTATACCCTTTATTCGTAACATATTGATATTTAGATTATCTTAGTATAAACGAACCATGATAAAGAGAAAGCTACCTTTTCCTGGAGGAATTGAATTTTTGATAGCGGCACTTGCATGCCTTATTGCAAGAGAACAAAGTGAAATACCTGAGGTTTATTCAATTCTGATGATATCTGCATTAGTAGCGATAGGGTTGTACTACCTTTTAAAAGGACGAATTTCCTTCACTAACAGAAAATAAACTAAGCAGATCAATAATAGTAACATTTTAATTTAGTAATGCTATGCTAAGCAGAAAACTACCTCTTGTAATGGGCATTGAGCTGCTATTGTTGATGGTTTCCATCGTCATAGCAAAAGATATAAGTGAAATTATTGTAATTGACCTGATGCTAACAGCTATTTTATTGATTGGAGCAGTTTTTCTCTATTTATTTAAAAGAAGGCGGATCGGTTAACATTAAGATTCACTTTACCCTAAAGTAAACAGCTTCAGGCATCCTTCCGAAAATATAGCGTACCCCCTCACAAAGCCACATCTGATGATTGATTTCTCCCCTTGGTAAGTTTCTAAAATATAGTCACCACCACCCTCCTCTCCAGTACATTCTTTTAAAAGCTTTAGATGCTCTGATCCCCCGAAAGGTTCTTCAGAAACAGTCAAAGAAACAATATTTGATTTACCTCCAAGTTTGTCCAGGAAGGTATCAGCGCCTGCAACCATTTGTAAGTCAGCTTTAGGTCCGGGATAATCAGGAAGGTCAACATACCATTCTCCTGTATTTTCTTTATAAAATCTGTAAGTATTCATAAGTATAAAATTAAAAAGTAGTGATTAGCTGTATCGCTGTGCTGGCTATTCATGATTAGAAACATAGGTTACTTATAAGGGGCCTGCGGTATTAATTGTATGAACCGACTAAGCCATTTAAGTAAGAAACATCCATTTGCACTGCTGTTTAGTGCAGGTTATCTATTTATGTGGCTGTGGATTTGTAAAATGTATTATTTCATGCCTACAGATGCACATGTCACACATGGTGAAGCACTTAATTTCTTGATTCTATCCGCTCTTTTCATCTCTGCATGCTGCTTAGTCATTACCATATTACTTGCGTTTTTCTTGAATGATGCTATTTTAAACCTATATATTTCCATTTACATAGCTATTCCGATACTAATTGCTCTTTATTATATGAATGTGTTTTAATGAGTGTGGAAGACACCTTTTACAGATTCATCGATTAAAAATGAAGGGGCATTAGCTCAACCTATTAACGCTAACTTGTGTTAGATAAACTTCACAGTGTTCGATTAAATAAGTAAAGGCTCCATAAGAAGCCTTTTCAATGTTATTAGATAAGCTCGGTTTGCTTAGTTTTCCTTCACAAATCTTAAGGAAAGCAAACCATCAATATTTAATGCGCCAATATCTGACTCAGTATAAGTCGTAGAATTATCTATGTAATTATCAACGTAAAATATATTTACAACAGGTTTGTGATGCAGGCAGATAGGTACTAGTCCAGAAAGATGCGGCTCTCCCTTTATTAAAGAATTCATTATAGAATAAACCTGCGGGATATGCATTAAAACCGCTTGAGTTATTTCCTTGGCTCAGAATCCACGATTCATTAGACATCAGCTTATTAGTAATAACTGCATTGCCTTCTACAGCCCCACCCCAAACATCAGGATTAGAAACAGCTGTGCCACCTAAAGATGTAAGTAGCTTTTCATAATCGCTTTTTGAGGGTAATCTTCAGCCTGAAGGAAGAACAATTGCTTTAGCCTCATCATTGCTCCATGAAATGTCATCGTAAGTTTATTTGTTCTTGATAAGTTCCAATGACATCTATTGCTTCTACGTTATCTGCATAGCCAATTATTAGTTGACCATCTTCGTCAGCTTCCAGTTGCAGATAGATGGAAGGACTTAAGAATTGATGGACTTGATAAGTAGCATCAGGATTGTTTTTGTGATTAACCTGAATAGCTGTTCTGAATTCTGAGTTGAAGCCTTTTGAGATCTCAATTGTTTCTTCAATAATTTGGAAGTAGGCTTTCTCAATTGCATGATTACGAACCTGGCCTTCTAAAGGCAAATTCGCTCCTTGTAAATAATTCATGTGCTTGGAAGAGTAAAAAAGGGTTATTTAAATTGTCAGATCGATGAAAAAAGGTGATTACACAAGGCCAAAGAGATTGTTAGCTTTTAAAAAGGTGGTTGGGAATGGTGGGATTTGAAATGGAAATCAGAAACCTGGAACTTGTCAGGCACTTCTCCTAGAGTGTTTTAGAAGCAATTTGAGATTGCTATTATAGGCGGGAAAATGTGAGAGCTAGGGCCACTCTTACGGTCAATTCATGTAAAATCTTTTCCTTTCATCGGAAGAAAGGTCCGGGGCTTCGTTCTAAGCGCTTTTCTCGCTTAAACAACACACAAAAAATCTCTACAGAAGTTCTAAAATACTTTTGAAGCCTTAATTTAGAATGGGGACGGATCGCAAAGCAGGTTTATTACCTTGTATTTATGTAAAACATAAATATCTTCGCATATATCCTGAATATGTAATTCCATCAGATGAGAACAAGGCAGCTCTTTAGACTATTTTATCATAAAGATTCTTTGATTCTGTTAGCGTCACTAGCTTTCCTTTGGTCAGCAATTAGCCTGTTGTCAGACTCAAACAAATCTGTTACGGATTTTATTGCACATAAAGGTGAGGTTGAAAAGATACGATATGTGTCAGTTCGCAAATTTCTGAGACCAGGTAGGAGAGACGAAGTTAGAGTTAAACTTAAAACTTACCGCTCTTATTTCACGTCAAATAACTCAAAGGACATATTAAGTATTTTGTCTAAAATAGATAGTGGCGATAAGGTCACAATCTATACTAAACCAAAGTTTCTAAATGTCTTTGGAATGAAAAAATTCCTGGATATATGTGAGTTACATAGAGCAAGAGAGACTATCGTCGATTACGAAGAATACAAAAGGTCAATTTATGGCATGGATATAGCCTTTATGACTGCATCTGCCGGGTTCTTTCTTCTATTCTATATCAGAACCAAAAAAAAATACAACGCCGTGCTTATATAGGTAGCGATTATTTACTTTATAGGCTTTACTGTTTTTCTAATTTTTTCAAAGTTTTTGTAAGTCTCCTTATAAAAGTAAAAATTGAAAATTTTTTAGGGTCTAAGGAAATAGCTTATTGATTATAAAGATATTAGGACTACTTTGAGGATTGGTAGAATCAAGCCTCGACCTTTTGCAACGTTTAATAGATATCCCATCATTCTCACTCTTTTAGGAACTAAAGCTTTTGGATCAGAAGGGTTATAATAGAAGATACCCAACTTATAATTGTTTATGTCGTCAATTGGGTCCATAACTGTGTTTTAGCATAAAATATAGTAAAAGCACGTTTTAGCGTTAAAAGTTGCAAATTATGGTTTAGCGGTAAAATGTGCTAGAAGATGGTGAAAAGTTGCGTACTCAATGAGTAGTTTCCCTTATCCACTTTTCAGCAACAAGTAAATCTTCATCCAATTGACTTGCAGAACTAGGAACTAATATGTCTGGATTGATCTTACCTAAGTACTTTGTTTTATTTCTGTCCGCAGCATAGCTCGTGGCGAGCATTAACATGGAGCCATCTGAAAGTTTGAACATGCCATTTGCGGTAGTAAAGCCACCTGACGGTTTACCAATGAACTTAGTATTATTTTTGCCAATAAAAGCAATAGCCGTCATTTCACCACTGCTGCTGGTTTTCGGGCCAATCAGCACTGCTACGGATGTATTTGGTTCTTTTAAAGAATACCGATTTTTCGTGTACATGGAAGAAACCTTGCTTGCGCTTGAGTTATCTTGAGCATTCATCCATGCATTATATTTCCCACTATTGACAAAATAACCTATCGAACCTCCCCCAATAAGCGGACCAAGTCCGGCCACCATTGGCCACATATTGCCTCCTGTATTTCCTCTTAAATCTACAATCCAGCCCTTTACTTTATTCTCAGAATCTAATTTCTTAATCATTAGCTGCACAGAGTTTGAAAAATTCAATGATGCGGTGTCATTTGTAGAAGAAAACCCAGGAATATAGATGTAACCGATATCACTTCCTAGGAGCTTGGAGTGTGGCCTATCGGGATTAAGATTTTTAGAAGCGTATTTCTGAGCAGTTGTTTTTGCTTGTAGAAACGAATGGTTGTCTCCTGCTTTTCGCAGCTCCATTAAGATGAAATCAATTAAAAATCTTGAATCCTCAACAGATTTCACCCCTCTTGAAAGCGATTTTAGATCTAAATCAATTTGCTTCCAGTTTAAGGAATCTCGGAAGATTGATTGTTCCTTAACTATCTCTGTAACTTCACTAATGTATTTCTCTACTTCCTTAGATGGTGGCTCCTTTGTATCATAAGCGTCCAAACTAAAATCATCATACCAGACTGTTCCAGCTCCCTTGAGGTAACCACCTAAGACAAGGCTTTTTGATTGCTCGTCCACGGTTAAGTTGATTGAATATTTAGTCCAGTCGGAAGTTCCATGAATAAAAATATTTTGCATTTGGAGATTAGCAAACCCTATTTGCTTATTGTCCTTATTCCAGACTTGACTCCATAAGCCAGCTTCTCCTTTTATTTCATCCGTTTTAATATATACAGAAATAGAAATTCTCGTTGGTTTAGAAACGATAATAGGTACAACCTGATTGAAAGGTAGGTGGGCTGTTGTATTAGCGTATTGGGTGCTACTTATTGTAAATGACTTATTGTCGGAACGCTTGGTTTTTTCATCAATAGAATATACAAAACCGTCTACCTTTTTAATTGTCCAACTGCCAGGTAATATAAGAAGAGTGTCGCGACTAATTTCGAAGCCAGCGTTTTTTATAGCTCCGATATCGCTTTTAATGATCTGAGCTTCACAGAAAAGCGTATTAGATATAATAGAGATGCAAATAGGCAGGAATTTCATTATACTTATTTTAAAGGTTTCGGTAGACTGGGTCAATAGCAGATAGCTAATATAAAAAAAGTTGGGTAACTGCACATTTTTTTAACCAGGTGTATAAAGATTTAAGAGTAGAATGAATTTTGTGCACCTATGTTGTTACTCAGTTAGCTTGTAAAGAAGTAGTGAAAAACAATGATTTGATCTGAATACTTCCCATCGAACTAGATTCACGTCCCGAGGGCATAATTTAAACTCATATCTGTCTTTATTCTATTTTGCTCCTCGAAATTGCTTCTTCAATGTCCAAATTAAGGCCAATGTCACGGAGATTATTGGTAAGAAAGCGATTATTCCTTGCACGATAATATAACTGTTAGGTAAATCACCCCACCAATAAGTACCAGGCGGTACGAAGGTCTTATAAATTATGAAAGACAAAAGATTTCCCACTAAGGCAGTGATGATCAAGTGTTTTATTGTGATTATAAAAGATATGTACCTGTTTCTTAACGATAAAATAAGCTTTACCAGTCCTACTAGTAAAATTAAAACTGCGAGATATAGTCCAATGATTTTAAAAAGGTCAGCAAGCATAGTAGGTAGAAATTTTATTTAATGGACATAACGAGTCGGATTACGCAGATTTGCAAGCATTTCAAACTCAGCTGCAAAGGTTTATGGGCCGATTTTTTTCAATACAAATTTTGTTTCTGAATCTGTCAATGGCATGTTTAGATAGAGAAGTTTATCTGAAATCCTGAAACTCATTTCGAATGGAGTTTCGTTTCCAAGCGAATTTCTATCTTTTAGGATGATTAGATGACGCTTTTCATCGATTGTATAGGATCTTGATGACGTTTCTAAGTTAGAAGTTTGTGTAACTGCAGTAGAGCTGAATATGAATTTGTTTGGATACATTGTTTTAACTAGCTGAATAAGAAGGTTACTAGATTCGGGGTCTTCTAATCTTTCTTTGAACTCATCAGAAACTGAAACCGAATCTTTTTCCCAATTGTAATAAACCTCTCCATTATCGACGGAAACAACTTTCCATTCACCAAATAATTGTTGTTTGACATCCTGTGAAAATGCGTTTAGCGATATAATAAAAGTGAAAAAAGTAATGAGTGGTTTCATATAGGTCGAAGGGTTTTTAAACTCATTCCTCTAAAGTAATATTTTCAATCGTATTTGGAATAGTTTGCTTTTAAAAGGTATGATGGTAAGTAGCCGTTACAATAGGTCACCCGCCACTTTTGAAAAGCTGGTGTTGGCTGCTGATGTTTTATCATTAATTTCCTTTAACGGTACCAAGCATAATCCCCATTACTAACAAAACTCGGTCTTCCTCCTTCAGCTGAATGGTAGAAGTATGCAAGTACTATTTTTGTCTTTTCGGGAATTACATTTACGTTTTCAGTTTCTATTTTAAGCTTGTCTCGCAGGCGCCCAATTAATTCTTTAGATAGATCTTTGTTGTTGAATCCTTTGAGAGTACGAATGTTTCCAATTGATAAGTCTTGGTTTACAGCTATTTCATACAAAGCAAACCTGTTCCGTTCTGTGTAGCCAGGTAAGCCATCTTGGCTAACATTAAAATCGTTCATCTTTAGATTAAACTGATTAATTGCAGAAATTTTGTACTTTTTCAGAAAAGATAAAACTTCTAATTTCAAGTCTAGGTGTTTTTTGCCTGAGTTTGGATAGGTAATAATCTTGACATCAGGATGAATTTGTTCACTCCCAGAACAAAAACCAAAACTTAGAAATCCTCTGTCATCCTTCGAAGCAAAGATCAGCCAGGTAGTGTTTACAGAAGGAAGAAATGAGCAGGAGCTTCCATACAAACTTCTTACTTTTAGCTTGGTTATAAGTGCTCCCTTATAAACTTTTATCAAATTAATAGTAATGTCATGATAGCCCTCATCATTGCTTTTTTCGACTTTTAGAATTTTCGCAGAGGCTATAAACTCTGAAAGCTGGTAATTTGAAAGTATAGGAATTCTGCCGCATGTGCATGCAATAGTCTCTGCCGAAATAAACATCACAAGACACAATAGCAGCTTTTTAATTGAGGACATAACAGCGTTTTTTTTGATATGGTCAGGTTTGGCTGCAAAATACAATTAAAAGTATATCAGCGAGCATATTGATCTTATTGAACTTTTAAATAGTAAGCTGATTCTTTACAAGCCAACATTTGTTTTTTACTATTTACCAAGCTTTGATAATTCCTCTAACTGCGGAGCGATTTGTTCAAGGAACGTTTCGTCAAGACTATTATCCCCATAGACATGCCAACCGTAATTAATCTTCTATACAAACATATAGTCTTTGCCTTTCGACGGCATTATGTGTATAGCACCTTCAATGCAACTATAGAGAAGTTGGAAGAATCACCTCTGTGGAAACCCTTGATAGGTAAGAAGCACTGTGTTGTGATTACTTCAGGATTTCATGAATGGCAGTATGAAGATCCAATTAAAAAGTAGAACAGCAAACCTCACCTTATAAAGGCAAAGAATAGCTAGTTCACCTATATGGCTGGATTGTGGACTGCCTGGGCTAACAAAGAAACGGGTGAACTGATTCCAAGTTGTACCGTGATCACTCTTCCTGCTAATAGTATGATGGCTAAAATTCATAACACTAAAGGAAGGATGCCAGCCTTTCTAACTGATGAAACTTCGAAGATATGGTTAGATATGGAATTATCGTATCAGGAAGCTTTAGAGCCTGTGCCAAATAAATTACCAGATGTTATCCTGTTATGAAAGTTGGTAATGAAGACGAGTATAAGAATTGATAGAGATTTGCTGAATTCAATTTCTATATTTAGCGTGTGAAAAACCTCGTTTTCAACCTTCTTCTTTTATTCATTACCAGCCTAGCTATTTCTCAAGAGACAATAACGGGAAAGGTCGTTAGAATCGCTGATGGTGATACTTTTACTATCCTTACTGAAGGTAATAAGCAAGTTAAAGTTAGATTTCATGGCATTGATTGTCCTGAGAGTAAACAAGACTTTGGAACTCGGGCAAAGCAGTTTACATCTGAATTAGCATTTTCAAAAACTGTTGATGTTCAAATAAACCATATTGATAGATATGGAAGAACGATTGGTGTTGTGATACTTCCAGATGGTAAAATTCTTAATGAAGAACTGCTTAAAGGTGGTTTAGCCTGGCATTATAAACACTATGATAAATCGGAGAAATATGCGGTTCTTGAAGATTATGCAAAGTCAATTCGTTTAGGTGTGTGGAGTATTAAGAATCAGATTCCACCTTGGGAGTTTAGGAAAGCTGGCAGATGACCAAACCAATTATTTACTTGATTAGAGTTTTACTTACTCTTGCTTCTGTCGCCTCTTTTTTATTTGCAATTGCAGTGCTTGCATCGCCACATAACATTGGATTTGAAATCAGAATAACATTTGCGTTGTTGCCTTTATTGTTATTTGGACTAAAAGTTTTTAGCTTTCTCTTTCCGAAAAGATTTAGAATTGAAATATGACACTATACGAGTTTAATAAACTTAATGAATATGAACAAGCTGAATCTATTTGGCAGAGCCAATTCATTGCTGATAGACCATGTGGAGATTCGACAATCTTGCTTTATTTCTTAGGAGAGTTCTTTGTCGAGGTTATTCTTAACACTAAATTAAATAAGATCACGGGAATCAAACCTTTTAAAACAACAGGATTGCTTGAGCCATACTGGGAAAGTGTTTCTCTTGCAGAAATTGAAGATTTGCTGTAATCCTACTATGAAATTTAAACTATCAACAATCGCAATTATAGCTTTTTTGTTATACTTCTTGTTTTTATCCATCTACTTCTTTGACCCACGAACAAAGTTTTCGACTCCAATAAAACCGCTGTACCTGTTAATTCTCTTTGCTATTATAAACTTGCTCGGATTTTTTAATCTAAAATGGTTCTATACAGCTTATAGTATTGCAATGGGTCTCGTAATTGTTTATTTTCTTATTTATATTATTCATCCGGGGTAAAAGCCCAGCTATTCAAACACGTACGCTATAAACGACTCAAACCTTCAACTTGATTCTTTACAAGTTCACTGGATAAGGGTACATCTTTCTTTTGTAATTTGGCCACAATCGAAGATATGCTGCCCTTAAAAGCCTTTAATGATTCATTCTTTATCTCATGTTCATCATCCAACGTTCTGACTCGGTGGTCCACAGGGTCCCAAGCTTTTAGAGTCACCTGTACTTTAGAGCTTAGAATTAATTTGTCGGTCTTACTAAAGACTACTCGTAAATAAATTGAATACGCTTTCTTTTTCGGATTTGCATCGCGTAAAAAGAACTGATAGGAAACCATCTCCATTGTAATTGGCTTTAGATAGTTTCACTGAAGAAATTGAGAAAACACCTGTGTTTTATCTGTGTTTTAAAACACAGATAAAACACAGATACAACGAAAAAAGCCCTCTATATCACTATAGAAGGCTTGTTCGTGGTACCAGCTGGAATCGAACCAGCGACACAAGGATTTTCAGTCACATTTTCCAGAAATGTATGTTATTAATAATCAACCATTAACAGCATACAAACTTCCTTTCATTAAGTATCTATTAAGGTATTTTCATAAGAGAAACGTACTTCTATGGTTTTTACAGACGATGGCTATTTTTAAAATGGCCAAAGTTTTTATTTGACACTACACTGACCGGGCATCTCCAAAAGATCTCTTGTTGATTAATCTTTGGCGAACGGAGTCCAACTTACCGAGTACATTTTTCTTGCTAAAAGCTTCAGCTCACCCGAACTTAAACTGTTTAGACCATGCCTGTCTTTAACCTTGCTGATGGAGATTATCGAAGACTGCCACTCTCTGATCATTACTTCGCAGCTTCCGGTAAGCAAGTGGCATGAGTAATCGGTGAGGAGAACATGAAAAATATTTTTAAAAGGACAGTATAAATACTCATTAGGATGTGAAATGCGTACTTGTAATCGCAGCAGGTGCGTACCATATTAAAGGAAGGAATTGAAAGTATTTATTGCCCATGGGGTTCAGGACAACACCTTACCGATACATTATGCAAGAGATGCTAAGAAGTATTTAGAAAGTTTTGAAATACGGCTTGATTATCGTGAATATAACATAGGCATCAGATAACTCCGCAAATTTTAGGTGATTTGGACAGGTGGCTAAATGGCTAGTAGCAAAAGAGTAAATTTATTAATTATCAAGATTTGAAAACGAAACGCATAAAACTCATTCAGACCTTCTTTGTAGTGTTACCAATGACGTTAATCATGGCTATGGTTGCAATCGCTCGTAATCATGGATTTGAAAACGGGTGGCTATTAAAAGTTTTTCATTCCTGGTGTGTAATGTCTCCTGTAGCATACCTTGCTGCCTTTTTCATTATTCCCACGGCTGGAAAGGCAACTGTAAAAGTTGTTTCGAAGTTAGAAAAATAGATATTATCAACGGCTGATTGAATAAAACAGCATTTGACAACTCATTAGTTAGAACAAGTCTTAGTATTGGATTTTTACGTCCCTTCTATAACCGTGAGGCTATCGAGATTTTATTATCAAGCTATCTAATTTCATAGGGGGCAGGCTAAATACCACGGTATCGTTTCGCTTATTTCTCTTACCCTTTACAACTAAATCACCATTCTCACCTACAAGTGAAATTTCTTTTACGCTTCTATAATTATCTGGAATAGCAAAAATCACTGGCTTATCGGAAGTAAAGGAAAGGGAATTTCCGTTTATTGTTAAAGATACAGTTGTGGGAGTTATAGACCGAATTGTGTAAGCTCCGCATTCTATTTCTGTCCCATTACCCAAAAACAGTTGCTGCACTCCTTGCTCAGTTACTCTTATCAGACCAAACGTACCCAGTACTTTCAAATCTGCATAAATCATTTTCGTCATTTCAGCTGAAGAAAACAGGTAATCTTTGTTTCCTGAATTATGTTCAACCAGTAAGCCTACTCCAACTTCGCTTGTATTTTCAATAGCAAACGATGCGATAGACTTTATGGATGAGCCCGCTTTATCGGTAGGTTCATAAATTGCTACGAATGGTCGGGTCCAGGCTTCGCCACTTTGGCGAACTACAACTGCCGGCATGGGAAGTTTAGCAATTGAATCTGCTACTAGTCCTCTGCTTACTGCCTTGGATGGAGGAGTTTTAACTTTAAATACTTCCCTGTCAGGGTAACCTTTCATCCACATATTCATGGCCAATGGCTCTTTTCCAGGGAGCTTAAGTTTAAAAATAGCGCTAAAATCATTACTGGTGCTAGCAGAGCTTTTGTCGTAGATATAATCGTAAGCAAAAAGATCGCCATCAGCGAAAGCAAGCTTTTCTGTTGGAGCAAGAGCAAGAGATTTGCCTTGTCTATCATTCAAAATTAATTCCTGGCCGAGATTATGATAAAAATAGTCATGGCGTTTATCTCCTCCCTCTTTTTTTCTTGACCGGAAGATATCCACATAATATCCTGCTGTTGAGTCTATTCTTACGATGCTCATTAAGCGACGTTGATCAGCATTCGTTTCGGGTTCTAAAAAGTAGACGTCCGAATAAGTTACGGTTGGAATTGATACAGACTTCTGACCGCTTGCAGGATATCCACTTTTTAAATCGAATCCATGATTACTTCTCATTTCAGGATAAGAAGAAATGCCATCTACCACAACAGTATTATGAGCAGGAAATTGAGAATAATATTCCTTATAGTCTGGCTGAAAATACGAGGTCCCAATACCTTTCTCAGCTCCCATCACTGTACCTTTTCCGAAAAGTTCCATAGCAATCCCGTTAGCATGTGCGTGATTACCTTCTGATCCGGCCTGAGATATCATTAAACCATAATAAGGGTCAAGGCCACTGCGCTGTACAACGTAACTCACATTAGGCGCATAAAAAGACGAACTTATGAAATCCCCTGGCTTAGCGGCTTTAATATCTTGTTTAAGAACGACAGCTTCGGAAGCAAATAAAGACGTGAAATTACCAGATACCCTATGAGTGCCATTTGAACTCGCTCCACCTAAAGCTTCCATTGTCTTTATAAACTTGGTGTACATTTTTTCCTGTTCTGGTTTATTATTCTTTTGTGCATTGTCAACCAGCTTATAAGCGGATTCTAAAGGAAGCCTGCTGTGATATGTATCACCGAATCCTACCGTATATCCGTTAGGGAACAAATACTCAGGAATAACTAAAACAGCTTTTTTCAAAACAGGCAGCTGCTCAAGCAAATCTATATTCAATACCTGATCAAATAAGGACACGAATTCTATAAAATCTTTCATTACTCCAAAAGCATACCCGGGACTTTCGTTCCAGAAACCAGTATTCATATCATAGCCGTAATTAATAAGTTTGGGCAACGACCACTGCCTGATGGCATTTTTATTGAAGATTTCATTGAGGTAATAGTGAGAGCCTCTTCCGTCTGCATAATTTCCATCATTTTCGAGCACCAAAGCTATAATAGCAACAAAACGTGCTTCGAATAAGTTCCAGTTGTTGAAAGGGACGCCATTCTTAATAATGATATCGGCCCACTTTTTTAAGGTCTCAACATACATACCGTGCTTATCTTTTGCATTCTTTTCAATATAGCTATGCAAGAAATCATACGTACCGGTCAACTCATTCAACACACCTTCATGTATCACTTCAAAAGAAGTTAAGCCCACCAGTGTTTGATTATGGCTATGGTTGAGATCGATAGGCTCTTTTCGGTAATACATCCCGGTCATGTACGTATCAAAAAGATCGAATGCAAATTTCCCGTACTTCTCTTCACCTGTATACCAATATAGAAACGCGGCAGATTGCGCCATTCCCATTATCTGACTATTAATCGATTCAATTATTCTTCCGCTTTTGGACTGTTCGGCCCATTCCATCGGACGACCTGGTTTTGTAGTATTTATCAAATAAATACCTTTAGTGTCGTCCATATACGGTTGCAGATCCTCCAGTTTTGGAGCGGCATAAATCGTTTGATTATCCCTGGTTCCGGTAAAGCGCACGGTAGGAACCGGAGCTTCGCCACTGGCGTGCGAATACACTCCACCTTTAATATAAACATCGGTAGCTTTAGACTTCCAATACATCTGCAAACGGGAAACGATCCATTGCGGATCTGTTTGATGTCGCCTTACGTAAGGATCGATAGTAGATTTAACCTTTTCGAATGTATTTTTCGCCCATTCCTTGTCTGCAATCAGCTTCTCAAGATTTGATTTACCGGTTTTGGCATTCACCAGTAAACGCGGGTGCTCTGAGGACAAAACAGCGGGTATTTTTATTTGCTGCGCGAATGCCGGTGCTGCTAAAAAAAACAAAAAGCCGGTAATTAAAGCCTTACTCATATTATGAAATATTCTATTTTTCTATCCTGAACCAATCCACATCCGCATATCCACCGGTGCGTACATCGGCCTTACTTGTCGCAAACACACCCACTTTCGCTCCGATCCATTTATCCGGTTTCGCCTGAAAGGGAGTACCGAGAGTTTTAAAATTTATTCCATCTTGGCTATAACTGAAGGTACACATAGCATCGGGCGATTTAACGTTTACCCGCAAATACACTTCTTTTTTCGCGAGTTGCGCTTCTGCGATTATTTTTTCTTCCTTATTACTTAATGCTTCCGTACAAACTACATGAGATACCCGGAATCCTTTTTCATTTTTCGATATCGCTAAATATGAGTAATCATTCCCCATAATTAATAAGCCCGCCTTTTTACTTTGCCAGACATCCCATTCAATGTTTAATTCAATTTTTGTTGTCGCGGTAAATTCTGGTGCCGGAAACTTTTGAAGCAATAAGTTTGGTACCGGCCATAGATTAACAGAACCTACAGGTTGCGGAAATGCAAACATGCGTAACACTCCCTCATTTTGAATAGGCATGCTCCATGTTACTTTCGGATTCGCATGCCACTGCCACTGTAATCCCAGGGCATCAGAGTTAAATTCATCACTTTTTATAGGAGTATTTACGGGATATATCTTACCTACGTTTGGCTTTCTAAAGGACAATACCGGCTCACCTTTGCCATCTCCATCTTTATCCATCCCCATTACGGGCCAGCCATTAATCCAGTTTACTGGCTGCAAATGAAGAATTCTTCCGTACGCGCCCCGATCCTGGAAATGCAGGAACCAGGACTCACCAGTCTGGGTGTCAACCAATGCACCCTGATGAGGCCCATTGATCTGGGTACTTCCTTGTTCTAAAACTACCTTTTCTTCGTACGGGCCATAGATGTTTTTAGATCTTAATATTAGTTGCCAACCCGTAGCCACACCACCTGCCGGAGCAAAAATATAGTAGTAGCCGTTCCTCTTATAAATTTTAGGACCTTCAACTGCGTGGTGAAAATCATGACCGCTAAACACATTTCGCCCTTCATCAATTACAGCTGTGCCTCCCGTATTCATCCGGTAAACTGTAAGCAGACTATTTACACCCGCCCGGCTACCTGCCCAGGCTATACTCAAATAAGCTTTGCCGTCTTCATCCCAGTAAGGACTCGGGTCAATAATACCTTTACCCTGAAGCATTAAGAGCGGCTTAGACCACTCCCCTGCCGGGTCTTTAGTTTTGATCATGTAAATCCCATAGTCAGGATCAGGATAATAAATATAAAACTCGCCTTTTTGGAATTTTATAGAAGGCGCCCAAACGCCTTTGCCATGCTGCGGAACATCAAACACATCACTTGGAACTTGCTTCTTGAGTGCATAATTTATGATTCGCCAGTTTACTAAATCTTTGGAATGAAGAATCGGAAGGCCGGGGGTACAGTTAAAACTGGACGAAACTAAATAGTAATCATCGCCAACGCGAATAGCATCAGGGTCAGAATAATCAGCAAATAAAACAGGGTTCTTGTAAGTGCCATCCCCGTTATCTGAAACCCAAACCTGTGATACATAATTTTGGGGAGGGATGAAAGAGTTTTTATGACTAAGAGCACAGGCGTTTAGTAAAACTAGACTAAAAAAACTTAATCTTTTAAAAAAAAGCAATCTGCAAGACATACTTGATATTTGTTATTAGCGACACGAACAAAACCTCTATAGATTCGATAAAAACCCCGACCTATTGTGGGAATACAAAAAGCCGGGGAACTAACCAATTTATAGAGAAAATTTTAATACTATGTCGTTTTATAAAACTCGGTTTACTGAACCAAACATAACAAACTAAATCGATTTAGTAAGATTTATTTTCATTTGAAGGTTTAAAACTTTGACTACCGGCTACCGGAAATAGAAGCTGAAGAAACAAAAGCCTTCTAGAGAATTTTTTCTTAAACTCTTGATCAGTAGGTAAAGCTAAATAAACAAATAGGTTTAGCCGATGTTTCCTGTGTACTGGAAGAAACAAGTCGTGTTACTCGGTGGTTCTGAATAAAGCCACTTCTTCGTTTCACTAAATAAAAACATAGCTCAACAGGCTCAGCCTTTTCACCTATTGTCCCTCGTTTCTCCCCTATTGACCTAAAAGAAACCAACTAATTTAAATACCTGATATTATATAACAATTACATCAAAATTTACTGACTGAGTTGCGATGTCGGACAGGTGCATTAACTCTTGTTTAAAGACACCTTAGAGCCTAAAGTTTCAATTCAAAAACCTCATTAAGAGGCCACATTAGTTCCAAACCCAGTTAGTGACCCTTCAATCATATGATAATTCACCAAATCAGGAAGAGGAGTTTTTATAATTTTTCCTACTTCCATTCCCCACTCTTTCGCGACTTCAGTCAAAATCCCAGAGAAACTATATCCAACAGATCCTACACAGTTAAAAGTATAATCTTCATATTTTGGATATCTTGAGACAATTTTTCTAAAAAAATCATCAAAAGAGCTTTTCACGACATCTCTTACGTAAGTATTACTGAGATTAGCATCATTAATAAACCTACTAAATCCAGCACAATAGCGATTAGCGAGAGGCTTGCTATAAACTGCTTCATGAATATCATCAACTGTTAACTGATAAATTTCCTTAAAGCTAGCAGATATTTCAACAGGCATCTGACCCCGTATATAGTCTATCAATAGTTTTTTACCTATATAAAAACCGCTGCCCTCATCTCCCAGAATATGAGCACCAGAATCGATATGATGTGTTATATTTTTGCCGTTATATAAACATGAATTAGTTCCGGTCCCGAGAATAGCCGCAAACCCTGAATTAACGCCTAATAAAGCTCTGGCTGATGCCAGCAGATCATGTCCAACAAATACAACACTATTAAGAAAGATATCTCCCAGCGCGTCTTTAATCACTTTGGCCTTGCTCTCATTCTGAACTCCTGCACCATAAAAATAAATCCCCCTAATGTCCGACGGGTTCAGTCCGGCAGGCAATTTGCGTGTTAATGAGGCAATGATATATTCGCTGCTTACAAAATAAGGATTATAGCCTTCTGTTTCGAAATAAGATCTTTCTTGAACACTGTCAATCACACACCAACTTGTTTTAGTGGATCCTCCGTCAGCAATTAATATCATGTATGTTAAAATTAAAAAAGTTAAACAAAAATACTAAATCGGTTTAGTTATTTTTGCTAAAAAGCTCCATTATTTTATAAAACCTTTAAAAGCACTTACGCTTCTATGGAAACCTGGCGGGACGAATTTCTTATAATCAAGGACGTAGGAATCACTACTGTGTTTGGCTCTAACGCTTTAGATGGGGAAGAGAGCTTACTTAAAAGAAGTTTTATAATAGTCTCTGATATTTCTTTAATAGGCTGCGATATGGCAGTTATTGAGGGGGTAAATAATCTAAATAGGCGGCAGTCATCAAAAACGATAACACCCAGATCATTAGGAATAGACAGACCCAGATCTCGTATTGCTTCGAGTCCCGCATCGGCAATATAGTTGGTAGCAAAAAAAACCGCGTCAATTCTTTTGTTGGCTTTAAGAAATTCCTCGATTTCATTTACAATCAAACTATGCTCATCATGAAATCCGATCTTCTTAATATAAGCCTTGTCTTTCCTCTCGTTTATCGCTTGCTGATAACCGTTAAGTCGCTCCTTCATCTGTATTTGTTCTGAGGGAAGCGTTACAAAGGCAACATTTTTATAGCCATTAACAAAGAAATGCTGAACAGCATTATAAGATGCCTGGAAATTATCTACCACAATATTGTCTGTTTGCAGATCAGGAAAATATCGGTCGAACAATATTACAGGCAGATTATCATGCATTAACGATTCTATATCTTCCTCAACTCCGGGTGGCGGAGCAATAATATAGCCATCAACCTGCCTGGTGCGATAAATATGGATCAGCGCTTTGGTTCTTTCGGTATCATTTTCTGTACTACTGTAGATAATTCTGTATCCCTTTTTGTCGGCATCTTCCTCAATCATGCGAGCTATACTGGCGAAAAAAGGATCAGAGATATCTTCGACCAACATACCGATAATCTTGGTCTTGCCGGTACGCAACCCCCGTGCAAAGGCATTCGGTTTATAGCCTACTTCTTTAATATAGGTTAAAACCTTCTTCTCAAGACTTTCGCTGATATGCTTCTCGCGAGCTTTTCCATTTAAAACAAACGAAACAGATGTTTTCGAAATATTCAAATGTTTAGCGATATCTCCTATTGAAATCTTTTTTTTCATCTATATTTCTAATTAATAAAACTTTCTAGAATCATATGACACCTGAAAGTGTAAATACTAATCAGCCTTACAATAATAAATAATTCATCTTACATTAATTATTTTTTATCAAATATCTTCAACACGTTTCAAAAAGTCCTTTGGTATTTCGTTCCCCTTTATTAATAATGCAACTGGATCTCATTTTTGTCGTGGATAGATTAAGAATTCCATGATTAATGACCGTAGCACCAGAGAAAGAAATCTGAGGAAATAAACAAGAACTTAAACATGGGTTGGGAGTAACCTTTATTTTTTCGGACTTTTCGATTTAATCTTCAGAGAATTTGATCCCCACATCCTTTTAAGTATGTGGGGAACTTATATTCAAAACATGCTTAAAAGGAACGTACTGCTCTAACAGCAAAATTAAATCTCTCTTTAAATGTATTATTTATCCATACCGTCTGCCCATCATATGCTTTCATGTTTGTAAAATTGGCTGAATCTTTTTTATAGGGATCAAAATATATAAAATATGCATGGCTTATAGGTGTGCCTGAACCAGTATTGTGACTATTATATTCTGTAGAACACCAATAATTAGTTTCCTTAAGCCCTCCAATCTTATCTTTTCTTGAGCGAATTATTGCAAGTTCTTCAACACTTGGAAGATACCAGTCTGTGTATCCTCCGCCATTATATTTTTTGGCCCACCAAGCAGCATAATCACCCTCTCCACCCATTGACGTAATAATCTTATCGGTATTTGCTAACCCTGTTCCAAGTGGAATTGCAGTACCAACAATTACAAGCTTACCGTTACTCCAGGGAGCGTAAGCTACATCCTGATCGGAGATCACCATACCCCCGCCAGTAGCATTTAGATAAAATATTACACCGCCTTGATGCCATTGTCCTATTTCTAACTGTCCTTCAGTAAGTACTTTAAAGGTCGCTTCAACTGCACCAGCGGAAAAACCTCCAGAAGTAGATTGAGTAGCGGTTATAGTTGTTTCTCCAATACCGTTTATCGTGACAGTATTATCTGATATCGAAGCCACTGCCGAATTACTGCTTGTGTAACTGAACGATCCATCACTATCGCTTAGTGGAGGTGTAATAATAAAAGGTGTTTCATTTACCGCCCTGGCATTCACTGTGAACGATAAACTCGGGGGTATCCCTTCTTCTTTTTTACAAGACATTACCCCTAAAATTGAGAGAAATATTAAAGTTAATTTTTTCATATTATTAATATTAAAAATGAAATTGTGATTACACACCTTACTAGGTGCTGAATATAGTCATTGGATTCACTAATGTTAATCCTGACTTTACTCAATAGTAAGTGTCAACCGTTTAACAGTTGACTTTGAACCCCCTTCAACAGTTGAATTCACTGCGACAAAGGTTACATTATAGGTTCCGGGAGAGGTATATTTATACCGGTATGAATTCACAACATCCAATCTCTTCTTTATATAAACTCCCCGATCAAGAATAATACTCGACATCTTAAAAGGCCTTGAAATCAACCAATCCTCATCACTAAGACCATCCACGCCGGTAGGAAAAGTTGAAGTTGCGTCAAGGTTCCATTTTAATGAATCTTTAACAGAACTCCCTTTAAAACTGTATGCATTGAAACCGGCCAACCGGTTATCGTTAGCGGAAGTAACATTATTTGTGGTTATTCCATTGAAGTAAACCAAGCCATTTGAACCTATATTATTGAACTTAAAATTAGACATTTGCCATGCTCTTGCTTTTGAAGTAGCAGATGAAGGACTGCTCTTATATCTGAATGCGACAAAGAACGTATCCCTTGGACTTCGAAAGTCCGAAACGTCGAACAGACTTGTAACAACAGATGTACTTGTTACAGAAGGCCAGGTGACTCTGTTAGAAATGTCGATCCAATTCCCATTCACAACACTGGCGGAATCGTTCCACTTTCCATTAAATTCGTTGGAAACGAATACGCTCAGATTTCTTGGCTGATTGATAGCAGCGTTGGTGAAATTATCATTATACTTAACTGCAAACCCTAGTTGATTTGTGGCTTGAGGATCAGTAATTCTTTCCAACTTATCATATTCCTTTCCTGGCTGCCCTGAATAAAAAGTAATCATATCCGGGTCACCTTTAAGAGTAAATACAATATCTTCTGCCACAGCAAAAGTTGTTTTTTCTACAGTTACATCGAAATCCGGAGCTTCTAGAGCTGCTTCTTTGCAACCATATATTGAAGCCATAAAATAAATTGGTAAAAGAAATTTATAATTTTTCATCTTTTTTAGTCTAATAACCCGGATTTTGTACAATCTTTTTATTTAAGTTGATCTCGCTGGTAGGTATAGGCCAGATAATATTTTGTTCATTAATATTGTCGGATGGCTGCCTCGCAGCCACATCACCTGTCGCATAAATACTTGGGTATGTAGCATTTGAACCTAATACGTCGCTAATTAAACTTCTAACTGTTGCAACTATAATATCCCAGCGTTTTAAATCCTGATATCGCAGACATTCAAAGGCAAGCTCAAGATATCTTTCATTTTGAATAGCCGCTAAAAATTGAGGTTTAGATAAGCCGCTCTGAAGATCAGAAGAGTTAGGTGCAGGGATAAAACGGGTAACTGTAACTCTCGGAGCTTCACCTGAATATAAGAATACTGCACCTGTAGTTGCTGCCGTTGAAGATCCAAAGGTATTGGTGGGTGGCACTGCTGTAGAAGTTCCCGCTGTTGTAACTCTATATAATCTTCCGATCCCTAGAGAAGTAGATGGATCAGGCATAATTACATAATCGCCTATTGCGTAAGCTCTACCAGCAGCCCAATTCCCTCTGCTTATAGTAACTACCGGATTCGAAGTATAATTCATTCCTTGTTCGACAACCGCGATACTAAGCTTATTTGGAAGTAAACCTGTGGGCTCATTAGTTCCCCCAACAAAAGCCCGTAGAACACCGCCGGCGCCTCCTCCTCCCGAAAGCGTTATTAGGGGAATTGCTCCGGTATTGAAAGTAGTTGATGTCGCATTTTCTACAGTGATACTTTCTACCATAGGACTGGTGCTGTAAGCTCTTTTACGGACTAAATTTATTGCATTATACGCAGCAGAAGTAGGACCATTTACATAATTCTCCGCTTCAGCAAACATTAACAAAACGTCTGCATATCTTAATAAAGGAAAATTAGATTCACTATTCCCTCTTTGTCGCCTGCTTATAGGACCCTCTTCCTGTCTTCTCCACTTACCGGGATATCTCCCCCAAACCACCTTATCATCAAAGTAAGTTCTAGCAGGCACAGGAGACGCTGATACTGTAACTGTTGGCCAATGATAATTGGCGACAGTTCTGTTTCTACGCAAATCGCCGGGCAGATATGTTTTATATAAACGTGCATGTACCAGCATATTACCCAGTGCAAATCCAGTATCAATAGCATAAACTCCATTGGCCCCAACGGGCACCGCCTGACCGATCTCGGACGACATTTTAACACCGTTTACATTTCCGACAGGTCCCCCCATATTTTGATTTGCATCAGGACCTGAATACATATAGCCAAGTTCCCAGATAACTTCCGAGTTATATCTGTTTTGTGCCTCGTCAATAAATATCTGCGAAAAATTCCCCAGAGTTGTTGGATAGTTAGTCATTACTTTTAATGCCCAAGCTCTTGCCTCCGCATATCTCGCAACATCATTCACAGGAGCCCCAGCTGCATGTAGGCATACTCTTGCAAGAATACCTTGAACAGCTTCCCTGGTAACTCGCTCTGTATAACCTAATGAGGCACGAGTTTGGTTTTGCAGCAAACCTTCAGCCTCTGTCATATCTGTTATGATCTGATCATACACTTGTTTTGCTGATGCTCGTTCTATTTGACCTTCTTCGACTGTCAGGGGAGGCTCTATTCGTAGGGGAACTCCACCAAACCATTGTACAAGCATGAAATAATAGTAGCCTCGTAAAAACAATGCCTCACCTCTCGCTTTATTTATGTCTTCCTGAGAAACTGATCCACTTGCATTACCAATATTCTTTAAAAAAATATTGATATAATTTATAGATTGATAGCAAGTGTTCCAATGACTATTGACTTGTCCATTCCCTGGAATAGTAGTAAACGCAGTGGGTGAGCTAGCCTGCTGATCTCTGCGATACCCCTCGTCGGTAGGAGCATTAGCAAAGATCATATAATTCTCAGCCAATGCACTACTCCTTAAATTAGAGTAAATAGCTGTAAGAGCATAATCTACCTGCCATTTCTCAGAATAAAACTGACCCGGACTCAGATAATCAACAGGCTGCTGATCTAAATACTTCTTGCATGAACCTAATAGAATGAGGTTACAGATGAAAATCATCAAAATTATATATCGTTTCATAATAATCTTTTAATTTTTAGTTTATACTAAAATGTAATATTTGTCCCGAATACAAGCATCCGTGTTCTTGGATATGGTGAGTAATCGAACCCAGGAGTGGTGGAACTGTTCTGGGTGGAAACCTCAGGATCAGGTCCTGTATAATTGGTCCAAGTTTTTAAATTTTGCGCCGACAGGTATACTCTTGCATTTGCCATTTTAATTTTATTCACCAACCGTTGAGGAAGATTGTATCCTAAATTCACTGTTTTCAAGCGCAGGTATGAAGCATCCTCAATAAATCGTGTACTATAGTTCCTCGGACCAAATGCATTCATCAATGGGCGCCCATATTCAGCGTCATCATTTTCTACTGTATAATAATCTGCATATTGAGCAAACATATTTAATCCCAAATTTCTGTTATCACCTTGGCTCCCTCCCTCCAGTACTGTACGATTTCCATTGTATACCTGGTTTCCGTACATCCATTGTAGAAACACATTCAGATCAAATCCTTTGTAGGTGAAATTATTGGAAACACCACCCATATGCTTTGGGTTAGGATTACCGATGATGGTAAGATCTCCGGCATCCACAACACCGTCATTATTCAAATCTTTAAATTTCATATCACCAGGCTGTACAAGTTGGGTCGCACTGTTAAAAGTCGGCACAGTAGGTTTTAATCTATAATTTGTAAATGCCCCATTCTGACTTACGTCGAAATCTTCCAAACGATATAATCCATCAGATATATACCCAAAGAAACGAGCGATAGGCTGGCCCACTTGAGCTATATATAAAGGATTTGTATACACAGAACTAAATCTTGGAGAAGAACCTAGAACACGTTCATTTCTTGAAAGACTTAAAACTTCATTCCTGGCAAATGTTATATTTAGATTAGTATTCCATGAAAAGTTTTTCTTTTTGATATTAGTTGAATTGAACGATAACTCCAAACCTTCGTTCTGAATATCTCCAATATTTTCAACAATACGCGTAAAGCCTATACTTGTTGGAAGATTTGCATTTAGCAGCAAATCGTAAGTTTTCTTATTATAATAATCGATTTCTAAACTAAAGCGATTATTCAGAAATCCGGCTTCAAGGCCAATATCTAACATTGAAGAAGTCTCCCATTTTAAGAAAGGATTCTCCATGGCTCCTGGTGTTGCACCTGGTAGAATTGAGTTATTAAAAGATGACCGTGTACCACCCACCGTGTTACTAATATTAATAGGTGCAGTGTATTGATAATCACTTACACGATTGTTTCCACCCAGGCCATAACTAGCTCTTAGGCTCGCATTACTCAATACTTTACTTAAACCCTTCATGAAGCGCTCTTCAGAAAGTCTCCATTTAGCTGCTGCGGACGGGAAATACCCCCACCTGTTTTCGGAAGGAAACTTCGATGAGCCATCTGCCCGCATGGTAGCTGTGAGAATATATTTTGATTTATAGTTGTAGTCTAAACGACTAAAAAAGGAAGCCAGATTATTTTGACCTGCAGTAACCGTGGTTGGAAGAGCAATTCCTTCATCAATTCCATTTATACCTAAATTCTCGTTAGGTATAAAGGTCGTTGAAAACAGGTTCCTGTCCGATTTAATAACCTGATTACTAAATCCAACTAGGCCATTAATTGTATGATCTTTACGAATTATTTTCTTGTATGCCAGGGTATTTACATTCTCAAAACTATAAGTTCCGACATCATCAATACTGCCGTTAATCCCGTTTAGCCTGCCCTGAATAGTAAAAGGACTTCCTCCACGTGTATACTGGTTGTTAAATGCGGTAATTTTCCTTGCAACATTGTTAACATTGAAAGTGCTTCGCAATTTAAAATCCTTCAAAAATGTGTATTCCAGAAAAGAATTTGCCTGAAGTGTATTTTCAGCTGTTATATTATTGCTATTTAAAGCCAATAAGTAAGGATTGATCCGATCCTGAGCTCTTGGCGAAGCCTCGTCGGCGTCAGAAAACTCATTCTCGAGTTCACTTAAGTCACCCGAAGCATTCACTGGCCGGGAGCTCCATATCGTAAACATCAAATTAAATTCAGCACTATTCGTGCCTGATCCCGTACCATTGGAAGGAACACCTATTGCTTGTTGGCGCGGAGTATTACCAAACTGCTTGGTTGATGCATAGTTGGCAGTTACACCTGCCTTGAAGTTTTTAGAAACCTGCTGATCAATTGTAACTCGTCCTTGATAGCGTTTAAAGCCACTTTCCACAACAAGTCCGGTCTGGTCCACATAGTTTCCTGATATATAATAATTTGTTTTATCAGCCTGTCCAGATAACGTTAAGTTATGATTCATGAAAGGAGCTGACTGAAACACCTTATCTTGCCAGTTAATACTTGGTGAATTTTTATAGGAATCAAGAGTCCGGCCATTTGTTAAATAAGCAGCCTTTCCATAATCACGATCAATGTCTATCTGCAAGCGAACAAAGTCATATGCGCTCATCACTTTCATTTCTGAAATATTTGATTGAGTGCCCGCATAAACATTGTAGGCAATTTTCGGCGTTCCGCTTGTACCACGTTTTGTTGTAATTACTACAACGCCATTAGCACCTCTTGATCCATAAATAGCTGTCGAAGAAGCATCTTTCAAAACGCTTATGGATTCAATATCATTAGGACTAATTGTATTTAATGCGTTCCCCTCCTGAGCGAAACCATCTACTACGTAAAGAGGGCTTGAACTTTGTGTTATAGACCCTGTCCCACGAACCTGTATGTCCGAAACTGCACCTGGTTGGCCATCTGGTGATATTAACTGAACACCTGCAATTCTACCGGCAAGGGCTTCATCAACCGAAACAACCGGAGCTTTGTTTACATCAGCCATATTAACCACACCGACAGCTCCCGTTAAATCAGGTTTGCGAACAGAGCCATACCCGACAACTACAACTTCAGTAAGAGCTGAAACATTTTCCTTTAAAGCAACAACAACAGTACTCTTTGATCCAACTAAAATTTCTTGGTTAGCAAAACCTATATAAGAAAAAACAAGCACCGAATTATTACCTGTAACCCTGATAGAAAACTTCCCATCACCGGACGTAGTAGTGGCAGTCTGAGTACCTTTCACAACAACCCCAACACCCGGAAGAGTTTCTCCCTTTTCATCTGTCACTGCACCGGTGACCACTTTGGACTGAGCAAAAATTCCATTAGAAAGAATCGTACTCATGATTAACAGTAAGTAGAAACGCCTGCAGGAGCGCTCTAATGACCGCACATAAAAAAACAGCAAGGCATTGCTAGTAGCGCGCGTAGAATTATTCTTCATGCTTCAATTGATTAAATAAGTTAGTTAAGTATTTAGATTTTAATAATTTTTTACTTAGTCGTCATAAGAGGATCGAAAAAGTTCGCAGAGATTCCTGTAATATGTACTCATCAATAATGGTTTAGTTCGTTACCCAAATATAGAATAACTAAACCGATTTAGTAAGTTTTTTTTTCATTTTTTCATTTTTTTCTGACTGCGAAGGCTTTATTAATGAAAATGTTAAGGTTAATTCACTTTTCTTATCAAACTTATTGGGTTCCTCGTGTTTAGACTAATACAAAAGTCCCTTCTTTCTAAATTCTTTTCGCACACTAAAACACCGTTCACACTTGCAAGTGAATCTTTTCTTAAATTTCGTTCTCCAAAATTAAAGGAAGATGTTACTGTATAACAATAGGTGTGTTTCTTTACGAACAGATATGGACTAAGTTTATTAAAACTAAACGTGTATCTAAATGACAATGGATTCCTTATTTCGTTTTCAGTTTCCTCTTCGCTATTAGTTTTTTTGAAGACCACCATCGAAACACGCACTTAATAATAATGAAATTAAATCAAACCCTTTTCTTGTTACTCAAACTTTTTGATAAGGTTATATTATGTCCAAAGCGTCAAAGCACTCATGACTCTAATCTTTTAAAGTAAATGATTATAAATGGAGAAGCAATATAAAGTAGTATTGTAAAAACAGCAAACATTTGCCCCAATTGACTATTTGCAAAAGCATGATCTTTGTACTTCTGGTATATTCGTTCATATCTTTTGTCATATAAAAACAGGCCATAAGTAATAAGCACAGCTCCAAAAATCATTAATAATTTTGTGCCTTTGAATTCGCTACTACCCCGGAGACCCTACAGCGAGATATATAAAAGACGCTCAAGACTCATTAAAACACTAAAAACAACGATTGCAAATTGGGTAAAGCCAGTGAACGCCGGCCTGTCATTTTTATAGTTGCCATGCTTATAATATATATTATAAACCGAATAAAAACATTAAGTCCAGTCTCTCAGTATACTTAAAAACATAACTTCTACTTCAAACTTCGAGTCATATCAGTCCAAGCTTTTAAAATCCGAGCCTCACGGACGAAAGGTATTATAGCCTGGCATCAATTCAGCTTCCCCGTAGTCATACTATTTTTTCAGTTCCAGCAATAGTTACAGGTCCAAAAACCTGATCCAAATAATGGCATTTTATAATCTTTCCTGACTTCATTCTCCATTCCTGTGCCACTTCAATCAGGATCTCGCTAAAGCTATTATAACCAATGGAGCTTATACAATTGAATGTATGCTTTCGATCTTTTTTATTGGAAAATTGGTGATAACAGCTGCCTTTATGATGGCCGAGAAATCACACATCACGTCGATTCAGGCCCCCCTATACTTGCAAGGAGGGAACGGTTTTTATAATAGCAACGGAAGCGGATAGAAACCCTTCCGTTGCTATATGATTGCTTGCGTTATTAAAAAACGATTTCCAATTAATTCTTCACAATTTTCTTAATTACGATTTGTCTGCCGTTCATCACCTTTAAATAATAGAGTCCTGTCGGGAGTTTTTGAACCGGAATAGTTTCAATAAGATTGGTTACTATACCAGAATAGACCAACGTACCATTTGCACTGAACAATTGCATTGTAGCACCGGTTTGAATAGCTGTTACAGAAACTTTTACATTATCAGTGGCAGGATTGGGATAAACAATCACGTTATCTGCAGTCTCTACTTCTACTACGTCTTTAAGCGTTGGATTTTTTGCCGTAGTTGATGGTACACTGCAGAATCCTAATCTGTCTCCATGATTCAAATGTTCCTGTACAGAATTGGAAGCAACGCAGATAACTTTGCCGTTATGACAAATCATCACCTTATCGTTGTTATTTCCGCAGGTTACATCAACTGTCTTAATTGTGATAGATGTCGAAGTACTGCATCCTTTTGCATCGGTTATCACTACCGTATAAGTGCCTGCTGCAGATATAACAATTGCTTGTGTTGTTTCTGTCGTGCTCCATTTGTAAGTATAGGGAGCGGTACCTCCGGTTGGCATTCCTTTAATAGTTAACGTAGCAGGACCATATCCTTTGTAGATGGTATTCTTCTCATCCATGTCAGCATTTACAACATAAACGTCTGGAATGATTACTGTTAGCTGGCGGGGATTGGTATCATCGCAATCATTGTTATTAGCAACACCACAAGCAACAGGAGAACCTGCTCCCAATCCATCCGCATCCATATCTGCATACAAAAGCTTTGTATCATCACAATCAGTATTGTTTTTAGCGTATCCTTCCCGAGCAACCGATGAACAGAACATTACTGTTGTAGTAGAACCAAATCCGTCTTTATCAGCATCCACGTAGAACTGTTGAGGTTCATGTACTGTTACATCATTATCATTGCAATCAGTGTTATTGGTAGAATAACCTTCCGGAGCTTCATTTAGTGGCAATAAAGCGATTGTGTGAGATCCGAATCCATCTTTATCTGCATCTACATAATACTCCTTGTTTACAGTAAGAGATTGGGTGACAGATGCTGCGGCCTTGAAGTGATTGTTGCCTGCTTGTGAAGCAGTAATATTAGTTATTCCTACTCCAACAATATGAATGAGACCATTCACGATAGTTGCTACACTTTCATCAGAGCTTGTGTAGGTTAAGGGTAATCCCGAGGACGTTGACGCACCTGCATTAAAGTCGGCATCCGCTACTTGTTTTGCCGGCAGAGCATTGAACGTAATGTTTTGGTCTTGCTTGGTAACAGTGAGTGTTTGTGTTACAGAAGTAGCAACGTTGTATTTGTTATCTCCTGCTTGTGAAGCTGTAATTAAAACAGTTCCTTCACCAACAATATGAACCTGACCGTTCACAATGGTGGCTACATTCTCATCACCACTTGTATAGGTAATCGGAAGACCTGAAGTGGCTGTGGCACTAAGGTTGAAATCAGCGTCCCCCACCCGCTTTGCTGTCAGTGCATCAAATGTTATTGACTGATTAACCTTTTTTACAACTTGTAATTGAGTTTGGTTAGTAGCTGCCGCGTACGCCGTATCCCCAGCCTGAATAGCTGTAATCGTTGCATTACCCTGTGCAACAATGCGAACCTGGTTACCGTTTACAATGGTTGCTACAGAATTATTAGAACTTGTGTACGTTACAGGCAAACCAGATGAAGCAGTGGCCGTGAGATTGAAGTCAGCATCGCCAACATATTTACTATCTAAAGAATTAAATGTAATAGTCTGACCTGTTTTGACCGTTACCGTTTGTGCGGCAGATGCTGGCAGATAATCGCTGTTACCTGCTTGCGTAGCAGTAATTGTAGAAGTACCTTCTCCAACGATGTGTGCCAGTCCATCAACAATGGTTACAACGGCTGTATTGGAACTTGAATAAGTAATTGGATTGCCTGAAGAAGCAGTTGCTCGTGGATTGAAGTCAGTATCGCCGTTTTGTTTGGTTGTAATGGCAGGGAAAGTAATAGTTTGTGCTAATTGTGGTGCAGCATTCATCACCTTGAAACTACTCACATTTCCAAATTGCGTACTACTTGCACCATTTGCTCCAAAACCCGCATATCTCGTATTCGTTGCGTTAAAGATGTTAACAGTATTCCAGGTGTAAGACACACCATCAAGAACAAAATCGGATATATTGCCGGTTGTTGTATTCACCGTATAGGACATGGTGTGTGTAATCGCATTGTTCCAGGTACCATTGTAAGGCAATATCTGCAATGGCGTTCCTGTGCTGCCTCCGCCGTTCCAAAGACAAAGCTGAACCTGACCCGCTGTAGTCAACGGATTAACAACTACACCACGCATATTTGTTATAGCGTCACCTGAAGCTGAAATAGCCGACCAGAAACCAAGAAATACGCCACGACCAGCACGGGGAGTGGAAGGATTGGTGATATTTCCTAAATCAAACGTATTGGAGATATTGATGTAAGTAGGTTTTATGTACCCAGCTACACTTGCCAAATCAATCATCTCCGCAATATTGGCGTTCATCTTTGCCACGCCATTAATAACTGTTGCAGTGTTAGCAGTAGAAGCAGCAGCAGAGGACTTTTGATAGGTACGGCTGGCAATAGTTGCTACTTCAGGAGTACGGCCTGTAACATTTCCTGTTCCTGATGAAGTGGTAAAATCATCCTGTAATAATAACCTTGTTTCGGTACTTCCATCTTTAGTAACGGTTAGCACACGACTAACAGCAGTTGCCATTTCGTAACTTGTATTACCGGATTGATATGCGGTAATGGTAGCTGTTCCTGGTCCGACAATATGCACTATACCATCGGCAGCAACAGTTGCTACAGATGGCGTAGAGTTTACATATGTTAATGGAAGCCCGGAACTTGCGGAAGCATCAATATTGAAATCGGCATCCCCTATTTTCTTATCGCTAAAGTCAGGAAAATTGATGGTTTGCGAAGTACGAACTACTTCATTCCACACCTTGTTATCTTTTACTTTAAAGCTGCTGATATTACCGTATTGACCTGTGGATGCGCCAGAAGTACCAAAGCCTGCATATTTAGTGTTGGCCTCTGTAAAAATATTTGTCTTGTTCCACAAATAACTGACACCATCCAATACAAAATCGGAAATGTTACCTGTGGTAGTATTGATGGTATAAGAGATGGTATGCTGTGCGGAAGCATCCCAGGTTCCTTCATAAGAAAGTGATTGTACCGGTTTGTCTGTTGAACTACCGCTTCCATTCCAAAGGACTAGTTCACCATCTTCGGGATTTACAAAAACACCTTGCATGTTCTGAAACCCGAACGTAACTGTACTTGAAGCAATGGAAGGCCAAAATCCAAAATAAACACCACGGGCCGGACGAGTCGTCGGTGTATTATTAAGGAGCGTCCCTTCGTTAAAGCTGCCAGAAATGTTAATATAAGTCGGCTTGGTATACCCATCAGCGCTTGAAATATCCACTACCTCCGCCATAACGGTTGATATTTGCGCGCTGCCGTTAACAACGGTGTTGGGAGAAGGCGTTCCTGTAAACGAAGGTTGAAATACACGATTGCCGATGGTTGCAACTTCCGGTGTTCTTCCGGTTACAAGACTACCTAAACCAGTTTCAAAATTATCTTCAACAAGGCTGACAGCATCAGTTGCAGTAGCAGTTGCCTCAGCGGAGTTACCACTTTCTCCCAGCGCATTCACAGCAGAAACGACATAATAATAAGTGTCGCCATTAGATAAACCGATGTTGGTATGAACAGTTGTATCAACGGTGGCAATGGTGATATAAGGCCCACCACTGGTAGTGGCGCGTTTTACTTTATAGCTACCAGCACCGACAGGAGCATTCCAGCTAAGGGCGATTTGACCACTACCGGCTTTTGCCATGAGTAACGAAGGAGCGGCAGGAGCTTGTGTAGGGGCAACTTCAGTGACGCTAATTTTGTTGAGATTAAACGCAGTTTCTGTGCCTCCGACATAAATGCGCATGCTTTGTATACCTGCTTGCAGCGTTACCGTGTTCACAACAAGATCTTTCCAATCATCAGCACCAGTTGAATTGTCGCCGCCAAAAGGTACGGCTACTTCACCGGTTCCATTCACACCATCAAAATCAAATCGTATTTTACCATTTGAATTTATTGAAGAATAGCGAATAGCAATTTTATAAAAGCCGGTTTTTGGAACTGCGACGGTAAAATTCATCCATTCACCGGGCTGCATATTGTTCACAGCATAGCCGCCTTCTGAACAAACAGCAATATCAACGGCCTCGGAAGTTCGATAAGCACCGCCCGTATTTCCATTGTCTAAATCATTATAGGTTTTTCCCTGTCCACCCGAAGTGAAAAAATCATAATTCTCTGCCTCAATTGTAGCAAGAATGTTATTCGTTCCATAAACAGGCTGTCCGTCTACAAACGATTGAACAGGGTCTCCAGGGGACAGCTTTGCTCTGTGAAAGGTGAGGCCACCGTATCCGGGATGATCGGTTTCAAATCCCGGTCCTTCATATCCAAATTCATTTAGTGAAATGTCATAAGCTCTTTGGGTCCATTTGAACTTGTCTGAGGTAAGGCCTATTCTGTCCCGGTAATGAGCAAGTACCATTTCGTGAAAAGGGCTTTGGTCCGATTTAAAAAGTTCCCCTCTTGTCATCCGGGTAAAGTCTCCCTCACTGTACGGATTCATTTTTAATGATGTCCAACGGCCGCTCCGACTTCTCCGGCTTATAAATTCTCCATTTTCTAGCGTCGGTTCCCATGGAGTTGACTGGTCGGGAAAAGAATAATTAAGGGAAACATTATAACGAAACGCATGCTCTAAACCTAAAAGGATACGGTTGTCAAGATAGCTATACATGTCATCCCCCTGGTTCCATGCCATTTCTGCCATTGTGTTTATTATGGATACACCAGTAATGGGATGGCTCTGGTCACGGGAAGCCTCCTCGTTTTGCCCGTTTTCATGAATATAATACTGAATCTGGTCATCATAACCATAATCAGGAATAGTCGTTTGTTGAAATGGAGCTATTGGTGAATACGTGTCAAAATATTGATTTGATGCAGTCTTTGTTTCTGAAACGATAGGCGGGCCGGATACGTAAGGAAGATCGTCTGGACGGTGAGGTTGCGCTGTCAAATATCTATATGCCCTATCATACATAGTGCGGTTATCCATGAAGATACCCATTGCCATAATCCCACGCCAAGCAAAAACACCTTGGTTTCCATGACGCCCGGGGTCTCCATTGTACATATACCAGTAGAAAGTAACGTCAGAACTATTAATAGCTGCCGTTGGCACTAGTGTTGTGGAGTAACCTGGATATACCAGCATTGCTTTAAATTTATCAATATCGGCTTGTTGCCAGCCAGGATACGTGCTTTTAATAATTTCTGCACCTTCAAGCAATTTCCATACAACCCTGCCGGCATTCAATGCAGTGGTACCGTCTGAAACAAATCGCTTGACATTTACCCAAGCATTTAAAATCTCCACCGCTTTTTGTGCATGCCGTACATCGCCGGTGATGTACCACATAAGTGAATTATAGTAAGCAGCTAATCCGTCAAATTTTATTTTACTATACTCGCTGTTTAACGTCTGGTTAATTACAGTATTTGAGCTACTGCCTCTTACTACATAATTGTAGCTTGCCAACGGGCTTAACGCCATGTTGTCAAATGAACTCTTCCACGGTTCTTTACCTGCCCTCACCATCATCTTCATCCTATCCAAATCGGATTGTTTGTGTGAAATACCAGGATGAACAAAAGATTGAGCGTTTGAGGATTGAATTCCCATAAAAAGGAAAATCAAGCAAACCACAAGCAGTTTAACGGGATAAAAACTACAAATTCCAATTGGCATATTGGAAAATCGGAGAACATTTGGCTGTGTAAAAATTTGCATATAATGAAGTAATTAGGTTTATAATTTTTTACCTGAGATCCATAACACTTACACAACCCCGTCTGCTGCATTGAAATGCTTTCCAAGGTCCTAGAAGCCTGGCTTTCAAGATAACTTAACTGTCGACTGCTTAATAGCCTGGTACACCCACGGGTCAAAAATGAAAGCGCAAAAAAAAACTAAAATTTCTCTGTAATTTTTAATTATCGTTCTATAACTAGAATAAAGCCTCCAGCTTCGGTGCATTAGCGCCTACTCAAAATTAGTCACACTAAATCGATTTAGCAATTAATTTTTTAGTTTTTAGGATTTTACAATTTTAGGCTGATTTGTGTATTAAATCTGGAAAAAGCTACCACCTCGTTAATTAAAATCACAAGATTATCTAATTGCCTGTTCAGCAAGCAGCCGCAGCGTTTATACCTGTAATGAAAAATTGTAGTAATTCAATTATAATAAGGAATACCACCAACGCACAGGAACGACTAAAGCAAGCACACAATTTATAGGACTTAACCACACTTAGCCAAGGAACTGTAAGCGACACATACGACTGCATCTATCAGATTATCCACAATTTAACCAAAACAAAACGGGGCAAAATCCTTCTGAAAAGACTTTGCCCCTTAAAGGGTTCTGCCGCACATCGAGCTCCCGTAAAAGACATTTGTCTTTATCAGTCAACAGGATCTAAACATCAACATTTTACAGAACTGAATTATCTTCCAAAATCATCTTGTAGACGTACAATATCCTCCTCGTCAGACGGACTATTTGCATTTGTATGTTGCCATATCTCTGCTATTACGCCCCATTCTTTCAGGCCCACCAATCGATGCCGTTCACCTTGTGTTAGCTCTATCAACTCGCCCGATCCATATTCCTTTAGTTCTGTTTCCTCATCTGTAAGACTTTTTATAACCCCCACTACCCCCTCCAATACTTTCCAAATCTCTGCTCTCCGAAAATGATATTGCCATGAAAGGCGCATTCCAGGTGCAACAAGCAAAATTTTAGGACTTAACTTTCCTGATATATTTAGCTCTTCTATACCCATTCTTGCAAAAAACAATTTGGCAAAGTCAGCGGCCTGGTTTTCGTTTATCACAAAAAAGCCCCCCCACGGTCTGCTTTTATCACTACTGACAATCTCGAAATTCAGTGCTTTTAATTTATTTTCTACCTCGTTGAATATTCTTTCTTTCATTTCCATAATCCTATTCATTTGAAGCTTTTCCCAAAGTTGCTAAGATCCCTCCATCGACATAAAGTATATGACCATTCACAAAGTCGGACGCCTTCGATGATAAGAAGATAGTTGCACCCTGTAAATCCTCCGGTTCCCCCCATCGAGCCGCAGGGGTACGACTTAAAATAAACTCATTGAATGGATGACCATCTACGCGAATCGGTGCTGTTTGGGTAGTGGCAAAATAACCCGGACCAATTCCGTTAACCTGGATATTGAATTTTGCCCACTCTGTAGCCAGATTTTTTGTAAACATTTTTAAACCTCCTTTTGCGGCAGCATAAGCACTTACCGTTTCACGTCCTACTTCGCTCATCATTGAACAGATATTAATCACTTTTCCCGACCTGCGCTCAATCATGTATTTCCCCACATGTTTAGACATAATAAAAGGGCCGGTTAAATCGATTCTTATTACGGCCTCCCAATCGGCTAATTCCATATCAATTACAGGAGTGCGTTTTATTATTCCCGCATTATTTACGAGAATATCAATCGGTCCAACTTCTGACTCCATTTTTCCAATTGCGGCTTTTACAGCCTCTTCGTCGGTAACATCGAACAGGTATCCTTTTACTTCTATTCCATTTTCAGCATACTCCTTCAACGCAAGTTCAAGTTTTTCAGCAGAAATATCATTGATAATAATTTGAGCACCCGCGTTGGCCAAACCTGTAGCCATAGACATTCCCAAACCATGTGTGGCCCCTGTTAAAAGAGCTGTTTTTCCTTTTAAGTCAAAAATTGATAACGACATTATATGTATAGTTTAAATGAAAAAATTTATACGATTCAACCACTAGACTAGTGAATTGTAATTGTCCTTTGGAAATTTTTGCAATTCCCTCGCAGGTAAGAACTTGCCGAGTTCTGCGTTCACGTTATACTCAAGAAAAACTGACATAACACTTCCGGGTCTACCACCAAAATGACCCGTTATTTCCTCTCCCTTAATATTATTGCCTGTCCACCTTTACCCTTAATAATGAATTTAAACACATCTCCTTTTTTCACTTCAAATACTTTTTTTTCGAGGGTGCTATTATTATCTTCATATACAGTAGCAATATATTTTTGCCTAGGCTTTAAAAAATCGAGTTTGATTTGTTCTTTCCAGTCTTCATGCCCGGCTACATTACCTACAAACCATGTTGTCCCACTCCGTCGCGCCACACTTATATTTTTACCTATTTCACCTTTAAGGTAATGCGTATCATCCCACACGGTGGGCACGTATTTAAAAAACTCAATCTCCTCTGAGTTGGTATAGTCTTTAGGCTTCCCATACCAGAATATAGCTTGCAGGGGACTGAAGTAAACAACGGTCAATGCCAACTGCTGACCTTTACTAACCTTTAAATTTTTACTGAAATTATTTTTGGGATTGGGAAAGCAGAAGGTAAAATCTGCTGCACCTGCAAGAAAACGGGTATAGGGTAATGTAGTAGTGTGAAAGGCATCAGGACTATTTTCGTCCCCTCGTATTCCTTCTTGTGATAACAATGCCGGATAAGTTCTGCTTAAACCCGTTGGCTTATAATTATCATGAATATTCAAGACCAAGCCATAATCGTTTACTTTTCTGATTGCAGAGCTAAGCCAGCCGAGTCCTTTTTGACTAAACCCATCTATAAAGCCAAACTTCATTCCGGCAATTCCCCACTTCTTGTATAGTGGTAGAATTTCGTCCAAATGATTCTGCAGGCCAATATAGTTTACATATACGATTACCCCTATACCCTTTTTTTTACCATATTGAATCACCTTAGGCATGTCGATCTGTGGAATAGGAATGCGTGGATCAGACGACTGCGCCCTTTCCGGCCCATACCAGCCTGCATCAAACATAATGTAGCGGAAATTGAGCTTTTCAGCAAGATCGATACAATCAAAACCTGCCTGAGTATTTAACTCCGATCGTATTAATTTGCCAGGCTGGATACTTGAAGGAATCTCTTTGACCGGTGGCGGATTTAACCGTAAAAAAAGATCGCTGAACTGATGCAAGCCTATTGCTGTATTTGAAAAACTGACAGTTCTCCACGGTGTTTGAAACAAACCTGAGAACTTCACTTCTTTATCCCTAGCAAATACCACATTGAGGCTATTTTTCTGGATTCCTTTTCCAAGCTCAGCTTTGGTGTAATCCAAATTTTCTGCTTCGCCTATGCTGATAAAAAATTTTCCGTTTGTTAAAGTAGCTGGAAAATCGCACGTGGTATTTAAGGAATCTATGCGAATTGGACTAAAAACCGTTTCATGATGATACTGAAAAATTCGATAAGAGTGGGATAAGTCGAAAGTCGTTAACTCCTTTTTAATCCGAAAATCATTGCCTTCCGCTTGCTCAGGCACTATATATTTAAATGCGATGCTACCATTAAAAACTCTCGCAAGAAGATTGAAGTTCTGATGATTTGAAGTACAAGATAGATTCAATTCGTTGTAATTATTCTTCACAAACTCCTTTTCTCCAAATTCCCATTTAAAGGTCTCAATATGGCTTTCCCGGGTGGCATTCATGATCCTCGTTTTCTGGCCAAGCGTACCATTGTTCAGTTCTAAGCCTAATGCCGACCAGGCAATTACAGTTTTGTTATTATATTTTACGGTGTATTGAAGATTTCCATGTTTATCAATAGCGAACTTTGCTTCGGTCCGCTTATCTGGAGAGCTGAGTTTTTGAGACCCGAAAGTTTGTGAGATACTTTTCTGGCTTAGAAGCAGCATCGGAATCGCCAATAATATCGTTAATATAAATTTCATTATACAGGTTTTCATTTTATTATCGCTTTACTTTGTTTTTAGGATTCTTATAAACGCCTGTTCTTCCTAATATAGAAAAACGACTTATTTTTAGTAATGAGGCATATTGGATCTCCCGCTGCAGGAATAAAATTACCGTAATCTTCTAGAATGCTGAAATCCTATTAACTGATTAGTCTTAAACAGTAACAGGATAGAAAGTGGTTAATCATAATTTGCATGCGAACTCTTAATTAAATATCCAAGAGGCAAGAATCGAAATCAAATATATAAATACTAAATCGATTTAACAACCCTTAAATGGCTATTTTAATATTTTTAACTGATTTTATCCCCGTAAAAACGTTAGAAAGCGTAGACGCTTGTACGAATAAAATACAAACAGTCTACGCGTTGAGAATAACTCTGGGCATGCACCCAAGTCGGGTGCATAACATCTTAAAAAGTTATTTTTGAATTAAGAGTTTGGATACATATTTATTATTAACTGTAACGATATAAATCCCAGTAGAAATTGAAGCAGGAAAAATAACTTCGATCTGACCCACGGCATCTTTTACGAAATCTCTTAAAAGCATCAATCGTCCGCTCATGTCCATTACTTTGACAGTCAAGTTCTGGTTAAGTAGTTCCGAGCCAACATTGATAAAAAAGCTGCTTCCTGAAACTGGGTTAGGATAAAGACTCATCGGTGTATCAGTATTTTGTTGTGGAAAGTCTAGAATAAGATCAGATTTAAATCTGCTCATTAAGTTTTGAGAACCGCCTCCCCATAACTGAAACCACATATCTTTTCCACTATCACTACTACCCTGAAAATACGTTCCATTCGCGTAGCTATTGCTGCTTGATTTCTCTACGTAAATCGCTTTTCCATTGCTTGCTGAGCACGACATATTAATGTAATAGGTCGTTCCTGCTGTTAGCGGCCCAATAGCAGAAGGAAAAGTTATGGTATACGTCATAAAAGAACTGCCCGAACTGGTATTGGTTATGGCAGAAGGGGAAACAGATACACTGCTTCCGGAAATGGCTCCGCTGTTTCTGCCGGTTCCAATGTTCACCAGAAAATCAGCATTAGGCAGATCGGTTTCCCGTGACAGATGCAAAACCAGCTTTTTAACATAGTAAGCTGCCTGACCTGTTGTTCCGTTCTTAAAGGACTGGGAGCCAGTCTGACCATTTTTAATATCTGCTTTATCGCCCGTTGATGTATTCTGTTGCAGGATAGTAGAAGGTACTGTAGCAACCGGAGTAGCGCTTACCTGGCTGGAGTTTGCTCCTTCGCCTGCAGCACTGACTGCTGATACGACAAAGTAATAAAGCGTTCCGTTGGTTAAACCGGTATTGGTATAACTGGTAGCGGTTACACCGGTAGCTACGGTGGTGTACGGGCCTTCCGTAAAAGTTGCTCTTTTTACATTGTAACTGGTAGCTCCGGAGGATGCTATCCAGCCCAAGGCTACTTCGGCATTGCCTGCTGTAGCTGTAAGGCCGGTTGGCGCTGCCGGTGGCGGAGTTGCCAGTGGTGTGGCACTTACCTGGGCTGAGTTGGTTCCTTCTCCTGCCGCACTTACTGCTGATACGACAAAGTAATAAACCGTTCCATTGGTTAACCCCGTATTGGTATAAGTTGTGGTGGTTACACCGGTCGCTATGGTTGTGTATGGACCGCCTGTAACAGTGGCTCTTTTTACATTATAGCTTGTTGCTCCGGTGGATGCTGTCCAGCTCAAGGCTACCTGGACATTGCCTGCTGTGGCCGTCAGACCGGTTGGTGCTGCCGGTGGCGGGGTTGCCTGTGGTGTAGCACTTACCTGGGCAGAGTTTGCTCCCTCCCCTACTCCATTTACCGCAGATACTACATAATAATAAGGCGTACCATTAGTTAAACCAGTATTGGTATAGTTGGCAGCAGTTACCCCGGTGACTACGGTTGTGTACGGGCCGCCAGTAGTGGTTGCTCTTTTTACATTGTAGCTGGTGGCTCCGGATACGGCCGTCCAGCTTAAGGCTGCCTGGGTATCGCCAGCAGTGGCTGTAAGGCCTGTTGGTGCGGCTGGTAATACAGGTGCTGCGCCATCCCATACTCTGAAGCTACTAATATGTCCTATCTGGCCAGAAGCTGCCCCAGAAACACCGAAACCAGCGAAATTTGTGTTGGCAGTCGAGAATATGGTAGTAGTTGACCAGTCATACGTTACCCCATCTAACAAGAAATCAAAGATATCTCCAGTTGAAGTGTTAATGGTGTATGACATGGAATGTTGTTGTGTTCCTCCAACCCAGGTTCCGTTATACGGAAGAGTTTGAACTGGAGTACCGGTAGTAGAATTGCTGCCGTTCCAAAGTTGAAGCGTACCATCCATGTTAACAAAAACACCTCGCATATTCGCGAATGAATCGCCTGAGGACGCAATTGATGACCAAAAACCGAGATAAACTCCCCGTCCGGGCCGTAAAGGCACATTGTTACCCAGCGTACCTTCATCAAAGGTTGCCGAGATCTTAATCAAAGAGGGCTTAACATAAGCTCCGGCACTGGCAATACTAATAACCTCACCCATATTCATTGTCAAAATGGCTGTGCCACCACTTACGGAATTGACTTGTGTATTCACGGAAGTCGTAACTTGATATACACGCCCCTCTATAGTTGCCTCTTCAGGAGTACGGCCGGTTACGGTAGCAGAACTTGTTGTAAAATTGTCTAAGATTAAACTTACTTCAGTAGTCGGAGTTGCACTCTTTTGGGTAGAGTTGCCTCCTTCACCAGCTGCACTTACTGCTGAAACCACGTAAAAATATGTTGTACCATTAGTCAAACCAGTATTTGTGTAGTTAGTTGCAGTAACACCTGTAGCTATAGAAGTGTATGGTCCACCGCTAACGGCTGAACGCTTTACATTATACGTTGCTGCACCAGTAGATGCTGTCCAATTTAATGTTACCTGCGCATTTCCAGCTGACGATGTTAAACTAACTGGTGCTGCCGGAGGCTGTGCTGCACTCATTGCCAGATTTATTTTATTCAGATTATAAGCACTGGCACTACCTGATACATATACCCGCATGCTTTGTACACCTGCTTCCAAGAGTACTCCCGAAGCTACAGTAAAGTCTTTCCAATCCTGCAAGCCAGTTGAACTGGCACCTCCAAAAGGAACAGCCACATCGCCCGTTTTATTTATACCGGCAAAATCAAACCGTACTGACCCGTTGGCATTAGCAGAACCATATCTGATCGTTATATCATAATTTCCCGTAGTGGGGACGTTAATTGTATAGTTGAGCCATTCTCCAGGCTCCATGACAGCCACGTTAAAACCTCCCTCTGCACAGGTTTCCACATCCACCCCTTCAACAGTTCTGTACTGTGATCCGGTATTGGTTGACGTAAGATCATGGTAAGACTTCGCTTCACCATTACCGGCGAAGTAATCATAATCCTCCGCCTCAATAGTACCAGGCAGTACATTCATCCGAAATACAGGTTTTCCCCCTGAAAAATAACAGGGATCTCCGGCAGACAGAGCCGGCCTGCGGTAAGCTAACCCGCCCCATCCCGGATGATCCATCTCAAAACCGCCCTGTTCATATCCAAATTCTGCTTCTGATATTTCCTGTCCTCTTTTTAGCCATTTTACATCGGTTTCTGCTAATCCTAAACGTCCCTGGTAATGCGCTAGAGCCTGCTCATGTATAGGAGATGTGTTAGACTTCTGATTTTCGCCTCTAGTAAGCCTCGTTAAGTCATTTCCATTCCATGGATTTATCTTCTTAGAAAACCACCGTCCGCTTCGGTCTCTTATCTGAATAAACTCACCAGAGGCTACTGTAGGCTCCCATGGAGCCGGCTGATCCGGAAAAGTATAGTTATAAGACAAATTGTATCTTAATGAATATTCCAATCCCAATAATATTCTATTATTCAAAGTTCCATACAAATCATCGCCCTGATTCCAGGCTATTTCACCTATCGAAGAGAGCAAGCCAACTCCTCCAAATGCATGACTCTGGTCACGGGAGCTTTCCTGGCATTGGCCGTTTTCAAAAACATAATTTGAAATCAATTCATTATAACCATAATCCGGTATAGTAGTGCTTTCCCCGGTACGGGTATATTCATCATAATATTCATTGGATGCTGCAGCATTCGGGGTTGCATTTACAATAGGCGGTCCCGATGGATAGGGAAGATCATCTGCACGGTGCGGCAATCCCTGCAGGTAACGTAGCGCCCGGTCATACATGACTTTATTATCCAGAAATATACCCATTGCCATAAGACTTCTCATGGCAAACAAACCCTGATTGCCGTGGCGTCCCGAATCCCCGTTATACATATACCAATAAAACGTGGCATCCTTGCTAGCGATAGCCGCTGACGGAACAGTGGTGGTTGAATATCCCGGATAAACCAGCATAGCTTTAAAACGATCCATATCTGCCTGAGCCCAGCCCGTATAGGTAGTTTTAATAATCTCGGCTGCCTCCAAGAACTTCCAGATGGCCCTGCCTGCCTGAAGTGCTTTTGTGCCATCATCATTAAACCTGGTAATATTTGACCATGCATTAAAAATCTCAACTGCCTTTTGCGCATGTCGGGTATCTCCGGTGATGTACCACATCAGGGCATTGTAATAAGCTGCAAGTCCATCGAATTTAACTTTATTATACTCGGCTGCAATAACCCCATCAATTACGGTATTGGCGCTTGCGCCTTTCACAATGTAATTATAACTGGCGTATTGATTTGCTGATAAAGTTGTAAACGATGTTTTCCAGGGCTCGATCCCTGCCTGCACCATATATTTCATACGCTCAAGATCAGACTTCTTGTGGGAAATTCCCGGATGAGCAAAATCCTGTGCGGATGAAATCACGGGTACGGCCATTAACATCACTGTTAAAGTTATACAGAGTGTAAAAATCTTTTTCATTTAATTTTAATTAGGATTAATAATTAGTTAGTGCATTCCCTTATGGCATTTAAGGATTCCGGACCTTGTCCGTTCCCGGATATATTTCATACCGCTTAACGTTATCAAACAATCTGCCTTTTTTGCTTTTTCTTTATTTCATTAGAAAAGAATTAATTATGGACTTATTTTTATTAATCCCTGCGGGTAAAGTCGAGCTTTAACAACAGGCGGGGTACGCAGAAAGGAATAGATAGAATGTGTGGAAACTTGAGTTAAGAATATTTGAGAAGTCAAATTGGGTGGACGTAAATATTTCACAAAGCCGCACCGAGGCATTTGCTGAGAACTTAAATAATACAGAGCAAAAACTTCTATGGCCTTTGCAGTGAAATATGAAGTTCTTTTTTCAGAAAAGAAATGGAGTAATCTTTTCATTTGGTTATAATGGCTAACCGACTTAATACTAAATCGATTTAGTAAATGTATTGATTTTTTTGTCACTCTTACAAATAATTTTTATTTTATTTCAGATATTTAAATTTGGGGTAACTGATTAATCACGAAACAATGATGTCAGATCTTTGTCAGTGGACTTTCATAAAAGCCCGCTAGGTGTGACACGAACACTGGAAAACAAAGTTGGATAATATCTTTAAAATAAAGGCAAAGGAGGGGACGCATTAGCGCGTTCAAAAGACAATACGGTACTATGTTGCATTCCATTAAATTAATAGCAATAAGTTGGTTTATTGATAGCAGGCTATTAGAAATTAATGGTAAATAGAAACCTACGCCTAAACCTGTTTTAATCGGGAAACCTCGTTGATATGCTGATCATTGGCTTTACGTTTAGTACAAATGAAACTGTTGCTTTAGAAACATTTAAATGTTTAGCAATATCACCTATCGATATTTTTTATTCATTATCCTTACAAAAACCAGTATTAGCACTGTTTATACAAACCGACAAAACGTATAAAAGCAGGCGGTCTGGTGAAGAAACTATTGTAGCTGATTTCTAAATTATTTTTTTAGACCAGCCCAGGTTCCAGGTGTGCTACCCATATAAAGCTGAAGTGTTTTGCCTGCATTAATATCACTATGGTAGAAATAAAAGTGAATCAGAGGATTCACACCAAGTTTGGCAGATTGTATATATATGTTCCGATCTGATATATTACTTGCCAGTATAGTGAATTGCTTAGATTTATAATACTTTGGGTTCAGATGAATAACTGTTTTACTAAAAATTGGGCTGCCTATTTCATAAACCGGATCCTCCTCGCAACCTCCTGTCATTTGAAACAAGCCTATTTTCATTAATACATTTAACGCCCCCATTAACCCCTGATCTTCGTCCCCGTTATATCCAAATTGCGGAGATAAATCGCTGTAGGCGCTATCCAGAACCTCGCGGCTCCATTGCTGCGTTAGCCAGGGTGCACCTGCATGATTAAATATAAATACCGTCTGCATATTAGGTTGATTTGAATAATTCACCCAAGTACGCCGTTCCTTTCGAATTACATCCAGATTAAGCGGATGCTCACTTGCAAAGCGATAGGCCCGCGAATCAAGGAACTGCTGGTTCAGCTTTTTCACTGCCTGATCTTCACCTCCTAATAAATTAAACAATCCTTTCATATCGTGAGGAACGAACCAAGTATACTGGGCACCACTTGCCTCTTCAAATCCGTTATCATTTAGCAGGGGATCAAAAGGAGACTTCCATTTCCCGTTCCAATCTTTTGGAACCATATAACCCTCCTTTGCATTATAGAGGTTGCTGAAATTGCCAGAACGCTTTTTAAAGTATTGGTAATCTGCCTCCTTTTTAAGCGACTTGGCTAATTGTGCCAGGCACCAATCCTGGTAAGCGTTCTCTAAGGTAATGGCTGCGCCATCCTGATGCATACCATAAACTGTGTCTGATAAAGGATAAGGAACATAACCTCTTGCTATATATTCCTCAATGCCCCCCCCTCTCGCTGTGTTATGTTCATACCCCACTTTTCCCATCATTCCACCCGGCATATGATTTTTCTTTAAACCTTCATAAGCAAGATCGATATCAAACCCTCGAATGCCTTTAAACCATGCACTTACATAAAATGGGGTTGTTTGTGCCCCGGTCATCACAGCAGTATAATTACCGCCGGATGGCCCACGGGGAATAAGCCCTCCGTCTTTATAATACTGCAGAAAAGAGTTGCAAAAATCTTCAACAACTTCCGGGTAAACCAGCGACCATAACGTATTCAGCGTCCACTGAGCTCCCCAGAACGAATCTGAGTTATACATGTTAAACTTCGGCTTACCCTGAGCATTAAGAGCTACCTGTTTAATCAGGCGCTCATTACCTGTAAAGTCAGAATACTTCCCGTCCACATCATTTAACATCCGTCTGCCTTGTATCGCTTTCCAAAGGTCAGTGTAAAAGCGCCTTTGTTGTTTTAAAGTCCCGCCTTCAACGCTAATGCGACTTAACATGCTATTCCAGTGATTCGATGCCTGGGTCTTCACCTGGTCAAAGTTCCAAGCAGGAACTTCTGCTTTCCTGTTCTTTGCTGCCCCCGTTGCACTGGTAAAGGAAAGACCTACATTCATTGACACCTGTCTGCCTTTATTATCCAATTCCACAAGCATGGTCCCCCCTGCGCCTTTCCATTCTTTTAAACCTTCTGTAAGCTTGCCTTCCTGCAACAGGTAAATCTTTTTAACAGGATGATTGAATACAGCACTAAAATATACCGGTGCAACTTTTGGCCGTCTGCCTGTTTTGCCATTAATCATATATCCTCTTATCTCCGAAGCACTTACCTGTACAAATCCACCTTCAATTAATTCTGATGCTCCTAGTACGCCCTTTAATTGAAAAACAATACCTTGCTTTTCTCCTTCAGGAAAAGTATAACGATGTAAACCTACCCTGTTACTTGCTGTCAGTTCTGCTGTGATTCCGTATCGGTTAAGCACTACCGAGTGATATCCGGGTTTTACAACTTCTTTTTCATGTGAAAAGGGGGAAGAAAAATCGGAAAGAAGGGAGGTTAAGTTTGAAGTTTTAAATGTTACCGGCAGCACCGGAACTCCGGAAAGCTGCCATTCGTGGATATGGCTGAAGCACTTAATTGTATCGACATTATAACGATAACCGCCGTTCCAATCCCCATTTATCTGATTATCGGGAAATAAACTTACCATCCCGAAGGGCCTGCTTGCGGACGAGAAATAGAACCACCGGGAATTAGCCGCATCAAGTAAGGGATAAACAAGATCTACAGTTCTTGCAGTTTTAACCTGGCCATAAATATGCATACATGCACTAAGGAGTACAAGTATGAAAAATAAATTTCGTTTCATTTTATTTAATAATAAAGGTTCCTTTTAATCGAATGTCTTCGGATGAGCTTCCAATACGTACTTCAAACTGGCCGGGCTCAACAGTCCAGTTCATGTCTGCATCCAGTAAGCTGAGATGCTCAGGCTCGAGAGTAAACTTTACTACTTTCTTTTCTCCGGGCATTAAAGAGACACGCTCAAAGCCCCGTAATTGAGTGTCATACGTAATAACACTGCTAAGCATGTCTTTAAGATATAGCTGTACAACCTCATCACCCTTAACATTGCCTATATTGGCAATGTCTATGGTAATTACAATATTAGCTTCCGAAGCTTGCTCTTTTGGGGAAATAGTTAAATTACTGTATTGGAACGTAGTATAGCTCAGGCCGAAACCAAACGGGTATAGGGCCCCGTTCACGCTTGTCTTACCGGCTCCATTGGGACCTTCTGAAGGTTGATCCGCATGCGAGCCTGGTTTAAATGGGAAATTATATTCGATTTGCCCTATACTTTTAGGAAAGGTCATGCTTAATTTACCGCCCGGATTATAATCTCCAAACAAAGACTCTGCAATAGCTTTACCACCGGTATGTCCCGGGAACCAGGCTTCCAAAATTGCAGGGATGTTCTGATTTGCCCAATTAATAGTAAGAGGCTGACCATTGATCAAAACCAGTACCAGCGGTTTTCCGGTGGCAAGTTAGCGCTTCCAATAATTGCTGCTGCCGTCCGGGAAGGTCTAAGGAAGTTCGCGACAAACTTTCGCCAACGGTTTTATCATCTTCACCTAAAACAGCTACAATTACATCAGAGGACTTAGCTTTTTTCACTGCCTTTGCAATGCTCTCCTGCTCCTGCTGACTTAAAGCTGCGGGGATGATCTCGGTACTGGGCCATCCGGGATTAACTACGTCGCAACCTTCTTCGTATGTTACATTAACTGTATTCCCAACATAGGCTTGTATACCTTTTAAAACTGTGGTTACAGGATTATTAGATGGTCCGTAACGGCTTATTGCATATTTTTCCTCAGCTGCTAAGGGTCCTGTTACCAGGATATTTTTCAGCTTTCCCTTATTTAGCGGAAGAAGATTATTTTGATTTTTTAAGAGGACCAGAGATTCCCTGTTTATCTGGAGGGACAGCTCTTCGTCTTTAGTTGTATGTACAATCTTGTCCGCCCGTTTAGGATCATTATTTATAGGTGCATCAAAAAGTCCCACCAAAAACTTAACCCTTAACACATCACGAACTCGGTCGTCCACTGTTTTGATTGAAAGCTTTCCTTCTTTAACCAGTTCTCTGATGTTATTGATGTATGATGCCGGTGGATCGAAGTTAGTCCAAACGTTGAGGCCGGCTTTAATGGCTAGCCTTGTTGCGTCTTTAAAATCTTCAGCAACGTGATGCTTTTCATAAATATATTCTACCGCCCGGCTATCAGATACTACATAGCCTTTAAACCCATATTTTTCGCGTAAAAGTCCAGTTAAGAAGTAATGGCTAGCCGAAACCGGTACGCCATCCCAGTCGTTATAGCTGCTCATCACGCCAAGCGGGTGTGCTTCTTGAATTATCCTTTTAAATGGATACAGAAAGAGCTGATGCATTTCTCTCGGCGCAACATGCGGATCGGTACGGGCATTTCCATCACGCCCCCCTTTTGGAACACTGTAAACAGCAAAATGCTTAAGCGTAGAAGCTACTCCTTGACTTTGAACACCCAATGTCATTTGTTTTCCGAGTTCGGCTATATGAAAAGGATCTTCTCCGTAACACTCAACTACCCTGCCCCAGCGTGGATCACGGGCAGGATCAAGAATAGGGACATAAATATTGGTGTAGCCCAGAGCCTTCCCTTCACGACCTACCATTTCCCCGGCCTGCCTTACCAGTTGTTTGTTCCAGGTACTCCCTATTGAAATGGGTGCAGGTAAAGGTGTTGCCCTGTCGTGGCAAAGGCCGTGAATTCCTTCATTGGTAAAATCAACAGGTATCCCCAATCGGGTTTCTTCGATAAACCATTTTTGAAGGGTATTTATAGCGGTTGCATGTTTACTGAAAGGATATGAATATTGACTTTGCGCCCTTTTATTATTTGGCAGGCTGTTTAAACTCTCATCAATATTTGCGATACCATCTTTCCACACTTCCTTTTTCCAGCCCAGGGTTGGCATCTCGTCTTTCAATACCCGACCATACCCATATAAGGTGGCCATTTGGCACGACTTCTCTTCCAGTGTCATCTGGCTAAGAAGGTTCTCTACCCTTTTATCGACGGGCTGCGATGTATCTTCATAAACGTCAGTCTTCCCATTTTTATTAAAGTCGATCCAGCCTTTGTGGTAAATATTTTTTTGCTGTGCCCTTAAGGATATTGAACTTAGACAAAGAGCCAGCGCTATTATATTCATTATCTCTGTGCGTTTATTTTTTTTCATATCGTGACAATGCTTCCAAAAAATAATAATCAGCATAAATAATTGGCACATCCACTTCAGAATTAATGGGCTTATGACCAGTGCTATGCTTCAACAGAAAAAAGTTATTTGTACCTGCCTTAGCCAGATAGGCGTCAGAACAAAGGCTTATGAGATATTCCTTAGCTTTATTTAAGTAATTCTTCGCAGGTGCATACTTACTCAATTCTATCAATGCAGAAGCAGTAATGGCTGCTGCTGAAGCATCCCTCGGAGCATTCGGAATATCAGGGGCCTGAAAGTCCCAGTAAGGAATATGATCAGAAGTTTTATCGGTTTGCATGATAAAATAATCAGCTGCCTTAACCGCCTGATCTAAGTATCTTTTATCATGGGTCTCCCTGTATAAAGTAGTATATCCATAAACTCCCCATGCTTGTCCCCTTGCCCAGCATGACTCATCAGCATAGCCTTGATGGGTTATTCTTTTTAAAAGCTTACCCGTTTGAGGGTCGAAGTCAAGAACATGATAGCTGCTATTATCAGTCCTGAAACGATATTTGAGATCGGTGTCAGCATGCTGAACGGCGATTTTATAAAAAGTGGAGTCGCCGCTTTCTTTAGTTGCCCAAAACAAATATTCGAGATTCATTAAGTTATCTATGATGACCGGATAAGAGAAACTCGGATTATCCCAGGAACGGATAGCCCCTATCTGAGGTTTGAATCTTGAGGAGAGTGAACTTGCTCCTTGCAAGAGTACTTTTTTATAGGCGGGGTTCTGTGTTAATTGATAACCTGGACCATAAGAATCGAACAACATAAAGCCCAGATCATGGGTACGTGTATTCTTTTTTTGCTCTTCCAGACCCGCTGTCCATTTTTCAGCAGCATTTTTCCATTGCTTTTTCCCAGTAAATTCAAATAAACGCCATAGATTTCCTGGAAAAAATCCGCTGGTCCAATCCCTCGCCCCACTAACCCTTAGGCTGCCATCCGCATTAGTGCTCCTGGCAAATTTAGTGCTGTCGGGATACTTCTCCATGTAGGCCTTATAATGCTTTTCCACTATTTTGATCACCTTTTTAACCGGAATCTTATCCTGAGAAAAAGAGAAGTTAAAAGCAAAGGTTAATAAGGAGATTAAAATATATTTCATATATGTTAAAATCGATGTGTTTATGGTTCTTTGGGCAATAATATATAACTTAATTATCAACTCATTTTGCTTTCAATTGAACGGCAAAACCGCCTGATGCCTGTAACAGGAATGGGAGTATAGTTTTTCTATTTACCGTTTTTTTAGAGATCAATACTTTCTGCACATTTTCATTGTCCTGATAAATAGTAGCTTCATATTTCTTATTTCCATCGAGGAAATTCAGATCCAATTGAAGTGTTCTCGGTGTTTTATTGGTGATGCCCCCGATATACCAGTCGTTACCTTTGCGACGTGCGATAACAGCATATTCGCCGATTGCTCCATCCAGCACTTTTGTATCGTCCCAGGCAACTGGTACCTCTTTCCACAAAGCAAGCTCTGGGCGGCCATGGCATTCTTCATTAAGGGGCTCTCCCCAAAATAAAAACTGTCCAGGGCTATAAAAAATAATCGGAAGGGCTAAACGATGAGTCCAAGTGTTTTGCAAAGTGCTTCTGCAATAACCGGGAGTATAGTCCCCTGCCCCGATTGTATAGCGGGTGAAAGGAAGATTGGTATTATGGTTTGCATCAGGAGTATGCTCATTGCCCCTGATGCCTTCCTGCGACAACAAATTCGGATAAGTCCGGCTTAATCCAGTCGGGCGATACGCATCGTGAATATCAACCATTAAATGATGGTCCGCCGCTTTTTTTACCAGTGTGTCAACCCATTGCTGCCACTCCTGGTTTCCGACGTTGATGAATCCCGGTTTTATTCCTTTAATTCCCCATGCCTCGTATATGGGAAATATCTTGTCCATATACCGTTCAAGTCCCTGTCGATTTACATACAGAAAAATCCCTACACCTTTCGATTTACCATATGAAACTAATTCTTTCATATCCAAACCCGTATGGTCAGGTATTGGCCGCCCCGTGCCCGGATTAACTACATTTATAAATGATGGATCAGAATCTTCGCCGTTTGGCGGCCCGTACCAGCCCCAATCCAATATCACGTGATCGATCCCCTGCTTTTGAGCATAGTCAATATATTTTTTACCTCCATTGGTTGATAAAGTAATATCGCGAATCGCTTTACCCGGTTTGATCCATGAGGGATCGGTAATTTTTGAAGGAGCATTTAAGTTTAGCAATAGATAATTTTGCTCGAGCAGACCGCCTGGCTTATCTGCCAGTGTTATCATACGCCATGCAGTAACATAATTACCTTTCCCTTTTGCCTCACCTCTCAGCGTGATAGAAAGCGCATTTGGGTCTCCTCTTCTTCTGTTTCTTAAGGCTATTGACACCGAATCAAAAGGATTAGCTACAACAGTGGAGTTTTGCAGGTATGCCCGGGGATAATCACTGCTTCCTCCTTCCGCAATTGCGGCATAAATATTATCAGGAGTAAGAATGGTTAAGGGAAGCTCACAATCAGGTTTTACCGCAGAAACCAGAACCTTATTATAAAGCCCTTCGTGGCCATGCTCCGCCCAGACGTAAGTATTAGCCGGAAAAGCAAACTCAGTTACTTCCTTAACAATTGTAAAGTCTTTCATCGCCGGCTGGTCGGGAAATTCATACCTGAAAGCTATTCCCTCATTGTACGCCCGAAAAACTACTTTCAGGATCCGGTTAGGAAGGATTTTTTCCTGTAAAGTAATTTCCATCTGGTTATAATCATCCCGGTAAGTATCTCTTTCCCCGTAAACAGGTCTCCAGCTACCTCTTTGCTCTTTTCTTTTTATGTCAGTTACGTTGAAGAGAGAATAAAATGTAGCCTGTCCGGCAATGTGAAAACCCATTGCCGAAGGGCGCAGGAATTGCCTTCCTCTGTAAAACACCTGGTAGGCAGGCAGTGTAGGTTTCAGACTATCTACTGAAAACTGGATCACGATCCGCTTGTCGGGCGAAACCAGTTTCTGAGCTTGGACAGCTGGCAACAGATTGATTAAGACTAAACCAAGCAATAAAAGATGTTTTTCCATATATGTGTGTGGCGTTATTATATTTAATGAGAGAGTTGTATTCGGCGTTATTGCTTTTGCTGGCGAAGGCGGGAAACCACATACTGAGTATCGGTTTTGTGTCTTTCAACAAGTGTCTGCACCTCCCTTTTTATTCCCTCATAAAGGTTTCCAGCCCATGCTGTTGCTTTTATTTTATCAACTAAAAACCCCTTGTCTTTTTCTGCTGTAAAAATTCGCGGATGCAGTTGTGCAGAAAAATGGCTAGAATTAATCCTTTTCTCGTCTTGACAATGGGCCGGCTGAACGGAGACTAAATTAAACGATACGATTACAGGAAAAGAAATTCTATAGCTATTCTTTCTACCAAAGCGGCTCATAAGGTTACAATGTTTAGAACCAAATATATAATTTTCACTAAACCGATTTAGTAAAAATTATATTACAAATACCTGCCTTGCGGAGTACCCTCTCTCCTCGGGCTAACCAGTCCGTCTTCCATGATGTCACTCTTCAGATAACTTCGGATAAGCTTTAGTATGCGCCCGTAAGAAGTTGCGGTATCTCTGGTATTGATAAAAATCTGACCACACATACGGCCGTCACACCTTCGCTACATCAGTGACGCTGAAAACGACGTACCATTGAGACAGTAAGTGAGATGATTGGTCATAAGTCTCTCCGTACAACTCAAATCTATGCGAAGATTACAAAGAAAGAAACGAGCAATAACATGCTAGATCTGCAGGAATAACTATTTACAAGCGGAGGGCTTAGCCTCACCTTTTAGTGTTGAATTACGAATCATTAATTGTGTTGGTATAATAATGGTCTGCTTCTCCTGATGAAGTTCCGGATCAGAGAGATTGGTCAAGAGCAGGTTAATGATATTTTCCGAAATTTCTCTGAGAGGTTGTGCTACTGCCGTAATTGATGGGGTAAATAATCTAAAAAAATTACAATCATCAAATACTATTACACCTAAATCCTTAGGGATTTTTAATTTAAGATTTTGGATTGCTTCAAGTCCGGCTTCTGCGAGATAATTGGTGGAAAAAAAAACTGCATCAAGTTGTTTGTTCATTTTGAGAAACTGCTCTATCTCTTCCACCAATTTGTCTAACTCCTCATGATAGACTATTTTTTTAATAAAGCACTGAGCTTCATGCTCAGCTAAAGCGGTCATATACCCATCTAATCTCTGCTGCATTTGTATCTGCTCGGATGAGAGTGTAACAAACGCTACGTTCCTATGTCCACTATTGAAGAAATGATTAACGGCTCCATAAGTGCCTTTGTAATTATTTACTACGACATTATTGGTAGAAATAGAAGGAAAGAATCTGTCAAATAAAACTACCGGAAGATTAGCTGCTAAAAGTGATTTTATTTCTTCCTCAATCCCCAATGGAGGCGCTATAATATACCCGTCAACGTTTTGGGCACGGTAAATTTTTAAAAGTTCCTTCGTCTTTTTTGTGTCGTTTTCAGTACTGCTATAAATTATCTTGTATCCTTTTTTATGAGCACTCTCCTCAATCATCCTGGCAATACCCGAAAAAAAAGGATCGGAAACATCCTCAATCATTACAACTATGATATTTGATTTACCCGTGCTCAGTGCCCTTGCGAACTCATTTGGCTGATAACCTACTGCCTCTATATAATCAAGTATCCGCCTTTCGACAACGCTGCTTATACGTTTAGCCCGACCTTTGCCATTAATTACAAAGGAGACGGTAGTTTTAGAAACTTTTAAGGCAATCGCAATATCAGTAATAGACAATTTTTTTTCCATATATTTAAAGCTATACTTCACGTGCTCAGTGCTCTCAGAAGCATCTGAATTATTTGCTGATAATCTTATTCCTGAACTATAAATGGCCGTATAAAATCGGCTGAATAAAAAACAAGGAGGAGCTTAGGAAGTAATCATAGGGGGCAGGAACAATTTCGCAACACAATAAACCTAACTGATCAAAACCGCCGCTATTAGCGCCGAAATTACCTCCCCTACCTTCCTGGCTTTACCTTTTCGGCAAACTTCTGTGACCAAGTAGCTTTTACGCTCTTTACTTTTGCATAATGGTTGTAAATTAATTCGCATGATGGACGCAGCTCTCTACGGCCAACAGCCGAAATCGCTGTTTGTGTGATCTGTGCAGCACTGCAATTTGTATAGGAAAAAAAGGTACAGGCATTACTAAATCGGTTTAGTAAAGATAGAAACATTTCCCACTCTTTTGCAAAGTTTTTTTTATTTCAAAATATTTAAAATTGGAGATGACTCATTTCAGTCACCAAGCTATCATGACAGATCTTTTTTTATTGCATTCGAAAAGAGAATCTCCGAGGAGAGATTGAGCAGGGTTAAAACCCTGGCTTTACAATAGTGAGGCAAAAGACAATGAGCATTAACGCTTTCAAGATAATACTGCGCCTCCGTGTTGTTAGTAACATGAGTGTATTAATCAAAATTGAGTGGTATTAATCAAGTTTGAAAAAATGCAGCCTAGAAGAATTTTATAAGAGATGCCTTTTCAAAGAATCAGATGATCTTGGACGAGAAATTGTAAAAGAGTGAAAAGAGAGGGTGTCTTTTCCACACCCTCTCTTTCTTACCAGTTCGGATTATTTGGAACCAAATTTGGATTTAGTTGAATTTGCTGGGTTGGTATAGGTAGCAAGTAATTTTTTTGCTCCCATTTTCTAGAGCTTTCAATGATAAGGTTTCCTTCCGGATCTAAAGCGTAAGGGGCACTACCATTGGGCTGTTTCCACCTTGACTGAAATTCTGTTCCTGTCCATCTGATACCAAGCAGATTCATTGGCATTTCCACTTCAGCAGTTTTCCACCTTTTTAGATCATCAATTCGGAATCCTTCAAGATACAATTCAATATTTCTCTCTCTTCTAATCTCAGATCTCATATCCAAGCCATTGGCTGAAACAAAACCATTACTCAGCTTAGGCATTGTTTTGTTTACCCGGTTACGAACCAAATTTAAAGACTTGTCAAGGTCAGCATCTGAAATCAGCCCATTTCGTTCAAACTTGGCTTCAGCATAATTTAGAAGCACTTCAGCGTATCTAATCACTGGGTAATCATACCCTTCCTGATTATCATCTAAGCGTCTTTCCGTAGCCCATTTCTGATTTCCGTATCCGGTTACCGTATTTGTTGTAACATTATGGCGTCCTCTGGAACTTGCTCGGTCTGCTGCATCTCCCAGCCATGTGCTACGGGCTCCGGGATTTTCATTATCCCAATGGTAATTCCCATCAATTGTCATGTTATAACGCATACGGTTATCTCTGTTCAGAAATTCGGACCGGGCTGTTGCGTACCCCTGGAAAAGTGATGATTTTTCGATAGGCAAGCCATCCTGTAACAGATACATATTCGCGAATTTTCGGGTTAATGATGCTCCGAACATTGTATGGGTAACATTGTTCCTGATTTGACGAGAAGCGAAATCATAGCGATTTGCAAGAATATATTCTTTATTTGCAGATTTTGTTATCCCTGCAGGATTGGATTTCTGGTCCTCCAAAATAAATAAATACTTCTGTGCCGAATCTCCTAAAGCCACCGGAGCGAATAACTGGTAAAGATTACTGGTTATTACCGCATCGCTAGCGGCTATGGCTTTATCCAATAATAAATTATATCTATTGGCATCACCCTGCCGGAACTTAATCCAGGTTCCTTCATAAAGTGCAACTCTTCCTAAAAACGATTGGGCGGCACCTATACTAATCCTACCTTTATCTGCTGCCACTATCGCATTCTCCAGGTTAAGCACAGGAATAGCCTCCTCAAGATCTTTTATGATAAAATCAACCACTTCGTCGCGTGTGTTCCTAGGAGCTTGAAGTTCAGGCGATGTAGTGGTCAAAGGAGTCTTGATAATTGGCACTCCTCCATACTGTTGCAGCAAGTCGAAATACACATATGCCCTAAAAAATTTCGCCTCTGCTACATATTTAGCAATTTCGGAGGGAGCAGCATACTCGGAAGCTTTTACTAGCAGATAATTTATATTCCGGATCCGCGAATAAGAATTATTCCAGTTGTTATCAGAAGCACTTAAGGTATTAGTTCCGTTGCTGAATGCAGATTTATTTGCCTGAGTTAAAAAATCTGCACGTAATTCAGAATGAGGTCGTGTCCCATCGTCGTAAACCACATCTAAAAATGTGCGCTGATACGTATAAAACTCATTTGCAGCGAGTTTGAAATGATCGGCGGTTTTCCAATAATCTACGTCAGAGATCTCATTAATTGGCTCTAAGTCCGTAATTTTATTACAACTATAATTCGATAACACCAGTACAGCTGCAATTAAGGCTATGTTTATATAAAATATCTTTTTCATTGAACTAAGTTTTAGAGAACTAAAAAGTTACGTTTGCACCAAAAGTTATATAGCGATAGAATGGATAACGCCCACTAAAAGTGCCTATGTTATTATTATTAGGATCGCCTTCATTTGCGACTGTTCTAAGCGCTTCCGGATCCCATCCATCTTTTATATGGCTATTTTCCCACAAATCGTTTCCTGAAAAATACATGCGCATCCTTTGGATTTTAGCTTTATCTGTAATGGACTTAGGGATAGTGTATCCTATTACAAGATTCTTTAAACGCAGATATGAGGCATTTTCGATTACCCAGTCGGATGGGTGATAATTGTAGTTGTTTATGGCGCCAGTTGTAGAGATTCGTGGCAGATTAGCGTCTGTTCGAGTTGGTGTCCACCATTCATTATAAAAGGCATTATTTTGTGCCTGAAAGATTACCTGTGCCGGAATCCTCCAATTACCGGTTCTTGCTAATGCGCGTTTACCAACACCCTGAAAAATGATATTGAAGTCAAAACCTTTCCACTCGGCCCCGGCATTAAAAGAGTAAGAGTAACGCGGGTCATCAGTACCTAAAAATTTTGCATCTTCAGGAAAAGTAATTTTTCCGTCGCCATTTATATCGTTAAACATATTATCCCCCAGAGCCAGTCGTGCATTAGCCTGCGCGGTACTTGCACCACTGGGCATTCCGATGTTATTACCGGGTAATAAGAGTTTATATGCATCGAGCTGCTCCTGGGTTTGAATACGACCAGCATGTTCAAGGCCGAAATAAGAGTTAATCGGGTAACCTTCAACAGCACTATTGAAGCCCTGGTTGGCACTGGAAATCAGTTTCTGACCGCCAAAATTCACCAACTCATTTTTCGAATCTGATAAATTACCGCCAACATGATAACTTACTCCTCCAATCTGCTGTCTCCAATTGATTCCCAGCTCCCATCCTTTTGTTTCAAGTTCACCATTATTTCCTCTTGGTGCTGTAGCCCCGATAACCGCCGGAAATGTGCGGGCAATGAGCATGTTTTTATTCTGCTTTACAAAATAATCAAAGGTTCCGTAAAGCCGGTTTTTCAGCAAGCTGTAATCAAGTCCCAAATTTGCAGTTTGAACTTCCTCCCAGGTTCTGTCGAGTGCTACAAGATTTCCCGGAGCAACTCTTACAACCGGAGAAGTACCTATTATGGGGAAACCGCTTGCTGTTTGTCCTGTGGAGAAATTGAAATTTAAAAGCTGCAAATAATCATATAGATCAATGCCGCTTTGATTCCCGACTTTGCCCCAGGACGCCCGTACTTTCAGCTCATCAACAAAACTGATATTTTCCATAAATTTCTCTTCTGAAACTCTCCAGGCGCCTAAAAATCCGTAAAACAATTTCCAACGATCTTCTTTTGCGAATTTTGATGAACCGTCATAACGCGCATTTGTCTCAAAGAGATACTTGTTCTTATAAGAATAATTAAACCTACTGAAATACCCACTTAGGGCATAATGGTTTTGAGCCTCGATTGTTGTTCTTCCCGCAGCATCTGTTGCAGTGCTATTGCTTAATGAAGGTGGCACCCCAGCTACAACATCTAGAGTTCGCCCTAAAAAACGGTTTGTTTCATCCCGTTCATATTGAGCTCCGAGCATTGCTTTGAAATCGTGATCATTTTTAAAGACTTTTGCCCACTCTAAAAAGCCATTCAGATTATAGTAGGATTCTCTTCTAGCCCCACGCTGATAAGCATTTCTGGTGTTGTTTGTAGAAGTAATATTTGAAATAACTTGAGTTCCGCTGTAATCGTAGAAGGTAATCAGGTTTTCCTGAGTTCTATAGTCAGTATTATGAAAGTAATATCCTAGGGATCCAACAGCCTTAAGATTTTTTAAAACATTGTAGGTAAGATTAAAATTAGTATTAATTCTTGAATTATATTCCTTATTCTCACCACCTAAATCTGCAATATTATTAACAGTCGCATTCCCCAGGCCTGAACCCCACACATATGGTTTTCCGTTTATACTGTTTAAAGGAAGTCCAGGTTGAATACCGTTATTTAATATATTCCCTAAGCCGGTTGGCTGAAATATATTATTCATTTCCAGAGACAAATTACTTTCGACTTTGAACTTTGGGGTCACCTGGTAGTCATTAACCAGACGTAAGTTATACCGTTTATTTTCATTGTTTCCTACCTGCAATAAGCTTCCATCGTTTAGATAAGCTAAGGACACGCGATAACCAGCTTTCTCACCCCGCCCAGCAACACTCAATTGATGCTCCGAAGAAGTGGCATTCCCCCATAAAACATCCTGCATCGTTCCGGGAAAAAATACGAAATCTTTTACATCTGTGAAATTTGTACCATAACCCAAGGCCGTTGCTTCGGCTTTCGAAAGCCATGTTTTGTTATTTTGAACGGCATAAATGGCCATGTCTGCATAATTGTTCCAGATATCGGTTGAAGCAAATCCATCGGCAGTTCTGGCCTCTTTCATCATCGGCCCCCATCCGGCTATGTCTACCAGATGCGGTTGGAGGCCAATATTTTTTTTGGATGCAGCAAAGTTATAATCAATAACAGCTTTACCTGTTTTAGCTTTCTTTGTTGTGATTAGAACTACTCCGCCTGCAGCTCTGGCTCCATAAATCGATGCAGATGCATCTTTTAAGAATGATATACTTTCGATATCCGCCGGATTAAAAGAATTTAGTGCACCAAGATTTGGAATAGGTAATCCATCGACGATTACAAGGGGTTCGGTGCCATTTACAGAAGTTGCACCCCTAACCTGAAAATTCCAGTTTTCTCGCCCAGGTTGCGCAGAGCTTCTTGTAACAGTAACACCTGGAGCCTGCCCTTGCAATGCAGCTAAGGGACTGGCAATTGGCCCTCGATTTTCGAATGTTTTGGCACTAACCTGGGATACCGACCCGGTCAAGGTTGCCTTTCTTTGTGTTCCGTAACCTACCACCACAACTTCCTCAAGATTTCTACTATCTGACGTCAAAATTATATTAAGTGGGACTGACGAGGTTACTTCCCTTTCAATAGTAAGGTATCCTATATAAGAAATTTGCAATATTGCTCCATTGGAAGCATTTATACGAAATTCTCCGTTGATGTCCGTGACGGTCCCAATCGTGGAGCCTTTAACTTTTACGGAAGCACCAATAATCGCTTCCCGGGTTTCAGAGTCACTGACTTTCCCTGTTACAATTCCACTTTGCTGAGAATAAACCAAACTGGAAAATAAAGTAAAGCCGATGAACATTAAGGAAAAGATTTTACGTTGATTTAATGCAATAACGAGGTTCATATTTTTTAGGTTTAATTTAAAAATGCCAGGAAATCATTTTTTAAGATACCACCATTAAGTGCCGATTAAAAATGATTTTAAATAACCTGTTTTAAAATTTATAATCAAATATACAGCTCCTAAACCGATTTAGTAAATTTGATAAAACATTTATTTTTCTCTTAAAGAACAAAGGTATTTAGGGTTAATGTGTTATAAAAAAACTCTTTTTTTTATAATAATTTCAACAGATCCTCGATTATAGCAATAACGCTGCTACAGGCATTGAACATTATCAAGGCTATCAAACTACTTCCTTGTGGAAAGAACCTTTTTATTCTGGGAATTTTCACTATACTAATCATTTCTTCTTATACATTGTATCTCTTATTTCTCTTTCAGGAGGCTCTCGTGACTAAATCTTGTGTCTCCACTTGATGATGATTGGGGAACTGTATTTTTTCGATTCATTTATAAGAAATTTTTTAAAATTACTTTCAGTAGTGAACGAAGAATCGCTTTCACTCCAGCCTGCATAAAACCGAAAAGTTGAATTATTCAGCATGTTTAATGTCATCATATAAGTATCTTGAATGTCACCTGCTTTACCAGAACTTAAACCTGCGCTATTAAAATTCTTTTTAGGAACCATTATGGCCATTCCCAGTTCATCATTATTCTCACTTTGTTTGTCATAAGTATACAGAACGTTAGCATCTTCGATATTTAGGATATGGGAGGCAGCACTTTTCAATTTAACTATTCCGGTGACGAGTTTCGCCCCATTGGGTGCATTCTCAATAGTAACATTACTTTCGTAGAAATACTTGCCGGCCCATATCTTAATCTCTTCAGTCAGCTTTAATGGCGCAACTCCCGGAAGAACTTTCCACTCAGGATAAGTCAATTTTAAAATGCCAAGTAGTGGGCCGTCAGCCACGACGTCGAAAATTACTTTACCCATATTTAGTCCCCCCAGACGGATTAATGTGTCTCTTCCCTTATAAGGGAGCGATAAGGCAAGCGAACCCGCTCCCAATGAAGCGCCTACTTTTAATATATCCATGCCCCATACTGCCTGTTCATGATAGTTTATTTTTGGATTGATGCCCACATTATCCATCATCATTTTGGCTGTAGTTTTGCCCCAGATATCCTTTCCGTTACGAATGTCGAAATATAACCTGAAACCAACTTTGTCGTTTTCCCATGCCGGCCCTTCAGTTAAAAATGGAGGTAAAGGTGTTTTAGTAAAATCAGTTCCTAGCTGACCAGCGGGGATAGAATCATTTGTTAACAAAGGGCCAAATGTATCATCCGCATTTTTTCTGCGATGTCTCACGTGGACTCGTGCACCAGAAGGGCTACTACCAATCTTGCCGATAGAAACAGGCAATTTTATCTCCTCTTTACCAGCAAAGGATAAAAGCAAGTACGCCTCGTCCCATTTGCCGTCTTTATTTGTGTCAATATGCTGAACGACATTCACCCCGGCACTAAGGAACTTATCGGCCGGAATGAATCCAAACTTGTCTTCAAGGATAGCTCTGTTTAGTGTTATAAGTTCATCGTCTCGCTGAGAACTGTGCGGATTTTGGAGTATCAGTGTCTTTCTTGACGTGCAGGAGGCTAATCCCATTACAGCAGAAAGAAGCATGAAGGTAAATTTAAATCTTACAGAGATTCTTTTCATTGAGTACGTATATATCTTAGTTTTACTTTATTACAGGTCATCGTTTCTGGAGCAGAACAGGTTAATGGGTTATGAACAAAAAAATCCCTTTCATCTGTAATCCGGTTAAAGGCTTAAAACTTTATATCAGCTTCTCTGCTGCAATAAGTAAGCGCAGCGGGCCTAACAGTCCTGATTCCAGTAAAGGCGAATCTTTATCAAAATTCTTCCATACGGCGAAACCTATTCGTTCTCCTGGCTTGGGTTGATTATTTACATACCAGTCCGGAAGCTTTTTAATGAACCGATGCTCGCTGTATTCGTGCTCGACAGGCAGGTGCTCATCACCAATCAACCGGTTTTGCCAGAGATTGGTAACTTTAATTTCCAATTGGTTTGGACCTCGCTTTACTGCATCGGTAATATCTGCTATAAAGGGCTCCTTCCAGAGAACATCTACTTCCTTGCCGTTTATCTTTAATTCAGCAATAACCTCTACTCTTCCCAGATCTAAAAACAGCCGTTTTCCCGCTTGTAAATCATCGGCAGAAAGCATCATAATTTTAAAGTAAGAAGCGGTTCCCGAAAAGTGCTTCACATTAAAGTCCGGGTGGTCTTTCAGAGAAATGAGTTCAGAGAGCGTTATTTCCGCAGGGGCGCCTGTACCTTTAGGGAATTGCACTTTCCATGAACCTGAGATGCTTCTCGAATTGCATTGAGTGATCAATCCGATTTCTGTAACGGAGTTTGGGCCTTTCAGAGCGTATTTCCCGTTACTCCAGAAAAGGGCCTTTAGCTTGCCGTTGGGATTTACTGCCACTGAAGCTGAGGGAGTATTTATAGAATCTGGCAGTCCCTTCCTGAAAAGTGCTTCGATTTCTGCCCGAGAAAGTGCTTTTGTAAATAATTCCGGCTTAGTATGATTTCCCTCGAAGAAGCTTGTAAAATGGTCTTGAACCACAATAGTTTCTAATCCGGGATGAACGATAAAGGCTGAAGGAGTACCAGTGGATGCAGATTTACCGTTGATGAATAATGAGGGCTTAGCATTCTGGTAAACCACTGCGATATGTGTCCAGCCGCTTAATGGTTTTGAATACGAAAGGACCTCTCTTGCTCCGGTGCTTCTTTCATATACTCTTACCGCATTTTGTCCGGCTGATAAACCAAATGCAGCATGTCCTTTCCCATATACTTCTTCGCCTGCCGGAGGATGGAACAACATGCTCCTGCCATTATGAGCAAAAGTGTCTGGCTTTGCCCATACTGCTACCGTGAATGCATTTTGAACATCACGATATTTATCAGCATCCGGCTCCTTAAAAGGAGCGACGGATAGTACCTCTTTTCCATCTTTCAACAGAGCATTGTAAGCCGGTTTTGCATTCTTTCTAAAGACTATAAAACAGGAACCTGCGGGTTCCATCTCCAACGGAAGTATGGTTCGCCCATCTGATGTTTCATAAATCCCTGCTTCATAACTGCTGCCGTTGTCGCTGCTCCATATTTCCGGCTGTTTTCCGCTCAGGCGAAAGCTGCAGACTATACTCTCCTTACGCCGCCTGTGGTTTGACACGAAGTAGAACTCGATATCGCCAACAGTCTTATGAATATAATGAATTGCTGCATCCTGATTTTCTGAAGTAAAACTAAAATCCGGACTTATACTTAATTCTCCCAAAACTTCCTCTAGCGGTTTCCCCCAAATGATCCTGCCTTTACCAAAACTTCTTTCAGTGACAGATTCACCATCCAGATTACCATACAATTCCTGAACAATTTCTTGCACTTCTGAGTCTTTGGAGGATAAACCAAACGCCTTAGAAGGCTTGCTGCTCACCATTAGAACCATTCCGTCGGCAACTAAATCTTTAATTTTATTTAGAGATGATGGAAGGATTGCCTGCAAAGGCGCCATCAGGCAGAGCTGATAACTCATACCATCCGGCAAAACGATTTTACCGTTGGAAATTTTAAAACGTTTATGCAAAGCATCTGGCCCGCAGACGTCCCCTGAATAGCCTTTAGGTAATAATCTGTAAACATCAGGAACGCCTGACTCAGGGACATCGCCTTTAAAGTAACAGACGTCGGATACGGTTAAGCCCTGCTGCAATAAATATTGCGAGCGTTTTAGATAGCCGGTCCAGGCATGAGCCTGTTCTGTCCAGGTATTGTTCCTGTCGATATGCATACCGAAAGGCCCCATGGTCATGCCCGGCAACCCTGTTGTATACGGCTGATGAACAAAAGTGTGAAATACAAGCCTGTTAACGCCCAGGGTATAAAAGTAATCGCCTTCAGCTTTTAAAGAGTAAGGATAATCGGTCCACTTTGAAGTTGCCGGCATGGCGGTAAAAGCCTCGGCCGCAACGATCTTCTTTCCATATAAATGAGCGGATGACACAGCCTGCTTCGAATAAATATCACTTCCGTAGATATAGCGGGTCCAGAATTCGCACATCATAATATCAAGGTGCTGCCCAACCTGTAAACTGTCAAAATTACCGTCGCCATAAGGTTCTGCATAGAAATCCAGCCCGCGTTCATGGCATTTATCGGCGAAATGGCCGTAAAAGTTCTCAGCTAAAAGGTCGGCATGGATTTTCCTGATGTCCCATAAAAACCGTTCAGTATCTTCCACGCTTCCAACAATCCTGCCCGTCATTGCTGGCATCCATTTCATTAGTTCATAGTTTTTCCGCTGCTTAAATTCTTCCGGAAAGTTGATTGTCCAATTTTGCTTTCCGGCTTCCCAGCTATCTACAGTAATGCCCTTTAAGCCATTCCTCACACTTGTCTTAATCTTTCCGAGTAGTCTATCCAGAAAGGCCTCAAAATGAAGATCAAGTGCTGCTTTTCTAAACTTATCTAATTCCAGCCCTTTACCAGCATCCGGATGTGCTGCATTTTCTTCGCCCGTTGTGGTATGTCCGATTCTAAGGATGGTCCAGTTTCCTTCAGGCGCCTTCCAGCTTAGTCTCCCGTCCTCATTCATGAAGCGGCTGATGTCAAGTACTGTGTCGGGATTAATAATCAGGTCAGGCCCTAACGCGGGGGTATCGCCACTGAAGGTACCGTGTGTATTACTTGTTTTACCTGGCCAGCCGCCTAATCTCGGCCCATTATGTAATTCGATATCCGACAGCCATGTAGAACTTGTAACGCTTAAACGATAATACTTCGCTGAAACGGCGTTGAAGCTCAGGGCAGTTGGGGTATCCATTTCCCTTAATTCGGGGCTGGCTATCCTGCCAATGGGCCTGAAATCTACACCATCATGAGAAGTTTCCAAAAGAAATACCGGGGGATGATCCCGCGGGCCATCGAATAGATCGCGCGGCACTTCTGCCTTTCTTAATATAGTAATTGCACGTGCTTCAAAGGGCTCCGAAAATTCTAATACAATGGAGGCTCGTCCGGAATTTTCGCCTGTCCCGCCGCTATCTTTATCAAAGACTCCCGCCCCGATATTATAAGCCGTTGGGTCGCTACCTGCTGAGGCATTACTCACCTCAAGGCGGATTTTAGTTTCCGGATTTCTATCTGTTATTATGGTTTTATCTGTTTCTTTTCCATCTAACAGCACCCGAACCAGCCTGTCTTTCATCAAAAACTTTTCGGCCGTTAAAGAAGGATAAGCAATAACCCTCGCATCACGGTAGTAATTCTGCTTTGCGTACGGCCTTGGTAGCTGCCGGGTGATTTTGCCCCTACTACTTACCAAAGTTTCGGTCCAAACCAGTTGCTGCATACTCATCTCGGGAGTAATCCATGGTCCGCCGGCACCAGAATATCCCGGGGAATTATGAAGGTTAAATTCTATTCCCAGCCTTTGCGCCTCGGTAATTGCATGCACAGTAGCATCCATCCAATCCTCTTTAGCATAATCCACCGGACCCCGGGGTATACCAACCGCCGAATTAAAACAGATTGCTCCGCCAATACCCATACGCTTCATGGCTTCCAGGTCTTTTGTTATACCTTCTTTTGTGATATTGCCGTTCATCCACATATAAAAAACCCAGGGGCGGGCGGACTCGGGGGGTGATATGAAATGCTTTTCAAGATCCGAAATCGAGATTTCATCCAAGTTGCTTAATGTATCTGCTACTGCTTTTGGAAGCATTGGCATGAACATCATCCCGGCAGAGGTGATAATTGTGTTTTTTAGAAAGTTTCGGCGTTGCATTGAATTTATAAATGAGTATTCTCTTACCTGATAATAACTCATAAAGGCTACTCCTTGCGAAGCATACCCTTTATGAGTTGTATATTAATAATCTCTAACCATGGTTAATATTGAAGTTAAGAGAACATGTGCTATTTTGTATAAAACAATGTTCCAAATCCCGGATGGTCGGTTGCCTGAGCTCCACCTACAGAACCTTCGGGCCTTTTCATATCAGCCACCTGTTTAGTGTAAGGTGATGATATCCCTTTGCTCTTATAATGATTAAAAACCATTTCAAATATGGGGCGGTAAGTAGTACTCCTGGGCGATATCGCCGGATAATTATTGGCTGTAAGACAGGTTTTCCACGGAGTATAAGGTACAGTGTTTCCTAATTGATATTTGCAGAAATATTCAAACCCGGCAAGTAACCAGTTGTTGCCAATAGCAAATAAATCGCTGCCATTATTATATCCAACAATAGCCGCTTCTGCCATATCGCCCAAAGCTAACTGCCAGTGGCCATTGTCCCGACCTGTTTCGGTTTCCTGGCCGCTGCTCATAATATTTCCCAGAATTGAAGCACAACCATTAGTCATCAAACTTACTGCAGAATTAAACCTGGTTTGATCGCTTGCGAAAACTGCGATGGCTAGCTGACACTTAACGGCTGCCATTCCCCAATTCCCATCTAAAGAACCGGTTGGAGCACCACTGGGTTGCAGCCAGGACCACCACTTATTGAGAAACCAGGCCTGAGTTTTAGAAATATCAGCAGCTTTCCACAACAGGGAATTGTCATAACGCATAATTTCGGCGGCATTCACAAATTTAAAACCAGCAAGGCCTATAATCAACTGAGCGTCTTTGCCGGTAAAGGTGGTATTTGCATTAGTCCAGCCCCGTATGATTGCCAGTGCCTTGTCCCGATAAACTCCCTGACCTGTAATTTTCCACATCAGCGCCTGATGATACGCCGCATTACAGTCGTTTTCGAAAGCCGTTCTGTTAACATTGGTAGTTCCCCTGTCTAGCGTAGAAAAATATCCCTTCGGAACATAGGTGGATTTTGAAAAGCCGTCTGCAGAAAACTTGTCGTAACCTGCTTTCCATGGCGCCGCGTTGGCTGCCACTTTCGACTTCATCCGGGATAGATCGGCGGCAGTGTGTAAAATACCCGGATGTACAAAGGCAGCCGCCCTGGCTACTTCTTCTTTTGAGGATTGAACTTCTGCCACTTCCTGCGAAGCAGCGTTGTTATCTTTTTTACATGCTCCGGCAGATACTACTGCCAGACAACATAAAACTTTTAAAATTTTTTTCATTCTTGCTGGTTTATATGGTTATAAGAGGTTAAAAATTTTACTAAATCGATTTATTAAAGATTCGAAAAATATCCGGCGTATGATATTTTTTTGAAAATCATTTGTGTATGTAGAAATTTCTCTCTACAGGTTCAGCTGATTTCAGTTTTACACCTCCCTTATAACCCCATTGCCAGGCCACTATGGTTACTTTAACCGGAAATTTTGTACGTACCGGAATACGATTAAATTTCAGGATATTTCCAGATAGCTCTGCAGGGCCTTCCTTTACATAATAATACACCGGAACACCTGCACTTGAACTTGCATTTAATGTAAGTGATTTAACGCTATGATTTTGATCCGGGATTTGAGGAAAATCGATCGCCTGCTCTGCACCCTCGACGTTTCTTAAAGGGATTTTAATGTTAGCCTGTTGCACCGCAGACTTATACTTCCTGTCACCCGGATGACTTGCCATTAACCAGATATCGCCGGTACGTTTAGAATTGTTTAAACCCATCCGGTAAAAGCGAATAGTAAAAGTGGTGTCGTTTACCTTTTGGATAGGACCGCAAATGCGTGATATCGTTATCTTTCCCTTAGCATGGCTATTTGTCTGGGGACTACTCTGCGCAGAATCTATGAAAGCCGCGTTAACATGAAATGTGAATCCATCTTCAAGAGGTGTAAAAACCGGGCGGTAACCGACAAACGATCCGGCGCCTGGAAGTAGCTTCCCCTGCTGGGTATATCCTATATATTGGGGAACTTTCCCGCGTGATCTGCAGTAGTACTTTTCTGTCGCCCGGGCCATCTCTTTATCAAATGCCCAGAAAGCTTCGTCTCTATTCCCAGAATAGTGATGGAAAGAATTTGCAGAAGCGCTTAACGGCTCATTAAGCCTCCAGCGATCTACCAGCCAACCTTTTTGCGGACTGGCTGCCTTAAGACTAGCCGGGCCCTCCAATGGCATAATCGAGGGAAGCCTCGCCTTTGCTGCTTTTTTTATAAACATGCAAAGAAACTCAACCATCCCGTCCGAATAATCGAAATGACCGCGACCGGCGTCGGCAAGTAAAGCAATGGTAGACTGCGGATTATCTTTCTTAAACTGAATTGCAGGAAGAATCCGGCCTTCAAGCCATTCATATTCACCGATTACTATCAGACCCGGAATTCCGTCGATAGAACGCTTCCCCCAATCAGGATTAGGGCGACCGCTGCCGGTCATATTGGTTAAAGGGGCATCGCCATGGATGGCTAAAACCGCAAGCGTACGCTCCGGATTCCATGCGGCAAAATTCCAGGGATAGCTGGCAGCAGCAGAATGGCCGATAGGAACAATTGGAGCAAATGCCAATTCAGAATATCCCGAAATATCTGCAAGGCTTTTCATCATTTCATTAAAGTGAAGACCCGCTTTCCCGTTAAAATCGAATACAGGATCCAGAAAAGGGCTTACCCAAACTTCCGCGAAGCCGAGTTGCGTTAAGGTTTTGCGAAATTTTGTATGCTCTAAGATTCCCTCTTCCAACATATTATGCTGACCAACAACTACTCCCCTAACCTGCTTGCAATTGGGAGGTATCCATAGAAAGGCCGTTGGATGATCGGTGGTTTCGTTTGAAATTACGCCTTTTACTTCCACAGACCACTGCCAGTCGGCAGCATAGCCGGAACAAGAAATAAATAATACTGCAAAAAACAATGGAATAACCCGCTTCATAATTGAATATTTACCGAAAAAAACTGAACTGGATACAGGAGAGATCCTTCACACATAATTAATTTGCACAGATCTGTACGAGGTATTTGCGATAGAATCTCCCTATCGATTAAATACCACATCCTGAACATGTTCTCCTATCTTAATGTTCCCGGCTTTCGCATCTAAAACCAGCTTATCATTGATTCTTAGATTTTTGAAGCTGATATTTTTAATGCCGTGTGATGAATCCAAGCCGCTGATTATAGAAGCTGCGAGGTTAGTTCCCTGATAAGAGATATTTGTAAACGAGATGTTTTCAATTCCTCGTCCAGGGCCGGTATTGTATTTGGCATTGTTTACTACGCGTAAGTTTAATAATTGCCCCTCCTGAAAGTCGTCTACTCGAATGCTATTAAATCGGATATTTCTTACCAGATTAAAATCGCCGGCACTGATTGACATACAACCCTGGTAGTTCGGATCATCTTCATCCTGTTCGAGAATATCAATATTATCGAACAGAATATCTTCGATCACTTCCCCTGATGTTTTGGTGTTACCATGAAGTCCAATCTGAATAGGGTGAGCTACATCCGCCCAAAGAATGGAGTTTGTAATCTTATAATTACTCGCATCACCATAGAAGTCCCATCGATGGCCATAAATCGCTATACAATCGTCTGAAGTACGCAAAAAGACATCATCGATTAGTACATTACTGCAACTCATCAAATCTATTCCATCACTCCAGGGATTGGCGCTGAACGATTTGATATTCCTGATAATCAGGTTCGTAGAACCTCCCCCATAAATGGTATAATGTTTTGGATTTAGGACAATGATACCATCCACCTCTACATTTTTTGAATGACGTATTTCGACGCCTCTCATCGGTTGGTCGAGAATCCCTCTACCGATAACTTTAACATTTTCTATCCTGTCGCATACAAGTTTTGCCCGAACCACGGCTCCGCCAGCAATATAAACTGTCTTTCCGCTAGGGATATTAAACTCATCACCGGGAAGATCCGTTGGCTGATGGAGACCTGGACCAAAATAAATGACATTAGGGTCGTTCGGGTCCGGCTTAGTTGTTTCTATTGCATTTCCAAATACATGCAAATTATGCAGCCTGTCACCATCAAATTCAACAGATACTTTCTGAGGTTTATCAAGTGTAAAGAAGGCTGTCTTTCCGACGACTCTTACCGGGATACCATATGAAGAGGGACGCACTTTTACTTCATCAAAATCGCCATTATTCTTTCGTACAGCCACTTCAACAGCACCTGAAAAATCAAAATAAACCATAGAGGCATCCTGAAGCTTATCGAGATCTACCTTTACGTTGTACTCGAATAAGTCCTGCCACTCACCACCGGGCTTGCGAACCCGCACCGTATATTCATCGTTATGCTGCGTGTACATCACACCTGTCGGGGCAGGATAGGTAATTAACTCCTGAGCGTCGCTAATCAAGGCTGACATGATTAAAACATTTAAAACAACTACCTTTTTCATTATTTATAAGTTAAATTCTGTCTCTCCAAAACAACAGCATGGATATTCCTAATTTCATACTTCATCTACTTGTAGACTTTTAAATTATCAAAAAAAACAGTTGTTGTTTTTTCTTTGATGCCTGATGAAACCTGAATTCCGACATACAGAGATTTTTTTAAGGGAATAATTTCTTTTCCGCTTTCCGTCCATGTCTTCCCGTCTGCAGAGCCTGATGCTGTAAACGTGTTATCTTTACGTTCCAGTTTTAACCAGTAGTATCCTGTTAACCTGCCATACGTAACTGTTGGTTCTGACAATACAGTGCCCTGATTAATTATAGCTGAAGGACTTCCAGCAGTTTGACGTGTCATAAATCTTAAGTGCCAGCCAAGTGCTTCGATTTGCGATGTTTTGCCCGGGTAAATAATTAGCGAGCTGTAGGCAGAATTATCAGAGAAACCATCCCGTATCATCACCCCAAAACTCGAGAATTGTGAGCTCGGCTGAGGCACAAATCGTAAAACAATACTGCCGTTTCCTTTGAGCGACTGATATGTATAATGGAACTGATCTGCAAGACTATCTAAGCCCATTCCGGCTCCTTCAATAGTAAACTGTTTTCCGTCAAAACCGGTATTTACAGAGAGTTTACCTGTCCCAATGCTCTTTTGGCTCCATCTGTCAGGGGGGCCTGCACTTACTCCTGTTTCCATTGCATCGGAGCTATGACCTTTTTCGTTGGATGCAGAAACTGTATAATAGTAAACCCTGCCTGATTTAATGGCTTTATCGGTATACTTTGCATTGGCTATATTGCTAGCGATTACCTTATAAAGTCCACCACTTTTCGCGGCTCTTTTTACGGTATATGTTTGTGCACCAATGGATTCTACCCAGGTCAGTTGTATATCTTTCTCTGAGCCTGATGCGATAATTGCCCCAGGCGAAGCAGGTTTTACTTCCCGAGCCTCAGAAACTGCATTCTCTTTGGACCTGGTAAAAAACAAAGTTCCGTACCCGGGATGATCTGCTCCAGGACGTCCAGGACCTTCAGGTCGAATTTTTTCTGCTGCCTGCTGTGTGAAAGAGGCAGGCAATCCAATACGATTTACATAATGGTTGTACACTTGCTCATAAACCGCACGAAGCGGACCTCTGTCCTGCCTCGCTATAGTTTGATGAAAGTATTTACCTGTATGGTCCAATGTAGTAACAAAAGGGACTTCATTGCCCAAGTTGAATTTGGCCACGTATTCGAAGCCTTTCAGCAACAGATTATCAGCATAGCCATATAAATTTAATCCCTGGTGCCATGCAATCTCTGAAGATTCGGCAAGCATACCGATTCCTAATTGCGTATGCCCCTGGTCCCGACCGCTTTCTTGGATCTGGCCATCCTGATTGATTATATAATGACTCAATCTTCCATTGCCATGACCATTAACATAGTACCGTAATGCACGTTCATATATTAATCTGTCATTACAAAAAACACCTATAGCCATCACCGTTTTAATCGCCGCTGCATCCCAGTTTCCGTTGGCAAAAGGTGCAAAATCTTTAATTACCGGGTAGATAACCTCTTTAAAATGCTTTTCAGTTTGCTTGATGTCTGCATCAGACCAACTGGCATTTGTATAACGCAAAATCTCCGCAGCATTTACCATTTTAAAAGGTCCTAATCCGGCCATTAATACCGCATCGCGACCGGTTATCGACTTCAATGTTGAGGACCAGGCGTTGACAATTTCCTTTGCTTTTTCTGCATACGCTTTTTCGCCTGTTATGGCCCACATCACCGCATTTTGATGAGCTGCATTTGCATCAGTATCATAAGTGCCCTGACCAACAGTCGGATTCCTGCCTACCATCGCCATTGGCCCCTGCATTTTATAGGTGTTTTTTGAAACCGGGTTTTCTGCGAAAACTTTAAAGCCGCTGTAAATAGGTTCCTGCTTTTCAGCGACAGCTATCTTCATTCGTTCTAAATCTTCTTTACTATGAAGAATTCCAGGATGACTAAAAGATTGACTTGAGGCAACTCGGGTGATGGTACAAATTGCGAGAGCAATACTAAACGAAACTAAGGTTCTCATATTATTTTTTTAAATCCCAATAAACAACATACCGTTCCCTGTGAATATCATAAAGAGGTCTGAGCAGAACACCTTCCTTTATAGTCTTAAAAGTGAGATTCTGACCTGAAACCGGTTTTATAGCAGAATTTAACTTTGTGGTGTCCAATGTTAAAGATTTGGTAATTCCTGCCGGAACATTATAGTTATATGTATAATAGTCGTTGTATAGAAGCGGATTTGAGTAGGGTGCCTTGTGAATAAAATTATCTGTTCCCATCACTCCTGCCAACACAATCGGGCCGTAAGCAAAAGTAACTTTATCATGGTTACCATTTGCTGCAACTGACTGCAAAGCCATTGGGAAATTTACTTCCACCTTATCTCCTCTTTTCCAAATTCTTGACAAAGAGATGTAGTTGCCAGGTTGAGCACTAACTTTTACAGTTTTTCCATTAACTTTTACAAGTGCCCCGTTCTTCGCCCATGAAGGATAACGGATATTTATAAGAGTATTTCCGGAACTGCTGGAAAGAATAGTAAATTTTGAAACTCCTTCTTGTGGGAACCGGGTTTCCTGTTTTATGGAAATCCCTTTCTCCTTCCAGTTTAATTCGGAAGATATAAACTGATTTACATAAACAGCATTGTCGCTGTGATAATATATCGCTTCACCATATTTAGCATGATTTTCAAAGCCGCTGCCTACGCAGCACCAGAAGGAACTGTCGGGTGTGCTATAAACCTTGTGAGCGCCCGGAAGCATTGGAAGAAAATAGGAGATCATCCCTGTTGCAGGGTCCTGTTGACCTAAAATATGATTGAAAAGAGCTTTCTCGTAATAATCAGCATATTTGACATTTGCTGTATGTGTATACAGATGTCGAGTCAGCTTAAGCATGTTGTATACATTGCACGATTCGCCGGTATAACCTGTTAAATGATTTGTAAGATCATCAGCTTTAAAGAACTTTTCCTTATCGCTGTTACTCCCTGTTACAAAGGAGTGGTGATCTGTAACCGTCTGCCAGAAAAAAGAAGCAATTTTATCACCATCTCCTTTGGCTTCCAGTTCATACTCGCGGGCCATCCCTAAAAGCTTGGGAATATATGTATTAGCGTGTTTCTTTTCGAGGATATCTTGTCCCTCTTTAAGAGGATCCAACATTTCATTATGATAGAAAAACTCTGCAACCCATTTGTATTCCGGCTTTCCTGTAATAGCATAGAGATTATAAAACGATTCATTAATACCGCCAAACTCATTCCTTAGCATTATCACTCTTTGTTCAGCCGTTACAGGTTTCAATTTATTGTAAGCCCATGACCCCATTTTTGAGACCACCTCCAATGCCTGCTTATTATTACAGTAAAGGAATTGGTCTATTAAGCCGGAATAAATTTTATGTAATGTATACCATGGCGCCCATACTCTTTTACCTTCAAGATTCCTATTTATCAGTTCCTGAGGATATGCGCTTAAATATCCGTCCTGATTTAATACTTTTTGAACTTCTGCGAGTCCCGACACCAAGCTATCTGCTTTGATTTTATATCTTTCATCACGGGTGGAAGCATACATCAAAGCCAATCCAGAAAGGATATGACCAGTAGAATGCCCTCTAAGCTCACAATCCAATGATTCCCATCCACCAAGCTTTTTCATGGTAAAATAACCACCTTCGTTTCCACTATAAATTCCCGCATTGGTTCTGAAGCTGTGCAGCAGCTGGTTGGCACCAATGGATAAAAGCCATTTTTGCTCGCGCTCCATATTTTCCTTAAAGCGACCGTCGAGTAATTTTACTTCATCCAAATCAAAGCTGGAAACGGCCGGTTTTAATTTATCCTTTATGATGAATTTACCTTTGTGTTGTCCGGGATAATGCGACTGAGCATTTACTCCTAAAGAAATTATTAATATAGGAAGGAAAAAAACGTATCTTTTCATCAGTATTCAATTTATTTATGCTTTGTCCAAGGCCGAATTATATACCAGCCTCCTCATATAGGTAATAATCGCAATTTAAGAATTATCACTAAACCGATTTAGTAAAAATTTAGTTACGGATGATTAGCTCCTGCCACTCCAAGTTTATATTCTAAATACCATTTTTCTGTGCATCTTTAACTTTATAAAACTTTGCACCAAATGAGAAGATCACGATGTAGCAAATGATAGGCAGATAATATGCTTGGGCTACGCCCACGTTATCGGCAACTTTGCCCATAATAAAGGGAAAAAGCGCCCCGCCTACAACGCCCATCGAGATAAAGGAGGATGCCTGTTGAGTATGCCTTCCAAGATTTTTAAGACCCAAACTGAAGATCGTGGGGAACATAATACTGAAAAAGAAATTTATTAATAGCAGAGCTATAAACGAAGGCCATCCAAAGTCCTGAGCGACGATAATACACATCAGTATGTTCGCAAGCGCAAAACTTGCCAGTAAAGTTGCAGGTGCAATAACCCGCATTAAAAAAGTACCAATGAAGCGTCCTGAAAGCATCATAAACATAAACAACACCATATACTTACCTGCAGTGGCTTCACTAAATCCCATTTGTTCATGACCGTAGTTAATGAAAAATGCCCAGGTTCCGCTTTGAGCGGCTACGTTAAAAAACTGAGCTGCTACCGCCCACCTGAAATGAGTATGTTGGAATAGTTTCTTTCCTGGCGCTCGGTCAATATTTACAGCATCTCCATCAGCAGAAACAGCATGAGGATCAGATGTGGGAGGTACCTTTACAAAAGAAAATGAGATTGCGATTAAGGCGATCAGCCCGCCAATAATTAAGTATAAAATTTTGACAGATGTAAGATCCGTGCTGCCTGGTGTATAATTCTGGAATAAAAAATAAGATCCGATTGCAGGTCCGAGCATCGCTCCCACTGCGTTAAAAGATTGGGCAAAATTAACTCTTTGATCGCTGGTTCGCTGATCTCCTAAAGCTGCCATGAATGGGTGTGCCACGGTTTCAAGAGTAGATAAACCGCATCCCAGGATAAATAGAGCTATACCAAAAAAAGTAAATGAAGCTATATTCGCTGCAGGTACAAAAAGAAAGGCGCCAGTGGCAAAGAGGGTCAGCCCCAATAAAACTCCTTTTTTATAGCCAAATCGTTTCATAAATAATCCGGCCGGAATACCCATGACAAAATAGGCGCCAAAGATTGCGAACTGCACAAATGCAGACTGACTTCTGCTTAGGCTCAGAGTGCTTTGAAAGTGTCTGTTTAAAATATCAGCCATCGTAATAGCGATCCCCCAAAACATAAACAAGGATGTGACGAATATTAAAGTAAGCAGGAATTTCTTTTCAGTAAATGCGGGTTTACTTGGTACTGACGGTTCAATTAAAGTTTTTTCTGATATCATAAGGAATTATTTAGGAAAGTTTTTTGCACTTCGAAATGAAAATCAGCTCGTAAGTACATTTGGTTTACAATAAATTAAATGTATAAATATCGACTAACAAATTACAATTGGTTCTTCATTCTTAATGTTCCTGCCTTTTGTTAAGCTCGAAACTCTAATTTTCTTAACCTTTTCAGATGTCACGAAATAACCTGCCCCCTTAATATACGAAACCAAATCTTCTTTCAACAGCTGCCTGTAAGCCCTTTCGATCGTCATAGCTGAGACAGCATATTCCTCACTCAATTCTTTTACTGAAGGTAAGCGAATGTCCGTATTGTAAATTCCACGAAGTATGTCGTCAACCATTTTCAAATACACTTGCTTATGAGGTGGTGTTTCTGATAAAAAATTCACTTTCATTTTAACTATTTGACAATGTAAAAACTCTGTTCAATTGGCTTTGCAGACTTTAATTCAGGTTCGATATTTCTACCCCATTGCCATGCAACAACAGTTACTTTTAGAGGATATTTTGCTCTAGGGGTAACCTTAGTGAATTGCAAAAGATTATTCTGAATCTCTGCAGGGGCCTTCTTTTAAAACGACGCTTTTAACTTTTACAGACCACTGCCATTCAGCGGCCGAGGTATCGCCCCAAACAAGAAACAGCAAACTTAAAAGGCTTGATGTTTCTGATCATCTTTTGGCTATTTTTTTATTGCATTAAGCCATATTGCCTGTCCACCAGAAGGAAGCAACTTAGCATCGACAACAGTTTTATAATCCACCTTCTTTTTGATAATTCCCACTTTAGTTGCCGATTGGGCTGTCGGATCATCCGAATATATAGTAGCGATATACCTTTCACCCTTTGGCAAAAAGCTTAGGGAAACTTTTAGAGTCCGTGCATCGTTATTGGTTAAAGTACCCACAAACCAATCACGACCTTTTCTTCTGGCTGTTGTGATGTATTGTCCGGGAGTTCCCTGGATAACCTGAGTTTCATCCCAGGTGGTAGGAATCTTATCCCAAAACTCAAGTTCAGGTTCATCTTTAGAAAGAGCAGGCTTATCGTACCAATACAAAGTCTGCAAAGGACTGTAATAAACCGCAGCCATCGCCAACTGATGGGCGTGGGTAGTTTTTATCCGTTCATCGTAATAGCAAATTGTATAATCGGCCGCACCCGCAATGTACCTGGTAAAGGGCAACACTGTATTATGTGTTGCATCCGGCATTTCTTCGTTACCACGAATTCCTTCAGAAGTTACCAGATTTGGCCAGGTACGTTGTTCACCCGTCGGGCGCCAGTCATCATGAATGTTCACCATGATTTTTGCATCAGCAGCCTGTTGTATGGCTTTTTCAATCCAGGTTGTCCAGCGATGAGAACCAACCTGCGCAAAACCAAATTTCACTCCCTTGACGCCCCATTTTTGGTAAACTTTAAACAAAGAATCTGATTGTGCAAACAAAGCTTGCTGATTTACGTATAGCCATACGCCAACATTTTTTTCTTTTCCATATTGGATGATTCCCTGCAAATCGAAATCGGGTATTGCAACATTCGTGGCATCAGAACTGAAAGAAAATGCCGGCCCGTACCATTTCCAATCGAATAAAACATATTGCAGGTTGTGCTTTACAGCAAAATCAATATTTGCTTTGGCATCTGCAGTGGTTTGGGTCATTACCCTGATGATTTTACCGGCTTTAAGCCAGCTTTCGTCTTTAATTTTAGAGCCCTCGTTTAAATTAAGAATCAGATGGTTATTTTCTATCAAATCCCCAGCTTTCTCTGCAACCATTATAACCCTCCACGGAGTTCCAAAAGGAGAAATTAAATCGGCCGGTGTATACATGGATGTTACTATTGTATTTGGCTTTACAGAACTTAATTTAAATTTTGTGCGGGCATAATCAACCATCTGCGCTTCTGCAAGGCAGGCATATAATCCATTAGACAATTCTACAGTTAAGGGACGTTCACTTTCATCAGGCCAGTTATTCAATGGCAATAGTTTGTAAGGCGCTTGTGCCCATGATGCATGCCATACCTTGCTGCCTTCGGGCAAAGAAAACTCAGTGTTCTCTGCCATTATCCTGTAATAGGTCCCTTTTTCATTTTCAGGAAAAAAATACCTTAAGGCTACTCCTTCGTTATAAGCCCTGATTTCGATATTTACCGGATAGATGGGATTGTCATCTTTTACAGCATTTACAGTTAGTGCATTATAATTATCTCTTATGCTCGCTTCCTCTCCATGCACAGGAATCCAGGTAGTGTCTTTTGAAGATCTGACAACTTTACTAATCGTTAAATTTTCAAACCATTTAGTATGTTTGTCCACTTTCAGAGCCATCGCTCTTTCCGACAGGTTATTATCTAATTGCAAATCCAACTCAGACTCATTAATCACCTGCTTGTTTTTATAACTCACCTGATAATACATAATCCTGCTTGCCGGTGTCCCTTTTTGATAAAACTTTACAGAAAGGTTTTTATCTGGAGACAGAAGAGTCACTTCGGAGCTAGCAATAAGGCCCTGACCGAAACACGTAAATACACTTAAGATGGCAATAAAAGAGCAATATAATTTCATGTTCGTCTTTATTCAATGAGAGGTTTATAATTATAATGGAGAGTATAGATTTTTTCCGCTTTTAAGCTTTTTAAGTCGTAATAATGCTTCTATATAATAATAATCGGCATAGATAATTGAAGCATCAATCTCAGAATTATTGGGTTTATGGCCTGTTGAATGCAATAGAAACGCTGAATTTTTATCTTTACTTAGATACCTGTCAGATGATAATTCTTCCAGCATCTTTTCCGCTTTAATCTTGTACATGTCAGCTTTAGTTTTATCCTGGACTAAAGTGGATAATTCGAGCAAAGCAGATGCAGTTACTGCTGCTGCTGAAGCATCTCGCGGGGCATTTGGAATATTAGGATCACTAAAATCCCAGTATGGAATGAAATCGGAAGGAAGCCTTTCCAAATAAACGTCAGAAACCTTTTGAGCAAAATCCAGAAATGCAGGATTTTTGGTCTCGCGATAGCACATTGTATAGCCATAAATAGCCCACGACTGCCCCCTGGCCCACATTGTCTCATCTGCATAACCCTGATGAGTTACCGCTTTAATCTTCTTCCCTGTATTCTTATCGTAAACCACTACATGATACGAGGTAAAATCAGGACGAAATTGATTTTTCATCGTGGTTTCGGCGTGCTTAACGGCAATATCATAAAGTCGTTGACTTCCCCCATTCTTTGATGCCCAAAAAAGCAATTCAAGATTAATCATGTTATCCATGATGGTATTATGTTGAGGCCATTCCATGTTTGGGACCGGTCTGGGCCACGACAAAATGGTTCCAACGTTTGGATTAAACAGGGTAGCAAGCGTATCCGCCGTGCGTAGAATAATTGATTTGTATTCCGGGTTGCCGGTTAAACGATAGCCATTACCAAAACTATTAAATATCATAAATCCCAGATCATGATCTATTGCAGGCATCGCTGAAAGAGGAGTCAGCACCCTACTAAATCTATCAGCTTCCAACTTCCATTTCTCACCTTTGGTAGCTTCGTAAAGATACCATAAGGTGCCTGGCCAAAAACCGCTGGTCCAATCTTGATATGAAACATAGCGCCATGTTGCTAGTCCTTTATTTACATTGCGCGGCAAAATCGAATCTCCTGAAGGTGGAATCGACTGAAGTGTTTTAGCAGCCTGATCTTCCAGATAGCTGAAATGCTTGTTATTAATAAACTTTGCACTGCCACAAGCTGTCAGCAACGGTATTAGCAATAATATTAAAAGTTGCTTACTATTTATAGTCATACTCTGTACTCAATTACTTTTCAAAGATTCTTATTTGCTTTTGATGAAATAACTTTCAAAATTAACGATACTAAACCGATTTAGAAACATTATAATCACTTTTGAAGAATTTTCAAGTAAATTTGGTTGTTAGGTAAAACCTAATAAAAAAGCTGCAACTTTTTATATGAAAATACAAAATATAAGCATCATTAACCTACAATTTGTTAATCAATGTTGTTCCGGAATCTAAGCTTTTCAAGTTAGTTTTTGCTCAATTGAAAGGATTATAATCTGTAGATCCAATATCTGCAGTTTTCGAATGCATTGTACATTTACAAAGCCTTGAATCAGAGGTTTCCATCTAAGAGCCAACAGTAAAATTATAGAGCAGGGCCTTTAAATTGAATATTTTTAACATGTTCGCCTACAATCTTCATCCCGGGAGAGTCTTTTGTTAAGGGCTGTCCATAACGAATGACATTTTCGAAGATGATATTCGAAACATCTTTGGTATTAGAGATACCTTGCAGCCATATTGCACCGGGTTCGCGCTTTTTTGCATCCTCTGTTCCCGTTAGTGTAATATTTTTGAAAGTTACATTATGAATATATGGTCCGTCTGCCTTGATAGGGACAAATCCACCATAACCACGGCTTCCCATACCTCGCCTTCCTGGACCTACTTTAATATTATTGGGCCTAGGAACTTCTATGGGGCGAGTACCCACGAGAGGCTGTTGTGTAAGAAGCTTAAACATGTTTACTCTTCCTTCACCATTTATCCGAATATCTTCAAAGGACAAATTCTCCATTGGCATAAAGCCTGTGGGATGGAGGTAAAATACTTGGACTTGTGGCCGGTCAGGAAAGTGTATTACGTCAATGTTTCTCGCGGTAAAGTTTCTAACACCGGGACTACTGCTCTCAGTAGCAATACGGAATATGTTGGCAAAATCAACCCAAAAAGTACAGTTTTCAACCACAATATTCTCACAGGGCCTGGAGCCTGCCTCCCCTCCGACTCTGGTAGTCCCTTTAGGAGAGATGGCATCATCATCTAAGCGAAAAAAACAATTCCGGATGGTCACATTACTGGAATTGCAGGGATCCACGCCATCGTCATTACCAACCCGTGAACCAGCAATACGTACCCTATCTATTAATACCCGATCGCATCTCTGCGGAACAATTGTCCAGTAATATGATCCTTTTAAAATAACATCCTTCATCTGAAAATTATTGCAATCAGTCGCATTAATCATAAAATCATTTGGACCAGCATTATGTGCCCAGTCTGATCCATCCAAAATGCCACGTCCCATAATGCGGATGTTATCGCCGGTTGCATCGACCCCTGCATTTACTACTGCTCCTCCTGCAATATATAAAGTCTGGTTGCTTTTAAGCTTAATTAGCCCGTTCTGCGGATTATGAATACCTGGTCCAAAATAAATAACATTTGGATCGGACTTTTTGGGAATTTCTTGTTCCAACTCGTTACTAAACAACAGTAAGGGACTATTTTGCCCCATTGGTTCGAAAGAGAGATCCACAGGTTTATCCAAACGAAACGTAGCTTCATTACCGTTTATAACCGGCTTTATTCCAAGTCGGGCTGGCAGAATAATAAGATTACTGAGTGGAAATGCAGATTTTATTTTGACGGTTACCGATCCGTTAAAGTCAAAATATGAAATGGAATATTTCTTGTCATCATGCTGAGTAATAGCAGGATAAACTGGCACTTTTTTACCATTTACTTCGATTGAATAGTCCAGTGATATCGGTTCGCCTTTAGGTGCAGGATAATTTTCAACTTGTCCAAAGACCAACAGATTAATTAGACTTAATACTGTCAATATTATTGAGCTTTTACATTTGTTCATAAAATTAATTATTTAAAAGTGAAGAACTTATCGGCAAAGCCGGACTATCGTTTTCTTTATGTAATCGTTACTAACCAATATATAAACCACAAATAACGCCCTACTTGCCTTCCTAATCCAATGCGTCATACAACAAATCTAATAACCTAAATCGATTTAGCAATAACTTTTCGCTTTTTATCTGATATAATTTTTTTCGAATAATTACCAGGCCAGCTACATTGCATTTTTTTCAAGTTTTACTAAAAGATCCGGATTAGATAGAGAATTATATTTGAGAAGATATATTAATGAACGCTTTATGGAAATCTCCTTCGGATAAATCCGCTTGGTTATGACCTAAAGAGTGACATCTACAAAAAGTTTTTTGAAAATCAGGAATCATCCGAGGACTGGATATTTTAAGTAAACAACAATCTGCTAATTTCTCCCCCTTACCATCAAGTAATAGGCTTAGCGCTATCCAGAGTGTAAAAAACTCAATTAGAATCTGACTATCCCTATTCCGATATATAGTGGGCGACTGGCCCCGGGAATTGTCGTTCCCATTAGATTGAATAAATATGATAGTTATCCGCGGCATCAAAACCTAGCTCAATACAAACAACGTTGTGTTGCAAGTTTTAGAGAATAACGAGAATGGAGATAAAACAGACCGAAAAGCTAAACTTAGTAAAAAGAAATTTTGATCCATTTCACTGTTTTCTTATTTTTATAGTAACATTTTAATGTATGAAAAATCTACTCATCTTTTTTTTTACCTGCATTATTGGCACTGGAGCCCTATGGACAGCACTTCAATCACCTCATCCTTTAATATATTATATCATCGGCTTCGGTGTTTGGGTTCTTTTTTTAAGGAGGATTACAACTACTTCTAAACGATCTACCGAACGAAAAAATCAGGAAAGATTATTTAATGAATGGTACCGAAATCACGGCAGATTCAGCAGGAAATATTAAGATAAATACAAAACATTTATATACGGCAAAGCACCCCTGCCCTTAAAAAGCAGGGGTGCTTTACTATTAAACGGGAGAATACCCGCTTAATAGCAATACATAACACTTATCTCCCAACAGTCTTACTTTTTTCTTCTGAATTATTTTGATCCCAAGGCTTACCAGATTGCTCCTGAGTTACCTTTGAAGATTTATTGTTAGCCACCTTTTTTTCAGTGACAGCAGCAGATTCAGTCGCTGTGGTAGTTTGTTTTTTTTCTTTTGCCAGTTCTGGCCAAATATCGTAATCCCGAATCACCTGAAACTTCTTGTCATACAGATCCACACCCTTCATTTCCGGGTTTGCAGCAATGAAAATCTGGGCTTTCTTTCCTTGCATCAGAATCTCTCCTGGAACCATGTCCCCCTTCTTTAATGCACCCATCAGATCCGCTTTCTTATTTGGATCATCCAGTTCTTTAATCGGGTATTTGGATATCGCTTTATCCAGATCGTATCCAAAGTTTGGATAGAAATATCGGGAAGGAAAGTTCCCGCGGGCATCCTTCACGTCCAGATCAAGCTTTGTCCAGATATTGACTTTCTCAGTATTACCCTCTTTTGTTAAATCCTTATTTACGGAACGCCCTGACAAAAGATTATAAGCTTCCCTTGCAGTGATCCAATTATTTTGACTGAGAATAAAAGTGTGGTCCCGCTCTGGAATTCCAGGCTTTTTCAATGTTGCCTGATAATTATTCAGGAAATACATATCGCTATCCTTGCTTTTACTAAAGTTAAGATCATAGCGAACAAAGTCATGGGACTGGATATTCTCTTTAGATACTCCTGACGGGATTACAGAATTGTTTAAGCTTAACTTAAACTGAGGCATTTCCTGCCTGATCGCATTTTCTAAAACAGAGTTCAGCTTATCACCAAAGCCAAGGTACTTCAGACTATTTTTCAGATAGTCCAGATTTTTTTCGTTCATAAGAAATAGATTATTTTTGATGATTAAATAGAATGAATAAAAAGGATATAGAATGAATTGTGATATTTTCCGGGCTTATAAGTCCTAACTCCTAAACGAAGGCCTGTTTGTTTTTGGAAATTGAATAAGGAGAAATCGGCTTGGGAAATCTGATACAAGCGCCCTTGATAACTTATCTTTAGGATTTCTGCCTCATACATGAATGCAGCATCCTTTCCTTTTAACCAAAGGGCCAATTTGCAATCAGCTACTCTCCCAAGGATATCATTATCAAATACCGCACACACTTCCGCATTAGGGTATTTTCCGTCCAAATACTGCACCTGCAATTTACAGGGAACAAGACCAAGACTGGCTACCGCTACATGTTCAGGCTGTCTCAATTTGCCAGGGTAGAAGTAAAAAAAAGCAATCGCATTAATAGCAGAAGAAAAAACATATACCCTTCTTACCAAAGCAGTGATTTCACCTCCAGCTTCCCAGATTTCCGCGGTCTTTGGCACACGATGAGCTTCCGGACAAAGGATCTCTATGTCTTCGGCATTACCGTTGGATTTATAAGGAAATAAAGCCCTACCCAAAGAGTCGGAGAAGAAAGAATTCTCAAAAAACAAAAGAACTTCTTTTTTAAACCCTGCTTTTTGCAGAATATCAGGGAACATTAGCGGGAAACTGTATGCCAGTAACCTCGGGAATACTGATCCTTTTGATGAATGGAATCCTGCGAATTGAACTCCGTCTGAGAGGGACTAGATTTCATCTCCTGGTAAGCTTTTTCATATGCCTGGGTCAAGCCTTCTTTTTGAATTTCATTATTTCCGATCAGGTTTTTGATTCCACGTAACACTAAGTACGACAATCCTCCATCAAGTAAGACAGAAAGCACCAGCGTCTTATTATCGGACAAGATGCCTTTCGGCTCAGATGCCCTGTGCTGAAGCCGTGCTCCGTTTGAAAGCTCTACTATATCACCGTGTCGGTAGCTTTCCATTTGAGCTTTAGTTAGCTTTTCGCCGTTGACTTTTTGAGGAACTAAAACTTCGTCCGGATCATAAGACACAAACTCCCTCGTTTGCGGATCATATTCGACGATATGGGTTTTAGCCTTACCTTCCGGAGTTTTAAAATCCTTTTCAATATGAGTAAAAACTCCTTGTTTAAGGTTCTCGGATTCAAGCTCAGATAACAGTGCATGCTTCCTCGCTTCTTTATAAATAGGATGAATATTTAGCGTTACACGCCCAGATTCATCTTTGCTTAAGGAAAGCTTGGCATCCAAGTTACTGATGCTAAAGTCGTCCGATTTTAAATTCGTCAAACTAATCAGGTCTGTCCGTCTCCCGGAGAGCAATGCGGTTTTGTCCTCTGCTTCAAGTGTGAGTGTTCCCTTATTGAACAGTCCAATTTTTTGAAGTACCTCTACAGGCAATTCATTTTCATTAAATGTTGTTTTCATAACAATTCAGATGAGTTTAATAGGTGTAAATTTTAAATGAATGTATTAATTCAACCAGAGCGGATTATAAATTCAGCTACCAAATGAGCTACCTCCCCATTGATACGATCAAAGTTTTTCCTTAAAACGGTTTCTTTCTTACCTTCGAAGTCATAATAAACTGGCAGAGCCGGATAATTTTGTCCCTCCTTTTTTATAGCCTTTAAATCCAAGTTTACCCGGCAATTAATGGCTGAGGTTTCGTATTTTCCGGTGTACTCCTCTACATCGCCTGCCAACATCCCGACCATTTCACCAGCTTTGAGGGAAGCTATTTTACCCGCTGGAATTAAAGGTTCTAATTTTTCGCTAAGGGATACAGAGGTCTTTGACCGGTCGATGCTCAGACTTTCACCTATTTGCTTTACTTTTCCAAACAGGCGTTCCAGCCATTCCAGGGTTTCCTTATTCCGAACCGAACCCGCCAATACATTTCCAACTACTGAAGTAATAGTTGTGGCCGTATCCTTACCATATTGCTGCTTAAACTGTGGAAGTTCTTGCAAGCCCATAAGCACTGCCACTTTATTGCTTCTGGCTGTAGCGATCAGGTTTTCTATCCGGTGCATAAACAGAGTGGGGACTTCATCAATAATTAATGCGCAAGGCTTATTTCCTTTTGAATTTATCAGCCTTGTCATACGGTTCAATACCACTGAATAGCAGGCAGAATTGATATTTTGAGTACCTGGATCATTGGCAAGGACTAATACCCCGGGCGTTTTAGGATCACTTATTTTGAGGTTAAAATCATCCCCTGAAAAAACCCAGAAAGTCTCCTTTGTCGCCAGTCGGCTGATAAAAATCTTCAGTGTTCCAACCTGTCCCTCCAGCTGGTCGAATGCTTTTGCCCGGTAAGCAGTCATAAAAGGAGATAATAACGAAGTGAGCTCTGGCTCCGAAAACAGCGTAGTGAAGATTTCTTCGTAGGATAAATTCAAAAATGCCAGCACATGTGGTAAGCTGGAGTACCTTCCTTTTTCGTACCGGCTAAAGAAATAAATACAAGAAGCCAGGAAATTTATGGCCGACTGCGTAAAAAATTGATCACTACCTCCTGACTTGTCCCCCTTCTTTAAAGCTTCGACCAAAGCTTCAGCTGTTTCAGAAGCATCGGATAAGGTTTTTATATAATCACTACGCCATGGGTTAATCCTTCTGCTCTTTTCAACCTCGTTCAGGTTCACTACATGGAATTCATAGTTCTTACATTTCCCCTGTTGTTTTGCCAGCAAAAAGTGATAATAGGCAACCTGCGCCAAATCAGGAAATTTGAAATCATATAAGCAGACAGTAAACTCTTTAGCCAGGAGCTGCCGGATAAAAGGATTGACAATGCCAAAGGATTTACCAGAACCAGGTGTCCCGATCAGCAATGTTCCCCTAAAAATATTGTCCAAATTTATCCAGCCATTGCGAACTCTTCCTTTAAAGTAAAATAGCATTGGGATATTCACCGAGAAATCATTCAGCTTAGGTTTTATGGCTTGCATAAAGGACTCCCCCTCCACATTCCATTTATCCTTGCCTAATTTGGAACTGATAATTTTACTCACATTATCCATTGCGACATGGGTCAGAATAGCTCCAAGAAAAGCACTTAGGATATAGATTAAATCATAGTAGCTGGCTCCAAATCCTATCGATTGTTCAATCTTCCCCTGAAAATAGATACCGGAGAAAAGGACTATCAAACCAGCAACTAATGGATAGACAATGTGATTCTTAGGATTCAAATCCTTTTTCTTTCTACTGAGGGTTCCGATTGAAACCAGGCTAATGAGCAGCAAGGTAAAAAGCTTGCTATTATACAGGTTTCGGTAAAATGGAATCCTGATTAACTTAGATGCGAAGGGAAGCAGGCCATATCTGTCTTCATACCGATGACTTGCAATTCCATCCACATAAAAAAACAGGAAAACCTCCAGAAGGATGGAAAAGTAAATACTGCACTGAAGGAAACGGTGCAGGCTCTGTTGCTCTTTCGTTTCTTCCATATATTGGATTTAGTGATGTCATTTATTGAAATGGGATGATATCAGCATCCAGAATATCCTGGTAAGGAATTTTCAGATCAAGGTTCCGCCCCGAGAACTGCTTTTCCGTAAGAGATACATGAAGGAGCTTATTTCCGGGATAACTAAACTTCCTGAAGACATACACGTTCCGGTAATGCTTTTTAAATGATTGCTTATCAAAAAGCGTAAACACCGGCTTAATCTCTACCGACTGTACATTCGTGGCTTTATTAATCTTTTTATCTTCCACTTTAAACCGTACCTCATCGATATCGAACGGAAGATTGGTTTTATTCTGGTAACTGATGTCCAGGAAGATATAATCGCCGCTGATGTAAACATGACTTAAGCTAGCCTCGAGGTTATAGCCTCTCATTTTTCGATCAGCCCTACCCTCCTTTTTAGCTACCAAGTTAAGGCAATAAGCTTTCAACTGGTTGGTTGTTAAAGAGATCCCGAAAACATCAAGTGGACTCATATGCTCAGGAACGATAGCAATCTTCGTTTCTAAGGTATCTGTCCTCCCTCTCGAACTGGACCGAACCTGGTATTGGGCAATATAGCTTTCACCAACAACGGTAATTATTGTCCCCTCGGGATTTCTGCTAAACTTATAAACTGAGTCAGGTAAAAGCTTTAAGCGCAAAATGTTTTTGAGCGGCAAATCGCCGACCAGGGAACTCGAAGCAATATCAACGTAAGTAATAGGTTCAGGCGAAATCAAGTGGATGGTATTTGAAGAACTGATCGTTATTTTTTGCAAGGCGTTCTGCTGGAATTGCGCAAAACCCAGTTTAGCTGTTAAAAGAAAGCTGGTAATAAAAAGCAGGTATTTCATAATATAGGTTTTTAGTGTTAATAATTTCTTTGCTGGTTTTTTAATTCATCAGGATCTATTAAATAGACCTGGGTATTGTATTTGATCTTTGCTTTGTTTTGACGAATCAGTCTGGTTACCGCAGTAGACGTGGATTGAAACATTTTCTGGAGCATACTCATTACCAGCTGGCTGTTATTCTCGGCCTGGTTCTGTAGGTTTATTCCCTGTACAGAACTCCCGCCCAGTTCCCTGGTAAATTCGCGAAAAGCAGAAGCGGGAACATACAAACCGGGCATCCCGTCCGTGTCATAAATATCAAGTTTGACCGGGAGGATTCGATCCCCGTGTAAAATGGAAGAGATGGTCAGATTTACCCTTTGGGCAGAGAATCCAGAAACCTGGGCATACAGATATGTTCCCTTTTTTACGATAAACTTTCCAGCTGCCAGATCCTCCAGTAATCGGATTCTTAGCCGAGAGCCTGAATAACCCGAAATATCCTGATCGATGATGGCGGTAATAAAATCATTCTCATCTTCCGGCCGTACGGTATTAAATAAAAGGGCAGCTTCCGACGATTTTCTAACAGGGAGCTTAATGCGCTCTTTCCTTTCTTTTTCAGCAAGTTCTAATTGCTTTTGCCGGACTTGTTCTGCTTTAAACTCTGGATCATTGGCCTTTCCCATACTATCGATTAAGGACATCTGCTGCCGGAAGACAGTTATTGGATCCATCTCAGGCGAGGCACTGGGAATAGCATCATATTCCTGTTTTGCCTTTCGGTTGACCTTCAGGACTGCTTCTGAAAAAGCCTTATCTTGATCATCAGGATAAGTGGCCTTATAACCCGGAGAGCCCTTAGCAGCTCCACCATATTTAGCTTTGATACCACGCTCAATTGAATCGAGCATCTGCTTCTCCCGCTGATTGTATAGATCCGGGATACTTTGGGCCTTTTGCTCCTCTTCTTCTAATTCGCCGACAGCAGTATATCCGTCACCTTCTTTGTATTGATTGCGGTAAGCATCCAGCTTATCTGCTAATTCTGTATTCTTTACCTGATCGGATACATCAGCAACGTTTTCCTGCAAAGAATTTGAATCCTCTTTTTTCCGCTCTTCCTTCCCGAAATTACTGTTGTATAAATAGAAAAACAGGCATAGAAAGGGCAGCACAATTAACGGCAGCACATACTTAGGGTGTTTGAAATTAATCTTCATGTTATTGAGGTTTTGATTTGATTTGCGACTGGATTGATTCCAGCTGTTTGAAAGCTTGTTTAAGACGAAGGGTATCTGAAGTTGTAAGCGAATCTTTTTGAAGAATGGTGCTAATTTGAGATTGAAGTTCTAAAACATCACTTAGTGCTTCTCCGGTTCGAACTACTGATCCAAAATCGCTATGCACAGAGGGAGGAAGAACCGGGTTTCTCTTTACTTCCTTATAGCGCATAACCGTAAAAGCAAGCACACCGGAGAATAGCATAACGCCTAACATCGCGACGAAAACAACTTTCGGATATTTAATAAGGCACTTTTCAATTCGATTTCCTGCACTTTCAAAATATCTTCCAAACTCTTTTTTAAGTTCCAGCCAGAGCGATGGCCGGTTCTTCTTAGAATGAATTCTTCTGAACATTTTCCAGGTCTTTATTTTCCAATGTTTTCCAACGGGTAATTAGTACTGCATGAGGGTTATTGTCCGAACGGATCTCCAGGTCTTTGAGATAACCTTCAGTAAGAAGGGAACGGGTAATGGTAGAACTCCTCCTGTCAATTTTCTGCTTCCCGTAAAACCGAAAGTACCTTCTTGGCTCATCGAGGTAAATTGAATCTGTGCGAAGCGTAAGCACCGCACTTGAAGAAAGAATAGAATTAAAAAAACCCTTCTCCTTGAGGTTATTGTATTGCAATGCACCACTTTCATCTACAAGGTACATCGCCTTTTTTAACTGGTACTCGATGAACTTGTCATCAGGTGTTAAAGAAAAGAATAAGGTATGAAAGAGGTTGATGTGTGCTTTATACTCCGCAGCCCGATTTATTTGCACGTCTGATTGCCGGGCAAGCAGAGGAACCGTATTGGCATCAAGTACATAGACCGTTTTTCTGGCATCAGCAACTTGCCGGTAAGCAAAAAAGGAAACGCAAAAACTGATCGCCATTGCTAAAAGGAAGCTTCCTCCTGCCAGAAAAGTGGCCAGCTTTACTTTTGATTCTATATTTTTTATAATCATTTTTTGGTGGTAATAGAAAAGGCAGTCCATTATTGAACAGCCTTTCCAGATGAATAAATCCAAGAAACTTAACCCATCATTTTGGTAGCAATACGGGCCATGTTGGACGCCCCTCTTCCAACAGTTGAAGCGGCAGAGGTGATACCAGAGGTAGAAACCACCCAGGTGCTAATACTGGGAACAGTTAACATAGTAAGCCCCCCTATAATAAATGTGCCTATTACCATTCCAAAAGAAAGTAGTCCATTTCCTGCAAAGGCTCCCAGCTTTTCCAGAGTCGCCCCTGAAGTACCCACCAATTCTTTGTATCTACTAATCTCTGCTTCCATAGCATACTGCTGAAATAAGGAGGCAACATATAAAACCAAAAAACCAGTGCCAGAATACAGGTTCACAGAAATAAATCGTGCAATCCAGGTACTAAAAGAGTCCCTGAAAGCAGGCAGGATACTGATGGCTACTGAGAATGGCCCAAGAATAATAAGGATGGTGGAAAAGATAATCTGGATAATAAAGATCAGGTAAACACATCCTCTTAGCATCCACAAGGACAAGGTTTCCAGTAAAGAGGTGGCGAATAATTGCAAACTAATCTGCATCCTGTTCCTTAGGTCAATAATGGGATTCCAAACATCCGAAAATCCTTCCTTGACTGAGGACTTGACCGATTCCCAGGCATTTTCATACCACGTACCTGCTTCGTGTTCGGCAATTTCTGTTTCAGCCTGAACCTTTAAAAGCTGATCTGCCAGATCAGCCATTAGTTTTGCCCGTTCCAGCCGGAGGTTGTTCACTTCTACCTGACTATCAGCGAACATCGCCTCGGTTTTATTAGCTACCAAATCTGTTGGATATGCCACAACCCTGGTGAATGTCCCCCACCAAAGGATAACCATCACTAATCCAAATGGTCGAAGCAATGGCATTACTTCCAGCTGTTTATCTCCCGACATCATTTCATAAGATCGAATGGCAAAAAAGATCAGCATAAAAATCGCTGATAAGGCTTGGGCATCAGCTATAAAAGCATCATAATGCGTCCAGATGGTTGCCTTCATCGCCTTTAGGTAATACATCATTCCTTCTTCATACACCCCGCTCCCTTGCAAAAAAGTAAATGTATCCTTGAATGAATCTGGAACAGAAGCCGCCTGTATGGGCATAAAAAAACCGGCAGTGCCGGTAATCATATTAGTGAGTAACTCCATAGCTTATAGTTTAGACTTGCTTAAAATGTCAAAGGCAATTTGGTGGTCTGTCCTGTAATGATTCCTGGCAATAGGTTCGCCTTTATTACGAATCCCAGCAGTGACTTTAGTTAAAGTCAGGAACTGTTTTGCATTCCTCTTTTTAGTATCCCAAGTGGAATATAGTTTTCGATATTCAGCCAGCAAACGATGATAGGCAATTATGCGTGATCCCCTATCCAGGGTTGTGTTTCTGGCTGCTCTTAACCTTTCTTCTAAAATGGCAGATTCTTCCATAAACCAATTATAAGCACCGTTTTGTATCAGGTAGCTTTTTTCATTATCCTTGACACCCTTCAACTGATCCCTATTCCGAAACTCCAGTAAGGGTTCAAATTCAAACCGGTAATATAAAATCCATAAAGGATCTGCGTCTGATACCATTCCCGAATAATTAACAGCTTCTGAAATAGCGGTATTTCTAAGGGTATCAGAATGTAGCTTGTAGGAATTAGTCATATTTTGCATCGCTGCAACAAGGGCTAAGCGACTCGTCTGCGGCCCAACAGGGCCAAGCGGACGGAGATCTTTTTTGGGATAGTCGGGATGCCATCCCCAGGTTAACCAGTAAAGCGGGTTTAGCCCAAGCCATCCTTTTGTTGGAGTAAATTTCCTCCGATCCCATTGCTTAAATACCATCCGCTCCTGCTGGTTGGCAATATGAATGTCGCGGATTGGGATCTGTGAAAAGGCATATCCGCTAAGCATTAAAAGAATATTTAATACAATTGTCGTCTTCATAGATTAATTTTTTAGTGTTTTATAATTTCTTGTAATTTCATCGATCAGCCTTTTATCACGGTTGATAAAGTGCCTGTAAGGATTGGCTGTTTTTAATACACCGTTCATCTTAGCCCAATAAATAGATTTGTGCATACTAAAGCATAAAGCACGCATCACCTTCAATTCAAGAATTACTTTTCGGAGAAGAAAATCACGCTTTTCAAAATCCATCAGCACATTATCCCCTTCTTTTAATATAAAGTCAGATACTTCGAAAGCTAATCTCAGTCCTCTGCTTTTGAGTTGTCTGGCATTATCTTCGGCAAAAAGTAACAGGTAGGGTTCCGACCTTGCCAAATCAATCATGTCATTACTTTCTTTAAGAATTTCGGAAGTAATCGATCCCACCTGCTTAACAGCCAAACCGCTTTTTAAAACATTGTTTACCTGTGTTAATGATCCTTTTATCATCGATTGAACGAGAATCACTGAATTCATATTCAGATTGATGTCATTAAGCTTATTTTTAATATTGTTCAGGTAATTATTGTGGCTGGTTTCGGCAGAATAGCGCATTAATCCGTTTTCATTCACGATATTAAAATGGTGCCGGTCGAAAATGACCACCTGGGCCTGAGCAAATAGCGTGGTCAGAATCTGCATTAAGAGAAGTAATGTTTTCATAGCTATTGTTTAAGAACCTTCACCTTTTTCATAATATCGTCCACCAGCCGTTTATCTTCATTTATGAACTGAGAAAATGGATTCAGCTTGGTTTTTCGATTGGAGTTTTGCAGACTAACGGCTAGTCCTTTTGACGTTCCGGCGATTACGCGAAGTTCATCCACCACATGAGTAAAAAGCATTTTACGGTCACTTGCTTTCATTTGATTAATATCGCCAATACTGACTACCAGGCCATAGAGATAATTGAGGAGTAAGCGTGATTTATGAACCAGGTCTTTTTCAGCGTCCAGGGCTAATGGAATTAAGAGGGGATTTTTAGTTGCCTGCTGATAAATAATATCCTGCTGCGCTATAATCTCAGAAACGATGGGGCTAGCCTTAATTCCGATCTGTGCAGCATCAATTGCAAGTCCCAACGTGTGAAAGCGACTTTTTAATTGGCGGTATCGGTCTTTAAGCCTGGCCATCTTTGTTCGGTTCACTTGCTCGTTAACCGTAACTTCCGTTTGCTTATCCTTGGCCGTGCTTTGTACTTTGTGTTCGTTTTTACTTTCCCCTACCAGCTGATGCAGGAGCTGGATATTGATCTGGCTATAAGCATTTGACAAAAAGACGCTTACAATGAATAGCGTCGAAAATACTCTTTTCATCTCTTCAGGTATTTGGCGTTTCTTATTATATCATCTGCTATGCGCTTATCCAAATTGATATAGCCAGCATAGGGATTAAGGGAATTAAGAATACCTCGTTGCTTTGCCCAGAACATGGAACGCTGCATGCCGTAAGCTACTCCTCGCAGGATCATCAGGTCTGAACGGATCCGGTTTAATAACTTTGCCCGTTCGCCGGAATCCATCAAATTCTCCTTACCTCCAAGCAGCACAAATGAACTTACTTCCGCTGCCAGTGACGTTGATCTGGTTTTAAACTCCCTTGCTCCTTTCTCGGCAAACAGCAATAAAGTTGGATTGTCTTCAGCAATTGCCAGCCCTTTGTTTACGTCCTGGATAATATCTACACTTATCTCTGCGATATCTTTTATGGCCGATAATGACCTTACTGCACCTGCAACCTCACTCAGGCCTATATAGATCTTGTCCTGCAAATCGTTTACAATAAGCAGTTGACCGGTGACTGCCAGTTGCCCTTTTTGGATGAGGGTAAGATTCGAGTTGGTTTTATTAAGCTGACTGTTGATAATTGCTGCCTGCGCTGCTGTTGCACCTGCAGTTGCCGGATCGGTATAGATTTGAGCGTTTGCAGACAGGTAGATAAAGGTGATTATGAATAAAATGATTGATACTTTCATACAAAATCAGGTTTAAAGAATTCGGTAGCACTAGGGTCTGGAATGCCTGTTTGATTGATCTGCTTTACAAATGAGTTCAGGGGTAGTCCGCTTTTCTCAAAGTCGGAAACAAATTCCTCCAGTCCTTTTTGATAGCCCCCATATTCATTCACATAAACTTCTACTGCACTTTTTTCTGGTTTCTCGGTCGTGTAGGCGAGATACTGAAACAAGGAAACCTCTATTCCATAGACTTCACCCGAGCTACCGCGCCTGATATACACTTCTTTGAATCTGCCTCTGCCTTCTGTATTGTCCAGCTTGTTAATGGTAAAAATCTTCTTTTGCTCGATTTCAGTGATCGCAAGGAGTTTGGCAATCTCTTTATAGTTCTCTTTGAATTTAGATTGATCGAGTAGACAGACTGTATCTGAGTTGTTCAGAATACTATCTTTCACTACGGCATTCCCTAAAATATCAGATAGCTCCTGGGTTATTACAATCGCTTCTCCCCAAAACTTGCGGACTGTCTTATACAAATACAAAATATAGCCTGCCATTAACGGGGAAGCAATGGCTTTCCAGGCTTCTTCCACGATTAAAGCTTTGCGCTGCTCTTTCCGATGCCTCATTTTCTGAATGAACACATCCATAATAATCAGGGTCACTATTGGAAATAAGATCCGATTTTCCTTCACCGCATCAATTTCAAACACAATAAAGCGTTCAGTAAATAAGGATTGGTCAGATGCTTCATTTAAGATACTGTCAAATTCGCCACCCCGGTAATACTTCTTTAATACATACCGGAACTCATCCAAATCAAAAGGAATGCGTTCTTCCTTTTTAATCTGTGGGACTTTGTACAAAGCATAGTCATAAAAGCTGTTGAAGTTTAATTCGGGAATAGTATGTTCTATCTCGTTACCTGGATCAAAGAAGGTCGCATAATAGGAACTGATTAAACTGGCGATTACATCCCGTTCCACATTACTGACCGTTCCTTCCGCACCTTTCCATAATAATCCGATGAGCGTACATAGAAAATCTTTCTTCTCAATATTGTATTCTTCTTCATCAATCTGAAAAGGATTCATAGTGATGGGTTTCTTTTCAGTATACGTGATGTATTTTCCGTTAAAATAAGAACACAAACCAGAATAGGAATGACCTGTATCGACAATCACCACGTCCATATTATACAGCATATATTGCTCAATCAGGGCATTCATAAAGAAACTCTTCCCTGAACCAGAAGGCCCTAATACAAAGCGGTTCCGGTTATTGATCCGGTTGGTATTCATCGGTAAATCGGAAGGATCAATTCCTACCGGGATGCCCTGTCTGTCTGTAAAGCGAATCAGAAAATCAGAAGGTTCATCTTTTAGCAGTTTCTCTTTAAAAAAGAAGCAAAGTGCTGCATCAGCAGTGGTTAAAAACCAGTCATAGGTTTTCAGCTCAACCGCATTTCCGGGCAAAGCGCAACGGAATAATTCTAACTGATTGTATGCATTCCTTGAGGGAATAATGCCTTGCTGAAATAGTGCTGCTTCAATAAAATTGGCTGCCTTATCAATGCTCTTTTCATCCGCAGATATGACAATGGAATAATGTGCATGAACAAGGAGCTGGTTATCTCTCGCCACATCTACCATTAACTGCTTGATGTCTTCTACACATATCAGGTTGGCAGGATCAGGCACCCCTGAATGACGTTTTTTCTTGAGTTCTAATTTATTCAGGGTAACCTGTTGATGGGGAATTTCTATCACCTGGTTATAGAGAATGACCTGACTGCCGGGAACCTGATGAAGAAAGGACAGATTATCTACCGGAAAATCTCGTAAGCTTTTATTATCCTGCTTCAAAATACATGGCCCAACTTCTTCAGGAAGATCGATAGCATCCGTATTAATCAGGCTGATAGTACGAACTGCTTTATTTCCAATCTGTAGATGTTGACTGCCTGCCTTTATGTTATCCAAAGTAAGATGGTCGGATAAAAAGTCCATACTTAAAAGCCTTGTTAGGTAAGTAACTATGTCCTTTTTTGCCAGCAATACGGGATTTAATCCTGCTCCTTTTAACAGATCAAGTATTTTAACTAGGTGCTGATGAAAATCATGGAGCTTTTTTTTATCATATACATAGAAAGCGCCTCGTTTAACCTGCCGGGTAATTATCAAATAGGTTGTAATCGAAGTAAATTCCCTGCCATCAAAATGCTCGACATACTTCTGCTGAAGGAATTCATTGGAACTTTGCCCCTTGTACCTTTTTCGTATAAAGAGATCCTGTTTTTGAAGGATGTAGCCTTCCCCTAAAATCCGGATGATGTTTAATAACAAACTATGAAAACCAGAATAGCTATCCGGGTCTGCGGAATACTGTAAAGCAGGATTCTGTATTTCAAGAATTGCAGAGAAGTCCCCCTGGCTACTGTACAGAATAGCTAAATCATTATCCGTATCAATACCAGCATACGGAATATTAAATACTGTTTTCTTTTGCTGCCACATACCTTAATTTTAGTTGATTAGAATAAATAAAAACCCCTGTATGCCTTGACTTGGAATGCAGTCCTCCTTTTTGGGAATGAAAGGTATAAGTAAGCCCCCCGGCAATGACCGCAAGCATTAACAAGGCTCCTAAGTACATATTTACCAGGGCAACGGTAAGTCCCCCTATAACTAAACCTGCAATTAAGGACGCAATTCCCCATGCAATAAACTTCCCTTTAAAACCTCTGTATATAAGGGGCTTCTGCAGCCCCCTATAAATTGAATACTTGCGGATCATTAAACGCCGAAAAAAGCTTTAATGACCACCGAAACCAGCACAAGAAAAAGGCAGGAGCCTCCCCATGACATAATCTCCTTGTTGATGTCCTGATCTCCGGAATTCCATTTGATGTACACCCGAACTCCTCCGATCAGACCGACCACTGCACCAATTGCTAGTATCAGAGATGATACCGGATCCACATAACTGGAGAGCGAAGATGTGGCAGCGTTGATGCCGGTTGCACCTCCCCCTTGCGCAAAGGCGGAATTTGCTGCTATTTGCGTGAGCACAGCAAGCACGAACAGTTTTTTTAACTTTTCTTTCATTGTGTTTAAGAAATTAAGGGTCAATAGATATAGGGTTTGTTAATGAACTCCGTAAAGTGCTTTAATTGCTGCACTCAGAATGCTTAGAAAAAGACAGGATAAAAACCATCCCGTAACCTGGGCATCAATATGATGTTTTCCCATTTGCCAGTTGTTGTATACGCGTAAACCTCCCAGTAATCCGGAGATTGCACCAATCACTAATACCAGGTCTGAAAAATTAAAATACCAGTTATTTACCTGCCGTTTTACCTGATAAAATTCTGAGATGCCAGGCTGGGCCACAGCGGCAAAACCTAAGGCAAAAAAAAAGACTGCTAGCGCAATCTTCAGGTATCCTTGTATTGGAAAACGGACCCTAGCCATACGGTATCATTCGGGTATGTTCAATGATATTTAATTTGGCAAGAGCAAAAATATCTTTCAGTTTCTCGCCTCCGCTTGATTGAAAATTGAATGTCGGCAGTGCTTCAATAGTTGGCGGAGAAACGGGAGTCATCTTAAATGAAACTGTTTCAAAAGAATCCTCTCCGTCATCCAGGGCTACCAGTTCGGGTTCTACCTTTTCAGCAAAAAACAGCGTATCTGAATCCTCTTTAGGAGAACCGGGACTGCGATTTTTCGCAAAATCGAACAAAATATTTAAAGCATAATACAATAGATAAATGGCTGTGAGATTAAGTAAAAAATGTGTCCAGTTCATAGCTCTAAATTTTTAAGTGAATCTTTAATGTAGGTGGTTAATTCAGGGTTGTTCTCAAGAAAGGCTTTGATACTATAGGAAATGATCTTATTCATATCGATCCCTTTACTCACTTTCAATTGCTTTAGCAGAAAAGTAGTCCGATCGTCCAAACGGATGAGCAGTTTCTCATGACCAGTTAATTGATGAGCATGGATATCATTAAACAGCTTTTCGAGAGTGGGATGGCAAGTTTCTTTCGTTAGGATTTTCTTTCCGGCCTTTTTAGCTTTCGCCCCATCTTCTCCGCTTCGGATCTTCTCTCTTAATTCATCCGCCAGCGATTTTATTTCATTCATACCTCTTCCTCCCTTTTTAAGTATTGATCATAGATTAAATCAAGAACCGGCATCATCACTGGTACCAAACTTAAAGGGGTATTAAAAGTTGACAGCCGTTGAAAATCGATCCTATCTGGTAAGCCTGGAGTAACCACACCAAATTGTTGCAGCACTTTATCTACTTCGAGTTTGGTGTCGTATTTCACAGTAGTTTTAATCCGGTTGGGAATAAAAATTAATGCCGCTTTCACATTGATATTCCGTAATACCATTGCAAACAGCAAGGTAGAATCCACTGAAAACTCATCATAAGAAAACGGACAAACAATCATATTGGCTGCTTCAAAAATGGGGATCAGGCCATCATCGTCCATTTTCCCCGGAAGGTCAATCAGGGTAATCTCCTTTACCTTCGTCCGTATGATACTCATCATCGCCGGGAAATGTGTTAAGTCTGCCGGAACCACTTCATACAAAGGAAGGTTATCCAGGATCTTTGCCTTTTCAGCTTTAGAAGCGATAGACTGCTGATAATCCATATCCAGCACTGTCACTTTTCGCTCTTTAATTTGACTGAGATAGTTCGCAAACAACAAAGTGAGCGTACTTTTCCCTGCACCTCCTTTCTGGTTTCCTATTAATATTATCATATCGATTTTTATAAATATTATTAGCGCTTTCGGTTGCGTCGGCGTTTTCGGCCGTGTACTGCCTCGTCATCAACATCCCCTGAAATATTCAAGTCCGGGAGAAAATCAAAAAGGGAGAATCCTTCTCTTGCTTTTCCTTCAGGAACATCCTTTAAAGTCTCCGTTCCCTCTGCCATAAAGTGACCGGAAGGCTTAGCATCATTACCTATGTCCGCTGGAAATGAAATTGGTTGCCTTCCAGATAGAGAAAGGCTTGATTCATCTTTTCTGATAAAATCAGCCAGGGGCATAATGTCTCCTCCTTTAAATACTATCTTCTTTGCATGGTCAAGAATGGAATAGCCATACGGAGGAAGAACTTCCTTTCCATGAAATAGGATCTGCAAACCAAATTTATCAGATAGAACTTCTGCCAATTTTGAGGAATAATCCGATCCTTTTCCCTTGGCCATGCCTGCGCCAGAATCCGGCTTTAAGTACAATGAAGGATCGTATTGATGCTTGTACTTTTCAATAATGGCCCGTAGCTGAGCAATCCGTTCTTTGTCTTTTTGATAGCTCGCAATACGTTTATCTATCTCACCAAACTTAATATTGCCCTGCTCCTTCCCATATTTACAGACCTGATAATGATCGCCAGATGATACGAGCTTATATCCATGAGATTCCAGGATCATCATAAATTGAGCCCTGGTAGAAAACTGATAATCTAAGGCTTTTTCAATTTTCCGGGCGACTTCAAGCTTTTCATCGGTTTGAAGAATCCTGTTCAACACTTCGTAGGATCTGATCTTTTCAAATGAATCTGAAATCTTTTTCCCGTCCTTCCCTATCCGTGTAGACACCATGTGGATGTGATTGTTTTTCGTATCCTTATGGAAAACCAGCAGGTAAGGATTGTTACCATAGCCCATCCCTTTTAACCATTGCTCTGCCAATTCTGCCAATTTTTCTTTAGTCATTTCTTTTCCTTTGCAGGATATCACCGCATGTAATTGAGGGTACTTGACGTTTTTGTTACCAGCAGAAACCGCTTTCAAATAGTTGATATAATCCTGCGGCCGTAAATTATCCAGGGCTTGCAGCGGGCCAAAATTCCGGACGCTTAATAATTCGCCCTTGTCTTTATCAACCTTGCTGGTATTGTATTTTACGCCATTAAAGCTGGCAGACTTACTTAGAATTTTTACAATCATAGCTTAGCTGCTCATAAGACGGATTACCTGCCGGAGTAATTTTTCTATCTCTCTTTGGGACTTGATATAGCTACGGAACTGTTCCTGAAATTCGATAATCACCGTAGAATTCAATACCCCCTGCTTGTTTAGTACATTGGCGTGCCTCGCTAATTGATTAATATTATTACCGCATCTCCCCAGTTCAGCCCCAAGCGCGTCCAGTTGTTTTAAAAGTTCCTTTGCATCCACCAGCACTTTATTCGTGTTCTTTAATACCCGATGGCGAACAATTTCAGTCCTGCTTTTTCCTAACTCTTTTTCCAGGTTTATGAATGCAATTGCTTCTTCTTCCGTTAAGCGGAGTTCAAAGCGCTTGGTGCGTTTCATAAGAAATGATTATTTGGGTTTAAAAAGAATCTTTATTAAAAAAGCGAGTTGCGATGCTTTTTGCCCTTAGTATGGCCGGATCCTGCGAAGGTCTGGCCAGGCTAAGGCAGGTTTGTTTTTGTTGGTCAGCGACGAGAGGAAGCTGTACGGACAAAAACACAACTTGCAGCTAACAAAACAAAAAAGTCCTCCTATCCTAAAAGAGATATAAAAGGCGATTTCAGATCGCTAGAGGAAAAATTGATTGATATGTCCTGCATTGCATCACAACAGTAAAAGAATAAACCCACATCTATCTATACAGATATTTATTCTAGCCACTAAATGCATATCTGTGCATACATCTATTAATCCATCTCATTATACCAATAGATATCTTACCGAATATATCGATATACAGTCAGGTGTATAAAGAAATAGCTATGGATACGAATAAAGGTATATACAACAAGGCAGATAACCAGATAAGCACTTATTTAACTAAGTAGATGTACAAATAGTTGGATATACTGAAATACTGATAAACAATTATATGAATATTCCTTTATCTGAATAAGTAGATATAGGAATAGCTCAATATAATATTACCTGCTAAAACCCACTTTTAAATTTGGTAGAAACGTAGGCTTAACTGCTGGCTTCAATGTGCATAATTCAGAGATTTCGGTCATTAGCTTTTCATTGTAATCAGTATACCCTGCATAACAACTTGATGAATCTTTAGCCTGAGGAACTGCATTTAAAAATTCTATAGTTGCCTTCCGACCGGCATCATCGTGGTCGAAAAAAACCTCTGCTGCCGGAAAAACACCCGCTCTCTTTATAGCAGCAGCTAAAAAAGAAAGACTGTTTAATACCAATACACTGTCAGTGGTGGACTGATGTTCATACAACCAACTTAAATAATCCAGGAAACCCTCAAAAACGACCAGTTTTTGTTCTTTACCCGGAATAAAAGTCAAGCCCTTCTTTCCCAGACAACCTTTAAAATATTTATTCCGCACTTCCCATCCGCCGTTTTCATTTTGCCAGCCGGCAGCAAAGAACTGTTTCCTCTGCTTCTTTTCGTCTTCCACGTAATAATAAACCTCCTGTAATTGGTTCCGGCCTACACTTAAAACACCCCGGGAATCTAAATAGGAAGTTATCGCCGGATTACTGCCCAGTGGTTTTATGTTTTCAACCTTATAATGAGGGAGCTTTATAAATTTTCGTGGACGTTGCTTATCCTTGTTCCTGGCGTTCGACTCCAGAATAATCAGTGAACCTGAAACATGGTGTAGCTTTAGTAATACTTCGGCAAAACTTAAGCCTTTCCAGTACAATAAGCCAAAATCAATTATGTTCCCTCCCTTACCTGTTCCATGGTCGAACCAGACGTTCAGATCGGGGTTTACGCAAAAAGATGGACTCCTATCTGAATCACGAAGCATGGACAAGTAGAATAACTCCTTACCGGAACGATTTATGGGCTGAAAACCCAATTGAGTTAACAAGTCTGCAATAGAAACCTGCTGCTTAATTTCGTTAGCATTTAATTGTGTTGACATAGAGAAAATTTTAGATGTTTGGTATAAGCGATTGCCTATACTTAAAGACCCAGCTGAACCGGCTTTTTTAAAAACAAAAAAAGGGCTCACGCCCTTTCCATTGGCTTTGAAATAAATTCACCAATGCTGAAATTCGGGACTACTCACGTCGGTTTCTACAAACCGGGCTCTCACCTGCCAATGCGTTTTCGGATTGATGTTATCTCACCTTCGCAAAATTTCCCGTTCCTCACAGGATAATGCTTCATCCCCTAATGTCAAAGAGCCAGCGGAAAGGACGTTTCCTTCCCTATCTTTCTGCCACAGGCAGATAAGTAATTCGGTTGCTGGAATGCGCAATGGCTTCCAGTTTCGAACGATCAATACATTTATGGAGAATTTTTCCGTTGGCAGAATGCAGAACGATCAGCCCTTCCAGAATCCAGCGATCAACATTAGATCTACCGTACTGGCGGTAAGCTTCGGATTTACTTAACTTATCTTCTAATACAGCACTTTGCGCCAGTGCTTTTTGAGCTCCAGTTTCTGTGGCGGCCTTAAGAATAAAGGATAAATCTTTAAGCTTCATAATTCTCCGTCTCGCTGTTGTTGGCAGCGGACGGAGCAAAGGTTGGAAGGATCAGGAAGGGTTTTTGGTGGGTTTGTGGGTGGAACCTGGAAATAAAATTAGGTGTAAAATATATGGATATAAAAGGCATCTTTTGGGTCCTTGGTTCATTGAAAGAAAATCGGGAGGAATCCGTCTGGCCTGGTGATGATCTGAATGTTTTTGAGAGAAAGTAAAACGGTTTTTTGAAAACTTGAGGCAAATAAATATGATTTCATTGATACTATAGGCAATAGGCGCTAAGAAAAAAACTACTAAATAATCTTTAAATTCTACGCCCGAATACTATTAATGTTATAAATTAGCTACGTGATTACCTCTCATATGCAACTGTCGCAACGTCATAGACCGCATAGAATTTTATTTAGTCATGTTTATTGACAGACGAAATCAACCTTAATTGAGCAAAAAAATAGATCCCGAAAATGTTGACTCTGCGATTTCCAGTTGGAGCGGGTTTGTGTACCAGGGAAAAGTAGCACTTTACCATGTCGTAAAGCTGCTAACCCATTCTCTTTCGGTTTCAGCCTATACCCTTCAACTAGACAGTTTGGAAGATTTCGCAGTAATTGAAAAAGGTAAACCAATCTCTATTCACCAGATCAAGGCCCTTAAAAGTGTAAGCTATAGTACATACAAAGGCCCTTTTGAAAAGCTTTGCAAAAAAGGAACTGAATATGGTGGAGTGCCTGCTTTTTTTCATACCGCCAGGCGGATTACCGATAAATCTGTTGGAGATATAGAAGCCTCCCATGCAGGGATGAAGGTATACCTTTACGGAACAGATCCCAATTGTTCACTGGATAAAATTGACGATTTAATCAGTGCTGCGATTTCTGAGTTTCATCGTAAGCATCAACCGGCCTTCCTGAATCCTGACTATGCACGAAAAACACGACATTACTTGGATGCGATCATTCAAAGCCGAGTCATAATTATCCACAGTAAGATCCATCAGGATCTCTATTCGGAAAATGCAGCGGCTTATAAAGAATTGATACCATTTCAGGAATTTCTGGATGTGCTAAATGAAGATACCATCGCTAAAATCTCTGGTCCCGGCTATTATCTCCATCTGACCAAGATGGATCTGAATAGATATTACCAAGAGTATTGTTTGGAACTGCCTGAAGACATTGAAGACGATTGTCGTCTGAAAATGAATAACTTTGCGGCCTTTTTGAATGCACTAAGCGAGGAACAGCTTGTTAAACTGATCTGCAAGATCATTCCTCACCGCAGTTTCGCACTTGACAGCATTAGCGATTATAAAGATAACAACATCCAACGCGATGAAATGAAACAGGCATTTTTTAGGTGTTTGAAAGAGCTAAAAGAAATAGTGCCTCTTGCACATGGCAGCCTTAACTGGGCCATTGCTAAGGAGAAGTTCGTCCCAACATCCATCAATTGGACGCAGGAATACCATCAGGACGCCTGCGTAAAAATCATTGAGAACATTTTAAATACTGATTTAGATCTGCCTTTCGAAACTTCATCGCTTGTCACCGCGAACATAAATGTGCCTTCAGTTTATGATGCAGCGGTTAATATTATGGACATCCCCGAGGATGAAGCGAATCGTGAAGCCGAGAAAATAATGAACTGGAAACGCATTTCACTGACTTCTATTGAAGAAGCAAAAAAGAAGATTGTATGATTGATTTGATTCACGAGTTATTTGAGCAAAATGGTTTTGCCTGGCAATCCGATGAGCGCTTTATGCTATATCATCGGACAGCTGAAGGCCTAAAAAAAGAATTTTGGGTAGTGCTTACCCAAGATTGTGAGGATGTTCTGAGGGAACAGTCGCAATTGTACAAGAGCTGTAAAAAACTGAATGATCAGCCCGAACTGGATAAAAATATTTCTCTTATTATTCCAATGCGAGTCGAGGATGAAGCGCAATGTAAAAGTTTAAAATCTGACACTCTACGAATTGAGGAGGACGTTTATTTTTTTAAAAAACATGTGTTGATTTATTCGAATCGGGAATTGTCTGATTTCAGAGAGCTCCAGGGCGATAAGCAGACGAATGATTATCTAACAAAAGTTATCACGCAACAAAGTTGCTTTGAGGTATATAAAGTCGATCCTCGTAAGTTGCAGTGGCAGTCGTTAGTGTATAGGGTTGCAAATAAGATTCCATTTATCCAGCTCAAAATTAAAGTTACAAAAGATCTCACTTCTTTGTATGACTTAAAATCAGAAAAAGTTAAAGCAAAGCAACTTGTTGATTTTGAGCAAGTTTTTGATGAAGCCATTGGTTCGCGCAGCTATCCGGAACTTTCAAATACCAGCCCGGTTTTATTGCTCAATATTTTAAACGGCATATTTAATAAAGAGGATGGCGCTGAAAATCAATAAATTTCACATTGAAAACTTCAAGATTTTCGAGCGGCATACGTTCGATTTCAGGGACAGGGATTTCTTAATTTTTGACGGACCTAACGGTTTTGGTAAAACGTCCTTCTATGACGCGGTAGAATTGCTGCTTACAGGTAAAATAAGGCGATATAGGAACCTAGCTGACATTATCGTTGATAACCGAGAAATTTTTACTGAAAATCCCTATCTCAATGCAAGTTTCCCATTAGGCGATATACTAATCAAGGCGGAATTACTGGTTGACGGTCATCCCCTAGTTCTAAGCCGCTGTTGTCTGAATAAAGACCTGGAAAATTCTGTGAAGTTCGACAAGTTTTTGCTGTACAGCCATGACAGCTTTGAGGATCGAAACGGTATCTTAATTGATGATGAAAATGCCTTTCTGCAACCTTTTTTGGGAAAGGATTATGTATTGAATTTCCAGTTCTTGAATTATGTAGAGCAGGAGGATAATGCCTACCTGTTGAAGAACAAAGAGGCTGCCAAAAAGAAGGCGATTGATCATTTATTTAACGTAGAGGAATTCCAATCTAAGCTGGATAAGGTTATAGGGGTACGAAAGTCAATTTGGGAGCTTTGCAAACCGCAGGTGAAAAGAGACTTGAAAGCGGATAAAGATGCGCTGAAAGCATTCAAAGAGGAATGGGCTGGAAAGATGCCGGAGGTCCAATATCAGCAAATGTTTGCGACGAAGGCGCTCCCTTGGGATGGGGAGCAGATCTCTTTTGAACCGGGCGTCTACGAATTCCTTCTTGGGCCTACTGGAGAGCTTGTGCTGTTGAAGGAATTAGTTAGAAAAAAAGACTCCTTCCTTGCCACTCTGTTTAACCGTAGGCTAGAATCGCTTATGCACAATACTGGATGGGAAAATTTTTTGAAATACTGGTACTTTCTAGAAGGGCGCGATGAGTTGGTTGATGCTGCAAAATTGTTTGGTGACGTTGATGGTCTGTACAAGGAAGTTGAGGAGATCACGGTGGAAAAAATTGATCGGGAAGAATTGAATATACCAGAGAACGTTACCAAAGTTTTACCGGAGGAATTGGTATCCAGATATCACAGTGCACTGGAAGATCTTGAATTTAAACTAAAGCAAGCAAACGGGCTTAAGAAGATCCTGGCTAGCTTGGAAGCATCACGTTCTGCTCTGATCAGAAACTTTGAAAATTACAGGGAGATTTTAGCAGATGGAGTTGATAACAACTGTCCGCTTTGCGGACAGAAATATGGTTTCCTCGAGGATGAAGATGCCGGTAGCTTGATGGCCAATATCGCTTTACAAACGATTGCACTTCAGGGGATTTTGGACGATAGTAACAATGATTTATCAAAAGCACTCCAGTCATTTCGTGAATCTGAAGTCGCTGAGTTGGAAGTACTATTGGACGCTTATATAAAAACCCACCTCATTGACATTAGCTTTGTGCGACAATTAGCCAGGCAAAAACCCGATGATCTTGAGTCTTTGAATAAATCGTTGATGGAAATTGATGTAGAGCCCACTCCTTTTTTGAACAAGGTTGCTTTGTCAAATGCTGAAATAGACCTGGAAGTTTTTCAGGCAGTCTTCACTAGTAAAATGATCCCGATTGAAGGCGGCGTCATTACTTCAGAAATTAAGGAAATCTACCTGCAACTATTTAACGGATCGGAGGATCTTTTTGAGGAGCTTAGCGAAGAGACGGTGGATCGGAAAATTGCTTATGTACAATGGCAACACAGCTTGTATAAGAACACGGTGATCCAGCAGCGAGAAAAAGGGATCGAACAATTGCAACAGCAGTATGACCAAGCCAGTAACTATGTCGAAAAAATGAAAGATTTGGAACAAGCATATTCTTCTGCATTGAGCATTTACCAGAAGAGCTTGATTAGGGACATCGAAATATTGTTTCATATTTACTCGGGACGGATTATACAAGATTTTCAGGGTGGATTGGGATTGTTCATTAAAGAGGATCGCGGTATCAAGTTTTTGACGGATTCTTCAAAGAGCTTTGACGCAGTTTTTACGATGAGTTCCGGACAAATAGCGGCACTCGTCATTTCTTTCACTTTGGCCTTAAATAAGAAATACTCTAGGAACAAGGTGCTTCTCATTGATGATCCTGTACAAACAATGGATGAACTAAATATTGCCGGTTTTGTCGAATTGTTAAGAAACGATTTTGGGGATCGACAAATATTCATTTCTACCCATGAGGATAAAATGTCAAACTATATGCGTTATAAATTTGAGAAGTTTGGCCTTAAATCAAGGCGAGTAAGTATGAAGAGCGCTCAACTAGGTTGATTAGAGTCACTTACGGGAAACTGAACACGTTAATAAAGCTTTAAAGTTTTTTCAGCTTACAATATGGTCCAGTTCCTGTTGTCGCCGGTATAAATGAGACTACCTACCATCTATAAAAATGGATTTAATACTTTTTTTGTCTTCGCATTTCCGTATCTGGACACATAGCGATGCAGAAGGGAAATCGATCCCCTAATTCGGTACAGGTCCCGGACTTTCTTTCTCCAGTTGCTTCTCGCTAACATCCGATGATTCTCTTTCATTCATTTTGGCTTTTGTATCGGCAAACGTAAACCGCTGCGGCAGGCAAGGCCGATCCCTATGGGTTTGGGCTAAAAAATCTTCACACCTTCGCTTTGCTTCCGGATAGTATTTTCGTAGCCTCAACGTCTTGCCTCGCCAAGCCCGCGCTCATTTTTTTTGCCTCTACCAAAAGCCAAAAGAGACGTGTGCCGAATTAGTTTAGTCATCCGTTGTTTGCACATGAACAGTGTTTAAAGCCCACTGACGAAAAGCAAAGGTTAATCATTCGTCGTCACGAAAATTATAACGCCTGTCATATGCAGCACTGCGCCTCGCATAGTCGATCCGCTGGTTCAGAAAGTCTAAGTGACCTAAGAAATTGCGTTTGGGTTCAAGAGTCTGGATGAGTTCTTTAAGACGTGTGTAAATTGCACTGTCCCTTTCCCCCGCTATGAAATCACCGCTATGTAATACCACACCTGAAGCCGTCCAATTAATCTTTTTGAAATCGTCCAAGGCAGGGTTTAGGCGTAGAAATTGCAACGCTAGATTGTCCTTCTGAGCCGATAGTTTATCATTGATGATTTTAAAACAGAACTTCATTTTTTCGCTGTTTTTAAAGTTTTTATCAATGTAGAGGGTGAAAAAATCTAGTTTGCGATTGTCAAAATCGGTAACGCCAGAAATTTGGTCAAAGAGATCTTCTATCGTGCTTTCTATACGCCAATGCGTATTACGTTTTTTAAAAAGATAGTCGACCGCCTTAGTGATTAACCTTAGAAAATTTTCTTGTTTCCAAAGTGAGCCGAGATGCCGTTGTTCCTGACGCCGGAATTTTTTGTCCTTAACAATCGAGGAAAGATACGTTTCAAAAAAGAACCGATCTTGTTTTAAGAGGAATATGAACTGCTTACATTCAAAGTCGAACATATCATGCGCGAAATCTTGGTACAGGTAAATTTCCCGAATTAACTTTGGTTCGTGCTTGAGAAGTTCGTAATGTGATATCAGAAAATCGTTCCTATCCAAAATAAAAGTACAAGCACCTAATTTAGAGCGAGTCAGCAGCGCGTTCAGGTGTTCGGGAAGGAAATTGCCGTTAAACCTCCTGAAATGTTGTTCATTCTTGAACTCTAGGTAAAGGCGGCCTTCAAGGTTAAGCAATATTGAAGAATAGCGGGCGTAATGTTTTTCGGTGATCAGTTCACGGGGAAGGATATCATATAAAGCCAATAATAGTACCTGGCGATAACTTACGTGCGAGTGTTCGATGAGTTGCTCCAGCGGGACGATTAATGCTGGATCAAAGTTTATAATGTTTTTGAACAGGCTCTCATAGCGGGTGGTTCGGACAAAACGTTCGTTTTGGACCGCCTGGGCCAAAAAAACAATAAACTCATTTGGGCTTGTTTCGAAAAAGTGGATAAAAAGAATATTGGTTGAAGATGCAATGTTATAAAAATCCCAATTGTCCGCATCCATACATTCCAGTAGAAACTCGAAAACACTGAGGAACTCCCCCGAAGTATGAAAAGGAAAAGTTGTTAGTAATTCCTTGTGTTTCAATTTGTCCAACCGCTTTTCAATCTTGTCCCAATCTCTACCCTCAAGTTCATATTCGTATCGTTCTTTATTACGAAGCATATTCCAATCCAACGCAGCGAACCACTTATATTTCCAATGATCTGTACATTGCTTTCCGAGTTTTAGCAACTCTTCTCCTATTAGTTTTCTACGTTTCATCTTATCACTAAAGCGCTGGATAAGCAGCAGGTGATCAAGCTGATCCGAATTCAGACAGTTGCTCAGGATAGAAACGGTATGTGGCTCGTCGAATAGAGCTATCTCCTGATTGAAATCCATCCAATAGCCGTCTAACACTGAACGTAAAACATGGACTGAAATCTTTGGATATAGAGGAAAATATATTTCCAATCTCTTCCAATAAAACGTTCGGATCTCCTTGATCTCCTCGGTAAGAACGATATCCACTTTGCCAAAGCGAATCTTGTTTTTTCCTGCAAAGCTGTTTGCCTGGAAATGTGTTTTCAAGAAATGTGGACATAATCGAAAAAACAGGTAATCTAAATGAATTTTTCCAGCCTGTAGCTCCTTTTGGAACAATTGATTGAATTGTGCTTCTCTGTATTGCCAATAGCCAGGATCGGGGTGACTAAAAGATAGTGATCCTTGTATGAGCCGAGCGGCCCGTTCGGCAAGCTCCGGCCGTTTTTCAAGCAGAAAGAACAATAATTCAGTTGCTGTGTCGAAATATGGGCTGACTGCTTCCTGAATTGTCCAAAGAAGATCAAAAAGATCGTCCTTTTCATCCTTGTTCAACACTTGGTCGCCTTGCATCAAAAGCTGTTTTTCCGAGTGTGCATATCCAATCTTATCCTGTAAGGCCAGCGATCGTTCTGGCAAAGGAACAATCTGTTGGTTTAGGTAGTGCAGTGCTTCTTCTGGTAAATAAAACCAAAACGTCTCTAAAAATTCGCGCCTATCCGCCTCCTTTGACCACGAAGCGTGGTATCTCTGGGTAACGAATGGCTTAATCAGGTTTTCCAGATTTTCATAACCGAAGGTATTTACCGCCTCTATCGCGGTATAACGAACGCGGCTTTTGTGCGAGGGAAAGAAATGATCCAGAACGATTCGGTAGTCCAGCACGCAATCAACTAAAAAACACTTAAAAAACAAGTAGGCTGCCAAAATCTGATCGTTGATTTTAACAATTGAGCGATCGGTGTATAGGTTGACGATTTCCTGTTTATCCAATTCATGAACGCATTGCCAAAATTCGTTGTCGGTTACACCGAACTTTGATAGGAGTGCAGAAGTTTCAGTATCCTCTCTGTCAATCAGTTTAAAGAATGAGAGGATTCCGAGAACACGTAAATTATCTAGCTGGAATAGAGTTTTATGCTCGATTTGGAAACGCTGAAAATATCTTTCATAGATATCAGATAAGTTATCCAACTCGCGTAAGGTTGCATCTTTTGCGGCGATAGCTGTCATAATAGCAAGCCTAGGATTACCATGTGCGACATCCAATATTCTACGGATAAATGCATGATGCCGGATGTCAAACGGGGGGGCTTGGATAATCTCTTTCAACTGGTCATCATTCAGCCCGGGAATGGTAATCTGGTTGTGGCCAATCTCCTTCAGTAACGGCAGTATCTCGGGTAGAGCATAATCTCGCACCGTCAGGATAATTTTCAGTGTTGAACGGCTTTCTTGGCAGAATGTCAATGCTTCCCGTAAGTGTGCAATGCTTTTGTTAGCATCATCAATATATAGCAGGTAGTCAGTGTCTTTTTGAATGAGTTTCCGAAGGTCACTAATCACTGGCAGATCTTTGTTACGGATGCAATAGCCTATTCGGCTGCCTCCTGCACCAAAGCGCTTAACAGCTTCGACAGCTATACGGCTTTTTCCTGTGCCCGCTTTGCCGCTCAAAACGGTGATTTGGCAGGTATTCAGTGATTGTTCAGTTCGTTCTAGTTCGCTTTCACGGTGAATAATTGGATTAGATAACGGCGTAGCCACACCGCCCTTTTCGTACTCACGTATAAATTCATCTAGTGGCAAGACTTGGTAGGTGTCTAATTCTATACCTAAATACTCTTTAGCCAAATAGGGATGGAAGCGGTAAATGCTGTGCGAAAGAGTGCTCAAATTAATGAGTTTGAGAGTTACCCGATGCTTACGTGCAAGCTCATACAGGGCTGGTTCTACTGACGGATCGGGGTTACTATTATAGCTGAGAATAATATGATCTACCTTTTGTAGAGGAATATGCGTCCTCTTTGAATCGAAACAGGCCTCGAGGTCTTCTCGCAACTTTTTCAGGAAATCACTTCGCTTCTTCGCATCCTGGGTAGTGTATTGAATGAAAATATAGTCACCGTTGGAAAGCTGAATACGGGTGTCAGGGGTACCGCCCCTAGACTTTTGCTTTCCCTCCGCTTGACCGATGGGATTGATCGAATCGAACTGCTCACCATGTTCATAAAAAAGATAATGATCAACCAGGCGATGGAACGCATCGTCGTTCATTGCTTTTATTTTGCTTTCGATTAATTCAATTGTCATAGGCTCACCTTCGGCGGTGTAATTTCGTCAGATTAAGCAAATTGCGCAACTGAAGTTGTTCACATTACCATATCACCGACAACTGCATTAGATGCAGCTTCTTATAACAATTAAACTTTACCCAAAGCATCGCTAGATAGTATGACTGAAGAAATACTGTCCAATAAATCTGACTTTCTTCATCTTTTCGATTGTTTCATGGAGAAACACTTCGTCCTTACAGGCGACTGTCTTATAAGCATAATTAACTAAATCGGAATTGATCTTAAACACCAACTCATCATCATTCTCATTAATTGTAACGATCCTTGTAGGCCTTTTGCCAATCGCTTCAGAACGTCCTAAAACAAACATCTTATCCGATACTGGGATGCCAAATTGCATAACCTTGCCAGTATCGAAATTTTGCCTCACAAGAAATGCAGTAGTATCAGGTAAAATAAAATGATCGGTCGATTTAATAACTACTATGGAAAATGTGATGGGATCCATGCTTTGCAATAACATGCTGGCTACATCGATGTAGCCCTTTAAGTTTTTATATATCACATCCGGATGCTCTAACTCATCCGGGACATGAGCACCTCGAATTTTAGCATCATTTGCAAGACTATTTAATGCATCGTCGAGGCCAGACTTGTAAAATGGATTGCGATATTCTCCCACCAAAGCCATTAAACCGAGAAAATTTAAATCTTCATAGGCTTTCTGAATTATCGATGGGGCATCTATAAAATCTATGACGACATTTAAATGCTTGGAAAAATTCTCTTCAAACATAACCCGGAGCTCTAGTTCCATCGATGTACGATCAATTGCAGTGTCCCACAATCTGTTATTTAGTTTTTTACAGCTGAAGATTTTTGAAATTCCCGGTCGCGTGTAGAAATTTCGGAGATTCTTGTCGTACAAATAAATCTTATTTGTATATGAATTGAAAAACTCCTTCAAATGACATTTTGAAACATAATGGTGATTCACTGGTTCGTGCTGTGCCATACTCTCGATTACTAGCTAATTGGGGTATCGTTCGCGATGAGCCAGTTTCTTGATATGCCTAAAATAGTGTCTAGGTTTTCCCCTGTATTTTCAATGATTTTACCTTCTTTAACATAGCTATATATCAACCCAAGTTGATTGAAATCGAATATATTTTCTGAGAATGGGTGTTCAAAAAGCCAATATTTGGCAGATGGTAAAGTATGCGGGAATACTTTCGATAGAAAAATTCCGCTTAAGTTTTTTAGCCTCGGGCCCTTCTCTCCTAAGAAAGCCCCGTTACGAGACCTTACCCATTTTTCATCTCGGTTATTAGGGTCTTCTGACCAAGACCACGCTAGATCTCCCCAAACCGCCTTCTGTACATCAAACTGACCAGAAACTTTATAGTCAATCAAATTTAGACAGATGATAAATGGCTTATCTAGTTCTCCATAGCGCTTGGCCTTAAGATCAATCGAGTCTTTAATAGAGTTACCGCTGCCTCCCCAAAAACTTTCAGAGGGGTACATCCCTATGGGCCTTACTAATTCATCAGTTTCAATAGGCACTACAGTGGGCATAGGCTTTACAACAACTCTGAGATCTTCGTTTTCGAAGGTTATTATAGGGATACCGTCAAATCCTAAGGTAGTTAGATCCTGGGTGATCTTTTCTGGGTCAAGCTTTTTCACCTCTGATTCGATATACTTTACCGCTGCCTTTGTATTTGGCTGTTTTTGCGTCTTTATCACAAATGAATCGACGTTTAGCAGGAAGTTGCTTAGTTTGATTTTACTAAACCCGTCATAAAACTCACCGATTTTTCTGTCCAGAGCCTCTTCTGTGGCAGATTTGTTCTTGACAATTTTGGCCTCTACATAGAACTCTAATTCGCCTTTTTTCACTAGGAAGTCGGGACGTTTTGGGGAATTGGGTAATTTAGGATGAACCGTTATGCTGAATTCTAGGCTTTTAAATAATTGAAAGATAAACAATTCATAAAAACTATCATCGAACTTATCTTTAAAGCCACTTTTGAATTCCTTCTTTTCATTTTCAGGATAGTCGTCGAACCAATGATTTAGCTTATCTCTGACGATGCCGATATCTATTCGGGCACTGCGCTGATAATAGTCATATGTCTTTTCATTATGCTTGGAAGAACCTAAGAATGTACGTTCTATATCGTCAAATAATTTCATTTCGCTATTCTGGTATTGAGTTGCGTCTTTGTATCGCCTGTATTTTCTCACTCCGTTTAGCGAGAGCCGATGAAGTAACATGGTCGTAAACCCACTTTTGTTTTTCGGTCAGAGAATCGTATCCCGAGGTTATGACCTGTTGAGCGACCCATAAGCAGGTGTTCCTTCTTCCAGTGAGCCCTCATCAATGAGGTCTTGTATAGCTTCATGAAGTTCGAAATCAATGTGGTCATTAAATCCCATAATCTTTTATTTATAGATTAAATATAGCAATAAAATAAATACATGAATGCTTGATGCCTAGCGCATTTCATTCATCATCTTACCATTACGGTTGTTCGACTTTTCTGGTAAATTGCTTAGAGAATTAAACTAAAGTCCGGATGAATTATTCAATAGTAATTAGCATCGCCAGTGCGGTTAAATGACATTAATTTATTAATTAAAACGTCCTCATCAATGAAATCGATTGACCTTGTTTGCCCCAATGTTTTGGAAAGCCCCTGCTTTTGCAAAATCTAGCATCAGCGAGTATGCTTTATCTTGACTTGGTGTTGGGAATAGGAAGTCGAAGTCAACAACTGTAGCATAATTTTCTGGCTTTAGACGAAATACACAAACAACCATTTCCGCTAATCGATTTTGATGTTCGTTATGTCCCCCTAAAAAAAATTTAGCATGCTGCCTCTCCGGCCTTAATGCAGTTATTCCAAGATCAACCAATTCTTCACAGGTATGCATTGACGCTTTAATCGTATCCGTGACAGCTTGACAAACAAATATTACCGGCCATTTTTCAGGATCAATATCCCAATCTGAAGAGGTTAATTTATTATACCAGGCAAAACTAGAATCATCATAATGATACTTATTCGTAGCAAACCAGGTAGCCACATCTAAACTGGTAGTAATATCTAGACCGTGGCTGGGTATACCATAATGCTGAGCTAAAGCAGTGAGTGCGTGGTCTAATTCTAATAGTGGGCTTTTCTCTTTTTCTTTCCATATCTCATAAGAGTTCGGCCATTTGTAAATTGGATTGAACTCAATTGATTCATTAATAAAGTACTTTAAAGCAAAATGCAGCTTGTCGTAATCAAATCTAAGGCGACTGGCAGCCGTTGGTAACGAGGGTTCTTTGCTACAAGATTCAGCAAACAACAGTTTCTTCACATTTTCGTGTCGCTCCACTGTATACATTGCTGTTTGTCCTCTAAAAAATATTTCATTTTGGTCGTAAATTGGAATCTCTTTTATTAACGACTCCATTTCCCTGATTGAGCCAACATCGATGATTGGGGCACAAAAATGTTTGCATCTTATTAGTTGTTTTACTCCGAGCTTTTTATAAAAGCTGTCATAATGATCACGTAATACGTTACGAGTTCCTAATAATCCTTGGTTAGCAATTTTTCTAGCAAAAAACGGTGTTCTATAATGTTTGTCGATTACTATTCCAGATAGTCTATCCTCCTCATGAATATCTGTCATAGAACGCCCTACCTCCGTCAGTCTTGGAAAATTAACGACATTCCATTCATCTATTTGAAGAGATCCGAATATAAAATATTGCGACGCCTGAGCTTGCATAAGCGGAGCTAGAAGACTGGCAGGAACGCCAATAATGCCGCTATTAGACAATTCTTTGGCTGAAACAGCATCATAACCTATCTGAAGAAGATACTTTTCATTAATAGCGTTTTCGCGTATTTGGGGGCTTGTTGCATAATGGCAAAAATATTGCATATTACTTGCACCACCTATCCAAGCCCCCAATGATGCTGCCGCAAAATGGAAAGCAGTCGGTGCCATGCGGGGGTATTCTGAGAAAACATCCGGTTTGACGCCAGATTTGTTCAATTCATCCACCCTTAGAATTAAGGCCTCATTAAAAAATAAAACCACATTAATGAATTGACCAAATATCATGTTATATGCAACTGGCCAATATGTAGCCTCCTCCCATCTCAGTTTTTCGTTTGATGCAACAGCAAAGGCAGGGTGAATTGCTTCAATCAATCCTTTTAATTCACCACTGCTGCTTACCTTATCTCGGAAATGAGGTGACATACTTAAAACTGTCAGAATTTCCTGTCCTGGTTCAATTTGATGAATTATTCCCCGGAGAGAGTTTATTAAGTATTTTTTTTTATCAGTCGGAACATTCAGAGCAATATCGATATATGAGTTTGGGATTTCTCCCTTCTTCATCTCAATTATATCCGCTAGGTTTTTTGTATCGATTGATAGAAACGGAAATTTCAAATCTTGAAATACCTTAAGAAATGTATCTTCTGATGAATGCATTAAATGATGCTTAGCATTACAAGTTATAAATAAAGACAAAATGTACCTAGACTTTCTTCAAAATCGACTAGGGACCAACGATAGCTAGTGCTTATTCTTTCCTGCGTCTGCCTAGTGATTTGCTATCTCAGGTAATCCGAGCATTGCGCCGAATAAAAATTTCGATTCCGCTATTTTTTGCGCACGCACTTCGACATGCGGCCAAGTAATTCCTCTTTGCACTTTATCCAAGATATCCTGACTGACCTTACCATCTTTATAGGCAAGCAGAACCACATCGGGGCGGATTTCGTTTCCAATCCAAATTAACTGTTTGATCTGTTTTTGATCAAAATCTGAGAAATTCATTTTTGCTTCTCCAACAATGAACTTGCCATCCTGAATAGCGACAATATCCAAGTCGGTTTTCTGGAAATCATCGTGGCTGACATAGATATCAAGGCTAGGCGAATACCCAAAAGCCGTAGTCATTTGATCACAGAAGGGGTCTCGCAGATGATCTAGAATTTTTAACACTACGTAATTGCCACCATAGGCTTTTTTTCGCTTCACCGGATCACTCATCAGATTGTTCAAAACCGTGTCATTAACTTTATAATAGAAGGTGCTTTCTGGTGGTGGTGAAATCCCGAAGGAACATCCCCTGCAAGTCATTCGGTGGCTGAGTTCCTTCAAAGAATACCACAGATTGGATCCGCAATTATAGCATTTGACCTTCAGACCGATGAAGATTGCCTCTACTTCAACAAAGCGGCTAACTGCATAAAGTATCGACTCCACATCTTTTTGGTAGAACTGACAGATAAAGGCATTCTTGTCCTGGACAACATATCCTTCTTCCTTATCTTCCCCTTTTAAACCAATTTCCTTGCTATAAAAATTATAAATACACTTCAGTTCATGCTGAAGGTCCTTGTATGAAAACAAACCATCTCCTTTATCAAGTTTGCCATACAAATTTGGTGTTATTGAATTAGTGATAGCGGTGTTTGGAGACTGATCATCCAACTGCCAAGCCTGTTTTATTTTTTGATATCTTCCAGTTCCGGTAAAAATCTCGAGCCAGAATTTATCCAGCACATAACGCTGAACAAACCACCAATCGTCACTAAATAGTTTCATGAAAGCAGATAAATATAGTCCGGCGCCACTCAATTTACATTGTAATAATCCAATGGGACGCTCTATGTTTCCTGCTACATCTCGAATCTGCACTCTCCTAAGGAGAACCTCTGCTACTGGGGGCAACCGTAAGTCTATTCCTCGTATAATGCTGTCTACGTGAAAGGTTAGCGCATTATATTTATTAACACGTGCCGGTATGTCACTAACGTTTCTTCGTAAAAGACTATAATATGGGAACCGGAATTCACTTAGGTCTGAGGAACCAGAATTGTTAATCCGGATATCTAGTTCAAATTGGCCGTGTAAGCGAATATGATCTCCAATGGGATATTCAGGAACAAAAATAAATCCCTCATTCCCTTGTAAAAGTGTTTTAATCCACGCCTGGTGAATACTTTGATCAACCTGAAAATATTTTTCAGGAAACTGCGCGTTGTCCAGTATTTTAAAACTGACACGAAAATTTTTCGGGTCGCTTTTAGACGTGATTGTCAAAAGCTCACCTGCAGTTAAGCTTCTGGAAGTTACGTATATATTGTTTTGCCCAGCATTGTGGGAAAGCACCTGATGGAAAAAGGGATCATTAGCCAATAATTCGAATTCAGCATTGGAAACAGCTATTTGTCTAAGTTTCATTGAGGGACTTTGATATAACCTCCGATTCCAGTAGTAAATAAGGTCATCAAAGCACTGGTCCTCATCATAGATAATAAGCTCGAATTGCTCCGCCTGCCATCTTTCCGGCCGCAAAATTTCGTTTCCTAAATAACACTCGCATAACAAGTTCTGCATAAATCCCGACTGAGACCACATTAGGGAAAGTGCCTTGTCAATGTTATCTGAGTAAATTCCGACCTTGCCTATTTCCTGCAGATACCCATCATCTTCAACATACAATTCACGTACACCAAAGTTCATTGATAGGAAATTTTTTAAAATATGATCAGGACAGTTAATAAAATATGGCAGGCTAACTTGACGTCGCTCGGCTAATTGATATTTGAAAAAGTGATCGATAAAGGCAAAAGGATTTACACCCGATAGGTTCAGAATTCCATTTTCAGGAATAACTGAATATGTTCTAGGATAAACTTTTAATCCGCATTTTTCGAGTTCCCTAGGATTCAACGATTTGCTGTGATATATTATATCTGGGTCGATCTGCTCTAACAAATCCATCCATTCTTTCTCGATCAAATTTCCACTTACAGGCACAATCGGATTATATGTCCCACCCCAGATCTTATAATTATCGCATATGATCTTTTTAATTTGAACAGTAGGAGTACTTTTATCTATTAAAAAAGCAATCCTTGTATTTCGAGTCTTGCTGAAAATATAAGTCTTAAGTTCGTCCATCTTTCCTTGAATTCAAGGGTTAAATTAATCAAAACTTTCAGCATTGTTAATTTGGCTAATGAGGGATGATAATCCAGCTGATTATATTATCTCTTGAATATTTCTTTCAGATACAAAGTAAGTTGAATTAGTTACGGAAAATTTCAGCTTGGACAAGTTGGTTTCGCAGCGGTATCGGATGTAAAAAACGCCCTATCGTTCAAAGAGCATATCTACATTGAAATCGCTAGTGAAGAACTCTTTATATACTTTGATGTGAGTTGAAGGAATACCATAATCGTAAATAAATCGCTCAACTATTGTGTCTGGCGTGGGGTTTAGAATCACTACTTTGGGGAAACTGTGACGTTTTACGAAAGCTTTTTTGAATAACAAATCGGTCTGTTTGTCTGTAATCGGAAAAGAATAACCGATGATGAAGATTGTGTCTGCCTGTGATAGACTTTCTTCAGATTTCTTCCATAACGAATTATACAACGTGCCGAAGTAGCTGTAATCCTTATGCTTAACAGGTGGAATAATTAATGGCATGGAGTCTAAACCCTTGTCTACTGAAGTTGGTTCCGGCATAGTTTCCGGTGTTAGGGTAATTCGTGTAAGCAGATAACCCTCCGGTAACGGCTTTCCATCGACTGGTAGATTGGGTGGATAATAACCATAGGAATAATCAGAATAGCCGCTCATATAGCGCCCTTTGTAACAAGCATAAGGCTCTACATTCGACTCATAAACATACAACTCATTTATATCAGTATTTTGAATCGAATTCATCTTGCCATCTTCAGCAATAATGTAGCTCGTGAGCCAATTTGTCGAGCCATGCAGTTTAAGTAATAGCGGTGCAGTGCTTTCTTGGTCAGTGCTTTTGTTCCATTCATTTCGAAAAATAAGTTTGGGTTTGACAAAATATCCGGATTCCGGCGTCCAATCTGTGCTCTCTCTTAAAGCGCGATCCATCAAAGTATCCCAATTAAATGTAATGACCACATCATTCACTTTCAAATTGCTGCATAAATTAAGGTGGGCATTTGATACGGGGCCATTTTGAATCTCATTAATAACCGAAGCAAATAAGAATGACAGTTGTGTATAGGCCGAAATAATCACGACATCGTCAGGCTCAGCATCCCCGGATCTCGACAAGGCATCAATCAGTTTTTCTTGAATTTCACTGTGCAGGACTTCAATATCTCCATTGAAATCCGGGAAATTTTCAAATTCGATGCTATGAAAAGTCTTTAAATAATTAAGTATCATTCCAATAAGAACCCACGGGTTTTTCGAGATTTCCAGATGACGAAACGTTTTAAAGAAATCGTTTGCTATCGGCATTCGTTGTCTAGTAACGGAAGCGTCATAGCTTTTCGAGGCGCCTGCGCCGAGTATAAGTACATTCATGAGCTAGGATATTCTTTACTACTCCGTTCAAATCTATCGGGAGCCACCAATATACCCAATCGTTTCTGATCCTCTTTGGTTTGTCTTTCTAGTTCCTCATTCCATCCGCTGCAATCGAAGTATAAAAGATCTTCCGAAAAGTTTTCAGGTTCAACACCGGATTCCATCGCTACACCTATAACATGCTTGGCCTCAGGGTACATCAACCGGACAATATAACAAGTTATCTCCAGATAATTTCCTCTTACTGAACGTACTCAACATAACTGGCATCAAAAAGGTTTTACACGTCAAATACAAAATAGAAGGATTAGATAATGTTGTTGGAATGCAGTTATTATGATAATGGAGTTGTTTAAACTGTTGGAAAATCACCAATTGAACTCGTTGAATTGTGTTGGACGAATTGATAGCGCAAATTGCTAGGGGAGCGCAAATCAGTAAAGCCACGTTCATCCTCAAAAACATTCTTTCACTCTCGCTTATATCCACAGTGATCGGCTTTTTTCTAAAGTCCCAAACCCAAGTTTAGAAATGCTTGAGATAATAGCAGTCATATGGCTATAGTCGGACCCTTTATGGAGTAAGAAACAATTGGAAGCTTTAATACTTCTACTAAATAAAACTTGAGCTTATTAAGATACCGGGTTCAAAAGACACAGTGTAGAATTGGCATTTAAAATGTTAAAAAACACCAGTTACCACTATCCTCTAAATATTGAAAAATCATGAAAGTAAATGTTAATCCGCGCTACGGCATGAGACAAAATTCAAGGTATTTTTTTCCACCTAGAAACTTAGATGATTTTTTTCTTTCAGTCAGTCTGACACTTTATTAAGAATTATTTATATTATAATATTAATCGAAATATCGGACATCCAACCTTGATAACAATCCCCAGAACACACTTTCTAAATCAAAATACCGGACATCTAATCGATAAAATCAAACTTCCGGACATTGGCATCGAAATACCGGACGACTATATCAAATTACCGGACATGTAAATCAAATTACTGGACATACTTATCAAAATACTGGACATGTAAATCAAAAAGTAGGACATCAATATCGAGTTACCGGACATGTGACCCTTCCTAAAAAAACTTGACAGATTTTGGGTTAAAAACTAGATTTTACTTACAGGATCTGTTAAAGCCGTTAAAAAGTTTCCGGAGCGAATTAGATTAGCAGCCAAGGCGGTAGATATGCTTTTATGAAATGCAGCATAATACGCATTTACAAGGACCTGTGCTTTTAAAGCAGTATCAAAATGGGAATTTGCAAGCCAGCTCTGAAATGGATCTTTATCTGTTACCAGTTGTTCATTGATGGCCTGCTTATTAAAAACACTATACAAGCCTTCCAATAAACGACAATAAAAACTATGCTCTTTAAGAAGCAATTGCTTATTGGAACTTTCAGGAAACCTTAAGTTGACTATATAGCCTTCTCTTCCTTCAGAATTCAGATAATCATACTTAAACGGAAACTTTCCGTCTTTTTGAATAAAATCTAGGAGACGTGACAGGTTTTGTTTTTTATGATAGGGTTTGGAATCATTTATATTAGCCAGGTAGCAAAGCCTGTCGAGGGGAACGGAGGTTTGACCAAACGACGTATTCACCGATAATAAGACATGATTTAATTTTGAAAGATAAAGCAATAATCGTTTACGGCCTTCTCCTCCCCTTCCCTTACCCACCAATTTATACGACTCAGCATTAACCGTATAATAGCGATATAAAAACCCGTTTAGAAGTTCATCAGACAAGCGGACATCATACACCTTTTGCTCTTTGGATTTCCGGTCGAAGTTTAGTTTTAGATCTTTTAATATTGGAAAGTTTTGCATCTGAATTACCTGCCCGTTCCCTTTCACTTCATACCTGGATGAGAAAATAATATTCTTCTCCAACATCGAATACAGGGCGAAATCCATCACCGTATTGAAAACATAGCCTTCAATTTCAGGAGCCTTTTTAACAGCTGATACAAAATCAGGATGAATAACTGCAAGTTCTTGCCGTCTTCTGCCTGTAGCTGTACAAAACTCTTGCAGGGTAAACCGGGTGTAGCCGAAAAGATCTGTTTTAAGTTTAGCAGAAATAAAGATGATGAAATCCTGCACTATCCCCGACTGGCTTCCGAAAGATCGCTCAATATCCTTGATATTATCAGCCACCGCACGGTCTATTCTGCTTATAAGTGGATTATTCATAAGAAGGTGGCATTTATAAGTAGCGGAGGAGGTAGATGGATCTGGATATAACTTCAACTTCCAAACGTTCTATCCGCCAGGCAGCGGAGTTATTTCCGTCTTTTCGGGGAGTAAGCAGTCCATTTTCGATCCAGTGCTCGATATTGGCACGTCCAAATTGCCGGCAGGCTTCTGACTTTTTTAGATAGGGCTTCAGCTTGCCTGTTTTTACTAATGCCCTTATAGCTCCTAATTCTGCAGCTTGTTCGATAATAAGCTGCAGAAGAAATGTAGAGATTTCAATATTCATTGGTATTCTTCTAATAGGTTAATCATTTCTGATATAAAACAAAAATGGAAACCCAGGCAGAAATCTATTAGGTGGAATAACGGTGCACCCTGGTATTTTTAAATCAGTGATCCCTCTACGTTTTTGAAATATTTTATAACTTATGCGACATAAATGGCGTAAAAAGCATCATGAAAATTTTTAATCAAATAAAAGACCTTATTGCATCTGTAGAACAGGATGCTGACAAATTTTACAACAGTGGAAATTCTGCTGCCGGAACCAGAGTTAGAAAAGCCATGCAGGAGATCAAAAACCTGGCATCGGAAGCAAGAAAAGAGGTGACTGAAATTAAGAATAAAGCAAAATAAGATTTTTGTCATCTTCTATAAGTTGAAATCCCAGGCCTGCACCTGGGATTTCTTTTTTTAAGCTAACTTTTCACCCCGATTTCATTGTCTATCCTTTCAAGAACAGATTCCTTCATTCGATCAATAAACTTGGTATAACTGCTCCGTTTTCTTTGTGATATTTCAGTCCAGCGCCGATGAGCCCTGCCAATGTTGACTTTAAATGCGTCTTCTAACCATTTGATTATTTCAGAAATACTCGCATTTCCGTTATTTAGTTGCCCGGTTAACCAGATTCCATAAGCAACCTCCACTAAGTTTATTGAATCACCAGTCCATTGTAAAGAGTTGACATTTCTTTCTTTCGCAGCAATGTTGAATCTATTGGGCGTTTGGAGCACCAATATTTCCTGGATAATCATAGCCTGCAATCTTTCATACGCTGCAAATTTAGCAAAGAGGTAATCAAGAGGTGTTGAAAATCCAGGATCATTGTCTTGTACTTCATGCATAAAATTTGTTGTGAGGCTTGTGCTTCTGAGAAAATATAAATGATCAAGTTCAACAAATCCGGAGCGATAATAATGATAATAAAACGAATTTAAATTAAAAAACCGTTCAAGATATTTTAACTCCGCCTGGTAATAGGTTATAACAGTTTCAGGAGTTCCCTTAGGCTTATTAAATTCTATCTGGTATTTTTCAAATTCAAATATCTTATCGGAATATAAAGCTGGTTTAATTTTTTTGAAAAAATAGATTTCTTCTGTCTGATCAGTAAAAGGTTGCTTTTTAATTCTATTATTAAGTTCCTTTAGATTCTTCTGTATAAGGTCTACTGAAGACTTTAATAGTTCAAGAGGGTCAGAAATCTCCGTGTTAATTTTGCTCAATTGGCTTTTTTGCTGCTCCAGCAGTTGATCATAGGATTGATTAAGCATGTTTCTATAGGTTTGATTAGTCTGCCTGGCCTGTTCACTGGCGACAACTTTCACTCAGCAGATGTGACAAAATTGCTCAGGCGAGAATGAAATATAAATACGTAAGTCCTATGAATTGCCTACGTAAATTGACGTATTTACTTTTTCGGATAATAAATCCAGCGAAGTGTTGAATTAAAATCCTATTAATTCACGTACGTGATTAGTAGTATGTGCATACGTAAAATGACGTATTCAGTGTCTTTTAGACTAACTACAACAGCACGTTTTCAACTTTCGTCAGAATCTCTACAACAATTACTTTGGCAAATCAATACGTATTTACTTTGCAACTCAATCGAGAAGATCAGACCTATTTCCCCTTTATTTTTTTCACTAGCTCCATTCTATTTCCAACTTCAGTCTTTTGAAAGATATTGTGAATATGTGTAGAGACCGTCCTGTCCGATATAAATAATTTCTCCGCTATTGATTTATTACTCATTCCATCGAGAATACAGTAAATTATCTCCGACTCCCTGTCGGTGAAACGATACTGTCTACAGGCGAGCTCAAAGCTTGGCGAATCCTTGAGTTGGACGTGCTTATCGTTAAAATCATTTTGCTTTAAACTAGAGACGGCAAAATTTGCAATTAATTTCTGCTGATTCTCTATTGTATCAAGAAGCGATTTGATTTTCATTTGTAACTCTTCATACGAAAAAGGCTTTTGAATCCAGTCGATAGCGCCTAATCTCAAACCTTTCAGCTTTTCCGGGTGAGTTGCCTTTGCTGTAAGAAATATAATGGGAATATGGTTGAAGGATTTAGTTTCAGATAAAATTCGGGCGAACTCAAAACCATCCATTTTATCCATCATAATATCCGAAACGATTAAATCGGGCTTTGAGCTTCCATTTTGCAAAAGCCTTAAAGCTTCAGCTCCGTTGAAAGCATAATAGACATTATAAAGAATGCATAATTTCTTATAGAGATAATGCAACATTGCCTTATTGTCTTCAACCAAAAGAATAGTAGGTCGGCCCTCCGAATGAGGCACTTCCAAAAATGATGGATTCTCAATATTGTATATAGACAGATCCGACTTTGGTGTTTCAGCAACGAATTCATCCTTATTCAAACGATGAGCATTTAGGGTAATGCTGATTGTTGTACCGCTTTTTTTGTCCGGGTTACTTTCAACTTTTATGGTCCCGTTTAAGCTGTCTGTTACCTTCTTTACAATTGGAAGGCCCAATCCCATACCCTGTAAATTTGTAGTTTCATGATTAATTTGAAAATAAGGCTCGAATACTTTTTTCTGCAAGTGTACTGGAATTCCTTTTCCCGAATCAGAAATTGTGAAAACAATCTTATCGCCAGCTGTCAAGAGTATCACTTTAATACTTCCTTCTTCACTGCTAAACTTGACTGAATTTTCGAGCAGATTATTTACGATCCTATTTATAGCATTCGGATCTGCTTTAATTAAGACATCGGACTCAATTTCTGCTTCACACTTTAACTTTTGTTTCTGGCAATAATGCTCGAACAACATCAAACTTTCCTGTAGAATGGTACTGAAATTACAAATCTGATCATGTTTGTAGACGCCAATTCCTTTATTAAACCTTTCAATATCAAACAAGCTAATTATATCTTTTGTCAGCTTATTCACGGCAGTTTTAATAATATTTAGTTCATGAACTGATCCATAAGTATTGATATACTCCTCCAGATAATTATTTACTAATGTGAGGGGCGTTTTAGTCTCGTGAACCAGATTTATAAAATTGGTACGTTGTTGTTCATTCAATTGCTCTAATTGGTGAGTCCTTTCCTTAACCTTTTCGGTAAGGTTTGCGTTCAATTCATTAATTTGTTCGTTGCTGATCTGTAATTGCTTTACAAGTTTCTCTGCTTGTTCCGCACGGGAGATTGCATTCCGCTGTTGCTGCATCATCGAATCAAAAAGCTTTATTCGCTGCAACTGGTCGCTTCTATTTGTTTTCGAAAAGAGCAATATTTGCTCCCAAAAGCCCCACAGGTTTTTCACCTCTGTTTTGTCGACGTAATTTATCCCGAACAGGTTATAAGGGGCATTAAAGAATTCCCCTTTTTCAACGACAATACCTGATTGGGGATTTATGGTATCATAGAAACTATAACTATCAAACAACGTTTCATCTACTCTATAAACAATTATGCCCTTTCTACTTTTAAGTGTTCCATCTAATTGATCCTGAGATAAAGTTTGAAGTTCTACCGGATCTGAATAATCATATATGTCCGTACTTTTAGGGAACTGGTATCCTGCCAATAACCGTCCCGTTAATCTAGAAAAGGCAGAAAAGTCACTATTTTTATTCTTTTTTCTTAACAGAACCCTGTGAGCGATCAATTTATTATTTACATAGATTGGAGCTTCTAGGCCCTCACCAACATTAACCTGCAATCCCAAATAGGCATAATCTTTCTTAAGTACATCAACAAGATTAAACTGATAGAAATATGGCTTGATTTCTCCAAATACACCTCTATTTTTTTTAGCAACTAATCCTGCAATGATTCCAAACACTAAAAATTCGTGATCAAGATGAATATCGTTGTGTAATGAGAAGTTGTTAACGTACTTAGTCTGAATCAATGTTTCGCTACCCCTTTCTCTGTTGAAGGTTCCTACAGGTCGCATAATCATGTCATAGTTCATCTTTCTGATTTCCAGATGCATTAACTCCAGACAGGAACGGATATTTACCAGGCTGAGCCTGAGATTTGCAGTATTGAGAACTGTATTATTTAAAAGATAGGTGTATTTACTAATATTGTATAAAGTTCTTGGATTGCGATTTCCAAGAAGCTCTCTAGCCTTTTCGCAACATAGGTTAAACGCACCAATATCTACCCAACGTGAACCATTTCTAAGGAAGGGCTTTGTATATATCTTATTATACTCTTCCAGGGCAGCATAGATCTCCTCATCCAGTCCATTGCTTTCTGCAGCTACAGAATCGCAAATATTAATGATGTTGATACTATTGGTCTGCCTGTTTCTTTTCAGCTTCCTAATGTATATGTCTTTGGTAATATCCAGCTCATCTTCATTAATATCATGAATATCCCTTACTATGGTAAAATCTTCTTCTTTGCTTATTCCAGCATCAGGTAACTTATAATCTTTATGGTTTTTATAGCTCTTTCTTATAAATTCAAGGATTTCTTCGTCGGTAATGATCATATAAAAGGATATTTTTCACAGAATGTTCAAACGGAGAGATCGTATAATTTAGATGTTCTATGGCTTTTGAGGAATTTAAAAAGGTATACCGGTTTCCAGTGAGATAATTATCACGTGTTAAAATGGATATGTTGAAAACGGGATTTAGGAAGTTATCATTGACCAGACTTAGTGCGCTTAGAAAAGGTTTTTTAACCAAACGGGTCCGTCTGTAATCCAATTCATTAAAACAATCAAAAACTGCTGAAAATGCAAGGTTATTCCCACCTAAGTTAAAGATATATTGAGAAGGACTTTTGATTAATAGGTCGATGGCAGATACGTAAGCCTTCGCCACTTCTTCTATCTGAGCAAAACTTGCCCCTCCCCTTAAATCGGCTATAAAACCCTTTTTATAGAAATTATATAAATTGGTTAATGTCGATATCAATGTACTTGGGCGCAGAATAACGTAAGGAATTTTAGATGCAATTATTAATTGATCTGCTTCAAATTTGGACTGTGCATAATTACCCCGATACACATTTTGTTCATCAAATTCCTCACTAAAACAAATAGGAACCACTGAACTGCCATAGGCAATTGCTGAACCAGTATGAATAAGTGGTTTATTGAATCGTTCGCAGCTGGTAATTAAATTCCGCACTCCTTGAACATTTACCGATTGCAGATTGCGAGCATCCTCTGCACGGTAAGAAACCATTCCACTACAATTTAAAATGATATCTGCCCATTGAATTGATGGATTAATATCATCAAATAATAAATCTCCGTGATATTTAATTAGATTTTGGTGCGCTGCTGTTCCATTTGCTTTTCGCACTAACAATCGAACCTCTAATGTGTCATTATGAGTTATTAATTCGTTTAAAACGCCTTTTCCTAATTTACCTGTTGAACCGATAAGAAGCACTTTCGTTTTTGAAGTCGTTTTACTTTCTATTTCATTAATCATAGGTTGAAATCTGTGTAGATGTCAGATATCGTTTAATGGTAGATTAAACAGGCGCAAAGAAAGTAAATTTCTTTAAAATAGGGAATAATAAATTTTAAGTCGCTAACTCGGAGAATTAAACACCGGAGAGATCTATTTAATCATCTTACACGAGATACAAAACAAAACATCAGACTTAAAACCTTAGTAAAAAAAAGGGCTATAAAAGCCCTTCATCTGCAAAGGATAAATAAGATTCTGAACTAATTATAATGTGATCCAGTACTGAGATATCTAACAAATCTCCTCCGGCTTTTATTTTTCTTGTAAGGCTAATATCAGCTTGACTCGGCTTTAAGTTACCCGATGGATGGTTGTGAGCGAGGATTACACTTGCTGCACAGGCTTTTAATGCTGTACCAAAAATCAGCTTCGAATCAGCTACTGTGCCTGCCATTCCACCTGAGGATACTTCATAAATACCTAGAACTCTATTTGCTCTATTTAATAAAAGAACTTTAAACTGTTCCAGTAATTCCAATTTATTAATATCCCAGCTTGCAGCGAGAATGTTAAAGCAGTCTTTAGAACTTGAAATGGTTGGTCTTTCGGATGCTTTAAATTTTGGCCGGTAAGACACGTTAATTTCTGATACTTGGAATATTGAAATCTGATTTTGAAGCTTTTCCATAATTAGCTGTTTTAAAGGTTAAAAAATTAATTATGGTGCTCCAAAGGCTCAGGGCAATCAAGGGCAAAAGGAAAAGGAATAAATAGACATGAGGGAATGCTTGCGGGTTTATGCCGGAAGCTTTTGCCCGCTACAGCAGCCCTTGGCCTAACTTTGTGCCGATAATTTTGAATGTTTTTTAATTTAGATAATCATGCCCTTCTTCCGTCTTGATGTAAGCAATATCACTTACTCATAATTGTCCGAGCGGCTGATTTCCCACTGTGATCAAATCAGGATACTTTTCAATCCAGTGTTTTAATAGGCAGTTTTTAAATAACTATGCTTGGGGTTTATTAATAGTTATTCTGCACCCAGGAACTCAAATATCACATTTCTGCGACCTTAATCTGCAATTCCTGTAATTCCTGTTTCATTAAATAATTGAGCTTTCGCGTACCTAAATGGCTCATTTTACTCGGAACCGCATCATGATATCTTTGACCATGTGATCGTGGAAAAACAAAATATACAATAAGTAATCTTTAAAAAAGACCATTTAAGGTATGAACAGAGCTGTTGTCTCCCTTAAATAAGGTTCAATCAATTGTACGTTTTCAAATTAGAAGCTGATTCACATCATTTCAATAAACCAATCATCCTTTTCATAGTCAATTAACAATTTATAACGTCACTCATAGTGTTAGCCTTAGTATAAAATACGAGCAGACTTTAGTATAAAAATATTAATATTACAAAATGGACCTGTTCAAGTTTCCCTTTTTGGCAGATGTTTGGGGCACATTTTCCGATATAGCAATCTTACTTGCTACAATTATAACCGCACGCTATTTATATCTTACCTTAAAATCACAAAAAGACGTTCAAAGGCTTCAAGTTACCGTAAATTCTCTGATACTCTGAAACCGGTTTTCAAATATGAAATAGTAACAAGGAGCGTGGCGTTAGTTAATAGTGAGTCGACAACAACTGCAGTTCTCTTAAGAATAATAAACATAAGCAAACATAAAGCTATGAAAGTAAGGGCTGGTTTCACTAAAGTTGAAAATTTAAGTGATTTTCACGGGAGTGAATTACCCCATTTATATCCTGGTACTCATCTAGCAATAGCGTTTACTGTTACTTCAAACCACAAGGATTTGCTCGACGAAAATAATGTGGTAAAAATACAAGTCACATATAGCGATACATTTAAAGCAACCTACCTTCAGAAAGTAGAATACATAGATGCACTTTTTGATTATCAAGGAGCCTTGAATTCACAAGACCCAATCTTATTAGACGAAACTGTAGTAGTATAAAAAATATTAAATCTTTTCTTTTTCGCGTTTTACCAGATTTACGAAGTCAGCCAGAAGTAACCTCTAAAGGTTTACCTCTTTGATGATTCATTTAAAGGAAGGTATTTTTAGAATTAGAAAATTCGGTGATTTGAGTCTACCGATCTTAACATAAGTGTCTTCTAAAACCGTCTTATTAATCTATGTTTCATTATCTTTATTGGAAACGTTTTTTTGCAAATCTTAAATGAAGATTGGATACGCCAGGGTTAGTACCCAAGACCAGAACTTAACGCTGCAAATTGACGCACTTAAAAGTGCAGGGTGCGAGCTCATTTTTGAAGAGAAGATTTCCGGAAAGTCTAAAGAACGACCTCAATTAGAAAAGATGATTCACAAGCTTCGAAAAGGGGATGTTGTAGTCGTATGGAAACTTGACCGACTTGGACGATCTCTTCGCGATCTTATTGATTTAGTCTCAGGGTTTAAAGATCAGGATGTAGAGTTTGTTAGTATACAGGATAGCATTAATACAGCTACAGCAACCGGCCGATTTACCTTTAATATTTTTGCATCCCTTGCAGAGTTCGAACGGGAAATAATCAGTGAGCGAACAAAAGCGGGTTTGACAGCAGCTCGATCCAGAGGACGAGCGGGCGGGCGACCAAAGGGGTTAAGCAAAGCATCGATGAGTAAGGCAAAAGCAGTTAAAATTCTCTACGACAAAAAAGAAAAGTCAGTGGATGAGATAGCGAAGGATTTAGGGATAAGCAGGGCGACGTGCTATAGGTATCTGGATCTTGCGAAATGAAGGAACCGCAAAAGTATTTAATGGGTGCATAACATCAAGATTTTTTTTAGGCAAGTATGACTAACTGCACGGCTTCTTAGTATTTACAAACCCTTAAATTTTGAAATATGAAACAGATAATATTTTTAATAATAGCCACATCCGTTGTTTTAAATATACAAGGATGTAAAAAGGATGATAAACCCAGTCAAATTGGTGCAGATATAATGACTGCAAAAATTGATGGAATCGAATGGAAAGCACAGCATTGTTGGAGTTGTGTAGAAGGGGGAAAAGGATTACGAACAGTTTATCTCCCTGAGGAAGGAAAATTTAATGTCTTAGGTCAAATGGTGAAAAACGATATTAATATTACCATGACAATAGACATGTCTGGGGTTAAGGACGTCGGAACGTATGAATTGGGAGCAAACACAGGCAGCCAAAATTACGCTAAAGTTTTTAACGATAAGTTAGATAGATTGTATTATACAACAAACCCAGCAAGTGGATCAGTAACCATAACTAAGTTAAGTATATCTGAAAAAATTATTTCTGGGACCTTTGAGTTGACAGCCTCAGATCTATCTTCAAATGGTATTAATGTAACACATGGAGTCTTTGATCTCAAATTTTGAAGACTTGTTTTCGTTTTTTAGAAATTGTGACTTTTTAAATTAATGTAAGCAGTCTCAATTCGGCGAAGACTTACTTGGACTCCTAATTTGTTTGACTCTTGAATAACCTAGAACTTAAAGAAACTTTTTTTATCTTAGGCTTAACATTGATATTAAAGCATGAGAGCATTTTCCTTGTTTTTAAGTTTGCTTCTAGTCATTACCTGTTTATCATTCGAACGCGCGGATGATCTTTTATCGGTTACAAATGCTGGATTCGAAGGGGTTAGAGATACAGTTCTTGCCCCGCCGGTAAATTGGAAGAAAAATGGTATGGATAGCATCGTCTGGGGAACTGATGAGGATAATAAGCATTCTGGAAAGCGATCATTAATAATTCGAACACCTCCTAACGCGACATCACCGCAATATTGTTCTTTTAACCAGCGGCTTCCAATTAGGGTTCTCAAGCCAACTCGCTTTGTCGTTACTGCTTATATCAAAACAGAACTTCAGGCTGGCAACATAGGGCTATGGGCACATGCAAGAAACAAGTGGGATCGTAAAACAGGTTTTGAGGAAGTGAAGGTTAATAAAGTACGTACCGGTTGGACTAAGTATTCTCTGTCAATCATCCTCGACAATGAAACCTCCGATCTTTACCTTGGTGGATATATAGACGGCCGTGGTACGGTATGGTACGACGACTTTGTCATTGAGCAAAGGGACGAGATTATAGCAAACTGAATTTAAAACTCAAGAACCCATTTTCTTGCACACTCCCGAATCGCCTTCTTTTGTAACGAGGATGCGGCGACCTTTGGGAATCTCCACGTTTAACTAAGCTTTGTACAGGGCGACTGTCAAGTGCTTTCTTTCCGCCATTTTCGCAGAGCCTTAACCGCTAGTCTCAGAAAACGATCAGTTAGCGAACAAAAGCAGGTTTGACAGCAGCTCATTCTAGAGGGCGATACTTAACCAGGGAACTTTTATTAACAACTTTATTAACAACTAACCCGTTATGAAAACATTCTCCTATATATTATTCGTATCCTTAGTTCTTTTCTCATCTTTTAATTGCAAAAAAGATGATTTACCAAAACCTACACAAACCGGGGCAAATATCATGGCAGCCAAAGTAAACGGAAAAACATGGGAAAAGAAAGCTTGCTGGAGTTGCACAGGTGGTGGAGACGGATTAATTGTAGATTATGATGACAGCGATTTTTTTGCTGTTACAGGAGAAAATCCAGATCAAGAATTACAAATCGGGTTGGCGATTAAATCATTAAAAAGCACAGGTACTTATCAATTAACTAGTAAAAACTTAAATTTTGCTAGACTATTCAAAAGTAATGAAGGAAAATATTATTATACATCTATTAATAATACAGGCATAGTTACCATTACCAAACTAGATCTTACAAAAAAAATTATTTCCGGAACATTTGAACTTACTGCTGAAGATGAAAATAACCCAACTAATACCATTAGAGTTACAGGTGGAAGGTTTGATGTCACTTTTTTTTAAATTAAATGTAGCAGTTCGTTCCATTACCATTAGTTGTTAGTCTCAAAAAACGATAGGTTCCGCTAAAGAAAAGATATATTGATACCTTGGTATAATGATATCATTCTCAAGAAACGATCGCCGACTTAATAAAAAAGAGCTATTATTGAAAAGTATTAACACTACTATCTTATACTTTTAAATAAGATGAAACACCTAAAGAGTCTTCTTCAAACAGCAAGAACATTACCTAAAGATAATAACCTAGAATATCAAGATATTCTTTGGAAAGTAATTTGTTATTCTCCGAAAATGCCCGTCCGCCTTCAGCAGCAACAACTATTAGATGAGGCTGAAAAACAAGTACTGCATGTATTTGATCCTCATTTCGCTAAAAAAAAACTAACAATAAATACTTTCCGCTGGGGTAAAGGAAGTAGGAAAGTGCTCCTTACCCACGGCTGGGGATCAAAAGCAATTGATTTTTCTGATTTAATAAAACGTCTAAAATCTATTCCCGAACTAGAAATAATAGCTTTTGACGCTCCTGGTAACGGTAGCTCTGACGGAGAACTCTCTAATCTTCTACTGTATATTGAGTCAGTAAAAGAAATCATCCTTGCCTTTGGAGCTCCCAATATTTTTATTGGACATTCACTCGGTGCAATGGCCAACATAATTGCCGCTCAAGAAGTATCTATTAAACCTCAGCTACTCCTTAGTATCGCCCCCATCATTAGGCTCAAAGAAAATTTTCAAGCTACGCTCAGCTTGGTGGAAGCTCCTTTAACAGCTCAAGAAGAGTTTTTTTCTGAATTTGAGAAATTGTTTAACACCCCTACTTCCTATTTCAATCTGGTAGAATTGTATCAACCATCTTCCGATGTTAAAAACATAGTTTTCTATGATCCGGGGGATGTCATCCATCCCAATAAATACCTTCAGGAACTTTTAAATTGCAATCGTGAAATTATTAGTAAAAGTTACCCTAATGTAGGGCATGATAAAATAATTAAGGATAATGAGGTTATCAACGATATAGAAGAGGCTTTGCTTGAAGCTTCATAGTAAGGATCTATATCTTAATGTTGTCTCACAAAACGATGGATTGGAAGTAAAACCACGCTATTTCGTTATCTTAGACATGCAGGAGTAAGCATTAACGGATAGGTAAAAAATCTAGTTACACAAAACTGACTAGTCCTGAAAAAAAAATTGACACATTAATTTGATAATTTGGACTAAAATTTCGACCTCGGAGGCAAGAGATTTCGAGGTTTTTTTGTTCCATTTTTGACTTTAACTTGTTGTGGATGTGTTGCATTGGCGTTAATAAATGACAACTTATATGCGGCCTAATAAGCATCTGGTGAATAACCATAGACAATGATGGCCTTCTTCTGTCTTTATATAAGTTACATAAGTTCTTAAACAACTCGTAAAAATCCTCGCTCGCTTTTCATAGTCGAATTAGGTATTTCTCGCTCTACACATTCACTATCTAATAACCTTAAAACTTTAGCCTGAACCTCATCAACTATGCTCCAGTCTCTGGAGATATAAATATCTGTCACCTTATTTGCTGAATCAACATGGTTTAGAGCCAGGGCAACATCATCCTTACTGAATCTGCACTTATTTCTCGCTAAGTCCCCAAAAGCATGTCGGGCATCATAAAACTCTAAATTCTCTATTCCCGCTTTTTCAGCAATCTTTGCCATACCGATGCTTAACGCTCTATCTAAAGAATTATGGTTGCAATATTTACTCTGTAAGGTCCCAGTATATTTCTCAAGCAAAGGCCTTATCTCCTTTGATATAGATATGCTAATGAATGCTTTATCCTTTCTTCTCCCCCGTGTTTTGGCGCGGTTATAGCTTATTCTATCCTCGTTTATGCATTCAGAACTAAGTTCCCATAAATCTCGTGCATTCATGCCACATAAATAAAAACTAAGCATAAATAAATCCCTGGCTTGCTCCTCCCTGCTTTCAGGAATAACTTTGCAGTCGCGAATATCTATCAATTGCTGAACATTCAATTTACGTTTTTCTGAAGCTGGTGCATCCTTTACCTTATACTTCTTAAACGGATAATGTTTTACAACAACCTCGCCCTTATCTTCGTCGTTATAATGATCTCTTACATTATTAAAAAGGATTCTTAAATCTCTCATATGATTATGAAGGCCCGTTTCAGTCAGTCCCTGCATTTCTCTTTCTACCGGATTTCCGAACTGATTAAATCTTGAGATAGTACGTGAACCCTTTAAATACTTCTCATATGACCTAAGCATATTTGCAGAGATTTCCGTTACTGGTATAATTTCACTGTTAAAATAATCTTTGAGACTATTTAAAACAGTTACCATGTTAGCCGCACTTGCCAATCGCTTCTCAGCCTTAAGTTCCTTAACCTTATTTTCACCAAACTCTATGAGGTTAATCTCTTCCGCCTCTTTTTGCTCCCCTGAAATTAGCCATTTCGCAAGGCCGTCAGCATCAAAACATGAAACCCGTTTTCCTAATTGACTAATCCGGCATCGATACTCATCAAGCACTGGATTCATGAGCTGTATTATTATGGGGTCCTTAATTGTCCCATTGGTTTTTACTTGCTTGCTGGTTACCCAATGTTCCGTCGGAATATACTTTGGCTTATCCTTATGCCAAATTCGAATATTTACATTATAGGTTCCATCCTTCTTTTTATTACTTTTTAAAATTACCGCTGATATTGTAGCCATAAGTAGTATAAAGTTTAATTCAATGAAAAATGATCAGAATTCATTAAGGTTTTCATTAAGGTTTCTTGATAAATTTAGCAGAAATACCTGTAAAACTCAAACAGGGCGCTAAGGGTGAACCCCTGGGCAGGTATAGAAAAAGTGCTTTTAAAGCACAAAAAAAGCCTGATTTAATGAAAAATCAGGCTTTTTGAAGTGGTACCAGCTGGAATCGAACCAGCGACACAAGGATTTTCAGTCCTTTGCTCTACCAACTGAGCTATGGTACCAGCCCCTTTGGGACTGCAAATGTAGCGTCTTTTTTCATTTATAAAAACATTTTTTAAAATAATCCTATATTACTTTTAACCTGTATTTTTTTCTAATTTATACCCGTTAAATTCGCTACTCTTTATAACAGCAAAATTTGGCTAAATATTTGCCTGACATGATCGCACAAGCACTTTTTCTAATTTTATTACTTTCGGCAATTATACTTTTTACAAAAAATGTAAAAAAAATAATCCGGAATATAAATCTTGGACGGCCTTTAAACAGGTCTGATAATCCTTCTTTACGGTGGAAAACTATGCTCAAGGTTGCCTTCGGACAGACAAAAATGGCAGCCAGACCCATTCCCGCTCTTTTACACTTCTTTGTTTATGCAGGCTTTATCATAATAAACATCGAGGTGCTGGAAATCATAATAGATGGTATTTTCGGTACTCATAGAATCTTTGCCGATCCACTGGGCCCCTTTTACAGTTTCCTGATAGCATCCTTCGAATGGTTGGCCCTGAGTGTTCTGCTTGCTTGTATCTTGTTCCTCATCAGAAGAAACCTATTAAAGGTTAAGCGTTTCTTTGGTATTGAAATGACATCATGGCCCCGGTCAGATGCCAATTACATCTTATATTTCGAGATCATCTTAATGTCGGCGTTTTTATTAATGAATGCATCCGATTATAAACTTCAGCAATTTCTTACATCTGCACACCTAAACGCATCGGCATTTCCCATAAGTTCTGTTATAACCGGAATTTTACCTTCAAACATCGATAGTCTTATTTTATCAGAACGCTTTTTCTGGTGGCTCCACATTGCCGGAATTTTTATATTCCTCAATTACCTGCCTTACTCCAAGCACTTTCATATTATCATGGCCTTTCCTAATACGTATTACTCAAAGTTAGAGCCCCGCGCCGAAATGAATAATATGGCAGTTGTTACCAATGAAGTTAAAGCTATGCTTGATCCTTCCTACCAGGTATCAGAAACGAATCATACAGGGAGTTTTGGAGCCCGAGACGTGCAGGATTTACCATGGAAAAGCCTGATGGATGCCTATACCTGTACAGAATGCGGAAGATGCACGTCCGAATGTCCGGCAAATATTACAGGTAAGTTATTATCTCCACGGAAAATTGTAATGGATACCCGCGACAGGCTGACTGAAGTTGGTAATAACCTCGATAAACATGGAAAGGATTACTCAGATGGAAAAAGCCTCTTAGACGATTACATTTCACGGGAAGAGCTTTGGGCATGCACCACTTGCCAGGCCTGCATTAAAGCTTGTCCGGTAAATATTGACCCGATGTCGATTATACTCGATCTAAGAAGATATATCGTTATGGAGGAGTCGAAGGCCCCTTCTAGTATTAATAATATGCTCAGCAATATCGAAAATAACGCTGCTCCCTGGAAATATTCGGCATCCGACCGTTTTAACTGGGCGCAAAACAAAAACATATAAACTACTATGGATATAAATCCAACTGAAACAGCTAATACATTGGTGATTCCTACTATGGCAGAGATGGCTGCAGGCGGAAATCAGCCGGAGATTTTATTTTGGGTAGGGTGTGCAGGAAGTTTTGATGACCGCGCGCAACGCATCACACGTTCAATCTGTAAGATACTTCAGCATGTAGGTATAAACTATGCGGTGTTAGGCACCGAAGAATCGTGCACAGGAGATCCGGCCAAGCGGGCTGGCAATGAATTCTTATTCCAAATGCAGGCCATTTCGAATATTGAAGTATTGAACGCCTACAACATCAGCAAAATTGTAACAGGATGCCCCCATTGTTTTAATACCATTAAAAATGAATATCCGGGCTTGGGGGGTAACTATGAGGTGATTCATCATACCCAGTTAATACAGCAGTTAATTGATGAAGGTAAGTTAAAGGCAGCCGACGGCGAGAGTTTTAAAGGGAAGAAAATAACCTTTCATGATCCGTGCTACCTTGGCAGGGGAAATAAAGTTTATGAGGCCCCCAGACGGGCTTTGGAAATCCTGGATGCAGATCTTGTAGAAATGAAACGCTGCAAAGTAAACGGATTATGTTGCGGAGCCGGAGGAGCACAATTATTTAAAGAGCCAGAACGCGGAACAAAAGATATTAATGTAGAAAGAATTGAAGAGGCAATTGAAACAAAAGCAAGCATAGTTGCGGCAGCCTGCCCTTTTTGTATGACCATGCTTCGCGACGGAGTAAAGCACCTCGAAAAAGAGCAGGAAATTGAAGTACTCGACATTGCAGAAATAACAGTGAGAGCAAATGGGTTATGAACCATTTGAAAAAGAAGAGCTTAGCTTTTAATACTTCTTTTGTAAACGAATTTCAAAAAGCCAGGCATTAACTTAAAAAACTCTACGGCAAATAATTTGAAGTTTGTCATTATAGGTGTGTTGTGTGGCTTCAAATGTATGCTCAAAAAACTAATAAAACAATACCCAAACGCATCTATATTTAAGAATTGCATAATAAATCTGATGTTTAAACATCAATAATATATCTTCAACTCCCCCTGCATTAACTCCATATTTAATTCAGAACCAGTGGGGGAGACATAGATCATTATTTAACCAAAAAGGTTTTTACATACTTAAACATTTTTGGTTGCTTATTAACCCATACGAATTTAAGAATTCGTAAATTTGATTTATGGAAATCTCGAAAAACTCCAGAGTTTGGATATATCAGTCTAACCGTCCTTTTTCTTTAACTGAAGAACATGGCGTTAAAGAAAAACTAAATGACTTTACAAGCCAGTGGCAGGCTCATGGAAATGCGCTTACGGCTAAAGCAGAAATCCGCTACAACAGATTTGTAATTTTAATGGTAGATGAACAACAGGCAGGCGCGACAGGCTGCTCTATTGACAAGTCTGTAAATCTGATGAAACATATTGAAGAAGAATTGGATATCAACCTTTTCGACAGGTTTAATATCGCTTATCGTGATGAAAATGGAATCAAGTCCTGTAGCCGGGAAGAATTTGAAAAATTGATTACTGAAGGTAAAGTAACAGAAGACACCATTGTCTTTAACAACCTTGTTCAAACTCTTGCAGAACTTGAACAAAACTGGGAAGTACCTTTAAAAAACAGCTGGCATGCACGAGTATTTGGCAGTCTGATAAACGCCTGAACTAATCCGGTTTTCCTTTTTTAATTTTGACTTTTTAATTTTGGCTTCTAAATTTTTAATTATTATTAGTCAAATTTTAAATACCTGATCCTTCTCATATTTCGAAGAATGAGGTATTGCTTGTGATAAATATAAGCGGTAGGTTTTGTCGGCTTCCAGCGCCTCGGATTCGGCAATACTGCTATCAGGAGAGCTGCCTGTGCTTTACTTAACTGAGTGGCAGGCTTATGATAATAATATTGAGTCGCTGCTTCGGCCCCATAGATCCCATCACCCATTTCAATCACATTCAGGTACACTTCCATAATGCGCTTTTTGCTCCAGAGCAATTCAATTAAGACAGTAAAATACGCTTCAAATCCTTTTCTGATCCACGATCTGCCAGGCCACAAAAAAACATTTTTGGCAGTTTGCTGACTGATAGTACTTCCTCCACGCATGGGTTTACCGGCCTGGTTCTTTTCATAGGCCTTTTGTATCGACTCGGTATCAAAGCCCCAGTGCTCTAAAAAGTGCGCGTCTTCGCCGGCCATGGCAGCGTACTTTAAATTAGAGGACAATTCATCAAAATCTCTCCATTTCTTTTCGAGCTTCCAGTCTTTCCCGTTTGCCTTTCGCTCAAATCCACGTTGCACCATTAACCAGGTAACGGGGGGATTAATAAAGCGACACAGTAAAACCCAGACGATAGTAATTGCAAAAAACCAGATTAAGGCTCTTTTTACTATACTGAAAAATTTAGAAAAATTAAATGAAGATGATTTTCGGACCGACTTGCTTCTTTTACGCGCCATTTGCACAAAAATAAAAAAGACGCTCGTTATGGAGCGCCTTCTTTTGATTTAGTATTTACCGGATAAATTGATTAATCCGATAAGTAAAATTAGTATTATTCAGCGACTACTTCAAAAGGAACCTGAACTTTAACTTCTTTATGTAAGTTAAGATTAGCGATATACTCGCCAACAAATTTAGGTTCAGTTTCAAAAGTAATTCTTCTGCGATCTACTTCAAATCCTTCTTTCTTCAATGCATCAGCAACCTGAATTGTGTTTACAGCACCAAAGATTTTACCACTTTCGCCGGCTTTAGCGCCAACTGTAAGTTTAACACCTTCTAAACGGGCAGCAATTGCAAGAGCATCATTTTTGATCTTATCTTGTTTAAACTGTGCTTGCTTAAGGTTTTCTGCCAATACTTTTTTAGCGGAAGATGTAGCTAGAGTAGCAAAGCCTTGCGGGATAAGGTAATTTCTGCCATAACCTGGCTTTACAATTACTACATCATCCTTCTCACCAAGGTTTTTAATATCCTGTTTTAAAATAATTTCCATTTCGCTTACCTCCCTATTTTAATGAATCAGTTACATAAGGTAATATACCAATATGACGGGCACGCTTAACAGCCTGAGCTACTTTACGCTGGAACTTTAATGAGGTTCCTGTAAGACGACGAGGTAAAACTTTACCCTGATCGTTGATAAACTTTAAAAGAAAGTTAGCGTCTTTGTAATCAATATACTTGATTCCGTTTTTCTTAAAACGGCAATATTTTTTACGGTTATCCTCTACTTTAGGGGCAGTAACGTATTTTATTTGATCTCTTGCCATTATCCTGCAACCTCCTCAGTTTGTTTTTTCTTATTGAAAGCTCCGCTACGTTTTTTCTCGCTGTAAGCAATTGCATGCTTATCAAGAGCAACGGTTAAGAAACGCATGATACGCTCATCACGTCTGTATTCAATCTCCAGTTTATTAATTAATTCACCCGGAGCCTTAAATTCAGTTAGGTGATAGTATCCTGTCGTTTTCTTTTGGATAGGATACGCTAGTTTCTTCAAACCCCAATTATCTTCATTGATAATTTCGGCTCCGTTATCAGATAAAATACTGCGGAATTTAGCTATTGCTTCTTTCGCAGCTTCATCAGACAACAACGGGGTAAGAACGATTAGTGTTTCGTACTGTTGCATTTTCTAATTTTTTGTTAATTATTACCCTTTTTAAGGGGAGGCAAATGTAGCAATAATAATTATTACAACAAAGCATTTTATCAAAAGCATTTCTGTGCTAATCAGCCCTTTGATACATACATTTCATAAATAATATTCGGCTGATGATCTGTTTAAACTCTGTGCAAATAAATAAAGCGCCCGGAGGGGGGCGCTTTCAAACCTAACCTAAACTAAATTACCTGATTGATAGAATAATTAAAACCTAATCCTTATACTTTATATAATATAAATAGGTTACAAGTATCCAAACTTATTTTCTTGTCTAATACCTTATTTTTTAACCTGATAAAGTAAAAAGCTCAATAATCTCAAATCCATTTTTATAATCTCACATCTTCTCTTTATTTTAGAGGCGATGGATAATTTCATAGTGTCGGCGAGAAAGTACAGGCCCTCAACGTTCGAAAGCGTTGTAGGTCAGCAACATATCACAAACACCCTAAAAAATGCCATCAAAAACAATCAGCTTGCACAGGCATTTTTATTCTGCGGGCCCCGTGGTGTTGGTAAAACAACATGCGCCAGAATCCTGGCAAAAACGATTAACTGCCAGAATTTATCGCCCCAGGTGGAAGCCTGCGGAGAATGTGATTCCTGCCGTTCATTTCAGAATGGAAACTCATTCAGTATTCATGAATTAGACGCTGCGTCTAATAATTCGGTAGATGATATCCGCAGTTTAATTGAACAGGTTAGGATACCACCCCAAACCGGCAAATACAAGATCTATATTATAGATGAGGTGCACATGCTTTCTCAGGCGGCGTTTAACGCCTTTTTAAAAACCCTGGAAGAACCTCCCTCCTATGCTATCTTTATTTTAGCAACAACAGAAAAGCATAAAATTTTACCCACTATTCTTTCAAGGTGTCAGATTTTCGACTTTAACAGGATACGGGTTGAAGACATGGCCAGTCACCTGGCCTTAATTGCAAAGAAAGAAAGTGTAGAATACGACAACGACGGCTTACACCTGATAGCTCAAAAAGCAGATGGTGGCTTACGCGATGCCCTTTCAATGTTCGATCAGATAGTAAGCTTTTCGAACAGAAATGTAAGCTATAAGGCGGTAATTGACAATTTAAACATCCTCGATTACGATTATTATTTTAGTATAACTGACAGCTTGCTTCAGGAAGACATTGCTAAAACACTACTGACGTTTGATGAAATTCTGGCGAATGGCTTCGATGGAAATAATTTCATCAATGGTTTAGCCGCCCATTTCAGAAATATACTGGTAGGTAAAGATTCCTCAACCTTAAAATTACTTGAAGTAAGTGAAGGTATCCGCCAAAAATATTTAGAGCAATCTAAAGCAGCCTCATCTTCCTTTTTACTGTCTGCTTTAAATATTGCCAATCAGTGCGATCTCAATTATAAAAACAGTAAAAACCAACGGCTGCAGGTCGAGCTTTCGCTGATAAAAATCTGCCACATACCATCAGCGTTAAACCTTTCAGCTTCTGCAAACGCAGAGGGATTAAAAAAAAAACCTGATTCCGCAATAAAAGCCGGATCCGGAGTTCAAATTCCGGAACCCGAAAAGACGAGACAAGCGCCTGAACTTCAGGCAGAAATGGTCCATCTACCTGCAGAAACAGCCCCTCTACCACTGGCTTCTGCACCTTCAATAGATAAAGTTTCTCCGCAACTTCCGGTTCCGGCAGAAAAACCCAAAATATCTGTAAAGTCTTTAAAGTCGACTCCATCAATCATTCCCAATTTAAATGATTTAAGCGGTCCGGTTAATATCGCAGAAGAGGATACTCCTAAGTATGTATCCGGCGACAGCCGCATGCCGTTCAGCTCTGATGATTTTTTAAAACTCTGGAATACCTATGCAGCCGAAATAAAAAAAGCGGGCAAAATTAATATGTTCACCATCATGACCGCCAATCCGCCAAGGGTGCTTGACGATTTTAAAATTGAACTGGTAATTGACAACCGAATTCAGGAAGAACTTTTAATAATTGAAAAGATAGATTTGCTGAATTTCCTGAGGGTTAAGCTCGAAAACTTCGGCATAGACATTTTAACCCGTCAGGCAGAGCAAAACGAAAAGAAAAAGCTATACACATCTCACGAAAAATACCAGTATATGCTGGCTAAAAACCCAAAACTTGAAGAGTTTCGAAGAAAGTTCAACCTGGATGTGAACTAAGAGAGATATTAAGAAAGCAGAAAGCTGATTCCACCTATCGCTTTCTGCCCGTTCCTTATTTATTTCAAAAATGTATTATCGTCTTCACCCGGGGTATGCTTAGGATAACCCTCTTCATCCAAATCATCACGGTTATCTTCCGGAGTCATCGATAATTCTTCATCCAGAGGATCGAGCTGAACTATTTTTCCGCTATCTATATGCATGCCAAATTCGTCGGTTTCCGGAACTTCGGAAGCATCGTCATTTGCCCGGTGATATTCATCATTTGCTGTAATATTAGCCTCATCAAAGTCCGAGTCAGAATCGCTTCCGTTTCTTACTGAAGTGGTATAAGGATCCGGATGATCATAATCCTCATCCTCACTCTTTACATCAAGTTCAAAACTATCTTTTTCAGGGTCATAGGATAAATCTTCCTTATCTGAAGTCGCACCTATTTCCTCATTCACTTGGTTTTCATCATCCGGATCGTCATCATTAAAGCCGGGGTATGATTTATTTCTTGGATCTGTCATTTGTTTTCTATTTTATTATAAAAGGAACGGGGAAGGTAAATGTTTGTCAAATCTTAGCTTTTCAACAAGCTGAAAGTGTTCTTAATACAAAATTTATATCTTTGCGGCTTCACAAATTAATTACCATACAAAAAATCATACAATGTCTGTACAAAAAATCAAAGTAGCTAATCCGGTAGTCGAGCTGGATGGGGATGAAATGACCCGTATCATCTGGAAATTTATTAAAGACAAACTGATTCTTCCATACCTTGAAGTAGATATTAAATACTACGATTTAGGTATCGAATATCGTGATGAAACCAATGACCAGGTTACTATTGATGCAGCTAATGCGATAAAACAATATGGTGTGGGTATTAAATGCGCCACTATTACTCCTGACGAAGCTCGTGTAGAGGAATTTGGCTTAAAACAAATGTGGAAATCGCCTAACGGAACAATCCGTAATATCCTTGATGGTACGGTTTTTCGCGAGCCGATTGTAATGAGTAATGTACCTCGTTTGGTTCCAAACTGGACAGCTCCTATCTGCATCGGACGTCACGCGTTTGGTGATCAGTACCGCGCTACCGATTTCGTAACTAAAGGTAAAGGTAAATTAACTATAAAATTCACTCCGGAAGATGGTGGCGAGGAGCAATCATTTGAAGTGTATAACTTTAAAGGTGACGGTGTTGCTATGGCAATGTATAATACTGATGAATCCATCATCGGGTTTGCACGCTCTTGCTTTAACCAGGCCCTGATGAAAAAATGGCCTTTATATCTTTCAACAAAAAACACTATCCTTAAAAAATACGATGGCCGTTTCAAAGATATCTTCGAAGATATCTACCAAAAAGAATTTAAAGCTAAATTCGATGCGGAAGGCTTAATTTACGAGCACCGTTTAATAGATGACATGGTTGCTTCGGCGCTGAAATGGAACGGAAACTTTGTTTGGGCGTGTAAAAACTATGATGGCGACGTTCAATCGGATACTGTAGCCCAGGGATTTGGTTCATTGGGATTAATGACTTCTACGTTGGTTACTCCGGATGGAAAAACCATGGAAGCGGAAGCTGCACATGGTACAGTAACCCGCCACTTCAGAGAGCATCAAAAAGGTCGTCCAACTTCTACTAATCCAATTGCATCGATCTTTGCATGGACCAGGGGATTAGAGTTCCGTGGGATATTAGATAACAACCAGGAGCTTATTGACTTTTGTCAGAAATTAGAGCAGGTGTGTATCGAAACCGTAGAAAGCGGAAAAATGACAAAAGATCTTGCTATTACTTCTAAACCAAAAGTAGAGCATGGCACTGATTATTTGTATACTGAAGAATTCTTAGATGCGATCGATCAGAATTTAAAAGCGAAATTAGGTTATTAAAAAACCTTTTAATATTTAGAGAGGCTGCTTCCCCAGGGAGGCAGCCTCTTTTTTTATATAGCAAAGCCGGGTAGGGGCTCCCTTAATACATCTTGTTTAAGCTCGCAATTAAACGCTATATTTAAACCAAACTAAATCACAGCATGTTTTTAATCATTCTTGGAACCCTTATTTTCATTGCCGGCTTTATCTTATCACAGCAGAACAGTCCTTCTGTGCGCTACGCTTCTGTAATACGGATAATCGGTGTATTGGTAATACTTGCAGGGGCTTTAACCTCCATGTTTAAAGTAATAGAAGCCGGCCAGGTTGGTGTGAAAACGGTTTTTGGAAAAGTTGATAACGATGTACTGTACAGCGGATTAAACATCATAAACCCCATTGCCAAGGTTACTTCCTTCGATGTTAAAACTCAAAACTACACGATGTCCGGAATGCATGACGAAAGTATTAAGGAGGGTGATGATGCCCTGAGGGTGCTTTCTGCCGATGGATTGGAAGTGATCATCGACCTCTCCGTTTTATTCAGAGTAAAAGCAAGTTCCACCCCCTACATTCTTCGCGAAATAGGAACAGACTATTTAGAAAAAATTGTTCGTCCTGTCTCACGAACAGCTATCAGAGACAATGCGGTGGCCTATGATGCGGTGGCCTTATACTCAAGCAAGCGCGATGAATTCCAGGATAAAATTTTCGAAACTATTAATAAGAGTTTCGAAAAAAGAGGTTTGGAACTGGAGCAACTACTGGTAAGAAATATCACTCTTCCTGCCTCAGTAAAAGCAAGTATCGAATCTAAAATAAATGCTGAACAGGACGCTCAAAAAATGACCTTTGTACTTCAGAAAGAACGCCAGGAGGCAGAGCGCAAGCGGGTTGAAGCGCAGGGAATCGCAGATTATCAGAAAATCTTGTCGACAGGATTAAGCGACAGGCAATTACAGTATGAAAGTATACTGGCACAAAAAGAAATTGCCAAATCTCCTAATTCTAAAGTTATTATAATGGGTAACAGTAAGGGAACTCCTATTATTTTAGGAGGTAACTAGCCAATAAAAAATTTTAATTCAAATGCCTTGCAACTTTTCATTATAGATTTCATCTAAATATGGACACTATGTAAAAGCCGTGCAAAATGAAATCTATCCTTAACCTTCTCATAAGCCTTACGTTCTGTTACTCATTAAACGGGCAAACTATTTCCGGAAAAGTAAGCGATGAAAAGCAAAAACCTGCCGAATTCGCTTCCGTACTTCTACTGAAACACTCAGATTCTTCCTTAGTCAAATCAGCGCTTAGTGATAGTAAAGGTGAATATTCATTCAGCAATATTTCCAATGGCCGGTATATTCTTGCAATCTCGATGATTGGCTATAAAAAGGAGTCCAAAATACTAGATGTTTCTGCATCCTTAATCACTGTACCTCCTGTTATACTCAAATCGGAAGGAAGTCTGCTTAAAGAAGTTAGTGTGACTGCAAAACGTCCATTTCTCGAACAAAGGCCGGATAAACTGGTAGTGAATGTAGACGGAAGTGCCGCCGCCGCAGGCTCTACAGCATTAGAAGTTTTACAGAAAGTTCCTGGTTTAATTGTTTCAAACGATAAAATAACTATGGTAGGAAAAGGCAGTCCTACTATCTTAATTGATGGAAGGGCTTCCCAATACACGGATATTACCCAGGTGTTGAAAGATGTGAGCGCCGCTAATATTGATAAAATTGAAGTAATCGGTAATCCGGGCGCCAAATACGATGCAGCCGGAGGCGCTGTAATAAATATCATACTGAAACGTAATGCCAACCTCGGAACCAATGGCAGTATAAGCCTGGCGGGAGGAGTGGGTTTATACAGTAAAGATGAAAGCCGGTTAGACCGCAATTTTTATCGTTTAAATCCCTCACTTAGCTTAAATCACCGAAAAGGCATAATCAATTCATTTGGGAGTTACAGCTTTTTCCACCGCAACCAGTACGACCGGGGAACATTCAGCAGAATTATTGACGGGAAACAGCTGGTGCAGGAGAATTATTCACCTAATGATGCCGACAGTCATAATTTCAGACTTGGAGCAGACTTTTATACTGATAAAAAAAACACATTCGGGCTCATCGTCAGGGGCTTTATACGCGATGGACTGAGAGAAGCAGGAAATAACACCAATGAATTAAACGGAGAAGGAGGACCCTTACTAAGCACCTTCAAGACACTAAACAATACAAAAAGCAAACGCAACAATTTCTCTGGGAATGTAAACTGGAAGCACAGTTTCGACACACTTGGAACCGACTTGAATATTGATTTTGATTATTCCAATTTCAGCATAAGGAACAATAGCGTTATCACGACGACAGAAGGAGCCAATAATTATACGAATACTCAATTAATTGACAATCCGGTTCAATTAGCAGTATTAAAATTAGATTATTCAAGAACTTTCGGAAAAAATACTTCGCTGGAAGCCGGAGGGAAATCAAGCATGGCAACGATTGATAATTTCCTTACCTACACAAAAAGCGGCATAGTGGATCCGGACAGAACAACCGATTTTAAATACCTTGAGAATGTAAATGCCGTCTATACCTCTCTTCAGCAAAAATTAAAAAAATGGGAAGTCAAAGGTGGTTTACGTGCTGAGCAAACTGTTGCCAGTGGCGAACAACGGTCGGTTAAAGTGCTCGACAGAAATTACATTCAACTTTTCCCTTCTCTGTTTATTACCAGGGTTATTACTTCAAAGTTTTCTACAATAATGCAATACAGCCGAAGAGTAAACAGGCCGAGTTTTCAGCAACAGAATCCTTTCATAGAATACATTGATTCTCTAACATACACACAAGGAAACCCAACTTTGAAGCCAGAAACTGCAGACCAGTACAAGTTATCATTAACCTACCAAAGTCAGCCTTTTTTCGCCCTTAGTTATAACAAAAAGCATGATGTAATATTTGACAATGCTCCCAGGCAAGACGGAAAGTTAACCTATACCACAACAGAAAACCTGGGCACGTTTGATAATTTTGCTGCTGAACTGAACTTCCCGCTTAACCTTGGTAAAAAAATAAGTGGTTATGGAGGCAACCAGGTTATTTTTAATCGCTACCAGGCAGACTATCTTGGTGGCACCTATCTGAAAAGCAAATGGAACTGGCTTGCTTACTGGCAGATTGCTTATAAGCCTGTCTCATCTGTCAACTTTGAAGTTTCCGGATATTATATGACTAAGTTCTTAAATGAATTTATTACTATCGACAATCTGGGAAGCCTAAATTTTGCTGTGCAAAAAACTTTTTGGGATAAAAAAGCGAAATTAAGCCTGAATATAAATGATATTTTCTTTAGCGATAATACCTCCGGAGTTTTAAAATATCGCGAAATAGATCTAAGCTTCAGGCAGGCATACGAAAGCAGAAATGCGAGATTAACATTTAGCTACTCTTTTGGAAATCAGAAACTGGCGGCCGCCCGGACGCGAAAAACAGCTTCTGAAGATGAAGCCGGCAGAGTAAAAGACAAATAAAAATTTCCCTCAGCGCAAACAGCCCGGGAAATATCATTGAATATAACGACGAATCGAACCCAGACAATATCTTAACTGAAATACTCTGCAATCAAACATGCGCCTCTGCAGGTACAATATTAGAGGATTCAAGGTATTCCATGCAATTATAAAAAGACAGGCGATTATTTAAAATTTCAATATTGCGGGTTTCGGTATTGTAATAAAACTGGTTATTACCCATGAACCCTTCATGATGACCTCTTGCAATCTCCTTCTTTAAATCTTCAAAAGACTCATATCTTTTGAAAAAGCGTTTTCTTCCGTGGCGTTTAAATAGAATATACATACCTTTTTAACATTGAAAATTAAGAAATGATGAAAAGTTTTAACAATCAGGTATTTGCCTATAAGTATTGTGGTTTATACTTAAACCCCGGGTGTAAAATATCCTTTCTGTATCTGGATTCTTTTTTTATAAAATAAATGCGTATGTATAAAACATAATCTGATTTAAACAGTTAATAATCAATAAGAAACCTAAGCTGAGAATGGAGTTGATGTATGGTGAAAGAGAGTCAGCAATCCCCAGACATATCTTAAAGGTTAACCTTTTTTAAGAAGGGACACCTGCCCTGTTTAGCAGTCAAAAAATGCAGAGATATAAAAACCTGAATGTTTTTATATTTTTAAATTTCTATCGTTTTATATCACTGTATATATAAAGATTATTACCAATCTTGCAGCTGGTAACAATTAAAAAAAAATGTGTGAATTTTTTTCACACCTAAACTAAAATAAACCTTTTTATCGTTTATTTCGTATAAAGAAGAAGCTGACATGAAAAGATCTAAGATCAGTACATTATGAACAGTAAGGACAGAATGCAAAATTCTGAGTATCAACAAAATATTGAAATGGGTCTCACCTTTTTTCATAATCTGCAATTCGAAATGTTCGCCTTTGCGTTTAGCCTTTTGTTTGCCGGTGAGTTGAAAGACGTTGGCGACAATGTACACAAAGATGAACCATTGATTTTAGATCCTGATCTGTTGGCCATGTCTACCGATAAGAATGTGCAACTACTTGGCGCATTAAGCAAAAGCCTGAGTACTAAAACCGCAACTCTTGCTAATCTTAGCCGAAATAATTTAAAAACTGAAACCGAAATACTAAGGAATACTGAACCCAAAAAAACATCTAATAGTTCTCCAATAGAAGATAATGACTACGATAAAATGTTTTTAAAATGCGTGGGCATTCTAATTGAATACAGCTTTGGTATAGTGGTAATTTTAGAAACTTTTGTATCTAAAGCTTCTGATCAGGCAATCGACATTAAAGGCAGAGGAGCTGATTTAATTGACAGGATTGATACATTAAGACCATACAGCGATATTAATATGACCTTATTGCTTGATATGGCGGCAAGCTTAGAATCAACCCTGTCTCAAATATTATTTGAAGATGCTTCAGGCCGGGGTTTGCTTAAAGATAAATCAGCACTCGAACTCATTGATCTGTTTAAAGGCGAATAAATTTTCTATCCGGCTTAAATAGAATAACAAGTTTTCCAAAAATCAGTCCTCCTGCTTTTCTAAAAGCAATTCTTTCACTTCGCCACTACGTTCCACACGTATTACAATTTCTTTATCCCGCAAATCCAGTGTATTTGCTATTCGAAGCAAATGCTCATAAATCTTTTGGCAAACTACTTCAAATCGTTTATGATCATCAGGTACCAGTATTACAATTACACCGCTTTGTAAATCAATCTCGTAATCATTAAAAGCTAAAACAATCTCATTGTAATACTGGTAAAATATATTCATAAAACCCGGGCCGTAGTTAGCAAATATACTTTTTAAGTATACAAATAGAAATCAGATTAGATACTTTAGTTTGCTTCAACATAGCTCTTAAAATTATCTAAAATAGCCTGCCAGCCATTCTTCTGCATTTCTTCCGGATTAGTATCTTCTGCTACAAAAGTTTCAACTATCCCGGTTTCACCTGCATTGTCTGTAAATTCAACCCTTACTGTTCTGTCATCCAGCAGAGTATACTCAATCAGTTTATATTTCTCTACATTGGCATAAACACCTTCGAAGTCAAAACTCATGCTGCCATCCTTTGCGGCCATAGTAGTTTTAAATTTCCCATCCTTCCTCAAATCATTCTCGGCATGAGGGGCATGCCAATCGCTGGAGGCATTGCACCATTGTTTAATATGCTCTGGTCCATTCCAAAATTCCCAAACTTTCGATACAGGTGCCTTAACCGTGGCCGCTACAGTAATTTTTGTTTTAGTTTCCATAATGATTTTTTTATTTAACAAAGATATTGAGTTATCGAAGCATAAAAGACTTCCAAGCCGACAAACAGAGGGGTATTTTACGACAATGCCCTCGGCAAAAACTTCTTAAGGCTTATGGTATATCTGACGCTTTAGGTTATTGTTATAACTCCCCCTACCTATTCTTTATATAGATATGTTTTATTCCCTTATTTCCAGTATCTCTTTCATCAATTTCTATTGAAGAAATAGAACGAATCAGGGGAGTAAGTTTCATAAAACCGAAATTACGGGGATCAAAATCTGGTTGCTTTTTTATAACGAGACTACCTACGTCGGCCAGATAGGCCCAGCCAGTGTCGTCAGCTACATCATTGATGGTACTGGAAATCAAACGTATTGTTGATTTACCCAGGTGGGGTTCTCTTGCAGGAGTAGTTTTGCGAATATCCTTTCTGGCAGTCACTTCTTCCGGTTTAAGCTCTTCCGATTCCTTTTCCTTCTCTCCTCCTAAAATCTCAATATAGATGAACCTGTCACAGGCTACAATAAAGGGATGAAGCGTTTTTTTCTGTCCGATACCAATTACGGTCATTCCAGCTTCACGCAAACGGGTAGCAAGGCGGGTAAAATCACTGTCGCTGGAAATAATACAAAAACCATCTACCTTTCCAGAATATAAAATATCCATGGCATCAATAATCATTGCAGAATCTGTTGCGTTTTTCCCCGATGAGTAGCTGTACTGCTGTATTGGAGTTATGGCATTTTCCAGAAGCACACTTTTCCATCCGGATACAGTGGGCTTGGTCCAGTCGGCATAAATTCTTTTAGTTGTGGGATTACCATATTTGGCAATCTCTTCCATAATCCCCTTAATATTAGAATAGGGAACATTATCGGCATCAATTAAAACGGCTAGGCGAAGATCGGTTGAGTGTCGCATTTTTGGGTAAGAGTTTTTACTAAGTTAGGAATTTAGGTTGACAAGCCTGATAATCATGCCCGACGCAAACGCCCCTTAATTTGTCGCTAATATGCCTGTATTCCGTTTAAAAGATTCTCATCTTTGATATATAAATTTTAAAAAGCTTATGCAAAAGATAACACCGTTTTTATGGTTCGAAAGCCAGGCTGAGGATGCCATGAAGTTTTATACTTCTATTTTTAAAGATTCGGAAGTTATAAGCACTATGCCCGGACCCGGAGGCTCAGTAATGGGTGTTACCTTTCGGATCAATGGGCAGGAATTAACAGCTTTTAACGGCGGGCCCCATTTTAAACTCACTGAAGCCATCTCTTTATTTGTAAATTGCGAAACACAGGAAGAAATAGACGATTTATGGGAGAAGCTTTCTGAAGGCGGACAGAAAAGCAGATGTGGCTGGCTAAAAGATCAATTTGGATTATCATGGCAACTGGTTCCCCCTGTCCTAGGCCAGATGCTTCAGGATAAAGATCGCGTAAAAGCCGACAGGGTGATGCAGGCTATGTTAAAAATGGACAAACTCGACATCGCTATTTTAAAACAGGCCTACGAGCAGGAATAAAGATATTATTTGAAAATTTCAAAAACCTTCGCTCGCTGAATTTATTGACTATTTAACACTAAACATCTAATTATCATGGAAAAGCAAACATTTAATATCCTGATTAATGCCTCTCCTGAAAAAGTATGGGACATCCTTCTGGGCGAATCAACTTACCCCCAATGGACCTCTGTTTTTGCTGAGGGATCAAGCGTAGAGACAGACTGGAAAGAAGGCAGCAGAGCATTGTTTCTTGATGGTAAGGGGCAGGGCATGGTATCGGTTATTGCAAAAAACATCCCGAATAAATACCTTTCTATTAAGCATCTCGGCATGATTAAAGATGGCGTTGAAGACATGGAAAGTGAAGAGGTAAAAAAATGGTCGGGCGCCTTAGAAAACTATACGCTTAAACCCCTTAATGGGAGCACAGAATTGATTATAGAAATGGATATGGCCGAGGAATTTAAAGATTATTTTCTTACTACCTGGCCAAAGGCATTGGATAAAGTAAAGGAACTTGCGGAAATGCAGCATCATGAGGTGGGCTAAAGAGCTTATCGGTATGAGTTAATTACTATTTATTAAATCCCCTAAAATATACGGCTTGCATTGCCCTCGGGGAGAATGCAATAGATAAAGTTTATTGGTTGGAGACACCAACCACGGCGACCAAGCTAAAGCGCTATGTGCGGCTGGCCTTTCTCGCCCAGAGGGAGAGAAAGGTCAGCCTCTCCCTTGCAAACGCAATATTTCCAATTTAGGCTATCCAGACACCCTCTGATACTGCCTGCTTAGCTGACCATTCTGAAAAATAAACCTTCGCCTCTTCCTTACTAAAACAGCTTTTCTATAAATACATTCAGCACTTCTATCAGTATAAGAATGATGATGATCCATTCGAGCATTGTACTGTGGCGGTATTGCAACAACGTGCGAAAAAGCTCAAGGTTATCTTTAACAATATTTAAACCCTCCTGAATATTGCGGAACCGCTCCTGAAGGTCGAAAGTACGCTTCATCGCCAGGTCTATTTTATTGAGGTTCTCATCATCCCAGGTTTCGGGTGGCGAATCAAAAATATACAGGTTCTCGGATATGCGGTTTTTCAACAACAGTGTTTTCCCAATATACTTTTTAAGATTCTTTCCCGAGATATTCAACCGTCCCTTATTCTCCAGGATCTGGGTATGATAATTAGTCTCTTCCAGAAGTTTAGTGGTTTGTTCGTAATAATAATCCAGAGCCACCGATTGTGCAACATTCAGCATGATCAGCCGAAGAACCTGAATATCAGAACCTGCTATCGAGATTACATTATAGCCGATTTTATTCTCGCCGGCATTTGTTTCTATCTCGTACTCCTCAGTCAGGTTTTCTTCAAAGAGGTTTTTGCAAAAAGGTGAAATCAGTCGAAGAAAAGAAGAAATTTTAATGGGATCGCAATTTAAAAAACAAACTACCCCGTATTTAAAAACATAAATATATTCGCCTGTTTCTGTTTTATAAAACAACTCCTCAGAATCGCTGTAATACAACTCAGCCTTAAACGCTGATTTGAAACTCTTTACATCAATACTATCTGCAATCTGGTAGGATAAAACACGCTGGGTGGTCATTTTAATTGTATTAATTAAAACCTATTTCCTTATTGATAAAATAATTAAACCATGGGTTTTGTTTTGTTTGCTATTGGATAAGGCCGTGCTTCCTGATGTTAGGCTGAGAACTTTTTCAAAGAAAAATAAAGAAATGACATCGGGCGATATACAGGCTAGCCCGCTTTGTCATTCCGACCCAGGGAGGAATCTTCATCAGGCATATTTCCCAGGATCTCTCCTGCCGTCGAGATGACAAAACGCCGTATTTAAAACTGCCTGAAAATGAACAGATAAAAAGGCATCGTTATAAGTAATGAACTTTTGCAAAAAAAATACAGGAATAGCATCGGGCGATATACAAGCTAGCCCGCTTTGTCATTCCGACCCAGGGAGGAATCTTTATCAGGCATGTTTCCTAAGATCTCTCCGGCCGTCGAGATGACAAAACGGCCTTGATAAATGAAGGTTCGTGTATGAGACGTGATTGCGAGGTTGAAGCAGAAGATTGAGCATTAGAGCCATGGCAATCTCCTTCCGACAAGGATGGGTAGGAAGTTTATATTGCAGGTACTTATTTGATAAGCATGTCTATGTTGCTGGATGCAGATTCGTGTACAATTACCCCACCCGTCATTCCTGCGCAGGCAGGAATCTTAAAGCAGAGCAAGATAGTCCTGGTTATATTATAAGTGCGGGTGCTTGTATGACAACCGCAGGTCCGTAAATTGCATTAAGATGTACGATTGATTTTCTGTGAGCGCGGGTCATCTCATCTCCGCCTTCGTCGAAGTTTCCGAAATGTTCTATACAAACGGCGCCGGTATTGGCTCCATAAATGCCTGCGGGGATACTATTAAGTGGCCTCCATAAGACAATTTTTCCGGAGGGGAAGGTGGTGATATGATGTCCGATATCTTTCCAGTCACGTTCATTTATGTGGGTGTTCCGCATAAATTCGAGCCAGTACATTTCATCGTTCTGTGCGCTGAGGTTTCGATAGCGAGGTTTCCAGGTGTGATGATTTGAATAAAATCAATGGGTCTTGAAAAGTTTTTGTGCAAAATGTAATTGATAAATTCTGCACATGTATAAATACGAAATTGTGCTAAGGCCATGATAGATATAGGTAAATCTTCAAATTCTTTGGAATGCCTTTCCTGTAGCATGAATAACATCAATCATTTAGGTGCTCATAAGCAATGCCTCCCAAAAAGATCCATGCTATCAGATATTATCACACTCCAAACTGAGCTAAATGGTGATCCAGATGTTTGTAAAACATATTGTTCCATTCGGAGACCGATAAGATGCCAAAAGAATGGGATTCTTTTTTATCAAAATGCGCCTCTCCAAGTTCCTGGGTTTTGATAATATGATCGATTAAACGTTTCCTTTCCAGATCGAATTTCTTTTCATCCTTGATAATAAAGTAGGGTGCCGTCGGGTTATTCCGTTTATACGGAGTTTCGCTTACTACCACTTTTTTAACAAAGGTTTTAAGGATAAACTTCATTAAAACATTCGGCTTTTTGTGTTTATGCTCATAAACTAATTCGTAGGTTACATTGCAGTGTGCCAGCATTTGTGCTACATTCATCTTACCCCAAAGAGGTTGAGATTCGGGTTTTAGCTGGTTAATGCGGCTTACAAACTCGTCAGCGATACTTTTTTCGAATATATTTTTCATCAGTATATAATTTATTTTTAAAGGTTATGAAGCTTGCATGAGCCTGCCCGAAAAACAGGCGGGCTTAGTAAGCTCGGTTTGTGATCGGTATGCTCATGCAGGTTTCATTTGAAAAGATTTAAGATGTGAGACTTGAGATATGAGAACCAGACTATTTTCATACAGGTTTGTGTTTTGAATAAAGCTCAATTTACCTTATCTACAATCAATTTTCCAAAAACTTATTCATAATACTGGAGTACAGACCTTTGCAGGGATTAGGGCAATAACATAATTAAACCCGGGTGAAGCGATACCGGCCCCGGGCCTAATGCCTGCAGGCGTATTAGCCAAACACGGGGCTGCATGTTCCACAGCGACGCATGTTGCTTTTTTAATATCTTATAAATAATGTTTTTAAACGCATCTGTGCAGGCGCTTTGACATTATTGAAGCTGGCTTATCTTTAAGATCTCCTTGACAACAGGGATATCTGCTTCTGCCCAATCTAAAGTTAATAATTGACCCGGCTTGAGCCAGCGATAGTCCTGATGTTCGTGCAAGGTGATTTCGCCTTCTGTTATATGACAGATAAAGGGAATTAGGCGGATGGTTTTAGTTCCGTAGGTATGAACAACCGGACTTAAACTGGCTGTTATCCGGATATTGACACCTAACTCTTCTTTAATCTCTCTAACTAAAGATTGCTCCGGAGTTTCCCCCGATTCTACCTTTCCTCCCGGGAATTCCCATTTTAAAGGCAAGGGCATGGTGGCGCTGCGCTGGGTTACCAGTATGCCTTGGTTTTGATCGGAAATAATAGCGCAGGACACGTCTATCATGAGAAAATCACTCTTTCAGCACCATATCAATACACATCACGGCAGCCAGAATAAGCAGCCTTGCTTTATCACCTGGCGGCACTACCTCATTTATTTCCAGCATATAATTATCGGCAGAAGTAAACAACTCGCGACCCAAACCCGCCCATTTCTTGCGTACTGTTGCCAGCACCTGGTCTCCTTTACTGAAATTAAACTCCCAGCTGCTCCATTTTCCTTTAAGGATGCAAAGGGTTTGGCCCATGGGATCCTGCACTTCAAATTTCCCTCCAAAAGAAAGCATGCGCTGGCGGAAACGCCCTATTAAGACTTCGTTATGATCGAACACTTCGACAACCGACCGGAAGATTGTAACGCCGCGTTTTACCCGAACTACAGGCAATCCCTGAACATCCTTTATGCAAATATTAAATGGCGTTTGGGTTTTATATTCTGTAAAGCGGAATATTTTAGTGATAATTCCAAGATCAGGTTCGCGGCAGTGCATAATGGTTTGCTTACTTGCCGGATCGACAATATCGAAATTATTAGCAGCCTTAAAAATACCGCGATGCTCTTTTACGAAAAACAGGTTTTTATTTAAAATGGGATTCATGTTCAGGTTCAGATTGGCCGGCAAGATATTTATTTTTAAGAGATTTAGACCAAGACCCGGTAAGAAACTCCGCTTTGAAAACAAAAAAACATGAATATCTAAAGAATGACATTCAATCCCGAAGAAATATTTAATTTAGACACTTTAAGCAAACACTATGATTATAATAGCCGACGGAGGATCTACCAAAACCAACTGGTGTCTTTTGAATGATGAGGGAAAGAAAATATATTTCAATACAGAAGGTTACAATCCTTATTTTGTCGATAAGGAATATGTAATTGAATCGCTAAAGAAAAATCTTCCTGAAGATTTACAATACAGTAAAATAAGCGAAGTAAACTTTTATGGAGCCGGCGTGCATAATGAGGAAAAAGCCAATGAGCTAAAAGAAGCGTTCCAGGTAATTTTTCAAAGCAGTAAAATATTTGTAGGTCACGATCTTTTAGCTGCTGCCCGTGCCTTGTTAGGAACTTCCAAAGGCTTTGCCTCTATTTTAGGAACAGGCACCAATACCTGTATTTATGATGGTCATGATGTAAGTTATCAAATTGACTCCGGAGCTTATATTTTAGGTGACGAAGGAAGCGGTTGTTACATCGGTAAAAAATTGCTTATTGACTATTTAAGAGGATATATGCCGGAAGCAGTACGCGCAAGCTTTTGGGAAACATACAAACTTACTCCGGATGATATCCAGGAAAATGTATATTCAAAACCCCTGGCTAATCGTTTCTGTGCCCAGTTCAGCAAATTTGTATACGACAATACCATAAATATTGAATACACACGAAACCTGGTAAAAACATCTTTTGAAGATTTCTTCAAAAATCTTGTAAGCCATTATCCGAACTATAAGGATTATGAATTGAATTGCATTGGTTCGGTAGCTTATAATTTCAGAAACGTTTTAGAAGAAGTTGCCAATGAATATGGCATGAAACTGGGCAAACTTATCAGGTCGCCTATAGATGATCTGGTAAAATTTCACATTGAAAATCCATCCGCATAAATCAAAAAGACCTGTAAGGTTTTGAAGATCTTACAGGTCTAAATAATAAAGCATTATTCCTCTTTCATAAAAGAAAGCTCTTTCTGGAACAGCTTGGCATATTTTCTTCTGTCGAATTTATATAAGGTTGCGGCCCTGTATGAAACCCCGCGTTGTTTTTCGTCGAGCTCCCTGAGAATATCATAGTTCAGCATTTTTTTCCTGAAATTTCTCTTATCCAGCTTTCTGTTCAGGATAGCTTCATATACATGCTGCAACTGAGTTAATGTGAACTTTTCCGGCAACAATTCGAAAGCTATGGGTTGATAACTGATTTTCCGGCGAATTTTCTGAAGACTTTTTTCAAAAATAGCTGAGTGGTCAAACGCTAATTTAGGAAGTTCAGATACCGGATGCCAAAATGCTTTCTTAGCAAAATTAGTTATAGGCTTTAATTCCTTATGACCTGTAAGCCTGATCATGGCATAATATGCCACAGTTATAACCCGTCCTTCCGGATGGCGGTCGACTTCACCGAAAGTATAGAGCTGCTCCATATAAATATCGCGCAAGCCGGTGAGCTCATACAAAATGCGCTCGGCGGCAACATCGATACCCTCGTTATGCTGAACAAAAAGTCCCGGCAAAGCCCACCAGTCTTTAAAGGGCTCAGAGTTACGCTCTATCAAAAGAATTTTTAATTCACCTTCCTGAAAACCGAAGATGACACAATCTATTGTAAATACAGACTCAAAAATAGGCAGAGGTGGTTGCAAAATTACTAGCGCTTGAATGTTAATATTACACAAAGGTGAAAAAAATTATTGCAATAATTTTACTTAGTGTAAAAAATACACCTATATTCGTAAAAAAAAACTTTATCACTTGAGTTCAATCAATAAAATAGGTGTTTTTACTTCAGGCGGCGATGCCCCTGGAATGAACGCATGTATACGTGCAGTAGTCAGAACAGGCTTATATTTAGGCAAAGAAATGGTTGGGATCCACCAGGGATACCAGGGCATGATCGAAAAAAAGTTCAGCGATATGGACTCGAAATCGGTTTGTCATATCATTCAACAAGGAGGAACAATCTTAAAAACAGCTCGTTGTCTGGAGTTTCGTACTCCTGAAGGCAGGGCCATAGCATATAAAAATTTACAGGAGAAAGGAATTGATGCCTTAATTGCAATTGGCGGTGATGGCACTTTTACGGGTGCTGAAGTATTATCACGGGAATATGATATTCCTGTTATATGTATACCAGGAACCATAGATAACGATTTATACGGAACCGATTTTACTTTAGGATACGATACTGCCACCAATACAGTAATCGAAGCCATCGACAAAATCAGGGATACGGCGGCATCGCACGATAGATTATTTTTTGTTGAGGTTATGGGTCGCGATTCAGGATGTATCGCCCTTAGGGCAGGTGTTGCCGGCGGCGCGGAGGCAATTTTACTTCCTGAAATGGAAACAGGAATTGACGACCTTATTAAAAAGCTTGAAGACGGAGCTGATAAAAACAAAACTTCCAGCATAGTAATTATTGCTGAAGGCGAAAAAAATGGTGGCGCATATAATGTGGCCAAGCATGTCAAAGAAAAATTCAATTTCTACGATATCAAGGTAACCATCTTAGGGCACCTTCAACGCGGTGGTTCTCCCAGCAGCTTCGACAGAATCCTGGCCAGCCGGATGGGTTTCGCGGCTGTGAATGCATTAATTGCAGGCGAAACACGCAAAATGGTGGGTCTGAGAGGAAACAAAATGCACCTTACCGAACTTACCGAGGCAATAAATAATCATTCGTTTAACCTTGAGGAAGACTTGTTGGAAATGTCGCATATCTTAGCGCTTTAATGATAGCAGTCGTTTACAGCGGTTCCCGTTTTGCAGATTGGAAACTTTCTGACAAAGGAGAAATTATTTCCGAATTTAAAACAGCCGGGATTAATCCTTTTTTTCATGATGAAAAAACTATAACCCATCTTTTAAATAAAGCCACGGATTTGATTTATCATGCCGAAGAAATAAAGCGTATTTATTTTTTTGGGGCGGGGGCCTTTTCTAAAGGAAGGCAAAAAATTATAGAGGATGCCTTCACGAAATTTTTCAGGTACAGTAAAGTTGTTGTTGAGCACGATCTCTCCGCTGCAGCTATTGCAACCTGCGGAGACAAACCAGGCCTTGTGGGTATTTTAGGAAGCGGATCTAATGCGGCTTACTTTAACGGAAAGAAAATTAAAGAAAATAATTTTGGACTGGGTTATATTCTAGGCGATGAAGGTTCGGCCAACTGGATGGGGCGCGTATTATTAAGAGATTATCTAATAGGCGACCTGCCCAAAAAACTTCTTCAGGCTTTTACACATAAATATTCTTTAGACCGGAAACAAATTCTGGATAAGGTTTACAAGCAACCCTCTCCTGTTCTTTTTTTAAGCACCTTTGCCGATTTATTACTCGATCATCAAAACGAAGATTATGTCAAGAACCTGGTAATAAGTGGTTTTGAGTGCTATTTCAAAACTTATATTATTCCGCTTGCAAAACAACATCAAAACTTACCTTTGCATTTCGCCGGAACTATTGCTGCAGGCTTTGAACCCTGGCTAAGGGAGGTTGCTCAGAGACACGAATTTAATATAACCACGGTTATCAAAGAACCGATATATAATGTGTTAGAATATTACGAGAACAAAAATTAAATCATATGGATATTCAAAAGCATAAGGTAAATTTGCCAGCTAATGATATTCATTACTTTAGAAACAAATAAATAATAATAAAATGAAAATTGGAATTAACGGTTTCGGCCGTATTGGCCGTTTAGCTTTTAGAGCAGCTTCATTACGCAATGATATAGAGGTTGTTGGAATTAATGACCTTGTAGAGCCTGATTACATGGCTTATATGTTAAAATACGATTCAACTCATGGTAAGTTTGAAGGCACTATAGAAGTAAAAGACGGCAATTTGGTGGTAAACGGAAAAACTATCCGTGTTACTGCAGAAAAAGATCCTGCCAACTTAAAATGGGATGAAGTAGGTGCTGAAGTTGTTATTGAATCAACCGGTTTATTCTTAACTCAGGATACTGCTGGTAAACACCTTCAGGCTGGTGCTAAAAAAGTTGTTATGTCTGCTCCTGCAAAAGATGATACCCCTACTTTCGTAATGGGCGTTAATCATAAGGAATTAAAAGCTGATCAAAACATCGTTTCCAACGCATCTTGTACTACGAACTGTCTTGCTCCTATAGCGAAGGTTTTAAATGATAAATTCGGGATTCTTGAAGGTTTGATGAGTACTATCCATGCGGTTACAGCAACTCAGAAAACTGTTGACAGTCCTTCTGCGAAAGACTGGAGAGGTGGACGTGGTGCTTACCAAAACATTATTCCTTCTTCTACTGGTGCTGCCAAAGCAGTTGCTTTAGTTATTCCTGCTTTAAAAGGCAAACTAACTGGTATGGCTTTCCGTGTGCCGGTTGCCGACGTATCTGTAGTAGATTTAACCGTGAAGTTAGAGAAATCAGCTACTTACGAGGATATCAAAGCAGCTATGAAAGAAGCTTCTGAAGGTGAACTTAAAGGCATTTTAGGTTATACTGAAGATGAAGTTGTTTCTTCTGATTTTATTGGCGAAACCCGCACTTCTGTGTTTGATGCTAAAGCTGGGATCGCTTTGAATGATAACTTCGTTAAGGTAGTGTCATGGTATGACAATGAGTGGGGTTATTCAAACAAGATCATTGATCTTGTTCAATTGATCGGAACTTTAAAATAAGCTATAATACGTATCTGGAAGCCCTGCAAAAATGTTGCAGGGCTTTTTTTATGGTTCGCCTTTGCAAAAGTGGGCCCACCGACCCACCCGAACATGATGATTCTGCAATAAATTGTCATTGCATGTCTATTCCTGAAATAAGCTGAAAGTAAAAAGGCTACCTTATTCAGATAGCCTTTTATATTATTATTAGAAAATCAGATTACCAAAACTTAGCTGTCCTGTTAAATCTTTTTAAAACCATACCGGTTAGTGGAGGCAGATTAATTAATGCCGACTGAGGTTTACCCTGCCATTGTACTGGCTCTGATGAAAAACCTTGCTGCAGTTCGAAACCGCTTCCATAGAACTTCTCTTCATCAGAATTGAATATAACCTCCCAATCACCATGATGGGGCAAACCAACACGGTAATTTGGACGCGGTACTGGTGTCATATTTAAAACAATTACCAGTTTATCATCCGCATGATTACCCTTACGGCAATAAACAAGTACAGACTGCTCCGATTCATTAACCTCTATCCATTCAAATCCGTCCCACTCAAAGCTCTTTTCGTATAGGGCGGTTTCATCTTTATATAAATGGTTTAATCCTTTTACCAGTTCCTGCATTCCTTTATGAGGCGCGAATTCAAGAAGATGCCAGTCCAGAGATAAATTCACATTCCACTCAGAAGTCTGAGCAAATTCATCACCCATATATAACAGTTTAGCACCAGGATGGGTAAACATATAAGTATATAACAACCGAAGATTAGCAAAACGCTGCCATTCATCACCTGGCATCTTATAGATCAGGGATTTTTTTCCATGCACTACCTCATCATGGGAAAGAGGCAGCATAAAGTTCTCTGTGAAAGCATAAACCGTACTGAAAGTAATCTGATTATGATGATACTTCCGATGAATTGGATTTTGTTCAAAATACTTGATTGTATCGTTCATCCAACCCATCATCCACTTCATTCCAAAACCCAGACCGCCTGTAAAAACAGGTTTGCTTACGCCAGGAAATGCAGTTGATTCTTCAGCGATGGTTTGTACATCCGGAAATGCAGAATACACGGCAACGTTAAATTCCTTTAAAAAGCTAATCGCTTCAAGGTTTTCTCTTCCTCCAAATTGGTTAGGGATCCATTCTCCTTCTTTCCTGGAGTAATCGCGATAAAGCATTGATGCTACTGCGTCTACGCGTAAGCCGTCAACATGGAAACGATCGAGCCAGAATATTGCATTACTTATCAGGAAGGAACGGACTTCGTTCCGGCCATAATTGAAAATATAAGATTTCCAATCTGGATGAAAACCTTCTTTCTCATCGGCATGCTCATATAAATGCGTGCCGTCGAACCGGTATAAACTATGGATATCGCCTGGAAAATGCGAGGGCACCCAGTCTAATATTACTCCGATTCCATTTTTGTGAAACTCTTCTATCAGGAACATTAAATCCTGCGGAGTACCATACCTTGAAGATGCCGCGAAATAGCCGGAAACCTGATACCCCCAGGAAGGGTAAAAAGGATGCTCCATAATCGGCATAAACTCAACATGGGTGAAGCCCATTTCTTTAACATAGGGCACAAGGCTTTCTGCCAATAAGCGATATCCTAAAAATTTATCAGGATCTTCGGGACTGCGCATCCACGAACCCACATGAATCTCATAAACGGAGTAAGGACGGGTCAGCGAATTGTTCTCGTGACGATTTTGCATCCAATCCGCATCCGACCATTCATACCATGTATCCCAAACAATAGAGGCGGTACGAGGAGGCTCCTCCCATCTTAAAGCATATGGATCGGATTTCTCAAGCTCTTCACCTTCGTTAGAACGGATAAAAAACTTATACACTTCCCCGTTGCCAATATGTGGTATAAACCCTTCCCAAATACCGGAACTATCCCAACGGACAAATAACTGATGGGCTTCGCGGTTCCAGCCGTTAAAATTTCCTATTACAGAAACTGAGGCTGCATTTGGCGCCCACACAGCAAAATAAGTACCGGTGACACCCTCCACAACGGTGACATGAGAGCCTAATTTTTCATATAATTTATAGTGTTTCCCCGATCTGAATAAATGAATATCGAAATCCGTTAACTTAGAAAATACTACAACTTTATTTTCTAAAGGTTTATTTACTTCAACTGTCGATGATCTCACCGGCGCTGAAGAGGTCGCTTTTATTGACTTCGTTTTCTTTTTATTCTCCATTATTTCAGAACCTGAATCTCTTTAAAGTTTTTATTGGCTTTTATTACAACACGCTTAAGGTGATCAAAGTTTAAACTTTGATGATGTATTTCTTTGCCGTCAACTAAAACTTTTGATGGCTGGAATGGTAAACCTATAAATTTTAGTTCATATGTTTCGTATCTCGGAGTATATAATCCTTCGGAGCTTTGTTTTATTGTACAAGACAACGCGTCACCTTTAACCACAAATTTCTTTTCGGTATAAATATCCTGCTCGTAGGCGAATGTATCGCCATGATCTTCGTAGTAAAAAGAATTTATTTCAGATTCTGAATAGTAGATCTGGAACTTGATTTCATCAGGCTCAATCTCTCCTACGTACTGCATTAATGGCCATTCGGGAATAACCGAACCAGCTTTAACAAAAATTGGCATACTATCCAAAGGTGTTAACACCTCATGCTCTTTCCCTCCTTCTAAAGGTTCGTGCGACCAGTAATTGAACCATTTCCCTTTGGGAAGGTAAACCATTTTAGATTTCTGGCCAGGCTCGAATACGGGCGAGATAAGAATTTTATCTCCAAAAGTAAATTCATCTTCCCGGTTTCTGTTTAAAGGAACATCCTGTTCGAGCATCACCATCGGTCTCAAAATAGGAAAGCCATATTTATGATGTTCCCAATATGCCGAATAAATATAAGGCATCAGGCGGTAACGAAGTTCAATAAACTTACGGTTGATATCTTCATATTCTTTACCAAAGCTCCAGGGTTCCCGCTCACGGGTATCACCGGCAGAGTGCGCGCGCATGAAAGGTGAAAATACTCCGAGCTGAATCCAGCGGGTAAACAATTCACCATCAGGCTCACCTGTAAATCCGCCGATATCTGTCCCGCACATCGAAACACCAGAGATTGACAAGCGCTGACATTGTATGGAAGCAAGTTTTAGATGATCCCAGGAAGCCAGGTTATCGCCTGTCCATACTGAAGAATAACGTTGTACTCCAGCATATCCCGAACGGGTAATGGTAAACGGACGCTTATTCTTAAACAGTTTTTTCAAACCATCATAGGTGGCGCGTACCATTTGCATTCCGTAAATATTATGTGCCTTGCGGTGTGATCCCCTATGACCGTCATATTGGTGCCTCACATCGTTAGGAAAGGAGCCTGAACCAAATACTGCAGGTTCGTTCATATCATTCCAAACACCCGCTACACCGTCGTCGACAAGGCCCTTAAATAATGTACCCCACCACTCTCGTACTTCCGGATTCGTATAATCAGGAAACTGGCAGCGGCCGGGCCATACATGCCCTTCCATAAAGTAATCATCCGAGCGGCGGCAGAAATATTTCTTTTCTTTACCCTCCTTGAAGACCCAGTAGTTTTCGTCAACTTTAATTCCCGGGTCAATAATAACAACTGTCCTGAAACCATCATCCAGAAGCTCTTTGATCATCTTTTTTGGCTCAGGAAAATATTTTTTATTCCATGTGAAGCAGCGGTATCCGTCCATGTAATCAATGTCAAGATACAAAGCATCACAAGGAATCTTACGATCACGGAAATTCTTGGCAAGAGCTTTTAACTTGCTTTCGGGATAATAGCTCCAGCGGCATTGATGGTAACCCAAAGCCCATTGGGGAGGCATAGGATGGGTACCGGTTAAACTATGATAGCGTTTAACCACATCCATCATATGAGGGCCATGAATATAATAATACTGAAGTTCACCACCATCCGCCCAGAATGAAGTTTTATCAACATCCTGATGGGCAAAATCGAAATGAGTTTTGTACGTATTATCAAAGAAAATACCGTAGCTGACATCTTCCTTAACTCCCAGATAAAAGGGTATAGCCCTGTATAGTGGATCCTGATCCCTGGCAAATGAATACGTATCCGTTGCCCAGTTTGAAAAACGGCGCCCCCTGATATTAAATGATGTTGGCTTGTCTCCTAATCCATAAAATGATTCATCCGGACTACAATGTTTTGTACAATAGACATAATATCCACCGAAATCAACATTTTCTTCCCAATGCATAGTAGAATAATCGCTGTTGATTACCCTGCTGGCATTATCTTCGAATGAAATAAGGAAATCCTTCTTATCTATTATACAGGCTACAGTATTTGTCTCAACCCTGTAATATTCGTCAGCATCTTTAAAAGAGAAAACAGTTGCATGTTGCTCCAGTTTAGGAACAGCATACGAGAATTCGTCCAAAAATGTTCCGTGAGGAGCTAATTTAACCCGTATAATTTCATCGCTAACTACTCTTATCTCTACAACAGCGCTACCGTCAGAAAAGTAAAAATTATTGTCTTTCTGAGTGTATTCGACAACACTTTGCAAATACACTTTCTCTATAGGCTTAAGACCAATAATAGGGTTATTAACGTGTTGCACCCCTTCTTCTAACTGCTCAATACTAAATTCCGGCAACCCTGGTAACTCCGGTAAAGGCTCTTTCTCTTCTGTCATTCAATTCCAATAAACACGCTGACAATCTATAGCATCGATGATATTATCAGCATTATACATATACTCCCTTCACGAACGGCTATAGACGTTCTTAGTATAAAAGGCTAGTCAATAATATCTTGTAATTTGCAATAATACAAAATACCAACTCTAAAATAGGAAAAATGTTTAAACACCAGTTCAATAATATATAAATAAAAAAAGACATTTCCGCTATAATCAATTTGATTGACTGAAGTTTTTAACTATTATTATATTTCTATAATATGAAAATAGTTAAAGCACTGCTCAGTATAGCGTTTTCTATAACACTTTTGGTGTTGCTTAATATAAAACTGGGCTCGGTTCCTCCACTTGGAAAATTTTTAAGTCCCTTTTTTGGATTCTGGCAAAATGCGGAAAGACAAGATCTTCAGAATGCTGTTTTACACCTTAAAGAACTAAAAAGTAAGGTTCAAATTTCATATGACGAACATCAGGTTCCTCATATTTTTGCCGGTAATGAATATGATCTTTATTTCGCCCAGGGGTATGTAACTGCAAAGGACCGTTTATGGCAGCTTGATTTTCAAACACGCTTTGCGGCAGGAACATTATCAGAAGTTATAGGTAAAAAAGCTTTGGAACTGGATAAATACCAGAGGCGTTTAGGAATGGGTTACGGAGCCGAAAACATGGTAAAGGAACTGGAAAAATATCCCCGGATAAAAGCCATGACCCAGGCATATGCTGATGGCATAAACGCTTATATTTCAACTTTAAATAGTGAGAAATACCCTATAGAATTTAAGATTTTAGATTACAAGCCAATAAAATGGACAATTTTAAATACTGCATTGCTGTTAAAATTAATGTCGGCCACATTAGCAGGTGGCTCCGATGAATTTTATATGAGTAACGCCCTGAGAAAATTTGGCCCAGAGGTAATGAATGATTTGTTTCCGGATTATCCGTTTAGAGATGAAACAATTATTCCTAGAGACACAAAATGGGATTTTAAAGCTGATATCCAAGCTGAGCACTCTGCTCCTGTGCCGGCTAACACAACTATTGCTACCCCTCAGAAAAATGAAGGTATTGGAAGTAATAACTGGGCAGTTTCGGGAAGTAAAACAGCGAGCGGATATCCTTTACTTGCAAACGATCCGCATCTAAATTTAACTCTGCCGGCAATATGGTATCAAACGCAATTAATTGGCCCCGGAATAAATGTTTATGGTGTTTCAATTCCAGGAGCCCCCGGCATAGTAATCGGATTTAACCAGAAAGTAGCATGGGGAGTTACCAATGTTGGGGCCGATGTTCTGGACTGGTATCGGATAAAATTTAAAGACAAGCAGTATAAGCACTACTGGCACAACAATGAGTGGAAAACTGTTAAAAAAAGGATTGAAACCATCCACGTACGGGGACATAAAACAATATCCGATACGGTTTTATATACTCACCACGGACCGGTAGTATATCTGCACAGACCAGATTTCATCAAAGCCAATAATGTTCCCGAAGGTTATGCTCTTCGATGGATAGCGCATGATCCATCAGCAGACATTGCTACTTTTTATTATTTAAACCGTGCAGAAAATTATGAAGATTATCGTAAGGCGCTAAGTTACTATACCGCCCCTGCACAAAACTTTGTATTTGCAAGTGTCGATAACGACATATCCTTAACAGCAGCCGGTTATTTCCCCAGAAAAAACAAAGGGAATGGTAAGTTTTTATTAGATGGAACAAATGCAGGGGAAGACTGGCAGTCAAGGATTCCGTTTGAGCAAAACCCTTCGGTTAAAAATCCTACCAGAGGGTTTGTTAGCTCGGCAAATCAAAATCCGGCAAACAAATCTTATCCTTATTATTTAAACTGGGAATTTGCCGGTTATGAACGCGGGAACAGAATTAACACCCGCCTTTCTAAAATGGAAAAGGTAAATATAGATAGTATGCGAAATCTGCAGACCGACAACTACAGTGTTCTGGCAAAAGACGTTTTACCCACAATGCTGAGCCTTGTAAAGAAAGGAAGACTTAATGCGAGTGAAAGAGAGGCTTTTAATCTTATCCAAAAATGGGAATATAAATTTGATCCAAACGAAATTGCTGCGAGTATTTTTGAGATCTGGCAAAAGGATATTTATAACAAAATCTGGGCGGATGAATTCACCAATCTAAACTCTCCCATGCGGTTTCCTAACCGCGACAGAACTGTACATCTTTTTTTAGAGGAACCTGATTCAAAATGGTTCGATAATATCACCACCCCTAAAAAAGAAACTCGTGAAGATATTGTTAATGCTGCTTTTAAATTTACGATTGATAGTTTGGAAGGAAAATTTGGTCATCTTGGCAAAAGCTGGGAATGGGCAAATGTAAAACATAGCAATGTTCCTCATCTCGCCAAAATAGCGGGGTTCGGTTCCCGCCTCTTATATAATGGTGGTTCCAAAACATCTGTAAACGCATTAAATGAAAGTCACGGGCCATCCTGGCGAATGGTTGTGTCGTTAGGTAAAGTGACCAAAGGTTATGGGGTCTTTCCCGGAGGACAGTCAGGGAATCCAGGAAGTTTTTATTATGATGATCTTTTGAACACCTGGACCAGTGGTGAACTAAATGAATTACTATTTTTACGCTCTGCAACAAAAAAAAACAGTAGAATTAAAGGCCATTTAACACTTACCCATTAATAAACCAATACGGGTTTAATGGCGACCCTAAAGAATGTATGATAGTATTACCCATTTTTTTAGCCGCTTTAATATTACAGCTTTTTCTGCCCTGGTGGATAATCGGCATAGTTTCCTTTACAATTGCCGGCTGGCAGGCTAAAAATGGGAACGAAGCCTTTACAGGTGGCTTTATCGCAATTTTTCTGTTATGGATAATGATGAGTCTATGGAAGAGTCTTCCCAACGATAATATTTTGGCGAACCGGGTCGGGCAAATGTTAATGTTACCAGACTGGCCCTTTAACTGGCTAATTGTTCTGTTGTTAACTGCTATTCTCGGGGGGCTCGTTTCCGGATTCTCAGCCCTATCGGGATTTTTTGCCCGAGAAGCTTTTATAAAAAGAAGAGCCAGACACTAATCTGATTATCTTTGACTGTGACAACAATCAATCCGCAAGAAATTTTTAATATAAAATCTGAAGCAGACTTCTCGAAGCTAGCCCTCGATATCTTTCATTATCAGGCGACAGAAAATGAAGTATATTCTGAGTTTGTAAGAACTCTCAGAATTGACCACGGTAAAATTACTGAATTTAGCAATGTTCCTTTTTTACCTGTAGAGTTCTATAAATCGCATAGTATTCAATGTGGTTCGGAAAAACCTGAGATTATCTTTTCAAGCTCCGGCACCACCGGAACGATACAAAGTAAACACCCTGTAAAAGCTCTATCAATTTACGAAGGCAGTTACAGAAAAGGGTTTGATTATTTTTATGGCAATATAAGCGAATATACTTTTCTTGCCTTGCTGCCATCTTACCAGGAACGTAACGGATCTTCATTAATATATATGGTCGATGATTTGATTAAAGAAAGCCGCAATCCGGATAGCGGGTATTTTCTTTATAATCATGATGATCTGCATTCGGTTTTGCTCCGCCTAAAAGCGGAAAAGAAAAAAACCATTTTGATTGGAGTAACTTATGCCCTGCTCGATTTTATTGAAGCCCACTCCGTTGATTTTCCTGACCTGATAATAATGGAAACCGGCGGAATGAAGGGAAAACGTAAGGAAATGATCAGGGAAGAACTGCATGAAAAACTTTGTAAAGGCTTTGGAGTTCCTTTTATTCATTCAGAATATGGAATGACAGAACTTCTTTCGCAAGGATATTCAACAGGTGAAGGAAGGTTTAATTGCCCTCCATGGATGAGGGTATACATAAGAGACACAAACGACCCTTTCTCCCTATTAGAGGCCGAAAAAACCGGAGGTATTAATGTAATCGATTTAGCTAATCTTCACTCCTGCTCATTTCTTTCAACCCAGGATCTGGGTAAAAAACATAGAGATGGAAGCTTTGAGATTCTTGGGCGGTTCGATAACAGTGACATTCGCGGATGCAATCTCTTAATTCAATAGCCATTATATATTTCGCTGGGTTTTTGATTTTTCCTAATTTCAGCCCTTCATATACAGCAAATGCTTAAATTCATTAAAAACAACTCTACTAAACTGCTTCTTGCCCTTTATATTATTTTACCCTTAGCGGCAGCCCTAAAGCAGTATTTAAATGGGAGTTTTAACAATTATTTAATTTTCAAATACACGTTTATTAATACAACTAATGGACAGGGCCTTTTCCAGGAGCAGCCGCAATATTTCTTTGATTCCAATCATTACGGCCCTTTTTTCGCGTTGATTTTCGCACCATTTGCTATGCTTCCAGACTTTCTGGGGATTCCAGTATGGGCCTTATTCGTCTCATTAACGTTGTACTATGCAATCAGAAAGCTCCCGGTTTCGGAGTATCAGCAAAACCTCATTTTATTAATCTGTTCGCATGAGCTTTTAACTTCATTGTTCAATCTTCAGAGCAATGCTTTTATTGCCGCCCTGATCATACTTACGTTTGTATTCTCCCTTAAGCACAATGAAATACTATCAGGTTTATTAATCGCCATAGGGTTTTTAATTAAGCTTTATGGTATTGTTGGCTTCGCATTTATCCTCTTTGCGACAAATAAGGTAAAATACATCGCATCCTTTTTAATATTTACCGTTTTGCTGGCTTTGCTGCCAGCTTTGATCTCCTCTGTTCCCTTTCAAATCCAGGGTTACCACGACTGGTATATATCTTTAAGTACTAAGAATAGCTTAAACCTGGGATCTGTAATGCAAAACATTTCAGTAATTGGGCTTATTCAAAAAAATATAAATGCCGATGCGAGCACTCGTAATATTTTACTATGCGGATTACTGATGATGCTTGCCCAGGTTTTGGTTAACTATAAACGATTTAATAATACCCGCTTTCAACTTCTGTTATTATCTTCAGTTTTACTTTTTACGGTGTTATTTTCAACAGGCTCTGAGTCTGCTACCTATATTATTGCGTTCCCGGGAGTAGCTATCTGGTATGTAACTAAAGAAAAGAAAACCTATTGGGATCATTTTTTACTTGCATTTGCTATCATCCTTACCAGTTTTTCTCCTTCAGACTTGTTCCCCCCAGATGCCAGAACCTTTGTACGGGAATACAAGTTAAAGGCCCTACCTTGTTTTTTAATCTGGTTAGAAATTCTTCGCGAAAGTTATTTTGACAAACCTAAGGCTGCAGTTAATGACTAAAACAATCTCTGTAATAATTCCCGCCTACAATGAAGAACCAAATCTTCCTGTAGTAACAGAACGGCTCTATTCTCTATTTCAAAACTCATCATACAAATTAGAGCTTATTTTTATAAATGATGGAAGCAAGGACAATAGTCTTGAAGTTCTGAAACAACTGTCTCAGCAATATCCCGATTTTTATTTTATCGATTTTTCGCGAAATTTCGGGCAGCAGAATGCTTTACGTGCAGGTTATGATTTTGCCAGCGGCGATGCTGTAATCTGTATGGATGCAGATCTTCAGAATCCGCCGGAGGTGGTGAAAGAGCTGGTACATAAATGGGAGGAGGGCTACGAAGTGGTTATCTGCAAACGCAGGGATGCCACGCAAAACGCCGGCGTATTTAAAGAGAATACATCCAGATTATTCTACAGGATAATGAGCTTCCTTACAAATATTTCAATTGAACCGAACTCGCCCGATTTTAGATTAATTGACAAAAAGCTGGTTAATGTAATTAAAGACCTTACCGAGCAGGATATTTTTTTCAGAGGATTAATTTCATGGATGGGCTTTAGAAAAGCAGTTATTGAATACGACCATGATGTACGTTTATTTGGAGACACCAAGTATTCCTTAAAGAAGATGATTAAACTGGCTTCATCAGGACTTACCAGTTTTAGCGTGAAACCTCTGCATCTGGCAATTTACCTGGGCTTAATCATTTCGAGCCTGTCTATCTTATATATCCCTTATGCTCTATACAGCTATTACAGCGGAGCGGCGATATCAGGATGGGCTTCACTAATTGTAACTATTTCCTTTTTTGGAGGATTACAGCTCTTGATTTTAGGAGTTATCGGATTGTACCTTGGCAAACTTTTTATGCAATCGAAACAGCGGCCTGAATATATTGTAAGGGAAACAAATTTGAAATAGGATACTCGTTGAAATATTTCCCACATGGTGGCGGGAAATATTCTTTTAATCTATTCAGCAATCAGCAGGAAATAATTCTTCTTTCCTTTTTGGGCAATTAAGTATTTTTCTCTTATCAGTTTATCAGAACCTATAACAGCTGCCGGGTCGGCCAGTTTTTCGCGATTCAGCGAAACCCCGCCACCAAGTATCATTTTTTTAGCCTCTCCTTTTGAAGCAAACACCTGCGATTTATCCGCCAGCAGATCCGTCACACTCAAGCCCTGACTTAATTCGGTTTTTGATATCCGGAATTGCGACACCCCTTCAAAAACCTCCAAAACCTCATCGTCACTTAACTGATTCAGGAAATCAACCGAACCTGTTCCGAATAAAAATTCAGAGGTTTTTAAAGCGGTTTGCAAAGCTTCTTCAGAATGAGTTCGTATGGTAATCTCTTCAGCTAAAGCTTTCTGAAGAATACGTAAATGCGGGGCAGCGTTGTGCTCCACTTCTAAAGCTTCAATTTCTTGTTTTCCCTTTAAGGAAAAAATCCGGATCCAGCTTTTTGCGTCTATATCTGTAGTGTTAAGCCAAAACTGATAAAATTTATATGGCGATGTTTTTTTACTATCGAGCCAGATGGCGCCGCTTTCTGTTTTACCAAACTTTGTTCCGTCGGCCTTCTTGATGAGCTGGGTAGTTATAGCATAGGCCGTGCCTGAATCTTTACGCCGGATAAGCTCTGTACCTGTAACGATGTTCCCCCATTGATCAGATCCTCCCATTTGTATCAGGCATTTCTTGTTTTTCCAAAGCCAGTAAAAATCATAGCCCTGAACCAGCTGGTAGCTAAATTCGGTAAAAGACATACCAGTTTCTCCTTCAAGACGCTTCCTTACAGAATCTTTAGCCATCATGTAATTGACGGTAAGATGCTTTCCCACATCACGGATAAAATCAAGGAATGTGAAACTTTGAAACCAATCGTAATTGTTCACCATTTCGGCGCTGTTCTCCCCAGCTTTAAAGTTAAGGAACTTTTTCAGCTGATTCTCAAGGCAGGTTACATTATGTGCTAAAACATCCTCAGAAAGCAGGTTACGTTCGGATGATTTTCCCGACGGATCACCCACCATACCGGTTGCACCTCCTACCAGAGCATAAGGTTTATGGCCCGCACGCTGAAAATGAATGAGAGTCATGATTTGAGTTAAATGACCAACATGAAGAGAATCGGCAGTAGGATCGAACCCGATATAACCAGCAGTCATACCTTTTTTCAATTCTTCTTCAGTTCCGGGCATGATATCATGCAACATACCTCTCCAGCGTAATTCTTCTACAAAATTCATGTTAGTTGTTTAGTGCCGCAAAGATAGAAGAATTGAGAAATTAAAAACTGCCTTTAGACAGGGATGTTGTTTTACTATGCCAGAAATTGAAATCATACAAAATGATATACTCTCTGATAAGATTTACCGGTTGGAACTGATCAGGTTACAAAAAACCAAAGACGGAAAAACCGAAACCCAGGAGCGCGAAGTATATTTCCGGCCGGATAGCGCCGCGATTCTTTTATTCGACCCTGAACGAAAAACGGTTTTATTAACTAAACAGTTCCGCCTGCCTGTTCATTTGATAGGCAAAAAAGATCTTCTGGTAGAAGCATGTGCAGGAATTCTTGACCAGGGGGAGTTACCCGAACATGCAATTATAAGAGAAGTTGAAGAAGAAACAGGATACAGAATCTCTGAGATCAGAAAGATTGCTGAAGGATTTATGACACCTGCATCGGTAACGGAATATGTTTATTTTTTTACAGGGAAGTACTCTCCGGAAATGAAAGTAAGTGAAGGAGGGGGAAAAGCAGAGGAAGGGGAAGATATCCGGTTAATCGAGATTCCCGCAGCTGAAGCGAGAGAACTGGTATTGGCCGGCAAAATTTATGATGTAAAAACAATTGTGCTTCTTCAACATGCCATCATTCAAAATTTAATCTAATTCCGTATATTGTATCCCACACATTATTCTCTTGATAATGGAATAATTCAGGAGGCTTATGAATTTTTTATCGCATTTCTATTTTGACAGATTCACCTCAGACCCCCAACAGGTGATGGGAATAGTATTACCTGATTTGTTAAAGAATGCGAGAAAAGAGTGGAATATTCGTCCTGAAAAGCATGAAGAGTTTTATATTAACACTGACCTCAAAAATATTTACACCGGATGGAAGCGTCATATTCTGGTAGATAAATATTTTCATTCTTCAGAATTCTTTATTGAACATACCCACAAAATCCGAACGGCAATAGAACCTTTTCTAATAACCTCACCCGCCCGTTCTTTTTTTGTAGCCCATATAGCCCTTGAGTTAATGCTCGACAGCCTTCTGCTAAATGAAAACCTCTTGAATACCTCCAGCTTTTATTCGCATCTTGAGAATACCAATAAAGAGGCTTTATCCAGTTTCTTTCAAATTAATAATCTACTCGAAAAACAGATCTTTTTCAATTTTCTGAGTGAATTTATTGACGCAAAGTATTTAAATACTTATAGCGCACCACATAAACTGGTCTATGCTATTAACAGAATTTGTATGCGGATCTGGGACCACCCCTTTAATGAGACTCAAAAACTTCAACTGACTTCTGTATTAATCGATTATCAGGAAATATTACAGGATAAATACCTGGAAATCTTCAATGATATCGAGAAATTATTAACAGAAAGTCTGTCAACAACCTAGTTTTTTTGAAATAGTTTACTCTGTATATCTAACCTTAATCACTACCTTTTTCACAACATCATATCCATCAACTTTAATGCTTGGACGGTGAACATCCGTTGGAAAAAATATGTACATGGTTCCAGGTTCGGCAACATAGAATTTACCAGCAGCGATATAATTCGCCACATCCCTGGCGGGGTCATATGGTTTAGTAACCGTAGCTTTTGAAAGGTCTGCTACCCCCATTCTTTCTTTTCCTCTAACGATGTATTGAACATCTATCATTTTACGATGAGATTCCCAGTTAGTTTGCTCATAGGGCTTGTCCGGACCTTCGGTTACTGAAACAAAAACGCTGTCTCCTTCAATAGGATATTTACCCGGAGCTAGTTTCTCCAAATCCGTATCTTTTAAATAGGCAAAAGCTTTATCCCAACGTGCTTTATTCTTTTTGTACTGGGTTTCAAATTCGACTTTATTTATATCGCTGTATGGCATTAAATTTAAGCCATTATACCACTGGCCTTGCTTAAACCATGAAGAAGAAGATTTTCTGGAGGCGCAGCCAGCTAAGAATATAATACTGCTTAATAAAACGATGAGCTGAATTCTAAAAGAGTGTTTTAACATGATTTTAAGTTTATTTGGCAAGATAAATATTTCATCAGGAATGGCAACCCTGCAGAAGTTAAATGGCAAAAATCTTATCTTCGTTCCATGTCGCTTTTTGAAATTAAAGAACAGATGGATGCGCTGGTTAAAGAGTTAAATCAGCACAATTATAATTATTACGTATTAGCTCAGCCTACCATTACTGATTTCGAATTCGATATCAAGCTGAAAGAGCTTGAGGCGCTGGAAAAGCAATACCCCGAATTTCAGGACGAAAACTCTCCAACCCAGCTTGTAGGCGGCGATATTACCAAAAAATTTGAGACTGTAAGGCATAAGTGGCCAATGCTCTCTTTGGGTAACACCTATAATGAACAGGATCTTAGAGATTTCGATGAGCGCATCCGCAAAGCCATAGGCAACGACTTTAACTATGTATGTGAACTCAAATTTGATGGATTATCAATAAATCTCACTTACGAAAACGGAAAACTTTTACGGGCGGTGACGCGGGGAGATGGCACCAAGGGAGATGATGTAACTACAAACATCAAAACAATACAACGCATACCAAAGACCCTCAAAGGTTCTGGTTACCCGGAAAGTTTTGATATTCGCGGCGAGGTATTTATGCACCGTGCAGCTTTTGAGCGATTAAACCATGAGCGCATGGAAAAAGGCGAGGTACCGTATGCCAACCCAAGAAATTTCGCATCGGGAACTGTTAAATTACAGGATTCCGGGGAAGTTGCCAAACGTCCGCTCGACTGCTTCTTATATTTTCTATACACCGATAAAAAACTTTTTAACACGCATTGGGAAAGCCTGCAAACAGTTAGTCAATGGGGTTTTCATATTTGTGAGCATAATAAACTTGTCAAAAATATTGATGAAGTTTTGGATTTCATTCACTACTGGCAGGAAAAACGATTTGGCTTAAGCTATGATATTGATGGAATTGTAATTAAAGTAAACAACTATACCCAACAACAGGAATTGGGTTTTACCGCAAAATCACCACGCTGGGCGATTTCATACAAATACAAAGCTGAAGAAGTTGAAACGATATTAGAAAGTGTAAGTTATCAGGTAGGGAGAACCGGTGCTGTAACTCCGGTGGCAAATTTAAAACCAGTTTTATTGGCTGGCACCACTGTGAAACGCGCCACCCTGCACAATGCGAACGAAATTTCAAGGCTTGATTTGCATCAGGGAGATACCGTATTGGTTGAAAAAGGCGGAGAGATTATCCCTAAAATAATCTCTGTCAATACGATTAAAAGAGCCGGGAATGCCGAAAAGGTTGAATATATAAAGACTTGTCCTGAATGTGGAAGTGATTTGATTCGAAAAGAAGGGGAAGCCGTACATTATTGCCCCAATGATGAAAATTGCCCTCCTCAAATAGTGGGTAAGATGCAGCATTTTATAAGCCGCAAAGCGATGAATATTGACGGCCTGGGCCACGAAACCATTGAGACACTATATAGAAAGGGATTATTAGAACATATCAGCGACCTGTATATCCTGCATGAGAAAATCGATGAACTGCGACATATGGATCGTTTTGGGGAAAAGTCGATCAGTAACATGCTGGAAGGCATTGAAAGGTCAAAGCAAATGCCTTTTGACAAAGTATTATTTGGATTAGGAATTCGCTATGTAGGTGAAACCGTGGCAAGAAAGATTGCGAAACATTTCAAAAACCTTGACAGTTTAATGAGTGCTTCATATGAGGAGCTGCTTTCTGTAGAAGAAATCGGAAGCAGGATAGCGGAAAGCCTGATAGATTATTTTAAAGATCCGAGGCATCTGGACCAACTTGAAAAATTAAAGGCTGCCGGACTGCAATTTAAAACTGAAGAAAAGGAAATAAGCTTAGCCAGCAATAAACTAAGCGGAAAGACATTCATTATTTCCGGAGTTTTTGAAAAGTACAGCAGGGATGAACTTACAGAAATAATCCAGTCAAATGGAGGGAAAATACTAAGCAGCATTTCATCAAAACTGAATTATTTAGTCGCCGGAGAGAATATGGGGCCATCCAAATTGGAGAAAGCCCAGAAGTTAAATATCCCCATAATATCAGATGAGGAGCTTCTTTTACTAATAATCGAGTAATCTGAAAATTCAGTCGTGTAAATTCATAAATCCATCATAAATTAGCAGGCTATTTGGTTTCATTAAAAAGCTTAATTTAAATACATTAAAAGCTCTTTATAAACCTCCAATACAAAAAACAGAATGAATAAATTTCATGGAACAGGTGTAGCTATGGTTACTCCGTTCAACACAGACGGTTCAGTAGATTTAGAAGGGCTAAAAAGATTAATCAATTTTCAGCTTGATGGCGGTGTACAATACCTGGTATCATTGGGTACAACAGGTGAAGCATCAACGCTAAGTAAGGAAGAGAAGAAGTCTGTTTGGGAATTTACCAAAGAAACAGTAGCAGGGCGGGTGCCTTTGGTTGCCGGAATTGGAGGAAACAGTACATCAGAAGTAATTCAAGCGCTGGAAGACTTTGATAGCGCCGGATACGACGCTATTCTTTCTGTAAGTCCTTATTATAACAGACCTACTCAGGAAGGGATTTACCAGCATTATAAAGCAATCGCAGAAGCAACACCTCTTCCTGTAATTTTATATAATGTACCTGCCCGAACAGGAAGCAATATGACGGCCGAAACAACACTCAGACTCGCTCATGACTTTAAGAATTTTATCGGGGTTAAAGAAGCGGCCGGTAATTTCGACCAGTTCAATAAAATCTTAAGAGATAAACCTGAAGATTTTCTATTCATATCGGGCGACGACGGAGTTTCTTTACCTTTAATTTCTATGGGGGCTGTTGGAATAATTTCTGTTGTAGCAAACGCAATTCCTGCGATTTTTTCTAAAATGATCGGCTTGTGCCTTGAGGGGAAATTTAAGGAGGCGCAAGTTTTGCATTATAAAATTCTGGAGTTCACGAACTCCTTATTTCTGGAAGGAAATCCGGGAGGAGTTAAAGATGCACTCAAGCATCTTGGCATATGCGGAGACACGTTAAGGCTGCCTCTTGTAAATGTCGGCCAAAGCTTATCTGCAACGATAAAGCAGGAACTGGAAAAACTTAAATAAAAAAACCCCGGTTGTAAAACAGCCGGGGTTTTTACTTCTATAAAAGAACAATTACTTAGCAGTATTTTTAGATTCTTGAATCTCTAAACGGATAGCTTGAGCAAGATTTTTTATGTCTTGTAAGCCTTTTCTAACACGAGTTCCAGCAGCGCTGTTTCCTTTGTTATAGAATTTGTCTGCATCACCTTCGAGGCCAGTGATCAAGTCTTTCAGTTCGGTAAATCTTTCGAATTTTGCCATTGTTAAATAAGTTTAGTTTTAATGAGTTAATATTTTTTTATAAGCTATAAGCGAATGTAAAGGGTTTTTCCATAAAAAAAAACTATTTGAAAAATAAAAAACGCCTTTTTGAGTGTTTTTATCCACATTTTCAACATTCCTAACAGATATTCAGCCAAACTTAACTAAAATGACATAATTTATATTATAGCAACATTTCAGCTACGATGCAGATTACCGAATCGTTAAGAAAGCCCGTTTTTATCTTTGTAAAAGCCCTTTTGCAATCTCTCACCAACTTCTGTAAACGCCTCTAAAGTACGATGAACATCTTCGTGCGTGTGCATAGCAGTAGGGATAATCCGAAGCTCCATTAAACCTTTAGGAATAACAGGATAAACCACAATCGAGCAAAAGATTCCATAATTCTCACGGAGATCCATTGTAATTGCTGTAGCCTCCGGCAATTCGCCTTTCAAAAATACCGGTGTTACCATAGTATTGGTAAGCCCCAGGTTAAAACCTCGTTCGCGTAAACCATTCTGCAGAGTACGGGCGATATCCCATAATTTCTCACGTAACTCGGGCTTGGTTTTTAGCAGCTCCAAACGTTTCCGTAAACCAACAACCATCGGCATAGGCAAAGCTTTTGCAAATGTCTGCGAACGCATATTATAACGCAGGTAATTAGTTATTTCTTCTGTAGATGCAACAAAAGCTCCAATACCCGCCATGGATTTTGCAAAGGTTCCAAAATAAATATCAATTCCCTCAATGCAATCCTGTGCTTCGTGTGTTCCGGCACCGGTATTACCCATTGTACCAAATCCATGCGCATCGTCTATCAGCAATCGAAACTTAAAGTCTTTTTTTAAATCTACAATTTCTTTTAGTTTTCCCTGCGCACCCGACATTCCAAACACGCCTTCGGTAATTACAAGAATCCCTCCTCCAGTTTGTTCGACTAACTTGCTCGCTCTCTCCAATTGCTTCCTGCAGCTTTCGATGTCGTTGTGCTGGTACACATAGCGTTTACCCATGTGCAATCTCACTCCATCAATAATACAGGCATGAGATTCACCGTCATATACAATCACATCGTTCCTGTCTACCATGGTATCGATTATTGACACCATACCCTGATACCCGAAATTCAATAAAAAGGCATCCTGAAAACCCGTAAACTCGGCAAGTTCCTTTTCTAAAGCTTCATGATGATTTGAATTACCCGACATCATGCGCGCACCCATTGGATAAGCCAGGCCAAATTCTGCTGCCGCCTGCGCATCAGCTTCACGAACTTCCGGATGATTTGCTAAACCAAGATAATTGTTTAAACTCCACACCAAATGATCTTTCCCACGGAATTTCATATGAGGAGCAATTTCACCTTCCAATTTTGGAAAAGCAAAATAGCCATGCGCCATTTTCTGGTGCTGGCCCAACGGCCCCATATTTTTAGATATTTTATCAAATAAATCCAATTTATTGTGTTTTTAGTGATTTAAAATAAAGCAGCGAATTTAGCCTTTTAATAGCTTATTAGCAATTTGAATGCGACAATTCAAAATTATATCCCATAATATGTTATTCGGTCAATATAGGAGATAAAAGCAACCAGATATATGATTTGTATCCGGGCAAAAAAAAAGCCCTTATCATTTTCTGATAAAGGCTAAAATCTATTAAAAATTCCTAATCTACATTATCATGGAGAAATGAATTATTGGGTCTGATTTCTGTTATCCCCTCTTCGTTTGAAAGCGTGAAACGGGATACCTGTGATTCTGATGAATGAGGCACTTGTTGCAAGGCCATTTGTTTGCGTTTGTATGCAGGCTCATTTTCAAGTTCCTGTAAACCGTTAGCTGTACGAAGCTTCATACTCAGATCTTTCAGACGCAAGATGCGTTCTCTTGATTTACGTAACTGCTCTTCTATAGATTCATCGGTTTTATGCTCATCAGGATTATATGCCTGAGGTTCAGGCTCAGGAAGCCTGATTTCTTCTGCTGGCTTGCTCGCTTCAACTACAGGTTCATTAAAATGAAACTCCGACTCTTCTACCTTAAAACCAAACTCAAACCTTGGCTCCTCGGATACTTCAGGTTCTTCTTCCTGTAAAGTATGACGAATATATTGTGTTTCTGTAGATCTTATCTCCTCATTGGCTTTTTCCTTCTGATTGAAGAATCCTGCAAATAAGTCGGGTTGAACCTCAGCAGATTTCATTACCATTTCCTGTTCTTTCAATTCAGGCTCCTGGGGAGGAATGAAAGAGTTCACTGCATTTACCGGAGTCACCATTGGTGCATTTTCAGGTGTCAGTAAAGAAACTTTACGAACCTGGCTTTTTTCAACCGCACGTTCTTCCTGAGTTTGAAATCCTGTTGCAATTATAGTGACAGACAATTTCTCTCCAAGTTCTTCATCAACGCAATTACCCCAAATTAAATCAGCTGCAAGTCCGGCTTCCTGTTGAATATAGTCAGTAATAATACTAACCTCATCCATAGAAACCTCTTTCGAACCGGAACTGATATTTAAAAGAATATAACGCGCACCTTCTATCTCATTGTCTTTCAATAATGGAGAAGCCAATGCACCTTCAACAGCTCTGTGAGCACGATTTTCACCTTCAGCAGAATAACTCCCCATGATAGCTACACCACTGCTATTCATAACAGTGCGCACATCCTTAAAGTCAACGTTTATGTAACCCGGAATTGTAATAATTTCGGCTATTCCCTTAGCTGCTGTGGTTAAGATATTATCCGCCTGGGCAAACGCCGCGCTTAAAGTTAAGTTTCCGAAAATCTCACGTAAGCGATCGTTAGAGATGACCAGGTAAGAGTCTACATATTTTTTAAACTCTTCCAAACCATCTTCCGCTTGCATTTTTCTGCGTTTTCCTTCAAAAGAAAATGGAGTGGTAATAATTCCAACAGTTAAAATATCCAGCTCTTTTGCGGCTTTGGCAATTATCGGACTAGCGCCTGTACCCGTACCACCACCCATGCCGGCTGTAATGAACAACATTTTCGTGTTGCTGCCTAACATTCGCTTGATATCTTCAATATTTTCTATAGCGGAATTCTTTCCTACTTCAGGTATCGAACCGGCTCCCATTCCTTCTGTAAGACTTGCGCCTAATTGAACCTTATTAGGAATAGGGCTCAATTCTAATGCTTGTGCATCAGTATTACAGATAATGAAATCCACTCCTGTTATTCCCTGCCTGTACATGTGGTTAACAGCATTTCCACCGCCACCACCAACACCAATTACTTTGATAATCGATGACTTTTCTTTTAACATTTCAAACTGCATATCGCTATTAATCAGTTTAGTAGATTTTGAATTAATTAACTATTCCTTCTTGTAATATTAAATATTTTTCAACAGACGTTTTCCACAATTGTTAATTATGTGGAAAACTCGCCAATTGTTGAAAACTACTTTATATAATCTTCGTCTTTGATATCATCCTTAATAAACTTGGCCCCTGTCTGAAGCAATTTATCAAACAAGCCAAACGATTTTTTACTTTTTTCCACTAAAGGCTTCTGCGCGAGAACACCAGGCTGCTTAACGGCCTCCATCAACTCCTCCCCTTTATGAATTCCTTTTATCAATAGGCCTATACCAGTCGCATACATCGGACTTTTTAAATCGTCGTATACATTTTTAGGCAGGACTTCATTTTTGGCCAGATGTTCGTTCGGGTAACCGATACGGCAATCAAGACCTGTAACGTATTCTACCAATTGCGACAAATGTTTAAGCTGTGCGCCGCCACCTGTAATTACGATCCCTGCAATAAGCTTCTTTTCATATCCGGAAGACTTTATCTCATAATAAATATGTTCGATAATTTCTTCCATTCTTGCCTGGATAACATAGGCCAGATTTTTAACTGAAATTTCTTTCGGCTCCCTGCCGCGTAATCCCGGAACGCAAATTATTTCGTTCTCTTTATTTTCATCAGCCAGCGCAGAACCGAAACGGGTTTTTAGTAATTCTGCCTGGTTCCGCATTACGGAACAACCTTCGCGAATGTCTTCAGTAACACTATTTCCGCCAAATGGGATAACAGCTGTATGACGAATAATTCCTTCATGAAAAATTGCCAGATCAGTGGTTCCACCACCTATATCTACCAGCACTACTCCTGCCTCTTTCTCTTCGTCGCTTAAAACAGATTCTGAGGATGCCAAAGGCTCAAGAATCAATTCCTGAGTTTCCAAGTTTGCATTTCCTACACATTTAAGGATATTTTTAACAGCACTAACATGACCTGAAATAATATGGAAATTTGCTTCAAGACGTACTCCCGCCATACCGATCGGATCTTTGATACCAGGCTCATTATCTACAGTAAATTCCTGAGGAAGGACATGGATAATCTCTTCTCCAGGAGGCATAACCAGCTTGTACATATCTTCAATAAGCTTGTCAATATCCTTACGCTGGATCTCATTATTTAAGTCTTTCCGGGTTAAAATCCCACGATGCTGGAGACTTTTTATATGCTGCCCTGCTATGCCCACGTTAACAATTTTAACATCGACATTAGATTGGGAACTCGCTTCATCAACAGCAGCCAGAATTCCCTGAACTGTTTTCTGAATATTTGATACAACACCACGCGTCACACCAGCCGATTCGGCTTTCCCTATCCCTAATATTTCTATTTTACGCTGACCATTTCTGCGGCCAACAATCACGCAGATCTTTGTAGTGCCTATATCTAAGCCTACAACAATGGGTGACCCTTTTGATAATGTAGAAGTATCTTTTTCCATATTTAACGTGTTAGTATTTTACTGTATCCTGAATATTGTTAAGAGCATCATGGTTAATTTTTTGCAAAAGCCTGGTAACTGGTACAATTAAAGTGCTGTCAATTACATTCTTTACGCAAACAACCTGATTTGTATATTTAATATTTATAGTTTTATAAGTGTCCCAACCTACTGCCGGAAGCGCCGTTTTATAAAAAGCCAAAAGGTTTCCCATCTTGATTTTCAGTGAATCGGCATTACCCAGTATAATTTTATGATTTCCGACACGCGGAACCATTTCTATTTCACTTTTCTGATTGACATACAATTGCTCTATCTGTTCCCGCCATAAGGTATCACCCTCAATGTAAAGAGCTGTTTTATAAAGATCTCTGGCCAGGTTTGTCCGCAGCGTATCTACCCTATTACCAAATGGTTCCAAAATGTATCCGTTAGCAACCAGCACGTGCGCTGTAAAATTGGAAGATGTCGGCATTTTCAACCCTTTTTCATCAATGTAAAAATCCTGGCTGGTTAAGTTCAGAATCCTTAAAACGGGCTCCCGCTGACGAATCTTAATATTTATAATACCGTTCATGTCAGCAAAAACTTTTGCTTCTTCGATATAAGGATTCGCTTTCAGTGAATTCTCGATATAATGTATGTCTATTTTATGCAAACTAAATCCAAGCAAAGATCCCGGGTTCTTTGACAGCATTTCGTCAATGTCGGCCCGTTCGATAAAACTATTTACCTCGGGGATAATTACGTTTACATTAACACATTTAATCTCGCTTTTCTTAATTTCAATAAAACTCATAAGCGTTACCAGGCCCCCCAGGCTTATCAGCCAGAGAAATCCGTATAATACCGCTTTCCAATTTATTTTTTTAAGCATTAGCAAGTATATTTTTTAATGGCTGAACCAGAGTATCAATATCACCCGCACCTACGGTCAATAATAATTCAGGTTTGTCCTTCTTAATAATTTCAATGGCCTCATCCATTCCGCAAATCTGTGCAGACGAGGAAGTCATCTTCTTTAAAATAATTTCCGAACTGACGCCTTCAATTGGCAATTCCCTTGCAGGATAAATATTCAGAAGTAAAAGCTCATCAGCCATTCCAAGCACTTCAGCGAATCCGTCAGCAAAATCGCGGGTACGTGTAAAAAGATGAGGCTGAAACAGCACGGTTAGTTTCTTGTCAGGATATAAAGATTTCACCGCTGTTATGCATGCTCTCAGCTCTTCCGGATGATGAGCATAATCATCGATAAATATAGTTTTGTCGCTCTTTAAGATATACTCGAACCGGCGTTTAACTCCTGTAAATTCTTTTAAGGCGACTTTAATTTTATCGGGATTGATACCTAATAAAAGACCAGCCTGTATTGCACCTACAGCGTTTTCCACGTTATGTAATCCAGGAAGACCAAGCTCAATGTTTTTAATTTTTACATCACTTGAATTGAAATCAAAAAAGAAAGTCCCTTTTTTAATAAATACATTCTCTGCAAATACGTCTGCGTTGCCTTTAGCTGAATATGTCACCCCGCCTTCAAGTTCAAGACCTCTCTTATGAATTAACGTGCCCCCATTCTTTAGTTGCGATGCAAAGAGCTTAAATGACTCCTTAACAGACGCATCATTACCATAAATATCTAAATGGTCTGCATCCATAGAAGTAATTATTGCAATATCGGGGTGCAAGGTCAGGAAAGAGCGATCGTACTCATCCGCCTCAACTACCATTACATTATTGTCGCCAAACAATATATTGGTATTATAATTGGAGGCGATCCCGCCAAGAAAGGCTGTGCAATCGTATCCTGTATGCTTAAGAATATGAGCCACCATACTTGAAGTGGTAGTTTTACCATGTGTGCCGGCTACGGCGATAGTAAACATCTCTTTGCTGATAATACCCAGAACCTGCGACCGCTTTTTCAAATCAAAGCCTTCGTTTTTGAAGTAATTTAATATCTCAGAATCTTTAGGGATTGCAGGTGTAAAAATAACCAGAACAGCTTCGGTGTTTACACAAAAATCAGCCGGAATTTCAACGGCTTCATCTGAATAAGTTATACGGATACCTTCATCAGCAAGTGTATTTGTTAAATCGGTCTGAGTTCGATCATAGCCGGCCACATCGCATCCCCTTTTATGGAAATAACGTGCCAGGCCGCTCATGCCGATTCCTCCGATCCCTACTAAGTATACTTTTTTGATGTTAGATAATTCCATAATTGTTGAGGTTAAAGCTGAAAGCTCAAAGGTGAAAGGGATTATGCAAGCCTTAAACCTTATCGCCTTACCTTAGGCCTTTCTCCTTTCCGGCTATTTTTAAAACTTCTTTTGCTATTATTTCATCAGCATCAGGCAAAGCCATCCTGCTGATGTTATTTCCTAAATCAATTAATTTTTGATCGTTTTCTAAAAGGCTTAATGCTGCATCTACGAGTCCCCGCTCGGCATTCATATCGGCAATTAAAATTGCCGCGTTGTTTTTAACTAATGCAGCAGCGTTTTTCGTCTGATGATCCTCTGCTACGTTTGGTGAAGGCACCATGATAACTGGTTTGCCTATTACACATAATTCGGCGATAGTTCCTGCCCCGGCCCTGGAAACTATTACATCTGCCGCAGCATAAGCAAGGTCCATACTATTTAAAAATTCGGTTATTCGAATACTTGAATGTATTTTCTCCCCAACCTGCTCCATGATTGAGGTATAATAATACTTTCCAGTTTGCCAGATTAACTGAACATCAGCAGATATCAGTTTATCAAGGCCTGCCAGCATGCTTTTATTTAAAGTTCCGGCGCCTAAACTCCCCCCTATAACGAGCATTGTCTTCTTTGTGGCAGATAAACCAAATGATGCCAACCCTTGTTCCCGTTTACCCGCAATACTAACCGACTCCCGTCTTATAGGATTTCCAGTTAACATTAATTTATCAGCCGGAAAGAACTTATCCATTCCTTCAAAGGCAACACATATTTTTTGCGCTTTGGCGCCTAACTTCTTATTAGTGACTCCGGCATAGGAGTTTTGTTCCTGGATCAAGTAAGGAACATTCATCTGCCCGGCAGCGTACAGCAAGGGTCCGGAAGCATAGCCACCGACTCCAACTACCACATCGGGCCTGAAAGATTTAATTACCGACCGGGCCTTCCATAAACTTTTTAAGATTTTCAAAGGCAACAGTATATTCTTCCATAAGGCTTTGCGCTGAAAACCCTGAATATCTAATCCTATTATTTTGTAACCGGCAGCTGGAACTTTCTCCATTTCCATTCTGCCATTAGCGCCCACAAAAAGCACTTCAATAGCAGGGTCTATGCGTTTTAATGCATTAGCTATCGAAACAGCAGGAAATATATGTCCTCCCGTTCCTCCTCCGCTTATGATTACTTTTATTGACATGTTTTCTATTTAATGAATGAGTGAGTGAATAAATGAGTGAATGAGTGATTATGGTTATTCCTTCATTCTATCATTCAATCCTTCTATCATTCAGTCCTTCTATCATTCTCCTTTAAATTTCGCCTACTATTACTTTCTCTTCATTATTACCCAAACCGTCTTTCTCGCGTTTCTTTTCTTCTACGTCTCTGCTAACACTTAAAATAATTCCAAAGGCAATGCTTGTAAATAGCATGGATGTTCCTCCCATACTAACTAATGGAAGCGGAACCCCGGTAACCGGGCCCAGTCCTACTGCTACAGCCATATTTGCAAATGCCTGAATGGTCAAACTAAAACTTAATCCAGCGGCAAGCAATGCACCAAATGCTTTGGGGCTTGCTGTTACAATCAAAATACATCGATACAAAAAGACCAGATAAATTATCACCAGTACCACACCTCCGAATAAACCGTATTCTTCAATAATTAAAGCATATACAAAGTCGGAATATGGATGAGGCAGAAAGTTTCTTTGAGTACTATTTCCCGGTCCTTTTCCAATTATACCCCCGGTAGCGATTGCAATTTTTGCCTGGTTAGCCTGAAATGACTTATCCGAATTTGCCTGTTCCGGGTGCAAGAAAACGTTAATACGTGATTTATATGTTTCTCTTCTGGGTCCAAGAAAAACCACCCCCGCCAATAATATTAAACCAGCCAAACAAACAATCGAGATTTGCTTTATACTGATCCGGCCGATGATGAGCAGTAAAATACTAACTCCAAACAGCATTAAAGCGGTTGAAAGGTTTGCAAGAGCAATTAAAATGAATACTGCGCAAACTGAACCCATAATAGGAAGGAAAGCCTTTTTTACATCCTTTATATTTTCCTGCTTACGTGTAAGCATTCTCGCCAAAAAAGTAATTAAAGCCAGCTTAGCCATGTCAGATGTTTGGAAAGTCTGGGTAGTAAAGGGAATGGTTACCCACCTGCTGGCATCATTAATGGTATTTCCAAAAATCAATGTATAAAACAGAAGAGGTATGGTTATAACCATTAACAATTTAGAAATGCCTGCATAATAACGGTAATCGAGCAAATGCGAAAAATACATTAGGGCAATACCGCCAACTATAAAAATCAAATGCTTCATCAATATACTTTCGGCTCCAACCCCTCGCTTGTACGCAAGAGTTCCGGTAGCACTATAAACTGCAAGCAGAGACCATACTGAGAGTAAAATTACAATCAGCCAGATCCAGCGGTCGCCTTTAGTTTTATTTAGTATAGCGTTGAACATTCTTTTTAAAGTCAAAAATTAAAAGTCAAAAACTACCCGACTTCATCTGCACATCCCCGTCATTTGCACATCTGCACATCCTTGTCATTTGCCCATTATTTAAAGTTCCCTTATTGCTGCTTTAAACTGGTTCCCCCGATCTTCATAATTTCGGAACAAATCAAAACTGGCGCATGCCGGAGAAAGTAAAACAGTATCACCTTTAGTTGCTAAATGATAGGCTATCTGCACCGCTTCTGATGCCGAAAATGTATTTACAATTACATCCACATCATCTTCAAAAGCGTCATGGATTCTTTTATTGTCTTTACCAAGACACACAATCGCCTTCACCTTGCTTCTCACCAGGTCGCGCAACATGCTATAATCGTTTCCTTTATCAACTCCTCCCAGAATAAGTACAACATCTGTGGTCATACTTTCAAGGGCATACCAGGTTGAATTAATATTGGTTGCTTTAGAATCATTTATAAAATCAATGCCCGAAATTTTCCCTGCATGCTCCAGACGGTGCTCGATATTCTTATAACTTCCCATACTTTCACGGATGGTATCGTTACGAAGTTCAAGTACTTTAGCCAAAATACCTGAGGCCATGGAGTTATAGATATTGTGTTTGCCCTGTAAGGCAAGTTCTGTGATCGACATAGTGAATGTAGGTTGATTATTATTCAGGTTTATAATTAGTTCGTTGTCTTTTAAATAAGCGCCATTGCTTACCTCTTTCTGAATTGAAAAAGGATAAGACCTGGCATAAACTTTATGGCGTTCTAAGCCCTTTACTATTTCAGCATCATCTGCACAGTAAATAAAAACATCATTTTCAGTTTGATTTTGAAGAATGCGAAACTTGGAGTCGGCATAATTCTCCATTTTATAGTCGTACCTGTCAAGATGATCAGGCGTAATATTTAAGAGGACTGCAATATCGGCCTTAAATCCGCTCATATCATCCAGCATAAAACTACTTATCTCCAGCACGTACCAATCAAATGTTTCAGCAGCTACCTGGCGGGCAAAGCTCTTACCTATATTTCCGGCTACACCAACGTTCAGACCAGCATTCTTAAGAATGTGGTAGCTGAGCATGGTAGTAGTTGACTTGCCATTTGATCCGGTAATACAAATAGTTTTAGCATCTGAATATCTGTCCGCAAATTCAATTTCTGAAATTACCGATATCCCCTTAGACCTAATTGCCTTTATAATCGGGGCTTTCTCAGGAATACCCGGACTTTTTATGATTTCTCCTGCTCTTAAAATAATCTCTTCGGTATGCATTCCTTCTTCGTAAGGAATTTTCAAATCATCCAGTTCGTGCTTAAAAATCTCGGGTATTTCCCCTGAATCAGAAACAAAAACCTCGAAGCCCTGCTTCCTGGCCAGAAGTGCAGCACCTGTTCCGCTTTCGCCTGCGCCTAAAATCACTATGTATTTCTTCTCTTCCATTATCGAAGCTTTAGAGTGACAATAGTTAAGATTGCCAGGAATATCCCGATGATCCAGAACCGGGTGACAATTTTAGATTCGTGATAACCTCTTTTCTGGTAATGATGATGCAGGGGCGACATCAGAAAAATCCGTCGACCTTCTCCAAATTTTCTTTTGGTGTATTTAAAGTAAGAGACCTGCATAATAACCGATATATTTTCCACCAGAAACACTCCGCATAAAATAGGGATCAGCAGCTCTTTGCGGATCATTATAGAAAAAACCGCTATAATTCCACCTATAGCCAAACTTCCGGTATCGCCCATAAATACTTGCGCTGGATAAGAATTGTACCAGAGAAAGCCTACGCAGGCACCTAAAAAAGCTCCGGCAAAAATCACCAGTTCACTCGAATTTGGAATATAAATAATATTCAGATATTCGGCCATAATGGTATTACCTGAAACATAGGCCAGAATTGCTAGTGTAGCCGCTATAATTGCTGAGGTCCCAGTTGCAAGCCCGTCTATCCCATCGGTGATGTTGGCTCCATTTGATACAGCGGTAATAATAACTATTACAAAAAGCAGGAATACAACAAGTGCATATTTCTCATAACCCTCGCCCAGAAACTTAAGCACTTTGGCATAATCAAACTCATTGTTTTTATAGAAGGGAATGTTTGTTTTAGTTGACTTTAAGTTTTGCGTAAAATAATACTGATCTCCCTTTTGGTGAACTTCCAATGGTGCGACATTAGTGGTTGGAAGTTTAACCTGCTGACGAACAACAATATTTGGATGAAAATACATTGTCCATCCAACAATCAGCGCTAAAATCACCTGACCCAGGATTTTAAACTTTCCGGCCAGGCCTTCTTTGTCTTTTTTAAATACTTTAATATAATCGTCAACAAAACCAATAACGCCCAGCCAAACTGTAGTAATAAGCATCAATATGATGTACACATTATCAAGTTGAGCTAATAATAAAGTTGGAACTAAAATACCCAGAAGAATTATTAAACCTCCCATGGTAGGAGTTCCCTGCTTTTGCATCTGCCCCTCTAAACCTAGATTCCTGACAGTTTCTCCTACTTGTTTTGCACGGAGAACTTTTATCAGTGTATTACCATAGATCGTAGTAACCAACAGAGAGATTATAACCGACATGGCTGTACGAAAAGAGATATACTGGAACACCCCCGCTCCGGGGATGTCAAATTCTCTGTCTAACCAAGTGAATAAATAATATAGCATTAGCTAAGCTGATTTAATAATTCCGTCAATATTTTTTTATCGTCAAAAGGATATTTTACTCCTTTAATCTCCTGGTATTTTTCATGCCCCTTTCCCGCCACAACAATTATATCCCCGGGTCTGGCCAAATGACAGGCAGTACGTATAGCTTCTTTTCTGTCAACAATTGTTAAAGCCTTTCTCCGGTTGTTAGGCATCACTCCGGCATCCATATCCCTAAGAATTTGCTCAGGCTCTTCAGTACGGGGATTATCAGATGTCAAAATAACTTTATCACTCCAATCGCAGGCTACCTGGGCCATAACAGGACGCTTGGATTTATCCCTGTCGCCGCCACACCCCAGCACAGTAATAACTTGTTCTGTCCCCTTCCGGATATTTTGAATAGTGCTCAATACATTTTGTACAGCATCAGGAGTATGTGCATAATCAATTACTCCAATTATTCCGTTTGGCGATGTGATGTAATCGAAACGCCCCTCCGCACCCTGCAAGCGACTTAAAACCGTTAGTACTTTTAAAGTATCCTGCTCAAGAAGTATCGCGGTACCATAAACAGCCAAAAGGTTATATGCATTGAAGCTTCCAACCATTTTAAACCAAACCTCTGCAGAATCTATGTTTAGCAACAATCCGCTGAACTGATTTTCAACAATCTTTGCTTTAAAGTCAGCTGCAGTTTTAAGTGCATACGTCTTTTTATGTGCTGCTGTATTTTGGAGCATCACCTTACCATTCTTATCATCAACATTCACCAGGGCAAAGGCAGATTTATTGAGTCCGTCAAAAAAGCCTTTTTTGGCCTTTAAATAGGCATCGAATGTTTTATGAAAGTCTAAATGATCGTGGGTTAAATTGGTAAATACACCACCAGTAAATTCCAGCCCCTCTATCCTGTGCTGAGCAACAGCATGAGAACTTACTTCCATAAAGCAATAGTCACATCCCATATCGACCATATCCGCAAGCAACTTATTTAAAGCGATGGGGTCCGGAGTGGTATGGGTTGATGGAACAATAGTAGTATGAATATGATTCTGAACCGTAGAAATGAGGCCTGTTTTATATCCCAGTTCCTCAAATAACTGATACAATAAAGTAGCTACAGTAGTTTTTCCATTGGTTCCAGTTATACCAACAAGCTTCAAATTTTTTGAGGGATTATCATAAAAATTTGAAGCAATTAAACCTAAAGCCTGGGCCGAGTCTTTGGTTTGAATATAGGTTACATCCGCTACGATATGTTCAGGAAATTCTTCACAAACCACAGAACTTGCACCTAAACCTATTGCCTTATCAATAAAAATATGGCCATCTGTATGAGTTCCGCTTACAGCAACAAACAAAGATCCGGATTTAATCTGACGTGAATCAAAGCAAACAGACTGCACACCTATCTCAGCAGAGCCTTTTTGACTCAGAACCGATACTCCAATTAATAGTTCCTTTAAATTCTTCATCATTCAAGTTCAATTGTAATTGGATACCCCTTTACAACTCTGCCTCCTGCCTGCAGTGATTGATTTACCACCCTGCCGCTCCCTTTAACTACAGGCTTCAAACCTGCATTACTTAACAAAAAAACCGCGTCTTTCAATCCCATTCCCGAAACGTCAGGAACTTGCCTGGAATTGAACTTCACTTCTTTAATTGCGATACCATTGTTGGTATCAACAACATTTACAAATTCGCTGTTTGCAGCAAACAAGGCTTTAATTCCCAAAGACTTATATACCTGCTGTGTCGATTTTTTATAACCTCCTTTTGAAACCGGCATTTTAGTATTACCTACTAATTTAGCCGATTCTACCGGACTGTACATTTCAATGTCATTGGCAAAAACCTTATCCGCTATTTCCCGAAAAGGGGGACCAGCCACCTGCGCACCATAGTATCCGTTTTTAGGATCATTGATCACCACGATTAAAGAATATTTCGGATGATCTGCGGGGAAATACCCGCAAAAAGATGCCTGGTATTGTTTTTTTGCCCTATATCCTCTATTTCCATCAGCAACCTGGGCAGTACCTGTTTTACCAGCAACTTTATAGAACGGATTATGAATTATTCCTTTACCTGTTCCCTCAGTAATTACTCCTTCAAGCATAGCTTGTATTTTACTCAAAGTTTCATCCGAACAAATTTTCTCGTTAATAACCCGGGCTTTAAACTGCTCGACAGTACTTCCCAACCTTCTGATTTCTCTTACAAAAATTGGCGAAACATATTTACCGTTGTTTGCTATAGCATTGTAAAACGAAAGCATTTTCAAAGGAGTAAGCTGCATTTCATACCCGTATGCCATTTGTGGCAGAGTCATATTTTTGTTCCAGCTACGATTTTCAGGATTTTTAATCACCGGAGTGGCCTCTCCCGGAATCTGGAGCTCCATTTTCTCGTTAAGGCCCCATCTATACAAATGATCCGTAAATTTTGACTGATTTTCTTTATACGCTGTATTAACTAATTGTGCAATCGCTGCGTTTGAAGATTCCTCAAATGCCTTTTTAACAGTAACAACACCAATACTTCCATGAGAATCTTTAATCAGGTGCCCCCGTATTTTATAGGTTCCGGTTCCAACTAGTGTGTTGGTATCCACCTTCTCATCCTCAAGGAGAGCCATATAGGAGGCTACTTTAAAAGTCGAACCAGGATCCTGATTACCTGCAATAGCATAATTAAACGTTTCCTTGTATTCGGAAGGAGCCACTTTCGTAAAGTTTGCAATCGCCCTGATCTCTCCGGTTCCAACCTCCATCAAAATTACACATCCGTGATCTGCGTCGCTTTTAATCAGTTGTTTACGTAATGCGCTCTGCGCCACGTCCTGCATATTAATATCGATAGTGGAAATTATATCTGCTCCCTCTTTTGGAGCAATTTCTATATCTTTATTTATAGGAATCCATGTGCCACCGGCAATACGTTGCATTAACCTTCTGCCACTTTCTCCATCTATGTAAGAACTATACGCCCCTTCAAGCCCCACAGGTTTTACATTTTCATTTTTATAACCGATGGTTCTTTTCGCCAAAGTTTTAAAAGGAAAAATTCGCTTGTTCTGCTGAACAACGATTAGGCCTCCCTTATATCTACCCATATTAAAAATGGGAAACTTACGCACCACCGAAAGCTCCTGATGAGAAACCCTGCGCCTTAACAACTGATATCTGGCATTATCCCGTCTTGCTTCACGAAGCATTTTTGAATATTCACGTCTGCTTTTATCTCCAAAATAGGTCGACAGCTTTTCAGCAAGCGAATCTACTTTACTTAAAAATATCTCATCTTTTTCAATACCACCCGCCAGCATATCCATCCTCAACTCATATTCAGGGACTGAAGTCGCCAAAAGGCTTCCGTCTACCGAATAAATATTTCCTCGCACGGCTTCCACGTTTACATATTTGGTCGACAAACTATCTGCCATTGCCCTCCATTTTTTACCCTCGGTAAATTGTAAATGGAAAAGCTTGAAGAGAACCGCAAAAGCAAGCAATACAATCAGCCCGAAAGCGATGTAAACCCTTAACAATATGTCAGTTCTTATATTCATAGCTACATTTTGCCCCTCAGTAAGAGAGGAACTAAACTTATTTTATTTATCGTCTACCTTAATTATAATCTTTTTTGGAGGCTCAACCTGCTCTTTTAAACCCAAAGTATCTACCTGCTTTGCCACCTCTGTTTGTGTACTTTTAAGCATCAAATCGGCTTTTAATGTTTTAAAATCCCAGCTCAATTCCTTAACCTCTTTACTCAATTTATCAATCCCTCTTATAGTTTTTTCTGCAAAATGCCGGTTAGCGATATAAATCATTGCCAGCATGGCTAAAAAAATTAAAAATGGCATCATCTGAGTGGCAGACTCTTTAGAAACAACCCCTTCGGTAAGAAAGGTTGTAAGAAAATTCTTAGGTAGCTCGGCCTTTTTTAACTCCGGCTCGGGCCCCTTTTCCTCTTCCTCCTCTATCTGCTCTCTAAAACGATTAGTCACTTTCTTAAATTCAAAAGTTAAAATTCAAAAACCAAAAAGCTGCCGCTCAAATACTCCCCGTTAATCAGCATAACTAATAACCCGACAGATTGCAGAACTACAACTTTACCGCTACCCTAAGTTTAGCACTTCGCGCCCGGCTATTTTGTTTGATCTCTTCCTCAGTTGCAGTTATCGCCTTACGCGTCACCGCCTCCAGAGGCTTCAATACATTTCCAAAAAAATCTTTTTCCACTTCCCCTCTAAACTTTCCTTTTGCAATAAAATTCTTTACCAACCTGTCTTCAAGAGAATGATAAGACATCACCACCAGACGCCCGCCCACAGCAAGCACATCAGCCGCCTGCAACAGAAAGTCCTGGAGCGCTTCAAGCTCCTGGTTCACCTCTATCCTTAAAGCCTGAAAAACCTGAGCCAGATACTTATTCTCTTTCCCTTTCGGGATGAGTTTATTAATAGCTTCCTTTAATCCGGAAATTGTTTCAATAGGTTGATTTAGCCTGGCAGTAACGATGGTTTTTGCCAGAGACTTTGCATTTTGAATTTCACCGTAGATGCCGAAAATTCGATGCAAATCTTCTTCGGAGTAAAAATTAACCACTTCCTTTGCTGTAAGGGACGAGGATTGATCCATCCTCATATCCAGATCGGCATCAAAACGTGTAGAAAACCCCCGCTCTGGCCGATCGAACTGATGCGATGAAACACCCAGATCGGCCAGAACACCATCCACAGGAATTGCGGCGTGCAGACGGCAATTGTTTTTCAAAAAGCGGAAGTTCTGATCTATAAAGGTTAACCGATCATCGTTGGGAATATTCGCCTTAGCGTCAGCATCCTGATCGAATGCAAGAAGCCGCCCTTTGGCGCTTAAAAATTTTAATATCTCTTTTGAATGGCCGCCACCCCCAAAGGTTACATCCACATACACTCCGTCAGGCTTGATCGCCAGACCTTCCATACACTCGGCAAGCATTACAGGATTATGATATTCAGACATCAGACCTCCTTCCTAAACCCCCCATAACCTCTTCAGCGAGGTTCGAGAAATTATCAGGCTCATTGTCTAATTGGGCATCATAAGTATCTTTGGCCCATACTTCAATTTTATTAAACTGCGAAGCGAGCACAACATCGGCCCCCATTCCAGCATATTCCAATAAAGATTTGGGAAGCAAAATTCTTCCCGCAGCATCCAGCGAAAGCTCTGTAGCCCCCCTTGTGAAATATCGTATAAACTCCCTTGTCTTCTTTTCGTACTGATTCAACTTACTCAAATCCTCCACAATCGTATCCCACTCCTTCCTTGTATAAATCACCAAATGCTTCTCAAATCCCCGGTTCACCACCAAACCTTCCCGCTCAGCCTCAGGCATTTGCTTACGCAAACCAGCCGGAAGCATAAGCCTTCCCTTGGCATCTAGTTTACATTCAAATTCGCCCAAGAAGTGAGACATTCAGTTTTACGGTTTTTATGTAGAGTAAAAGTAAATACTTTTCCCACCTTTTACCACATATTACCACAAAAAGTTTTCAACAGGTTTATTTTTCCCACCCAGACGGGAAAACAGTAAAAAAAGAAGGCCCGTTTCTGTTGGAACGGGCCTTCTTTTTTTACTGAATCAGAATAAATTTATTCGTTAATCGCCTTAACTCCAGGCAATTCTTTCCCTTCCATATATTCCAGCAAGGCACCACCGCCGGTTGAAACATAACTTACATTTTCTTCGAATCCAAACTTTGCAACGGCAGCTGCAGAATCTCCGCCCCCAATAAGTGAAAACGCACCGTTTTCTGTTGCCTCAACTACCGCTTCAGCCACAGCTTTCGTTCCGGCTTCAAATTTTTGCATTTCAAACACACCCATCGGACCATTCCATAAAATGGTTTTTGATGATGCTACTACTTCTTTGTATTGCTTAACGGCAGCAGGACCAATATCCAACCCCATCCAGCCATCTTTTATATTATCATTATTAGCAGCATCCGTATTGGCATCCGGAGAAAATGCATCAGCAATTACAGAATCGGTTGGCAGAACCAGGTTAACCCCTTTGCTTTTTGCTTTTTCAATAAGTTCAAGAGCCAGGTCTAATTTATCGGCTTCCACTAAAGAATTTCCAATATTTCCTCCCTTAGCTTTAGCAAAAGTATAGGCCATACCCCCACCGATAAGCAGGTTATCCACTTTATCAAGCAATTTCTCAATAAGAAGGATTTTATCAGACACTTTTGCACCGCCCATAATTGCTGTAAAAGGTCTTTCCGGATTATTCAGTACTTTTTCAGCATTTGCCAGTTCACCCGCCATCAGATAGCCGAAATATTTAGCATCCGGAAAAAACTGAGCGATAACCGCTGTTGATGCGTGAGCTCTGTGAGCTGTGCCAAATGCATCATTTACGTACACGTCTCCCAGCTTGCTTAATTTTTCAGCGAATGCCTTATCGCCTTTTTCCTCTTCTTTGTAGAAGCGAAGATTTTCAAGCAACAAAACCTCGCCGCTCTTCAAAGCTGCCGCTTTCTCTGAAGCCTGAGCTCCGATACAATCGTCAGCGAATTGAACTTCACGATTAAGTACATTTGACAGGTGACCTACAAGATGCTTTAGCGAATACTTATCAGTAGGACCATCCTTTGGTCTGCCTAAATGCGACATTAGAATTACCGATCCGCCATCTTTTAATATTTTAGTGATCGTGGGTAAAGCTCCCTGAATACGATTATCGTCGGTTATATTGAAATTCTCATCAAGAGGCACATTAAAGTCAACACGAATAAGTGCTTTCTTTCCGGAGAAGTTTAAATTATCGATAGTTTTCATCTGAATATATTTATTTTTTAGTGGCTGTGAAGCTTGCATGAGCTTATTCATACCGGTTTGTGAGCGGTAAGCTCATGCAGGTTTCATCAGAATAATTATTTAATCAATTAAAGCGAACATGAATTGTTCAACACATATTCGCAGGGCGGTAAAACTACATAGTTTTGAATTAAAATAAAAGTGTAATAATCACACTAAGATGCAATGGCAATCAAATAAAAAACCAGTTATTTGTTGTAAAAACATTAAGATTATCGTTTATCAGATAATTCTTTAGAAACATCTGAGACCTTTAGCTGATTAATTTTCTCTACCAGATCTGCCAGTCTGCTGGAGTAACCGTATTCGTTATCATACCAGCCTACAACTTTTGTAATGCTCCCTACCACTGAGGTTAGCAATGAATCGAATACACATGAATGTGAATTATCTATAATATCAACCGAGACAATGGGATCTTCGGTGTATTGCACAATATTTTTAAAAATGGTATCAGAAGCTATCTTAAATGCGGTATTAATCTCCTCTACCGTTGGTTGTTTTCTTAAAGTACAGGTAAAATCTGTTAAAGACCCGTTTAATACTGGCACCCTTATACCGGCACCGCCAAGCCTTCCTTCCAGCGCTGGGAAAATACTGGTAATAGCTTTGGCAGCACCTGTTGTGGTTGGAATAATTGATGCAGAGGCAGCTCTGGCTCTCCGCAGATCTTTATGCGGACCATCATGAAGGTTCTGATCTCCGGTCATGGAATGAACCGTAGTTATATACCCGTTTACAATTCCCCAATTATCTTCAAGCACCTTTATCATCGGGGCTATGTTATTTGTAGTACAAGAGGCATTTGACAATACTTTCTCCGAAAAATCAATATCTCCGTCATTAACCCCCAGAACAACCGTAGGCACCTCTTTATCCGACGAAGGCGCAGAAACCAAAACCTGCTTCGCTCCAGCCCCGATATGCAATAAAGCTTTTTCCCTGCTGATAAATTTACCGGTAGATTCAATCACGAGATCAACATCAAGGTCAAGCCATGGTAATTTAGAAGGATCTGATTCTGAAAAAACCGGAACAGACCGTTTATTAATTATAAGTTCCTTATCCCCTGCACTTACGGAAAATTTAGCAGATCCGTGAATAGAATCGTATTTTACTAAATGAGCCAGGGTGTGAGCATCACTCAAATCGTTAATAGCTACAACTTCAATATTTTCACGCTGCAGAAGTATCCGAAACACCGTTCGTCCAATTCTTCCGAAACCATTAATTGCTATTCTCATGTGTTTAAAAAAAATACAAAGTTAACGGAATTTTAATTAGTGCCCGCTGAGAGAAACCAGACTAATAAATTATTTATCCATTTAGCTGCTTAAAGATCACCCGAATAAAAGAACATCTCAGTGATAAAATTTGCATGCCGAAAGTGCGGATATGAATAAGAGCTTTTGAAAAAAATAGAAAAGTATTATTTATGAACAGAAACATGAGTCAGCTGCAGAAACCATTTTAAGTCTGAAAAGTTATATAAATAAAAAGCCATGACAAATAACCAGAGTGATAAAGCAGAAAAGTTTGAGCCCAAAGATTCTAAACAAAAAGGCATAAAACATCCGCAGGATGATAATGAGGCAGTTGTAAAACCTGAAGATAAGACCTATAAGAAGGAAGAAGGCGATTTTGGAAATATCTCAAAATACAAAGAGGAGCGAGATCAACCTGTTTTGCCCGTAAAGGACGCGCCCAATGAATAGTTCGGCAAAATTTCACAAAAGGATGTCAGAAGAGTCCCGTCCTATAGATCATTGCTGATCAGACTTATTTTAAATCTGCATTTATTGCTTTCCATAGCATATCCTTCAGTTCCATAATATTTTTTTGAGCAACAGAAGAAATAAAAACATAAGGAACATCAGGCATATCCTTTTTTATTTCTTCTGTTAACTCATCATCAAGCATATCCGACTTGCTGATGGCAAGCACTCGTGGCTTATGCATTAATTCTGGATTATATTCTTCCAGTTCATTTAAAAGAATATCGTATTCTTCTTTTATTGTCCTGCTGGTATCAGCCGGTATTAAAAATAACAATACAGAGTTACGTTCGATATGTCGGAGGAAACGGAGACCTAAGCCTTTACCCTTTGAGGCACCTTCAATAATTCCGGGAATATCTGCCATAACAAACGAGCGGTTATCGCGATAAGCAACAATACCCAAATTAGGAATGAGAGTGGTGAACGGATAATCCGCAATTTCAGGCTTCGCTGCTGACACCACCGAGAGCAATGTTGACTTGCCAGAATTCGGGAAACCTACTAAACCAACATCTGCCAACACTTTTAACTCAAGAATCATCCATTCTTCTTTCCCTTCTTCTCCGGGTTGAGCGAAGCGGGGAGTCTGAAGTGTAGGCGTTTTAAAATGCCAGTTACCCAGACCGCCACGGCCTCCGGGAGTTAATATTCTCGTTTCGCCGTCTTTTGTGATTTCAAATAGGGTTATCCCGGTTTCAGAGTCTTTTGCAATAGTTCCCAGGGGAACCTCCAGAATCTCATCTTTTCCATTTTTTCCGCTTTTTAAGCCACTGCCCCCATTTCCACCGTCAACTGCTATAACATGCTTACGGTATTTCAAATGAAGCAATGTCCAGATATGCGTGCTTCCTTTTAAGATGATATGCCCCCCTCTGCCTCCGTCGCCTCCATCAGGACCACCCGTTGCTGTGAATTTATCGCGGTGCAAATGGGTAGAGCCAGAACCGCCTTTACCCGAGCGGCAGCAGATCTTTACGTAATCGACGAAGTTGGAACCTTGAGACATAATTATTTAAGATTAAGATACAAGAATCAAAATTCAAGTAAGCTTATTAATATTTTTATACAAAAATAGCGGACTGATGTTTAAGAACAGTCCGCTATGCTATAATTTAATGCGATTTAGTATGTATCCGTAACCGCGGAAATGCCATCGAAAATCTCATCGATATTTCCGATACCGTTAATACTAACATATTTTCCCTGAGATTTGTAGTAATTAGCTACAGGCGCTGTTTTGGAATTATATTCTTCAATACGTTTTCTGATAATTTCAGGATTTGCATCATCCGGACGACCAGAATCCTTCCCCCTGTTCAGTAACCTTTTTTCCAGTTCCTCATCATTAACCTCAAGAGCTACCATTCCTGAAATCGTAGTATCTTTAGAAGTTAAAAGCTTATCTAAAGCTTCTGCCTGAGCTACTGTTCGCGGAAATCCGTCAAAAATAAAGCCTTTAGCATCTTTATTTGCATCCAGCTTATTGCTGATCATTCCGATCACGACTTCATCAGGAACCAAAATCCCCTGATCCATCAGCTTTTTTGCTTCAAGACCAAGTTGAGTTCCATTTGTAATTTCATTTCTCAAAATATCTCCTGTTGAAAGGTGTACTAAGTTATACTTTTCAATAAGTTTTTGAGATTGAGTTCCTTTACCGGCGCCCGGAGGGCCAAACAAGACAAGATTTAACATCTGATTCGCGTTAAAATTTAAAAAGCCTTTCCGTAAATGCTTCGAAAAGGCTTTAGAATGATTGTGGACCTGAAGGGAGTCGAACCCCTAACCTCCTGATCCGTAGTCAGGTGCTCTATCCAATTAAGCTACAGGTCCATTTTGAATGGTCTGCAAAGATAGAAGTTCTTTTTAAAACTCAGACAAATTTTTCATTATTCTGTTAATCCCTTCAAATTAAGCCATTAAGGCTGTTTTCCCTTAGCTGGATTAGGTTTTGCAATAGAATCACGCATATCCGTATCCGATTTCAGGTTCTGCATTTTATAATAATCCATAATTCCAAGGTTTCCTGAACGGAAGGCATCCGCCATTGCCAGAGGCAACTGTGCTTCAGCTTCAATAACCTTTGCCCTTGCCTCCTGTGCTTTTGCCCTCATTTCCTGTTCATTTGCTACAGCCATTGCTCTGCGCTCTTCAGCACGTGCATTAGCAACTTTTAAATCGGCTTCTGCCTGATCAGTTTGAAGTTTTGCTCCAATATTTTCACCGATATCAATATCAGCAATATCTATCGACAGAATTTCAAATGCTGTGCCGCTATCCAATCCTTTATCCAATACCGTCTTTGATATCCTGTCGGGATTCTCAAGAACTTCTTTGTGATTCACTGCCGAACCGATAGTTGTAACAATACCTTCGCCTACACGGGCAAGAATAGTTTCCTCGCCTGCACCACCAACCAGCTGGTTAATATTAGCACGAACAGTTACCCTGGCTTTAGCTATTAATTGAATTCCATCTTTGGCCACTGCTGCAACCGGGGGAGTATTAATAACCCGTGGGTTAACAGATAGCTGCACCGCATCAAAAACGTCCCTGCCTGCCAGATCTATAGCGGTAGCTAATTTAAAGTCAAGAGGAATATTGGCTTTATCAGCCGATATTAATGCCTTTATTACGCTGTTCACGTTTCCTCCGGCAAGGTAGTGGGTCTCAATATCATTTGAGGTTAAGTTTAATCCTGCCTTTGTTGAAGTAATCATTGCACTTACAACCAGCGAAGGAGAAACTTTTCTTAGTCGCATTAAAAACAGATTGAGTAAACTTACTCTTACACCGGAAAGCTGTGCGGTGAACCACAGATTAATGGGCAGAATATAGAAGAATACAAATAAGGCGATTATTGATCCGACGACCATTAAAAGCAAGGAAAAATTAGGATCCATATGATATATGTCTTTAAAGTTAATTCACGAATATAGAGTTTAATTAATAAGTATTCTGGTTCGAATAATTACAGGCAGCAAATTTCAGGATCTATGATTTTTGAAAATATTTAAACCAGTTATCGCTACAATTTTTGTAGTTGCCTATCCAGTACTTCCAGGCCTTCAAAAAAGGAATGAGGGTTATAACCCAGAACACGTATTGCTTTATCCAGCACAAAACCTGTTTTTAATGGTCTTTTCGCTTCCTGATTTAATGATTCAGAGGATACAGGTACTATCAGGGATTTATCAAGCTTCCAGAAATCAGCTACTTTCAGAACCAGGTCATGTATAGTCATCATGTCTTTGCCGGAAATATGAAAAATCCCGTAAGCTCCTTTTTCGGCGCTTAACAAACACGCTTCAGCTAAATCCAGGGCCAGAGTTGGCATTCTCCATTGATCGTTGACCACATTTATTGTTTCACCATTTTCCAATGCCGACTTAGCCCATAAAACAATATTAGATCGGCTCATATTTGCAGTCACGCCATACACCAGGATCGTTCTTAAAATAGACCACCTGCAGGATGAAGCCTGAATCACTCTTTCCGCTTCAGCCTTACTTTCACCGTAATAGCTTATAGGATGAGGTGTATCATTCTCATAATATGGCCCCGATAAGCCATCGAATACGAAATCTGTGGACAAATGAATGAGGTGAATATTTCTGGCCTCACAAATTTCAACCAGGTTTTTGACAGCATCAACGTTCAATGCACTGCACGCATCTCTTTTTAAATGACAAACATCAACATTCGTCACTGCCGCAGTATTAATAATGACGTCAGGCCTGAATGCGGGCACAACATTTAATACCTCGTCTTTCTTTGAAATATCCAGATCGGCGTAGTGATAATCTCCTGATCCAATATACCGGTTTTCCCCCTTTGAGCTGGCAATCAGGCTACCCCTGTTCGTTGAGGTAATCAGATGAGTTAAAGTTTGCCCCAGTAAACCGTTACTGCCAGTTACAAGAATTTTAAGCATAGAGCAAACTAAGAAAAGATTGTAAAGTAAAAAAGGCGAATTAAAAATCCGCCTCTATTATACTATTACTGAATTATCAATTACACGTCTCGCCTTGTGCTTCCGCTTCGGGTGATAGCAATAATAATGATGATAAAAACGGCCACTCCAACAACCCAAACCCAGGGTTGAGCATACCAGCCGCCCCCACCGCCATCGCCGCCGGCGTTAATATCCACATCAACTTTCTCGGGCACAGTAGTCTGTGCTAATGCTGGAAAACCCGCCAGAATACTCAGCGTAGCTATAAAAGCAGAAAACCAAATTTCAGCCTTAGCCAACTTTTTAAAAGAATTTAAGTTTTTCATAATGTATGTTTATTAATTTATAATCACCATCAGCTTAATCTGATGATTATTGGTTAAATTGATTAAGAACTATAACAACCGTTTTAAAAAACAGTTTTATCTGATCACAAACCCTGTTCGGATTCTACATCTCTTTTACCATAACTTTTAAAAATCAATCCGACAACCAAAATTAAAATAGCGGCCACAATGGCCCAGAGCCATGGCTGAGCATACCAGGCCGAATTATTCGGGACGCCGTTAGGATCGTTCTCTATGCTCTGTAAATATGCTGATGATTGTTCTGCCGGTGATGACTTCTCCGGATGTTGATTAGGATTATTACCTGCCTGTGCCACTACTATTAATGAAAACAAAACGAACGTAATGGTACTGATAAGTGTAACCAGTTTGAATTGTGCCTGTGCTATTACCTTTTTCATAATTTTTCACATTTACTTATATTATTTTAACAAGTGCAAACTCACACAGTTTGCATAAAAAGCACTATTAAAAAAATTATTGAAAATCTTTTACTCAAGTCATTTGAAATACGGGTTTAAAGCGTATTTTTGCAGACCGAAAAAGCGACCTGTTAAATCGCTTAATTACTTGATTAATAAAAATTTTTACGAAAAAATTTTATGCCAAACACTGGAAAAATAGCGCAAATCATCGGCCCGGTAGTTGACGTTAGCTTCGCTGAAGAAGCCAAACTTCCAAGAATCTACGATGCACTACAAATTGTAAAGCCAAACGGACAAGTAATTGTTCTCGAGGTGCAACAGCATCTTGGTGAGGACCGTGTACGTGCAATTGCCATGGATTCTACCGACGGACTTGTACGCGGAATGGAAGTAGTTGATACTGCAGAGCCGATTAAGATGCCTATCGGTGAAAATATTAAAGGCAGAGTATTTAATGTGGTAGGAGATGCTATCGATGGTATTCCAAACCTTGATAAGTCTAATGGACGCCCTATTCACAATACTGCTCCACGATTCGAAGATCTTTCAACGGAAACTGAAGTTCTTTTTACCGGAATTAAAGTTATCGACTTACTTGAGCCTTATGCAAAAGGGGGTAAAATTGGATTATTCGGTGGTGCCGGAGTAGGTAAAACCGTATTAATCCAGGAACTCATCAACAATATCGCAAAAGGTCACGGTGGTCTTTCAGTATTTGCGGGTGTAGGTGAACGTACCCGTGAGGGAAATGATTTACTTCGTGAAATGCTTGAATCCGGCATCATTAAATATGGTGAAGAATTTATGCATGGAATGGAAAAAGGTGAATGGAACCTTGATAAAATCGACACAGAGGAATTAAAAGAATCTAAAGCTACGTTTGTTTTCGGACAAATGAACGAGCCTCCAGGTGCACGTGCACGTGTAGCATTATCAGGATTAACCATTGCAGAATATTTCCGCGATGGAGACGGTACTGGTCAGGGACGTGATATCTTATTCTTTATTGACAATATCTTCCGTTTCACACAGGCTGGATCTGAAGTATCTGCCCTATTAGGCCGTATGCCTTCTGCGGTAGGTTACCAGCCAACACTGGCAACAGAAATGGGTTTGATGCAAGAGCGTATCACCTCAACCAAACGAGGATCAATTACATCTGTACAAGCAGTTTATGTGCCTGCGGATGATTTAACTGACCCTGCTCCGGCAACAACATTTGCCCACTTAGATGCTACAACTGTATTGTCACGTAAAATTGCAGAATTAGGTATCTATCCTGCGGTTGACCCTCTTGACTCTACTTCACGTATTCTTAGCGCTGCAGTTTTAGGAGACGAGCATTACAACTGCGCACAACGCGTAAAAGAAACATTACAACGCTACAAAGAACTTCAGGATATTATAGCCATCTTAGGTATGGACGAGCTTTCTGAAGAAGATAAATTAGTTGTGGCCCGTGCACGTCGAGTTCAGCGTTTCTTATCACAGCCTTTCCATGTTGCTGAGCAATTTACCGGATTAAAAGGTGTATTGGTGGACATCAGAGAAACCATCAAAGGCTTCAATATGATTATGGATGGTGAAGTGGACGAATATCCTGAAGCAGCATTCAACCTTGTTGGAACAATCGAAGACGCAATTGAAAAAGGCAAGAAAATTTTAGCTGAAGCAAACGCGTAATTGCAGATATGAGACATTAGATATGAGATGAGAGACAAGAGGTAGAAATATCGCACGTCTCACATCTCACATCTCAAATCTAACCCCATGATATTAGAAATCTTAACACCCGATAAAAAAGTATACGAAGGAGAGGTTAGCTCGGTAACAGTTCCGGGAACGGCTGGCTCTTTTGAAATACTTAATAACCACGCCCCAATAATATCTACTCTCGAAGATGGTAAAGTTATCATCAGGAGTGGAGGAAAAGGTGAAGAGCGCTTTGTAATTAAAGGAGGCGTGATAGAAGTTAATAACAATAAAATAATTTTACTGGCCGAAGGCGTGGTAAGCTAAAGCTTTCATCCTTGTACATAAATAAAAGGTCAGTTGATTATTCAGCTGACCTTTATTTATATCCGCCATTATTAAAATATGAAACCTCTCTCTCCTGGCCGATCTTTGCAAAGAAGGTTAAGATCTGCTGAACAACCGCTGAAATTTACTTTAGATATCATACCCATTTTATCATTTATCTTTTGGTAAAATTCAATTTCAGGAAGAATTTCCCAACAAAACTCATTGGACAGAATCACTTATACCGAATACCGAAATCATAATTAGTATACGAGTGCAATATTATTGTACCATATTTGAGCTATATTTAAGAATAATATTTCGAATTAGGTAATAATTAAAAATATAATTCTTTTTTAGTTTTTTTCACATATGCTATTGACTGAAAAGAAGCAAGTCCTTACCTTAAGAAAATAATTAAAGTACCTTAAAACGTAAACTCACATAGCTATTAATTTATTAGTGGCCCAGATAAAAAATATCTCAATGAATTCATCATTTACGAAAGAAGAAATCGAATTAAATCCCTACAGTAAAGTACTTACACAGGACCCCACCCAGCCCGCAGCTCAGGCGATGCTTTATGGTATCGGCCTAACCGATGAGGATATGCAAAAAGCTCAGGTTGGAATCGTGAGTATGGGCTATGATGGTAACACTTGCAACATGCACCTTAATGATTTAGCAAAACTTGTTAAAGAGGGTGTCTGGCAGGAAGATTTAGTGGGATTAATATTTCACACGATTGGTGTAAGTGACGGAATGAGCAACGGAACCGAGGGAATGCGTTATTCTCTGGTTAGCCGTGATATCATTGCCGACTCAATTGAGGCTGTTTGCGGTGCGCAATATTATGATTCAATAATTGCGTTACCGGGATGTGATAAAAACATGCCGGGGTCTGTAATGGCCATGGGCAGGTTAAATCGCCCTTCTATTATGGTTTATGGTGGGACTATTGCTCCAGGTCATTATAAGGGTGAAGATTTAAATATAGTATCTGCTTTCGAAGCTTTGGGTAAAAAGATGGCAGGCGAAATGAATGACATAGATTTTAAGGAAATCATTAAAAATGCTTGTCCAAGTGCCGGAGCCTGTGGGGGTATCTATACAGCCAACACAATGGCGGCTGCTATTGAAGCGCTTGGAATGAGCTTGCCATATTCTTCTTCCAGTCCTGCATTAAGTCCGGAGAAAAAGCAGGAATGCCTTGACGCTGGTAAAGCAATCAAAATTTTGATGGAACGTGATATTAAACCAAAAGATATCATGACCAGGAAAGCCTTTGAAAATGCCATTGTTACGATCATGATCCTGGGCGGGTCAACAAATGCTGTTTTGCACTTTTTAGCTATCGCGAAAAGTGTGGATGTAGACTTAACACAAGACGATTTCCAGGAAATAAGCAACCGTATTCCTGTATTGGCAGACATGAAGCCAAGCGGAAAATACATGATGGAAGATCTTCATAACATCGGAGGAGTACCTGCGGTGATGAAATACGCCTTGCAGCAAGGCTGGCTACATGGCGATTGCTTAACCTGCACCGGTAAAACACTCGCTGAAAACCTTGCTGATATTCCGGAACTGGACTTCGACGCACAAAAAATAATACTGCCGAAAGAAAACCCAATAAAAGCAACGGGTCATTTACAGATTATCTACGGAAATCTTGCTAAGGGTGGTAGTGTTGCTAAAATTACCGGAAAAGAAGGCCAACGATTTGAAGGAACTGCACGCGTATTCGATGGTGAGTTCGCCTTAATTGAAGGCATTCAATCGCACCGGGTTAAAAAAGGTGACGTTGTAGTAATCAGAAATGTAGGCCCTAAAGGCGCCCCGGGAATGCCGGAGATGTTGAAACCCACTTCGGCGTTAATTGGAGTAGGACTCGGCAAAAGCGTTGCACTAATCACTGACGGCCGCTTTAGCGGAGGTACCCACGGATTTGTAGTTGGACACATCACTCCGGAAGCTTTTGAAGGCGGACTTATAGGATTGGTTAAAGACAACGACATCATTGAAATAGATGCGATTAGCCGCGTTATGACGCTAAAAGTCTCCGAAGAAGAAATAGCTCAGAGAAAAGCTGCGTGGATACAGCCAGAATTGAGAGCAAAAAAAGGACTTCTCTACAAATATGCAAAGCAGGTTAGCTCAGCAGCTGAAGGCTGCGTAACCGATCTTTAAAAAAAGAAAAAGTAGGGGTCAATAATTAAGATAAATTAAGGTGCAGACTGTAAATGTCTGAATCTCACGTTTAATACCTAATAAGATGGATACAGCACAACAGGAATTACCAGCAAAAGAACCCAATACAACCGTCGAAATGAGTGGTTCTGTTGCTTTGCTGGAAGGATTGATAGCGGAAGGCGTAGATACTATTTTTGGATATCCTGGTGGAGCCATCATGCCTATATATGATGCCTTGTATGACTACATGGATAAAATTAATCACATCCTGGTTCGTCATGAGCAGGGCGGAATTCATGCAGGCCAGGGTTATGCCCGTTCGTCTGGCAAAGTTGGGGTGGTGTTCGCAACCAGCGGCCCCGGTGCAACTAACCTGGTAACAGGTTTGGCCGATGCCCAGATCGACAGTACTCCATTGGTATGTATCACCGGTCAGGTATTTGCTCATTTATTAGGAACTGATGCGTTCCAGGAAACTGATGTCATTAACATCACCACGCCAATAACCAAATGGAACTACCAGGTAACTGATGCTACAGAGATCCCTGAAGTTTTAGCTAAAGCATTTTATATCGCGAAAAGCGGAAGACCAGGTCCTGTATTAATTGATATTACCAAAAATGCCCAGATTCAAAAGTTTGATTTTGCAGGATATGTAAAATGCGACCACATACGCAGTTACCGTCCAAGACCCTTTGTTCGTAAAGAGTATGTAGAGGAAGCTGCAAGTCTGATCAACCAGGCAAAAAAACCTTTCATACTTTGGGGACAGGGCGTATTATTGGGCAGGGCTGAGCAGGAATTTAAAACATTTATCGAGAAATCGGGCATCCCATCAGCATGGACGATATTAGGTGCAGGTGCAATTCCTACAGACCATCCCTTAAATGTTGGGATGCTGGGAATGCATGGTAATTACGGACCAAACGTACTTACTAATGAGTGTGATGTTTTAATTGCTATAGGTATGCGTTTTGATGACCGGGTAACCGGCCGATTGGACAAATATGCGAAACAGGCAAAAATCATTCACTTAGATATTGATCCTGCCGAAATTGATAAGAACATCAAAGTAAATATTCCGGTTTGGGGCGATTGTAAAGAAACGCTTCCCCTATTAACCGAACTTGTTCAAGCCAGAGAGCATACCGAATGGGTGGAAAAATTCCGGGATTATACCAGAAAAGAAGTTGAAGCTGTTATCAAAGACGAGCTTTTTCCTACCTCTGATGAGCTAACTATGGGTGAAGTTATTCAGATTATAAATGAACTAACTAAGGGTGAAGCTATTATTGTGACCGATGTTGGCCAGCATCAAATGGTTGCCTGCCGTTATGCAAAGTTTAACAAAACCCGCAGTAATATAACAAGTGGTGGATTAGGAACGATGGGCTTCGCTCTGCCTGCTGCAATTGGAGCAAAATATGGCACTCCGGACCGGGAAGTTATTGCAGTAATTGGAGATGGCGGCATCCAAATGAATATCCAGGAATTAGGAACCATTATGCAATTTGGTGTGGATGTTAAGATCCTTATTCTAAATAATCAGTTTTTAGGAATGGTACGTCAATGGCAGCAACTGTTTAACGACAAGCGTTATTCTTTTGTAAATATCACAAGTCCTGATTACGTTAAAGTAGCTGATGCTTACAGAATTCCGGGTGAGAGCGTGAATACCCGCGAAGCTCTTAAAACTGCAATTACTACAATGCTTGATCATAAAGGGGCTTATCTGCTGGAGGTTATGGTAACTAAAGAAAATAACGTTTTCCCGATGGTACCACAAGGTTGCAGCGTTAGCGAAATCAGATTAAAATAAGGAGTAAGCTTACAGGTGAAAGGAAAGCGTAATGCATCCCTTTCTATAAAATATACCATTATGAGCACAGAAGAAAAAATCGAAAAGCAGGAATATAACATCACGGTTTACACGGAGAACCAAATTGGTTTACTTACACGTATCGCAATTATTTTTAGCCGTCGTAAAATAAATATAGAAAGTTTGAATACCTCTCCTTCTGAAATCGAGAGTATTCACAGGTTCAATATCGTGATAACGGAAACTGAAGATGTTGTTCGTAAGGTTTGTCGCCAAATCGAAAAGCAGGTAGAGGTTCTTAAGGTATATTTCAATACTAATGAAGATGTAATCTGGCAAGAAATGGCCCTTTATAAGGTCCCAACAGAAGAAATCGCAGAAAAAGCATTGGTAGAAAGACTTTTAAGAGAAAACGGTGCCCGGGTCGTTGTTATCCGCACAGATTACACAGTTTTTGAAACTACAGGCCACCGTGAAGAAACCGACACTCTTATCACAAAGCTTCAACCCTACGGTTTAATTGAATTTGTTCGAAGTGCACGAATTGCGATCATAAAAGACAGTGAAGGATTTAACCGGAAACTTCGCGAATTTGAACGCAGAGACCCCGGTCACGAAGTTATTGAAAATGAATACCTGAACAAGGGTGCAAAAGTTTTCACCATGTAATATTCGTTTTAGAATTAATCACGGGCTTGAAAAGCTATTTCAGATAATTGCACTAAATTAGCGCCGATTTTGAAATACCCGGTCTAAAAGCATCGACCAGGCTCAGAATAACAGACTCATTAAAGAATACAAGAAAACATATCACCGAAACTAAATAGAAATCAAGCAATAAAAAATGGCAAATTATTTTAATACACTACCCCTTAGAGAACAATTAAACCAACTGGGTGTATGCGAATTCATGAACAGTTCTGAATTTTCTGATGGAGTAAACACGTTAAAAGGGAAAAAAATTGTAATCGTAGGTTGCGGCGCTCAAGGCCTAAATCAAGGTTTAAACTTAAGAGATAGTGGCTTAGATGTTAGTTATGCATTGCGTAAAGAGGCTATCGAAGGAAAAAGAGATTCGTGGAAAAATGCTTCTGGTAACAACTTCACGGTTGGCACATATGAAGAATTACTTCCAACTGCCGACTTAGTTATCAACCTTACTCCTGATAAACAGCACACCTCGGTTGTTAATGCTGTTATGCCATTGATGAAACAGGGTGCTACTTTATCATATTCTCATGGTTTTAATATCGTTGAAGAAGGCATGCAAATCCGTAAAGATCTTACCGTTATTATGGTTGCTCCAAAATCACCGGGCAGCGAAGTAAGATCTGAGTATGTTAGAGGATTTGGTGTACCCACTCTAATTGCAGTTCACCCTGAAAACGATCCTCAAGGTAAAGGTTTAGCAGAAGCAAAAGCATATTGCGTTGGAACAGGTGGTCACAAAGCAGGAGTATTAAGATCATCTTTCGTAGCTGAAGTAAAATCAGATTTGATGGGTGAGCAGACTATCCTTTGCGGTTTATTACAAACAGGCTCTATCCTTTCTTTCGATAAAATGGTTGAAAAAGGAATTGATCCGGGATATGCTTCTAAATTGGTTCAATACGGTGTTGAGGTAATTACCGAGGCCTTAAAACATGGCGGTGTATCGGGTATGATGGATCGCTTAAGTAATGTTGCTAAGATCAAAGCTTTCGAAATTTCGGAAGAATTAAAAGACATAATGCGTCCTTTATTCCAAAAGCATCAGGATGATATTATGAGTGGTGAATTTAGTCGCATCATGATGGAAGATTGGGCTAACGGCGATAAAAATTTATTAGCATGGAGAGCCGAAACAGGTGAAACTGCTTTTGAAAAGACTCCGGCAGGTGATGTTAAAATTACTGAACAAGAATATTTCGATAACTACCTTTTAATGGTTGCTTTTGTAAGAGCTGGTGTTGAATTAGCTTTCGAAACTATGGTTGAAGCGGGCATCAAACCAGAATCTGCTTACTACGAGTCGCTACACGAAACTCCCCTTATCGCTAATACTATCGCACGAAAAAAATTATTCGAAATGAACCGGGTGATTTCTGATACTGCTGAGTATGGCTGTTATTTATTCGATCAGGCTTGTAAGCCACTACTGGCTGATTTCATGAAAAAAGTTGACACTAGTTTAGTTGGCAAAAACTTCAATGAAGGAAAAGATGGATCTGTTGATAACATGCAATTAGTAGCTATTAATGAGACTTTACGCAACCACCAGGTGGAAATTGTAGGCACAACATTGCGTAAAGCGATGACTGCAATGAAAGCGATTAAAACAGCCTAAAAACCAGGAAGCCTTAGGCGTTTATCATCTCGACACAGGAGAGGTCTTAACGACAGAAAATAGCAAATGTTAAGATTTCTCCTAAGCTCGAAATGAAAATTAACTGCCCCGTCAGAAGGATAAAAACAACCGCAACAACCGAATAATGTCAGAGCCATTGGTCCAGATTCAAAACTTAAACCTGCAATATCAACACAAATTGATATTAAGGGATTTGAATTGGGTCATAAATCGTGGTGAAAACTGGTTACTTAGTGGACCTAGCGGAAGTGGAAAAACTTCTTTGGCCAAAATTATAGCCGGTTTGGAGAGTGCAGTTGGAGATATAGAGGTTAACTTCATTTCAGGAAGTAATTTACCTGCCAAATCACTTTATGTTGAAAGCTGGTACCAGTTTAAAAACGTCGAGGGGGTTGCGAATTTCTATTATCAGCAACGTTATACTAGTCAGCAGGCCAAGGAAACCCTTACTGTAAATGCTGACCTAGCAGGCTTTGGTAAAGAAAATAATCTTGAGCTTAATGATGTCGAAAACCTTGTAAATGCTTTAGGCTTTTCAACTTTAAAAAACTCACAATTAATCGAATTATCCAGCGGGGAGCATAAAAAGCTGCAATTAATCAAAGCTCTGTGGTTAAAACCGCAGTTGTTACTCATAGACCAGCCATATACGGGATTAGACGCCGTTTCGCGTCGGAACTTAAACGTTTTATTGGATCACGTTTCAGCAGAAGGAGTACAATTAATTTTGATTTGTAACGACGCGAATATTGAATTACCAAAATATATCAATCGTTTTGCAGAAATTAAAGAAGGCACATTAGTACAATTTCATTCGAGAGAATCGATATCTGTTTTGCCTGAAAGACAATCAGGAGAACTCCCCGATTTCTTGAAGAAATCACCCGCTTATACGGCCGACACTATCGTCAAAATGCTGGAGATAAACGTAAGTTATGGTGAAAAGCAGGTTTTAAAAAATATTAACTGGGAAGTTAAAGCTGGAGAAAAATGGCTTTTACAAGGCCCTAATGGTTCAGGGAAATCAACGTTGTTAAGTTTGATAAATGGCGATCATCCGCAATCTTACGCCAACACGCTGTATTTATTTGGAAACAAAAGAGGAAGCGGCGAAAGCGTTTGGGATATCAAACAACACATCGGCTTAATTTCGCCTGAGTTCCATTGGTATTTTGATGCATCATCAACTGTATGGCAAAGTATTGCGTCAGGTTTTTATGATACGGTAGGATTATTCAAACACTTGCCTTATTCAAAAAGCACTCAGGTTGATGAATTACTTTATTTTTTCGACTTAACGGAGCATAAAAACGATTTGCTAAATACGCTTCCTCTGGGAAAACAGAGATTGGTTTTATTAGCAAGAACGATTATCAAAAATCCGGAACTATTAATACTTGATGAGCCTTGCCAGGGCTTAGATCAACAACAAACACAATATTTTAACCACCTGGTGGATAGATTGTGTAGTAATGGGATGACTTTAATTTATGTCGGGCATTTCGAATCAGCCTTGCCCGGTTGCTTAGAAAAAAGAATCCTCTTAGAGAAAGGCGAAGTAAAGGCTGTGGAAACGATATTAGAATTTGTATAGCATAATGAAAGAAGAACGTTATAGTCTAAACCGGGGATGGGTTTTCATTTATGCTAACACAAATAAACAAAATGCCCCAAAATTTTCATCCCCCAAATTAACATCAATACGCTAAAATCATGTTACACGATCCAAACCGCATATTCATATTTGACACCACGCTTCGTGATGGAGAACAGGTACCCGGTTCACAGCTTACAACACCAGAAAAAATAATTATTGGAGAAGCTCTCCAGTCATTAGGTGTTGATGTTATTGAAGCAGGATTTCCTATTTCAAGTCCCGGTGATTTTAAAAGTGTGGTTGAGCTGTCAAAAGTAGTTCGCGACCCTATAATTTGCGCCTTAACCCGTGCAAATAAAGGCGACATCGATTCTGCAGCAGAAGCTTTAAAATATGCCAAATATCCTCGTATTCATACTGGTATTGGCTCATCAGACATGCATATTCAATACAAATTTAACAGCACAAGAGAAAAAATTCTTGAGCGTGCGGTTGAAGCAGTAAAATATGCAAAGAGCTTTGTGGAAGATATTGAATTTTACGCTGAAGACGCCGGAAGAGCAGATAATGTATTTCTTGCTCAAATGATCGAAGCTGTAATTTCCGCAGGTGCAACTGTAGTTAATATCCCGGATACCAACGGATATTGCTTGCCTGAACAATACGGCGCAAAAATCCGCTTTCTGAAAGAAAACGTAAAAAACATTGATCAGGCGATCATATCTGTTCATTGCCATAACGATTTGGGACTTGCAACAGCTAACAGCATTGCTGGTATTCAAAACGGTGCGCGTCAGGTAGAATGTACCATTAATGGTATTGGCGAACGTGCAGGCAATACTTCATTGGAAGAAGTTGTGATGATTTTAAAAACTCATACTTCTTTAGGGTTCCACAACAACATAAACAGCAAGCATTTATATAATTTAAGTGGCATGGTAAGCCGCATGATGCGTATGCCTGTGCAGCCTAATAAAGCAATTATCGGAAGAAACGCATTTGCTCATAGTTCAGGTATTCATCAGGATGGTGTTCTTAAGCACCGTGAAACATATGAAATTATGAACCCTGAAGATGTAGGGATTGACCAGTCTGAGATCATTCTGACTGCCCGAAGCGGAAGACATGCTTTGAAACATCATTTAGAACGCCTTGGGTATTCCATCGATCGTATCGACTTAGACCAAACCTATCAGCGATTTTTAACTATGGCTGATCAGAAAAAAGAGATTAAGGATGATGATCTTTTGAAACTGATGGGTGAAGAAGCAGAGACAAACTTCAAAAACGGGGTAACAATCAACTCCTTACAGGTAACCTGCGGCGATCAAACCGCACCACAGGCCGTAGTTAAATTAAACTATGATGGTGCCGAACATGAAGCTACTGCATCAGGAAATGGTCCGGTAAGCGCAACGATACATGCAATCGAAAAAATACTTGGCCGTGATGTTGAAATTAAAGAGTTTAACATACACTCTATCCATGGAGGCAGTGATGATGTGAGCAAGGTGGATATGCGCGTGATTCATAAGGACCAGTCATATATGGGCTATGGGTTCAGCACCGATATTGTAAGAGCATCGGCTAATGCATATTTGGATGCTTTGAATAAATTTGTATAAAGCTTTCTGACAGTAAGTCGATAGTTTACAAAAGACTGGTTCAAACAAGCAGATTCAACTATAGGAGATTTGCTTTTTAAAAATCTGAATATATAAAAATACATATACCGTTCGTTAAAGAACAGTAATACAGACAATTAATATCAACATTAAACAAAATGAGCAAGACATTATTCGAAAAGGTGTGGGATACTCACGTAGTGCGTAAGATTGAAGGCGGGCCCGACGTGTTATTTATTGACCGTCATTTAATTCATGAAGTTACAAGCCCTGTAGCTTTCTTAGGATTAAAAAGCCGTGGAATTTCAGTATTATATCCCGAACGTACATTTGCGACAGCGGATCATAATACTCCTACAATTAATCAGCATTTACCAGTTTCTGACCCGCTTTCGGCTAATCAACTAAAAGCATTAGAGACTAACTCTAACGAATACGGTATAAGCCACTGGGGGCTTGGCCATCAGAAGAATGGCATAGTACACGTAGTTGGGCCTGAATATGGTATTACTCAGCCGGGAGCTACTATTGTTTGCGGTGATTCACACACATCAACTCACGGGGCTTTTGGTGCGATTGCTTTCGGAATTGGAACCTCAGAAGTTGAAATGGTTCTGGCTGCTCAATGTATCATGCAGCAAAAACCCAAAAGCATGCGCATTAATGTAACAGGAAGTTTGGGTTATGGTGTTACACCAAAAGACGTTGCTCTTTTTATCATTTCTAAGCTCACTACCTCAGGGGCTACAGGCTATTTTGTAGAATACGCTGGTGAAGTATTCGAAAAAATGAGCATGGAAGGACGCATGACCGTTTGTAACTTAAGTATCGAAATGGGTGCCCGTGGCGGAATGATTGCACCTGACCAAACTACATTCGATTATGTTGAGGGACGCGAGTTTTCTCCAAAAGGGGCAGCATGGGATAAAGCCATGGCCTACTGGAAAACTCTGAAAACCGATGCAGAAGCGGTATTTGATAAAGAGTATACTTTTGATGGGTCATCGATCGAACCAATGATCACTTACGGAACAAACCCGGGAATGGGTATGGGAATTTCGAATTCTATCCCAGATGCAAACCAGGTTGAAGGCGGGGTGGCCACATATGAAAAATCTCTGGGCTACATGGGTTTCCATGAGGGAGAATCGATGCTTGGAAAACCGGTAGATTACGTTTTTGTAGGAAGCTGTACAAATGGAAGAATTGAAGATTTCAGAGCTTTCGCATCAGTGGTTAAAGGGAAACATAAAGCAGAAAATGTAACAGCATGGCTTGTTCCAGGCTCACATATCGTTGAAGCGCAAATTAAAGAAGAAGGTTTACTGGACATTTTAACTGAAGCAGGATTTACACTGCGTCAGCCAGGATGCTCTGCTTGTTTGGCAATGAACGATGATAAAGTACCTGCTGGAAAATATGCTGTAAGTACTTCGAACAGAAACTTTGAAGGACGACAAGGTCCGGGTGCAAGAACAATGCTGGCTAGTCCGCTTGTTGCGGCAGCGGCAGCGGTTACGGGAGTAGTTACTGATCCTAGAACTTTACTTAAAGAAGAATTGGTTTAAGAAAAAAGGAATAAAGAAGAAAGACAATAGATCGCTAAAGCGCATTGTCCTGACACTTGATACTGAATACTATATACTTAAAAATGGCTTACGATAAATTTAACATACTTACAAGCACAGGAGTTCCTCTTCCGATCGAGAATGTGGATACTGATCAGATTATACCAGCACGTTTCTTAAAAGCAACCGAGCGTGTAGGATTTGGTGATAATTTATTCCGTGACTGGAGATACAATCCGGATAATACTCCAAAAGCAGATTTCGTTCTAAACGATGCAACTTACTCAGGTAAAATTTTAGTTGGCGGGAAAAACTTCGGCTCGGGCTCATCAAGAGAACATGCTGCATGGGCTGTGTATGATTACGGCTTCAGAGCGGTAGTTTCAAGTTTCTTTGCTGATATCTTTAAAAATAATTGTTTAAATATTGGTGTTTTACCGGTTCAGGTTAGTCCTGAGTTTCTTGAAAAAATATTCAAGTCAATCTTCGCAGATCCTAAAACCGAGTTGGAGATAAATTTGCAGGAACAAACCATTACTTTGGTGCCTACCGGCGAGAAAGAACGGTTTGATATCAGCCCCTACAAAAAAGACAATATGCAGAATGGTTTTGATGATATTGACTATTTACAAAGCATGAAGGCAGAGATCCAGCAATTTGCTACACAACTGCCTTTATAATTAATCCAAAAATCTTGTAATCATCTAAATGGAAAGACGGAAATTAGAAATCATGGACACAACTCTTCGAGATGGAGAGCAAACCTCTGGTGTGTCCTTTTCCATTTCGGAGAAGCTTACAATTTCACAACTTTTACTTGAGGAACTCCATGTAGACAGAGTAGAAATTGCTTCGGCCCGTGTTTCTGAAGGTGAATTTGAAGCGGTTAAAGCCATCACAGAATGGGCTACAGCAAATGGACATATTGATGCTATAGAGGTTCTATCGTTTGTAGATAATGGCGTATCAATAGAATGGATGAAAAAAGCTGGCGTTAAGGTGCAAAACCTCTTAACCAAAGGCTCGTTGAATCATTTAATACATCAGCTGAAGAAAACACCTGAACAGCATTTTTCAGAAGTCGCCAAAGCAATTAAATCTGCCCGTGAGCAAAACATTGCAACTAATGTTTATCTTGAAGATTGGAGCAATGGCATGCGCAATTCGCCTGAATACACGATGCAATACCTTGAGTTTCTTTCAACTCAGCCCATTAAACGGATTTTATTGCCAGATACTTTGGGCATTTTAATCCCATCCGAAACGTTTAGTTACATCTCACAGCTCAAATCAAAATACCCGGATATTCATTTTGATTTCCACGCTCATAATGATTACGATCTGGGTACAGCAAATGTTCTCGAAGCTGTAAAAGCAGGAATAAATGGTCTGCATTTAACGGTAAACGGAATGGGAGAAAGAGCAGGAAACGCTCCTATGGCCAGCGCAATTGCAGTTATTAACGACTTCCTGCCAGAAATAGAAATTTCGCTTAAAGAATCTTCAATTTATAAAGTAAGTAAGCTGGTTGAAACATTTTCGGGTGTCCGAATTCCATCGAATAAACCAATTGTTGGCGAATATGTATTCACTCAAACTGCAGGCATACATGCCGATGGTGACAATAAAAATAATTTATATTTTAATGATCTGCTTCCCGAACGGTTTGGCAGGAGACGTAAATATGCTTTAGGAAAAACATCAGGCAAAGCCAACATAGAAAAGAATTTGCAGGAGCTTGGTTTGAAGTTAAATGATGCGGATTTAAAAAAGGTTACTCAAAGGGTTATCGAATTGGGCGACAAAAAGGAAACGGTAACAAAAGAGGACCTTCCGTACATTATTTCTGATGTACTTGACAGTAATCTTTATGAAGAAAAAATAAAGGTTGAATCGTATGTGTTAACACATTCTAAAGGATTAAGACCCTCAGCAACAATATCGGTTTGTATCGAAGGTGAGATATTTGAAGAACATGCTCAGGGCGACGGCCAGTTTGATGCCTTTATGAAAGCCCTTACAAAGGTTTACGTCAAGAAAGAAATGTGCTTGCCAAAACTTGTGGATTACGCCGTAAGAATAGCGCCTGGAAGTAATTCCGATGCATTATGCGAAACAGTAATTACCTGGGAAACTAACAGTAAAACTTTTAAAACCCGGGGACTGGACTCTGACCAAACGGTTTGTGCGATTAAAGCTACGCAGAAAATGTTGAACATAATATAATCCAAATACTTTACATGGTTGGTAATAACACCAGCTCAAAAAACATTAAAACAAAATCATAAATGAAATTTAATATCGCGCTTCTTGCAGGAGATGGAATTGGACCTGAAGTTATCGATCAGGCAGTAAAAGTAGTAAACGCTGTTTCAAAGAAATTTAATCATGAAATCAGCTGGACCTCTGCCCTAACCGGTGCAGCTGCAATTGATGCTGTTGGCGAACCTTATCCCGACTCCACTCATGAAGTATGTCTGGCTGCTGATGCTGTCCTATTTGGTGCTATCGGTCATCCAAAATACGATAACGACCCTAAGGCAACCGTTCGTCCTGAGCAAGGCTTACTTAAAATGCGTCAGAAATTAGGATTGTTCGCAAACGTTCGTCCAACATTCACCTTCCCTTCTTTAATTGATAACTCTCCCTTAAAAAGAGAGCGGATTGAAGGTACTGATTTAATTATTTTACGTGAATTAACAGGTGGTATTTATTTCGGAGAGCGGGGCAGAAAAGACAATGGAAACACTGCTTTTGATACCTGTACATATACAAGGGCAGAAATTCAGCGCCTTGCAAAACTCGGTTTTGAATTAGCAATGACCCGCAGCAAAAAATTATGCTGTGTTGATAAAGCGAACGTTCTGGAAAGCTCTCGTCTATGGAGAGAAACTGTTCAGGATATGGAAAAGGATTTCCCTGAAGTTGAAGTAAGCTATGAATTCGTGGATGCGGTGGCTATGCGTTTGGTACAATGGCCAAGCTCGTACGATGTTCTTATCACTGAAAACTTATTTGGTGATATTTTAACTGATGAGGCTTCCGTAATTTCAGGTTCGATGGGATTAATGCCTTCTGCATCAAAAGGCACTCACACCTCATTATATGAGCCGATTCATGGTTCATATCCACAGGCGGCAGGAAAAGATATAGCAAACCCCTTAGCAACAGTTTTATCGGCAGCTATGATGTTTGAAGATGCTTTCGGCTTAAAGGAAGAGGCTGAAGCTATCCGCGAAGTTGTTAACAAGTCTTTAGCAGAGGGTATTGTAACCGAGGATCTTGCACCAAAAGGCAGCAAAACTTACAAAACCAGTGAAGTTGGCGACTGGCTGGCAAGCAATATTTAGTAATTAAGAAACATACTAGAAACCCGCTATTTTTCAAGTAGCGGGTTTTTTGTTGTTATTGATTTAGAGCTAAGTGCTTTTTGATACATTAGCCTGGATTTTGGAACAATAAGATCGGCTGTAATAATTAAACTGAAGTTGATTTTGAAGCAAAAGCTAAATCAGTTTCAAATGTTTTTTGTTGATTTAACGTAGACAAGTGTGACAGGCCTGACTGCATTGAATTTAGGTTTAATAATGTATATTGGTTTTCTAAGTAAGAGTTAAAGGTAAAAAGGATATGCTTTATCGTTGAGGCCTATAAACTGTTATTATTAATTCTGCTTGAATAATCTGTACAACCGACCTACATATGGATATTGACACTGACACCAACCTTGATTCTGTCGCAGCTCTTGAACGTTTAAAATCTGTTATTAAGAGAACTCCCCTTATCTATAACGAAAGGCTCTCAGAAAAATATTCCTGTGAAATTTATCTCAAACGGGAAGACTTACAGCTTGTCCGCTCCTACAAACTAAGAGGAGCTTATAACATGATTAGCCAGCTAAGCAAGGAGCAATTAATAAAAGGCGTTGTTTGTGCAAGTGCGGGAAATCATGCTCAGGGGGTAGCATTCTCATGCAAAAAACTGAATACCAGGGGAGTGATTTTTATGCCGGAAATCACTCCCAAACAGAAAATCAATCAAACACGAATGTTTGGCGACGGGTTGATTGAAATAATTTTAGTTGGAGATACATTTGATGATTGCCTAAAAGAAGCGCTTGCCTATACCGAAGTTAATAACATGACTTTTATCCCTCCCTTTGATAATTATAAAATAATTGAAGGACAGGGTACGGTCGGGGTTGAAATTCTTGAAGATCTTCCTGGTACCGAAGTGGTAATTATTCCTGTTGGCGGTGGAGGCCTATCGGCAGGAGCAGGATTTTATATGAAAAGTATAAATCCTTCCATTAAAATAATTGGAGTTGAACCAGAAGGCGCTCCTTCCATGTCGGAGGCATTAAAAAACGGGGCACCGGTTACATTAAATGAAATTAATCGCTTTGTAGACGGAGCATCGGTAAAACGGGCCGGAGAGTTAACGTTTCCTATTTGTCAAAAAGTTCTGGATGAACTTATTCTTGTACCCGAAGGCAAAGTATGTACCACCATTCTTAAACTGTATAATGAAGACGCCATTGTGGCTGAACCTGCCGGAGCTCTATCGGTAGCAGCATTAGACTTATGTGCTGACCAGATAAAAGGCAGAAAGGTTGTTTGTATCCTGAGCGGCGGAAACAATGACATTGAACGGATGCAGGAAATAAAAGAACTTTCCTTATTGTATGAAGGCCTAAAGCATTATTTTGTAATTAACTTTCCTCAGCGTCCGGGGGCGTTGAAACTTTTTGTAAATGAAGTATTAGGTCCGGATGATGATATTACACGATTTGAATTTATTAAGAAAATTCAGAAAGAATACGGCCCTGCCCTGGTGGGTATTGAACTTAAATCAGCTGAAGATTACTCCGCACTTATTCACAGGATGAAAGGCCTGAATTTTGTATATAGGGAAATAAACACAGATTTAACTTTATTCGAGTACCTGGTTTAGGAATTAAAACTCAATAAACTTTTCGAGGATAACCGGAACAGATGCTCCTTTTTTATACAGATGGATATTTCTGTTAATTGCTCTGATCCGGATACCATCTTTTTCTAAGAGCAACTCTTCGTAAATACCTTTGAAGAAAGCGTCGACAAGTATAAAGTTTTTACTGCTCCAGCTCCATTTTAGCTCAATCCATTCAGGATATATTGCAATGGTTTCTTTTTCAGCTTTTAGCCCCAGGGCCTTTGCATCATGGTTTGATAATATGTTGCAGTCGGCCAAAAGTCTTGACGTATATACATCCTGGGGGCGATTATATAATTGTTCAGGACTTCCTGATTCTATGATCTCTCCCTTATTTAAAACAATTATATCATCAGCCAAAGATAGGCCGTCAACCGGATCATGAGAGACAAGAATGACCGTTATGCCCAAATCGTGAGAAAGACGCTTTATATCAGCTCTCAGGTGCGTCTTCAAAGGTGTATCAACCTGACTGAAGGGTTCATCCATTAGTAAAACCTCAGGCTCCGTAATAATTGCTCTTGCAATGGCAACACGCTGTTGTTCTCCCCCGCTTAAATCGGATACCCTTTTATTGTAAAGATGATCAATCCGCAAAAATTTCATAATTTCCCATGATTTCTCCTCTTTGTACTTAAGATTTGTGTTGGGAAGCATAGAAGCCACATTATCGTACACTTTAGCAAAAGTGTTAAGGCTAAAATCCTGTGTTACCATTTTCATGGAATCGTGGCCGGGAATTAACTTTTCGTCAGGTCCAAGAATAAGTTCTCCTTTGAAATAAACCGAACCTTCATCCGGCGATAACAAGCCATAAATCAGCTTAAGCAAGGTGCTTTTTCCGCTACCGCTCTCCCCTACAATAGCGACAACTTTTCCTTTAGATATAGATGCAGTAATAGTTTTTACTCCTGCAAAAGTATCGGTTTGATATTTCTTACTTACCTGGAAAAGTTGAATAAATGATTCTTTGGACATAGCCAAACTTAATAAAAATTGCGGGCAGACTTTATATAAAAAAACCTGCCTTAATTAAAGACAGGTTTTTAACATATATAAAATAAATAAACTAAAAACCTACCATAACACCAAAGTTTAAGTTCTTAAATCCTTTAGGGCCCTGATTTTCAGCAAAAACATCGCTGTTATAATACTTTAAATAAATACCGAGATTATCATAGCCAAATCGGGCGAAAGCTCCATACCTGAAGGGATTTAAATTAAAATCATCTTTCACCTTTTCCTTGCCGCGTTCTTTACTTACCTGCTTGGTTTTTCCATCTAACAGAAATCCTATTTCAGGTCCGAAAACAAAGTACACCTTATTCCCCTTTTCATCATCATTTGTGCGAATCTGAAAAGATAATGGAACACGAAGATACGTGCTGCTGAATCGATTCTTTTTAAAGTCTATGCTCTCCTGTATTGTATCAATTGACGGTTGATCTTCACGTATGGTAATATTTTGCTTTAAACGCATGTGTGTCCAGTCCATACCGGTGCCAATATATATTTTGAAATTATGATTAAAGCGGTATCCCATTTGAAAAAATTCAAATCCAAAATTATGAGTCTTCCACGATTTAGTTTCAAGATACTGAGTAGATGGAGATAACGTAAAACTTCCATTATCAGTAAATCTGGCCAGGCCTAAATCAAAACGGGAAGCGGTAAGCTGAATAGAAAATCCGGATGGTTTCTTTACGACTTTTTCTGTAGTATCATTACCTGAAATTATTTTTTCAGAAACTGAGTTCACTCTTCCGTTTTTTGAGAAAACTTTTTTTGTTTCTTCTGTAGTAGTTATTGTCTTTATAGTATCCTTTCTCCCTCCGGAGGTATCTACTCTGACCGAAGTTTTGGTTGTAGTTTTTTTCTGCCAGTCTTGCGCCAAAGCGCAGGCAATACACGTGCAAAACAAGGCTGTGAAAATCAATCGTATCATCGTTGTATTTTATTTAATCTTTACTCTTATACTTTAACAGGCCCAGATCAATTCCGGAAACCACAACACCTTCATCTCCCTCTTTAAACTCAATTATTTTATTCTTCCTTTTATCAACTTTGCTTACTACAAAGTTTACAAGACTTCCAACAGATCTAATCTTCCCGGCCTTTAACTGAGGTTCATTCTCTTCTGTTTCAATTACAGGCTGGGAGGCGAGGGCAATAGAAGCGACTTGCTTATCCTCCGGCAGATTTTCATTTCCTCTTGCCGGCGATTCCTTTATTGAGTTATTTGATTTGATGTCTTCTTTTTCCCTAAGTTCCGCCACATTAACTTTAGCCGCCAACTTTTCTTCACCGGTATTTGATTTACTTGTAACTCCTGATTTTGGCACCTGAACCACTTTTATCTCTTTAGAAGGTACATGAACCGTAGTAATTTCAGTAACAGCGCCCGACCGCGGAACTGATACTTTTCCAGTATCCAACCCGGAAGAAGCACTAACGGGACTTGCAGTACCACTAAGTTTTATTGGCTCTTTGGTTGCAGCAAGCCAAATACCGAAGCCGATAACTGAAGCCATGCTAGCCGCAGCCACCCATAGAACCGGAAATTCTCTTCTCTTTTCCCGCAAGTTTAACTGCTCATTGATTCCTGCCCATACTTCATCCGAAGGTTTTATCTCAAATGACTTGAGCTTTTCGTGGAAGGTCTTGTCCAGATCCTTGTCAGTGACAGCTTGTTTATTTTTCATCCCTGTATACTTTTAATTGCGAAACCGCATGAAAAACATAATTTCATTAAGATCATTCGCCATTTTTAACTTTTTAAAGGCAATGAGGCAATCATAAGAGGATTCTCCGCATCCTTCCTCCGGGCCGGATTTAGGTTTGACAGATCATCAAGTTTGCTTAGTTTATCTCTCAGAATGGCCCGGGCTCTGGATAACTGTGATTTAGAAGCACCTTCTGTTATACCCAGTTGATCAGCAATTTCTTTATGCGAATACCCTTCAATTGCATACAAGTTAAACACCAGTTTATATCCGCTCGACAATTGCTGGATTAAATTCATCAAATCATCGACTTCCAGCCTGTTCATATCGAAGGTTACCTGAGGGGCATCATATACTTCTTCAATATCAACAAGATTCATCATGCGCTGATTTTTCCTGTACGATTCAATCGCGGTATTAACCATTATTCGCCTGATCCAACCCTCAAAAGAACCCTCGCCACGAAATTCATTCACCTTTTTAAATACTTTTACAAATCCAGTTTGCAACATATCCTCTGCTTCAAACTGATCCCTGGCATACCGCATACAAACACCGAGCATCTTTGATGCCAATGATTTGTAGAGCAGCTCTTGAGTTCGGTGATCAGATCTCCTGCACCCTTCAAGCAAATCCTCAACAGATAATTTGCGACTTACGTTCATATACCTTTGAATATAAGATGAAATGAAGATCTAAATGGTTGCACTGCCTTTATATTTAAATAAAGCACGAATATTAACGGATATCAGCCTTTTAACCTGTAGTATTTATAAATTTTTACAGCAGACATGATAATAACAACAAAAATTATTAATCCTGTTAATCCGTAAAGCCAATCTATTGCAGTTTTTAGAACTACGGTAAAGACAATTGTTACAAGAAAAATCGTTGCAACTTCATTCCATAACCTTAGTTGGGTGGATGTCCAGGTTGAAGTGCCTGCCTTTTGCTGAGAAATGATCTGCTGACAAATAAAATGATATACCAGGAGACCTCCCACAAAAGCTAGCTTTACAAGCATCCAATCCATGTGAAATAAAGAAGGATTAAGATACAGCATATAGACACCAGCCAAAAGACTTAATATCATAGCAGGGGTGGTAATAATGTACCACAGCTTACTTTGCATAATTTCAAACTGACGTTGCAAAACAACTTTCTCCTGTTCAGTCCGCTCATTAGCTTCAACATGGTATATAAATAGCCGAACAATGTAAAAAAGGCCGGCCATCCAGCTAACAACAAAAATGATATGAATGGATTTTGCGTAGAGGTATTCCATAATTAAGCCGCTAAGACTTTAATTAAACAGAATATTCATAAGAGTACTCTTTAACCACATCTATGGCATATTTCACGTTATCGAAAGGAATATCCGGCATTATACCATGTCCCAGATTAAATATAAATCCTTCCTCACCTTTCATTCTGTCAAATAAACGATGGATTCTTTCTTTAATAACTTTCTTATCCGCATATAATACAAAAGGGTCAAGGTTCCCCTGAACGGCGATTCCTTGCGGCAGTCGGTTTTTAATATCTAGTAAGTCAACGTTCCAGTCAATAGAAATCACATCAGGTTTTGCTTCCGCCATTAGAGGTGCAAACACCGAACTTCCTTTACAGAACGATATTACAGGAATATCCTTCCGCTTTAAGCCAGAAATTATTTTATTGATATAATAATGTGAAAACTCTTTATAATCATCCCATGCTAATGCCTGGGCCCAACTGTCAAATATTTGAACAGCATTTACACCTGCCTCTATCTGAAGATTTAAATAATCTGTAGTAACCTCAGCAATTTTAGAAAGCAACTGGTGGGCTAATTCTGGCTGATTATGAAGCATCAGCTTAGTAAGCTTAAAATCTTTTGAAGAGCCTCCCTCTACCAAATAGCTCATTACTGTAAATGGAGCCCCGGCGAATCCGATTAAGGGAATTCTACTTTCTAATCTTTGTTGAATAACTTTTATAGCATCAGCAACATATTGGAGTTTATCATTTACGCCGGTCTGCAATCTGTCTACATCTGCCTGTGTTCTAACAGGATTGGCAAATTTAGGACCCACCCCCTGCGTAAAACTCAGATCACCACCCATAGCTTCACCCGTAACTAAAATGTCGGAGAACAGAATGGCGGCATCAATATCCAGCAAGTCTACAGGAAGCATTGTTACATCTGCTGCCAGTTCAGGGGTTTTGCACATCTCTAAAAAAGAATATTTGTTTTTTATATCCCAATATTCTTTCATAAAACGTCCGGCCTGACGCATCATCCATACGGGCGGTCTTTCTGTTAATTCTGAATTTGCTGCCCTGATAAATAAAGATTCTTTCTGACTATTACTCACTTCCTTGATGTATTTTTTGTTCGATCTTTTCTATTATGTCTTTAACCCGGGGACTGATTTTCAAGTCCCTGGCTATTTCAATGTATGCCTGTGCTTTTTTGAACTCTTTTTTCCGAAGATTAAGATTAGCCAATTGTGTTAGAACTAAACCTTTCTCATTTTCATTTTTCAATGGAAAACGACTGGCGATTTGAAAATGCCGTTCAGCCTTCGAAAAGTTGCCGCGTTTTAACTCGATATTTCCAAGCATAAATTCAAAATAACCTCTTCTGCTCCTCTTCAGCCTATCCGGATTTCTAACTTCCCTTAATAATTTTTCGGTCTTTTTTAAATCCTGGTTGTGGTAAGCTTTAGCAGCAAGAACTACCGTACCTTCTTTAAAATATCCATAAATCAGGAAGATAATGCCAAAGCCCACAATTGCAGAAAGCTCATAAACCTTACCATAAATGGTCCAGCCTAATAAAACTAATGCAATTGCGATAACCGCAAAACGTGCCTTTGCAGTAAGCATAAATTTTACTGACTATCAGTAAACTTATACCCTACCCCGCGAATTGAATGAAAGTATTTCGGATTCTTTTGATCAGGCTCAAAGTATTTGCGAAAGGTGAGAATGAAATTGTCTATAGTACGTGTTGAGGGATAAACATCGTAATTCCAAACAGTTTCCAAAATTTGCTCCCTGGAAACAGCATCATTTCTACGCTCAATAAGCAGTTTTAACAACATGGTTTCCTTCTTGGTTAAAGGAGTGATGGACCCATCGTCATTACGTAATTCGAATGAATTAAAGTAAATTGTCTTGTCTCCTATTTTATAGGTATTTAATTCTTTCTTTTCGTCTCCTGATAAACCGCGTTTAACCAGGTTGTTTACACGAAGAATTAATTCCTCAAGATTAAAGGGTTTCACCAAATAATCATCTGCCCCTTTTTTCAAACCAGTTACCCTGTCTTCACTTGTGTTTTTAGCTGTAAGAAACATGATCGGAACTTCAGAATTTTCCAATCGGATGGTCTCAGCAACCTGAAAACCATCAATTTCGGGAAGCATGACATCCAATATTATTAGATTAAAGCGCTCTTCCTTAAAGATTTTCAGGGCTTTTTTTCCATCGGTGGCGGTACTTACTTTATAGCCCTCAAGTTCCAGATTTAGTTTAATTGCTTCAAGAAGATGATCTTCATCTTCTACTAGTAAAATACGCTGTTTAGTTGCCATTTGAATTAAAGGTTACTTCAAATATACTGCCGGATGCCCGGTTATTTTTCACTTTTATATGTGCGTGATGTTTATCCAACACTTGCTTTACAATATATAAGCCTAATCCCGTCCCCTTTGTTTTCCTGGTATCTTCACTGCCTACACGATAAAACTTTTCAAATATGCGCAGTTTTTCCTCATCCTGAATACCAATTCCTTTATCAGCCACGGAAAAACGAATAAAATTACTTTCCCGTTGCAACTCTACTTCTATAGCTTCACATGGCGGAGAATATTTAACAGCGTTTTCAATAAGGTTTGAAACAGCCAGAGTAAGCGCAAATTTATCGCCTGTTAAATAAATACCCGGCTCAATTTTACTCTTGATAGTTTGAGTACTACAGGTATGTATCTGTAACCGTTCTGCTGTTTTGGCCACCAGTTCTGAAAAATCAAACTGCTCTTTTGGAAAGGAATATGATCGGCTTTCGATTCGAGTGGCGATTAGCATATTTTCTACAAGGTCGTCCAACCGTTCAATATCCTTTAAAGAATTCTTCAGAAAAGATTCAATCTTTACCCTATCAAGCTCTCTTTTCAAAATAGTTTGAAGATATAACTTAATGGAGGCCAGGGGCGATTTTAACTCGTGGGTTACCGAAAGCAGAAAATTCTTTTGCTGTTCGTGAAGCTTCCGCTCCTTCTTTATAGTTTTCTGAAGATAATAGGCTCCGCTAAGAAAAATTAAAAGAAAGACAGCTCCCTCGCTTAAAATCATAGTCTTCTTTTCAGGGCGCTGGACGATAAGAAGTGATGCCCACCATACCAGTTCAATGAGAACGTAAATTGCCAGAAAATAAAATATGACTAAGGGTTTTTTCATTCTTTTCGTTAACTCAGAGGCTTTTACAAAAGCTAGTATTTAAATTAATTACTTTTCCTAAATACTATATCTAAGCTATCAAAAATTGCCCGTTTAGTTTTCTCCAGTTCTGTTTTATTATGAGCTGATGACACAAAACCTACTTCATATCCCGAAGGGCCCAAATAAATCCCCCGGTTCAACAATTCACGATGAAACACTTTAAACTTCTCCATGCTGGCAGCATCTATATCTTCAGCCTTTTGAATGTTTTTATCTGTAAAAGCGAACCAAAATATCGATCCTATCGAAAACACCTTAAACTTATAATTTTTTGCAGTGGCGAATCGCTGAATAGATTCTGTAAATTCCTGAGTTTTATTATTCAGATCTTTATAAAACCCAGACCGTAACAACTCAGTTATTTGTGCTATTCCCGCAGCCATTGCAACAGGATTTCCGGATAATGTTCCTGCCTGATAGACTGCTCCATCCGGAGAAATATTATTCATAAGTTCTGCTGAGGCGCCATACATACCAACCGGCAAACCTCCGCCAATTATCTTACCATAGGTAATGATATCCGGTTTAATACTGTAATGTTTAGCCGCCCCCTCAAATCCCAGGCGAAAGCCGGTAATCACTTCGTCTAAGATGAACAAACTTTGATTTTGGGTGCTAATTTGCCTCAAAAATTGAACAAACTCCTTATCCTGAATAAGCAAACCATTGTTTGCAGGCACACCTTCTATAATAATTGCAGCTATTTGCCCCGGAAATTGATTAAAAGCTTCCTCAACAGCATTCCGATCATTTAAAGGAACAACAATAGTTTCGTCCGCAAATGATTTGGGCACTCCGGCAGACGAAGTTTCACCAAATGTTACCAATCCAGAGCCGGCTTTTACCAGTAAAGAATCGACATGACCATGATAACAACCCTCGAATTTCAAGATTTTATCGCGTTTTGTATACCCTCTTGCTAAACGGATAGCAGACATAACAGCCTCGGTACCAGAACTTACAAAACGAAGTTTTTCTATTAAACTATTATTTTTCAGGATAAGCTCGGCCAGCTCATTTTCCAAAGCAGTAGGAGCACCAAAACTCATTCCCTTCTGCATCACCTCTGTGACTTTATCTTTTATTTTAGGATGATTATGCCCCAAAATAAGAGGTCCCCATGAACAGCAAAAATCAATAAATTGATTTCCATCTGCATCCCAAATAAAACATCCGTCGCCCCGGTCTATAAATAAAGGCGTACCATACACCGATTTAAAAGCTCTCACCGGAGAATTTACGCCACCTGGAAAATACGTTTTAGATTTTTCGTAGAGTTCAGCAGACTTTTCACGTGGGATATCTGGTTTGCCTGTAGTAGAAACAGGTCTTTCTTCTTCACTGGAAAATATTTTTTTGAGAGAGTCAAGCATGATGGAAAATTCAAAAGTAATTAGTCAAAATTCAAAAATTTGATTTTTGAATTAAGCAAGTTCAAAAGTAGGAAGTCAAAATCAAATCAGAACTTAAAAAATTCTGACATCCGACATCAAGCAAAATTAAAGTATTCGTTACTAAATGCAATCAAACACAGATTAAATTTAAAAAAATATCAATTCTGATTTCACAAAATCCATTATAGATTAACTAATCATGAATCTTACCATTCCATCAGGTGCACAGCATTATTTTAATCTTAAATCATCCATCCCTTTTCAAGGATTTCTTTAGCATGGTAGGTGATAATAATGTTAGCTCCGGCTCTCGCAAAGGCATACATATTTTCCATGGTTACCTTCTCTTCGTCTATCCAGCCAGCTTTAGCAGCAGCTTTTACCATGGAGTATTCGCCAGAAACATTATAGCAGGCCACAGGTAAATCGGTGTTTTCTCTTAAACTTTTAATAATGTCCAGATAAGCTAATGCAGGTTTAACCATTAAAATATCGGCACCTTCCTGCTCATCCAGAAATGCTTCTCTTAATGTCTCTTTAGGATTACGAAAATCCATTTGGTAAGCCTTTCTATCACCCTTACCCGGAGCAGAATCAGCAGCTTCACGAAATGGCCCGTAATATGCTGAGGCAAATTTGACGCTGTAACTCATTATACCTGTATTAACCAGGCCCTCTGAATCTAAACCTGAGCGAATCCCTGCAATCCGGCCATCCATCATATCAGAAGGAGCAACCATATCTGCCCCTGCCATAGCATGACTAACAGCCATCTTTGCCAGAACATCCACAGTTTCATCATTGTGCACATAATTATCATGCATTATCCCGCAGTGACCATGCGTTGTATAGGCACAGGTGCAAACATCTGTTACAACAAATAAGTCATGGCCAAATGCTTTTTTTAACTCACGAATGGCATTAGCAACTACAGAACTATCACTATAAGCGGTGCTGGCATTTTCTGATTTCTCTTCACCTACGCCGAAAAGCAATACTTTATTTATTCCCAGTTTTAATGATTGTTCAACATCTTTCAGCAAGGCGTCGGCAGAAAAATGCTTAATACCCGGCATAGCGTCAATAGCATGGCTGATATTATTACCAGGAACCACGAAATAAGGATAAATAAACATATCCTTTGAAAGTCGGGTTTCGGCAACCATTTCACGAATTATGGGTGATGTTCTTAATCTTCTGGGACGAATATTCATACTATCCTATTTAAGAATAATTTAAAAAAGCAGCTTAAAGACCAAATACTGCCTCGGCCAAACCAATCTCATCTGGTGAATATGGTAAAGTATACTTCATACCCATTTCATCAAATTTTCTTCCGGTGGAACGACCGATACAAATAATTTTCTGCCCAGGGTCAATAAGGTTGTCAACAAAATAAGCTTCAACATTTGACGGGCTTGTAAAAATCAAAACATCGGCAAAGATTGGCTCGATACTATCTTCCATAATAGTTTCATATACCGGAAGATCAAGAATTTTTGTATCTGGAGACAGAGCTTTTTGTATTGTGCGTAAAGAATCCTTTGCCCCGGGAAAGAGAATATTACATCCGTTTGCCAGCTCTGCAAATTCACTTGCAATATCTGCAGTATCTATTCCTTCTTCCTCACCATTAAATTCCGGAATTCGGCCAAATTTCCGAAGAACATCTTCAGATGCCCGACCCAGAACACCAAATTTGGTTTTCTTGGAAATTAAAGGATTGAGTTTGAAAAAATATTCAATAGCATTTTTACTGCTAAAAAATATCCAGTCAATATGTTTAAGAATATAAGGGTCCAGCTTATTAATAATTGGGAAAGTGCGAATTAACGAACGCCCGTCGATTTCAATATTGTGAATTTCAAGAGCTCTGCGAAAATAACTGCTTTCAGAAATACCTCGTGTAATAAAAACTTTTTTCGGAAGCTTCCTTCCTTTACCAAACTTCGAAACTATTTTCTCTGCCAGCCCGTCTGTAACTTCAGATTCAACGAATAATCTGTCCGGGAAAGAATCTCCTTCATCCGCCTTTGATGTCCAAACCTGAAATTTTCCTCCCTCTTTCCTGCAGTAGCAACCTAAGGGCATGTGGCAGCCTCCATTAAACAGGTTTAATACTTTTCGCTCCACTGCAATCTCTTCTGCCACTTCAGGATTATGCAAAACCTGTAAACTCTCTAACAGCTCGGTATCGCTTTCGCGTATTTGAATAGCAAGCACGCCTTGAGCTGGTGAAGGAATAAATTCCATGGGCTCCAATTCTTCGACGTAAAATTCACTTAAGTCAATTCCTAACCGTTGAACGCCTGCCTTGGCAATCATAATTGAATCATAATCTTCATCCCGAAGCTTCTGGATTCGCGTAGGAACATTCCCTCGAAGGTCTTCCACTTCCAGATCTGGCCGAAGAGATAATAATTGAGCTTTACGACGGTTAGATGATGTACCAACCATACCGGCAAACTTCAGAGATAGTTTTTGTTTAATATCAACGCAATCCTTCAAGATTAAGAGTAACTCGTTAGGGTCCTCCCGCTCTGAAACAGCGGCAATTATTAAACCCGGAGGATTTTGGGTAGGAAGATCTTTATGCGAATGAACTGCAATATCTATAGAACCATTTAAAAGCGCCTCTTCTAATTCCTTAGTAAAAAAGCCTTTTCCTTCTAATTTGTCCAGACGAAGATTAAGAATACTATCGCCTTGAGTTTTGATTATCTTTAATTCTGCATCAATTCCACACTCTGCAAGCCTATCTTTTACATGATTTGCCTGCCAGAGAGCAAGATCGCTGCCTCGTGTTCCTATAATGAGTGTTTTTTTCACGATAAAAGTAATTGAATAACAGGAATAAGGTTAGCTGTTGTTTACCAATATTTCTTTTGCCATAACCATTGGAACGCTAATATATTTCTTTTCCATATAGTTCATGATCTTTTCAAGCACTTCGCGTGAATTAGTATCCAATTGACCTATATCATTTGCGAAAACCGAATTTACGGCAACGCTTCTGATTTCTTTTATTTTTAAAGGCACGTCCCGCATTGCAAGTTCAATCTGACGCTGTTTTAGCAAAGGTTTAAACTCATTTATACTTTGATCGATAATTTGCTCTGCATGCACCAGCTCCTGATAACGCTCCTGCATATTTAAATTAGCTACTTCCTGCAAACCCCGAACTTCTATAAAGTGAACCGGGTTGGATGCCAATACTTCCGGACAGGTATCGTTGGGGATAGCCAGATCTACAATTACTTTTTTTTCTGTTTCGCCAATTAAAAGCGATTCGTAAATTTCTTTGGTGATTATTGGACTTACCGCACTGGTACAAGTGATAATTGCATCAAATCCTTGTTTATACGTCTGAAGTTCTGAAAGGCTATATGCCACACCATTTAATTCTTTTGCAAGAGATTCTGCGTGTTCTAATGTGCGGTTAAAAATAGCAAAGTTCGAATATTTGTGCTTTTGAAGATATTTGCAGATATTTTTATTCGTCTCGCCGGCTCCGATTATCAGAATGCGCGAACTGGAACACATTTTCAAATCGCGAAGTTTTCGATAGGCCAGAGAAACTACTGAGATTGGATTTTTAGATATTTTTGTCTGAGTATATACCTCCTTGGCAGTTTTAACTACGTGCGTCATTACCATCCGCATAAAATCTCCGGTAAAACCAGCTTTTCTACACGTTTCATACGACTTCCGAACCTGAGCCAGAATCTCTTTTTCGCCGACAATCAAGCTTTCTAACGAACAAGAAACCCTCAATAAATGGTTGAAAGCCTGTTCATCTTCGTATATATTAACCTTACTCACAAAATCATCAAGCTTTTCCAAAGGAATGCAAAAGTTTAATGTTAGAATAAAATCCTTTATAAACTCAAATGTTAATGGCTGTGATCCGGAAAAAACAAACTCAACCCGGTTACACGTGCCAATATAGAAAATCTCTGGTATATCAAACTTTTCCCTTACGCCATTCAATCTTCCAACCAATGTCTGATTACAGATCACCAGTTTACCTAACTCCTTTAAATCAATCTGCTGATGAGTGAATGCTAAAACTTTTAAATGCTTCAAAGCTTGAAAGTATCTTAAAAAACCCGAAACAAAGGTAAATAATAAGCGCTGACGCCGTTGTCATTCCTTTGTCAAACAGAAGTATTTAGAACGCTTTTAAATAGAACCCCCGCTCTCCCGAATACTTTTTAAATATCCTATAAGTATCTAAAATACCCCGAAGTAAAAAAATAATAGAAAAATTATCCTAAAACAATAATTTTAAGCTAAAATTGAATGATATTTACGACAAGTTGACAACCCTTCATGAATAAAACATTACCTTCTGAAGACCTGATTGAGAATGTGCGTACTGCCCCCGGTTTTCTTTTATGGCAAATTGAAATGTGTTGGCAAAGATTAATAAACAAAGCTTTGCTGAAATTTGACCTCACCTACACCCAATTCATTGTATTATCGATTTGTTCATGGCTTACCGAAACCAATAAACAAGTCTATCAGCACCAGGTAGCAAAATATTCGCGCATAGATCGCATGATGACTTCAAGGATTTTAGCAAGCCTGGAAAAAAAGGAATACATTAGTCGTATAAAAATTGATGGAGATGCGCGGGCGAAAATTGTAAATTTAACTTCCAAAGGAAAAAAAATACTAGATTTATCGTTAAAGACGGTATCAGACTTAGAAACGAATTTCTTCACTCCCCACAATAGAAACTTCGTTGATTCGATGAATGATATCCTCTCAGACTGCGAAAATCTTTGATAATGCTTGATCAAACATATTATACTATATCCGGAGCTTCTAACAAACGAATCTCGATTGATTTGATTTCATCCGAGAATGAACAAATTAAACCTCTGGTTATATTTGTTCATGGCTTTAAAGGATTTAAAGACTGGGGCACCCATCATTTAGTAGGAAGGTACTTTGCTGAACATGGATTTAACTTCTTAAAATTTAATTTCTCTCATAACGGAATAGGTCAAAATCGGGGTGATCTGTTTGACGACCTTGATGGGTTTTCAAAAAACACGTTTTCCAAAGAGCTTTTCGATCTGAATCAGGTTATCACGTTTGCATTGAGTGGAGAACGATTTAAAAAGCCTTCTGATATTTTCATAATTGGACATAGCTTAGGAGGAGGAATAGGAATTATTCAAGCCTCGGAAGATAAAGCAATTAAAAAACTCGCAACCTGGGCATCTGTCAGCAGTCTAAGAAATTTATGGTCTCCTGATCAGGAGGAGGAATGGAGAAAGAATGGTGTTTTATATTTTCTGAATTCAAGAACTAAGCAACAAATGCCAATTTCTTATAGTCTTCTTGAAGATTTCAACGAGCATACCGAAAGACTGGATATACTTTCTGCAGCAAGAAATATTACACAACCCTGGTTAATTATCCATGGAGAGAATGACAAAGGAGTAGATCCTAAACATGCCTACGAATTACACAATCAACAGGCCACCAGTCAATTACTACTAATACCTGCCGCAGACCACGTATTTGGCGCAACACATCCCTGGGATACAGCCTCTTTACCACTTGCTTTAGAACATGCATGCAATGCAACCATTGCACATTTTAAGGATTGAGTATTTAACCGGACATAGGCGAATTAACAATCAAATTGTTAATTTCATGGTTTATCAGAGTACATGAAACAAGTTGAAGACGCGGAAATACTTAAAATGTTTGCCGATGAACGCACCCGAGATGAAGCGTTCACCCTGCTTGTAAAAAAATACCAGCAGAAAATCTACTGGCATATTCGCCGTATGGTCATCGATCACGATGATGCCGACGATCTAGTTCAGGATACTTTTGTTAAAGTTTGGAAATACCTTGCAAATTTCAGAAGTGATGCACAGCTATATACATGGCTCTACCGCATCGCATCAAATGAATGTATCACCTTTTTAAATAAGAAAAAGCAAAAAAACAATATTTCCATGGACGAGATGCCTTATGATCTATCCGACACACTTGCAGATAGCACCCAGATTTCCGGAGATAAAATTCAATTAAAACTGCAGCAGGCACTTATTACTCTGCCAGAAAAACAACGGCTGGTTTTTAATATGAAATATTATGATGACTTGAAATATGAAGAAATCTCGGAAGTTTTAGGAACCAGCGTTGGTGCATTGAAAGCCTCTTTTCATATCGCGGTAAAAAAAATTGAGAATTATTTATTAAGCAATGATTAAACCATCGGCACAAAATAGATTCAATAATATATGGATTTGAATGAGATGGACGAGAAATGGCAAGAAATAGCGCCAACACTTGCAGCGATGGAGAAAACAAATCCTTTCTCTGTGCCCGACAGGTATTTTGACGAAATGCAACAACAATTGTATTCCCGGCTGAAAGTCGGTCAATTTGATAATGAGAAACCTTATTTTAATGTTCCTGATAATTATTTTGACATACTTGAAAGCAAAATCACATCTGTCATACAACTGGAGAAACTAAAGCCAATATCCGAAAGTCAGGAATTTTCAATTCCTGAAAACTATTTTGATACGCTTGAGAAGAAAATCAGAACAAGAATTGAATCTGAGGAAATAAAAACTTCTCAGCCTAAAATAAGGCAATTGTTATCCAGCTGGGTAACTTACGCTGCTGCAGCCTCTATCGTTGCAATAATTAGTTTTGGACTTTATTTCAACAATAGGAGCAATAATTTAGAAGCACAAATAGCGAAACTCCCGGCTGATGAAATAGTTGATTACCTTCAGCTTTACAGCGATGTGGGTGACGCGCCTTTAATTATCAAAAACTTAGGTACTGAATTTGACATTTCTGAACTTAGTACAGATGTTACAGACCAGGAAATTGAGCAATATCTTGAATTAAATTAAAAAAATGAAAACCTGGATATATAGTATACTACTCGGCACTGCACTATGGCTCCCCGCAAGCGCTCAGCAAAATCAAAACATAGAGTCGGTAAGAGCTGCATTTATAACACAAAAATTAGATTTAACTACAGAAGAAGCCCAAAGATTCTGGCCTGTATATAACAGCTACCAGCAAGAACTTCAAAAACTTATTTCAATAAAAAACAATCAGCGAAAGTCGTTTAAACAGTCTGGAACCGTGCCGGTTGATGAGCTTAAAATTGACAGTGAAATTCTGGAGTTAAGAAAGCGCTACCGGGAAGAGTTTGCGAAGGTGTTACCCAGACAAAAAGCTGCCTTGATTTATCCGGCCGAAAGGGAGTTCCGCCAGCAGCTGATTGAGCATCTGCAGAAAAGAAAAGGAAAATATTAAAAATACAAAAGCCTCAAACCTCTGAGGCTTTTGTATTTTTACTTCATGTTGAACCTCCGCCAATTATTTTTACTTAACAATGCCCAAACATCTTCAACCCCTCGTTTACTGGAAATTGAACGGGCAGAAGGAATGTATTTATATAGCCCCGATGGTAAAAAATACATGGATATGGTTTCCGGCTTTGCCGTAAGCAATGTTGGTCATCGGCATCCTAAAGTCGTTCAAGCTATAAAAGATCAGGTTGACCGCTATATGCATCTTTCTGTGTATGGCGAATTTGTACAAGCCCCACAGGTATTATTTGCCGAAAAACTGGTATCAGTATTACCCGAAACACTTAACTCTGTGTATTTTGTAAATTCGGGAGCAGAAGCTACAGAAGGAGCATTAAAACTAGCCAAGCGATTTACAGGAAAAAGCAAAATCGTATCGTGCTATAATGCATATCACGGAAGCACCCATGGCGCCTTGAGTGTAATGGGAAATGAGTACTATAAAGAAGCATACAGACCCCTATTACCCAATGTTTTTTTTATAAACTTCAATCACTTTCCCGATTTAGAACAAATTGACACAGATACCGCATGTGTCATTCTGGAAACTATACAAGGCGAAGCTGGAATCAGGGTGCCAGATGCTGATTATTTACTGGCTCTCCGAAAACGATGTACGGAAGTCGGTGCTTTACTTATTTTAGATGAAATTCAAACTGGCTTCGGTCGAACCGGACATTTGTTTGCATTCGAACATTTTAATATTGTTCCGGATATTCTGTTACTTGCTAAAGGTATCGGAGGAGGAATGCCAATAGGTGCATTTATTGCGAGTCGCAATGTGATGAATTCATTGATGGAAAATCCAATTCTTGGACATATTACCACCTTTGGAGGACATCCCGTATGTTGCGCAGCCGGCCTTGCAACCCTCGATGCTCTTTTGACTGAAAACCTGATGCATAACATTGATAAAAAGGAAGCACTTTTCAGAGAACTACTTGTTCATCCGCTGATCAAAGAAATTCGCGGAAAGGGATTAATGCTGGCAATTCAATTAGAGACATTCGAACAGGTAGAGTTTGTAAGTCAAACTGCAACTGCGAATGGTGTTATTATTGACTGGTTTCTCCATTGCGATACAGCATTACGGCTAGCTCCTCCTTTAATCATCTCGCAAACAGAAATTCTGGATGCCTGCAAATTAATTATAGACGCAATCAAGAAGCTTCCATAACAAATTGATACTATTACCCAAAAAAAATTACAATTAACGCATAAAATCATTGCAATAATCAAAATTTAAAAGATTATTCTTATATATTTACAAGAACCGAATAACTATATTTTATGGGTGGACCGAATTTTTTGGACAATTACAAACCAACATCAAATACATGGGATGAAATGTTCAATTCTGAACATGATATTCGTTCCCCATATAAAAAAGTGATTGATTACCTCTCAAAAGAATCAATTGACGACTTAAACAAAAAGGAAGAACTGGCAAAAAAGTTATTTATGAGCCAGGGGATTACTTTCACAGTTTATAACAGTGGCGAAGGGGTAGAGAAGATTTTTCCGTTTGATATCATTCCCAGAATTATTACAGCATCTGACTGGACATTTATAGAAGCCGGAATAAAACAGCGCCTTAAGGCTCTGAATATATTCCTTAAAGATATTTACAGCAATATGTTCATCGTAAAGGATGGAATCATCCCTATTGAGATGATTTACTCATGTCCTCACTTCTTACGTGAAATGTTTAACGTCGCTGTACCTCATGATATTTATGTTCACATTGCAGGAATAGATTTAATCCGCGATAATGACGGCACCTATTATGTTTTAGAAGATAATTTACGTACTCCTTCTGGAGTAAGCTACATGCTCGAAAACAGAGAAATAACCAAACGGCTGTTTCCGGATCTGCTTCCTCAATGCAGGGTCAGAAGTGTAACAGAATATCCGGAAATATTATACAAAAACCTTCTGGCCATCTCACCACGACAAATTTCAAATCCTACAATAGTATTGCTTAGCCCAGGATCTTATAATTCCGCCTACTTTGAACATACTACATTAGCTCGTTTAATGGGGGTTGAATTGGTAGAAGGAAGGGATCTTATGGTCGATAATCATAAAGTTTATATGAAAACAACTCATGGCCGGCAACAGGTTGATGTAATATACAGGCGTGTCGATGATGAATATCTCGACCCTCTGGTGTTTAACCCAGGGAGTATTTTAGGGGTGGCGGGATTAATGAGCGCATACAGAAAGGGCAATGTGGCTATTGTTAATGCCGTAGGAAATGGGGTTGCTGATGATAAAGCGATTTATTCGTATGTACCCGATATGATTAAGTACTATCTTAATGAAGAACCATTGCTTAAAAATGTTCCTACTTACCATCTGGAAAAGAAAGATCAGCAAGAATATGTTTTTGAAAATATCCAGAGCATGGTAATCAAAAAAACAAATGGTAGTGGCGGATATGGCATGTTAATGGGGTACATTGCAAGCGATTCTGAAATTTCGGATTATAAGGAGGAAATACTGAAAGATCCCCGTCAATTTATTGCCCAGCCTACTATAAGTCTTTCGGCAGCTCCCTGCTATATGAATGGTGCATTAATGCCCAGAAGGATTGATTTGAGGCCTTTTGCTCTTTGCGGACCTGACGGTATTGAGATTGTACCCGGTGGACTTACTCGCGTTGCACTAACAGAAGGATCAATGGTTGTAAATAGCTCACAAGGCGGAGGCAGTAAAGATACGTGGGTACTCGCATCATAAAATCAAAGGCAGAATGTTAAGTAGAGTTGCATCAAATTTATATTGGTTAAGTCGCTATGTTGAACGCAGTGATGGCATTTTGAGAATGTTGAAAATTAATTACGCCTCATCTCAAGACTCCATTCACGAATTTACCTGGCGGCCTGTTATAAAGCTTTATACAAAGCTTGAAGAAGAGGGTATAAAAGCTATTGAACATAATAGCAGAGATGTTTTACTCTATATGATAGCGGGAAAAGAAAATCCGAATTCTATCATAAATATGATAACCTTAGCCAGAGAAAATGCTCGAAGTGTTCAGGATCACATAACTAAAGATCTGTGGCAATGCCTAAATGAATATTATCATTTAATAAAAGATAACAAACTTATTTCTTCGCTAAAAAAAGATGATCCGATCTCAGCATTGGATTTATTAATCAGACAAGGAATGCTTTACTGCGGTACCGGAGAAGTTACTATGGAGCGTGGCGAAGGAAGAAGTTTTATGAATATCGGAAAGTATCTGGAAGGGGGCATCCAGTCGGCCGATATCCTTGATGTCAAATTCGGAACTATAAATAATGATCCTGACTTATTAACCGACACTTCATATTGGAAACATGTACTATTGTCGCTGGGAGGATACGAATTATATTTAAAAACTTACAGACAAGGCTTTGAGGCAGAGAATGTACTTGAACTTGTTGTTCTTAATAGCGACTTTCCACGCTCAGTACTTTATTCGGTAAAAAATATTGCCAGATACCTTGAACGATTAAGAATCAATAATAACATTTCCGAGTTTAAAGAAATATCTATTCTAATAGGTCGTTTAGAAAGTAGAATAAAATATAGCACATTGCAGTCGATCAGGGAGGAAGGATTACACCCCTACTTATATTCAATAAAAAAAGAACTATATATAATCGGAGACGCATTAAACGTTCAATATTTCGCTTATTCATAATAGTGTAACAAATAAACAATGCCTAAATTTACAATAATGCATACTACCCGGTATACCTACGCCGGACTGGTTAGAGATAGCGCCAATCAAATTATTTTGTTTCCCATTAATGATAATTACCAGGAAGTCTTAAGTCATGACTTGAAAATAAGCGGTGATCCATACGTGGATATATATAAAGATTATTTTGGAAATGAAGTTGGCACATTTACTCATTACCTTCCCCATACTGAACTTGAGATCTATTCAAAACTTTCAGTAGCCACCCATCATAAACCTCTTCCTGTTGATGATATGTTTGCTTCGCAGCAATGGATAGACCTTGCAGCTATAAAATCAAAAACACCTTACGTTGATTATTTACTACAGGAACATTTCGAAGGCCTGAACGAATTAAAAGAAGTTGTGGAACAGCAACGTATACATCACGAAACCCCCTATCAAACAGCTTTACGTTACACAAAATATATTTTCGATAATTATAAGTATATCCCCGGAATCACTACTGTAGAAACTCGTCTCGATGAGGTTTGGAAGTTAAAGGCAGGTGTGTGTCAGGATTTTGCTCACATACTCTTGGTAATGCTGCGGTTATTAAATATCCCTTCAAGATATGTTAGCGGGTATGTTTGCCCAAATAAAAACGGGATGCGCGGTGAAGGAGCAACTCATGCATGGGTTGAAACTTACCTTCCGGGCTACGGTTGGTTAGGTCTTGATCCAACAAATAATTGCGTTGCAAATGAAACCCATGTTCGGTTAGCTGTAGGACGGAACTTTCCAGACTGTACCCCAGTAAAAGGAGTTTATAAGGGCCAGGCGAGACATAATCTGGAAGTATCGGTATCAGTATCTTACGAGAATGATGTTCATGAAGAAAATGAATTAGTTGAATTTCCAGTTGAAAAACCAGCAGGCTTCTCTGTAAATAGTTTTCAATTATATACAGAGCGCATTGAACAACAACAGCAACAGCAGCAATAATTAGAAATTATTTAATTCAACAAAAAAACTGGCATAGGGTTATATTAATAACAAATACCTAGCATTATGTCAGAAAACGATAAAATCCCTTCCAGATTAACACAACAAGAATCTTCTGTAGGAAAACAACATCCTGACGATGATAATTTCAATACCATTAACGAAAAACCTTATCCAAATCAGGAAATGAGTGAAGGCGCCGATAATGAACAGTTTATTATTAATAATAATTCAGGTGGTAACCCTAACTCAACTGAAAGTGGCCACAAAACCGAATGGATAGACGAAAGAAAACAAAATGAACATTCTGTCGACGATGCTCCTGAGGATTAAAGAAAAAGGGAAGTAATTTTTGTTACTTCCCTTTTTCTTTACATAGCATGTATCCAGCTAAATTGATAATTAAGAGTTGGTGATTTCATTCGTTCAGCAAGCCTGATTAAGCGATCTGGTAATTTCACAAGATAATCCCTGGCTTTTTCACCAGATTCATCCAATCCAGTTACTTTCTCAATTTCCCACTCTTTTATCAGATCACGTAATATATCTACATAATCGATAGCAGTGTAAACTCCTAGACGTTGCGCTGCATCGGCAAAATGTGTAAACGTATCGCCTGCCTTTTTGCCCATCTCACGTAGGAAATGCGCTGGCATTACAATCTTTTTCTTCATCATATCTTCAAATGCGATCATCACCTCATTTGGATCAACCTGCATAATCTGATAAATAAAATCCATATAGGCTTTAGCATGGCGCGCCTCGTCTCCGGCAATAAAACCACACATTTTAGATAATAATGTGTCTCCTTCTTTTTTAGCCAGAGAAGCGACCCTTCTATGAGAAACATTAGTAGCCAATTCCTGGAAGCTTGTATAAATAAAATTTCTGTAAGGATCTCTATCGGTTCCGATATCAAATCCATCAGCAATTAAATACTGGGTTGAGATCTCCATCTGGCGCATATTCACACGTCCAGATAAGTATAAATATTTATTCAATAAATCTCCATGGCGGTTTTCTTCACCTGTCCAGTGTCTCAACCATTTCATCCAGCCTCCCTCTTCATCCTTAGACACCCCTTCAACAGTTGCTAACCAGGATTCGTATGTTGGTAATGCTTCTTCAGTTATAGTATCACCTATAAGTACCGCAAAGAAATCATAAGGCAAGCCTTTTGCAGTTTCCTGCAATTCTTTAACCTCCTGTAGGAAATTCTCGCTGCTTGAGTCCGGTAAAAAATCAGCAGGTTGCCATATAGTATCTATTGGCTTCAAATACTCGCCAATATTATCCAGCATATATTTTTCAATATGCTGCATTACTTCTCTTCTTGCACCGTAATTGATGTTCATGCTTTTTGTTAAAGAGGCAAAGATAAAGATATAAATGAAATCTTAGCCATGATGTATAAATAGAAACGTACAAGTAAAAATATAGTTTTCCCA